>NZ_KE557317.1 GCF_000442275.2 Litoreibacter arenae DSM 19593 | reverse complement strand
TAGCAACGCAAGTGTCCCGCAGGTCCGCCCAGGTTACAGTCCCCGGCCTCGACCAGTTCTTTCGCGAAGGCGTAGGCGGCATCCGTAAAGCTGACGGTCTGTTTCCGAACACTCATGTTGATCTCCCCAGCATTCTAATAGACTACCGCCCTGTGTCGCATTTGGCAATTCGTGCGGGGCCAGGAAGTCCTCTGGATATGCGTTTCGCAGGCTCGAGCGACTGGCCCAGAGAAAACGTCGTAATCCCACGACAGCTTCAACGGGACTTAGTGAAAATCGCGGCTCGGGAACAGCTTCTTGGCCTGTTCGCGTGGATGTCGGGCAGAATTCCCGGCGCTCTTGCTGTCTGGTGGGACGGTCCCGTCATTGTTGCCTCCGTTCACGTCGGGTGGCGATGGTCGTCTAAGTGTCGCCAGCATCGACGAGAGGTCTTCGATCCGTTCCGCGATCAAATGGATGACTTGTCCTTCACGTTCGATGCGGCCTGTGACCCGCAGAAGGCGTCCCGCAATGACGGCATTGCGGAATGTCTCATAGACCTTGCTCCAAACCACGACATTGGAAACCCCGGTTTCGTCCTCCAGCGTCAGGAAAATAACGCCTGCCGCCGTGCCGGGACGTTGGCGGGTGATGACGAGGCCGGTCACCTTAACACGGCCTGTTTCTGTCGGTAGTCGATCATGTGGCAGGCTGTCGTGCAGCTGCGGGCGGAGCAGCTCCAGAGGATGAGCGCGCAAAGAATGCCTCAACGACAGATAGTCCTCGATAACCTCTTGCCCGAGGGTCATTGCAGGAAGGATAACCTCCGGTTCCGCCCCACCCTCGCTATCGCTGCCAAACAGCGGCAATGGTTTTGGCGCACGCAGGGCGCGGGCCGCCCAGAGTGCTTCGCGACGCGACAGGCCGAGTGCCGCAAAGGCGTCTCCCTCGGCCAGACGTTCCAGTGCATCGGGGCGGACCCCCGCGCGTCGCCACAGGCTTTCGACATCAGGATAGCCATTGCCACGTGCCACCACGATCCATGTCGCATCTTCTTTGCGCATGCCTTTGATCTGGCGAAACCCGAGCCGCAGCGCCAGCTTGCCGTCTGTGCGGGGCTCCAACGTGCAATCCCAAAGCGAATGATTAACCGACACGGGGCGCACCTCGACGCCATGATCACGGGCATCCCGCACCAGTTGGGCAGGGGCATAGAACCCCATCGGTTGGCTGTTCAGTAGCCCACAGGTGAACACCTCCGGATGATGGCATTTGAGCCATGCGGAGACATAGACCAGCCGCGCGAAGCTGGCCGCATGACTCTCGGGGAAGCCGTAGGAGCCAAAACCCTCAATTTGTGCAAAGCAGCGCTGCGCAAAATCCGCCTCATGTCCACGCGCCAGCATTCCGGAGATGAATCTGTCGCGGAAGTCACCGATTGTGCCCATGCGTTTGAAGGTGGCAAGCGAGCGGCGCAGCCGGTCCGCCTCCGCGGCCGAGAACCCGGCGGCCACCACGGCGATCTGCATCGCCTGTTCCTGAAACAACGGCACGCCGTAGGTCCGACCCAACACCTCCATCATTGCGGGACCTAGGTCCTCGACTCTTTCCTTGCCCTGCCGTCGGTTGATGAACGGATGCACCATGCCACCCTGAATCGGACCGGGTCTGATGATGGCCACCTCGCAGACGAGGTCGTAGAACTTGCGGGGCAGCATCCGGGGCAGGAAGTTGAGCTGGGCGCGGCTTTCGACCTGAAACACCCCGATTGCATCGGCACGGCACAGCATATCGTAAACCACCGGGTCTTCCTGCGGCACATTTGCCAGCGTCAGGTGCTGCCCGCGAAACTCCGCGAGCAAGGCAAACGCCTTTCGAATGCAAGTCAGCATCCCCAAGGCGAGAATATCGACCTTTAACAGCCCGAGTGCGTTGATGTCGTCCTTGTCCCACTCGATGACGGTTCGGTCGTCCATCGCCGCATTCTCGATCGGGCAGAGCTCATCAAGCCGCCCATGGGTGATGACAAAGCCACCGGCATGCTGGCTAAGGTGGCGGGGAAAGCCGATGATCTCGCCGATCAGGCGGGCGGTGAGCGTGACGCGCGTGTCGGCAGGATCGATCCCCACATCGCGCAGCCGATCCTCACCGGGCGCGCTGGAGGACCAGCCCCAGATCTGACTGGAGAGCCGCGCGATCACATCCTGGCTAAGTCCCATGACCTTGCCCACCTCGCGGATGGCGGCGCGCGAGCGGAAATGGATCACCGTCGCCGTCAGCCCCGCGCGCTTGCGGCCGTAGCGTTCATAGATCCATTGAATCACCTCCTCACGTCGCTCATGCTCGAAATCCACGTCAATGTCGGGCGGCTCGCCGCGTTCCTTCGAAATGAAGCGCTCAAAGATCAGGGTGATGCTTTCAGGGGGTACTTCGGTCATTCCGAGCAGATAGCAGACCACGGAATTTGCCGCAGAGCCGCGCCCCTGGCAGAGGATACCTTTTGAGCGGGCGAATGCGACGATGTCATGCACGGTCAGGAAGTAGGAGGCGTAATTCATCTCACCGATCAGCCGCAATTCTTTCTCCATGCGCGCCACAATCTTCGCGGGAGTGCCTTTTGGATACCGCCAGTGCAACCCTTCGCGCGACAGTCGCGCAAGGCGGTCCTGAGCTGGTTCACCGTCCTGCGCTTCATCTGGATATTGATACCGCAGATCGTCGAGACGAAACGCGCATCGGTCAGCAATTTCCAGCGTGCGGCGGAGTGCGGCGGGGTAGCGGTGGAACATCCGCGCCATTTCAATTGCGGATTTCAAGCGGTGTTCGCCATTGGTCAGACGGCGCTCGCCGATATTGTCGATCGTGCAACCCTCTCTCAGGCAGGTCAGAACATCGGCCAGAGGACGACGTGCCGAGCGGTGCATCATCACCTCACCCACGGCAACCATGGGCAGGCCTGTGATCTGGGAGAGTTGCCCCAGCCGATTGATCCGTATCTGATCACGCCCGTCGTATACCGGTGCCGCACCCAGAAAGCATTGACCGGGAAAGGCTCGCGACATCGCTTGCAGTTCTCCACGAACATCCAGCTTGTGCGCGGCTTCCAACGGATCGGGCGGAAGGCCGACCAGCACCATTCCTGAACAACATTCCAAGAGGTCCTTGCGTGTCAGATGGCACTGGCCTTTCTCTGCCCGTCGCTTGCCGAGCGAGAGAAGCCGTGTAAGCCGCCCCCAAGCCGCGACATCCGTGGGCAGAGCCAGCCAGTCAATGGTGCTGTCGATCAAGACGATCCGCGTGCCGGGGATCAACCTTGGCAGTGGAGTGTCGGATGATATTTGCGGCGCGTTTTCCTGCGGGTCCGGCGTGATCGTCTGGCGGCTGGAATGATCGGTAACTTGTTGGGAACGGATCATCGGGGCGTTCGTTTCGTGTCCAACGTCCGCCAGGCCTTCTTCCCGTATCCGCCCCAGCTCTTTCAGCGCGGAAAAAGCGCGCACGACCCCGGCGACCGAATTGCGGTCGGTGATAGCGATTGAGGCAAGCCCCAATTCGGCCGCGCGCGTGACCAGTTCTTCTGGATGGGACGCGCCACGCAGGAAGCTGAAATTGCTGGTCACGCACAGTTCGGCATATCCCGTCATGCGAACTCACCCTGGGCAAACCAGTTTGAGACCTGTGGGGTACAAAAGAGCCACAAGCGTGGGCCCTCGCAAGTCTCAACCTTCCAATAGTCACGCAGACCGCTGCGCCAGGCCGGATCGTCAAACCACCATTCCGGGGCAATCCGCTCCGGTCCGGTGACACGCAGAGTGGTGAACTGCATGCGTCGCCAGCGGAAACGTGCGGGCGGTGTCGTCGATTGATGGAACGCCGCGGTCATGACGGGTTCGGGCGGAAAGATGATGATCGGGCGCTCTGGTCCTTGTCGGCGTGGCGGAGCCTCGGCTTCACTATAGGCCGCAGGAGCCAGCAGAAAGCTGCGTTCCGGGATTTTGCTTCGGGCGGGAAGAAGTCGCAGCACATGATCAAACCCCAGCCGGTTTCCGAGACGGGAAAACAGATCGGCCAGCGCATCCTCGTGCCGTAGGTTTGGGCCAGCGCCCATTTGCTCAGGAGGCAGCGGCTCGGTGATATGCGCGCTCAGCCGCATGGCGTCGATCCCGAAGCCCGCCTCGACCTCATCAACACCTTTGGCGAAGAGCGCTGCAATCCGCTCGGGATCGCGCATCGCGCGGGCCAGACCGATCTCGACATGGGCCGTTTCCCGGTCCACGCGGTGCAACACCAACCGCAACCTGCGCGCGCCCATGTGGTGGCACGCGAGCTTTCCGCAAAGGCGCTCAAGCAGGCGCGAGAGGCCCGCCATCACATCCGCTTGCAGGCCAATAGGCTCGGGCAAGGTTATTCGGACGCCGAAATGCGGGAGTTCAGCGGCAGGTGCTACCGGTTCGGGTTGCATGCCAAGCGCCTGATCAAGTCGCCTGACCAGACCTGATCCAAAACGCCGGGCCAAGGGGGCGCGCGGTTGTGCGGCCAGATCCGAAATGCGGATGAGTCCCATGCGGGAAAGAGCTTCGCCCGTCTTGCTGTCGATCCGCAGTGCGGAGACTGGCAGCCGGCCGATCGCCGCCATTAGCTCGCCTTCCGGCACGGCACCGCCTCCGTGGCGGGCCAATGCATGCGCCGCACCGCGGGTCTCCGCAATGGCGCTGACCACCCCCAGGCCTGCATGTTCCAACTTTGCGTGCAGATCGTCCCGTAACTCCGCATCACCACCAAACAGATGCGGCACGCCGGTGACATCTGCGATCAACCCATCTGCACCATCCACTGCCACCATGGGCGAGTATCGCCCAGCCCATCTGCACAGAGCGGCCAGTGTTGCGGTTTCGCGTGCCAGATCTGCGGGACGGATGATGAGGCTTGGGCATATTGCGTGCGCGTCGGCCTGCGCCATGCCCCGGCGCAAGCCGTGCCTTTCTGCCGCGATGTTGAGGCAATGCACATGATCCGTGTTGCCTGACCGATGGATCAGAGCAAACGGCCCCTCAAGTGGGCGTCTCCGCAGGCTCGTGTCGCTCGCCAGCCGCGGAAACCAGATTGAAAGCAGGCGTCGCGCCATTCCAATACACAGTCCAACTTCTCAACGTTCCCTTTTTGTTCTTACTAAGGGACCAGCGATGCGGAGTCGAGTCCGCAGTTTCCTTGGGAAGTGGTGTACAGTGCCAACGGGTTTCAGCCGCATTGCTGCCCGCACCTTCGCGGATCAGCATCAGCCCGGTGGTCTTTCCTGTCTCGGCAGCCAGTTGCAACCGTCGACCGGCGATGAGGGACAATGGCTTTTCCGGCTCGGCAATTACCAATGTGACAGCTGTTGCGCGCAAGGCTTCCTCGACCGACCAAAGCAGATCAATCTCACTATTGGGGCGGATGACATGCAGACGATCCCCGACGCCATCTGGCAGGCCGCGCAGCATCGGTAGATGGGGCGCATGAGCGGGCAGCACCCAGACCAGCGGGCCCGGATGCCGGACCGCTTGGAACAGCGCAAAGGCCCGACGACCAAACCCTTGGGCCTCGTGTACGCGCCGCGCAGCCAGTGTGAGTGGCTCAGCAGGTGCGGGATCAAGTCGCATCTTCGCGCACACCTTCGGCGACAATCTTGAGCATTCCGTCAGGTAATGGCCGCTGCAGGTCCAGGGCGTCCTCGGTCGGCGCTGTCAGCCATGTCCGCCAGTCTTCGGGTCGTGTCAGGATAACTGGCATGGCCTTGGGATGGACAGGACGCACCTCGGCATTGGCGGGGCAAGTCAGAAATCCAAACAGATTGGCCGTTACCTCGCCCTCTTTCAGTTTGCGCACAGAGGTCCACTCGGTGTGCAGCCCTGCAAAGAAGGCCAGTGGTCGATCCTGGTCGAGGGCAAACCAGACCGGGGAATTGCGCGCTGCGCCGGGTCGCTGATCGAGCTCGGAAAAGCTGGTGAATGGCACAAGACAGCGATGTTCCACCCCGAGCCAGCGCCGCCAGTGCGGCGAGCTCACATTACGGATATTGGTCACGCCCGGATCGGTGCGCTTTCCTTCCAGAAACTTCGCAGGCGTCGGCATCCCCCACCGCGCCATGGACAATTGCCAACCTGCTCCGTTTTTGGCCTTGATGATGGGTGCGGAATAGTCCGGCCAGATTCCGTTCAGGGGCGGCAAGTTGCCAATGGTATCTTCCAGTGCCTCGTCGCCCTCCAGCACGTCATCAAAGAGATGACGCATCGCATCCTGGCTTTTGGTCTGGGAAAAGAGATTGCACATGAGCAGGGCTTTCAGGGTTGGCCTGGTAGATAGTCGAGAACATTGCCAGAACACGAAAGACTTGGAAAGCTCTCTTCCTATGGTAAAAGCTGCCAAGCTGTCTGTGGAGTGCAATCAGCTTGGCGGCCTCCCCCAGCCCGGCAGCCAAGGCGCGGGGGAGATATCGGCCCGAGGCCGATCGCGCATTCGGTCATGCGGCCTCACCGCGGCGTTGCACCAAGGCCCCGGTTTGCCCGCCTCGCGAGCACGTCGCTCCCCGGCTGCTCCGCCGGATTGCGCTCTGGTCTGTTTTGACCCAAGGCCCAAACGATCCCGCCGCTCCATCCGTCTCCCGCGTCCGGCAGCACCCTTTGCCTGCTCGGGTCGGGCAAACCTGCTGTCAAGACACACACACATGAGCGTAGCAGCATATCCTCCGGATGGCCCCCAAAATCAGCCCGCGTCAAGGATCGCAAAATTTTTCGGCGAGGGCGACGCGGAGGGGAGTGCAGTCCAGTGATTGATGTTGTGCGCGTTGTAGAGCGCCGCGCGCGGAAAATTTTTGCGCCCGGCAAGCCGGCGGCTGCGCCGTCCCTGACCCGGACAGATTCGGAAACCAGGCATTCGGCCATGCCCCCACACTCACGTGGTGGCCTTGGAACCGAACACTGGAGACCAGACATGGCTTACGACAATGTGAACACCTACGAGACCATCGAGCTTTTCGGCCTGACCGAGAAGGACGCACAGCGCCCGATCCCCGAAGATCACATCCTGACCGACAGCATCATCCGAGAGAGCTTCGAGACTCTGCTCGGGCAATTGCGTGGCACCGGCCTCGAGGCGGAAATCGAACCGCTCGCCTACGGGTTCGCGACCATTCTGCAGCGGCGCAAGGTGGCGCTTGGCAAGGAGGTCGACCGCACTGTTGAGAAGATCGGCGCCCTGGCAAAATCCCACGATGGTTCGGAGATCGCTGAGACCGCACTCGAAGAGGCGCAGGGACGTTTCCTACATCTCCGCGAGATCGTTGGCGCCATCGAAGTGATGAGCGAAGCGGCGGCCGAGTGCTACGAAGTGGAGACCGGCCACGCCTTCATCCCGGCGGCGGGTTCCCGCGCGAGCGCGAGAGCGCAGGAGACCGAGGCTGTCTTCGAGGCGAAACAACTTCTGGAGCAGCATGATCGTGAGACGGCCGCGAGGTCGAAAGTCGAGGGTGTCCCCCTGATCGTCTCAGGGGCGACCAATTGGACTGATGTCGACGCCATCTTCTCGACCCTTGACAAGGTTCGGGAGCGGATCAAGCAGAACCGCAACCAAGAGATCTTCCTCTGTCACAAGGGTGGCAAGCATGGAGCCGAGATGATTGCGGCCCGGTGGGCGCGGGCACGCGGTGTCGCGCAGGCGCGCTTCGATCCTCGCTGGTCAGCGCATGGGCGGGCGGCACCGTTCAAGTGCAACGATGAGATGCTGGACGACAAGTTCGCCGCGACGGGGGTTGTCCTCTTCGGTGGCAATGGCGTCGCACTGAACCTTGGGCAAAAGGCGGAAGCGAAAGGCCTAACGGTCATGCGGGTTGCGGACCCGGCGAAGAAGACTGCAGAGATGTGAACCGATAGGGTCGCCTTCGGGCGGCCCTTTCGTCGTTGTCCCAGATGTGTGTGAACATCGGCGTTGTCGCAGTGAACTCCAACAATGGGCATCGACCGGCTTGGTAATCGTAATCCGGCCAATCTGGTTTCGGGAATCTCTGGATGGTATCTCTATGCAATTACAGCTTAATGTGGCCCTGCGGCAGAAGACATTTGTTGCACAGATCAACACCCGCCCAGGTTTTTCCTAGATGCCTTTTTCTCCGGAACGCACCAAAGAAATTCAATCGCGCATTGATGCGCGTTTACGGTCCGGTCAGGCAAACGATTGGGAAATGTCCTTCCTCACAAATATGGCTGAACGGATTCAGCGGTATGGAACGGAGACGCGCCTGAGCAAAGCGCAGTATGCGAGCCTGCACAAAGTCTTGAAACTGGAACGGGAAAAACCGACCGAGACAAGGTCAGCGGCCGACGACAGGACTTCTCAACCAGCACCAAAGCGCAGTGCCAGAACCGGTCAGGCGAGACCCCGTCCGATCTCCGTGACCCGCGCGATCAATGCACCTCGGCGTGCCGTGCGCAAGGCTCAACGCCAAATCATGGTGCCGTTGGTGATCGTTGTCGGTTTCTTCGCAGTGGTTGGATCATTATTCGAATCATCGAACTCGCGATCCACACCCCACAGTCCGTCAGCGGTTCCTTCATTGCAAACTGCCGACGCCGCTTACGTCTATGTGACAGGGACACGTGTCAATCAACGTGCTGGGCCGTCTACTTCGAATGCAGTTGTGGGTGTCTTGAGCGAGGGAGCCCGCGTTGAAAAGCTGCGCGAAGAAGGGCAGTGGACCCAGATTCGATCCAACTATGGTACGGGCTGGATGGCGACCCGTTTCTTGTCGCCGGTCGCGCCGCCCACAGAGCAACTCGCCTCGCAGGACCGATCGCTTCGCGCCAGCGATGTGCGGATCATTGACGGTGATACGATCGATGTTCGAGGCCTGACGGCGAACGTGCGTCTCGTCGGGTTTAACGCGCCTGAGACATGGAGACCCTCTTGTACTGCAGAACGTGAGGTCGGGGAGCGCGCGACCGCGCGTCTTGGTCAATTGGTGCGGGGTGCGGCGTCAATAGAATTTGAGCGCGTGGCCTGTTCCTGCCGGCCCGGGACAGAGGGTACGGATCAGTGCAACTTCGGGCGGTTCTGCGGCTCGTTGTTCGTTGACGGTCGGGACGTGGGCAACACGCTCATTGCTGAAGGTTTGGCCGTGCCGTACCGATGTGGCCGCACCAGTTGTCCCCCACGCCCTCAACCTTGGTGCCGATAGCAGACGCGACTGTCCGACACAGACGATGGATCTTCACTCGCGGCTGAACGCTGACTTGCCATGTGGTGAGCGTGACGGATCGTTATCTAGATGCATTGGATCAGAACGAACCAGGCCATCTTCGGTCACGATCGACGGGTTCGATGGCGGCTCTAAAGTGGTGGCACAAACTTGGGTCCCTCCTTTTTGCTCATTGATGTGGATCGCACGGGGTCGGCTCGTCCGTGCCCTGCGCTTCGCTCCGGCAAGCACAAATACGGCTTCCACGGCGGGGCCGCGGACCCTCCGCATTTGCGCTTGCGACCGGGCCTCTTGCCCCCGTGCCGGGTGATCCCCATCGCAACAAGGAGTAACCCAGATGACCAACCACTATGTCGCAACCGTTCCCGTCAAGTTCACCGACAGCGACGGCCAGGAGCGCACCCGGTTCCAGCGCGTCGGCGCGATGTTCCGCAACACCCGCAATGGAGACGGCTCGGAGTTCTTCAGCCTGAAGCTCGACTTCCCCGTCGCGGTTCAGGAGCTGGTGATGTTCCCGCCGAGCGCGAAAGAACCTGAGGCGTAATGCGCCTTGCGGAGGGGCCGCCTTCGGGCGGCCCTGTCTCGTTGCTGAGATCGCGGCGAAAGGGAAGGAGAGCCGGGCCGGTGGCCCGGCTCAAGTCATGATGGACCGGGACCGCAGGCGGCCCCGGTTGAAGGACGAGATGGTCCGTGACAGGGCGGTCCAGCAGGGTCAAGGGCGGCCAGATTTGGCCCGCCAAATCTCTGCCGGAAAAACCCGATAAGGCGCAGCCGGAGGGTTATTCCGGATGGCCCCCTTGAGGCTGCTGGACCGCCCCATCGGAGAGGGTTTGCGCCGCCCCCTCGCTTTTGCCCGAACACATGCGTGCTCGGGCAAAAGCTCTGGCGCGGGCACAAGGAAGGTCGGACGGAGGTCCTGGAGTGGGTAGAGCGGCGTGGCGCACATCAGGCGGCGTGGCCTCGGCTTCTCGATCGCCGCCCCTCCCCACGGGTGCTCGGCAAAAAGCGGCCCAGAAACAGAAATCCTGTTGAGACTCAATAATACATCATTGACACAAGCCATTTGCTTTGTGACTGTGGAGGAGTCGCTGCTGAAGGTGGCAGGAAATAGGGGGGCTTTCTTCGCGTGTCCCAGACGAAACGACTGACCGCACCCCAGAAGATGGAGATCGTGCGTGAGGCCGACGAGGGCGTCTCGACGGCGGTTCTCTCCGAGCGGTTTGGGGTCTCACAAAGAGCCATTCAGTACACGCTCAAAGCCGATGTGGAGCGGCAGAAGGACACCGCCGTGGCGACGGCAGCCGTGACCGTGAAGCTGACACCTGATGAGCTCGAGGCGCTGGATGCGGTGTTTTCCGCGGCGGGGATCGAGACTCGGACGGAAGGGTTGAGACGGCTCATCCAGGCCGCCGGCGGAACCTTCGTTCCGGATGTGGCGCTGGCAGCCGAGATGGCGCGCTACAGGACGTTGTTGAACGAGGTCGGGAACGGAGTTGCGCAGCTCACGAAACGCATGGCCGAGGCCAACCGGACAGGGCAGGGCGTGGCCGCGTTCTCCGATCTCAGATTGGCGCAGATGCGGGGGCTGGCGCGCTTCGTGCTGGATACTGCCGATGAGATCGACCTGCTGGTCCGTCGCCGCCGGGACGCCATGCAGCTGGAAGCCACAGCCGCCTTGAGGGAGTTCGCCCATGCGGCTGAATGATGCCCCACGGGCCGCCGCTGCGGTCCATGACGTGACCGGTGAGGTCTTCCGGGATGGCTGGAGCCGGATCCGGGGCTCCATGCAAGGTCTCCATGTCGCGAAACAGAGGCAGCTGATCCGGGCGGCGGCAGGGCATCGTGCGGCGGTCTTCAAGGCGATCCGGGGTGGGGGTACCCATTCCAAATCCGAGCTCTCGAACCAGCTTGGATATCTCACCACAAAGTCCACCCATATCGTCGACAGTTCCGGGTTCCTCGATGGCAAATCAAAGCTCGACAGCAAGGAGATCAAGGAGCTGACGGCGCGCTTCGCAAAGCGCTGGAGTCCGGGCTTCAAACCGAAGCTCGGACAGACGACCCATATGCTTCTCTCCTATCCGATTGGGACACGCGGCGAGGATGTCCGCGACATCACGGCGAATGTCGCCGAGCGGTTTTTTCAAACCGATGAGGGTCATTTCGACTACATCATCGCGGTGCATGAGGACCGCGCGCACCCGCATGCTCACATCGTCCTGAACCGCCGGTCCCAGGTGGGAGAGTTCTTCTTCCTCGGTCGGGATCACCGCTTCAACTACGACGACTTCCGACTCTCCATGGTGGAGGAGGCCGAAAAGTACGGCGTGCGGCTGGAGGCGACCCGTCGGCTCGACCGCGGGGTGGTCCATTACCCGCCACGGATACGCGAGGTCTATGCGGCGAAAGAGGAGGACCGCGCGGTGGAACCGCGGCCTCGGGTCGGGGCTGATCTGGAGCGTGCGCTTGCCGAGATTGCCAACACCCGGACTGTATATCACGCGCTGGCCTCGGAGGCCTCGCGAGAGGCCCCAGAAGACATATCCGACGCCCTCTGCCGGGCTGGGGAGCTTTTGGCGCAGGGCGGCAAGCTGAACCTACAAGGAGACGCTTACATGACCGAGGAGCAATCATTCGATGAATTGAGAACCCGCTATGCCGACCAAGTGACACGCGTCCAGGGCATGATCGCCGAGAAGCACGAGACGGAGCGCCCGCAGCTGGAACGGAAGCTCAACGAGATCCAGGCACGGCTCGCCCATATGCAACCTCTGGGTCTCCGGTCGGGGACGCTGACCGAGCGGCCGTCGGACGGCGGCGTCTATTCCGAAGCGAATATCGACCGGGACCAATTGGTGCGGTTGCGGGAACCCGACGTCCGGGCGCAGATCGACACCGCGCTCAGAGGGACCGGGATCCGATCTTCGGTTGTGATCGCGCGAATGGCGACCGGGGCGCAGAATGCCGCCCTCGAGCGGCAGTGGATCGCCGATGATCTGGCGCGGGTGGCAGAGACGGACGGGCTCAATCTCGAGCGCCGCGCCGATCTTGAGACCGCGCGTGAGGCGCTGAACCGGGCTCATGTCCAGCTCGGCATCACGCTCGAACGAAACGAGGTGCTGCGCCAGGACGGCGTAATCGAAGACGAGCGCGACGTGCTGTTGGCCGACCGCGCGGTGTCCGAGACGGCGCGCGGGGCGGCGGAAGTCGACCGGGGGACCGTGCTCGATCCGGAGCTGCGGCGGGTTCTCGACCATGAACGGGCCGGCGAGATGACCGCCCCCTTCGTGGACCTGGAACAGCGGCTGGCCTATCGGGAGGCCGTCGAGCGGGAACTCGATGCGGAGCAGATCGAGCGGCTGCAAAACGGCGACACGGAGGTCCTGAGGGAGCAGATCTCGGATCGTCTCGACCGGCTCTACGCCGCCAAGGTCTACCTTCAGTCCGACGAGGCGACCGCGAACAGCGAGGCGGCGCGGGCCGTTGTCGAGGAGATCGCCGACCGGGAGTACGAGCTTCAACGGGCCAATCTCACCGATGGCGAAAGAGAGCGCGGGGAGACTCACTGATGGGCGGCATGGGGAGAGGGAGGCTCGCCGTCGGCGTGGTGCTGGTGAGCCTCATCGCCATCACGATTGGCTACGTGATCGCGTCCGCCGTCCTGACCTTCCGCGATCTGGGGTTCCAGGCGGATATCGACTTCTATTACATCGCCGAGAACTACCTCGCTTTCCGAAATGCCCGGCCGGACGACTTCCGACTGATCAACCTGATCATGTGCGGGGCAGGGGTCGTGGGCTTCCTGATGAGCCTCGCGATGTCCGGTTCGGCCCTCACCCGCTTCGGCTACACCCACTGGCAGACTCGCCGGGAGATGAAGCGGAACGGGTTTTTCGGTGACCCCGGCACGGGCTTTGTGATTGGCAAGCTCGGCAAGCCCACCTCCCAGGCCCCGTTCCTCTGCTCGAAAACCTTCCCGCACGCTCTCATCGTGGCACCAACCGGGCGCGGCAAGACCACCGGCTTCGTCATCCCGAACCTGCTTACTTGGCAGGGTTCGGCCGTCGTCCTCGACGTGAAGGGCGAATGCTATGAGGCCTCGGCCCGTCACCGCGCCGCGGCGGGCGACGAAGTCTACCGCTTCTCGCCGACCGACTGGGAAAACAAGCGCACCCATCGCTACAACCCGCTCCTGCGCATCTACGAGTTGAAAGACCCGGCACGCCAGCAGATGGAGCTGTTGCTCCTCGCCACGCTGTTCCTTCAGAACGATAACGACCGTGTGCAGGGGCTTCTCAAGGGCGGGATCGATCTCTTCGTCGCCGCGGGGCTGCTGGCCTTCCAGCGGCAGCGGCCAACGTTGGGCGAGATTTACCGCATCGCCGCCTCGGGCGGACACAAGCAGAAGGAATATCTCGCCCGCGCTCACGAAGTCTGGAACCCGGCCGCACGGCTGATCTTCACCCGGCTCGCGTCGACCAACAACGACACGCTGACCTCCTACGTCTCGCTCCTGATGACGTCCGGGCTCGATCAATGGCAGAACCCGGCGATTGATGAGGCCACGTCGGTGTCGGATTTCGACTTCAGGACGATCCGCAAGCAGCCGTTCAGCGTCTATCTCGTGGTCCAGCCGCTCATGGTGAAACCCTTGGCGCCCCTGATCCGGCTTTTCTTCTCGGATCTGCTCTCGGCGATGCAGGAGAAGGAACCGGGCCGGGACGAGCCCTGGCCAATCATGATCCTGCTCGACGAGTTCAACCGTCTCGGCAAGATGCCCATCGTGGCCGAGAGCATCGAGATCCTGCGGCAATATCGCGGGCATCTCGCCATCGTCACCCAGACCATCCCTGCCATTGACGAAATCTATGGCGAGAACACGCGGCGCGCGCTACAGGGCAATGCCGGCATCAAGCTCTATCTCACCCCCTCCGACGAAAAGACCGTCGAGGAGTTGAGCAAGGCCGTGGGCAAAACCACCAAAACCGTGGTCACGCGCTCCCGCGCCATCGGCAAGAACCCCTTCGAAGGCCGCAGCCAGTCCGAACGGACCGAAGAGGTCTCGCTCTTGCCCGAGGACGAGGCACGCCGGCTCCCGCTCGACGAGATCGTCGTCGTGGTCGATGCGCAGATGCCGGTGAGGGCCAAGCGCGTGGTGTATTTCGAGGATCCGTTCTTCAAGAACATCCACACGGCACAGGAGGGCGATCTGCCGTTCCCGGAAGGACCCGAAGCACCGATGGCAGAGTTACCTTTGAGCGTCAGGGCGACGCCTACGGCCCCGCGGGGATCAGGTCTGTCGGAACGAGATTTCGAAGCCAGGATGGGGTTTGGCGAACCCAGTGGGAATTCGCGTGTCAACCCCGACCCTGCTCCGCATGCGCGGCGTGCGCGCGCCGCAGCCATCGCGGATGATCAGGGCCAGTTCGAGATGGATTTCGGGGCGCGAACGGAGCTTGATGTCGAGGCTGCTAGCGAAGATGACGAGGCCGTCGTTCAGGAGGCGCTGAGCGAGTTGGATCGACTCGAGGGGGAGATCGCGGGTGCCATAGATGGCGCTGAAAAGGCCATGGTGCGCTGAACGGACATTGGCACCGGTCGCGACGAACGGGAGCAATGAGCCCAGAGTGCTGGATGCTGCAATATGCGCGAAGGTAAGCTTCTATCCCAGCGGCCAAAAGCGCGACAAAATCAAAGCCAGTTTTACCAAGGGTTTGTGGCACAAGAATCGTTCGCGATTTCAGTCATCATTCACACGTGGACAGAAACTACTGTTTAAGCGCCTTTGCCTATACAAAAAAATCATAGTCGTAGGCCGAAATAGCGGCTGTTCCGTTGAACACGAAGTAATCGACGGCCTCGGCGACATGGCCGGTTTCGGCATTCAGACTGGCTTCTTCCTCTACCGAGATGTCAAAATCATTCGTCGTGCTGCCGTTCCCTCGCACCCAAGCGGAATCTCCACCAGAGAAGCTTGCCAGAGAGGCAATGACGTTCGCACCACCCGCAAAGCTGCCAGCCAAAGAGACAGTCGCATTTGCATCCGAGATACCTGTAGCATGGCCCGCAATCCAATCGAGCCCTCCTGAGCTTCCGCTTCCGGGTTCGATGGCAACCCACCCAACGGTTTCGGTTACATGACCACCTGAATTCAGCGCGTCTTCTTCCTGCATCGTGATCTGGAAGCCGTCTGCGTTTGTGCCTGTCTGCCGGGGCGTTACAAAATCTCCGCCATTGTCTGTCTGAACCTGGCTGAGAAGAACCGGTGTTGTGTCAAACTCGGCATCGAAAGCAACGTCTTCGAACCCCTGTGAAGAAAGCTGATTGGTTGTCAGCGTACCAGCTTCAAGCAACGTGCCATCCGGTAGAACCCACGTACCGGCCTCAACGACGAGGTAATTCACCGTCTCGTTGACATGTGATCCATCGAGATAATTGGGTTCTTGAAGCTGTAGCGATAGCTGATCCCCACCTATGTCAGTCACGCGGACATTCACCGGCTGAGTGCCGTTTTCCGTCGCTATGAAGGCGATGACAACCGGATTGTCGTAGGTGTTCTGGAGCGTCACCGTCGAGGCCGTATGGTTTAAGGTAATCGTACCGGTTTCACCAAAAGAGGGGCTGAATCTGCGCTCGCCGACGTGCAGTTCAAGTGTCGCAAAACCCTTTTGAGAGGTTTGAGACGACGTCGCGGTGTATGGAACTTTGAATTCAGTCGAATAACCGCTTGGTGCATTGGTCGCGTCGATTTCGACCAAGTTGTTGCCAAGATAATTCAGGCGGATCCCACCACCAAGATCCAGTCCATCATAGGTAGATGAGCCGGCGCGCTCATAACCCAAATACCAAAGCGCCAACTCTTCTCCGATCGTGTTTGTATCGTTTTCAACAACATCCACGGAGACAGTTTCGCCGGGCACCACGAACACAATATCATCAACCGAGTGCACCACTTGCGGGTTCACATTGACAACGTCGATTCTTTGCCATTCGGAAAAGTTGTCGTTTTCGTTGTCCTCGAGGATCTCGTCCAGCAAGTCGACCGCATGTGCCAGGAAATACGAACCTGTTGGAACATACGAGGGGAAGTCCATTAGAACTCCGGTCTCATCAACGATGTTTGCGCCACTCTTCAATGTCGTATTGATAACAATATCTTCGGGATCAAAAACTCTGTCCTCGGACAGGATCAGGCTCGCCGTGTATGCCCCGCCTTGGAACGCGGCGTAACGGTCCAAAGTCGGAACCGGGTCGTCAACCGAGGTAATCGCGACCCTGGCTTCATAACGAAATCTGTCGCCTCCCACTGTAATGACGCTGTCGGACAGGTATAGGCCGCTCGCCGTCAGATTGGTTAGCGCGTTGGTATCCGGCCCATTGCTGGTCAACGAGAATTGGCTCGAACGTACATTGTTCGTTTCATCTCCCTCGACGACATCGTCGCCGGAATCCGCCACTGCAATAAAATAGGCCCCACCATCGCGAGGAAGCGAGGGCAAGGTAAACTGCGCCGTCACATAGTTGTTACCATGATAGCCAAGGCCATCGTCAGAACCGGAGAATACAAGGAGATCGTCTTGGGATAAATGCTCATCCGCCGAAAGGTAGAGCTGGTGGGAATACGCGGGAGAGCCATCGCTACCTGCGACAATCCGATATTGATAAGATACCGTTTCACCGACCTGCAAAATCGAGTCGCGAATATCGGACCCATACGCGCGCAGGTCCGGAGCTCCCGAAAGCCCGGCCCCGATCGTCAGCGGAACATGATCTGTGTCGTCGCCACTGGGCTGGTTCTCCCCAAGGGCGGGCAACACCCTGATGCCAATGTTATAGTCGCCTCTTCCGGACGTTGGTAGTTCAACCGTCTTCCTGTATCTGGTCTGATCCCCCGGATCCATCGATGACACGTTGTAGTCTTCTAGGACGGTGCCGTTTTCGAAATCCCAGCTGTCTCGCGCGAGAATCACCTGCACTCGGGCTATTTCCGATTCTGCGTCACCGATATTGCGAACCGTGAAATCGATTTCGAGATCTTCGCCAAAAGAGGCAGATCTTAGGCTCGACGTGAAATCGATGGCCGCCAGATTGGCCCCGCCTGAGGTGTTCGGTGGTGGCGACGTTCCTCCGCCGCCCGATCCGTTGACGATGTAGTCATTCACGGTCTGGTTGGTCACCCGCTGTTGCAGGTACTCGTCGTCAAGTATGTAACCCGTGAAAACATCATTCCAGGCACCATTGGGCAGGGTCGCACCCACCGGATTATAGATGGCCAGATTGATGCGTTCCAAAGGTAGCTCGGTCGTGTCATCATCGATAATCGAAACCGGAATGATCGCCTCGGTTCTGCCCGCCCTGATGACCAGCGTCTGATTTAGTCGCTCGATGAAGTCCGTCCCAGCTTTCGCCTGCCCTGCGCCGGAAATATCGTAGACAGAATATTCCAACGTGACATCGTGCGGCAGGGCTTCTGACAAGCTGACCTGGAATGCCTGAGACCCGGTCGCCCCTTCCGAAAAGAAGGCATCGTCGATGAATATGCGCGCGTCATTGATGTCGGGGGAGTCGGAGCTGGACGTTACATATTCATGATCAACCTGATCTGTCGGGACGGGAGGCGGCAACGTTTTGTTGGACGCAAAGTAGTCGTTCGATTGCGAAATGGAGTTTGATTGCAGTTCATTGTAACCTTCCAATGTGCCGTCGAGCAGCAACCCGACAATGTCGGCCACCTCCAAACCCATCGCAACGAGTTCTCCTCCCAGCTGCACGTTATCAAGGTATTTCTTGCTGCCAACGATCCCCATGAACAACTCGCCAACTTTCGCGCCGCCGTCTTCGACGAAATTCACCGCTGGTCCAAATGCGCCCTTTGCTAAGTTCGCAATGAAATCCGCTGAGTCGGTCAGCCAATTTCCACCCAGCAACTCGTCCGCCGCGAAATAGGATCCAACGGATACGAGAGCGCTGTGGTGGTTCACGAATGCATTGGCAGTTTCCGCAATATCTTCCGCGTCGATGATCCTACCAAGATTGTAATCCGCGACAATGTCCTCGGCCCGTGCCGCGTTCAGATGATGTTGTCTCTGAACCGCATCCAGGGCCGCGTGCCCCGCAAGCAGGGGTATGAAATCCGCCGATATTTCCAGCAAGTCGCGCCCGGCACTACTGGCCGCCTGCGACAGGCCAGCACCGATGGCGCTGGAAATGCCGGCTGAACCAATTGTCCCACCTGTGGCATAAAACCCAATTATCGAACCCGTGGCTTGTGTTACGAAATCCGTTGCCGCGTCTACAGCATATAATTCGATCAGGCTATTTACCAGATTTCGGGACGCATCAATATTGTTGCCCAGATCAATCCTGTCATCCCAAAACTTGACGAACTGCAATGCCCTACCATGCGCATAAAGCGCCGCAAGTGTTGCCGCGTCATCCACCGCCCGCCCGTCCAGACGCGCTTCGAATACCGCAATGTCGGAGGAGTCCGTTATTTCATAAACATTTCCGTCAAATCTAATCTGTACCACTTACAAAAACTCCCGCTATTTCTCCAACACCACAATGGAAAAAATCGATAAACTATGAAAAATGGCAGCGCTTTCTCCAATTGTAGATTTGGTTCACAAATCGGAAACAAGAGTTGGCAATTCATTCATTGTTAACAACATTGAGAGGCCAAAAACTGTTGTCAAGCCAGAAGGGAGAAGGGTTGAGCTACTCCCAATCTTATGAACGGCAGCTTCAGGGAAGGTGCCAAGGCCGCGCGAGCGAACGATGACAGCTTCCCACCAGTGGATTTACGTAATCGCGATGCACGCTTTGCTGCCATTGGAGCTTGCGCAGCGAAAGCCCACTCTGTCCCGCAGCGCGGTCATCTGGACGCCCTGAGTTGCTGCGACATGGACCAAGGTCTGCTTTGGGGAAGCTGCGGTGCGGCGTGGATGATGCAGGCGAAAGTCCGGTAATGGGATGTACCGGCTGCTTCACCCAGCAGGTTAGGCTGAGCCTATTTCACCTGCAGATAGGAGAAGTAGCATGGCGAAGAACGATTTTGATGAGCTGATGTCGATTGGAATCGATATTGGCAAAGATGCGTTTCATTTGGTTGGGTTCGATCATTCTGGACAACGTGTGTTGCGTAAGAAGATAAAGCGACTGGCACTTGTGACCACATTTGAACAGCTCCCGCGTTGTATTGTAGGGATTGAGGCTTGTCTGAGCGCACATTTTGTGAGCCGGACGCTGCGCAAGCTCGGATTAAAGCCACGTATCATTCCAGCCATTTATGTGAAGCCGTTCAACAAAGGCCAGAAGAACGACTACAATGATGCGGAAGCAATCGCTGAAGCCGCGCTGCGCCCAAATCTTCTGACGGTTTCCGAGAAAACCCAGGATCAGCTTGATCTGCAGGCGTTGCATCGTGTCCGGTCACGCTTGGTGTCGCGCCGAACAGCGACGGTCAATCAGATCCGCGCCTTCCTGATCGAACAGGGTATCACTGTTCGAAAGGGACTACGGGCGTTGAAGATCTCCTTCGAGGTTATCCTAGAAGAGCGCAAAGACGAGATATCGCCTCGCATGCGGATGATCCTGATCGGGCTCTATGGCGATTGGCTCTGGATGGATGATCGGATCGATACCGTGTCAAAGGAGATCGAACAGATTAGCCGAACCGAAGAAAACTGTATCAACGTGATGACGGTGCCTGGAATTGGCCCAATGATTTCCACGGCGATGGTCGCAGCGATTGGTGAAGGCGAGGCCTTTGACCGCGGTCGTGACTTTGCAGCGTGGGTGGGTTTGGTCCCACGGCAATATAGTACAGGTGGGCGAACGGTCTTAGGCCGGATTACCAAACGTGGCAGCCGATACTTGCGCATGCTGTTTGTTCAAGCGGCCAAAGTGATCCTGATGCGACCCCACCGATGGCATGACTTCAGCTTTGGAGAATGGCTCACCCGCGCATCAGAACGCATGCATCGCAGCGGCGCTATCAAATAAACTGGCCCGAATGGCCTGGAGCATTCTGAGACACAAAACGGCGTTTGACGCGCCAAGAGACGAGGTCATTGCTGGCATCTAAGGCCAACCATGATCCAAAGGAGTTCGCGATAGATCAAAAGCATGGAACGGAAATACTACGCCCCCAAAGTCTGACGGCCCATTCGGTCATAATCGACCTGTCCGGTAATGAGACCACGGAGCGAGCGTAACCCCAACAAGGCCACGACCCGCGTGTCGACAATCAGGCCGGATACATATGAGCGACTTCCGAGAACATGCCAGAAATCATTTGCGAACAGCAGCCGGTACATACATATCCGCATGTTTCACAATTTTGCTCATGCGAGCGCTGGTAAGTATTCGCGTTATCGTCGATTGGTCCTTTATGTGATCGTTGGCGCGGGAAGGTTTGTCTCGCTTGATATCTCACGCCGCACGAAGTGGTGGGAACGGGACCCCCGTCGAACCTTCTCTAGGTCGATCAGCGGAGTACCGCCCCCCTCATAATTTGCTTCGACGAAAGCCGTACAGTGCGGCATTGCTTGGCGAGAGCCTAAGCGCCTGCGACGCATTTTGTCGTCTGGCCTTCCTTGAATCGACAAGCCCGACCAATGTACCGTTCTACGAAGCCCATGGGTTTGAAGTAACCGTTGAAATCCAGATCGACGGATCGCCCGTTCTGACCCGGATGCTGCGAAGGCGACCAAAGGGCAGTTTGAGCGCCGCGTGTCGTGTCTGACAAATTTAGCGCGCCTAAGCGCCCCACGGGACCGTGACCTGCGAGCCGATACTGAAATCCGAACACCGAGTGCGCGTTTTCTCGCTTGAGTTAGCGACGTAGTCGGCAAGGGCTCGCTGATCTGCCACGCTTTTGCCACGGTCCATTCCAATCAAAAACGCATTCAATTTATAGCCTCCTCCTCATGAGCCGCTGGTTCGGGCAAAACGCGCTCAACTCATGCGGTTTGCCGCAATTATTGAGGAAATTTTATGCCGGTGAACGAGAATAATGGCGGGTCGGTGAGTGCCATCGATGCGTCTTCCGGCAACTACGGTGTGTCCGGCGGTCGTGTGACCCAGCTTACCGTGCAAAACCAGGACAACGTCGCCAGCATCCGTGTCACCGACCAGCCCGATCACGGCAACCTGACGGTTAACCCCGACAACACCTTGTCGCTGGTGCTGAGCATGGATCACGAGTTCTCCGGCAACATGTCCATGAGCTACGAGGTCACCTATAACGACGGCTCCACGCAGATGTTCAACGACAACGTCGGTGTGCAACCCACAACCCAAGCCGAAGGCTGGGCTCAGGGCGAGTTCTATATGCTCGAAGCCGACGCCAACAACGATCTGGTGCTAGAGACCGGTGACGTGCATCGCATGGTCCACATCTCCGGTGACCAAGGTGCGCTCAGCGCGCAGGACATCGCCGCAATGGAAGGCCTGAACGCCAACCAGATCACCGGCGACTGGCTCGCCAACAATCCGCAATACGGCTCCACCGAGGCGTCCGCGCTGGACGTCGATCTGGGCATGAGCCTTTGGGGCACGATCACCGGGTCCGGCGCAGAGCCGTCCTCGCACTGGCTGCTGTTTGAGAACGGCTATGACTACGACGCCGATCTCTACATGGACGGTGTTCATGGCGAAGACCCCCTGCATCCGATCCACATCACCTCTTATGGCGATGGCGAGCAGGCCACGATCACCTTCCGGCCCATGGCCATCGGTGAATCCGGTCAGAATGTCGTGGTCAGCGACCTGAATTTCGACGATGGCTTTACCATCTTCGATGCCAACAACATGATCCTCGATGGTGTTCAAATCAGCGATGACAACGAAACCGCGCTGGTGATCCAGTCGCTTTCGGGCAAGCCTGAAAACATCACCATCCGCGACAGCTCTGTCGTCGATGCTTATTATCTGACGCCACCGAACGGGGCGGACTCCTGGGTAAACAACCCGCTTATGGCAGGCGCTTTCATCAGTAATGCCGATGGCCTCCTGATCGAAGGCAACCTGTTCGACCATAACGGCTTCGCACCCGATTACGACCCAGGCTTGTCCGCCGACGGCGGCCAGCCGCCGCAGATGTTCAATCACAACCTCTATATTGATTGGGACAACACAGACGTAACTGTGCGTGACAACATCATCATGCGCGGCGCTTCCTTCGGGGCGCAGGTCCGTGGTGGCGGCTTCATCGAAGACAACGTGCTCATCGACAACAATATCGGCCTGACTTTCGTGGGCGGCGATTACGAAGGGCGCGGCCCGATCGGAAACTTCTCGCTGGCCGCCGATAACGTGATCACGTCCGCAGGCTACCACTCTGCCGACCGGGGTGCTGACGGCGCACTTGCAAGCGGAATTCGTGGCAACCAAGGCGTGCAATCCACCCTGGTCGATAACATCGTCGCCCATCTGGCTGATCCAAACAATCCCGATGAACAGGCCAACAAGATCTACGGCGAGGTCGGGGTGCAGAACGTCAACGACCCGTTCTACGACGACTCGATCATCCATAACTGGCTGGGCTCGGTTGACTACGGCCAAACCGGCGTCAACACCGACGGGCTGGACCAAGGCACGCTCAACGCGACCACAATCCAGACCTTCACCCAGCAACTTCTGGGCGATCCGAACGCCAATATCGGCGATCTCGCGGACTACCTGCGGGCGCAGGCGGACGGCCAGTTCGACGATGTCGTCGATGCGGATCTGATCGTGGCCTACTTCCAGGCAGGCTTCGGCCTCTCGGTCGAGGATCGCATCACCCCGGAAACCATCCGCTTCGTGCCTGACGCGCTTGGCGACGGTATCCGCTGGGACAACCGCCTGAACTGGGACACCGACGACCTGCCCGGCACCATCGCTGGCGACAGCGTCGATCTGGCCGGCAACTGGGTGAACTACGGCGGCACCACCACGCTCGAAGATCTCGACTTCGGCGAGGGCGGCACGCTCAACGTCTCCTACGGACGTCTCGACATCACCGACCACACCGCGGTCGGCGAGGCTGGCGGCCAGCTGAACATCAGCAACGCCGGTCAGGTCTGGATGGATGGCTATACTGATATGGACCGTCTCGATATCAACGTTGACGGTGGCCGCTTCGCCAACACCGACCTTTTCGTGGGCAACGCCGATGTGGATATCACCGACGGTCAGGCGATCCTGGCCACCGACAACGCCGATTTCGTCCTGCGTGACGGAAGCGAGCTGAACATCGTCGGCGACGACGCCCGCGTCGGCTTCGACGGGGACGAAGGTGGCACTGGCGTGCTGCTGCTCGACCAGGGCTCCGAGCTGCGCTTCACCGCCCAGAACGGCCAGCTTGGCACCATCGAGGAGTTCCGCTCCGGTGCCGAGGGCGACCAGCCGAACATCCAGTCCGGTGTCAATCTGGGCGACGGCACGCTGACGCTTGATCTGACCGACATCGGCAACGGCAGCTTCAGCGGCGAGCTGATCCGCGTCGACGAGGTCATCGGCGAGTTCGAAACCGCAACCATCACCGGCCTTGCCGGCGACCGCGATACCGAACTGGTCATCGACTACGAAAACGACGTGGTCACGCTGAACGTCACCGCCGCAGGCGGCGGCTCCGGCCAGAACACCGTGCGCAGCGCCGGTGACGAGACCGACGCGCAGGCCAACGACGACCTGTGGGCCGCCCTGACCAACGGCGGGAGCCGAGACATCATTGGCTCCGAGCTTGGTGAGACGCTGAATGGCACTTCTGGCGATGATGCCATTATTGCAATTGGTGGTAATGACCTTCTGCGCGGCGGTGGCGGGAATGACATCCTCGATGGCGGAGACGGCGATGACCGTCTGG
>NZ_KE557316.1 GCF_000442275.2 Litoreibacter arenae DSM 19593 | reverse complement strand
TGAACGGAAATGACGGCAACGACACGCTCTACGGGGAAGCCGACGCTGACCTTCTGCGTGGCGGTGGCGGGAATGATATCCTCGATGGGGGCGATGGCAATGACCGTCTGGAGGGTAATGCCGGATCTGATGTTTTCGTGTTCAAAGGCGGATTCGGGGTCGATTTGATCACAGATTTTAATGTTTCTGTTGTCGGCGAGATAATTGACCTCTCGGGTGTGACCAGCATCACCGACTGGAGCGATCTAAGCACCAATCATCTGACGACTCTGAATGGGAACGCGACGATATTTGATGGGATCCGTAGTAGTATAGAATTGCAAAATGTGAATATCTTGGATCTAACCGAGGATCAGTTCGTGTTCTGAAGACCAACAGTCCGTCGTCAGGGTTTTTTGGAACCAATGCGGGCCTAAACTGATTGAGAGCTCGTCCGACCTGTCGGTCTCGTTTTTGACGATTGTGATCTTTCCCTTCTGATAGCAAGAGATATGCTGCTGCGAGAAGGTTGCTTCTACAAATACACCCTGCTGTTGGGTGGGAAGCTTCACTGGCTCTCGCAGATCGGCGAAGGCAAACGGCAACTGGAACACACATAGTACTCGGTCTTCTGGAATATCTTCATGCCACTCGGCTAGCTCACACAGCTCATCTTCACTCGTAGCGGCAACGCCAAGCAGATGATCGATCTGGCTTCTCACCTGCCCTGGGAGAAGCGGGTTCAAAGCTCTGATTTCGTCGATATCCCAAGAAGAGGTCATAACCTACGGTAGTCGGATTGAACCGCGCCACACAACCATCTGAATTCACATCGCGATAGCCAAAACTCGTACGTTTCTGTCACCGGCGATAACCACCGTTTCTGCCCGCCAGATTTATCGAGAGCCGACGCTAGCGCAGCCGCAGCGAAAAAGCGGTTTGTCCGCTTGTGAGACATATGGCGCCCGCGCGGCGAACGACCACTTTAGGAAACACCGTTGCATTGCCGTTCCGCAAAGCCACTATTCATATTGCGCGGAACAGCGGTCAGTTTTCGGATTCGAACCCTCTACGCACCGAACGTTTCTTGAAGTTGCTGGAATTCTGGCACCAAAGTTTAAGAGGGCCTAGGCGACTCAGCGGCGGCCTAGGCAGGTCAGTTCAGCTACCGACCTATGCGCCGATTGCGGTCTTTTTGCGCTTGATAGTCTGGTGCTGTGCCGGAACTTGGGTTGCGTGTACCCGCTTGCGTGTTTGGTGGTGGTCTTGTTCCGTAGCTGCGCTCGGGCATGCCTGACACTCCAAAAGCGGCGCGCAAGCGCAAGGCGGCCACTTCCGACCCGCTTGCGTTGCCCACTAGATAACGGTTGATTGCTTGCTGCGATCCCAGGGCAGCCCGGCTGAACGCATAGCTACCTCCAAGCCCACCTGAAATCGCTGGCATCATGATGTTACCTGATACAGCCCGAACGATGAACGGTGTTGCGATAATGAAACCCTTTGCCATCAGGACCATCATGAAGAATGGGACAAGCGCGCCAATGTTGGGAGCAGCCGTTGGATCACCCAGTTCCCCCAATAGCGACGTGGAGACGCCAGTTATGGTGGAGAACACTCCGGCAATGATGATGGGATACATCGCAAATGAAACCACGGCCGAAAGCCATCGCGCGAAGTAGTCCTTCGTCACATCGAAGAGCGTGAGGAAGATCATGATCGGCGCCAAACCGAGCAGCAGCGCAATCATCAAGCGTGACGCGACCATTAAGAACGCCGCAAGCGCGCCGAGTAGCGACAGAAGGAAGACTCCGAGGTTGGAGAGGATCGCCCCGGCCATCCAGTTCAGTTCTTCACCTGCGGCGTTAAGGTAGTTGCCGAAGTCAGCAATCATCTCGTCGAACTGCTCTGCATAGGTACCAGACGGGCCGGGTGTGCCCCCGCCAACAGCGGCGATGAGTGATCCGGCTATGCTGTCGATGCCGTTCAAAATAGCTGAAGAGAGCGCATTAAACTGGGTCCAGTTCTGCGCAAATATCCCTATCAGAATTATTTTGACACCAAGCCAAAAAGCCGTCCGTCCATCCATGGCCCGATACTGGAATACCATGTTGATGCAAACGAGGATGACGACGAGACTGACGGCAACAGTCGTTATCGTTCCAACTGTTGCGGCCACCGCTCCAAACTGTGTCTCGGCTGAGTTATCCAAGAAGCCTTGGGCGGTATCAACAAGGTATGAAACGACGCTCATGACTTTCTCCTAAATCACCAGTTGCCTTCTGCTTCACAGAGTTCCTGGACGAAGCGACGCACGGCAGAGCCTTGATCTTGAAAATCACGGCGGGTTTGCATTGCCTCGAACTGTTCGAGATGGAGGAAGTTGTCGTTGTAGTGCTGGACAGCATTGGACCATGGCGGAAACAAGGTGTTGCACTTGCAATCACCAGAAGCAGCAACACGCTGGTATCCTTCAAGACGGTAGATCGACTGTATTAGAAGCCGTTTGTTGCTCTTTCGCACATGCAGATTTTGCAACCACTCAGGCTCGGGCGGGCGCTGCTGACAGAACTCATACTCGCTGTCCATTGTGGGTACTAAGTTCTGAGCAAAGGCAGTCGCCGAGGAAAAACTAATCGCCGTCAATAGAAGTACGTTGCAGATCTTCATGCCCGCTTCTCCGCTTTTGACTGCATTTCCTCTTCGGAAAATTCATACTGCAAGAGAACCGTATACATCGGCTGATGGCTCTGAAATTGCGTCATTGAAACAATTTTCCAGCCGTCCAGTGTGTATTTCGAGATCTTGTCTTCCATCTGCTGGTAGCTGAATTTTTTGCCACCGGTGAACGTCAGAATCTTTGGCATGTAGCTTTTCATGTATAGGCCTCCTTTTCCAATTCGATACCGGGCAAATAGAACTCCGTGATCCCCCGTTTTCCGTCTTCACGTCCGGCTTGAATGATCACATCGATGGAGCTTTCGATGTAGTCTATCACGTCGCGATAAGGGATCGGGACCTTGGTCTTGAGGGCTGCGATCGCTAGGCGCTGAACCGCCAATTGGGGGGTTTCGGCGTGCAGCGTGGTCATCGAGCCGCCGTGGCCGGTGTTGATGGCTTCCAGAAAGGTCATGGCCTCTTTTCCGCGGACTTCGCCTAGGATGATGCGGTCGGGCCGCATTCGGAGGGTGGCGGTGAGCAACACGTCAGCCGTCTGGTTCATGGCGTCCCGGTTCGAGATCAACGTCACGGCATTCGGCTGTTTCGGCAGAAGCTCGGCGGCTTCTTCGATCGTCACGATCCGCTCGTCATCATCAACATATGACAGGATCTTTCGCGCTGCGACGGTCTTGCCGGTGGAGGTGCCGCCCGAGACGATCATATTGAGCTTGCTCTCGACGCAATGTGAAATCGCTGCATCGATATCACCGCTGACGACCACCTCGCGAAGTTGGCGGTTCTTCTCCTGACGCAGCTCCTCCAACTTCCGCTCTTTGCCGTAGAGGAACCCCAGTTCAATGGTCTCAAGAGGCAGGCTCGAGAAGAATCGCAGGCTGATCGACATGCCACGGCTGACCGCAGGCGGTGTGATGACCTGAGCACGAATTGGGCGATCGCGATAGGTGATCGAGACCGAGACGATAGGCCGGTCCTTGGAGAGGGGCGTGGCAGCATCCGAAGCGATCTGGTTTCCCAAGTCCTTGATCTGATCCACGGTGAAGGTCTGACTGAGACGATGCATGAAATGATCGCCCTGGAACTCGCCCCAGCAGGACCCGTCCGGGTTGATGCAGATCTCGATGACATCCTCGCGCTTGGCATCTTCCAGCTTGTCGATGGAGGCCTGGAGATAGCTGAGTGACATCGTCAGAAGATCTCCAAATCCCGGTCCACCATGACGGTGATCCGCGCGCCCTGGTTGACATAGATGACAGGGCCGATCGAGAGGTATTCACCGATCACGCTGTCGGTTGCGTCGGCCAGATCGTCGCCAATGTTTTTGAGGACGTCTTCGGAGAGTTCATCTTCCGTCTCATTGGCCGCAACGGTGGGTGCGGCAGAAATCAACGAGATCAGCGCGGCCGAGCCGAAGCGTTCGGCAAAGCGCGTGTCAACAAAGCCTGTGGTACCCGAGCGACCGAGCTCGTCGGCCCCGAAAGCGCTGATCTGGATCGTCTGGTCGTTGGGCAGGATGATCCGATCCCAAGCGATTGTGAGCCGCCTTTGGGCGATATCCGCCCCTGAGCGATACCGCCCGATCAGCCGGGATCCGGCGGGGATCAGAAGGCGGGTTCCGTCATAGCTGTAGACATTTTCGGAGGTGATTGCGCGGACCTGGCCGGCCAACTCGCTCGTAATCGCGTTCTCGAGCGCGGCCTGGATCACCGTCCCCTGGATCACGGTGTTCGCCGGGTTCGCAATAACTTCGGATCGGGTGACAGGGCTCGGGAAGGCCCTGTTCAGGACGAAGTCGGTGACTTCGCCGAAGGTACGTTCTGCCAGTTGGGTACCATCTGTGCCGCCGGTCGCGCCGCCGAAGGCGGTGACGGGCGAGAGGATCCGGCGCTCCTGGAAGGCGCGCTCTTCCTCGGATCGGCGTTGGAGCTCGGCAAGACGGCGTGCTTCTTCCTCACGCCGCAGTCGTTCTTCTTCCAGCCGCCGGAGCTCTTCCTCGGTGGGACCAGACGGGGCAGGGGCGGGCTGTTGGGCCTCAAGGCGGGCGAGATCGAGGTCCATGCGCAGCTGTTGCAGCGCTCGATCACGGGCTTCCAGCTCATCCGCGAATTGCTGTTGCGCGGCCTCCGAGGCCTTCTGCAGTTCTGCCAGTTGGGCGGTCAGCGCGTTGATGGCCTCCGCCGCGGCCGTGTCTTCTTCGACCACCGGATCCGGGGCGTTCCGAAGCTCTTCGATCTGCGCTTGGAGCGCTGCGATCTGGGCGAGCAGTTCGGCATTCGGTTCCGGTGCCGGGGCAGGGACTGCCACGACTTCCGGTTCCGGCGGGGCAGGCGGCACGAAGGGCTCGATGGTGCCGAAGCCATCCCCTTCGGGTTGGAACTCGTCTGGTGTGGCCGTGGGCAGGGCTACTTCCTCTTCGGGCTGGTTCAACAGGTAAAGGACGGTGCCGCCGAGACCGACGAGCGCGACGACAAGAAGGGCCATCAGAGGCGAGCGGCGGGTTGTGGTCCTTGGGCTGCCCGAGGCGCTCGCTTCAAGCCGGGCGAGGCGTTCGGACATGTCAGGTTGGTTCGGCTTGTCGCTCATCACGTGCCTCCCGTCAGTGAATTGGCTTGAATGCAGACGACGGTATCGCCGAGGCGCAGCACCCACTGGGCATTCACGCCCGAGACCCGGATCACTCCCGGCTCAGTCGCTTGCGTATTGACGGTGCGCTCGCGTCCGTTTGAATATCGGAAGATCGCCGGGACAGGCGCGTTGCCGGCAAACTGGAAGAAGGTGAATGTGCCGTCATCCCAAACACGCGCGGGCGTGATTTCCGTGCGGTCGCTGGCTCCATAGTTGTAGTTCGGGGCTTGCGCCGCGACGGCATTCTGGGGGCGACGCTCGTCTTCCGGATAGTGGAATTGCACCACGTAGAATGTGGGTGTCGAGACCTCCTGGACGTTGAAATAGTAGCTCCGCCGGTTGGTGTAGACGGTGACGTTGGTGTGGACACCGCGGGCGAGCGGCTTGATCGCGAAGGCTTGGCCGCCGGGGACGCCATCGAGCTCGAACCCTTCGGTATCGCCCGCCAGGATCGAGCGGATGGTTTCGCCCTCGCCGAACTCGATGGTGGTCACATGGGTGAGCGAGACGTTCAGGCGAAAGACTTGGCCCTCCTGATAGGTGGCGATGCGGACGCGCGGATCGTGCGTGCCACGACGGGGCGTGGCCTCGGCAAGCGCGCACGAGGCCGTGAATACGAGGATGAGAAGGAAAAGCCCAAAGCGACGCATATCAGTTCTCCAATCTGTCGGACCGGATCGCGTATTCGAGCACGGTGAAGCCAAAGGGGTTGGTCCAAACCTGATCGATCGTGCGTGCGGTCTCGGGTCGGAATTCGAAGAGGAGCGTTGCGGTGAAATGCCCCGCCTGAATGCCTTGTATCGAGGTAAGCCGTTTGCGCAGACGCACGGTCGCGCGGTTCTCCCCGATCAGGTTGATGCTCAGAACTTCGACATCGAGCGTGGAATCCTCGCCGTAGACCGTAAGTGGATATTGAGGGTTCGCGCTGTTCCATTGTGCCCGGACAGAAGCTTCTGCCCGGCCATCGGAGCGCTGCAGAACGCTGCGAATCCGCAGATCATTGTCGAGCTGGTTGTAGGCCTCTCGGTCGGCCACATAGCGGAAGATCTCCGCCTCGATGATGGCCTGGTTGGCGGTCACTTGCGTGGCCCCCACCGAAGCTTCGGGCAGGGCAAATCCGGTCTCGGGATCGTAGGGCACAACAACAGGCGGCGGATCGAAGTCGAGAATGGCGACCATCACTGCGCCGAGGCAACCGACCAGCCCGAATATGATCCCGAGCAGCCCCAAGCGCTGCCAGAGCCGTTCGCGACGCAGCGCGCCGTAGACCAGTTCCTCTTCAATGATTTCGCGTTCGCTGTCCAAAGTCTCGTGCCTCGAAAATCAATCGCCCAAATCCGGAATGGTGAGTTCCATGAAGTTCTGTTCCTCGGCGATGGTGGCGGCATCGATGACGCCGCCGGTGCCGTCGCCCACGGTCTGCACGGCCTCGAGCTGCCACATGGCGACAAGCGCTACGGCGAGTTCAGCGGTGACGCGGGTGTTGAGATCGACACTTTCCTTGAGCTCGTCCATGTCATCGATCAGGCCGACGAGCCGATCTACGCGTTCGAGCGATTGGCCCGCATCGTCGTAGCTGTTCTGGGCAGCGGCGGAGACGAGCGCGCCGGTGGTCGCTTGTGTGGCTATCCGCTCGGCCCCGGCATTGCCGCTCGTGGCCATCTCCCGGAGCGTGTCGTCGTCAAAGCCAAGCTCGGCCAGCACGCGGTCCATCTGGGTTTCGATCTCGGCCGCGCCTGAGCCACTGAGACCCGAGAAGTCGCCTGTGCGAATGGCATGAATCGTGGCTTGGATGTCCCCGAATTCCTGATCGAGGATGCCATTGAGCTCAGCTTCCATTTCAGTGGCGATGACTTCGGGAAGTTCCGCGAGGCGGGTCAAAGCCTCATAGGTGCGCTGAAGCTCGGCCAGTTGATCGGTCAGTGTGGTGAGCTGTTCGCGCAGCTGCAGGAGTTGCTCGTTCTGCAGGATCTCGTCCTCGATCATCTGGCGCAGCTGCTGGATGTTTTGGGCAATGTTTTGCGTGTCGACCACTGGGACGCCTTGTGCGGTAGCAGAGACTGGGAGCAAGGTCGCGGGAAGGGCGATACTGCTAAGCGGCAGCAGCGCGGTGAACGCAAGTGTCCGGAAAGTCTTGAGACTTGGGTAGGCGGGCATCAGTCCAGCTCCTCTATGATGAAGGTCATGAAGTCTTGTTCCTGCATCCGGGTGGCAGCGAGCCGCATCTGCTCGGCACTAAGAGGCTGCGTGCGCGCGGCCTGGAGACGCGTCATGGCAGCGATGAGCCGGACCAGTTCGGCGCGGGCGTAGGTGTTGAGCGCCATCGCTTCCTGCACGTCGGCAGTGCTGCCGATCCGGGTCACGATGTCGCGTACGCGAAGGGCGGCCTGTCGGATCGCGGTGGGGGAATTGCTGCCGTAGAACGCCGCGCCTGCACCGGTGAGGGAGAGGTTCGAGTTGGCAAGCAGGGCCGGGTCGATGGTCCCGAGCGCCTCTATCCCCCCGATGCGGGCAAGGTATGAATTGTACTGCTGGGGGATGACGGTGACGTAATGCTGGGTTTCCCGGAACGGTGGCACACCGCCGTACTCGATCACACGACCGGGTCCCGCATTGTAGGCCGCAAGCCCGAAAATGATGTTGCCATCGAAGCGCGCGAGCTGGTCTGAGAGATACCGCGCACCGCCGTCGACCTGCAGATAGGGGCTCGTGCGGTATTCCGGGTTGATCCCGAGATCGCTGGCGGTCCCGGGCATGATCTGTGTGAGTCCGTAGGCGCCCACGGGACTTTCGGCGCGGATCACGAAGCGGCTCTCCTGCCAGATCAGCGCCTGGAGAAGCGCGCGCCACTGGACGACCGAGAGACCGGCGGCAGAGACCCCGGGCCGCCCGCGGGTTTCCTGGGCCACGCGAATGATGAGTTGCTCGATGTTCTCAGCGGCATCCCCGAACATCTGGTCGCCAGCGGGGTTTGGGTCGATCTCGGCGGTGCCATACACAGTTGCGGCCGAGCGGTCGGCATCTCCACTTCCGCTTTCGAGGTCCGTGACCATGCCCGTGATTGAGGCGCTATCGAAGCTGGTCTGGGCATCGAGGATTGCATCGAGCATCGCAAGCTGTTCGCGTTCGATCGCCGTGATCTGTTCCTGGACAGTCAGCGTCTCGCGCTGCACCGCCAGATCAGCTTCCCGGTCTCTGGTTTCGATCAAATCGCGCGCGGTAAGCCCACTGTCATTCACGGGCACTCCCTGGGCCAGCGCGACAGTCGTCGCGGCGAACAGAAGGAGCGTGGCGGCGAATGGCCTACTCATACGTGCGGGCCTCGAGATCGGGACCGCCGAGCGCATCAAAATCACAATCGAGTGGAGCAGGACCCTGTGAGACGAGGGCAAAGCAGTTGGCCTCTGGCTCGCGGTAGTTCGAGCAAGCGGCCAGCGTGCAAATGAGCAGGACAAGGGAGAATGTCTTCATGGCTGGAGCCTCCAAAAATCAGGTCGGCCGCGGTAATCGGCGCCGACGAGCTTTTCGCCGGCCTCCATGCCGCCAAGGATTGTGAGGTTCGGCCCAAGAGCGCTCAGGTCAGCGTCGACGACCACCGAGCCCTGATCATCGCGGATGAGCGCGAGCCGGGAGTTCGTGCCGGTGTTCAGCAGCGTATCGAGCTCTTTCTGGTAGAGATTGAGCATCTGATAGTCCGACGCATTGGCCCGGATGTTCGGCAGCAGCACTTGGGTTGGCACGGCCTCGACGATGGTCTTGCCCGTCCGCGTGCGTTCCAACTGGCTCGCATACTGGGTCATCATCACGGCGACGGTGTTCTGTTTCCGGGCGGTGACGAGCCATTGCGAGAGCCGCTCCGCGAAATATTCGTTGTCGAGCGCCTTCCAGGCCTCATCGATGATGATGAGCGTGGGGCGGCGATCCTCGATCTTCCGTTCGATCCGGCGGAAGAGATAGCTCAGGACAGCCATCCGCTCCTTGTCGCTTTCGCTGTCGAGGATGCCCGTGAGGTCGAAGCCGACCATGTTGCCATCGAGGGAGAACGTGTCCTCGAGGCTGTGTCCGAAAATCCAGCCGAACCGGCCCTTCTCGGCCCATTCGAGCACCCGCTGGTTCAGATCCCCCTCATCATCCATCGACATGAAGAGCGAAGCGAAGTTCTGCCAGTTCCGGAGGCCCGGATCCGTGGCCTGGGCGTTCTGGCGTACGCAGTCCATGATCCGATTGGTCTGGGCCGGCGTCAGTGGCTTGTCTTCGCGGTGCAGGAGCGTGCCGAACCAGTCCGCGAGCCAGGCAATCCCACGACTGTCGGTCTCGGTCCAGAGCGGATTGAGCCCCGTGGGCATGCCGCCCTGGATCGTCGTGTAGCGCCCACCATTGGCACGCACGGCCATCTCCATGCCCTGCCGATAATCGAAGACGAAGACCCGGGCCCCGGCGCGTTTGGCTTGCGTCATGAGGAATGCGGCCAAGACCGATTTGCCTGAACCCGGGCGGCCCATGATGAGCGTGTGACCACTGGTGGGTTCTTTCTCAGGCAATCCCGTTTCGTGGAAGGAGAAGCGATATGCGCTCTTTTCCGGCGTGGGAAAAAGCGAGATCACCTTGCCCCAGGGCACCTCATCGCCTTGCTTGCCAAGCTGCGTGCGATGGAAAGCCGCGAAATCCGCGAAGTTGCGGTTGGTGATCGTGCTGGGGCGGAGCCGCTTGGGCTGATTGCCCGGATGCTGGCTGAAGAAGTGCGTATTCGCTCCGAAGCGGTCGCTCACCATGGTCACGCCTTCGCAGGCGGCGGCATTGACGATTTCGGCTCCGAGGGTTTCCAGGGCGTCGAGCGTTTCGGCAAAGACCGTGACCACCATGTGGTGATCGCCCATGCTGGCGCGTTTGGCTTCGAGATCGTCAGCAAGGAAGGAGAGGTTTTCACGGAGCGAGACAGCGGCATCATCGGCGGCCTGCATCTGTTTCATCTGCCGCTTGATCCTCGAGATCGTCATGTTCGTGTTCACGGGCGTGAAGGAATGTGTGACGATCATGTCGACGGGCAGGTTGAGTGTGTCGAACATCGTGCAGCTTGTTTGCTCGGAGTAATCCTTGATGGAGTAGCTCTTGCCATACCGACGGCCTGCCACGCCCTCGCTCAACTCGAAATGATCCCCATGAAAAGTAACGCGGGTATTCGCGGCGGAGGAGGCCAGGAAGCCGAACTGCGAGCTATGGTAGAGCGGGCGTTCCTGGCCGGTGTTCAGCGCACCCAGGAAGCCGACCAGGTCCCCGGTCTCGGCCGAGAGCACGGACGGCTTCAGCTCCGTCAGACCGGATGTGAAGATCCCGACGGCTTCATTCAACCGACGCAGCCGCTTCGCTGTCTCGTCTTTGAGCCGTTCGGGGGAGGGGCTCCGCATGAAGCTGAGGAAGCTCTTGTTCGGCGGGCGGTGGATGACGGTGAGCGTGAGCGTCTTGTCGCGAAGTCCGCTGGTTTGCATCTTGCCGCGCCAATGCGCGTCGACCATGGCGGCGAAGCTGTCGCCATCAATGGGCTCGAGGTCGACATGAATGCCCTTCGAGACCTTGTGGACATAGTAGGAAAACTCTTCGCCGAGCTGCGCGACGATCCGGGCGAAGAGCGCGCGCAGCTTGTCGAGGTAGTCGTCATCCTTGGTGTAGCTGTTGACCCCCGTGATCCGGACGCATTGGAAGAGCTCGTTGACCCGGGTGCGGACCGTGCGATCATCGACGAGACTCACGTATGGCAGCATGTGGGCGAGGTGCTTCTCATGCTGAAACCATTTTGGCATCAGAGTGCGCTCATCACGTTCGCCGAGCCCGCTGACGTCATCACGGGGCATAGCTATCTCCCCCATGGATTCTGCGGTTTCGGGTGGGTGGGGTTTCCTGCAGCGTGGTCATCGCGACATCGATGAAGCGCGGATCCCAGTCCGCAGCCTTCCAGAGGAGGGGATAGAGAACGGCCGCGATGCCCAGAACGACGAAGCTCTGGATCCAGACGAAGAGCAGGACGGAGCCGAAGAGCCAGACCACGGCATACATGATCGGCAGACCGAAGAGTTTCGGCGGGCGCACGAGGCCAAGAAAAAGGGGGGACCGTTCCGCCACGCCAACCTCCTCAGCTGAAGACCGCGGCCACGATCGTGGGCGCAGCGGCGACACCGGCGATGCCGACCAGAACCCAAAGGGCCTGGCGCAGATCGATGATGTTGAAGAACCAGCTCAGGAACACGCCGATGACCGCGAGCGTGGCAATGACGACGCCGAGAGGGCCGGTGAGCGCGTCGACGATGCCTTGCAGAAGATCCTGGATCGGCGAGAGGTCAATGGATTGCGCCACCGCGGGCTCAGCCAGCATGATGAAGACCGTCAGCACGGTCAGCATTCTTGGTAGGGGCCTCATGAGTTCTCTCCTTCCAGCCTGTTGAACACGGCCAGCACCCGCTGTACGTGGTTTTGCGTTTCTCGATAGGGGGGAATGCCATCATGCGCGCGGACGGCGTCGGGTCCGGCGTTGTAGGCCGCCAGCGCCAGTCGCGTGTCCTGGAAGGTCTCGAGCTGTGCGGCCAGATACCGTGCAGAGCCATCGAGATTGGCTCGCCAGTCAGAGGGATCGACGCCGAGCATCTCTGCGGTTCCCGGCATGAGCTGACCCAGGCCGATAGCGCCGACCCGCGACCGCGCGTTCGGATTGTATGCGCTTTCGATTTCGATGTTGGCGCGAAAGAGGAGGCGCCATTCCGTCACCGAAAGGCCGGATGTACGCAAACCCTGATGCCCGGCATAGCGTAGCGCCGTCTCGTCTATGGCGGCGAGGATGTCCGGGCGCGGGACCGCGATGCGTGGGGCGACCGCTGCGATGCGGAAGGTGCCATTGTCCGGCTCAAGCTTGGTCTCGGCGCTGTCTCCAAAGATATGCAGCGGCGCGTCGGGATCGCCCTGGTCCACGCCGTCATTGTAATTGCGTGCGAAACTGTCTTGGGCGTTTGAGGGGGAAAGCGATCCGTCGCTCTCCATCGTGAAGATCATCTGCGCGGTCGCGGCATGTGCCGCGAGCAGCAGAAGGACGGCGCTAGCCGTCGCTGTCGTCGTCGGGCGTGTCAGCCAAGGTATATGTCCAGCGCTGTCCTTCGTAGACCGGGAAGGCCACAACCGAGAAACCGAGATCGATGAGGAAGGACGTGAGGCCGGTGACGGTCTTGAAGACCCTGAGCTGGATAAAATCGCCATCGGGGCGCGCCCGGGCGGTGACGAGTTCCTTCTCGACCCCATCTTCGTTGACGGCGCGCAAGAGCCATACGCCATGCCACACGGAGTTCTTCCGGTAGGCACCCTGCTTGCACACGACTTCGACACTGTATCCGGATTCAACGAGCATCTTGAATCCCGCTTCTGTAACCACATTCGGCGCTTCTTTTTGTAAATCTATCGCCACGGCGCGCTCTTCCTGTCTTTGGCGCACCGGAGCAATTGGTTCCGATGAGCCATGAATACAATCATACTGTTTTGCGTGCAAGATGCTGTTTTGTCTTGCGCAAGCTTTCGCTCGACGCCAGTATTACGCATGGCGAGCCGCTTTCCTCAAGCATCGAGGGCCTAATCCCATGCGCAAACAGATCACCTGTATCTGCTATATCGCTGTATTATTGCGTCTCTGGCTTCCGGAGGATGCGATGGCCCAGACTTGCTATGCGCCGGAACGGCCATTCGTGCCGACCGATGCCAATGACATTCGCGCGTATGCGGACCTGATTCGGTCTGTCTTTGAGCTCTACATCGAGGATATCCAGGCGTATTTCCGCTACCTCGAAGAGGAGCGCGCGCGGGCCTTCGAGGAGGCACGGGCGGTGAGCGAAGACTACGGACGGTTTCTGCAAGTCGTCGGTCAATGACGCAAAAGCGGCTTTTTCGGCAAACAACTGCGTGGAGATGATCAATGGATGGCAGTGCGGAGATGGCAAGCTGCGGAACAAGCGCTCGGTTCCGGCCTCCGGTTTTCTCGTGGGATGGATTACTGTGAACGTTTTGCTGATCATCGTGATCTTCAATTTCGAGGCTGGGTCTGAAGTGGAGACGCGCGTGGATTTCGAGGACGAAGCGGCTTGCCAGGCAGCAGCGTTGGACGCCTTCTTGGCGGTGGACAAGAACGCTCAAATCCACGCGATAGACGTGCCAGCCGGGCAGGAAATGCTGGAAGGTACGATGATCGTCTACGGCGAAACAGGTGGCGAGATTGGCATGTATGCCTGCAACGTGTCGCGTGCGACTTTGCAGAGACAAGACGGATAGGGGACCTCGATACATTCAGGAGCCAGAATAGCGCGCGCAGGCGGCTGGCCCGAAGCGACGGAAGCTTGTGCACTTTGCGCAAGCACGCGGAACGCCTTGCTGCCTAGTAGTTGACCTGCTCGTAACCGTAGTTGCCTACGTAGTCGCGCCACTCCACGAAAACCGAACGATGCCATATATCCGGGCAATGATCGCCATAGCGCTCGATGCCGACATGGGCGTCGGGAAGAGCATCGATGCTGCTCCCAGTCCAACCGTAGTCGCCCTGCGTGCCGTAGCTGCCGAGTCGCACACTCGCGTAGCGATTGCACTCGCCCTCTTCGCCACTTGCCCGTTGACCTGCCTGGGTCTGAAAGACGCGGATCGAGCGGACGAAGTTGAATTCCGGACCGCTGATGTCGATATCGGCGCGATCCTGTGCCAGTTTCAGCGTAAACCCTTCAGGCAATGGCGTTGCGTCGTTACCCGTGACATGGAGGACAGCAGGTAGTGGTTTCGGAAATGTAGGGGCAGGGGCGCTTGCAAGGCTTTGGTCGCTTCCTGTGACTTGGTTCCCGGCGTCATCGACTGGGAAAGACTGAAGCGGGGCGGACTGATCGAGTTCGAGAAGGATTTCGTAGATCCGCTCGCTGGTGAGAGAATCCGGATCGGTCTTGTATGCTGCACCCATTGGGCAACGCCAGATCTGCAGGGGAGGCTCCACTGGCCAGGGTGTGATGCGGCGGATGAACTCGGCACGCGCGCGGGCACAAGGGGCCGATGCTGGCCAACCGCCCGACAGGCAAAGAAGTATTGCGCAGTCGATCTGATACGATTGAGCGTTGGCTGGCACCGGTCCGCCGGTCGTCAAAACCGTTGCAAGGCCGACCGCGAGTGCGTGTGGCGTCAGTTTGGTTGGCATAACGCTATCTCCTCATCTACATTCGGGGTTTACGATACTACAGTATTGTTGTATCAACTCACGTATTGGCGGGTCGGTCACGGCTGACCCACCGAGCTGTAAGAGAAGGAATATGTTCAATTACAGTTTAAGAATGGGCCTTTCCTTCGCCGCTTCTATTTTTGCGAACGCTTTGATGTTGGAGGGGGTACTTTGGCAAAACCTGCCACGGTCGATGTTGGGCTCGATGAAGTGCACCTCGCGTTCGCCGGTATTCCAGAGGAAGGTGAGTTCGCCGGTGTTCCAATGGTAGATCCACCCGATGACCTTGTGAGGGTCTTGCCCGTAGAGGCGCGCGATTGCGGCAGCTTCGGTTCGTTCTGGTTTCAAGACGCAATCCTCCCAGCAAAACGAAGCAGGACGTCAAAACGCGCCGCAATTGGCGCCAAAGTATGTCGGTCATTTGGTGCCAGCCTTATCAAGCAGGACTCCGACGGACTCCCCGGCGCCCTTGACCGATTGAGCTCCGAGAGTCTTCTCTGAGCTCATAACCGCGTAACTTGATACTTGGACGAGGCCGTTCACGAGCGCGGCCGTCCCACACCCTGAGATTGCATTGACTTGGCGCAAAAACTCACGAAGTGACATGAAGCCATACGAAAGATACCGAAACGAAAGCCGACACTGCATTGATCCGGAACGGTAAATATTTCGTCCGCCCGGAGCGCGGCGACGGTGATTTCAAGGCACTATTCAGGAGCCTTGCTTTGGTTGGAGCTGGCCGCCCTGTTGACGAGAAGGGAATTCCTCAGGGACCCTGGACGCCCGATCTACTTGCCGAAGCCATCTCGCAAATCGATGCAAACCAATCGGGTATCGAACTGCGCACCGTCCAGCACTGGTTTCAGGACAACAAAAAGGGCATCAGCGCAGAAAACATCCGATGGCTGGCGCGCATATTCGGTTGCGATGACCCAGATGCAACGAGCGCATGGCAAGCGGAGCTGAGTGCGGCCAATCGCCGGCTGGGAGCAAAGCGACGTGAGGTTCAGCGGATAGGCGGTTCCAGCAAATCGACCAGTCCGGAGACCTCACTAAAGAAAGGCACTCCTTCGGCGGTCTTGAAACGCGACCTGGTTCCCAGAAACATGGAACCGCGACGCTGGCTCGCAAGGCGGACGGAAGCGATGTTTGATGGGCAGAACGCTTTAAACTTGCCGATTGTAGTTTGGGCGGGTAGCGCCATGCTCGCGTTCCTGTCTTATGTCATCGGCACGCACAGCATCACCTACTACCCGGTCCCGGGCCTAGAGAAGCAAGTGGGCTTCCTGTGGGCACCGAGCTGGACAGTGGACAGGATAGTCTTTGTCGCGTTGTTCCTTTTCATCACATCAGAAGTGCTTCATCGTTGGAAGACTGATTGGCGACCATCAGTTGCAGTCGGATGTGAGTGGGCGAGCCACAACGAATGGGTTCGACGGTTAAACGATCTCTCGCACATGTTCGGGGTCATACTGGGTATCTGCGCGCTGGTGGTGTTCTTTGGTCAGTGGCTCGGAGTATATTGGCCTGTGCTGATACGTGGCGTCGGCGGTAGCTCTATGGTGGATTGGATTCTCGTGGCAATCGAGCGGCCAGACGTTGTCACAGTCCCGGAAGCGATCGCCGTGTCCGGCGTTGCTAACCTGTACTCCTGTTTTGTCTACTGGGCGTATTTCTCGGGACTGCTGCTCCTATTCGCTGTGGCTGGAGATTTTCACGCGCTGGCTGGTTCCCCGGTTGCAGAACCAAGCTACGATCGGATCCTCGGCGTCTTCGACATTGGAAACAATCTGACGAGAGCGGTTTACTGTTGCGCGATGCTCGGGATCCTGTCCGCGACCAGCATCAAGTTAAACGCAGCCTATCTGATATCCGACGGCCAGAACATCTTGGCTTGGCTGCTAACGGATATGTTGACAGTCCTGGGCGGTACCGAACGGCGATGGAGCTTCCTCGAACAGACCGCGTGGCCCTACATTACAAGCTTTTTCGTCTTCTTCGTTACCGTCTTTACCTATTTCGCCTGTTTGGCGCGGATCCAGTCCGGTCTCGCGAAGGCGTCGCAACACTTTGCAAGATTTCACCCCACGAAACTCCAACGCAGCCGCGAGCTGATGCGAACGTCTCGAAGCACATGGATCAGACTGAGTGGCGCCGTCGGCCTGCTTGCGGTCAACTTTCTCCTGCTGGGCGCTTTCAACGGATTTTCATATCTTCTTATTCTCAGCGTCGTCGTTGCGGTTGCCACCGTCTTCTCCAGTGATGCCAAGTCTCCTGCCAATCCGGGACGCCTCTGATGGTACCTGCGCCGTTTAACGCCGATTTGGCACGGGCCCCGAACGGAGAAGCCGCCTATTGGATACGTACCGATGATGGGGTTCGCCTGCGCATCGGAGTTTGGAGAGCTGATGATGGGCGCAATGGTACCGTTCTGCTGTTCCCGGGGCGCACACAGTATATCGAACTTCACGGACGGACGATTGAGCACCTGCAGCGTCTAGGTCATGCAGTCCTGGTCGTGGATTGGCGTGGTCACGGACTTTCTGACCGGGTGGCTGCCGACCGGAACATGATCCACGTAGAACGGTTCTCCGATTACCAGAAAGACGTCGCCTCGCTGTCTCAGGCGGCCGAGGAGCTTGAATTGCCCAAACCCTGGTTTCTGATCGGAAGCTCCATGGGCGCATGCATCGGCCTGCGGGCCTTGGCCAACGGTCTGTCAGTATCTGCTTGCGCGTTCACAAGTCCAATGTGGGGCATTGGGCTGAAACCCATGGAACGTGTTGGAGCCTGGACCGTTTCTAGAACATTCTGCGCGATCGGCAGGAGCCAGACCTATTGCCCTGGCCACAATGCGAAGAACTACGCCAGCTGTACCGCCTTCGAAGGGAACAGGATTACCAACGACGGTGACATGTATCAGCTCTGGCGCGATCAGGCAGCGGCGAAGCCCGAGTTGCAGACCGGCGGGTCTAGTATGGGATGGCTCTATCAGGGATTGGCGGAGTGTCGAAGCCTGTCAAAAATCCCTGCCCCAAACGTTCCCTGCATTGCATTTTGTGGCGAACAAGACGCCATCGTCGACGTCCGCGCAATACAGGATCGCATGGCATCCTGGCCGAATGGAGAGTTGGAGATGATGCGCGACGTTGGACACGAGCTACTTCTGGAACGCCCCTTGGTACAGGAGCGAATTATGTCGAGGCTATCCGACCTGTCCGGGATGGTAGTCAAATGCGGGTGAGGGTCCTGTTTCCGCGAATCAATCATTGGAGAGGGCTCCGGCTAGCTCCGGTCGAACTACTACGTAAACTATTGATTAACAATAATATTCGCGACCATCGTACTGACACAGCCTATGAAGGCTCAAGTCTCGTTGCGACAGATTCCTCTATCTCAGTTTTATCATTTCTTCTGTGAAAGCTTCCGTTGGGGTGCGCCATCCCAGGCACTTTCTGGGTGTGCCGTTCAGGCGCTCGCAAATCGCCTTTATATAGCGATTTGAGAGCGTCGCGAGCTGAGTGTTGCGGGGCAAGTATCGGCGCGCCCGCTTGTTCAGGTTCTCGACCGATCCCTTCTGCCAGGGGGCTTGCGGGTCACAGAACCAGGCTTCGGTGCCGATCCCCGGCTTCAGCTTGCGCCAGTTCCGGAACTCGATCCCCCTGTCGAAGGTGATTGAGCGGCGCGCGGGCAGGGGCAGCGGTACCATGACGTCCATCAGCCGGTTCATCAGATGCGTCGTGCTGCGGTCGTTGTTGCGGAACAAGACGGCAAAACGGGTCTTTCGCTCGACCAGCGAGGCGACGTTCGCATTGCCTTGAGCGCGCTCGAAGATCATCAAATCACCCTCCCAGTCACCGAATGTCTCGCGCGTCTTCACGTGTTCCGGGCGTTCATGGATCGACCGGTCCGGCGGAAATACAAGGCCCCGCGACCGTCTGGCGTAACGCGGTTTGCGTTTCTTGCGACGGCTGGGCAGATACCGCGCCAGCGCTTCGGATTGACCTTCGCGACTGTAGACATGGGCATAGATCGTTTCATGGCTGACGCGGATAGCGTGGCCTTCGAACCCAAGACGTCCGGCAATCTGCTCGGGAGACCAACCTTCTTTGAGGCGGTCGATTACCGCTTCACGCAACCCATCGGGCCGTATCAATTTCCGGCGCCGCGCGCGACGATCCG
>NZ_KE557315.1 GCF_000442275.2 Litoreibacter arenae DSM 19593 | reverse complement strand
CGGCAACGACACGCTCTACGGGGAAGCGGACAGTGACCTTATGCGCGGCGGCGGCGGTAATGACATCCTCGATGGCGGAGACGGCGATGACCGTCTGGAGGGTGGCCTCG
>NZ_KE557314.1:1110000-1113248 GCF_000442275.2 Litoreibacter arenae DSM 19593 | reverse complement strand
AAATAGCCCTAAACTGGCCCATAAGCGCTGAAGTCAGACAGAGTTCGGTCAAAGTGGTTGCGGGAGTAGGATTTGAACCTACGACCTTCAGGTTATGAGCCTGACGAGCTACCGGGCTGCTCCATCCCGCGCCAATTGCGCTGCCTCAGGTCCAAATAATGAAAGTGAGGCGCATCGAAAGAGAGATACTACTGATGTTGCTTGTTAGGTTTGGCGGTGACCTACTCTCCCACGTCTTAAGACGCAGTACCATCGGCGCAAAGGCACTTAACGGCCGAGTTCGGGATGGGATCGGGTGTTTTGCTCTCGCTATGACCACCAAACCAAACAAACAACATCAGTCTCAGCCCCGAGGGGCAATCCAAGTCAAACTGCATTGTGCAGCTCTCTTGAAGTCCAGCTTCTACTGGATCAAATCAAGCCTATCGAACAATTAGTACCAGTCAACTGAACGCATTGCTGCGCTTACATCTCTGGCCTATCGACGTAGTGGTCTACTACGGTTCTCAGGGATACCTTGTTTTGAGGGGGGCTTCCCGCTTAGATGCCTTCAGCGGTTATCCTTTCCGATCATAGCTACCCAGCACTGCCATTGGCATGACAACTGGTCCACCAGTGGATCGTTCACCCCGGTCCTCTCGTACTAGGGGCAACTCCTCTCAAGTATCCTACACCCACGGCAGATAGGGACCGAACTGTCTCACGACGTTCTAAACCCAGCTCACGTACCTCTTTAAACGGCGAACAGCCGTACCCTTGGGACCTGCTCCAGCCCCAGGATGAGATGAGCCGACATCGAGGTGCCAAACGGTGCCGTCGATATGGACTCTTGGGCACCATCAGCCTGTTATCCCCGGCGTACCTTTTATCCGTTGAGCGATGGCCCTTCCACTCGGGACCACCGGATCACTATGGCCGTCTTTCGACTCTGCTCGACTTGTCAGTCTCGCAGTCAGGCTGGCTTCTGCCATTGCACTCAACGAGCGATTTCCGACCGCTCTGAGCCAACCTTCGCGCGCCTCCGTTACTGTTTAGGAGGCGACCGCCCCAGTCAAACTACCCACCACACAGGGTCCCGGATCCGGATAACGGACCGCGGTTAGACATCAAGCAGAACAAGGGTGGTATCTCAAAGGAGGCTCCACGAAGACTGGCGTCTCCGCTTCAAAGCCTACCACCTATTCTGCACATATTGTGCCTGATGCCAGTGTGAAGTTGTAGTAAAGGTGCACGGGGTCTTTCCGTCTAACCGCGGGAAGCCTGCATCTTGACAGGCAATTCAATTTCGCTGAGTCGATGTTGGAGACAGCGGGGAAGTCGTTACGCCATTCGTGCAGGTCGGAACTTACCCGACAAGGAATTTCGCTACCTTAGGACCGTTATAGTTACGGCCGCCGTTTACCTGGGCTTCAATTCGGAGCTTGCACTCCTCCTTTTAACCTTCAGGCACCGGGCAGGCGTCAGACCCTATACGTCGTCTTGCGACTTCGCAGAGCCCTGTGTTTTTAGTAAACAGTCGCCACCCCCTGGTTTGTGCCCCCAGCCAATACTTGCGTAGAAACTGGGCCTCCTTCTCGCGAACTTACGGAGGTATTTTGCCGAGTTCCTTCAACATCGTTCTCTCAAGCGCCTTGGTATTCTCTACCAGTCCACCTGTGTCGGTTTAGGGTACGATCTTATAGAGGGGCTATTTCCAGGAACCTCTAAGCAGCCCATTCAATCCGATAAGGATGAACTACCTTCGAGATCCGTCACCACCTCATGGCCCAGGAATATTAACCTGGTTCCCATCGACTACGCCTTTCGGCCTCGCCTTAGGGGTCGGCTTACCCTGCTCAGATTAGCTTTAAGCAGGAACCCTTGGACTTTCGGCGACAGGGTCTCTCACCCTGTTTGTCGCTACTCATGTCATCATTCTCGCTAGTGATCTCTCCACCGGATGGCTCACGCCCCGGCTTCACAGAAAACTCAATGCCTCCTATGCACTACAAGTAGTGCAAAAGAGGCGTAGAGTTATGTCACACTACGCTCCGCTACCATGCCTTACGGCATCCTAAGCTTCGGCTCATGGCTTGAGCCCCGTTACATCTTCGCCGCAGGACAACTTAAATTAGACCAGTGAGCTGTTACGCTATCTTTAAAGGATGGCTGCTTCTAAGCCAACCTCCTGGTTGTTTTGGTCGTCCCACCTGCTTTCCCACTTAGCCATGAATTAGGGGCCTTAGCTGTAGGTCAGGGTTGTTTCCCTCTCCACGACGGACGTTAGCACCCGCCGTGTGTCTGCCAGATATTACTCCCGGGTATTCGGAGTTTGGTTAGGATCAGTAAGACGGTGAGTCCCCATTACCCATCCAGTGCTCTACCCCCCGGGGTATTCGTCTGACGCTCTACCTAAATAGATTTCGCGGAGAACCAGCTATCTCCGAGTTTGATTGGCCTTTCACCCCTAGGCACAACTCATCCCGACCTTTTTCAACAGGTGTGGGTTCGGACCTCCAGTTAGTGTTACCTAACCTTCATCCTGGTCATGCCTAGATCACTCGGTTTCGGGTCTGATCCATCTAACTCATTCGCCCTATTAAGACTCGCTTTCGCTGCGCCTACACCTAACGGCTTAAGCTTGCTAGATAGACCAAGTCGATGACCCATTATACAAAAGGTACGCTGTCAGGCCTCAAGGGCCCTCCAACTGTTTGTAGGCGTCCGGTTTCAGAAACTGTTTCACTCCCCTTGTCGGGGTGCTTTTCACCTTTCCCTCACGGTACTGGTTCGCTATCGGTCAGTAAGGAGTACTTAGCCTTAGAGGGTGGTCCCCCCATGTTCAGACAGGATTTCACGTGTCCCGCCCTACTTAATACGTCTGATTGTGCTTCCTATACGGGGCTGTCACCCACTTTGGCGGACCTTTCCAGGTCCTTCTAGTCACACTCACAGCTCGGCTGGTCCCCGTTCGCTCGCCGCTACTAGGGGAGTATCTGTTGATTTCCTTTCCTCCGGGTACTTAGATGTTTCAGTTCCCCGGGTTTGCCTTTTTAACCCTATGTATTCAGGTTAAAAATACCTGTTTTACCTCATTATTAGCTGCTCCGAAGAGCAGTAATAACAAAGTATCAGGTGGGTTGCCCCATTCGGAAATTCGTGGGTCAAAGCCTATTCTCGGCTCGCCACGACTTATCGCAGAGTATCACGTCCTTCATCGCCTCTTACTGCCAAGGCATCCACCAAACGCCCTTCTCGCGCTTGATTTG
>NZ_KE557314.1:0-1107500 GCF_000442275.2 Litoreibacter arenae DSM 19593 | reverse complement strand
CAACTGCCTGTGTAAGCCTCTGTTTTTTATCCGCTTTCTTGACCGTCTGGCCTGTCTGGCGTCCCGTTGGTGCATCTCAGCGCCGCCGGTGAAGTGGGTTCTAGGCCTAGTGACGGGTGCCCGCAACCACTTTTTTCAGGTAAATCGCACTTTTTTGGAAAAACGTTTATTAGTTGTTTTATTTCAATGCTTTACGACCCAATTTTTCTTCTGATTTTCCCCCGAAATGCTGCACCTGCATAGTTGCCCTCGGGGAAGATAACGACTCGTCTTGGGGTTATCCCCAAGCAAACCACCAAATGTGGATTGTTTGCGGCGGAATCTGGGAGACTCACCCGCGATTCAGTCCGACTCGAAACCGATTCACTGATGATTTGCTGAAATGAATCGGAATCAGCGGATGAGTCGCCGCCCGCGAAGCCCCAAAAGGACCAGAATTATGGCAAGATAGATCAGCGGCTCTGCCTCCCAGACCTTTTGCACCATTACATAGTGAATGCCGCCCAGCAGAATCGCCGGATATGCCAGCTTATGGAGCCGTTGCCACGCCACCGGTCCGAGTCGGCGGATCATGGCGTTGCTAGAGGTGACCGCCAGTGGGATGAGCAGCACGAAGCCCGCCATGCCTATTGTAATGTAGGGACGCTTTAAGATGTCCGCCCAAGCCTCCCCCCAACGGAACTGCAAATCAAGCGATATCCAGACCGACAGATGAAGGATAACATAGAAGAACGTTAGCAGCCCCAGCGCGCGCCGGAACTTGATCAGCTTCAAGCGAAAGTAATCGCGAAGGATGGAAATCAGCATTGTCGCAATGAAGAACTGCAAAGCAAGCTCTCCCAACCAATGCTCAATGGTGCGAATGGGGTCGACGCCCAAACGATTGCCGAACAGGTCGTAAATGCCTAACAGCGCCAGAGCTACACCCACCACTATATAAAGACCGGGTAACGCACCAAGCAGGTAGACAACCCAGTTAGGTATAGTGCGCAGTCCGGCATTGACGCGCTCAGGCAATGTCAGGGAATGCGCCATTGCCGGAAGTCAGTAGTCTTGGGTGAGGTCCATGCCCTCATAGAGGCTCGCCACCTCGTCACCGTATCCGTTGAACATCGGCGTCGGAATTCGCTTTGCCAAAAGGCCACCGCCGACGCGCCGCTCGGACGCTTGTGACCAGCGCGGGTGATCCACATTCGGGTTCACGTTACTATAGAAGCCGTACTCGCGCGGGTTAATCATGTTCCAGCTGGTTTCAGGCTGCGTATCGGTCAGCGTGATCTTGACCACCGACTTGATCGACTTGAACCCGTATTTCCACGGTACGACCAGACGCAGCGGGGCGCCGTTCTGGTTCGGGATAGGTTTGTTGTAGATGCCGGTCGCCATAATGGTAAGCGGATGCATCGCCTCGTCCAGCCTCAGGCCCTCGCGGTAAGGCCACGGGACGAAGTTCCGTTTCTGGCCCCACATCTCTTCGGGGCGGAGCAGAGTCTCAAACGCCACATATTTCGCGCCCGACTGCACGCCGGCCATATTCAGCAGGTCTGCCAGCTCAAACCCGTTCCAAGGAATGACCATCGACCACGCCTCGACACAGCGGAAACGGTAGATGCGCTCTTCCACTGTCATCGCGGCCATGATGTCTTTGAATGAATAGCTGCCGGGCTTGTCCACCATGCCGTCAATTTCAACCGCCCACGGGTCGGTCGTCAGCGCACCTGCGTATTCGGCAGGGTCTGACTTACCGGTGCCGAATTCGTAGAAGTTATTATACTGTGTAATCTCGTCCCAAGCGTTTGGCTCTTCGTCGGTCGAATACTTGGCTGCAAGAGCCGGGCCACCGATGCCGGATACGGCCAAAGCGGACGCACCCGCCATGAAGCTCCTTCGATTCAGAAATACATGCTCAGGGGTCACGTCGCCCCATGTCAGAGTGGCTTTGAACCGGTTGGCCATATTGGAAAGATCCTTGCTTGTGCTTAACACCTTATGACGTAGCCTCGATGAGGCTCAAAACCAAATAAGGCCTGCTCACGAAACTGTGGGAGTCGCGGTCCCCGCCTCAAATACGCACACAAAAGCTGTTAGCTGCACGAGGCAATCACAGCGGGTCACAAGAATGTCAGTGGAAAACAGAAATCGGCTCGGCTTAGGCCGATCGTGATTTTCGTCAAACACAGAAACCATGCCCTAGGCGGCATCCTGCCAAGGGTTTCGTGCGTATCGGTTCCGATGCTCAATGACGGGCGTCTTTTGTTATGAAACGGGAGACTACACTATGATCCGCAGAACTTTTATCGCACTGACAGCCGCAGCCGCTCTGACCGCGCCGGCATTCGCTGATGGCCACTCCAAGGACATCGTCGATACCGCCGTAGAGGCCGGCAGCTTTGGCACTCTGGTGGCAGCCGTGCAGGCGGCCGGTTTGGTAGAGACACTGAAGGGTGAAGGTCCGTTCACGGTCTTCGCGCCGACGGACGAAGCATTCGCTGCCCTGCCGGACGGCACAGTTGAAACTCTGCTCAAGCCCGAGAATAAGGATCAACTGACCGCGATCCTCACCTACCATGTTGTGCCGGGCAAAGTTATGTCCGGTGATCTGTCCGACGGCATGACAGCCGCAACCGTTCAAGGTGGCGACGTGACCATCAAAACCGAGGGCGGTGTAATGGTAAACGACGCCAACGTGACCGCCGCTGATGTCGAGGCGTCCAACGGCGTGATCCACGTGATCGACAAGGTGATTATGCCTGCCAGCTAAATCGGCAGGCACGAGAAAGAAAGGGCGCCCGAAGGCGCCCTTTCGCGTTTAATGAACGACCGCGTCGTCCGGCTTCGGCCTGTTGGAGGCGCTCAGACGCCCGCCAACCAGCAACCCGTCCGGCCCGGCGCTCACCTCCACGGTGGCACCGTCCAGCACCTCTCCAGCCAATATCATCTCGGCCAGTTGGTCCTGCAGCGCGCGCTGGATCACCCGCTTCAGGGGACGTGCGCCAAAGACAGGGTCATAGCCTTCATCGGCCAGCCACTGCTTGGCATCTTCGTCCAGAGCCACGGTAATTTTGCGGCTCGCCAGACGTTTTTCCAAACGACCCAACTGGATATCCACGATCGCGTTCATGTCCTCGCGGGCAAGGCGGTCGAAGATGATCGTGTCGTCCAGACGGTTCAGAAACTCGGGACGGAAATGCGCCCGCACCGCGTCCATCACGTCACGCTTGGCTTCCGAGGCATCCGCCCCGTCAGGAAGCTGGCTCAGCGCCTGCGCCCCAAGGTTCGACGTCAAAATGATAAGCGTCTGTTTGAAGTCCACAGTCCGGCCTTGGCCGTCCGTCAGAACCCCGTCATCCAGAACCTGCAACAGCACGTTAAATACGTCAGGGTGCGCCTTCTCGACCTCGTCGAACAGCAAGACCTGATAAGGTCTGCGCCGCACGGCCTCGGTCAAAACGCCGCCTTCGTCATAGCCGACATAACCCGGAGGGGCACCTATCAGGCGGGCCACGGCGTGTTTCTCCATGAATTCCGACATGTCGATACGCACCATCGCGTTGTCATCGTCGAACAGATACTCCGCCACGGCCTTGGTCAGCTCGGTTTTACCCACACCGGTTGGCCCGAGGAACAAGAAGCTGCCAAGCGGTCGGTTCTCGTCATTCAGCCCGGCCCGCGCACGGCGTACCGCATTCGACACCGCCTGAATGGCTGTGCGTTGTCCGATGACACGGCGGCCAAGCTCGTCCTCCATACGAAGCAACTTCTCACGCTCGCCTTCCAGCATCTTGGAGGTCGGGATACCCGTCCACCGCTCGACCACGCCTGCGATCTGCTCGGGACGCACGGCCTCTTCGACCATCTGCGTCTCCTCGCGGCTTTCAGCTTCGCCCAACGCTTTTTCAAGCTGTGGGATCACGCCATAGGATAGCTCGCCCGCCTTGGCGAGGTTACCTTCACGCTTGGCAATATCCAGCTCTGCCCGCGCACGGTCCAGCTTCTCTTTCAAGTCGCGGGCGCCTTCCAGCTTGTCACGCTCCGCCTGCCAGGTCGCCGTCATCTCGGACGACTTCTCTTGCAGGTCCGCCAGTTCCTTCTGCAAGGTTTCCAGACGGTCGACTGACGCGGCATCATCCTCTTTCTCAAGAGCAGCCGCTTCGATCTGCAATTGCAGGATCTGGCGGTCCAGCGCGTCCAGTTCTTCGGGCTTGCTGTCGACCTCCATACGCAGCCGCGATGCGGCTTCGTCTACAAGGTCAATCGCCTTGTCCGGCAAGAACCGATCGGTAATATAGCGATGCGAGAGCTCCGCCGCCGCGACCAAGGCGCTGTCCGAAATCCGGACACCATGATGCAGCTCGTATTTTTCCTTGATGCCGCGCAGAATCGACACGGTGTCTTCGACCGTCGGCTCCGACACCATGAGCGGCTGGAACCGCCGCGCCAAAGCTGCGTCCTTCTCGACATGCTTGCGGTATTCATCAAGTGTCGTCGCGCCAACGCAATGCAATTCCCCCCGCGCCAAGGCAGGTTTCAGCAGGTTGGAGGCGTCCATGGCCCCCTCGCTCTTGCCTGCGCCAACAAGGGTGTGCATCTCGTCAATGAACAGGATAATTTCACCGGCGGCAGTGGTCACTTCTGACAGAACCGCCTTCAGACGTTCCTCGAACTCACCACGATACTTCGCGCCCGCAATGAGCGAGCCCATGTCCAGCGACATCAGCCTCTTGTTGCGAAGCGATTCCGGCACGTCACCATCGACGATCCGCAGGGCAAGCCCCTCGGCAATCGCGGTTTTACCCACGCCCGGCTCACCGATCAAAACGGGGTTGTTTTTGGTGCGGCGCGACAGAACCTGCATCGTGCGACGGATTTCCTCGTCACGCCCGATAATCGGGTCAATCTTGCCCTCACGCGCAGCTTCGGTCAGGTCGCGTGCGTATTTCTTCAGCGCGTCATAGCCTTCTTCGGCATTGGCACTGTCGGCTGTGCGGCCCTTACGAATATCGTTGATAGCTGCGTTCAGCTTCTGCGCCGACACGGCACCCGCGTCCAAAGCGTCCTTGGCAGGGCTTTTCACCATCGCCAACGCGCACAGCATCCGCTCCACCGGCACGAAGCTGTCGCCAGCTTTCTTCGCCAGCTTTTCGGCTTCGTCCAGCACCTTGCCGGTCTGGGTGTCCATATAGACCTGACCGCCGGAGCCGGTTACTTTCGGGATCTTGCCCAAGGCCAGATCGACCGCTTCCTTTACACGCGCAGGTGCGCCACCCGCAGCGGAGATCAAATTTGACGCGAGCCCCTGCTCGTCGTCCATGATCGCTTTCAGCAAATGTTCGGGGGCAAGACGCTGGTGGTCCTCACGCATCGCGATTGTTTGCGCGGCCTGAATGAATCCTCGGGCCCGCTCGGTGAATTTTTCCAAATCCATATTCTCGTTCCTTTCAAAAGCCTCTGTCCCTGAATAGCCCGCTTGGCAGCGCTACTCTTTGACAAACCTCAATTCTTAGATGGGGGCGGCTGGTGGTGGCTCAAGAGGTGTGATCACAAAATTCTTCACTGTCTGCGATTCACCGACTTGTGACCCGCTGGAACTGGCAGTGGAACTTTCGGATTCCTAGGTAGTTATAATGAAAACAGGAGGTAGCTATGAGCAGTTATCAAACGGAAGTCCAAAACCTGAACTACAACGCGGCGACACGTTGCTTCGAGGCTTTGGTGGTCTTTCACGAGGGGCATGAAACCCGCAAGGTTCCGATCTCCGCTCCTTTGCCGATCGACACGGAGTTCGAGGCGGTTTCGACCATTCTTGTCGCCCGCGCCAAGTCACATCGTGCCAGGGGTCGCGCCGTATTGATGTCCCGCTCCCCGGCGCAGAAAACGGGGCGCTTGGTGCATCTCAATGACATGATCCGCCAGTTCAAAGACGCCATGGGGCTGAATGATATGCCCACCGCTGCTTGACGGCGGAAGGAAGGGCGGGCAGCTAGGGATTGAACCCCATTAGGAAAGGCCCGCCCCATGTCCGATGACCGCCTGATCGTCGCAATCGACCTGCCAAACGCCCTTGCCGGGCTGGAATTGAGCAAGCAGCTTGGCGACAGCGTCAGCTTCTACAAAATCGGCCTCGGCATGTTAACCGGCGGCGGGCTTGCGCTCGCGAACGAGCTCAAGGACGAGCACGGGAAACGCATTTTTCTGGACATGAAGCTTTTCGATATCAGTGCAACCGTAGAGGCCGCCGTAAGGGGGCTCGCACAATTTGGCCACGACTTCCTGACCGTTCATGGCGATCCCCACGTTGTTCGCGCAGCCAAGGAAGGCGCGTCCGGCACCAATCTGAAAATACTAGGTGTAACGGTTCTGACGTCGCTTGACCGCTCCGACCTTGATGACGGCTGCATGAAGGCAGGCGACATTCACGAAATCACGCTGGAGCGCGCCGCCAAAGCGTTCGACGCGGGTGCCGATGGCGTTATCGCATCCCCTCAGGAAGCTGCCGCCATCCGCGCCTTGCCCGAAGCGTCGGGCAGGCTGATCGTCACCCCCGGCGTGCGCCCGTCCGGCGCGGATCTAGGGGATCAAAAACGCGTCGCCACTCCAGCCAGCGCGATTGGCGACGGGGCCGATCATATCGTGGTTGGCCGCCCGATCTGGCAGGCCGCCAATCCCCGCGACGCCGCCCAAGCCATTCTCACCGAACTTCCATAAAAAACGGACCCTCCGGCTGGAGGGCCCGTTTTCGGTCTCGGGAGGAGATCGACAGGTTTATTTGCGTGCAGCGCGCTCGGCGGCCGAGTCGTTATACAGTGCGAAACGGGCTTGTACGTCACGGCTGACTGTACCTTCGCTGATCATTGCATTTTGTTCAGCTGCGGATTCGTTCGCCGCCAGACCGACACGCAGAGCTTTTTCAGTGTTGCCGGTCGAGGTTTCACTGAGCGTCCGCTCGGCGGCAGAGTCGTTGCCGATGGCGAAGAAGGCTTGCGGGTTGCTGACATCTGCAAAGGCAGGTGCGGTTGCGGTCAGGGCGATGGCAGTTGCGATAATGGCTTTCATTTGAAGTACTCCAGTTTGGTTTCAAGGTCGCAGCGTTGTTGCTGTTGATGAACCTAATGTGGAGCTTTCCAAGATCACTCTCAATGAACACGTTCGTGAGAATTACGCACGATCGGTGCGCAGGTGAACAGACTTGGTGCAAGGGTGAGCAGCAGATGACAAGCGCGTCAGAACCGTTCAATTTGCGAAAAAATTTGAAACTTCTCCCGACCCTAAAACGTAAATACCCGCACCAAAGGCACGGGTATTCACACGCTTCGTCGCGATACGGGAAAAAGGAGTCAGTTTTCGTTGATGTCTTTGTCCCAGAGCTTTACCTGCCCATCACGGCGACCAAAAATCTGGCGAAGCGCCAGCCATGTGATCAACGACACCGCGCCATAGATCGCCAATGTGATCGGCAGGGAACCCGCCATCATATCAGCCGGACCGATGCCCGCCGCAAACAGCAACCCCATGGCGGCGGCAGCCAGCGCGAAGCCAAGCAGGATGTAGCCCGGTATCAGCACCTCTAGGACGCCCAGCACAAGCGCCAGCGCGAACCAGATCCAGTATTGGTTCCAGAGTATGTACTGTTCCATCAAGCCCTCCCTTTCAGAAGTTTGAATGCGTCACCGAAGGCGTCCAGCACGCTTGTCGGCATCAGAACCGTCTGCTTGCCCGCGCCTTTGCCCACCTCGGTCAGTGCCTCGACTTGCTTCAAGGCAACCTGATACTGCGCCGCCTCAATGCCGTTCTCCTGAATTGCGGCGGCTACCACACCGGTTGCATAGGCTTCCGCGTCCGCTTGGATGCGGCGGGCCTTCGCCAACTGCTCGGCTGCATATAGCTGCGCATCCGCGTTCAACTCGACCGCACGCTTGGAGCCTTCGGCCTCCGTCACCTGCGCCCGACGTGCACGTTCGGCGTTCAGCTGTTGCAGCATAGCAGCGCGGGTCGCTTCGTCCAAATTCACGTCCAGAATTTCCGCGCGGGTCACTTCGATACCCCAGTCATCCACGATCCGCTCCAACGCGCCCTGAATGCGCTGGATCAGCTGCGCACGGTTCGACTGGACCTCGTCCAGCTCCAGCGTGCCGATCTCGCTCCGCACGATGCCTGCCACGGTCGTGGCAATCGCGGCGTCGATGTCGCGGATACGGTAAACAGTCTTCTCGGGTTCAATGATGCGATAGAAAACACTGCTTTCGACCTGCACCAGCACGTTGTCCGACGTAATTGCATCTTGGCTATTGGTCGGAAGCTGACGCTCCAGAATAGATATCTTGTGCGCCACACGATCCAGAAACGGCACGATAAAGTTGATGCCCGGCCCAAGCACCGAACGCAGGCGGCCGAAGCGTTCCACCACGAACTTGTCGCTTTGCGGGACAATCCGGATGCCTGCGAAAACGACGACAACCAGAAAGACAAACAACAGCAAAAACACTGCGTTATTGCCTAAAAATCCCAAAATTACGTCTTCCATCAATTAATTTCCTCTACTGTCCTGAGAGATATATGGGGCGGGACAAACGCGTTTAGAAGCAAGAAACGGTCTGTTTCGTTCAAAAAATGCCCTCAAGAGTCTTTCCCGCTACACTGGTACGCTGCTGGGAAATCACCTCTTGGCGCAGATTGCCGTGCATGGCGGCGTGGCGTATCAAGCAGCCATGCCGTCGCTTTGCCGCACATGCTTTCACCAACACGATCAGGGAACCCGCTGCCCCGCCTGCGGCTCCCCGCGGGGAATATCGCATCCGGAGCTGTTCGAGCTGTCCATCGCCCACATGGATTGCGACGCCTTCTATGCCTCCGTCGAAAAACGCGACAACCCCGAGCTGCGCGACAAGCCCGTCATCGTCGGCGGCGGTCGGCGCGGGGTCGTGTCCACCGCCTGCTATATCGCACGCATCAAGGGCGTGCGCTCCGCCATGCCGATGTTTCAGGCGCTGAAACTTTGCCCAGAAGCGGTCGTTGTGCGCGGGCGCATGGATGTCTATGTGGCGGTCTCCCGCCAGATCCGCGCAATGATGGAGGAACTGACCCCCGCCATCGAACCTCTGTCCCTGGACGAGGCCTTTCTCGACCTCACCGGCACCGCCAAGCTGCACCATGCGCCACCCGCCGTCATGCTGGCACGGCTGGTAAACCGGATGGAAAGCGAGTTGGGGATCAGCGGCTCCATTGGGCTGAGCCACAACAAGTTTCTGGCGAAGGTGGCGTCCGATCTGGACAAACCGCGCGGGTTCTCGACCATCGGCAAGGCAGAAACCTCCGACTTCCTGCGTGATCGACCCGTGTCGATGATCTGGGGCGTGGGCGCGGTCTCCCGCGAAAGTCTGGAAAAAGCCGGCATCCGCACCTTTGCCGACCTGCTGCGATGGGACCGTCAGGACCTGCATGCGCGGTTCGGCTCCATGGGGGACAGGCTGTGGCATCTGGCACGCGGCGAGGACTTTCGCCGCGTGTCGGCCCACGAGCCGGTCAAGGGCATCTCCAACGAGACCACCTTTCACGAGGATACCGCCAGTGCCGATCTGCTGGACGGCCATTTGTGGCGCATGGCCGAGAAGGTCGCGGACCGCGCCAAAGCCAAGCAAATCGCGGGGCGGGTGGTGACGCTAAAGCTGAAAACCGCAAAGTTCAAAATTATCACCCGCCGCCAGTCTTTGCGTGATCCCACCCAATTGGCCGACCGCATCTACCGCACCGCGCGTGACCTGATGGCGGGCGTGAACGAGGGGCCGTATCGCCTGCTTGGGGTGGGTATCTCAGACTTGCAGCCAGAAGGGGACGCCGACCGCACGCCCGATCTGCTTGATCCCGACGCCACCAAGCGGTCCGAGGCGGAACGAGCCACCGATAGAATCCGTCAGAAATTCGGTAGCGACGCAATCCGCAAGGGGCGGTCGCTGCGATAGGGGCTATTCGGCGGCCAGAGGCATCTCGCTGCGCCCGACATCTGCAATCCTCGCGACGATCTTTTCCATCAGCTTGCTGAAGCTGTCGAAATTCCCGTTCGGCCTGATCCGTTGCTCGTTCATATAGAGCGACCGGTCGATCTCCACCTGAATGGCATGATGCCCCCGCGACGGGCGGCCATAGGTCTGGGTGATATATGCACCCGCGAATGGCGCGTTGCGACTGACGCGCAGGCCTGCTTCCAGAAAGATCGTCTCGATTTCATCGACCAGTTGCCCGTCTGCCGCAGCGCCGAAGCGGTCCCCCAACACGACTTCCGGCTTTGCAAAGCCGATGCGGGCCGCCGATTGCACCGCCTCATGCGGCATGGAGTGAAAGTCGACCAGCACCGCACGCCCGAAGTTGCGGTTCGTGTCATCCATCAGTTGCGCAAGGCGGGTGTGATAGGGGCGCCAGTATTGATCGATGCGTTCGCTCGCCTCCGCCAGTGTCAGCTTGCCGGAATAGATCGCACGACCGTTCGACACGACGCGCGGAATCACCCCGAGCCCCGACGCGATGCGCGGGTTGGGCGCGGGCCGCCTTACGCCTTCCACGACCGCAGGGTCCAACTCGTCGCAAGCGCGATTCAGGTCTACAAACGCGCGCGGCATGGTCGCGGCAATAAGCGGCGAGCCGTATTTTGCGGCGGGCGCGACAAGCTGGTCCATGAAGGCGTCCTCGGACGATCGTATTTGCTCTTCATCCAACACGGTGCGCATCAAAAAATCGCGGCTATAGGCCCGCCCGCTATGGGGGCTGGCGAAGACCATGCAGCTGGTCTGAACCTGTGGCAAAGCCAATGTATAGGCGTCTTGCGTCATGCCTGCTCCTGTTGCAAAGACTATAGAGCGAAAACATGGCGCTTCAAAAGCCCTTGAACCGCTTTCCGACTCCTTCTATAGAGCGCGAACCAACGTGCTTCGGCTGCGTCCACTTTTCTGTGGGTTGAGGTCGAAAAGTGAAGGTCAGATGCGCGCTTAGCTCAGCGGTAGAGCACTTCGTTGACATCGAAGTGGTCACTGGTTCGATCCCAGTAGTGCGCACCATCTGAACGTTTTAATTGAAGGCGCCCCACCGCGCTGGACTAGAGGAGAAGAGACATGAAGGTTAAGAACTCGCTTCGCTCCCTGAAGTCGCGCCACCGGGACTGCCGGATCGTGCGCCGCAAGGGCCGCGTTTACGTGATCAACAAAACCCAGCCTCGCTTCAAAGCCCGCCAAGGTTAATTCTTTGGGCTAAACTTGAGCGCTTTGGCGTTTTGATCCAAATAGCAAAGGCCGCTCCTTCGGGGGCGGCCTTTTTCGTTTGCTCCGGCGGGGCTTATTCGCCCTTGTACAACGGTATCGTCGAGATCGCCATTTTGGCGGACCCTTCGGTCAGTTCGTTTGCGTGTGCCAGATAGATCAGCACCTGATTGTCCTCGTCAAAGATGCGCGTCAGGCGCAGCGACTTGAACACGATGGACCGCCCCTCTTTGAAAACGGTCTCGCCGTCGTCGGAGCGGTCGATATCGCCAATCACGATCGGCCCCGTCTGGCGGCAATCAATCGAAGCGTTGGAAGGGTCTTCAAACCAGTTCCCTTGCGACAAACGGTCGATCAGGCTGCGATCGAAATAGGCAATATGGCAGGTCACGCCTTGGACATCGGGGTCGGGAATGGCCTCGATGATGATGTCGTTACCGACCCAGTCGACACCCACACGGCCGACCTTTTCGGCGGCGAGTGTAAACGGAAGACAGGTGAGCAGCGCGGCGAGGATCAGTCTCATGGGGTCTCTCTTTTTCAACGAGTCTACACCAAGACATAGGAGCTTGCGCCTAAGACCTCCAGTCAAAGAAGTTCTCGGGCGCACGTTCAGTCAATCGGTCCGCCACCGCGCGGCCCATCTCTGCGGCATCCTCGATGGTCGACGACTCGGCGTCGCTCAACGCTTCCGTCCCGTCAGGACGCAAAATCTCCGCGCGGAACCGCACGGTCCCGCCATCCAACTCAGCCAGCCCCGCAATAGGCGTCTCACACGACCCGTCGAGCCGCGCCAGATAGGCCCGCTCACATGCCAGCCGTTGGCCGGTGGGAATGTCGTGGATCGCCTCCAGCATCTCCGCCACGCGGGCATCATCGCCACGCCGCTCTATCCCGATGGCGCCTTGTGCCACGGCGGGCAGCATGTCGTCGGTATCAATGGCCGTCGATGGCACGTTCTCCAGATCAAGCCGGTTCAACCCTGCCATGGCAAGGAAGGTGCAACTCGCAACCCCCGCGCCCAGCTTCTTCAGCCGTGTCTGCACATTGCCGCGAAACTCCACCACGTTCAGGTCGGGGCGACGGTTGAGCAGCTGCGACCGGCGGCGCAGCGACGAGGTGCCCACCACCGCGCCATCGGGCAGTTCCGCAATCCCGCTGGCCTCGAAGGACACGAACGCATCGCGCACATCCTCGCGCGGCAGGTAGGTGTCCAGCAGCAGGCCCAACGGCTGCTCCACCGGCATGTCCTTCATCGAATGAACCGCGATGTCGATCTTGCCGGACAGAAGGTCTTCCTCGATCTCGCGGGTGAACAGCCCCTTGCCGCCGATCTCTTTCAGCGGGCGGTCCAGAACGGCGTCGCCGGTGGTTTTGATCACCACCACCTCGAACGCCTCTTCCGGCAAATCGAACGCCGCCATCAGGCGCGTGCGCGTCTCATAGGCCTGCGCAAGCGCCAGCGGCGATCCGCGGGTGCCGATACGCAAGGGTGAGGTCGGGGTGGGCAAGGTCATAGACATGCCTGCCTGCATAAATGCGTGACAATATGCATACAAGCTCTCGTCTTGACATTCGAGCGGCTGACGACCGACAAGTGGCCGAATTCAAAAGGAGTGTGGCAATGGCCGGGCAGAAGAAAATCATGCGTGCATTGGCGGGCGAGACGCTGGACACACCCCCGATCTGGATGATGCGGCAAGCGGGCCGCTACCTGCCCGAGTATAAAGCCACCCGCGCGCAGGCAGGCGACTTTCTGTCGCTATGCTACAACCCCGATCTGGCGACCGAGGTCACGTTGCAGCCGCTCCGTCGCTTCGACTTCGACGCGGCCATCCTGTTCGCCGATATCCTGCTGCTGCCGCAAGCCTTGGGCGCGGATTTATGGTTCGTCACCGGCGAAGGCCCGCGCCTTTCGACGATCACCCGGCAAAGCGATTTCGACAAGCTCAAAGGCCCGTCCGACGTGCACGAGCATCTGGCGCCGATCTACCAAACCGTGCGCAACCTCGCGGGCGAATTGCCCAAGAAAACCACGCTGATCGGCTTCGCAGGTGCACCATGGACGGTGGCCACTTACATGATCGCAGGCCAAGGCACACCCGACCAAGGCCCCGCCCACAAGCTGCGCATCGAGCAGCCGGAGGTGTTTGACGCCCTGATCAACCTGCTGACTGACGCCACCATCGAATACCTGTCCGCCCAGATCGACGCGGGCGCCGAGGTGGTAAAGCTGTTCGACAGCTGGGCAGGTTCGCTTTCGGGCGAGGCGTTCCAGAAATACGCCCTCGCACCCACGGCGAAGATCATCAAGGCGCTGAAGGCCCGCCATCCTGACACACCGATCATCGCCTTCCCCCGCGAGGCCGGCGACAACTATATCGGCTTCGCCAAGGCAACGGGCGCGGATTGCGTAGCGCTCGACAACTCCGTAGCGGCCGATTGGGCAGCCGCCAATGTTCAAGTCGACGGCTGCGTCCAAGGCAACCTCGCCTCGCGCCACATGGTCACCGGCGGGCAGGACTTGATCGACGAGACCCGCGCCATCGTCAAGGCTTTCTCCAAGGGCCCGCATATCTTCAACTTGGGCCACGGGATCACACCTGATGCCGACCCCGACAATGTGCAGCTGATGATCGACACCGTGCGTGAAACGGCGTCGACCTAGGCGCAAATTTTGCTGGAATGCCTGTCGCTTGCCCCGTTAGGGTCGGGCTTATGATGACTCGTTTCCTGTTCGCGCTTTGCGCCGTTTTCGCCCTGACCCTTCCCCTCCAAGCGCAAGAAGCGTCAGGCGAAGGTCAGGAGGTCACCTCCCCCGCTCAGGCTGTTTCGGTCGAGCCGACCGCACGCGACGAACAGATCGCTGACCGGATTCTCGACATTTTGCGCTCCACCGGCTGGTACGAAGCCGCGCAGGTAGAGGTGAAAGACGGCATCGTCTTCCTTGATGGCCGTACCACCAGTGACGACCACAAGAGATGGGCGCGCGATCTGGCCTCGCAGACCCAAGACGTGGTCGCCGTCGTCAACCGGATTGAGGTGGTGCAAGAGGCCAACTGGTCCTTCGCGCCCGCATTGGGCGAGATCAAGTCGGTCGGCAACCGCATCGTCACCTCCCTGCCTCTGATCGTGCTGGCGCTTATCATCCTGCCGCTGACATGGTGGCTGTCGGCGCTCGCGGCGAAAGGGCTTCGCCGCTGGCTTTTGGGCGGCATCGCCTCACCCCTGTTGCGCGACATCGTCAGCCGCGCCATAGCGCTGCCCATCTTCATGATCGGCCTGTTCGTGGTGCTGCAGGTCGCAGGTCTCACCCAGATTGCTGTGTCGGTAATTGGCGGCGCGGGGGTGCTCGGTATCATCGTCGGCTTCGCCTTCCGCGACATCGCCGAGAACTTTCTGGCATCCCTGCTGCTCTCCATCCGCCGCCCGTTTCAGGCCGGTGACTATATAGAGGTGGCAGGCATGGCCGGCTCCGTCCGCTCGATGAACACACGCTCCACAGTGTTGCTCAGCCTGGAGGGCAACCACATCCAGATCCCCAACGCCACGATCTTCAAAAGCACCATCGTGAACTACACCAGTTCCGCCAACCGCCGCGACACGCTGGTGATCGGGATCGGCTACGACGTGTCGGTCGCCCGCGCCCAAAGTATCATGCTGGAGGTGATCGCAGGCCACGAAGCCGTGCTGAAAGAGCCGGAGCCCATGATCCTTGTCGACAATCTGGGCAGCTCGACCGTGAACATTATGGCGTATTACTGGGTCAACGCCAAGGATTTCTCCATGCTGAAGGTCAAGTCCGCGCTGCTGCGGCAGGTCACCAAGCGGCTCACCGAGGAAGGCGTCTCCATGCCCGACGACGCGCGGGAGGTCATCTTCCCGCAAGGTGTTCCAATCCTGCAACTCGAGGGTGCCGCCGAGAAATCTGCTCTCGCCATCGCCAGTCAGGAATTCTCGGAGGGCGCGCGCGAGGCCGCAGCAGCTGCCGTCGCAGCTGACGAAGACCCGGTCCACGAGGCCGAAGGCAACCTGCTGAACGAGCAAAGCGAGGTGGAACGCGCGACAGCCGATGCCGTCGTCACCGAAGAAGACGGGGCAGACCTGCTGTCAGACAAAGCCTGATCTGCTTCATCTTGGCATAAATATTCTCAGGGGGTCCGGGGGATGAAATCCCCCGGTCGGTCGACGCGCGACAGCGCGGCGAAACTCAATACCACTTGGCGACAGGCGGCAGTGACATCAACACCGCATTGGCGTCATGGCCGGTCTCCAACCCGAATTTGGTCCCACGGTCATAGACAAGGTTGTATTCGGCATAAAGCCCGCGATGCGCCAATTGCGCTTCCTTGTCGGCGTCGGACCACGGCGCATCGCGCCATTTTTCGGTAACCCCCAAAAACGCCGGCAGGAATGCACGCCCCACATCCTGCGTGAAGTTGAAATCCGCATCCCAGTCGCCGGTGTTCAAATCGTCATAGAAGATACCGCCAACCCCACGCGCTCGGTGGCGGTGGGGAACGTAAAAATACTCGTCCGCCCACGCCTTGAAGCGCGGGTAGTATTCAGCGTCGTGCCTGTCGCAATACTCCTTCAGCACGTTATGAAAAAACGCGGTGTCTTCGTCGCGCTCGATGCAGGGGTTCAGATCCGACCCGCCGCCGAACCACCACGCGCCGGGGGTCCAAAACATGCGCGTGTTCATATGCACGGCGGGCGTTTGCGGGTTCTGCATATGCGCCACCAGCGATATCCCCGACGCCCAGAAACGCGGATCGTCGGCCATCCCCGGCACGCCCCTTGCTGCCATGGCCTTCTGCGCCCGCTCGCCCAATGTGCCATAAACCGTCGAGACGTTGACCCCCACCTTCTCGAACACCCGCCCGCCGCGCATTACGCTCATCAAGCCGCCACCCGCGTCCGAGCCGTCGTCAGAGGTGCGCTTGGTCTCCGTCACCTCGAATCGGCCCTCTGGCAAATCCGCGAACGGCCCTTCCGTCTGGGTGGCCTCCAGCCCCTCGAAGGCAGCGACGATCTCGTCACGAAGGCTGCGGAACCAAGCGGAGGCTTGGGCTTTTTTGCTGTCAAAATCGGTTGTCACGGGCTTGTCCTGTTTGATTCAGGATGTGCTAACATTTGCGGGCAACAAGTGTCACGTTCCCTTGCCGTCGCAGCCGGAGTATTATCCCGCAATGAAAAGAATCCTGATCGCCCCGCTTCTGCTGCTGGCCGCCTGCGCCAGCCCCCGTGATGCCTGCTTGCAGGATGCGACCAAGGACCTGCGCATCGTGCAGGCCCTTATCGCGGATACGCAGGCCACCATTGACCGCGGCTACGCGATCCAGACCGAAACCCGCACGGTCATCTACACGAATTTCTGCGTCGGAACGGGTCTTGGCTCCGACGGTCGGTTCAGTTTCTGCAACTACCCCCAACCCGTCACCACAAAAAAACCCGTGGCCGTCGATCTGGACGCCGAGCGGCGCAAGTTGCGCTCGCTAAAGGCCAAGGAAACAGAGCTTAGACGCGAAAGTCTACTTGCGCAGCAGCGCTGCGAGTTGAAGTTTCCCGCAAAATCCTGAGCGACGACAATTCGGCCATGTTGTGGGCATGTGACACCCCACCACAACATATAGCCGAGGCACATCAGAGACATCTTGAAAGCCCCTGAAACTAAACTGTTTTCTGAATCCAAACTTTGTGCTACGGCTGTTCCAAAGGTCGGTGATCGGCTGAAAATTATAAATGGGGATGCAACGACATCCCCGAGGCAAAGTGGGCAGACGTCGTGGTTTTACGTCTTTTAAGTGCGGTCCGGTTGGGCCTGCTATTTCTTGTGGTATCAGCTTGGGCCGGGGCAGGTTACGCCGCCCCCTATGCGGCGATGGTTATCGACGCGCGCACCGGCGAGGTTCTTCATTCACGCAACGCAGACACGCGGCTTCACCCCGCATCGCTGACGAAGATGATGACGCTCTACGTCACCTTCGACGCGATTCGCAGAGGCGAGTTGACGCTCGACACCAAGGTACAAATCTCGCGCAAAGCAGCGGCGGAGCAGCCGTCGAAGCTGGGCCTCAAAGCCGGTCAGCGCATTTCGGTTCGCTATCTCATCCGCGCCGCTGCCGTGAAATCCGCCAATGACGCCGCGACCGCGTTGGGCGAAGCCGTCTCCGGCTCCGAGGCTGCATTTGCGCGCCGTATGACCGCCATGGCCAAGGCGCTTGGCATGAACAGCACCACCTTCAAGAACGCGCACGGGCTGACGGAAAACGGCCACCTTTCCACAGCGTCGGACATGACCACGCTGGGCCGCCACCTCATCTACGACTACCCACAATATTATAACCTGTTCTCGCGCCAAACGACCCATGCAGGCGTGAAGCAAGTGTCCAACACCAACCGCCGGCTGCTTGCGGCCTACAAGGGCGCGGACGGCATCAAGACCGGCTATACCCGCGCCGCCGGCTTCAACCTCGTGGCCTCCGCCGAACGCGGCAACGAACGCATCATCGCAACCGTCTTCGGCGGCACCTCCACCGCAGCGCGGAACGCCCGCGTGGCCGAGTTGCTGGACATGGGCTTCAAACGCGCCCCATCCCGCGCCAAGCTGCGCAAGCCCCAGCGGCCCGATCTTGGCGCCACACCAATCGAGCCGAAGGTCATCAAGGTCGCGCCAACCATCACCGCCCGCCGCTCCAGCCCACGGCCCTTGCAGCGGCCCGAGCAGGCACCGTCTGAGGATCTGCTTCTCGCCATCGTGGAAAGCGTCGACAACAACGTCGTTCAATCCCGCGTCGAGGTCGCCACGCGGGCAGCCCAAACCACCCAGCTTGCCGCTGTGGCGGCGACTGTGACTCCGGTCCGCAGGCCGCAGAATCTGGTGCAAGCGGCAATAGACACGTCGATCACCAAACCGGAGCCGCGCCGCATCATCACCCGCGCGTCAACTTCCGGCGGGCGGCACTGGTCAATCTCGCTGGGCAGATACACCACGCGCAACACCGCCGAGCGGCTGTTGCTGAAAACCGCATTGCAGGAAATCGGCACGCTCGACGAGGCCCTGCGCAAGGTGGTGAACCGCCCACGCGGCTGGGAGGCAAACTTCGTCGGCCTGTCGCAGGACAAAGCCGCACTGGCCTGCCAACGCCTGACCGCACGCGGTCACGAATGCGAGGTGCGCGGACCGGGGGCGTAAGCGCCCCCTATTTCGCTTTCAAATCCAGCGCGGCGGCCAGCAACTGTTGGGTGTAGGGAACTTGCGGATTGGCGAACAGCTCCTCGCTGTCACCGCTCTCGACCACATCGCCCTGCTTCATGACGATCACCTTATGCGACATCGCGCGCACGACCTTCAGGTCGTGGCTGATGAACAGATAGGCCAGCTTGTATTTCTGTTGCAGCTTTCGCAGCAACTCCACGATCTGCACCTGAACCGTCATGTCCAAGGCGCTTGTCGGCTCGTCCAGCACCACCAGTTTGGGCCGCAGTATCATCGCGCGGGCAATGGCAATCCGTTGCCGCTGACCCCCGGAAAACTCGTGCGGGTAGCGGTGCATCATATCGGGCTTCAGCCCCACCTCTGTCATAATCTCCGACACCATCTCGCGCCGGTCGCGGCCCGGCTCGGTGCCGTGAACGCCCAGACCTTCGGCGATGATCTGCTCCACCGTCATACGCGGGCTGAGCGAGCCGTAGGGGTCTTGAAACACGATCTGCATGTCTGCGCGAAGCGGTCGGACCTCTTTGGACGACAGGCCCTGTATCTCGCGGCCTTCGAACTGGATCGAGCCCTTGCTGGAAATCAACCGCATGATCGCCAACGCCAGCGTCGTCTTGCCGGAACCCGACTCGCCCACGATGCCCAGCGTCTCCCCCGCCCGCACGGAGACGGTCGCGGCGTTCACCGCCTTCACATGGCCGGTGGTGCGCTTCAGAAGGCCGGTCTGGATCGGGAACCAGATGCGCAGGTCTTCGGTGGCGACCATCTCCGGCGCGTTATCGGGCACGGCAACGGGAACACCCGTCGACTCGGCCTCAAGCAGCAGCTTGGTATACGGGTGTTGCGGGTTGTCGAAAATCTGCGCGGTCGGGCCGGTCTCGACGATCTGCCCGTGCTGCATGACACAGACGCGATCGGCAATCTTGCGCACCACGCCAAGGTCATGGGTGATGAACAGCAGAGACATATTCTCGCGCCGTTTCAGGTCCGCCAGCAGTTCCAAAATCTGCGCCTGAATGGTCACGTCCAGCGCCGTCGTCGGCTCGTCCGCGATCAGCAGTTCCGGCCCGTTGGCCAGCGCCATCGCGATCATCACACGCTGACGCTGCCCGCCGGACAGCTGGTGCGGATAGCTCGACAACCGGCTCTCGGCGTCGCGGATGCCGACCTTTTCCATAAGCTCGACCACCTTTGCCCGCGCCGCCGCGCCGCGCAGCCCTTGGTGCAATTCGATGCTTTCCGTGATCTGCTTTTCCAGCGTGTGCAGCGGGTTGAGCGAGGTCATCGGCTCTTGGAAGATAAAACTGATGTCGTTGCCGCGCACTTGCCGCAACTCCCGCTCGGACGCCGCAGTCAGGTCTTTCCCGTCATAGCTGATCTGCCCCGTCACCGTCGCGCTATCGGGCAGCAACTGCACCGTGGACAGCGCCGACACCGACTTGCCGGAGCCCGACTCGCCCACCAGCGCCACCGTCTCACCGCGGTCCACGTGGAAGGTCACGCCCTTGACGGCGTCGGTCACCTCGCCATCCTGACGGAAACTGACGGACAGGTCTTTGACCTCCAGAAGCAGGCTCATTGAAAGGTCTTTCTGGGGTCGAACGCGTCACGCACGCCCTCGAAGATGAACACGAGAAGCGACAGCATCACGGCAAAGGTGGTGAACGCGGTGAAGGCCAGCCATGGCGCTTGCAGGTTTTGCTTGGCCTGCAAGGTCAACTCCCCCAAAGACGGGGCGGAGGACGGCAAACCAAAGCCGAGGAAGTCAAGCGAGGCCAGCATCCCGATAGTGCCGGTGATGATGAACGGCAGGATGGTCAGCGTCGCCACCATGGCGTTGGGCAGCATGTGGCGGAACATGATGACCGTGTTCGACACCCCCAAGGCCCGCGCCGCACGGACATACTCGAAATTCCGCGCCCGCAGGAATTCGGCGCGGACCACGCCCACCAAGGCAGGCCAGCCAAACAGGATCGACAGGGCGACCAGAAGCCAGAAACTTCGGCCCAGAATGGCGAACATGATGATGATAACATAGAGGCTTGGCGTCGCCCCCCAGATTTCCAGAAACCGCTGAAAGATCAGGTCCGTGCGCCCGCCGAAAAAGCCCTGCACCGCCCCCGCCGCGATCCCGATGATGGACGAGAAGAACGTCACCACCAGCGTGAACACAATCGACAGCCGGAAGCCGTAAATCACCCGCGCTGTCACGTCACGCGAGGTGTTGTCGGTGCCCAGCCAGTTCATCGCGTCCGGTGCCGCAGGGGCCGTGCCGGGGCGGTCTACGATGGTGGTGTAGCTGTAGGGAATGATCGGCGTGATGATCCACCCCTGCTCCACCGGCTCGCCTGCATAGGTGCCGCTTGCGGCCTCTTCCATCACCGCTTCGGGCTCGTCCCAGCAATCCTCGACGCCGCCCGTTTTGATCAGGCATTGTATTTCGATGTCGCGGTAAACCGCTTCCGTACGCAGGTCGCCGCCGAACGTCGTTTCGGGATAGAAGCTGGTGATCGGGGTGAAGAACTCGCCGCGATACTTGATAAGGATCGGCTTGTCGTTGGCGATCAGCTCCGCACAGAGCGACAGCCCGAACAGCACCGCGAAAATCCACAGTGACCAGTAGGCCCGCCTGTTGCGCTTGAAGTTCGTCCAGCGGCGTTGGTTGAGCGGCGAAAGTGTCATGTCTCGCGGCTCTCGAAGTCAATGCGCGGGTCGACGAAGACATACATCAGGTCCGACAGGATGCCGACGATCAGCCCGATCAGCCCGAAGAAATACAGCGTGCCGAACACCACCGGGTAGTCTCGCGCAACCGTCGCCTCGAAGGCCAAGCGACCCAAGCCATCTAGTGAGAAGATCGTCTCAATAATCAGCGAGCCGGACAGGAAAATGCCCAGAAACAGGCTGGGGAAACCGGCGATCACGATCAGCATGGCGTTGCGGAAAACATGGCCGTACAGCACCCGCCGCTCTGACAGGCCTTTGGCCTTGGCGGTGATGACGTATTGCTTCTTGATCTCGTCCAGAAACGAGTTCTTGGTTAGCAGGGTCAACGTTGCAAACGCCGCAATGGTGGAGGCGGTGACAGGCAGCGCGATGTGCCAGAAGTAGTCCAGCACCTTGCCGATCAAACTCAACTGCTCGAAATTGTCCGATGTCAGCCCCCGCAGGGGGAACCACTGGTAATAAGACCCGCCCGCGAACAACACCAGCAGCACGATGGCGAACAAGAAGCCCGGTATAGCATAGGCCACGATAATCAGCCCCGAGGTCCATGTATCAAAGCTGGACCCATCGCGAATGGCCTTGCGGATGCCCAGCGGGATCGAGATCACATAGGCAATCAGCGTCGACCAAAGCCCCAGCGTGATCGACACCGGCATTTTTTCCCACACCAGATCCAGCACGCCGATGGAGCGGAAATAACTCTCCCCGAAATCGAAGCGCAGGTAGTTCCACATCATATTGAGGAACCGCTCCACCGGCGGCTTGTCGAAGCCGAACTCCTTTTCCAGCTCCGCGATGAACTCCGGCGGAAGCCCTCGTGCACCGTCATATTTGGACTCGGACCGCGACGCCTCGAACTCGCCACCGCTGGAGCCGCCAGCAATGCCTTGCAGCACATCACCCTCGCCCTCCATGCGGGCAAGGATCTGCTCGATGGGGCCACCGGGCACGAACTGGGTCAACGCAAAGTTGACCACCATGATGCCCACCAAGGTCGGAATGACCAACAGCAGCCGTCGAAGTATGTAAGCGCCCAAGTGTTTATTCCTGCTCTAGCGAAGCACGCCGTCGGCCTTCAGCTTTTCTGCCGCTTCTGCGTCGTACCACCAGAAGTCGTATATCCCGACTGCCAGCGGAGGCAACTCATCAGGGTGCCGGAATACGTCATAATAGGCGATCCAGTTCTCATTCTTGTACCATTGCGGGATCGCAAACCCGATAGACCGCAGCACCCGGTCAAGCGCATGCACCGATGTGCGCAACTCGTCCAACGTGTCAGCCGCGATCACCTTGGGAAGCAGCGCGTCAACCGCCGGATCGCGCAGCCGCATCAGGTTGCGGGAGCTGTTATCCGCCGTCTTGGACGAAAACCACTGCTCCAGCCCGATGGACGGCTCCAGATCCATCTGGATGCCTTGGTTGGTCAGGTCGAAATCGCCCTTCCGGCGACGTTCGACATATTGGGCGGTGTCGATCCGCTCCAGCGAGCCTTTAATGCCCAGCGCGTTCAGGTTGTTGATAAACGGGTTCACCACGCGGTCGTAGAGCGGGTTGAACTGGATGATATTCACCTCAAGCGGCTGGCCATCCTTGCGCCGGATGCCGTCGTCGCCCACAAGCCAGCCCGCCTCTTCCAGAAGCTTGGACGCACTGCGCAACACCTTCCGCGACGGGCGGTTCTTGCTGTCGTCATTGACGAAGGGCATTCGCACCTCATCCGTCAGGATGCTTTCATCCAACAGGCCCTGATCGACAAGGGGCTGAAGCAGCGCTACCTCCTCTGGTGAAGGGGTGCCCGTCGCTGCAAGGTCGGTGTTCGGCCAGAAAGAAGCGGGGCGCTCATAGAGGTCGAAGAACAGCGCCTTATTGGTCCACTCGAAGTTGAACAGCATAGACACAGCATCGCGCACCTTGGGGTCCTGCCATTTCTCGCGGTCCAGATTGAACACAAACGACAGCGCCGTGCCGACGCCCCCATCTGGCAGCGTCGCCAGCTTCACCGCACCGCTTTTCACTGCGGGGAAGTCGTAGCCGGTCGCCCAGTCCTTGGGGTCGGTTTCGGCCTTCAGCAGATATTCGCCCGACTTGAACGCCTCGAACGCGGCGGAGCGGTCGGCGAAGTATTCCACGCGGATGCGGTCGAAATTGTTGCGGCCGACGTTGAACGGGATGTCCTCGCCCCAGTAGTCCGGGTTGCGGGCATATATCACCTGCCGGTTGTAGTCGAAGCTGTCCAGCACGTAGGCGCCGGTGCTCATGAACGGCCGGTCGGTGCTTTTGTCCAGACGCGTGCCGGTTTCTTCGAACCACGCCTTGGAGAACACAGGCGTTCCGCCGGCAAACCCGACGCGATCCCGTTTCGAAGCATCCTTGTTGAAGATGAACTTGATCCGGTAGGGGCCTTCGACCTCGACCTTATCGACAAACCCCTCCGCGATTCGGCGATATTCGGCAATGCCCTGCTCCAGAAACAGATTGACGCTAAAGGCCACATCTTCCGCCGTCATCGGGGTGCCGTCAGAGAAAGTCACGTCTTCCCGCAGATTGAAGACCACGTAAGACAGGTCTTCAGGATATTCGAGCGTGGTGCAGAGAAAGCAGTAGGCGCCATACGGGTCGTCCGCCGTCGCCGTCAGCAGGCTTTCGCTGCCGATGGTGTTCAGCGCCGCCGCCACTCCCTCGCGGGCGTATTGGTTGAAACTGTCGAAATTACCCAGCGACCAAGTCGACACCTCGCCGCCCTTCGGGGCGTCGGGGTTTACATAATCGAGATGCTCGAAATCGGGGCCATATTTCAACTCGCCAAAGTTGGAATACCCGTGAGACACCGTGACCGTGTCCGCCCTCGCAGGGGCTACTGAGGTCAGCGCCGCCGCGACCAGCACCACCGCAACGCCCATCCATTTAAGACTGCCATCAGGCTGCAAACGGGTTCGCGCGATGACTTGGGGGGGGCGGTGGCTCATTTGGATACTCCTCAGCTCGGTCACGGGACTGTCGCACGACAACCTAGGACAAGAGAAGTTGGATTTGCCCAACAATCAAGGGCGATTGCGCGATTGTGAGCGCCTGAAATGAAAAGACCGCCCCGAGGGGCGGCCTTCGCTGAATCATATGCCTGACTGGCTTAGCCGCCAATCGTTTCCAGATAGGCAATCAGGTTGGCGCGGTCTTCGATCTTTTTGAGACCGGCGAAGCTCATCTTGGTGCCGGGCGCCCAACCTTTGGGGTCCGCAAGGAACTCCTGAAGATGCTCCGGCGTCCAGTCGCCTTCTTTCTCAGCCAGGACGTTCGAATATCCGAAATCACCAACTGCGGCGATGTCACGTCCAACGATGCTCCACAGATGCGGGCCAGTGCCTTTGCCGCCGTCTTCCAGCTTGTGGCAGGCCTTGCACTTGGAGAAGACCTTTTCGCCCGCGCCCGCATCGGCCTCGGCCATCACCGCTGCAAAGTCGACTTCCTCGACCTCTTCCTCGGGCTCTTCGTCGCCACCTTCAACTTCGATCACATAGGCTTGCTGGTGATCGTCCCCGTGACCGCCGCCGCCGTGGTAGATCAGGTCAGCGGCCCAGCCGCCCAGCAGAAAAACCAGAAGGGACCCGCACAGCGCGCCCAGAACCTTGGTCATTGTCATCGTGTCAAACATGTCTGTCTCTCACCCGTTTGGCGTTTCGGCGTTATGTATCGCCTTCCCAACCCTTTCCGCAAGGGCTAGAAACCGCGACGAAACGCCTTTTTGCGGGAAAATGCACCATGACTCAGAAAATTGCGTTCCAGGGGGAACTCGGCGCTTACTCTCACGAGGCCTGTGTTCACGCACGCCCCGACATGGAACCGCTGCCCTGCGCCACCTTCGAAGAGGTGATCGACGCGGTCCGCAAAGGCGACGCGGCGCTGGCCATGTTGCCGGTCGAAAACACCACCTATGGCCGCGTGGCGGACATTCACCGGCTGCTACCCGAATCCGGCCTGCACATTATCGACGAGGCATTCGTGCGCGTGCGCATCGCGCTTATGGCCCCCAAAGGCACGACGCTCGACAGCATCAAAACTGTGCGCGCGCATCTCGTCCTGATCCCTCAATGCCGCGCGTTTCTGGAGGCACACGGCATCCGCGGCGAGGCCGCCGCCGACAGCGCGGGCGCTGCGGCAGAGCTTGCCGCCCACCCTCAGGCAGGCATCGGCGTGCTCGCCTCCGCGATGGCGGCTGAAACCCACGGGCTCAAAGTGCTTGCCAACGATATCGAAGACCACGACACCAACACCACCCGTTTCCTCATCATGTCGCCCGAGGCCGACATGACGCGGCGTGGCGAGACCCACATGATCACGTCCTTCGTGTTCAACGTGCGCAACATCCCCGCCGCGCTCTATAAGGCGATGGGCGGGTTTGCGACGAACGGCATCAACATGACCAAGCTGGAAAGCTACATGGTCGACGGCGAGTTTACGGCGACGCAGTTCTACGCGGACATCTCCGGCCACCCCGACGACATCGGCGTGCAGCACGCGATGGACGAACTGGAATTCTTCACCTCCGAGATCAAGATCCTCGGCACCTACCCCGCCGCGTTCCCCCGTGGCTGAGCCACGTCGCCCGAAGCTGGGGGCGCTTGCGGTGGTCGTGCGCGAAGGCCACACCCTGCTGTTCCAGCGCCGCAATGAGCCGAACGCGGGCCTCTGGGGCTTCCCCGGCGGCCATGTAGAGTTGGGCGAGACCGCACTCGCCGCCGCCGCCCGCGAGTTGCTGGAGGAAACCGGCGTCACCGCCACGCCGCGCGGCTACCTGACAAACCTCGACATCGTGGCGCGCAGCGCGGATGGCACAATCGCGCACCACTACCTGCTGGCGGCGGTGGTGTGCGACTACGTCTCCGGTACGCCAGTCGCGGATGACGACGCGATGGATGCCGCGTGGGTTCCGGTGGAGGCCGCCTTGGCAGGCGACCGCCCCATGTCGGAAAATGTCGGCAAAGTGCTGCGCTTGGTGCTGGGCTAACCCGCAGGCGGCATCTGCGGAAATTTCGGCAGCTCGTCGTTGATCCCGTGCCAATCCGGCGCAGAGGCGACGTAAATGTGCATTTCGGGCTTCAGGTCCGACGTGTCATCCAGACTTCCCAGCTTCAACGCAAAGAACGGCTCGTTGGCGGGGATGCTCCACAGCGGCGTGCCGCAGGTGCCGCAGAACGCCCGCCCGATGGTCCCACCGCTGTCACCCACAGACTCGTATATCGCGGGCTCGCCCTTGGTGATTCTCAACGCGTCCCTCGGCGTCAGGGCGACGTAGTTCGGACCGCCTCCCGATGCCTTCTGGCATTTGGTGCAGTGGCACAGGCCGACCCCGATAAAGGGTGCGGTGATGGTGAACTGAATAGCGCCACAGGCGCAGCGTCCGGTCCGTTCCAAAGCGAATCTCCTGCTCGATCATATGTCAGGGCAGTATAACCGGAGGCACCTGACAGGTTCTGTCAGGAGAGGTTGCCAGACCTCAAGAAAATCAGCTCACGCCTGCCGTGCGCATGCCCTTCTTGTGGCGTTCTTCCAGATCGCTGGCGAAATGCGCGATGCGGGTTTTGTAGCGGCGGTTCAGCGTATTGCGGGCCAGCTTGGCCGATTGCATCAGCAACCGCGCGGACAAGGTCTGCGGCTTTACGTCCAACTCGATCCGCATCCGCGTTCGGGCGCGGGACAGCGGCACCAGTTCCACCAGAAACGTTGAAGCCATGTTCTTCGTCTTCACCTCGAACAGCATCTGGTTCGGGCGGTCATATTCCACCAGCTTGGCGTCGAAGTCGCGCTTCTTGCCGCGCACGGTGGCGCGGGCTTTCCAGCTCATGCCGACGCCGACATGATCCATCTTGTCCGTCCGCGCCACATCCGCGCCGCGGCGCAGGATCGCGCGCTCAAAGCCGTCGAAATCCGACAACATCGAAAACGCATCGTCGATGGGTATCTCAAGGTCTTCCTTGGTGGAGAATTTCATATGCCCCTGCTCATTCGTATCTTAAATCTAGTCTAACGTATCGCGAAGCCAGTTAAGCAACAGGAAATGCGCGATTGCGCCTTTTCGGGCAGGTTTCATTTTCGGGTTGTTGCCCGCAAACGTCTCCATCATTTCCTCGCGGGTCACCCAGATGGCGTCTTCTATTTCGGTCGGGTCAATGGTGATCTCGGTGCTCAGCGCATGACCGCGACACCCCATCATCATTGACGCGGGAAACGGCCAGGGCTGACTCGACAAATACTCCACCGCGCCCACACGAACGCCCGACTCCTCGAAGGTCTCGCGGCGCACGGCGGCCTCGATGGTCTCCCCCGGCTCGACAAAACCGGCAAGGCAGGAATACATCCCTTCCGGCCACCCGGGCGAGCGCCCCATCAGTACCGAGTTGCCATGCGTAATCAGCATGATCACGACGGGGTCAGTGCGCGGAAAATGGTGGGCGCGGCAGACGGTGCATTCCCGTTGCCAGCCCGCCATGGAAATTTCGCTCTTCGCCCCGCAGCGGGCGCAAAATCCGTGGATCTCGTGCCAGCTTCCGATAGCTTTCGCCATGGTCACCAGTTCAGCATCGCGCGGCGACAGATGCGTCATGATCGCCCGTAGTTCGGAAAAGCGTTCATCCTCCGGCATACCGGGATAATGCTGCTCCGAGGGGTCCAGAAACTGGTGCAGCGTCTCCAAAGCTTCGTCAGGTTCCCAGCAGGAAATATCGCGGCAGAAACGCGCGACGCCATCATCCAGCCCCAGAAAAATCGGCTCTTCGTCAGCCTGCTCGAAAACCGGATGATCCACCGCCTGCCACGCAGGGCGGTCCCGCCCTTGCCCCGCAATCAACGGCTTGCCATGCCAGAACGGCAGCACGCCGGTGTCAGGTTTCGCCAGCAACTCTGCCAACGCCGCAGCGTCGCCGCGCAAATGCGCCGCGCGGTCCAGCCCAGAGCCGCCAAATGTCACAGTCTCCGCAAGTTTCACTGCATCGCCCCCAATTCTGATCGCATAGCTTTTGTCACGAGCGCACCGACTTGGCAAACCTTGCGTTTTCTAGAATCGCAACCTATATGAACCTTGAGGGGTTGGCGCGGGCAAGTGCCTCGCCAACCTGGTCAGGTCCGGAAGGAAGCAGCCACAACGAGCCCCACTTGGGTCGATGTCCAACCTCTCACCCTAGCGCCTGTTGCATCAGACGCTTTCCCTCTTCCTCTTCTTCACAGATGCCCTATCTTTGCCCCCCATGAGCAAAGACAACCAAGAACTCGCCGAAGAGCGTACCAACTGGGCCGAAGACCGCACAATTCTGGCCAACGAACGCACCTTCGCCAGCTGGATGGGCACGGGGCTTGGCGCAGTCGGCGTCGCCATCGGCCTGAAGGCCGTGTTCGGCGATTTCGAGCCCACATGGGCCGCCAAGGTCGTGGCCTCCATGTTCCTGATCGTGGCAATCTCGATCTTCTGGGGCGCACAGCGACAGGCCACCAAAACCTGGGATCGCCTCAACGACACCGATGCGGAGGCGACCCCAAGCCGGAATTTCCGCGTCATCGCCATCCTGATGAGCCTCTCATCCGCCGCCGTGGGCGCGGTGCTGTGGAGTCTCTAGTGGACCTTGAGAGCCGCGCGAATTAGGGTCTGGGGCGCACCCGAATCCAAGGAACTCTCATGACTGAAACGACCAGCGGCGGCTATCAGGTTCTGGCGCGGAAATACCGCCCTGCGACATTCGCCGACCTGATCGGTCAGGACGCCATGGTCCGCACACTGAAAAACGCCTTCGACGCGGGCCGCATCGCGCAGGCCTTCATCATGACGGGCATTCGCGGCACCGGCAAAACCACCACCGCGCGGATCATCGCCAAGGGCATGAACTGCATCGGCACCGACGGCAAAGGCGGCCCCACGACGGAGCCATGTGGCACCTGTGACAACTGCGTGGCCATCGCCGAAGGTCGCCATGTCGACGTTATGGAAATGGACGCCGCCTCGCGCACCGGCGTCGGCGACATCCGCGAAATCATCGACTCGGTGCATTACCGCGCCGCCTCCGCCCGCTACAAAATCTACATCATCGACGAGGTGCACATGCTTTCCACCTCCGCCTTCAACGCCCTGTTGAAGACGCTGGAGGAGCCGCCCGAGCACGTCAAATTCATCTTCGCCACGACGGAAATCCGCAAGGTGCCCGTCACCGTCCTGTCCCGCTGCCAGCGCTTCGATCTGCGCCGGATCGAGCCGGAGGTGATGATCGCCCACCTGCAATCCATCGCCGCCAAGGAAAACGCCGAAATCGCCGAGGACGCGCTGGCCCTGATCACCCGTGCCGCCGAAGGCTCCGTCCGCGACGCCATGTCCCTGATGGATCAGGCCATTTCCCATGGCGCGGGCGAGACCACAGCGCCGCAAGTCCGCGCCATGCTCGGCCTCGCCGACCGGGGCCGCGTGCTGGACCTGTTCGACCTGATCATGAAGGGCGACGCCGCAGGCGCGTTGCAGGAGTTGTCCTCGCAATATGCCGACGGTGCCGACCCGATGGCGGTGCTGCGCGATCTGGCCGAAATCACCCACTGGGTCTCCGTCATCAAGATCACGCCAGAGGCCGCCGACGATCCCACCGTCGGCCCCGACGAGCGCACCCGCGGCGCACAAATGGCCGAGGCGCTTCCCATGCGCGCCATGTCCCGCATGTGGCAACTCCTCCTCAAATCCCTTGAGGAAGTCGCCAGCGCCCCCAATGCCATGATGGCCGCCGAAATGGCAATCATCCGCCTGACCCACATGGCCGACCTGCCCTCGCCCGAGGAACTCGTGCGCAAGCTGCAAGACACACCGCCGCCACCTACGCCACCCGCAGGCACCACCGCCCCGCAAGGCGGCATGACCACCGCACGCGCTCAAACCCAAACCGTAAGCGCAGGCGGCGGCACCTCCGCCGCGCTCGACCTGTCGGCGGAAACCGCGCTGGCGCACTACCCCACGTTCAACCACATCGTCGGCCTGATCCGCGCCAACCGCGACGTGAAGTTGCTGGTGGAGGTCGAAGGCTACGTGCAGCTCGCCCATTACTCCCCCGGCCGCATCGAATTTGTCCCCACCGACGACGCCCCCCGCGACCTCGCCGCCCGTCTGGGTGCGCGATTGCAGCAATGGACCGGCCAACGCTGGGCCGTCACCCTGGTTAACGAAGGCGGTGCCCCGACACTCGCCGCCGAACGCGATGCCGAAGCCAACGCGCTCAAGGCCGAGGCGGCCGAGCACCCTCTGATGCAGGCCACGCTTCAGGCCTTCCCCGGTGCCAAAATCATCGAAATCCGCACCGCCGCCGATCTTGTGCAGGAAGCCGCCGTCGAGGCACTGCCAGAGGTCGAGGACGAATGGGACCCGTTCGAGGACGGCTAGTCATAGCCGCTTGTCGCCCCCATATGGGGTCTGTCATAACCACCCCAAACACATTTTCTCAACTGGAGACACTCAGATGCTCAAAGGACTAGGCAGCCTCGGCGATATGGCCGGAATGATGAAAAAAGCCAAGGAAATGCAGGAAAAGATGACCCAGATGCAGGAGGACCTGCAAAAGATCGAGGTGCAGGGCGAAAGCGGCGCCGGTCTGGTCAAGGCCACCGCCACGGCCAAAGGCATCCTCACCGGCCTTGATATCGACCCGTCGATCTTTCACCCCGACGAAAAGGAAGTTGTCGAAGACCTGATCCTCGCCGCCATCAAGGACGCCCAAAACAAGGCCGCCGAAAAGGCCGAGGCCGAACTGGGCAAAATCACCGAAGAAATGGGCATCCCCGCCGGCACGAAAATGCCGTTCTGACCATCATTGCTTCAAAAATACCTCCGCCGGAGGCTCCGACCGCAGCAAAAGGCGCGAACGTTTGAGTAGCACAAAAGATATCGACGCCTTGATTGCGATGATGGCCAAGCTGCCCGGGCTTGGCCCCCGCTCTGCGCGTCGTGCGGTGCTGCACATGATCAAGAAACGCGCGCTGCTGATGACGCCCCTGTCCGACAGCTTGCAAAAAGTCGCCGCCACCGCGCGGGAATGCGTCACTTGCGGAAATATCGGCACATCGGAGGTCTGCGACATCTGCACCTCCGAAAAACGCGCCAATGGCGAGATCTGCGTGGTCGAGGACGTGGCCGACCTCTGGGCGATGGAACGCTCCGGCGTCTTCAAGGGCCGCTACCACGTGCTGGGCGGCACGTTGTCCGCGCTCGACGCCATAGGCCCGGAAGAGTTGCGTATTCCAAAGCTAATGGCCCGCATGGCGGACGAGAATATCACCGAAGTGATCCTCGCGCTAAACGCGACAATCGACGGCCAGACAACTGCGCACTACATCGCCGGAGAGCTTGAAACACGCGGCGTCAAAGTCACCTCGCTTGCCCAAGGCGTCCCCATCGGCGGAGAGCTGGACTATCTCGACGACGGCACCATCTCCGCCGCCCTCAAGGCCCGCAAAGCGCTTTAGCGCAGCACCGAATCTGCCAATAGCCGCACCACCGTCTGCTGGTTCAAAAACCCCGTGCGCGTCAGGTTGCGCGCCTCCTGATAGCGCCGGATTGCACGGCGGGTGTCGTCGTCGAACACCCCGTCCACTGCACCCGGTTTCAGCCCCAGCGCTTCCAGCCGCCCTTCAACCAGCTTCCGCGTGGTGTCGTTCAGCCCCAGCCGCTCCTCATTGCGCTGCGCCGCGTCCAAAGCCTCGGCGTTGTCCGCCTCAAACTTCAGCTCCGCAATCTTTGCGCGGGCCTGCTCGACAAACGCCCCCTCAGAGTTCGCCTGCACATAGCCTTCATAGGCGGCAAGCGAGCCCACGGACTCCGCCGCATCCCAATCCGCACGATCCTGCTCCGCAGCATCCGCACGACGGGCTTCCTCGAACGGCTCCAGCCGCTGCGTCGCAATCTCCGCGAACACGCCGTCAGGGTAGCGTTCCAGATAAGCCCGCAACCCCGTCTCGTCGCCGCCTTGCCCGGTCGCGCGCCAATAGGCGCGGTCCTTGCGCTCGATCTCGATCTTGCGCTTCTCCGCTTCGGCTTCCAACTCCAGCGCGCGGCGGTCGGCCTGTGCCCCCAGCCGCTCGATCTGCGCCTGCGTCAGGAAACCTGTGGCGTCCTCGCCATTGACGTTCTGCCAGGCCCTGATCGCCCCCCGTGATCCCGGTCCGAAAATCCCGTCGATGCCCTTGGGGTCGTAATCCAGCAAAGACAGCGCCCGCTGGATTTCCCGTCGCCGGTCGCGGCTCAGGCGCAACGCCTCTTCGTTCTGCTCCGCCAGCACCAGAGGCTGCGCCTTGATGCGGTCAATCGCGCCCCGCGCGTCACCAACGAACAGCCCATCCGGATGCCGCTTCAGATACGCCTCATAAGCATCCAGCGTGCCAATATCCTGCGTCACCTGCCAAAACGCTTTCTGCTCCGCATCCGGGTCCGCTTTCGGCACCTCCGGCGGCGCCGCGCCATCTCCGGGCAGAAACGCCACCAAAGGCGCCATAAATCCGGAACCTTGCAACGACGGCCAAGCATTCAAAGCGTTGGCAATCGACTGCCCCTTCACGGTCAACGCATCGGTCGCAAAATCCACCACGTCGCCCGCAGGACCAGTCACCAGGGCCACCCCCTGCGACACGTCCACCTCATCCAAACCCGCGCTCACACCCGCGCCATACTCAAATTCAGCGTCCTCGGTCCCTAGCGTCACAACCGCCCCACCGGGCGCGCGCGCCGCTATCTCCATCAGCACATCCAACGGCACCGCCTGAGTACCCATGGCCACCAAATCCGGCTCATCCGCATCCGCGCCCAAAAACCAGTTCCCGCTCAAACTTTTCCCGAAATGCCCCGCCAAGGCGATCACGACCCGCCCCGTCCCGTCCACTTTTGCGTTCAGTTCCGACACCAGACTCGCCAGCGCCTCGGCGCTCAGATCCGCGCCGCTCAACACCTCGAACCCCGCTTCTTCCAGCGGAGCCACCGCGTCCAGCATCCGGCCTGCGTCGCTCAGGTCACTGCCGTTGGCATAGTCCGCGTTGCCCACGACAAGCGCCACATCCGCTGCCCAGACTGGCACCGACATCATCAACAAAGCGGCTATGCTGGCACGAAATCTCATGGCGAATTCCTTATCTAGTCGTAGCTGCGCTGGTCCTCGATCACGAGCCCATCGTTGGGCAGGCTGCCCACAGGAACAACCTCCACCGTGCCTTTTAGTTTCAACACATCCACGACCGATGCCGCATAGGTCTCCGCATCGCCACCATCGGCCTCGATCAGAACCCGCATCACGTCCATCTCGCCGTCGCGGGACGCAACAACCCGCGCCCGCGCAATCTCCGGATGCTTGGCCACGAGGTCAGCCACCTGTTCAGGCCGCACGAACATCCCCTTGATCTTGGTCGTCTGATCCGCGCGGCCCATCCAGCCCTTGATGCGCATATTCGTCCGCCCACAGGGCGACACACCCGACATCACCGCGCTCATATCGCCCGTGCCAAACCGGATCAGCGGATAATCAGGGTTGAGCGAGGTCACAACGATCTCCCCCACTTGGCCCTCGGCCACAGGGTCGCCCGTGCCGGGCGTCACGATCTCCACGATGACGCCCTCATCGACAATCATGCCTTCCATGGCTTCCGACTCGTAGGCGACATGCCCCAGATCGGCGGTGGCATAGCATTGCAGGCAGGAAATCCCGCGATCCGCATAGGCCTGCCGCAGGGACGGGAACAACGCTCCCGCCGACACCGCCGCCTTGGTGAAGCCCAAGACTTCGCCAATCTCGTCGGCCTTCTCCAAGATTACGTTCAGATAGTCCGGCGTCCCGGCATAGGTGGTCGCGCCCACGTCCTTGGCCGCCCGCACCTGCAACTCCGTCTGTCCGGTGCCAGCCGGTAAAACCCGCGCGCCCACGGCCCGCGCGCCATTCTCGAACATCATCCCCGCAGGTGTCAGGTGGTAGCCAAAACAGTTCTGCACCACGTCCGCAGACCCAATCCCGCAGGCATGCAAAAACCGCCCGAAGCGCCACCAGTCATGGGAAACCCCGCCCGGCTCGTAAATCGGCCCCGGCGATTGAAACACATGCGCCACATCGCCCACATGCATCCCCCCGAAAGGCGGCTCAGCCTTCTGCTTCGCCGACAACTCCGATTTGCGCAAAACCGGCAAACCCGCCAACTCCGCCAAGCTGCCCAGTTTCACCCCAAGCGCCTGCAAAGCCGCCACATGAGTCGCTTCGCGCGCATCCGCGCTGCGGGTCTCCAGATCGTCATAGAATCCCACGTCACGTCTCCATTTGGTTAAAAATACTCGAAAAAGCTACGACAGCCACCGCTTGCGACGCCGGTAGCTGCGCACATCGCGGAACGACTTGCGCCCCTCATCCGACATGCCAAGGTAGAACTCCTTCACGTCCGGGTTCTCCCGCAACTCCGCCGCTGGCCCGTCCATCACCACGCGGCCGCTCTCAAGAATATACCCGTAATGTGCAAAGCGCAGCGCCACGTTGGTGTTCTGCTCGGCCAGCAGGAAAGATACACCTTCCTGTTCGTTCAAAGACTTCACGATACCGAAAATCTCTTCGACCAGTTGCGGGGCCAAGCCCATCGACGGCTCGTCCAGCAGGATCGTTTCCGGCTTGGCCATCATCGCACGGCCAATTGCCACCATCTGCTGTTCCCCGCCCGAGGTATAGCCCGCTTGCGACGTCCGCCGCTCCCGCAGGCGCGGGAAATATGCATAGACCTTCTCCAGATCCTCCGCGATCGCGCCACGCCCGTCAGATCGCGTATAGGCTCCCGTCATCAGGTTCTCTTCAACCGTCAGGTGCTCGAAGCAATGGCGCCCCTCCATCACCTGAATCACACCGCGCTTCACCATGTCGGCGGGGTCCAGCCCCGCCACACGGTCGCCGCGATAGATGATCGAGCCCTTGGTGACCTCCCCCCGCTCCGAATGCAGCAGGTTCGACACCGCCTTCAGCGTCGTCGTCTTGCCCGCGCCATTGCCGCCCAAAAGCGCGGTAATCCCGCGCTGAGCCACTTTCAGGGACACGCCCTTCAGCACCAGAATGACGTGATTGTAAATCACCTCGATGTTGTTGACCTCCAAGAGGGTCTCGGTTTTGGAACCATCCAGCATTTCAACATCCCGTTAAGGTTAACACGGGCCCGCCCCTAACAGGCGCAACCCTATGGTTTCATCTTGGCAAAAATATTCAATCCCCGGCCCGCCACATCAGCGGGCCGGGGAAATAGCTCTTACTTGCAGCCAGGCTCGATGCCGGATTCGGCGGCGAATGCCGCACTATCCTCGTCAACCAACGGCTGGATGACGTCCTGATCCGAGCCTTCATAGCCCGTAATCAGCTTCCATTCTTTCGCCGCATAATCCCACTGCGCCACCGCGCCAAGGCCGTTGCCGCCATGGTTCTCGCACGACACCTTGAATTCGGGGCCGAAGCCGGGAAGACCGATCTCCTCCATCTTGGCCTCGGTCATCTCCAAAGCCTCCATGCCGTCACGCATCATCGCTGGGGTGATGTCGCCGGTGCCGTGGATTTCCTGCGCGGTCTTGGCAGCCTCGGCGGCCAGCATCGCCGCGTACATGCCGCGGTTATACAGGGCCGAGCCCAACTGGTCGCCCGCACCCGCAGCCTTGCCCGCGTCGACCACGTATTTGCGCAGGTCGTCATAGAGCGGGTAGTCGTCGCCAAGGTTGTGGAAGGTCAGCGCCTTGTAGCCGTCGGCGCGGTCACCCGCTGGCAGCACGTCATTCTCCGAGCCGGACCACCAGATGCCGATGAAATTCTCCATCGGGAAGCGGATGTTCGCGGCTTCCTGAATGGCGACCTGATTCATCACGCCCCAGCCATACATGATGACGTTGTCGGGGCGCTGCTGGCGGATTTGCAGCCATTGAGACTTCTGCTCCTGACCGGGGTGATCCACCGGCACCAGCATCAGCTCGAAGCCATGCTTCTTGGACAGCTCCTCCAGCGTGCGGATCGGCTCCTTGCCATAGGCGGAGTTGTGATACACCAGCGCGATTTTCTTCCCGGCGATGTCGCCTTGGCTCATGATGTGGTTGATCGCGTGCGATGCCCCGTCCCAGTAGTTGGCCGGGTAGTTGAACACGTTGGAGAACACTTTGCCGTTCTTCGCCGACGTCCGGCCATAGCCCATCGTGTGCATCGGGATGCCATCCGCGGTCACTTTGGGGATCAGCTGGTAGGTGATGCCGGTCGACAGCGGCTGATACACCAGCGCGCCTTCGCCCTTGGTGGCCTCGTAGCATTCCACACCCTTCTCGGTGTTGTAGCCGGTTTCGCATTCGATCACTTTGGCTGGCACGCCCCCGATGCCGCCATCACGCTCGTTGAGCAGGGTGAAGTAGTCCTGATACCCGTCCGAGAACGGAATTCCGTTCGCCGCATAGGGGCCTGTCCGGTAGCTCAGGTCGGGGAACACGAGGTCCGCCATCACCGGGCTTGCGGCCATAACGGCTGCCGCTGCAATTGCTGTTAGTTTCATCTTCTATATCCTCCCTTGGATCTCATTGTAGGGCGGGGTTCACCCCGCCTCACCGCTAATGCGGAAACGGCCAAAGCCGCAGTTTCTCTTTCGCCAGCCGCCAAAGCTGCGCCAGCCCGTGCGGCTCCAGAATCAGGAACACGATGATCAGGCCACCTGCGACGATAAATTGCAAATGCGCCGCCAGATCGGTGGGCCAGCCCAGCATACCCACGAACACGTTCTTCAGGAACACCGGCAGCAGCACCATGAATGCCGCGCCTGCAAACGAGCCGAAGATCGAGCCCAGCCCGCCGATAATCACCATGAACAGAACCAGAAACGACTTGTCGATCCCGAAGCTCTCGCCCACTTCCGCGGCCCCCAGATAGACGCTGAAGAACAGCGCCCCCGCGATGCCCACGAAGAAGCCCGACACCGCAAAGGCCGACAGCTTGGCCATCATCGGGTTCACCCCGATGATCTCGGCGGCGATGTCCATGTCGCGGATCGCCATCCATTTCCGCCCGATCGAGCCGCGCGTCAGGTTGCGCGCGATCAGCGCCGCCAGTGTCACAAAGACAAGGCAGATCATGTATTTCGCCCACGCCTCGGTATTGGGCCCGGTTACGATGATGCCGAACACGTCCCGCTCCGGCGACGAGATCTGCCCCGAGGCCGAGTAGTTGTAAAACCACGGTACCTTGTTGAACAGCCACACCAGAAAGAACTGCGCGGCCAGCGTCGCCACGGCCAGATAGAACCCCTTAATGCGCAGGGAGGGCAGCCCGAATAGGGTCACGACCCCCGCAGTGATCAACCCCGCCAATGGCACGTGGATCAGCATCGACACTTCTGGAAACGCGGTCATCAGCTTGTAGACGGAATAGGCCCCCACGGCCATGAAGCCCCCGGTGCCGAGGCTGACCTGCCCGCAATAACCCGTCAAAATGTTCAGCCCGATCGCCGCAATCGCGTAGATCAGGAACGGCACGAACACGGCGTTCGCCCAGTAGTCGTTAATGATGAACGGGATGATCAGGAAAGCGACCGCCAGCACCACGTAATAGCGGTAGCGGTCGAACTTGATGGGGAAAGTCTGGCTATCCTCGGGATAGCTTGTCTTGAAATCGCCGGCTTCGCGGTAAAACATGGCTTAGCGCCCTCCTGCTAGAGGGCGCGTCAGCCCGTGTTTCAGTCCTCGACGATCAGTTCGCGCCAGCGTTCCTGCCGCAGCCGCTGCACCGAGGCGTAGCCCACGGCGATGCTCATGCACATCACCACTGCGAAGGCCCACAGGCCGATCCAGGTTTTTGCGGTAATTGCCAGCAACCCGAAGGCCACGGCAAAAGACAGCGCGATGGTCGCCAGTAGTCCGATCATTCTCATGGCACTCTTGCTCCTCTTTTGAGAGGTAACTGCCAGAGAGGGTCATTTGTTCCATCATTATCATTCCGCACTCTCCCGCAAATGCGCCGGCACCCGGTTGCGCGGCTTGGCGTAACCCGTCACCTCGGAGTGGCGCACCAGTTGCAGATAGGTGAACAGCCCGACAGCGGCACCCAGCACGGCAAGACATCCTGCAATCATCATCTGTCCGGTGTTATGCGCCTCCGAGCTCAGCGCCAGATACCCGAAGGCCCAGAAGCCCGACCACGCAACGACATTCAGAATGGCTATGATTTTGCTCATCGTCACACCCTCTCGATGATCTTCTCGCCGAACAGCCCTTGCGGACGGAACACGAGGAATATCAGCGCCAGCACATAGGCGAACCAGTTCTCCGTCGCGCCGCCGATCATCGGGCCGACCAGAAACTCGAACAGCTTCTCCCCCACGCCGATAATGAGGCCCCCGACAATCGCGCCGGGAATGGACGTAAACCCGCCCAGCATCAGCACCGGCAGCGCCTTCAGCGCAATCAGCGACAGCGAGAACTGCACGCCGGACTTGGCACCCCACATGATCCCCGCGACCAGCGCGACGAAGCCTGCGATGGACCAGACCAGCACCCAGATGAAGTTCAGCGAAATCCCTACTGACAAAGCCGCTTGGTGATCGTCCGCCACCGCCCGCAAGGCGCGCCCCTGCTTGGTGTATTGCGAGAACATGATCAGCGCCGCCACCAGCACAATCGCCACAATCGTGGCCGAGATATCGAGGTTGTCGATAAAGAACCCGTAGCCGAAGGCGTTGAACGTGGTCTCGTCGATCCACTCGTTGATGCCCTGCGGCAGCCCCACATCCAGCTTCTTGATGTCGGAGCCCCACATCAGATCGCCCACGCCCTCAAGGAAATAGGCAAGGCCAATGGTCGCCATGAACAGGATAATCGGCTCTTGGTTAACCAGATGCCGGAAGATGTAGCGCTGCACCAGCCATGCAAACAGCACCATGACACATGCGGTCAGAATGATCGCCAGCAGCGCGGGCACATGCCAGCCGAAATGGTGGATCTCCGTCCCGAAGATCGCGTTGATCAGATGGCTGAACGGCACCTGCCCGTCCATGATCCCCACCAGCGTCAGTGCCGCAAACAACGCCATGACGCCCTGCGCGTAGTTGAAGATGCCCGATGCCTTGAAGATCAGCACGAAGCCCAGCGCCACCAGCGCATAAAGCACCCCGGCCATCAGCCCGTTCAGGGTGACTTCTATCGCAAAGAGAAACTGCTCAGGCATGGGTGCCTCCATTCATGGGTTCACGATTCAAGGCCGGTCTCCGATATCAAGTAGAAAACAACATCAGGATCACGCCCTCGCAGCGAACTGTATCGCAGCTTCGGCTCGCGCCATTCTGTGCTGTGGAAGTAAGGGCCAAGCAGCGACTGACCCGCTTTGACATACCGACCTTCCGAAATCTGCGCGTCAAGCCACGCCTCGGACATATCCCAGTCGACTTCCGAGGCCGGGTCGCCGTCTGCCACAATCCCGCAGGCCAGAAATTCCGTCTCGGACGGGTCGATAACCAGCATGGCGACGCGACCGTCCGGCGAGACGAACGTCCGCGCTTCCCGCTCGCGCCCTTCCATGAAACCGTCAAGCGCCTTGGTCGTGCCCGCAGACAAGCCCTCCGTGGTCGGTGACGCGACCTTCCCCATCGGCACCAGACACCGCGTCTCGAACTCTTCCCAGGCCCCCGCCTGTGCACCGGAGCTGGCCAAAAGCACCATCCCTAGCGGTCCGACAAACTGCCCGACACAAAGCCGACGCAAAGCCGACGCTATGCCGACGCCGAATTCAGTCATGCGCCACCCCCAGATAGGCGTCGATCACCTCTTGATTGTTGCGCACCTCATCCGGCGTCCCGTCACCGATCTTCTTGCCGTAATCCATCACCACGACACGATCGCTGAGGTCCATGACCACGCCCATATCATGCTCGATCAGCGCGATGGTCGTTCCAAATTCATCATTAACATCAAGGATAAAGCGGCTCATGTCCTCTTTCTCCTCGACGTTCATCCCCGCCATCGGCTCGTCCAGCAACAACAGCTTCGGCTCCGCCGCCAAAGCCCGCGCCAGCTCTACCCGCTTTTTCAAGCCGTAAGGCAAACGGCCCACAGGGGTCTTGCGAATGGCTTGGATTTCCAGAAAATCAATAATCTTTTCAACAAGTTCCCGATTTTCCGTCTCTTCCTTCTCGGCCTTTCCCTTCCAGATCATCTGGCTCAAAAGCCCGGCTTTCATATGCGTCAACCGGCCCGTCATGACGTTATCCAGAACGCTCATCCCCTCAAACAGGGCGATATTCTGAAAGGTCCGCGCAATCCCCTGCTGCGCAACCTGATAAGGCTTCATCGGGGGGCGCTTCGATCCACGAAACCAGACCTCCCCTTCCTGCGGATTGTAAAACCCCGAAACGACGTTGAGCATCGAAGACTTCCCCGCCCCGTTCGGCCCGATGATAGCGCGGATTTCGCCTTCGTGAATGTCGAACGAGATGTCTTTGATTGCTATCACACCCCCAAAGCGAAGCGTGATATTCTTCATTTCCATCAACGTGCTACCGATCTTTCGACCATCCGCCGTCGTGTAATTCCCGCCACTTATGTCGTTCACGACCGCATCTCCATTTGGTCCCAAATACTCGCGCCGCAGGCCCTATGGGATGGCGGGCGGGGCGAAGATGAAATCGAGCGTCGTACCGTCATTCCGCCGCCACTTTCTGCACGTCGAAGACCTGCGCATCCCGCACTTCCAGCGTCGCTTTGATCGAGCCCTTGCGCCCGTCTTCATAGGTCACTTCCGTCTCGGTCGAGATCGTCGCGGACCCGTCATAAAGCGCTGCAATAATATCTGCGAATTTCTCCTCGATGATCCGGCGTCGCACCTTCAGGGTCCGCGTCAACTCCCCGTCATCGGCATCCAACTGCTTGTGAAGAACCACAAATCTATGCACCTGACAGCCCGACAGCATCGGATCTTGCGCCACGCTGGCGTTCACCTCTTCCACATGGGACTGCATGGTCGCCAGCACCTGCGGGTGCCCGGCCAGTTCCTGATAGCTGGAATAGGCGATGTTGTTGCGCTCCGCCCAGTTACCAACCGCCGTCAGGTCGATATTCAGAAACGCGGTGCAGTAGTCCTTGTTGTTTCCAAAAACCACGGCCTCCAGCACGTTGGGAAAAAACTTCAGTTTGTTTTCAACATATTTCGGCGCAAACAACGAGCCATCGGCCATCTTGCCCACATCCTTGGCGCGGTCGATAATCCGCAAATGCCCGCTGCCCTCCTCGATGAAACCGGCATCGCCAGTGGCCACCCAGCCCTCCGCATCCTTGGTTGATGCGGTGCTTTCATCGTTCTTGAAGTAGCGAACAAACACACCCGGCGAGCGATAAAACACCTCGCCATTATCCGCGATCTTCAACTCGACCCCCGGGCTCGGCACGCCCACGGTGTCAGACCGCACTTCCCCATCAGGCTGCTGCGTGATGAACACCGAGGCTTCGGTCTGCCCATAAAGCTGCTTCAGGTTGATCCCGAGCGAGCGGTAGAAGTCAAAAATCTCCGGCCCAATCGCCTCACCCGCAGTATAGCCGACCCGCACCCGCGAAAATCCCAGTGTGTTCTTCAACGGCCCGTAGACCAGCAACTCTCCGAGCTTATACTTGAGCTTATCGCCAAACCCGACCTCTTTCCCGTCCAGCAGATCCGGACCCACTTTTTTGGCGTGTGCCATAAAATGGTGGAACAGCCATTTTTTGAAACGCCCCGCATCCTCCATCCGGATCATCACGTCGGTCAACTGCGTCTCGAATACGCGGGGAGGGGCGAAATAATAGGTCGGCCCGATCTCGCGCAGATCATGATGCATCGTGGCAGGGCTTTCGGGGCAGTTCACGCAGAACCCCGTCCAGTAGGCTTGACCGATCGAGAAGATAAAATCACCCACCCAAGCCATCGGCAGATAGGCCAGAATCTCGTCGTCATGGCGAAGATGGTCAAACTCTGAGGACGCCTTGGATGTCTCGATAATATTGCGGTTCGACAGCACTACACCCTTGGGCTTGCCTGTCGTCCCCGAAGTATAGAGCATCACGCAGGTGTCGTCGTAAGTCTGCGCATCACGACGCCGGTCCAGCTCGGCGCGATCACCGTCGTCACGGCCTTTTTCCTGCAACAGCTGGTATCTGGTCAACGCGGCGTGGTCGTATTTCCGCAAGCCGCGCGGGTCGAGATAGACCATGTGCTCGATTCCGGGCAGACGGTCATGGACCTCGAACACCTTGTCGATCTGCTCCTGATCCTGCGCAATCACGAAGCGTGCGCCGCAGTGATCGAGCACATAGGCGATCTCGTCCGCGACCGAATCCTGATAGAGCGGCACCGGAACCGCGCCCACCATCTGCGCCGCGACCATGCTCCAATACATATAAGGTCGGTTGCGCCCGATGATGGCGATATGGTCGCCTTCGTTTACGCCAAGTGTCAGAAGCCCAAGCGCAAGCGCTTCGATTTCCTCAGCGGCCTCGGCCCAAGTCCAGCTTTGCCAAATGCCGAACTCTTTCTCGCGATAGGCGGGTTTGTCGCCAAACTCGGCAACATTTCGCGCCAGAAGACGAGGTAACGTATCCAGACCAGCCGAAGCAGATGATGCGTGCGCCAAATTTTTCCTCCCAGTGCCGGAACAACCGACGCGGGGCCTCCTACCCCGTTTCCCAAATACTGGTCGGCGAGCGGGTCTAGGTCAACATTTTTTTTGAACGCTCGTTCAGATAGCGCTATCAAGGGCGCCAACTTGCGCAAGTGGCCGTAAATTATCCGACCTTCATTCCGCCGCTACCGTCTTTTCGACCACCTCTACCTTCACAGCCGAGAACTTAAACTCGGGAATCTTGCCATAGGGATCAACCGCCGGGTTGGTCAGGATATTCGCAGCCGCCTCCACGTAGGCAAAGGGCAGGAATACCATGTCCGGAGCGACCGCGCGGTCGGAGCGCGCCATCACCCTGATCGAGCCGCGCCGGGTGGTCAGGCGCAGCAGGCCGCCCGGCTCCACGCCCAGCTTGCGCAGGGTGGAGGGATGCAGGGAACAGTTCGCCTCCGGCTCCATCGCGTCCAGCACTGTGGCGCGGCGCGTCATGGAGCCGGTGTGCCAATGCTCCAACTGGCGGCCCGTTATCAAGATCATCGGATATTCGTCATCGGGTGTCTCGTCCGGCGCGATAATGCTTGCGGGGGTGAACTTCGCCCGCCCGTCCGCGCGCGGGAAGCCGTCGCCAAACACGATGGCCTGACCGGGGTCTTCCGGTGACAGCGACGGGTAGGTCACGACGTTCTCTGCCATCAGACGATCCCATGTGATGTTGTCGAGCGACGGCATGTTCTGCTTCATCTCGGCAAACACTTCGGCGGGGTCGGCATAGTCCCAGCCAAGCCCGAGACGCTTGGCCAGTTCGACCTCGATCCACCAGTCTTCCTTCGCGTCGCCAGGTGGCGGCACCGCTGGCCTGCCCATCTGAACCTGCCGGTTGGTGTTGGTGACCGTGCCCGATTTCTCCGCAAAGGCGGAGGCGGGCAGGATCACATCCGCGAAATTCGCGGTCTCGGTCAGGAAAATGTCTTGCACGACCAGATGATCCAACTTGGCCAACGCGTCGCGGGCGTGTTCCACGTCGGGGTCGGACATCGCCGGGTTCTCGCCAAGGATATACATCGACTTGATGTCGCCGTCGTGAACCGCGTCCAGGATCTCGGTGACCGTCAGACCCTTCTCGGCACTGAAGTCGTCCGAACCCCAGACACTGGTAAAGGCAGAGCGGACACCGTCATCCGTGACACTTTGGTAGTCGGGCAGGAACATCGGAATCAGCCCCGCATCGGACGCGCCTTGTACGTTGTTTTGCCCCCGCAGCGGGTGAAGACCGCTGCCCGGGCGGCCTATCTGGCCTGTCATCAACGCCAGCGAAATCAGGCAGCGCGAATTGTCGGTGCCGTGGATGTGTTGGGACACACCCATGCCCCAGAAAATCATGGCTGCTTTCGCGCCTGCGAAGGTCCGCGCCACGTCGCGCAGAACCTCCGGCTCAATGCCGCAAATCTTGCTCATTTTTTCGGGCGTGAAGTCCGCCAGATGGGCCTTTTCTGCCTCCCAGTTCTCGGTATAGGCGTCGATATATTGCTTGTCGTAGAGACCTTCCTCCACGATCACATGCATGATCGCGTTCAGCATGGATACATCCGCGCCGGGGCGGAATTGCAGCATGTGGGACGCATGGCGGCGCAGGCCAACCCCGCGCGGGTCCATCACGATCAGCTTGCCGCCGCGTTTGGCGAACTGCTTGAAATAGGTGGCAGCGACGGGGTGGTTTTCGACGGGGTTCGCACCGATGACGATGGCCACATCGGCGTTCTCGATCTCGTTGAAGGTCGCAGTCACCGCGCCGGAGCCCACGTTTTCCAACAGCGCCGCAACGGAGGATGCGTGGCACAGACGGGTGCAGTGGTCGACATTGTTATGCCCGAAACCCTGCCGGATGATTTTCTGGAACAGGTAGGCTTCCTCGTTCGTGCATTTGGCGGAACCGAAGCCTGCAACCTCCCGACCGCGGCCTTTCATGCCCTTCGCAGCGAAATCCAGCGCCTCGTCCCATGTCGCCTCTCGGAAGACCTCCTGCCAGTTGTCGGGGTCGACGTTCAGACCCTTGGCAGGTGCGTCGTCGCGGCGGATCAGCGGTTTGGTCAGCCGGTGGTCGTGGTGGATGTAGTCAAAGCCGAAACGGCCTTTGACGCAGAGACGCCCCTCATTCGCAGGACCGTTGATGCCATCCACATATTTTACGCGCCCGTCTTTGACCTTCAAAGACACCTGACAGCCGACGCCACAGAACGGGCAGATGCTATCGACCTCTGAATCGTAGTCCTTGCTGTCGCCGACTTGGTTTTCGTCCGTCACAGTTGCAGGCATCAGCGCGCCGGTGGGGCATGCTTGCACGCATTCGCCGCAAGCGACACAGGTGCTGTCGCCCATCGGGTCCGCGAAATCAAAGGTCGGATAAGTGTCGTGCCCACGCCCCGACATGCCGATCACATCATTGACCTGCACTTCGCGGCAGGCGCGGACACACAATCCGCACTGTATGCAGGCGTCCAGGTTCACCGACATGGCCACATGGCTGTCGTCGAGCAGCGGGATGCGGCCTGCTTCCAGCTTCGGAAAGCGGCTTTCAGACACGCCCTGCATCGCTGCCATGTCCCAAAGGTGGGCCGATTTGTCATGCGCCACATCCTGCGCGGGCTGGTCGGCGACCAGCATTTCCATGACCATCTTGCGGGCAGCTTCGGCGCGGTCGGAATTCGTCGTGACGACCATCCCGTCGGCAGGCTCACGAATGCAGGAGGCAGCCAAGACGCGCTCGCCCTCGATCTCGACCATGCAGGCGCGGCAGTTGCCATCAGGCCGGTAGCCGGGCGCAGGTTTGTGGCACAGATGGGGGATCACCAGACCGCGACCATTGGCGACTTCCCAAATAGTCTCGCCCGCTTGAGCCTCTACCTGCTCGCCGTCGAGCGTGAATTTGATCGTGTCGGTCATTGGCGCGTCTCCCTACGTGGGCCAAGTTAAACCATCGCGCCGCAGATTTCAGAGTTTCATGCGCGACCTCAAACACTGTGTTTGCGTCAGCACGTTTCCAATCGGCGCGGGGTGGCGCGTATTGGCGGCCTCGCGTAAGTCTAAGCATAACATGGGAAAGGGAGCGATGATGACACATCTTTGGGTTCGGGCAGAGAGCCGTGACCACGAGCAGAGGGTCGGCGTGACGCCCGAGGGCGTGAAGGCACTGATGGACGCAGGCCTGAAGGTCACGGTCGAAAAAAGTATCTCCCGCGCGATCGGGATCGACGGTTACGCCGCCACCGGCTGCGATATTGCGCCGGAGGGTAGCTGGCCCGATGCCCCGCGCGACGCAATCATCTTCGGCCTGAAGGAACTGCCCGAGGACGGCACACCCCTGCCGCATCGCCACATCATGTTCGGCCACGCCTACAAGGGCCAGCCCTCTGGCCGGATACTACTGGACCGCTTCAAGGCTGGCGGTGGCACGCTCTACGATCTGGAATACCTCGTTGGCGAGGATGGTCGTCGCGTCGCCGCGTTCGGCTATTGGGCGGGGTTCGCGGGGGCTGCGGTCAGCCTTTTGTGCTGGATCGCGCAGCAACGGGGCGGCATCGCGGACCCTGTCGGGGTCTACAGATCCTCCGAAGCCATGCAGAGCGATTTGCGCAAACGCCTCGCACCGCTTGGCGGCACGCGACCCTCAGCGCTGATTATCGGCGCGTTAGGGCGCGTCGGCACGGGCGGCGCAGACTTGTGCGACGCCATGGGCGTGCCCGTCACCAAATGGGACATGGCCGAGACCGCCAGCGGCGGCCCTTTCCCCGAGGTGCTGGAGCATGACATTTTCCTGAACTGCATCCTCGCCCGCGAGGGCACGCCCGTTTTCGTGCCAGCCTCAACCAAAACGGCAGAGCGGAAGTTGTCGGTCATCGGGGATATTGCCTGCGACCCTGATAGCGATTTCTCACCCATCAAGGTCTATGACCGCGTCACCACTTGGGACGCTCCGGCGCTTAGAGTTCACGACGATCCGGTGCTGGACGTGACAGCCATCGACAACCTGCCGTCGATGCTGCCGGTGGAGTCCTCCGAGGACTTCGCAAGCCAGCTATTGCCAAGCCTGCTTACCTTGGGCGAAATCGACAAGGGCGTCTGGGGCCGCGCCAAAGCGACGTTCGACAAGCATATCTAAAGCAGGTCTTCTTCCGCGTCGGACAGGTCGTAGCCCATCATCTCCGCGCCGTTTTCCAGATGGTCGGCAAGGTGGGGGATGCCCAGCAGGTAGTCTTCCGTCGGGGTGATCTTTTCCTGCCGCGCGGTCATCAGTGCCTCGTCCCAATCGCCGGAGTCGAAACTGCCGCGCCCGATCCACATCAGCGCAACCAACTCGGCCTGCTCATCCTCGTTCAACCCGTCGATAAAGGCGCGCAATTCGTTCTCGGCGCGGTCCATCTCATGGGCGAACAGGACCACCTGCGCGACCTTGTGTAGGGAAATCTCCATCTGCATTGCTCCTGTCCTTGCGGCTCCACACTAGGGGGCAACCTAGCGGTGTCCCATGACATGGATCAATCCCGATTTTCAGGAGAATATGCGGTAATAAATCCAGTCCGGCAGGAACTGGCTGCCCCTGAACACAAGGCTAAACAGCGTGGGGAAACTACGCTTAAAGCCGCCGGACTTCATGTGGTCGAAGACGATCTGCGCGGCCTCTTCCGGCTCCATGATGAACGGCATGTTGAAGTCGTTCTTGTCGGTCAGCTGGGTCTTGATGAAGCCCGGATTGATAACCTGCACGTCCACGCCGGTTTTGCGCAGGTCGGCATACATGCACTCGGCCAAGCTCATCGTGGCGGCCTTGCTGGCAGTGTAGCCGATGGAGCCGGGCAGACCCCGAAACCCCGTAAGACTGGAGGTGATGACGATATGCCCGCGATCCCGTTTGACCATATCGGGCACCACCTGCCCCAGCACCCGCGCGGTGCCGGTGAAGTTGATGTCGCACATCGCGTTGACCTGATCCGCGTCCCATTCCTTAGCCCCTTGCGGCCAGTAGACGCCCGCCAGATGCACGTAGCCGTCTATTTCGCCGACCTCTTTGGCCGCGCGGATCACGTCGTCATTGTCGGACACGTCTAGGGTAACATAGGACGCCTTTTCCCCCAGTTCCGATACCGCCTGTTTCAGGTCGTCTTCGCTGCGCGCGGACAGCACGACCTCCGCCCCGGCTGCGACCAGTTTGTCCGCGAGCGCACGGCCCAAGCCGGCGGACGCGCCTACCAGCCAGTAGCGTTTTCCATCAAATGATCTCACGCTGCCTCTTTCTTTCTCATCGTGGCGACAAGCTCCGCCACCTTGATCCCGTATTTACGAAACTGGCTGCGGTTCATGATGGTTCCGTTTTCGACCAGATACATCCAGTCCACCGCGTCCAGCTCGTACCCGCCGGAGCTTTCGGGCAGTCTGATCCGGTAATTCAGCATCACGGCAGGGCCCTGCTGCATACCCGTTCCAAGACCAACCACGTCATCAGCTTCCGCCTTGATCGACCCGTCATTGCCGAGCGTCAGCGTCCACTGGCGCTGTTGCCGGTCGCCGCAGTCGTAGAAGAACTCCTCGCGCATCACGCCGACATTTCCTGTCCACTGCACATCCATATCGGCCACGAAGCGCGACGTGACCTTGCCGGTCGGGCCGTAGATCATCCCCTCGCACAGGATGGGGCCGCTCAGATGGGTGCGCAGGTCAAAGGCTGGCCCCTTATCGGCGAAATTAGCGGGACGTTGGCCAAGGAAGGAGAATTTGCGCGACCAGATAACAACCAAGGTCGTCGTCATCAGCATGCCCAAGACCGTAAAGCCCAGCATTTCCATATCATTCCTCCTTCAATGGGGTTGCCAGCAGCAAGCCGATGGCAACCAGTTTCAGTGCGCACGGCACCAGTGCGTAGAGAACGGTTAGTGTCGTCAGCGCGATCTGGGGGTTATCCTCTGCGCCCGTATTGAAGCCCTGCGCTTCCAAGACAGGCAGCAAGATGGCCGCAGCAAAGGCCAGCGTGAATTTGCTGACCAAGGACCACAGCCCGAAACCCTGCCCGCCGTTTGGCGAAATCACTGCCATGCGCCGCGAGAATAGTGCGGGAAGCAAGGTCAGGTCGGCACCGATCGTTGCGCCGGATGCGATGCAGATGACGGCGAATATCCAGACGTCTCCCTGCCCCAGAAACATGACGCAACCGAAGGACGCGATGGCCATGATCATCGCCAGCAGCAACGCCCGCTTCTCGCCCCACGCCGTCGCAAGTCGCGCCCAAACCGGCGCGGACGCCGCCGCTGCGAGGAAGAACAGGACCAAGAGCGGCCCCTCCCACCCCGGCGCGCCGAGGCGGATTTCGACGTAGAACAGGAACAGCGTCGACGACACCGCCAGCGGCGTTGCGTTGACCAACGCCAGTAGCAACAATCGTCTTGCGGTCGTGTCTTTCAGGATTATCCCGACGGGTGTCGGGTCATGCTCAACCCGCCCTGACCATTCCGGTGCCATCAGGAAGGCCGCGATGATGGTGACGCCTGCGAAACCCGCAGCAAAAGCTGCGAACGGCGCAGCCACCAAACCGTCCAGAAGCGTCGGTGTCACCGCGGCGACGCATACACCGAGTAGCGCCCCAGTTTCACGCCACGCCGCCACGCGCGTATGCCCGCCCGATATGCTCCCCGCCTTGGACACCCCTTGAGCGTAGAAGTTGATCGTCAGAAAGCTGAACGCGGTGAACAGCCCTGTGATGGTCAACCCGAACCACCAAAGCGGCGCTATCGGCGGCGCTACGCCGAACAGCCCCACCATCGACAGGGCCAACACCGCAGCCCCCGCCGCGACCGCCAGTTTGCGCAAAGCGCCAAGGCGTTCGCTGATCCAGCCAAGCACAGGGTCTTGCACCACGTCGAACAGCCGCAGGGCGAACAGCACCGCGGCCAAGGCCGCAAGGCTGACGCCATAGGTGTCCGCGTAGTATTTCGGAGCGTAGATATAGATCGGCAGCCCCGCCCCGGATAGCACCGCCGCAAACAACGAGTAGGCGGCGAGCCTATCGCCGCCCTTGGGCAAGGCCGCCTCCATCACCGCGAGACCTTTTCGGCGGGCGGCTCCGAGTGGGACCGAAACTTGGCACCTTTCCACCACAGTTTCAGCGCTTGCCAGTGGATCAACCCCAACACGCGGCGCGACCCGAACGGGCGGCGCAGACAAGCCCGCAGGATCGAGCGGTTCGTCAGCGGCGCACGCTTGCCTGTCAGCGTCGCCAGCAACCCGCCGTTGCCCACGGTGAGGTCGATCCAGACGCCGACTTTGTCGCCTGTGAAGTCAAAGCGGAAGGTGTAGCTGCCCTCCACCGGCTGGAACGGCGAGACGTAGAAAATCTTGCGTGCGGTCAGGGTGTCAGAGGGCTTGATGACGCGGTGGTCGTCGTGGAAGCATAGATAGCAATGCCGGTCGCCATAAGTGTTGGATACCTCGGGGATGACTGCGCGTAGACCGCCTTCTGCATCGAAGCCGAGCCAAAAACTGACAGGGTTGAACACATGCCCAAGAACGCGCGGCTGGGCGAGCAGTTCTATGCGGTTGATGACGTCCCCTAGCCCTTGCATCTCCAGAACCTCCCGCGCCCATGTCAGGCCCGCGCCTTGCCCTGGCTCCCCGCCGTGGTCGCTGTCATGCAGCGACACGAGGTTGCCCTTGTTGCGCGAGAACAGAGCGGGAAGCGCCGCTGCCTTGGACGGGTCAAGCAGCACGTAGTCCACGCCGTATCGGAACGCGTTTTCAATCGCCCCCTTGCGACCGTGATAGGTCACGCCTTCGATATGGCTGATCCCGCTCACGCCGCCGCGACCGCGTCGAGCCGCGATGTCATTGCCTGCGCCACATCGACAGCGCTGGACAGCCCGTCCTCGTGAAAGCCGTTCTTCATCCACGCGCCACAGAACCAAGTGCGGTTGGTGCCATTGTTCGCCGCAATCACGTCCTGCGCCTTCAACGCAGCCACGTCATAGACGGGGTGGTGAAACGTCTTGGTATCGTAAATCAGATCCTCGCGGATTGTGCGCGTCGAATTCAGCGTTACAAATAGCGGGTCATCCTGCGGAATAGATTGCAGCGAGTTCATCCAATAGGTCAGGTCAATCTTGTCCGAGGACTTGTCCTTGTCCTCGCAATACACCCAGCTTGCCCAGACCTTGCGGCGCTTTGGCATCATGGACGTGTCCGCGTGCAAAACCGCCTCGTTGGGTTGATAGCGTATGGCGCCCAATGCGGATTTCTCGGTGATGGACGCATCCGACAACATTGCAAGGCTCTGGTCGGAATGCGACGCGAACACCACCTCGTCGAACTGCTCGGCCAAGCCGCCCATTGGGGTCACTTCCACATGGCTTGGCGCACGGGTCACCGACTTGATTGGCGCGCCCAGCCGGATGTCGACGCCTTGGGCCTTCATCCGGGCTTCCAGCTTTGCCACATACTGCATTGAGCCACCCTTGACCGTCCGCCACTGGTGCTGACCGGAATAACCCAGCAACGCATGATTTTTCATGAATCGGATCATGGCTTGGGCGGGAAAGGCCTCCATCCGCTCAATCGGCGTGGACCATATGGCGCCGGTAAAGGGCAACAAATACTTGTCGCGGAACCACGAGCCCGTGCCAAGCTGGCCCAGCATCTCCGAGATCGAGATATCGGGGTCGTTGGCCACATCAGCAGCACGGGCGTTGAACCGCACAATATCGCGGATCATGCGCAGAAAACGGGGGTCCACTGCATTCCGTCGCTGCGCAAATATCGCGTCGATGCTGTGCAACCCGTATTCCAGCTTGCCGCCACCGATGGAGGCACCAAAACTCATATTGCTGTTGACCGTCTCGACGCCCAACTCGTTGAACAGCTTAACCAGATGCGGGTAGTTCACGTCGTTGTAGACGATAAAGCCCGTGTCCACCGGCTGGTCACCGCGCTTTCCGGCCACGATTGTGCGGGCATGACCGCCCAGACGCGGCTCCGCCTCGAACAACGTGACGTGGTGCGATTTAGACAGCATATTCGCCGCCCCCATTCCGGATACTCCCGCCCCGATCACGGCAATACGCTTCGGGGCTATAGTCATGGGTTCGAACGGCATTTCGGGTCTCCAGCACAAGTAATCGCATTCAAGAAGGATTACGCGAAACTTTGCTCACTGGATCAAACTCTGCGAAGTGATCCAAACCAAATGGGCGTACGTAGAAGGTTCATGTTGACGGCGGACACGACTATTGACGAATTTAGGCCTACACCGATAGCGGTGCGCAAATCGGCGCGCCGCACGGATGATGTCAGAGAGGCTCGAATAAAGACTGTGTCCACCAAGGAACAAGAAGACTTGCGACTGGTCGAGTGCGTTCTGCTCATTCGCGACACCCAGGACAAAGGGGCGTTTGCAGAGCTGTTCAGGCACTTCGCGCCGCGCGTGAAAGGCTTTCTGATAAAGTCAGGGGCCGACGCGTCGATGGCGGAAGAATGCGCACAGGACGTCATGGCGACGCTGTGGCATAAGGCGCATCTGTTCGACCCGACGCGGGCCAGCGTGAGTACATGGGTGTTCACTATCGCCCGCAACCGGCGGATCGACATGATCCGCAAGCAGCGCCGGCCAGAGCCGGACGAATTGACATGGGGCCCAGAGCCGGAGCCGGATGCGGCCGACGTGATGGAGCTTCAACAGGAAAGCACCCGTTTGGTTCAGGCCCTGTCTGAACTGCCGGATAAACAGAGGGATTTGATCCAGAAGGCCTATTTCGGCGATTTGTCGCATAGCGAAATCGCGGACGAGACCGGGCTGCCACTGGGCACAATCAAATCGAGGATTAGATTGGCGCTTGAAAAGTTACGCCACGCAATGAAGTGAAACGGTACATGAGCAAGATCAAACATCATCTGAACGACGCTTTGCTGATGAGCTACGCCGCAGGGAACCTGCCCGAAGCCTTTAGTTTGGTAGTCGCCACTCATATCAGCATGTGCGACGACTGCCGCGCCCGCCTTGGGGCGTTCGAGGCGGTCGGTGGCGCGATGTTGGACGACGTAGCCGTCGCCTCGGAAGTTGATCTGGATGCAACGCTGGCCTTGATCGAGCAAGGACCGAAAGCTCCCATCCGCGTTGACATGAGTAAGCTGGGTCTATTTCCCTCAGCGCTTCAAGACTATGTCGGCGGCGATCTGGACGCTGTCAAATGGCGTGCCGTTGGGATGGGCGTTCGCCAAGCCATCCTGCCCACGTCGAAAGACGCAAGCGTCCGCCTGCTGCATATTCCTGCGGGTTGTGCAGTGCCGGACCACGGCCATCGCGGGACTGAGCTGACATTGGTTCTGCAAGGTGCGTTCAAGGACGAATTCGACCGCTTCGGCCCCGGCGATCTGGAGATTGCCACCGAGGAGGACGTGCACACGCCCGTGGCCGAAGAGGGCGTCGATTGCATCTGCCTTGCGGCCACCGACGCGCCGCTCAAGTTCCGGGGCCTCGTACAGCGCATCGCGCAGCCGTTCCTTCGGATCTAGTCCTGAGGCTTGCCCAGCGGCACCACATTGGTCTCTTCCGGCGCCAGTTCCTCGAAATCGAAATTGTCCAGCCGGTCCGCGCGCTTGCCCGCGCGGGTCGCGGCAGTCAAAACCCCCGCCACATCATCGCCCGCCTGACGCAAATGCGTCTCCAGTTTACCGGCTTTCTCACCGATGATCTCCACGTCACGGTGAAGCTGGCGCAGGGCTTTGCGAATTTCGCCCGTCTGCTCCCGCATCCGCGAGTCCTTCAGGATCGAGCGCATCGTGTTCAGCGTCGCCATGCATGTCGTGGGTGAGACGATCCAAACCCGCGCCGCGAACCCTTCGCGCACGATATGGGGCAGGCGGGAGTGAAGTTCCGCATAGACCGCCTCGGACGGCAGGAACATCAGCGCGCCATCGGCAGTTTCGCCTTCGATCAGGTAGCTTTCGGAGATCTTCTTGATATGGACCCGCACAGCCTGCCCCAAAGCCGTCAGCGCCCGCGCCTGCGCATCTTTGGTATCCGCCGCGACTAGCGCCTCGTAGGCCTCCAACGGAAACTTAGCGTCGATCACTATGGGCCCCGGCGGGTTCGGTAGCTTGATCAGGCAGTCCGCCCGCTTGCCGTTCGAAAGGGTGCATTGAAACGAGTAGCTGTCAGCGGGCAGCGCTTTGGACACAATGTCGTTGAGCTGGATTTCCCCGAACGCCCCGCGCGTCTGCTTGTTGCTCAAAATATCCTGCAAGGACAGCACGTCCCCTGACAGCTTTTCGATGTTGGTTTGGGCCTTGTCGATAGTCGCTAGCCGTTCCTGCAATTGGGTCAGAGATTTGGTCGTTTTCTCGGACGAGCCATGCAGCGTGTCGTTCATCCGCTCCTGCAAATCCGAGAGGGACCGCGCGGACTTCATCGCGTTTTCGTGCAACCGTTCCGCCATTTTCTGCTGCACTTCGGCCAGACGGACTTCCATGGTCTGGATCGTCATGCTCTGACTTTTCGACAAGCTCTCCAGCCCGCCAGACAACTGCGCCTGCCCCGTGCCAAGGCTCTGCACAGTCTGGTTCAACTGCCCCATCTGCATCATCATCGGCTGCGCCATTTGCGCCGCCCGTCCGGCAGAGCGCACGGCCACGATCAACAGTACGACCACCAAAAGCAGCACCGCCACGCCTAAGAGGCCCGCAATCACCAGCGGGTCGTCCCACTGCAAAACCGTATCGCCAAACTGGATCATGTGCGTCCGAACAACCGTTCAATATCGGCCAGCTTCAGCTCCACATAAGTGGGGCGGCCGTGGTTACATTGGCCCGAATGAGGCGTCGCCTCCATCTCGCGCAGCAGGGCGTTCATCTCGTCCGCCCGCATCCAGCGGCCTGAACGGATCGAGCCGTGGCAGGCCACACGGCTCAGCACCGCTTCGATCTTGTCGGCCACCAGTTGCGTGTCGCCAAGGTCGTCCAGCTCGTCGAGAATATCGCGCACCATCGCTTCGGCGTTGACCTCGCCCAAAATCGCAGGGGTCTCGCGCACGGCGATAGCGCCAGCACCGAACGGCTCTAGCGTGAGGCCCAGCTTCGACAGCGCATCAGCATAGGTAAGCAAGGTCGCCGCATCCGCGTCGGACATTTCCACAATCTCGGGGATCAGCAAAGCCTGCGCGGCAACACCGTTCGCAGCCATTTGGTTCTTTAGTTTCTCGTAAACCAACCGCTCATGAGCGGCGTGCTGGTCGACGATCACCATGCCGTCCTTGGTCTGCGCGATGATGTAGTTCTCATGCACCTGACCCCGCGCCGCGCCTAATGGCTGGTCCGCAGGTTCGGCGGTCGCAGGCTCCACCACGTCAACGCGGCTGTAAACAGCCTGCGTTTCTGCGAAACCGGGCGCTTGGGCCTCATAGGAAGCACGCATTGCGCCAAGCGACGGGCGGTCCATTTGGTAGACGGGTCGGTCCACACGCTCCGGCTGGAACGCGCCCAGTGTCGCACCCGCCACGGTGGTCGAGGCGCGGTGCCCCGCATCCGCCAGCGCGTGTTTCAGCGCCGAGACGATCAACCCCCGCGCCAGCCCTGGATCACGAAACCGCACTTCGGCCTTAGCGGGGTGGACGTTGACGTCGACCTTGGTCGGCTCAAGTTCCAGAAACAGCGCCACAACCGGGTGGCGGTCGCGACTCAGGAAGTCCGAATAGGCACCGCGCAGTGCACCGACCAGCAATTTGTCCCGCACAGGACGTCCGTTCACGAACAGGAACTGCGAAATACTGTTGCCGCGTGAATAGGTAGGCAAGGCCGCGTAGCCTGTCAGGGTAATGCCCTCCCGCTCCGCATCAATCGCCAACGCGTTATCGGCAAACTCCGGCCCGAGGATCGAGCGCAGCCGCCTGCCAAGCGCGTCGAACATATCGCCCGACTGCGGGTCGGCACGGAACGTCACGCGCCCCGTATCGTCACGCGACAGGTCGCGGATGGTGAAGCCGACGTAAGGCTCCGCCATGGCCAGCTTTTTGACCACATCGGCTATCGCGCCCATCTCGGCGCGGTCGGTGCGCAGGAATTTCAACCGTGCAGGTGTGGCGTAAAACAGGTTGCGCAGTTCGACCACCGTGCCCTTGGACAGTGCCGCCGGAGCGACCTTCCCCATCGCGCCGCCATCCACGGTGATCTGCGCCGCGTCCTCGCCCGCCACACGGGAGGTGATCGTCATCCGCCCGACCGCCGCCATCGACGGCAGCGCCTCGCCACGGAAGCCGAAGGTATGAATGATCAGCAGGTCGGAGCCGTCAATCTTCGACGTGGCGTGCCGCGATAACGCCAGCGGCAAGTCCTGCGCCGGAATGCCATGGCCGTCATCGGTAACGCGGATCAGGGTCTTGCCCCCGTCCTTGACGCATAGCTCAATGCGGGTCGCGCCTGCATCCAGCGCGTTCTCGATCAACTCCTTAACCGCCGAAGCAGGCCGCTCGACCACTTCGCCCGCCGCGATACGGTTAACGGCGACCTCATCCAATTGCTTGATCTGAGGCCGTTTTGCGGGCTGGCTATCGCCTATATTGGGTGTCGGGGCGTTCATACCCCAATTTGTAGCATACCAAGCTGCGATTCGGCCATGCGGCTTTGTTAGTTCGAGGCATCCAATCCCGTTGGCTGGCCAACCACCACAAAATGCAGGTTCTCGGGCTTCAGCAACCGCTTTGCAACGCTTTTGATGTCATCCTGCGTGACCGCCTCGACTTGGTCGTTGCGGCTGTCGATGTAGCCGATTGGAAGGTCGTCAAACTGCATCGCGGCAAGTATGTTGGCAATCCGCGCGTTGCCGTCGAACCGCAGCGGATAAGCCCCGGTCAGGTAGGTCTTTGCCCTCTCCAACTCTTCCGCAGTCACGCCCTCATCGGCCATTTTCGCCCATTCGCCACGAATGACCGAGATCGCCTCGGCCACGCTGTCGTTTGAGGACGACACCTGCCCCATCACCAGATTCACATGCTCCCGCAGCACCAGATACGAATAGACCCCATATGTCAGCCCGCGTTTCTCGCGCACTTCGTCCATGAGCCGAGAGCCGAAGCCACCGGACCCCAGAACCTGATTCATCACATAGGCCGCAAAGAAATCCGGGTCGTCGCGCTCGATTCCCTCATGTCCGAAAATCGCCACGGATTGGGGGGTGTCATACGGCACGATGGTCTCGCCACCGTCCAGCAGGAAAGGCGCAGGACCGGGCAAGTCAGGCCCCGTTTCGGGCAGATTTCCGAGCAGTTCGTCCAGTATGACGCCCAGCTCCTCAGCGGTAATGTCACCCACTGCACCCACGAAAACCCTGTCGCGGGTCAACAAGTCTTGGTGCGACTGGATCAAATCCTCGCGGGTCAGGGCGGTCACAGACTCGGCAGTGCCTTCCAGCTTCGTCGCGTAAGGGTGGTCGCCATAGGCCAGCGCGGCAAAGGTTTTGCTGGCAATGTCGTTCGGGTCCTCCTCCTCGGAGGCAATAATCGACAACACCTGCCCCCGCACGCGGTCAACGGCGGGCTGGTCAAAGCGCGGCTCGTTGATCGCCTTGCGCAGCAGATCAACGGACGCATCGCGGTTTTCGGTCAAGAACTGCGCCGACACCGAAAAGCTGTCGGACGAGGCGTCGAACCCGTATTTCAACGCCAGCGCCTCGGCCGCGGAGGCGAACTCGGTCGAATCCAGCTCGCCCGCACCTTCATCCAAGAGACCTGACATCAGATGCGCCGCGCCACGCTTATCCTCGCGGTCCAGCGACGCCCCGCCTTTGAAGCGGATTTCAAGTGCGGTGAACGGGATCGAATGCTCCTCGACCAGCCACGCCTTGATGCCTCCCGGTGACGTCACTTCCTTGATGTCGATCGCCGCAGCAGGCAGGGCGATCAGCGCGAAACAAGTCGTCAATACAACGCGGATCATTGGGACACCTCCTGCTCAAGCGGCTTGCGGAACCAGCCGGTCACCGCTTTTTCGCGGCCCAATACCATACGAGCGGCGTTCATGATGTCGTCCTCGGTCACGGCGTCCAGAATGGCGGGCCAGTCCTGTACGTCTTGTACGGTCAACCCCGAGGTCAGCGCCGCGCCATATTCGCGGCCCAGCGAGGCCACGTCATCCTGAGCATAGATCAACGAGGCACGAATTTGCGACTTCACCCGTTCCAGATGCGCCCCGTCGATACCGTCCTGCATGAACTGGGCGACCACGGCGTCCATCTCGTCCTCCGCTTCTTGCAGGCTCAGGCCCGGCGCGGGGACCATGAACATGCCGAAGGTCGTGTCGTCATAGTTGACGCCCGAATAGAACGCGGAGGTGTAGACCGCCTTGTTGCTGTCCACCTGAAGCGCGCGGCCCAGCACGGAGGTGCGACCTGACCCGCCCAAAAGTTCCGCCAGAATGGTCAACGCGGCGGCAGTTTCCTGATCGCCCGCGTCGCGTTCCGGCGCGGTGTAGCTGCGTATGACATAGGGTTGCGCGACCTGCGGGTCTTCAAAAATTATACGACGCTCTGCCAGTTGTGGCGGCTCTGCGGGGCGCTCGCGTTCGGGCAAATCCACCGTCGGTTCCAGCGGACCGTAATAGGTCTCGGCCAAAGCCTTCACCTCGTCGGGGTCCACATCGCCCGCAACGATCAGAACGGCGGCGTTGGGCGCGTAATATTTTTCATAGAACGCCAACGCATCTTCACGGCTGAGTTGCTCCATCTCGTGTCGCCAGCCGATGACCGGAATACCGTAGGGATGGTTCAAATACTGCGCCGCGTTGCGCTGCTCGGAAAACAACGCTCCGGGGTCGCTGTCGGTCCGCTGCGCGCGCTCTTCCAGGATGACCTTGCGCTCCGTCACGATGTCTTCTTCGGTCAACTGGATGTTGCGCATCCGGTCGGCCTCCATCTTCATCATCAACTCCAGCCGGTCGGCTGCGATGCGTTGGTGGTAGGCTGTATAGTCATACGACGTGAACGCGTTGTCGGAACCGCCATTGGCCTCCACCACGGCGGAGAACTCGCCCGCCTCCATCTCCTCGGTAGCTTTGAACAGCAGATGCTCTAGGAAATGCGCGACGCCCGAGACGCCCGGCGCTTCGTCTGCGGCCCCTGCCTTGTACCACAGCATATGCACGACGACCGGTGCGCGGTGGTCTTCCAGAACGACAGCTTCCAAGCCGTTGTCCAAGGTGAACGTGGTGATCTTCTCAGCCGCGAGCGCGGGAAACACTATAAAGGCCGGGGCAAGCAGGCAAGCAATCAGACGGCGCATAAAGCATCCCTTCAAAAGCACAATTCTGTAAAGACATGACATGACTGGCGCAGAATTCAACCGCAGCCACGCGCTTGTGACCGGTCGGCTACTCGTAGCCTTCTGGCGGTGCGGAGTTGGTGCGCACACCAAGGCGACGCAGACGCTCAAGCTCGGCGTATTGGTCCAGCGACTGCTTGCGGTACGCCTTGAAGTAGACGTTCACGTTGAACAGGCGCTCCAGAAGCCGTCCATCATTCTTGCGGCGGAACTCCAGATCCTCAGTTGCCAGCGCCGTCCGGATATTCGGTGTCACACCAAAGCGCGACGCATGGTTGACCAGCGCACCATCGCTGATACCCGCGTTGGGGTTGCCGCCAAGTGCCACGACAGCATCTTGCAGCGGCGTCACGTCCGTGCGGTTGCTGCCGCCCTTGGTGGGCGCGGGCAAGGCGTTGTAATTGTCGGGCAGGGTCAGGGGCTTGTTGGGCAGCACCGCGAATTCATCCGGCCCGCCTTCCTGATTGGATTTCACGTTCAGCAACTGGGGCTGTTTGTTGCGGTCACACGCCGACAGCGCCAGTGCGGCGCCGACCATCCCGACAAGGATCATCGCTTTGCGTTGCATGAAAGACCACTCCTGCTCTTCTTTTGAGGGTGTTTTAACCCAATCCGGCGCGGGCGTCACGAGGCTTCTTTACCCCCCCTTCTGCTCACCCTTCGTGTCATCGAAAGCAACCAGCGCGAAAGCCCCTGCGAAGATGCCGATATCGGCGATATTGAACGTATACGGGTTGTCGATGCCACAACACGACATGTTGAGAAAATCCGCCACTGCGCCGTAAATCACCCGGTCCAGCGCATTCGCCAGCGCGCCGCCGATGATTGCGCCGGCCCCCATCTGCGTGATTGTGCGGCCAAGATTGCGATTGCCCCACCACAAAAGGAACCCCGACACCCCAACCGCCAGCACGATGAGCACGTAGCGCATGATTTCGGGGCTGTCGGAGAACAGGCCGAAATTGATGCCGGTATTCCACCCCATGCGGAAATTCAAAAGCGGGGGCAGCACGTCTACCGACAGCCGCTCAAGCAGGTTCATCTTGTGAACCACGGCCCATTTGGACAGCTGGTCGATCCCGAAGACGGCCAGCGCGGAGAGAAGAATGACCCGCATATCAGTGCCGGAAATGACGCATGCCGGTGAAAACCATGGCCAGCCCCAACTCGTCGGCGGCGGCGATCACTTCATCGTCTCGCATGGAGCCGCCGGGCTGGATCAGCGCGGTCGCACCGGCCTCGGCGGCGGTCTGTAGCCCATCTGCAAATGGAAAGAACGCGTCCGATGCCACGGCGGAGCCAATCGTGCGCGGCTGCGGCAAGCCCAAAAGCTCGGCCACGTCCTGCGCCTTACGTGCCGCGATGCGGGAGCTGTCGACGCGGCTCATCTGGCCCGCGCCGATGCCGACGGTCGCGCCGTCTTTAACGTAAACAATCGCGTTCGACTTTACGTGCTTAGCCACCCGCCACGCAAACAGCATGTCGGAAAGCTCCTGTTCGGTCGGTGCGCGTTTGGTCACGACCTTCAGATCGCCCGCCATGATGCGGCCGTTGTCCTTGTCCTGCACCAGCAACCCGCCCGAGACCTGCCGGACCGTCAGCGCGGCGGCGACCGGATCAGGCAGGCCGTCCGTGGTCAGCAGACGCAGGTTTTTCTTCTTGGCGAAAATCGCGCGCGCGTCGTTATCTGCGCCGGGCGCGATCACCACCTCTGTAAAGATGCCGCTGATGGCTTCGGCGGTTTCACCGTCCAAAGGCTGGTTCACCGCAATAATTCCGCCAAACGCGCTGGTCTGGTCACATTCAAACGCCTTCTGGTAGGCCTCAGCCACGGATGCGCCACGCGCCACGCCACACGGGTTGGCGTGCTTGATGATAGCCACGGCAGGGCCGTCCTTGGGGTCGAACTCCGCCACCAACTCGAACGCGGCGTCGGTGTCGTTGATGTTGTTATAGGACAACTCCTTGCCCTGATGTTGCTGCGCTGTCGCCACGCCGGGGCGGGCAGAGCCGTCGGTGTAAAACGCCGCCTGCTGATGCGGGTTTTCGCCATAACGCAAAGTTTGCGCCAAACTGCCCGCAAAGGACTTGCGGCGTGGCGTTTCACCCAAAGCGCCTGCCATCCAGCCGGACACCGCCGTGTCGTAGGCCGCCGTGCGCGAATACGCGGTCAACGCCAGACGCTGGCGGAATGCGTAGGAGGTCGCGCCGTCGTTGTCTGCCATCTCGCCCAGCACGGCCTCGTAGTCCTGCACATCCGTCACCACGTTCACAAACTTGTGGTTCTTCGCGGCAGAGCGCAGCATCGCGGGCCCGCCGATGTCGATATTCTCGATGCAGGTCGCGTAATCGGCACCCTTGGCCACCGTTTCCTCGAACGGATAGAGGTTCACCACCAACAGTTCGATCGCGCCGATACCATGCTCTTTCATTGCGCCTACATGCCCCTCATCGTCGCGCAGTGCCAAAAGACCGCCATGCACAATCGGGTGCAGCGTTTTCACGCGCCCGTCCATCATCTCGGGGAAGCCCGTGACTTCGGAAACATCTTTCACGTCCAACCCTGCATCACGGATCGCGGCAGCGGTACCACCAGTGGACAACAACTCGACCCCATGCCCTACCAAGGCGCGGGCGAAGTCGATCAGGCCGGTTTTGTCGGAGACGGAAAGCAGTGCGCGGCGCACGGGAACGAGATCGGTCATAGGGGTCCTTAAAGCTCAAGCAGCAATCAATTCAGTGCCAGCTCAAGGCCCTCGTCGACGTCGCGCAGATACGACGGAGTGTCCTGCGCTTTTGCCAAAGACCAACTGACCTGGCTCGCATACTCCATCACGCGGGAGGATAAAACGATCTGTTTGGACGCACGCGGCTTTAATCGTCCTTTTTCCAGATAAACGCTCGGTTCAATCGTCATTTTCGCCGAATGGGACGGCATGAACACCCAAACCTCACCGCTTTTCAGCGCCAATGATACCGCCGTGCCGCCCATATCAAGCGAGGCATCCACTTCAGGATGCAAATGGAAGCGGACCGAATACGGAACACCCTGTAGCGAGATTTTGTCCATATGCGCCTCGAACCGGACGCGGTCGGGGTCGGACAAGGCCGCCAGCGTGTCCTCGCCGGTAACCCGCCGCCCGTCGAGACTGATTTCCATCTTGCGCACATGGGTCAGGCCGTATTCGCCGCAATAGCTGTCATGGCTCGCGACCAGCTCTGTCGCGTCTTCGGTGGCCTTCCGGTGCTCCGTCACCTTTTTGGGGCCGGAGGTCAGGAATTCGCCTTGCGGATGCGCCGTCAGCTTGGCCGAGGACACGCCGTCGATACACAAGGTCGAATGCGACGGCGTCGCCCGCCCTGCCCTGCGCCACTCCGCACCGAACGGTGCGCCGGACCCGCAATTGACGATCAACGCACGGCGACCGGAGGTCAACTCGAACGCAAGCGTGCTGGCATGGGCTGCGCGCGATGCGTTTAGGGCGGGCGGAGCGCTAACGTCCGCAATCACTGTGGTCCTGCCGCCCGTCAGGCGCGCATAGCCCATTGCCAGCCCCTCCAGATGCGACGCCTTCACACCGGACGCTGCCAAGGCGTGGTCCAGCCGTCCCTCCAACCCGCGCCCGCCGCCGTGGAACCGCGCAAGGCCGCCATCGGCGTGACGCAACGCGCGCAGGGTCGGCGCGATGCGCTGGATTGCGTCAAGATGGGCTGGCAAGGGCGTGCGGCCCGCCTCGGACAGCGCAGCCGCCGCCCACGTGAGCAGGGTAAAAACCTCCAGCAATTCCTCGGGGTTGCGCGTCGGAATACCCCCGTCCGCGTCGATCTGATCCGCGCATTCGCGCGCCAGCGCATTGGTGGACGGCGTCGCATACCGTTCCATTCCGCCAAGACTGAGCGACGCATATAGCAGCCCGGTCAGCGCCTCGAACCGTGGCAAACCACGCGACGCCACGGACCAGCGGCGGCCCAGATAGGCCGTCTGATGCGCGAGTGACTTGTAATACAGATCGTTCGTCTCAGGTGTCTGACCATTCATCAGGAACAGCGCGTGGTTGATCCAGCGGATCAACCTGCGGCCGGTCAGATCAGGCGACCAGCCAAGCCCGCGTCCACGCCCGTAGAGAGCGATCCACTCGTGGACCCATTGCTGCGCCATCAGGCGCGAGGCGCGGTCCCCGACCGATGCCAGATCGTCGAGCCATGTGAACCCGTGCAACTCTGCCTCATACATCGCATCGGGCGGAGTGATCGCCCAGAGGGACCGCCCTTCAGCCTGCACCAGATGCCCGCCGAACTGGAAGTTGCCTGCCGCAAGCTGCTTGCCCTTGGCGTAGGAGCCGATGGTGCGCGGTTCAGGCTGCGAGACAAACCCGGTCGCCTGCGCGCGCATGGTGCTCAACCGTGCGTGCAGCTTGTCCATAAACGTAAGATTACGCTCCAACCCTGCGGGTGGCGCGGCTTTCGCCTCAATGCCCATATCACCGACTTTTCGTCTGCTTCTTTTGTCCGCAATTCTACGCAGACGAGGCAAACCTGTCACCGATTATTCGGGCTTGCGCAGCGCAATCATGAAAAAACCGTCCATTCCGCCACGGTCGGGCCAGTAGCTTGGCGACAGGCGCAGCCCACCTACGCGGCTGCGCCACTCGGGCTCCACACCTTTCAGATCGGTCTCGATTTCGGTCAACCCGTGCCGTTCCATCGCCGTTTTCGCCTGACGCTCCCCCTCGTCGAACAGCAGCGAGCATGTGCAGAACACCAGCCGCCCACCCGGCTTCAACAGGCTCACGGCGGTGTCGATCATGTCCGCTTGCAGGGCGAACAACTCGTTCAGTTGTTTGCCATCTTTCACGTAGGGCAGATCAGGGTGCCGCCGGATCGTGCCGGTGGCCGAACATGGCGCGTCCAGCAGGATTGCGTCGTAGAGCACATCGTCCGGCGCGTTCAGCGCGTCCTCCACAATCAGCTTGGCGGTCAGGCCGGTACGTTGCAGGTTCTCCTCGACCCACATCATCCGCTCTGGCGAAATGTCCAGCGCGGTCACCTCCGCGCCGCTTGCCGCCAGTTGCATCGTCTTGCCGCCCGGGGCGGCGCACATGTCCAGCACCACCTCGCCCTTCTGGGCGTTCAACATGCGGGCGGCGATGGCGGCGGCGGCGTCCTGTATCCACCAGGCGCCTTCCTCGAACCCCGGCAGGTCGGTCACCTGAACAGAACCGTTTATCCGCAACGATCCCGTCGGCAGCACCTCCGCGCCCAATTGTTCGGCCCAGTATTCGGCTTTGGTCTCGTCGCGTAGCGTGATGTCCAAGGGCGCGCCCGCCAGATGCGCGGCCTCGATGGTTTCCACCGTCGCCTCGTCAAACAAATGCACCACGCGCGGGCGCAGCCATTTGGGCATCCGCGAGGGCGGAATATCCGGCCACATCTGCGGCCCCTCGGTCGCCACCTTGCGCAGCACCGCATTCGCCAACCCCGCCATGCGGGGCGAGCGACCGGAGCGTTTCATCAGGTTCACCGCACTGTCCACGACACCGTGGGGTGCTTCTCCCTCGACGCACAATTCCACCACCGCCAAACGCAGGATGTTCAAAGCCACATCCGGTGGCATCTTCTCGACGAATTGAGAGATTACCACATCGGCCCGCCCCACCTCCCGCAAGGTCGTCGTCGCCAGACGCTGCGCCCGCGCGCGGTCGGCAGGCTCCAGCCGGTCGAGAACGCCACTGCCCAGCAGAACGGAAAGCTGTTCCTTTTCCTCCAGCACACCCCGCAGCAGTTGAACCGCTGCACGGCGGGCATGAAGGCCGGACGGGGATGAGGTGTCGTGTCGCGCCATACTTGTCTCCTTGCCAATGGGCCGTATATCAAGAGCAGGACCGGAACAAGGACGCGGGACATGACGGACAAGCAAGACCTGCCCCCAGAGGCCATTCGCGCATTGGAAGAAGCCGCCGCGCGCAAGAAGGCCGAGAAAGACCTGAATTTGCCGCCAGAGCTGGGTGGCCGCGAAGGGCCGGAGCCAGTCCGCTACGGCGACTGGGAGCGCAAGGGGATTGCGGTCGACTTCTAGATCAGCGCATCGTCAGATCGGCATAACGCCCCGTGCCCTTGTCGGAGCGGAACCGGATCACGTCCCCATGGACTTTCACGACCTGACAATTCGGCCCGAGGTCCATGTCCCCCCAGAACAGATCACGGCAAAAGAAGCCGTCACGCCACTGCCACTGGCCCTTCACCTTGCGCCCGTAGGCTCTTCCGCCAATAGCCCCGTCCGGCTGGACGCTAACCGATATCCCGAAAATGGTGAGGTTTTTCCCACTGACGGTCTGCACAAATTCCGACTTGGTCGAGATACGCTCGAACGCCGCAGCAGGCAGCGCCATGCATGCCAGAAAGGCGGCGGCGTAAGATGAGCGTCTAAGAGCGGTCATGGCGTCATTCTCCCGGTGGCTACGGGAGTGTTACGGCATGTTGGGCGGGTTGGATCAGTTGGGGGCTATAAGCGCGGCAAGCCCAGCATATCGCATTCATCCAAACCTTGGCCCAGACCCCACAGGCATTGGAAGAGGCACTGCACAAGAGAAGGCAACCGGGTGATCTGGAGTTGTCAGACAAGTTGGGTGGTCGCGACGAGCCAGAGTCCGTGCGGTATGGCGATTGGGAACATAAAGGAATTGCGGCCGCTTTTTGGGGGGATATCGCCTTGAGCTTAAAGCAACTCATTATTTCTCAGCGCCATATGCATTGTGTAAGCGACTTGACCAGCCCGTCCTCTTGTTTGCTCCAAAGCATCGGAGGTCATCGCATCTGTGGTCAACTCAGCTATTCTTTCAGGATCAACTTCATTCAAACGGCCTAAGTTCTTGAGTTGTCTGACGATGAAAGCCGACCCCATAGTCATCATATCAAGGTCGTTAAGCCCTAACTCAAAGGCTTGTACCGTACCATCGAACGCGCCCAGAGCCGCCGCCGCAAACTCAGCATCGGCAACGTCATGTTCCAGAGAACGAAGAAAACTAATGTGATAAATACCTGCTGCATCATATACCTCGTTTAGCCGATCGTCATCCAAGCCATGCTCAAGAGGAGACATTAAATCTGCTCGATCATTGTCTAGGTCGGTGGGAAAATCTGCATCATGCTCTTCATGCCGTAGCGGTACGATGAAATCAGCCTCCGCCTTCGGGTCCATCTGACCAGCGGACCAAGAGCTTACAATGAATGCAACCCCCAGCGGAAACAAGAACGCCAATAAAAGAAACCCAACGACTAAAAACAGCCACCAGTTAGCCTTGAAAAGCGACATAAGTCCGATTTTCTGCAATATTTGCATCTGAACATTCCACCAATAGCGACCAACTATTGCAACGCTGGCAGCCAGAGCTGCCATGCCATCCATGGCCGCTCCGTATGCAACGTGAGAGTCTGGCTTATTGTTGTTGTGGTTCATCTGATACCTTTGGGGATTTTGGTTTTGGGCCATGTAAACTAGTGGTGCTTCGGCTTCGGGAGTATTGAACGGCAAAAAGGTCCCAGCAGCCCTCCAAACCCTAAAGCCCCAACACATCCAGCATATCGTACTCACCCGGCCCCCTGCCCTGCCCCCACAGTGCGGCCTTAAGCGCTCCGCGGGCGAAGACCGCGCGGTCGGTGGCGAGGTGGCGCAGCACGATGCGTTCGCCGTCGGCGGCGAAGATCACGTCATGCTCTCCCACGATGTCTCCGCCACGGATGGCAGAAAACCCGATATCGCCACGTTTACGCGCACCGGTGATGCCGTCGCGGCCGCTGTCTTTGACGTCGTTCAAATCCACACCGCGCCCCTCGGCGGCGGCCTCGCCTAGCATCAGGGCGGTGCCGGACGGCGCGTCGACCTTGTGGCGGTGGTGCGCCTCCACGACTTCGATGTCGTAGTCCTCGTCCAGTGCGGCGGCGACCTTCTTGGTCAGTTGCACCAACAGGTTCACCCCAAGGCTCATGTTGCCGGCGCGCACAATCGGCGCGTGGCGGGCGGCGGCTTTGATCTTGGCAAGATCGGCGTCGCTGAGGCCGGTGGTCCCGATCACATGCACCACGCGGGCCTGTGCGGCCAGCTCCGCCATGGCAACGGTCGCAGCAGGCGTGGTGAAATCAATGATCGCTTGCGCGTCCTTCACGACCTCGGCCGCGTCGGACACCACGGGCACGCCCATTTCGGCCTGTCCCATCGCCACACCCAGGTCCTGCCCGACCCACGGGTGGCTTTCGCGTTCCGTCACACCCACCAAATGCGCGTGGTCAGAGGCCCGAACGGTCTCGATCAGCATCTGGCCCATACGGCCTGACGCGCCGGTGATCACGATACCTGTCATGGCGAAACCCTCTTTATCAGTAGCCCAAGCGGTGTAGGACCTGTTGCAAGGCGCTGGCAAGGGGCTTAAGTCCCACCCTATGGCTAAGAACTCAAAATTCGCGGGCGCGGGCCCATCTCAACGGCAACTTCGCGTGGGCGAGCTGATCCGGCGCACCCTGTCGGAAGTTCTCAGCCGCGGGGAAATCCACGACCCTGACCTCAACCGCATGTCGATCACCGTGAGCGAGGTGCGCGTCACCCCCGACCTGCGCATCGCTACGGCCTTCGTGCTGCCCTTGGGTGGCAAGGATAAGGAAGAGGCGTTACAGGCGCTGGCCCGCAACAAGGGTGAAATCCGCCACGCGATCACCAAACAGATGTCAGTGAAGCACTCGCCCGATATCCGCTTCATGCTCGACGATACGTTCGACCGGATGGACGAGACGAACCGTCTGTTTGCCAGCGAGGCGGTGCGCCGCGATCTGGCGTCTGATGACGATGCTGGCGAGGATTAGCGCCGCCGCGCTCGCCTGCCTGCTGGCTTCCCCCGCGCTGGCCGATGGTTGCCGCGATGTTTCGCATTTGGGGGATAGCTACACGGTTTGCACAGTCGACAACCCCGCCACGCTGGGCCTTTGGCTCAACGACAATGACGGCCTCGTCATCGGCGAGTTCTTCAGTCTGGAAGAGTATCTGGCCGAGCAGGGCAAAACCCTGACCTTCGCCATGAACGGCGGCATGTTCCACGAAGACCGCCGCGCGGTGGGGCTGTTCATCTCCGACTACTCAGAGCAGGCCCGTCTGGTGACCCGCGAGGGACCGGGCAATTTCGGCCTGCTGCCGAACGGGGTGTTTTGCGTTGAAGGGCAAACCGCGCAGGTGATCGAAAGCCGCGCCTACGCAGCGAACACACCGACTTGTCGTATCGCCACGCAATCCGGCCCGATGTTTGTGATCGACGGCAAGCTACACCCGAAATTTACGCCCGACAGTACCTCCAAGAAACGCCGCAACGGAGTCGGCGTCGACACGCAGGGCCGCCCGCACTTTGTCATCTCTAACGGGTTCGTGCGATTTCATGACATGGCCACCTTGTTTCGCGATGAGCTCGACAGCCCAAACGCGCTTTTTCTGGACGGGACCGTGTCGCGCCTGTTCTCGGCGGAGCTTGGCCGCTCCGACGCGGGGCCGCGCATGGGGCCGATCATCGGACAAGGGCTGCCGTCGCAATAACCATTGACGCCCGCCACGGCCCGCAATAGCACCCGACCCTTCTATAAAGCAGGAGCACATCATGGGACGCCGCAAAAAAGGTCGCGACATTTCAGGTTGGGTCGTCATCGACAAACCCGCCGGGATCACGTCCACCTCGGTGGTCAACAAGGTGCGCTGGGCGTTCGACGCCAAGAAGGCGGGCCATGCCGGCACGCTGGACCCTGATGCGACCGGCGTTCTGGCCGTGGCTTTGGGCGAGGCGACGAAAACGGTGCCTTATGTGACCGACGCGATGAAGGCTTACCGCTTCACGGTGCGTTTGGGGCAAGCCACCAACACCGACGACGCGGACGGCGAGGTGCTGTCGGAAAGCGGCACGCGCCCATCTGATGACGAAATCGCCGCCGCCCTGCCCGCGCTGACGGGCGAGATCATGCAGGTGCCGCCGAAGTTCTCCGCCGTGAAAATCGACGGGCAACGCGCCTACAAGCTGGCCCGCGACGGCGAAGACGTGGAGATCGCCGCCCGCCCGCTTTTCGTCGAAAGCCTGACGCTGATCGAACGTCCCGACCCCGACCACGTCACGCTGGAAATGGTCTGCGGCAAAGGTGGCTACGTGCGCGCCATCGCGCGGGATCTGGGAGAGGCGCTTGGCTGCTTCGGCCATGTCCGCGAGCTGCGCCGCATCTGGTCCGGCCCGTTCGACGTCGAGGACGGCGTGACGCTGGAAGAACTCGAAGCGGTCGCCAAAACCGACGCGATCATGGACTTCCTCGGCCCGCTGGAAATCGGCCTGGCGGACCTGCCGGAACTGCCCACCACGGAAAGCGGAGCGACCAAGCTGCGCAACGGCAACCCCGGCATGGTGATCGCGACAGATGTGCAATATGGCGACGAAGCGTGGGCCTCGCTGAACGGGCAGGCGGTCGCCGTGGGGCGCTACAAGGCGGGCGAGTTGCATCCGTCGCGGGTGTTCAATACGGCCTGAGACTTGATCCGCCCGGCACAGGCTGGCACAAGCTGGCCCATGATTACCCGCACACATCTCAAGGGCGATGCGGCCTCTACAGCGTTGTATTCCGACTGCGAACGCTACCGCTACGCCCTGACCCGCGTCTGGGACGAGGGCGGCCGCAAGGTGTCTTTCGTCATGTTGAACCCGTCTACCGCGACCGAAGTGCAGAACGACCCCACCGTGGAGCGCTGCGAGCGTCGCGCCCGCGCCTTGGGCTTCGGCGCGTTCCGGGTCTGCAACATCTTCGCGTGGCGCGACACCGACCCGCACAAGATGCGCAAGGCGGCGGAGCCCATCGGCCCCGCCAATGATGCCTCCATTGCCGAGGCTTGCAACTGGGCCGACACCGTCGTCGCCGCTTGGGGCACCCATGGGGAGCATCTGAGCCGCGGCCCGCAGGTCGAGGCGCTGATGCGGTCGACCGGTAACCCGCTATATCATTTGGGGCTCAGCAAGGCAGGGCACCCGAAGCACCCGCTGTATATCGCCTACACGCAACAGCCCGAATTGTGGGGCACGCCATGAGGTGAAATCGGATGACGTGAACATCTCGGTCCATGTCGGCGGCAGCGGTCCGGCGCTGGTGTTCCTCCACGGCTACCCGCAGAACCACATGTGCTGGCAGGGCATCGCGCCCGCGTTCACCCGCGACTTCACCTGCATCGTGCCGGACCTGCGCGGCTATGGCGACAGCGATGCCCCCTTCGACGACAGCGCCAACCACGCCACCTATTCCAAGCGGCAGATGGCGCTGGACCTTGTGGCGGTGCTGGATCATTTCGGCCATGACCGTGCGCATGTTCTGGGTCATGACCGCGGCGGGCGCGTGGCCTATCGCTTCGCGCTGGACCACCCCGAGCGCTTGAGTCGGCTGGGCATTATCGAGATCGTCCCCACCGGCGATTTCTGGCAGTCATGGAACGCGGAGCTGGCTTACAACGCCTACCACTGGACCTTCCTCGCGCAGCCGCATCCTTTGCCGGAGAACATGATTAACGCCAATCCGGTCGCCTATATCGACCACACGCTGAAAAGTTGGGTTAACGCCAAATCGCTGGATGTCTTCCCTGAAGCGGCCTTGGAAAGCTACCGCGCGCAGGCCCGCGATCCCGCGCATATCCATGCCATGTGCGCCGACTACCGTGCGGGCGCGACGTTCGACCGCGCGCTGGACGATGCCGACCGCGCGGCGGGCCGCAAGATCGCGGCGCCGTTGCGGTTTCTGTGGGCAGAGGGCGGCTTTCCGGGTCAAACGGGCGATCCCGCTGCGCTGTGGCGCAACTGGGCCAATGACGTCAGCGACCGCTCTTGCGTCAGCGGCCACTTCGTCATGGAAGAAAACCCCGAAGCGGTGCTCGACTGCTTCGGGGCGTTTTTCAGGTCGGACTGAGGTTTAGGTGGCTTAGGCTGGTGGCGCGACAATGACCGGAGGGGCCACCACCGGAACACCCGCGCCCGCCGAAATCGTCGGCTCGACGTTCAGCGAATTCACCAAGGCAATGTCCGCGACAGTCAAGCTGCCCGGCGTTGTCACCCTGAGCACGACATCACCGTCCATAGCGACATCCGCCGAGCCGTCCGCGTTGTTGACGATGGTCACCACCGGCGCAATCGCGCCGCTGTAGCGCAGCTCTATCTGGTCCTCGGCAGGGTCGAAATCACTCACCGCCCCGGCGGAGCCTGCGTTGATGAACGTGCCCGTAGCAAAGGTGTCGGCACCCTCACCGCCGAATGCCGTGTCGAAATTGCCGATATAGATGAAGTCGTTGCCCTCGTTCCCATAGAGGTTGTCGGCGCCGTCGATCTCGTCTCCGCCATTAAAGAAGGTGCCGAAAACGAAGTCATTGCCCTGACCGCCGCGCACAAGGTCTTCGTCAAGGCCGCCGCCAAGAATGTCATCGCCGAGGCCGCCGCCCACGATGTCTTCGCCCGCGCCGCCGTCAAGGAAATCGTTCCCCGCGCCACCTGCAAGGACGTCGTCACCGGCCCCGCCAAGCAAGCTGTCGTTGTCGGCCTGACCCTGCAACCTGTCGTCGCCTTCGTCACCGGCAAGCCGGTCGTTACCGTCGCCGCCCTCGAGCAGATCGTTGCCCAAACCGCCAGATATGAGGTCGCTCCCCGCACCGCCGCGAGCCGTATCCGCGCCACCTTCGCCGATGACTATATCGTCACCATCCGCGCCAAGAATGGTGTCGTCACCGTCGCCGCCCGCGATCCGGTCATTGCCATCGCCGCCGTTAATTTCGTCATCGCCCGCTTCGCCCGCGATGTCATCATTGCCATCCCCGCCGCGCAGATCGTCGTCGTCGTCGCCGCCAAACACCGTGTCATCGCCAATCCCGCCCGCGATGGTGTCGCCGCTCTCTAAGCCATAGATCACGTCGTCGCCCCCGTGGCCTTCCATGATGTCGATGTCTATGGTGCCGGTCAGGGTGTCGGCGTTATTGGTGCCGATCAGGCCGCCAGGGTTGGGTGGCTCGGACGTGTCGCCGTCTGTAGTTCCACCGCCGTCATCAGAATCAAAGATCGCCCCCAGCAATCCGACAAGGGCCAACAGCCCAACCACTCCCAGCATACCATTTACTCCACGATAGGATCGTTACAAAATTTCTACATTTTAACCATATGTTAACCTGTCATAGGGATGCCACCTGAATCGTCATGATTTCGCCAAACTCCTGTCGGGCGCATGCGTTTGTTTCCATTGGCAGAACAACCGCCACAGCGGCGCAAATTTGGCCGCAATACCGGCACCAAACCGGGGCGTTCGCCGCCCCGAGAAGCAGCAGTCCGCACCAAGATTCGGGCTTTCCTTTTCAGCCCATTCGCCCTATACGCGCCCATCCGCTGTCAATCTGCGGAGCACTCCACGGGCCTTGCTGGACGACATCCCGGCCTGCGCCATTCACACTAACCTGCAAAGGAGACCCCGATGTCGATCACCGCTGAAGAAAAAACACGCCTGATGAAAGAATTCGCGACCAAAGAGGGCGACACCGGTTCGCCCGAAGTCCAAGTCGCCATCCTGACCTCGCGCATCACCACCCTGACCGAGCACTTCAAAACCCACAAGAAAGACAACCACGGTCGTCGTGGCCTTTTGAAGATGGTTGCCCTGCGTCGTAAGCTTCTGGATTACACCAAGAAGAAGGACGAGGCCCGTTACCAAGACCTGATCAAGAAGTTGGGTATCCGCCGCTAACGTCGTATTGAAGATACGACGGGTGTAGTGTAGCGGTTTTCGCAGAAAACCTGCGGGCCACACACGGTAGAAATTCACAAAAGGCCGCGCTCTGAAACAGAGCGCGGCCTTTTCGCATTCCGCCCCGCGTGGAAACGTGACGTCATTCTTGATATGATGCAGTTGGTGTCCTTTGATCGCAAAAGTAGCTCGGTTTGGGAGGACTCTACTATGCGTGAAACATTCCGCGTACTCATCAACATGGGAACGCTACATCGCCTGTTCCCCTTGTGGCTGGCAGGTGTGGCGGTTCTGGTCTTCGCGTTCTCGCCTTGGTTCCTGCTGGCGATTGCCTATGGGATGGTGCTGCAATTCCTCACCGAATACGTGATGCACCGCTTCGTCTATCACCGCGAGCCGCCCACGCGGCAATCGACCTTCAACGAGCTCTACCGCGCCCACATCTCGCACCACGAATTCCCCACAGACGCGGAGTTCTTTACCGGCGATGACCACTGGTATGCAGTCCGCTTCGCGCTGATCTCTTTCGTCGGGCATACCGTTGTGCTGTGGCCCTTCACCGGTCTGGCACCTGCGGCTGCCTTCGCGGCGGTGGCCCTGTTCGTCGGCTCCATCAGCGCATTCACCTTCTACGAATACTGCCACACCCTTGCCCACCTGAAGGTCGAGAAAGGCTGGTTCGGGCGCAAGATCACCCAAAGCCATCTGGTCCACCACTTCCAGGACCACGACGCGACCTTCCATGTCAGCTTCGGGATGGGCTGGATCGACCGCCTGTTCGGCACAGGCTTCGATCAGGCTACAGCCAAGGAGCGCTACGACCGCGAGACGATCATGAGCCTTGGCATGGACCCCGAGGACCTTCGGCTGGTCACTGCCCGCAAGGCTTACGGCATCACCAAGCTGCCACGCGGCAGGCAGGCCTAGAGCGTTCGCGACGGCCGGTCGTCGTACCCCTTCCCAAACGCATAAAACCTCTATATACGCCGCACATCTGAGACTGTGCGCCCTGACCCCGGCGCTCATGCAAAGGATTGGGGTCGGCGGCAATGGGGCCGCCATTCAAACGGGAGACCCGGAAGGCCGGGAGTGCTCCCTGATAGGAAACGATACATGTTCAATGTGACTAAAAAATCCATCGAGTGGGGCGAAGAAACGCTGACACTCGAAACCGGCAAGATTGCCCGTCAGGCAGACGGCTGCGTGATTGCTACCTACGGCGAGACCTCCGTGATGGCCGCCGTGACTTTTGCGAAAGCGCAAAAGCCGGGTCAGGACTTCTTCCCCCTGACCGTCCACTACAACGAGAAATACTACGCCGCGGGTAAAATCCCCGGTGGCTTCTTCAAGCGTGAGGCCCGCCCCACCGAGAAAGAAACCCTGACATCGCGTCTGATCGACCGTCCGATCCGCCCGCTGTTCGTCCCCGGCTTCAAAAACGAAGTTCTGGTGATCTGCACCGTGCTGTCCCACGATCTGGTCAACGACCCTGACATGGTTGCGATGATCGCGGCCTCCGCCGCGCTGACGATCTCCGGCGCGCCGTTCATGGGTCCGATTGCGGCTTGCCGCGTAGGCTTTGAGGATGGCGAGTACATCCTGAACCCTGAAATGGACGACATGCACAACCTGCGTCAGAACCCTGACCAGCGTCTGGACCTCGTCGTCGCCGGCACCAAAGACGCCGTGATGATGGTGGAATCGGAAGCCTACGAGCTGACCGAGGACGAAATGCTGGGTGCCGTGGAATTTGCCCATGAGCAGATCCAGCCCGCCATCGACCTGATCATCGACTTCGCGGAAGACTGCGCGAAAGAGCCGTTCGACTTCCAGGCCCCCGACTATTCCGACCTCTACGAGGCCGTGAAGAAATCCGGTGAGGAAGCCATGCGTGCCGCCTACGCAATCACCGACAAGCAAGAGCGCACCGCCGCTGTTTCTGCTGCCAAGGAGACCGCGAAAGAAGGTCTGTCCGAAGAGCAGCTGGAAGACGAAAACCTTGGTGCCGCGCTCAAGAAGCTCGAATCCACCGTTCTGCGTGGCGATGTGGTGAAGAACAAGAAGCGTATCGACGGGCGTAACCTCGACGAGATCCGCGACATCGTGAGCGAAGTTGGCTTGCTGCCACGGACCCACGGCTCCGCGCTGTTCACCCGTGGCGAGACCCAGGGTCTGGTTGTGACCACGCTGGGCACCGGCGACGACGAGCAGATGATCGACAGCCTGCAAGGCATGTATAAGTCGAACTTCCTGCTGCACTATAACTTCCCGCCCTACTCGGTTGGTGAAGTTGGTCGCTTCGGCCCTCCCGGCCGTCGTGAAATCGGTCACGGCAAGCTGGCATGGCGCGCGCTTCAGGCAGTTCTGCCTCCGGTAACCGACTTCCCCTACACCATCCGTCTGGTCTCCGAGATCACCGAATCCAACGGCTCGTCCTCCATGGCGTCGGTCTGCGGTGGCTCCCTGTCCATGATGGACGCTGGCGTTCCACTGAAAGCACCGGTTGCCGGTGTGGCCATGGGCCTGATCCTCGAAGACGACGGCTCCTACGCGGTTCTGTCCGACATCTTGGGTGACGAAGACCACCTTGGCGACATGGACTTCAAGGTTGCGGGTACCGAGAACGGCATCACGTCCTTGCAAATGGACATCAAGGTTGCAGGCATCACGCCCGAGATCATGAAAACCGCTTTGGCGCAGGCCAAAGAGGGCCGTTTGCATATCCTGGGCGAAATGAACAAGGCGCTGTCCTCGGCTGGCTCCTTCTCCGAGCACGCTCCGCGCATCGAGACGATGCAGGTACCTACGGATAAAATCCGCGAAGTCATCGGCTCCGGCGGCAAGGTCATCCGCGAAATCGTGGAAGTGTCCGGTGCCAAGGTCGACATCAATGACGACGGCATCATCAAGATCGCATCACCAAACGCCGACGCGATCAAGAAGGCCTATGACATGATCCACTCGATCGTGGCCGAGCCGGAAGAAGGTGCCGTCTATACCGGCACCGTTGTGAAGATCGTCGACTTCGGCGCCTTCGTGAACTTCTTCGGCAAGCGCGACGGTCTGGTGCACGTTTCCCAGATCGAAAACCGCCGCCTGAACCATCCGTCCGACGTCCTCAAAGAGGGCCAGGAAGTGAAGGTCAAGCTGCTGGGCTTCGACGATCGCGGCAAGGTGCGCCTGTCGATGAAAGTCGTCGATCAGGAAACCGGCGAAGAGGTCAAGAAAGAGGAAGCGGTAGAGGAGTAAATCCCGTCCGATCCTGAAAATCACAAGCCCCGGCGGAAACGTCGGGGCTTTTTTTGTACGGCGGAAAGTGAGCCTTGGCGCATTGAAGTTCAGCGTTACTATATTCTCATCCAACCAAGGAGCTACTCCAATGCAACGCAAGAAAGCCTCCGACTTCGACCCCCGTCTACTGGAACTCTATGACGGTTACGTCCACGGCAAGATGACCAAACGGGCGTTTCTGTCCAACGCGACCAAATATGTGGCGGCAGGTGTCACCGCTGCCGCAGTTCTGGAAAGCCTTCAGCCGAATTACGCGCTGGCCCAGCAAGTCGCGCCCGATGATCCCGACATCGAAACCATGACCGTCGAATATGAAAGCCCCGACGGCCACGGCACAATCAAGGGCCTCATGGCCAAGCCCGCCGGGGCCACAGGCAAGCTGCCCGCCGTGCTGGTGATCCACGAAAACCGGGGATTAAACCCCTATATCGAGGACGTCGTGCGCCGCACCGCCAAGGCGGGATATCTCGCGTTCGGGCCGGACGGGCTGACGCCCTTGGGCGGCTACCCCGGCAACGACGATGACGGTCGTGCCATGCAGAAGGAACTCGACGGCGCCAAACTGATGGAAGACTTCTTCGCCGCCTTCGAATTTCTGGTGAACCACGAAGAGTCTACCGGCAAAGTTGGGGCGGTGGGGTTCTGCTATGGTGGCGGCGTATGCAACGCGCTGGCGGTGGCCTATCCCAATATGGCGGCGTCCGTGCCCTTCTACGGACGTCAACCCGATGCGTCGGATGTACCAGCGATCGAGGCAGCGCTTCTGATCCACTACGGCGGCCTGGACGAACGCATCAATGCGGGCTGGCCTGCCTATGAAGCTGCTTTGAAAGAGCACGGCAAAAACTACGAGGCGTATATCTACGAGGGGGCCAACCATGGCTTCCACAACGACACAACGCCCCGCTACGACGAAGCCGCCGCGCAACTCGCATGGGACAGGACGCTGGCACATTTCCAGACCTATCTAACCTAGGGTCTGGGTCGCCAGATCGCACCACGCGAATAGCCCCGGCGGAAACGTCGGGGTTTTTCATGTCTAGTCTTTGTATAAACCAACAGCGGCGACGGCGACATCTGCCTCGAACTCCCTGCCGATGGCGAGAACACCAATCCTGCGCAGGCGCTCCGTGTTCAGGGCCGTGTCGGTGCGATGCGGCTCGAAATCCGTAAAGGGCATCCGTATCTCGGTCCATTCCTCAGGCGCGACGAAATCGGCGCGGAAGGATTGCCACGGGCGGCTCAACTCATCCGTGCGCAGGCGAAGGTCGTACTCTTCGTGATTGCCCGAAACTTCTAACCAGATGCCACTCCACTCAGAGGCATCGAACGCCCCGCCATCCGGCCCAAGATCGAACGCCATCTGCACGAAGCCGCCATTGTTGTCCAACGACACCTGCCCTTGCAGACGCATCGCCTCACGGCCCTTGACCTCTGCCTTGGTCGCGCGGCCGCTTGACACCCCACCCATGACGCCATCCGCGACGTATTCCCAATCGGGATTCAGCTTCATCTGCGTCTCCTCCGCCGCGACGGAGTTGCCCGCAAGCAACAGCGCAAAAGCGGCTAACAGTTGGTTTTTGCTCATAGTCTGGAAACGTGGCGTGGCATCCCTGCAATTCAAGGCCTGCAATCACAGTCCTTTTATTGCCCCTTCACACAAATGTTGGGTAAACTGCCGAAACAACGCCGCCCCTTCGACGTTTTTGAGGGGAAAGGAAGGGATAAAGAATGATTGACCGTCGTACACTTTTGACTACCTCCATCGCCGCCGCAGCCGTCGGCACGCCCGCGCTGGCGCAGCGCAAGGCTTGGGTGATGCCGGAGGAATACAAACCCCGTATCGTGACGCTCCAAGGCGGCCTGCCAGCGGGCGAGATCCATGTCGACCCGCGTGCCTTTGCGCTCTACTGGACGCTGCCCGAGGGCAAAGCCATCCGCTACACTTGCGGCATCGGTCGTGCGGGGCTTTATGAGTCCGGCACATTTACCGTGGGTGCCAAGAAGGAATGGCCCGCCTGGACCCCAACGCAGGAAATGATTGAACGCGACCCGGCCTCCTACAAAAAGTGGGAAGACGGCCAGCCCGGTGGCCCTGCGAACCCGCTTGGGGCGCGGGCGCTCTACCTGTTCGTGCCGCGCAGGGGTGACACGTTCCTGCGCATCCACGGCACGTCCGCGCCTTGGACCATCGCGTCAGCGGTCTCCAACGGCTGCGTGCGGCTGACAAACGCCCATATCGCGCATCTGTATCAACAGGTGCCGAAAGGCGCGAAGGTCGTTCTGCACTAGGCTGAACCGGCCCTATCAAACGCAAAAGGCCGACCCCAACGGGTCGGCCTTCGCATGTTCAGCTAACAAAAGGCTCAGGCCGGCGCTTTGATCGTGCGCAGGTAAGGCAGCACCTCGTTCACGTCGCCGTATTTCGCCTTGGCGTCTTCGGTGCTGACGGAGGTCGGCACAATCACGTCCTGACCCAGTTCCCAGTTCGCAGGCGTCGCAACGCCTTTGGCGGCCATTTGCAGCCCGTCCAGCGCGCGCAGGATCTCCGCGAAGTTGCGGCCCACGGTCATCGGGTAGGTCATCGACAGCTTCAACTGCTTGTCCGGCCCCACGATAAAGACCGAGCGCACGGTGGCACTGTCAGCAGGTGTGCGGCCGTCCGGCAGGTAGGCTTCGGCGGGCAGCATGTCGAAAGCCTTGGCCATCTTAAGGTCTTCATCCGCGACGATGGCGAACTCCGCCTTGGCGTCGGCGACCTTCTCGATGTCTTTCTTCCACTGAACGTGCTCGTCCACACCGTCGACCGAGACACCAAGCACCTTGGTGTTGCGCTTGGCCCATTCATCGGCCAGTTGGGCTACCGCGCCGAATTCGGTCGTGCAGACGGGGGTGAAGTCCTTCGGATGCGAAAAGATCACGGCCCAGCTGTCGCCCACGAAGTCGTGCAGGCTGATGTCGCCCTTATCGGTGGTTACGGTCATGTCGGGAATTGTGTCGTTAATGCGCAGACCCATGGCGGTCTCCTTCCATTTGTGATTTCTGGTGCCAATATAGTGATGGCAATCGCCATACACACCCCCGAACGGAGGCACCTCATGTCCAATCTCAAGAATTTCTACATTAACGGTCAATGGGTCGCACCCGCGGTCGCGAACGACTTTGATGTCATCAATCCGTCGAACGAAGAGGTTTGCGCAACGATCTCTTTGGGCAGTCAGGCCGACACCGATGCCGCCGTCGCCGCAGCCCGCGCCGCGTTCGAGGATTGGGCCTTCACCCCCAAAGCCGAGAAGATGGCGCTCATCAAGAAGCTGCTGGAGGTCTACAACGCCCGCGCCGAGGAAATGGCCCAAGCCATGTCCATGGAGATGGGCGCGCCGCAAAAACTGGCCCGTGCACAGCAGGTCGGCGCGGGGTCGTGGCATCTGGAAGGCTTCATCAAGGCGTTCGAGAATTTCGAGTTCGACACGCCGTTCACCGACACCGAAATGACCCTGCGGGAGCCTATCGGCGTCTGCGCCCTCATCACGCCTTGGAACTGGCCCATGAACCAGATCGTGCTGAAAGTGGTCCCCGCGCTGGCCGCTGGCTGCACCGTCGTGCTGAAGCCGTCCGAGATCGCGCCGCTCTCCGGCATCCTGTTCTCGGAGTTCATGGACGAGGCGGGCTTCCCCGCAGGCGTCTACAACATGGTCAACGGCGACGGGCCGGGTGTCGGCTCGCAACTGTCGGCGCATCCGGATGTGGACATGGTATCCTTCACCGGCTCGTCCCGCGCGGGCAAGCTTATCACCAAGGCCGCCGCTGATACGCTGAAACGCGTATCGCTGGAACTTGGCGGCAAGGGCGCGAACATCATCTTCGCCGACGCGCGTGACAATGCCGCCAGCGATGGTGCCATGCGGTGCTTCCGCAACACCGGCCAAAGCTGCAACGCACCGACCCGCATGTTCGTGGAACGCTCCCGCTATGACGAGGCGGTCGCGCAGGTCAAGGAAACCGCCGAGAATACCAAGGTCGCGCCCGCGTCCGAGGACGGCAACCATATCGGACCACTGGTCTCCGAGGCGCAGTTCGACAAGGTGCAAGACCTGATCCAGAAGGGCATCGACGAAGGCGCGACCCTGCTGGCTGGCGGTGTTGGCCGCCCCGACGGGCTGAACCGCGGCTTCTTTGCGAAGCCGACAGTGTTCACCGACGTGACGCCGGATATGACGATCTACAAGGAAGAAATCTTCGGCCCCGTCCTGTGCGTCATGCCCTTCGACAGCGAAGCCGAGGTCATCGAGATGGCCAACGACACGCCCTACGGCCTGACCAACTATATCCAGACCGAGGACACCGAGAAACGCCGCCGCGTGGCGCGCCGCTTGCGGTCGGGCATGGTGGAAACCAACGGCTCCGGCTTCGCCCAAGGCTCGCCCTTCGGCGGCTACAAGCAGTCCGGCAATGGCCGCGAAGGCGGCGCGTTCGGGATCGAGGAATTCCTTGAGGTGAAAGCCGTATCCGGCTGGAACTAACCCAAAGCGGGCCGGACATCTGTTCGGCCCGCGTTACATTTGCGCCCTAGCTTTGGAACAAATTCGCGTTTCGGAATGTTTGTTAGTGACACAAGCACGGAGGGTTTTCCATGATTTCGCGAACCAGCCACTCTAATGGCGCACAATCACCCGAAGTCGTAGGCTTCTACGACAAAGACACGGGCAGCATCCAGTACCTTGTCACCGACCCCGACACGCGCAAATCCGCGTTGGTCGACGTGGTCATGACGTTCGACCCGGAAAGCGCGGCCACGTCTTCTGCAAGCGTAGACGCGATCCTTCGCTTTGCCGAAAGCGAGGGCTGTGAGATCGAATGGATTCTCGATACCCATCCCCATGCCGACCACTTGATGGCCTCAAGCTATCTCAAGGAAAAGCTCGGCAAGCCCAACGCCATCGGTGAGAAGGTCAAGGACATCGCGGAGCTGTGGCGCGACTACTACCACATGCCCGACGCGTTCGATCCGGATCAGGATTTCGACCACCTGTTTGCCGACGGCGATACCTTCAAGATCGGTAACCTGCCCGTGCGCGTGATGCTGTCACCGGGTCACACACTTGGCTCCATCACCTATGTGGTCGGCGACGACGCGGCATTCGTGCATGACACGTTCATGCAGCCCAGTGTCGGCACGTCGCGCTGTGACTTTCCCGGCGGATCGGCGGCGGAGCTCTATGACAGCCTGCATTCCATTCTGGACCTGCCGGACGAAACGCGCCTGTTCGTCGGCCACGACTACGAGGAAACCCCCGCATGGGAGGCCACCGTGGCCGAGCAACGGCGGCACAACATCCACATCGGCGGCGGCGTCGAAAAGAACGCTTATGTCCAACGGCGGGAGGCACGTGACAAGACGCTCGCCCTGCCCGACCGCATGTTGCATGTTTTGCAAATGAACCTGCGGGCAGGACGTCTGCCCGACACCGAGGCGGATGGCGCAAGCTATCTGAAAATCCCACTGAACAAATTCTGAGAGGACATCATGAAGACAGAAAACATCGAAGGCGGCACGCTTGAGACATGGACCCCGCAAGAGGTTCAGGCGGGGTTCGAGCGAAACGAGGTCGTGCTGATCGACGTGCGCACGCCGCAGGAATTCACCTTCGAGCGCATCGCAGGCGCCTTGCTGGCGCCAATGCAGGCGTTCCATCCCGAACACCTGCCAAGCGAGGCGGACAAGCGGCTGGTGCTGCATTGCGGGTCCGGCGCGCGGTCGCACAAGGTGGCGGAACAGTGTCTAAAACACGGGTTTACGCGTATCGCGCATATGGGTGGCGGCCTGGCTGGCTGGAAAGATGCCGGTCTGCGTTACACCGGCACTGACATGAGCACGGGCGGACCGAAGGAAATGGTGAAAGACGGCTAACTTCTCCCACGTTAGGCTTTGCCAACAGCTAAAGGAGGCGACATGCGCAAAATTCAGGCCCAAGGCATCCACCATATCACCTTGATGGGGGCGGACCGGCAGACCTCCATCGACTTTTGGGAGGGGGTGCTCGGCATGCCCTTCATTTTCGACCAGCCCAATCTGGACGACCCAAGCGAGGGTCACCTGTATTTCGACCCCGGCGACGGCAGGCTCATCACGGTCTTCACCAACGAGAACCGCACGCGGGCGCACCGGCGCACGCCAACAGACGCGGGGTGCGTGCATCATCTGGCAATCAACGTGTCGCTCGCCACCTTCCGGCAGATCGAGGCGCGGCTGGACGCACGCGGCATCCCCCATTCCGGCCACAAGGACCGCGGTTTCATGGACAGCATCTATTTCAAGGACCCGCTTGGCTTCCTGATCGAATGCGCCTGCTACAAGTTTGAGCCACCCGTGGGCTGCACCCATGCCGACGTCATGATCGAGGCCCACAAACTGCGGGTAAAGGCAGGCGATGACAGCATTGGCGAGGTCCATCTTGCCGACGCGATCGAGTTGCTGGTGGAGAGGACACAAAGCTCCCTTTCAGACGATCGCAGCGCTAAATCGCCTTATTAGACCCTGTTAGAACGGCACCTTCGCCTTGAACTCGGTGGCCTTTCCCCCCTGCGGGTGGCGCAGCTTCAGGCTTTCGGCGTGCAGCATCATGCGGGGGTAGTCAGCCGCATTCTCGGAATAGAACGGATCGCCCAGTATCGGATGCCCCATCGCCTGCATATGCACCCGCAGCTGATGCGACCGTCCCGTATGCGGATACAGCCGCATCCGCGTCACCCCATCCTTCACCGCCCCCCGCCGCCATTGGGTAACGGCCTGCTTGCCATGGACGAAATTGACATGCTGAAGCGGGCGGTTCGGCCAGTCGACGACCATCGGCAAGTGGATCTCGCCAGTTTTGCCCGCGACTTCACCGTGGACCAGCGCGGCATAGGTTTTCTTGGTATGCCGCCGCTCGAACTGCAAGCCCAGGTGCCGTTGCGCAGATTTTTTCAGCGCAAAAACCATCACACCGGACGTATCCCGATCCAGCCGGTGAACCAGCAACGCGGTCGGGAAAGCGGCCTGAATGCGGGTGATGAGGCAATCGGCCAGCCCCTCCCCCTTGCCGGGTACGGACAACAGGCCCGCCGGCTTGTTCACCAAGAGAATGTCCGCATCCTCGTGGATGATATCGAGCGGATCGTCGGGCGGGTTGTAGTCGCTACTTCCCACGATTTCTGACCATCGAATAGGTATAAAGGATCAACGCCGCCCAGATCATCGGGAAGGCAATGGCGCGGGCGGTGCCGAAGGGCTCCCCGAACACGAACACGGCGACCAGAAAGATCATCGTCGGCGCGATATACTGCAGGATCGCAATGGTCGTCAGCCGCAACCGCTTGGCCCCGTTCGCATAAAGCAGCAGTGGAACGGACGTGACCACACCGCACCCCAGCAGCATCCAGGTATCGGTCGAGAAATGGCTCGTGCCCGCGCTGCCTGCATAGATCCAATACGCAAGAGCCGGGATCGAGAGGATCAGCACCTCCAGCAGAAAGCCCTGATTAGGGCCTATTGGCAGTGATTTCTTGAAGAACGCATAGAAGCCCCAGGTCACGGTCAGCCCGATCGCCGCCCATGGCAAGCGGCCCGCATCGACGGTCAGCACCACGACAGCCGCAGTGGCCAGCGCGATGGCGGCCCATTGTAGCGGTGTCAGCCGTTCTTTCAGGATAAGGAACCCGAGGAAAAACGAGAAAATCGGATTGATGTAATATCCCAACGCCGCATCCAACGCCCTGTCAGCCGCGATCGACCAGATGTAGATGCCCCAGTTCAATGATATCAGCGTGGCGGTGACACAGCCCATCGCAAGCATTTTGGGCGTTGTTAGAGCCGTTTTGATATCGCCCGTGCGCCCCATAAGGATCAACACAAGTCCTGCAACGGGCACCGACCAGATGACCCGATGCACCACGATTTCGGCCGCAGGAATGTGCGACAGCGCCTTTATGTAAAGCGGCAGAAAGCCCCACAGGAAATACGCCGAGACGGCAAAACCCAGCCCGGCGGGGCTGTCTTCGGATCGGGGGCGCACATCGTTAAAGCGGGTCATATGGCCATTCACCATCACCACCCGCGAGTTGCAAGGGCTAGGCCTTCACGCGCTCCGATTTCGGGTCATAAAACGGCTTTGATGACACCTCCGCCTTAACGCGGGTTCCGGCGATGTCGATCTCGTAGCTGGATGCCAGCACATCCGCCAGCGCCTCCCCCCGACAGGGGACATACCCCATGCCCATCGCCGCGCCCAAATGGTGACCATAGGCGCCGGAGGTCAGGTAGCTGACGATTTCTCCGTCGCGTAGAATTGGCTCCGCGTGGTAGAGCAGTGGCTCCGGATCGGTCAGCTTGAACTGCAAAAGACGCATGTTTAGACCCTTTTCGGCCTTCTCAAGCACCGCCTCCCGCCCGATAAAGTCGGGCTTGTCCTTCTTGACCGCAAAACCCAGCCCCGCCTCCATCACATGATCCTCGGAGGTGATATCGTGGCCAAAATGGCGGAAGCCTTTTTCCATTCGGCAGGTATCCATCATGTGCATTCCGCACAGCTTCAAGTCCAAGTCCCGTCCCGCCTCGTAAAGGGTCTCGAACACATGGGCCGCCTGATCCGCGCTGACATAGATCTCCCACCCCAACTCGCCCACATAGGTCACGCGATGCGCACGAGCGAGGCCCATGCCGATCTCGATCTCTTGCGCGGTGCCAAAGGGGTTCACCGCGTTGGTGAAATCGGCAGGTGATACCTTTTCGAGCAGTTTTCGCGCACTGGGCCCCATCACGGCCAGCACGCCTTCACCAGCTGTCACGTCTGTGATCACAACTTTGAAATCACCTTGATTGCGGCGCAACCAAGTCTCATCGGCCAGTCTCGTCGCGGCGGGGGTGACCACCAGATAGGCGGTTTCCGACAGGCGCGTGACCGTGACATCAGCCTCAATTCCCGCCTTGGCGTTCAGAAACTGCGTGTAGACGATCTTGCCCACCGGCACGGAAAAGTCACCGCCGCCCACATAGTTCAGGAACGCCTCCGCGTCGCGCCCTTCGACCCTGATCTTGCCGAATGAGGACATATCGTACATGCCAACATTGCTGCGAACCGCGTTGTGTTCGCGGGCGACATTGTCAAAGAAGTTCTGCCGCTTCCACGAATACTCATACTTGGGCTCCTGCCCTTGATCCGCAAACCAGTTGGCACGCTCCCAACCAGCTAGCTCCCCCATCACCGCACCACGCTCCAGCAGGTGCGCATGAAACGGCGTTCGGCGGACACCCCGCGCGGTTTTCTTTTGCAGATAGGGAAAGTGATCGGCATAGAGCAGGCCAAGCGTTTCCTTGGACCGCTCGAACAGATAGCTCCGATTGCCTTGAAACGGCTGCATCCGGCTGATGTCCACGTCACCCAGATCAAACGGCTTCTGCCCCTCGTCCATCCACTGCGCCAGCGCAGACCCGGCCCCGCCAGCGGACTGGATCCCGATCGAGTTGAAACCGGCAGCAATCCAGAAATTGTCCAGCTCCGGCGCAAGGCCAAGATGGTAGGCGTCATCCGGCGTGAACGACTCCGGACCGTTGAAGAACGTATGTATCCCTGCATCCGCCAGCATCGGTAGGCGCTCCACGGCGGCCTCCAGAATTGGCTCGAAGTGATCGAAATCTTCGGGCAGCTGGTCAAACTCAAAATCCTTGGGAATATCCAGCGTCCAGGGCTTCGAAACCGGCTCGAACGCGCCCAGCAGCATTTTCCCCGCGTCTTCCTTGTAGTAGGCGCACTCGTCCGGCACCCGCAGAACCGGCATCTGCGTCAGGCCGGGGATGGCTTCCGTCACGATGTAGAAGTGTTCGCACGAATGAAGCGGCACATTGACGTCCGCCATTCTGCCGATCTGATGGCCCCACATCCCGCCGCAATTAACGACATGTTCTGCCTGAATAGAGCCTGTTTGACCATCCTTGCCCTCCCAAGTCACACCCGTAACCCGACGGCCTTCCTTGTGGATGTCTGTGACCAGATACCCCTCTTTCACCAAAGCGCCATTCTGACGCGCACCCTTGGCAAGTGCGTGCGCGATGTTGGCCGGATCGCCCTGCCCGTCCAGCGGCAGAAAAACCCCGCCAGTCACACCGTCGATATTCAGATGTTCGTAGTGCTGCTTCACCTCTTGCGGCGAAATAGGCTCTGCTTCGACGCCGAAAGACCGTGCCATCGCGGCTTGACGGTTGATCTCCTCCAGCCGCTCGTCAGTCAGGGCAACCGTGATCGACCCACAACGCTTGAAGCCGGTCGCAACGCCCGTCTCGGCCTCCAGATCGCCGTAAAGCTCCTGACTGTATTTCGCCAGCTTGGTCATATTCTTGGTCGCGCGAAGCTGCGCGATAAGGCCAGCCGCGTGCCATGTGGTACCGGACGTCAGTTGCTTGCGCTCCAAAAGCACCACATCTTTCCAGCCCAGCTTGGCGAGGTGATACGCGACGGAGCAACCAATAACGCCGCCACCGACGATAACGACGCGGACATGTGTGGGAAGGGTCATTTCAGCTATCCTCTCACGCGCGGATGCGCTTGTTTTCAGGATCCCATAGCGGCTGATCCTCCTGCACCGTGGCGGGCCGCCGCTCACCGTAGATTTCGACCTCCAACTCCGTGCCGGGCCGCGCCAGATCGGCTCTGATCATGCCTAATGCGATGGATTTGTTGATCCGGTAGCCCCAGTCGCCCGACGTGGTTTCACCCACCACCTCGTCGCCGTTCCAGATTGTCGACATGTAGGGCGCGTCGGCGTCGCCTGCGTCCACGATCAAAGTCACAAACGCCTTTTTAGAGCCTTTCTGCTTCTCCGACAGCAACGCCGCCTTGCCGGGGAAGTCCTGCGGCTTGTCGAAGCGAATAAAGCGCTCCAGCCCCCCTTCAAGCAGCGTGTAGTCCGTGGACAAATCGCCCTTCCATGCGCGGTAACCCTTTTCCATGCGCATGGAATTCAGCGCGAACATCCCGAAGGGTTTGGCACTCGCGCCAAGCACCGCGTCGTAAAGCGCGGGCATGGTGGCGTTGTCGGCGTGGATTTCCCACCCAAGCTCCCCCGCGAACGAGACCCGCGCCAAGGCGCAGTCCTGCCCCGCGACCTTGGCCGCCTGAATGGTCAACCACGGGGCGGACAAATCGGCCTCCGTGCCCAGCGCCTCGAACAACGCCCGCGATTTAGGGCCGGTCACGATCAGGGTCGAATACTCGGTGCTGTGGTCTGTCAGGCTCAGGCCGTCCGGCAGGTCATGCGCCAGCAAGTCGCGGTCGTGCCACTGGGCGCTTGCAGCCGTAATCAAGGTAAAGAAATCCTCTGCGTGCCGCAGGATCGACATCTCGGTAAGAATACGACCGCGACTGTCAGGGAAATAGGCGAGGTTCATGCGGCCGACTTTGGGCAAGGCGCCCGCGATCTTGCCGCGCAGGTATTCCGCAGCACCCTCGCCCGACAGGTTGAACTGCGAGAACCCCGGCAGGTCTAAAACGCCAACGCCGTCGCGGACCGCTTCGACCTCCTCTTTCACGCGAGCTGCCCACGGGCCGTTGCGGTCCCATGTTTGGGTGCTCTCCTCGGAGGTATCGTCGCCCGGTTTTGCAAACCAGTTCGCCCGTTCCCAGCCGTTATAGGCCCCCATCACCGCGCCCAATTCCCGTAATTTAGAGTCTACTGGCGACAATTTCTTGTCGCGCCCCGCAGGCCAAGTGTGGTGCGGGAAATGCATGGCGTATTCGTGACCATAGGTTTCCACCGCCTTGGCGTGGCAGTAATCCTGATCGGTGTAGTCAGTGTAGCGGCGCGGGTCGACTGCCCACATATCCCATTCGGTTTCGCCATGGATGATCCATTCGGCGGCAACCTTCCCCGCCCCGCCGCCTTGAGTGATGCCGAAGGTAAACACGCAAGCCTCATAAGCGTTCTTGACGCCCGGCATAGGGCCGATCAGGGGCAGCCCATCAGGCGCATAGGGGATCGGGCCATTGATAACGCGGTTAACGCCTTGCGAGCCAAGCAGCGGCACCCGCGCCATGGCGTCCTCGATATACCACTCCAGACGCTCCAGATCGTCGGGGTAAAGCTGGAAGCTGAAATCCTCAGGCATAGGGTCTTCCGGCGTGACCCAATGCGCCCTGCAATTGCGCTCGTAAGGACCAAGATTCAGGCCGTTCTTGTCCTGACGCAGGTAGTAGGAGCTGTCCACGTCGCGCAGCAGCGGCACCTTGCGCCCGTTCTCGGCGGTCCAGGCGGCGATTTCGGGGATCTCGTCTGTCAGGAAATACTGGTGGGACATGGTCACCATCGGCACGGTTCGCCCGCCATAGGGCTTGAACCACTCCCCCACACGCTGTGCGTAATATCCCGCCGCGTTCACCACCTTTTCGCAGCGGATATCGCCCGTGTCGGTGTGGACGATCCATTCGTCACCATCCTTTGAGACCCCCGTGGCAGGGCAAAAACGCTCGATCCGCGCGCCCATCTGTCGCGCGCCCTTGGCAAGCGCCTGTGTCAGCTGTGCAGGGTCGATATCGCCGTCGTCAGGGTCCCAAAGGCCGCCCGCCAGATCGTGTGTTTCGATGAACGGGTAGCGGTCCTTGATGTCGTTCAGGTCCATCATTTCCAGATCGAGGCCCTGATAGCGCCCCATGCCCCGCGCGCGCTCGAATTCCTGCATCCGTTCGCGGCTGTGACCCAGCCGAACAGACCCTGTTACGTGGTAATTCATCGGATAATCGACCTCGTCCGCCAGCCCCTTGTAGAGTGACAGTGAGTAGCGCTGCATGTTCATAATCGCCCAAGACGTGCTGAAGGACGGGCAGTTGCCCGCCGCGTGCCAAGTGGAGCCAGCGGTCAGTTCATTCTTTTCCAGCAGCACGCAATCGGTCCAGCCTGCCTTGGCAAGGTGGTATAGGGTCGATGTACCGACGACCCCGCCGCCAATGATGACCACGCGGGCGGTTGTTGGGAAATCACTCATCTTCTTGCTCCTCCTGCCGGACTTGGTCCGTGATCTGGTAGTAATCGCCCTTGTCGGCGGTGAATATGTGACGGACCAAGGTCAGCCCGGTCGGGGCATCCATCGCGCCCAGGGACACGCCCGTGTCCGGGTCGGCGTCGGACTTCCAGAACAGAAACGCGCCGCAGGTCGGGCAGAACCCGCGTCGGGCGGTGGGGCTGGACTGGTACCACTTCACCTCGCCCTCTACGCGCAACTTGTCGTCGTCGATCTGCACCGCCGCCCAGTAGTGGCCTGATTGCTTGCGACATTGCGAACAATGGCAGGCGGCAGGGTCCCGCGCCGCCCCGTCGGCCTCGAAGCGCACGCCTCCACAAAGACAACTTCCCTTGAGCATCACGCCCTCCCCGGTGTGGACGCGCTGCCGAGCAGCACGCCGTAGATGATGAAACACAGCGCCATGACGCGGCGCACCCAGACGTTCAGCACCGCCCCGATCGCCGCCCGGCCAAGGCCCGCGCCGATAGCAGTGAAGCCCGTGTAGCTGAGCGTCGTAATGACCAGCGCCGTGGGCATGATGATCCACATCTGCAACCAGACCGGAATGTCGGGCTGCACGAATTGGGTGAAGGCGGCGAAGTAGCCAGCGACCGACTTGATGTTGATCGTCGCGATCAGAAACGCCCGCCCGTAGATCGAGTGCGCACTGACATGGCGCGGCGTGACCGGTTTGGCTGCGTTGAGCCATCCGCGGACGCCAAGGAACACCAGAAACGCAGCGCCGATGAGCTTGCCCCAGAAGAACGCCTCCGGCGCCTGAGCCAGCAGCGCGGTCACTCCAGCCGCCGAAAGCAGCAGGAACAGGGTCGCTTGCGTCAGGATGCCCAGCACGCCCCACAAGGCCCGCCGGAACCCGTGCGTCATGCCGTTCTGGATGCAATTAACCGCGTTCGGGCCCGGTGTGGTCACGAAAACCACCCAGAACACCGCGAATATGATCCATCCCTCCCAAGACATCTCAATACACCGGCGGGGCGATGACCCAGATCACCACGGCGGGCGTCGGGTACGGGTTCATCCAGCGGAACGGCTCACCGCGGACACGAAAGCTGTCCCCGACATTGAGCGTAAAGGTTCGTCCAGCAACCCACAGATCGAGCCTGCCAGCGATGACATAACCCACCTCCTGCGTCGGGCGGCAGACGGGGTCGGCAATCTCGCTGAACGGCTCGAAGGTGGAATGAACCACCTCGAAATCATCCGTCAGATCGGGGGACAGTAATTCCTCGACCAGCCCGGCCTCCCGCGACCCGATGGGCCTGCGCGAGCCTGCCCTGACGACGAAACCCTGCTCCTCCGCAACCACCGCATCCTGCCGGAATAGACTCGAAACAGACACGTCCAGCGCCTTCGCCATGTGGCGCAGGTCGGTGATCGACGGCTCCGACTTGTCCCGCTCCACCTGACTGAGCCACCCGACCGAGCGGTCCATCGTCTCGGCCAGTTCCGACAACGTCAGCCCACGCGCCTTGCGCAGCGCCCGCAGGTCCGCGCCAAGGGTCTTGGTCTTGCCCGGCTGCGTGTGCTTCATCAGACTTCCGTGAAATTTTTGTCCATTTTTTCACCAAAGAGCATATCGCATGAGTCGCGCAAGAAAAATCTGCACGTATAGGGTCAAACCCTGTCGAACACCGCCTTGAGAATTGCCGCCAGACGCTCTGCGTCCTCGGTCGTAAACGCATCCGCTTGATCGCTGTCTATATCGAACACCGCAATCAGCCGTCCTGACCCGTCCCACACCGGCAATACCAACTCCGAGCGGGTGGAGGACGCGCAGGCGATGTGACCGGGGAAGGCCTCGACATCCGGCACCAACTGCACCTGCTCCAATCGCGCCGCTGCGCCGCAAACCCCGCGCGAAAACGGGATGGTCAAACAGCCATGTCCGCCTTGATAGGGTCCGATTTTCAGCAATTCCGGCCCGACGACGCGGTAGAATCCTGTCCAGTCAAAACGGTCGTCAGCATGGTGCACCTCACACGCGACCGTGGCCATCAGCGCGACCGCGTCGTCCTCACCCTCGACCAGCGCGTCGATGGTCTTGGCGAGCGTATCGTAGTCGACCATTCAGACCCGCTCTATCGCAATCGCGGTGCCTTCGCCGCCGCCGATGCAGATCGCCGCGACGCCACGCTTGAGGCCACGGGTTTCCAGCGCATTCAGCAAGGTGACCATGATCCGCGCGCCCGACGCGCCAATCGGGTGGCCCAAGGCACACGCGCCGCCGTTGACGTTCACGATATCCCGCTCCAGCCCCATTTCATGCATGAACGCCATAGGCACCACCGCGAAGGCTTCGTTCACCTCCCAAAGGTCGACATCCGCGACGTCCCACCCGATGCGCTCCAGCAGCTTCTTCGCCGCCGGAACCGGCGCGGTCGTAAACAGCCCCGGCGCCTGCGCGTGGCTGGCATGACCGACCACACGGGCGCGGGGCGTCAGGCCATGGGCTTTCACACCCGCCTCGGACGCCATGACCAGCGCCGCCGCCCCGTCGGAAATTGACGAGGAATTCGCCGCCGTGACTGTGCCACCCTCCCGAAATGCGGGTCTAAGTTGGGGGATTTTCTCTGGCCGGGCGTTGCCGGGTTGTTCGTCCTGCGACACCGTGTAAGGCTTGCGGCCCTGCACCTCGACCGCCGCAATTTCCGACGCGAAGGCGTCACTTTTCTGCGCCGCCAGCGCGTTGGACAGGGACCGCAGGGCATAATCGTCCTGCGCCTCGCGGGTGAACTGGAACGCCTCGGCGCAATCCTCGGCAAAGGTGCCCATCAGGCGGCCCTTGTCATAGGCGTCTTCCAACCCGTCGAGGAACATCGAATCCTGCACCGCCTGATGCCCGATCCGCGCCCCGCCGCGCATTTTCGGCAGCAGGTAGGGCGCGTTGGTCATGCTCTCCATGCCGCCCGCGACCATGGTTTGCACATGGCCCAGCGCCAGTTGGTCAAACGCCATCATCGCGGCCCGCATCCCCGAGCCGCACATCTTGTTAAGCGTCGTGGCCGGAACCTCTTCGCCTAAACCCGCCGCGAACCCGGCCTGCCGCGCGGGTGCCTGCCCCTGCCCGGCGGGCAGAACGCAGCCCATCAGCAACTCGTCCACGGTGGCGAGGCCCGATTGCTCCAGCGCCGCTTTGATTGCAACGCCACCAAGGCTGGGCGCATCGACACTGCCCAATTCGCCTTGAAAACCACCCATCGGGGTGCGGCTTGCGCCAGTGATAAATACGGACATTTTGAAACGCCTTTTCCAGATAGGGACACCCGACTGCATACCGAATGGTAACCTTTGCCGTCTAGCCCAAGACAGGGAAAAGATCAGGAGTACAGACCATGATGCAAGCAACTGAAACCGCGGACGGGGTCCTTGTCCTGACAGTCACGGCAGAACGGATCGACGCTGCAAGCGCGGTCCATTTCAAGGACGGGTTCAGGGATGCAACCGCCGCGCATGGCGGGCGCGTGGTCATGGACCTTGCGCCGGTCAGCTTCATGGACAGCAGCGGTCTGGGCGCAATGGTCGCCGCGCTCAAATCCCTGGGCGGGCGCAAGCTGGAAATTTGCGGGCTGGCTCCTGCGGTCGACAAGGTGTTTCGCCTCACCCGCATGGACAAGGTTTTCATCGTTCACGAGCAATTGGATCGCGCTCTGACGCAAGACGGCCCTGAAGGCGCGGATGCTGCGTGAGCAACTTGGCCCGACAGCCCCGCAACTTCGGCGCGCCGCGTCTTCATTTTGAGGACACGATAAACGCCGACCCGATCTCGGTGCGCGACACAATTCTGGAAATCATGCGACGCCTTCAAAGCGAATTTCCGTCGCAATCCCATGGGATCATCAGCACAGAAATCGTTTTGGCCGAGGTACTGAACAACATCACCGAACACGGGTATCAGGAATCCAACCTTGGCGACGTGACCGTCTCCGTGCTGTGCACCGACGACATGATCTCGGTCGAGACGCGCGATTACGGATTGCCAATGCCGGGGCTGAACCCTCCGGAAACCGGTTTGGTGGATATCCCCATGGAAGTCGACGATCTGCCGGAAGGCGGGTTCGGCTGGTTTTTCATCCGCAGTCTGTCGTCGCATATGGAGTATCGCCGCTCGGGATCGAAAAACATCTTCTGCGTCCAGATTCCAACCGCGCGCGAAGAGCCGGACAAGATGCCCGACACAAAGCCGACATAAAGCCGACGCAATGCCGACACGAAAAATACGCCGAAATGGCCGATCTTCTCCGTCGCGCCGCCGCAATTAGACGTCACTCAGAAACTGTAGCTGAACAGCTTCACTCGGCGTCGCGTCTATCAGCCCCCACCCAGATGCGCGACGCCGAGGACTCGCTGCTGCACCCTTTTCCAACGCATCAATCTGATAGACATCCGCGCCCCGCACCCTATCCTCTGGCGCATTGATACAGGGGACCAAAGCACAATGCGCGACTTTCACCAGCCCGGCCGTTCTACCGTATTTGCAACCAACGGCATGTGCGCCACGTCCCATCCGCTCGCTGCAAAGGTCGCAGTTCAAATGCTCGAAGCTGGCGGAAACGCAGTGGATGCAGCTATCGCGGGCGCTGTTTTACTTGGGTTTTGCGAACCTCAAATGACCGGCATCGGGGGCGACTGCTTTGTGCTGTTGCACAAACCCGGAGACAAAGATGTCATCGCCCTGAATGGCTCGGGCCGCGCACCCGCAGGGCTTTCGGCGGCAGATATGCGCGCGAAGGGATTAACCTCCATGCCGGTCAACACCGCAGACGCGGCAACCCTTCCCGGCGCGATCGACGCGTTCTGTAAACTCAGCAAAGACCACGGAAAACTGGGGTTGAAGGCCGTTCTGGCCCCGTCGATTTACTACGCCGAAGCAGGCGTTCCGGTCAGCCCCCGAACCGCGTTTGACTGGAAGCTGGCAGCCGAAGCACTAAAAGGGCCAGCGGCCAAGTATTACCTCATGAACGGCGCGGCACCGCAGGCCGGACAGGTCTTCCGCTCCCCCGAGCAGGCCGAGGTGTTGCGGCGCATCTCAGAGTTTGGGCGCAACGGTTTCTACGAAGGCGAAGTGGCCGAGGACATGGTCACGTCCCTCCAAGCCGCAGGCGGCACCCACACACTCGATGACTTCGCCAACACCTCCTGCGAATACACCCAACCTGTGTCGGGCAGCTACAAGGGAACGGAACTGATCGAGCATCCGCCCAACGGGCAAGGCGCGACGGCGATCTTGATGAACAATATGCTCGCACAGTTCGACCTGCCATCAATTGACCCGTTCGGCGCACAGCGGGCACATATCGAGGCCGAGGTGGCCAAGCTGGCCTATGACGCACGCAACCGATTTATCGCCGACCCGGACCACATGAGCCGGATGGAGCACATGCTGGACCCGCAGACCGCCGCGCATCTGGCAAACCTGATCGACCCCAAAAAGGCGATGGCCAATCCCGCCAAACTATCCGAGCAGGTGCACAAGGACACGGTCTACATCACGGTGGTGGACAAGGACCTGATGTCGGTTTCGCTGATATATTCCATTTTCCACAGCTTTGGCACCGGCATCGCTTCGGACAAATTCGGCATTCTGTTCCAGAACCGTGGCGCAGGTTTTACGCTGGAAGAAGATCACCCGAACGAGGCGGCCGGTGGCAAGCGGCCAATGCACACAATCATTCCCGGTATGCTGCGCCAGGACGGCGAGGTCGTTATGCCGTTCGGCGTCATGGGCGGTGCGTATCAGCCAAACGGCCACGCGCGTTTCGTGTCGAATATGGTCGATTTCGACATGCACCCCCAAGCGGCGATCGACGCCCCGCGCAGCTTCAGCGATTCAGGCGACATGAAGGTGGAGCGTGGCTACTCCGACGCCGTCCGGCAGGAATTGGCCGATATGGGCCACAAGGTATCCGTCCCCGAAGGCCCCATCGGCGGGGCGCAGGCGATCTTCATCGACCGCAAGAACGGCGTGTTACACGGGGCATCGGACCCGCGAAAAGACGGCTGCGCACTCGGGTACTAGTTGAAGTCGAATTGCAGCGGATACTTGCCGCGGCCGTCGTAGTCGCCAAACATGGCGCTGAGGTCGGGATGATGAATGGGCTCCCCAGTCATGTCGGGGGTCAGGTTCTGCTCGGACACATAGGCGACATAGTAGCTGTCATCGTTCTCGGCGAGCAGGTGGTAGAAAGGTTGATCCTTGCTCGGGCGACTCTCTACAGGAATGTTGTCATACCATTCGTCGGAGTTGGCAAACTCTGCATCCACGTCAAAAATGACCCCACGGAAGGGGTGTTTCTTGTGCCGGACAATCTGGCCGAGCGTGAATTTTGCCTGAGTTTTAAGCATAACATTGCAACCTTTACCCCTCGTAGATAGACCCTCGACGGGTGGTTTGTCCACAAACGGACAGCGATTTTCAGGGAAACAGTCTGTGAACTTGATTTTAACGGTTTTGGAGATCGTGGCTCCGGTCTTCATTCTCGCGAGCATCGGGTTCGCCTGGGTTAAGCTGGGCTTTGACTACAGAATCGAGTTCGTGACAAGGCTTGCAATGACCCTTTCTGTGCCGTGCCTGATCTTTGTGGCACTCATGCGAACAAACATTGCACCAGACGCGCTGACCACCGTGTCACTGGCCGCGATTGCGGCCTACGGCCTTGTAACTATTGGGTGCTTTCTGCTGGTAAAACTCGCAGGCATGGACGTGCGCACCTATCTTGCCCCGCTTATCTTCGGCAACACGGGTAACCTTGGCCTACCGCTTGCCCTGTTTGCGTTCGGCGACGAGGGCCTTGGCTACGCAGTTGTGATTTTTGCGATTATGGCGATCTATTCCTTCACCTTTGGCATCTGGCTGGTGTCGGGCGGCGGGTCGATCACGAAAGTCGTGAAGGAACCCTTGGTCGGCGCGACCGTATTGGGCGCAGTCTTTTTGGTCATGGACTGGGAAACGCCGCGATTCTTGACGAACGCTATCGAGTTGATTGGCCAGATGGCGATTCCGTTGATGTTGATTACTCTTGGTGTCGCGGTCGCCCGCCTCCAGCCGCGCGGCGTAACGAAAGCCGTTATCGCGTCGCTCGCGAAGGCGGCCATATGCATTGCGGCGGCGGTCGCGGCGGGTATCTGGTTCGCCCTGCCCGCCGTGCCTTTCGCAGTGCTGATTCTCCAGATTTCCACGCCCGTTGCGGTGACGTCCTACCTGCTTTCGGTCAAGTATGAGGCCGATAGTGATGCCGTCGCAGGGCTTGTCGTCGTGTCTACCCTGCTGGCGGTAGTCTATATTCCGCTGACATTGGCATTTTTGGTGTAACCTGCGGCATTGCGCAGTTTGCCTGAGCCGGAATTTGCGCTAAACTTGCCCAGAGCAAAGAGGCAAAAAGCCCGAAAAAGCAGGCAAGCAGGTACCATGAAAAAGACATACACCGCTTTAGCGTTTGTTCTTCTCGTTTCCGCATGTGGCGGCGGGGGTGGCAACGCCCCGAGTAACCTCGACAATGCATGTTCGATCGTATCGCAGCGCGCGAACTGGTTGAAAGACATGAAGGCGGTGGAGCGCAAATGGGGCGTGCCGGTCCATGTGCAAATGGCGACGATCCATCAGGAGAGCAAGTTTGTCTCTGACGCCCGCACGCCGTTCCGCTATGCGATTGGCGTGATTCCCATGGGCCGGCAAAGCTCTGCCTACGGGTTCAGCCAAGCGTTGGACGCAACTTGGAAAGAGTACCAGGTGGACCAAAAGCGCCATAGGTCCAAGCGGAATGACTTCCGCGACGCCGTGGACTTCATGGGCTGGTATATGCACGGCAGCACGGAGCGTTTGGGCATCTCGAAATATGACGCCCGAAGCCAGTATCTGGCGTATCACGAGGGCCGGACGGGCTTCGCACGCGGCTCCTACAACAGCAAATCATGGCTGCTCAGGGTATCCCAAGCGGTCGCCGACCGCTCGGAAATGTATCGCTATCAGTTGATCAGCTGTGGCAAGGCCTAAAGGGACTAGTTCAGCCCCCGCGCCTGAATTTCCTGCGGGATGTTGAACGGACGTGCGCCGATCTGCACACCTTTTTGCAGATCCCCGAGGATGACCGTGGTTTGGCCGCCGGCGTCATTGGTGATGATCCACTGACGCAACTCAACAGGATTCGCGGTAAATTTCAGCTGGATGTTGCCGTATTCCGGATGCTGCGGGTCCTGCACCTTCACAATCGTCGCCGTGCCATCGTCACGATGGGCGACAACCATATTGGAGCGGCTAAAATCCACGTTTCTGGCAAGAATCAGGTTCAAGGGCGTGCGGCTCAGCGGGAATTGCTCTGGCGGGACGTTTGATTTGGGATCAAACACTGCAACCTGACTGCCGCCTGCGATGACAAGGCTGTCATCAGGCGGGGCATAATCGAAACGCACCCGTCCGGGGCGTTTGATCAGAATCTCTCCGGTCGTCACCGAGCCATCTTCGTTGATCTGCGTAAACTCCCCTTTCGCTGTCTGGAAGCTGTTGAGATAATTGGAGATTTGCGCAAGCGAAATCTTCTCAGCCATAGCTGGCACCGCCAAAGCGAGCGACAGGATGGGGGCAAGGATCAGGTGTTTCATCATCATTCCCTCAAGATAAGCAAAAGGCCGAAGGATTAAACCCTCGGCCCTTCACGAAGCTGACATATGGCGCAATCCCGCGCTTTGCTAGTGCTGTTCCGGCACGAGAATCTCACGCTTACCAACGTGGTTGGCACCCGAGACGACGCCCTCTTCCTCCATCTGCTCGACCAAACGCGCAGCCTTGTTATAACCGATGGCCAGCTTGCGCTGGATGTAAGAGGTGGAGCATTTGCGGTCTTTCAGCACGATCTGCACGGCGGTGTCATAGAGCGCGTCTTCGCCATCCGTGTTACCGCCTAGGCCAAGCACCATGTCGATGTCGCTGGATTTCTCGTCATCCGGCCCTTCGACCACGCCAGACATATAGGACGGCGGGCCAAACGACTTGAGGTGATTGACGATCTCCTCGACTTCTTCGTCGGACACGAATGGCCCGTGAATACGGGTAATTTTGGAGCCGCCAGCCATGTAGAGCATGTCACCCATGCCCAGCAGCTGCTCCGCACCCATCTCGCCCAGAATCGTCCGCGAGTCGATTTTCGACGTGACCTGGAAGGAAATGCGGGTCGGGAAGTTGGCTTTGATCGTGCCGGTGATGACATCAACGGACGGGCGTTGCGTCGCCATGATAAGGTGGATGCCCGACGCCCGCGCCATTTGTGCCAGACGCTGGATGCAGGCCTCGATCTCCTTGCCGGCGACCATCATCAGGTCGGCCATCTCGTCGACGATAACAACGATATAGGGCATGGATTCGGGCTGGAATTCCTCGGTCTCGAAGATCGGCTCGCCGGTCTCGTCGTCAAATCCGGTCTGAACCGTGCGGGAGAACATTTCGCCCTTCGCCAGCGCGTCCTTCACGCGGGAATTGTAGCCGTCGATATTGCGAACGCCCATTTTGGACATCTTGCGATAGCGCTCCTCCATCTCGCCCACGGTCCATTTCAGGGCCACGACCGCCTTTTTAGGGTCGGTCACAACGGGGGAAAGCAGGTGCGGGATGCCGTCATAAACGCTGAGTTCCAGCATTTTAGGGTCAATCATGATCAGGCGGCATTCCTCGGGCGTCAGCTTGTAGAGCAGCGACAGGATCATGGTGTTGATCGCCACGGATTTGCCTGAACCGGTCGTCCCCGCAATCAGCAGGTGGGGCATCTTGGCAAGGTTGGCCACGATGGGATCGCCGCCGATATCCTTGCCGAGCGCCAGTGGTAGTTTCTGGTTGCCGTCGCCAAAGTCGCGGGCCGACAGGATCTCGCGCAGCACGACCATCTCGCGCTTCTCGTTCGGAAGCTCGATGCCGATCACCGTGCGTCCGGGAACGGTCGAGACCCGTGCGGACAGCGCAGACATGGAGCGCGCGATGTCGTCCGACAACCCGATGACGCGGGATGCCTTAAGTCCGGGCGCGGGCTCCAGTTCGTACATTGTGACCACTGGGCCGGGGCGGACCGAGACGATTTCACCCTTCACGCCATAGTCGTCCAAAACGGCCTCCAACATGCGCGCGTTTTCTTCCAGTGCTTCATCTGACAGGACATGACGCGTCACCGTGGTGGGGCTGGTCAGCAGGTTCAGCGGCGGCAACTCGAAATCGCTGGCGTTATCCTCAAATTGCAACGCTGGCTGCGCCTCGGCGACTGCGCGTTTGGAAGGCGTGACAGGTTTGCGCGCGGGTTGCTGCACGACCGGCTTCGTCAGCGGCGCGTTCACGCGGCTCTGGATCGGGGCTGGCATAGGCTCGATCAGTTCGTCTTCGTCAACGTCCTGGTATTGGGGCTCTTCCGGCGCGGCACGCAGAACCGGCTCGACGCGGAGCGGATCGGGGCCACGCCCACGGGTCAGTTGCGGCTCTGGCCGCAAGGCAGGCTCGTCGGTGTATTCCAGAGGCTTTTTGCGGCGGGCACGGTTCTTGATCACATCGGAAATCTTCGACTTGATGCGGTCATCGGGATCGAAGTCGTCATGGATAACAGCGGGCTCGTCGTAGTATTCCGGCTCCGGCTCACGCGGCTTCAAGCCGGGCAGTCGCGCCAGCAGGCTTGGCTTCGCGGCGGGTTGTTCGATCTCGATCTGAGGCTCTACGGCAGGTTGCGGGGAATGAACAACCGGCGTGCGGCGCAAGGGTGGACCGGCGATCGGCGCATCATCGTCGTATCTTTGCTCCGCCGCGCTAAGCCGCGCTTCCTTCCGTTGCACGCGAAGCTCATTGGCTTTGACGGCCGCGTAGACGGCGCCCTTTCCGGTAGAGCCAAGCAATTTCATGATACTGGCATATGTCAGGATCACGCCAACAAACATGAACCTTACAACGGCTTTGATCTCTTCGCGGTCGAATCCCAGCACGAACAGGGATAGGAACAGCAGGCCGAAGAACACGATGAAGGCCAAGACTTTTAGGCCAAAGGTTGCGCTGATCGGGGCGACGCCAAGGATCGCTCCCAGAACCGTGTCACCGAACAATCCACCAAGCCCGAAGGAGTGGGTCCATTCGCTGACGGGCACATGGGTAGACGCGTAGACCGAAGCCAGAGCAACAGCGAGAGGCGCGAAAATAAGACGGCTCACCGCCCGGTCTTCACCACGGTGCATGATAAAACGCAGGCCCCAGATCACAGCGACAAAGGGGATGGCCCAAGCGCCGAAACCCACGATGATGAAAAGCGGGCTGGCAAGGTACGCACCGAAGCGGCCCAGCCAGTTTTGCGCAGGCTCGTCCGTCGCGGACATCCAGCTAGGGTCTTCCGGCACGTAGGAAAGCAACAGCATGGTCAGCAGCACACCAACGGCCAGCAGCGCGAGGCCGAACAGCTCTTTGCCCCGCTTTTCAATTGCTGCCTGCATGTCGCTGTCCAGAAACGGATCGCGGGGCCTTGCCTGATACGCCATGATTACTTCCTCACCTTCAACCGTATACGCAGCTTTTGAGGCGGGTCAGCCCCGGCTGCAGTTCGTTCATTGGGGCGACCAAAGCCACCCGGATATAATTCGCACCGGGGTTTGACCCCTGATAATCGCGGCCCAGATATGCACCGGGCAGCACTTTGACCCCGGTCTCGGACCACAGCTTCTTGGTGGTTTCTTCACCGTCTTCAACCGGAAGCCACAGGAAGAAGCCGGCTTGGGGTGGCTTGTAGCCTTCCACATCGCCAAACAGCGAGTCGCTGAAATCCAGCTTTTCGCGGTAGAGGGCGCGGTTCGCCTCGACATGTTCTTCGTCAGCCCAGACCATTTCCGCCACGCGCTGCAACGGCAGCGGCAGCGGCGCACCTGCATAGGCCCGCAGCGCCTTCAGGCGCTTGACGTTTTCAGGGCCACTTGCCGCGAAGCCGGACCGCAACCCTGCGAGGTTCGAGCGTTTCGACAGCGAATTGAACAAGACCACCCGTTCTGGGTCGTGATCCTTGGCCGCGGTCAATGCGCCCATAGGGGCCGCCTCGCGGTAGATCTCGGAATAGCACTCGTCCGCAAAAATCTTGAAGTCGTGTTTTTCGGCCAATGCCAGCAGGTCCGCCCAGTATTCTGGCGTCGCGACCGCGCCTTGCGGGTTGGAAGGCGAGCAAATGTACGCAATCGCAGTACGTTTCAACACGTCTTCGGACAGGGACGCGAAGTCGGGCATAAAATCAGTATCGCGGGTTGCGGGCACATAGACAGGCTCCGCCCCGACGGCCAGCGCGGCGACGGCATATACCTGATAAAACGGGTTTGGCGTCAGGATGACGGGTTTGCCGCTCTTTTCCTCGGGGCATAGCGCCAGCGCCGCGTTGAACAGGCCTTCGCGGGTGCCGTTGAGCGGCATGATCTGCGTTCCGGCCTCAACAGAGACGCCGTATCTCCGCGCGATCCACGCCGCGATTGCGGACTGAAGCTCAGGCGTCCCGTCGTTCGGCGGATAGCCGCCAAACCCGGCCGCGTGCGCAGCAACGATCTCGCTGATCCAGTGTGGAAACGGATGAAGCGGCGAGCCAATCGTCATATCCACAGGCACCCCGCCCGGCTCCAACCCGGCGAGAAGCGACCGCAAACGCGGAAATGCATATGGTGGCAGGTTCGAAAACCGCTCAGGAAAGGTCATTTGGACCCACTTTTACTGCCTCAAGGATCGGGATCATTAACGCCCCGTTTTGTCCAAGCTAACCCAAGCAGCGTAGCGCGGTCCAGAAAAAGGACCGCGATTTCAGCTACGTGGTCACAGGCCTGTGTCTTTTTGGCCCATCAGATCAGCGCCCGCTCTGCGGCGGCACAAAGCCGCAACAGGCGTTCTTCGGAGTTTGGCGTCCCCAAGAACATGATCCCCGCAGACGGCACCCCTGTCGGCAAGGTGATCCCAGCCGAGTTCATCAGGTTGCCGATCCGGGTATTACGCAGCGCAAGCAGGTTTTCGGTGACGTAGTAGTCGCTGTCCGTCAGCAATCTGTCCGCATTCGGGGGTAATATCGGCGAGGTCGGCAGTATTACCGCGTCATATCCGGCAATTCTGGCGTTCCAGATTTTGCGGAGATCCTCCAGCTTGCGCCAACCTGCAACATAGTCGGGGGCAGAGACATTTGCACCGGAACGGAAGCGCTGCAAAATCTCGGGGAACATGAGGTCCGGGTTCGCCTCAATAACGTCTTTCCAGATGCCGTAGCCTTCCGGTGCGAACAGGATACCCGACAAAGCGAGCGCCTCAGCCGCCTCCGGCGCTTCTTTCCGCTCGACCACCGCGCCGGCCGCTTGCAGACGTTCCACCGCGCTGTCGAAGCCCGTTTTCGGTTCAGGGCGGATATCGTCGAACGCGACCGTTTCCAGCAGCATCAACCGTGCGCCGTCCAGCGACGTGGTTCTCAGATCAGCGGGCTTGCCGCCCTCCAGTGCCGCCAAAAGATGCGCAGCGTCCTCAACAGAGCGGCAGAGCGGCCCGACCGTGTCGAAACGGTCGCAAAGCGGGACCGTGCCTTTGCCGCTGACGCGCCCGTTGGTCGTTTTCAGCCCGACAAGATCGTTCCATGCGGCAGGAATACGGACGGAGCCTCCGGTATCAGACCCGATCCCCGCCGCCGCCAGTCCGAACGCTACGGACGTAGCCGCACCTGAAGACGACCCGCCTGCCACGGCGTCCAGATCGTTCACGCAAGGGGGCGTGGCGGTCACGGGGTTCAATCCGATCCCCGAAAACGCCAGCTCAGACATGTGTGTTTTGCCCAGACAGATCGTTCCTGCATGTGTCGCATTTACCAAGACCTCGGCATCGGCATCGGGGACGCGATCCTTGAGCAAAGCGCTGCCCGCCTCTGTCGCGACACCTGCGGTGTCGAACAGGTCTTTCCAGGAAATCGGAACACCGTCGAGCAAGCCGCGGCGCTGACCGATATCCGCCCGCGCCTTCGACGCCTTTGCCTCGGCGCGGGCACGATCCTCTGTCAGGCGGGCATAAATGCGGTCGGACAACTCGTGGCTGTGAGCCGCATCCAGATAGGTCTCGGTCAAGGCGACTGGATCAACCTCCCCCGCCCCGATAGCGCGACCCAAGTCGCATGCAGTCATGTGCAGCCATTTTTCCGACATCGTCTGCTCCTTGCGCTGATTTGGCGCGAGGGTAGCGGCGGCAACGCGCATGGACAATCCCGCACGACCGCTCATATTGAGGGATATGAAGTATGACAGCGATATTGCGATTGTCGGCGGCGGCCTGAACGGCTGCGCGCTTGCGATTGCCTTGGCCAGCGGTGGCCTTTCCGTCACGTTGATCGACAGCCTGCCTGTCGATGCGGTAAAAGAGGACAGCTTCGACGGGCGCGCCTACGCGCTGGCACTGGCCTCGAAACGCTTACTGGACGCTGTCGGCATCTGGGAAACGGTGTCGCCCGACGCGCAGCCGATGCTGGAAATCAAGGTCACGGACGGGCGTGCGGGTGAAGGTCCGTCACCCTTCTGGATGCATTTCGACCATGCCGAGATCGAAGAAGGTCCGATGGGCTTCATGGTCGAGGACCGCCACCTTCGCCGCGCTTTTCTGGACCGGATTGCTGATGAGTCACGCATCACACATTTGACGCCGGAAACGGTGATCGCGCAAACGGTGGACGCAGCTGGGGCGAGCGTTTCACTTGCGTCGGGCGCTACTATTCGCACGCGTCTTTTGGTGGGGTGCGACGGACGCCGCAGCGGCGTGGCAGAACGCGCGGGCATAGGGCGCAGCTTCAAGGATTACGGGCAAACGGCGCTGGTCGCAGCGATCGGCCACCAGTTGCCGCACAACGGGATTGCGCACCAGTTCTTCATGCCTGCCGGCCCCTTGGCCATCCTGCCGCTGACGGGCAATCGCAGCTCGATCGTGTGGGCAGAGACACATGAGCGGGCGGCTGAACTATCAGACCTCAGCGACGATGAGTTCATCGACGCGCTGCGCCCTGCCTTCGGGGACTTCTTGGGCGATATTCACGTCGCTGGCGCACGGTTTTCATATCCGTTGAACCTGACATTGGCGAACCGCATCACGGATCAACGACTGGCGCTCGTGGGCGATGCGGCGCACGGGGTGCACCCGATTGCAGGTCAAGGGTTGAACCTTGGTCTACGCGATGTCGGTGCCTTGGCGCAGGTGCTCGTGGATGCCCGCCGGCGTGGGGAGGATGTCGGCGCCGACGCGGTTCTGGCACGATATTCGGAATGGCGGCGGTTTGACACCGCGACGCTGGCCATGGCGACCAACAGTTTCAACGGATTGTTTTCAAACGACAATTCATTTCTTCGCGCAGGGCGGGATATCGGCATGGGCGTCGTCAACGCGATCCCGGCCCTACGTCGCAGCTTTATCCGCGAGGCGGCAGGATTGACCGGCGATCTGCCCCGCCTGTTGCAAGGCCGGGCGCTTTAGTCCAGCTGCCGTGCCTCGTCGACCAGCATGATCGGGATACCACCGCGAATGGGAAAAGCCAGTTTCGCGGCCTTGGAAACCAGTTCCTGTTTTTCCGCATCATAGGACAGGGTGGCCTGCGTGACGGGGCAGACCAGACCTTCCAGCATGTGGCGGTCGAAGCTGGGTTCGGTCATTGCAAAATCTCCTCTGACGAGCCACCACGTAGGGAGAACTCAATCAATGTCGTCAAGGTTTCCCTACGAGTCCCAAGCGACGGCGCTTCCAGAAGCGCCTGTTTTTCTTCAGGGTCGAACGGGCACAGCATGGAAAGGGAGTTGATCAGTAACTCCGTCTCCGCGTCCTTCAGGCTTTCCCAGTCGGTCTGAAGGTCATGTGCATCGAAGAAGCGTTTCAACACCGCCAAGAAAGCGTCACGATCAAACTTCTCGTCCTTCTCGGACGCGCCCATATCGCGCTCGAACCCTGCCCAGCTTACTTCCGCTTTACGGTAGGGGCTGAATCCGGTGACTTCCTGCGTGATGCGAAAGCGCGAGATTCCCGCGAGGGTGATCATATAGCGACCGTCTTCCGTTTCGGAAAACTGAGTAATCCGGCCCGCACAGCCAATGGCGTGCAACTGCTCCTCGCCTTTCGGCCCCTTGTGCGGTTGCACCATGCCAATCAGGCGGTGAGGCGTCTTCAACACATCCTCGAACATCTGCAAGTAGCGCGGCTCGAAAAGGTGCAGCGGCAGCCTTGCCCGGGGCAGCAAAAGTGCGCCGGGCAAAGGGAAAACCGGGATCGTGTCGGGAAGGTCAGCTGGGTTCATCATAAGCATGGACTTAGCCCGCCACCCCAATCAGACAAATATCATCGACGACAATTTGCGCCGACCGTTCAACACGATTGGGTCATCAGGTTTCAACGCATCGAAAACGGTAAACAACTGCGCCTTGGCGGCACCGTCGTTCCATTCGCGGTCACGGCGGAAAAGCTCCAGAAGATGGTCCACCGCGCCTTGCGCGTCGCCGGAAGCATGGAGCGCTACGGCCAGATCAAGACGCGCCTGATGGTCGTCGGGGTTTTCGTCTACCTTTGCCTGCAACTCTGCGGCGGGGCCGGTGTTCGCCGCTTGCTGAAGCAACTCCAACTGCGCCCGGGCAGCTTCAATCTCGGGCAGCCCGTTCAGCTCGGCTGGTGCGTTTTCAAGCAAGGCCGCGGCTTTATCCAACTCTTCAAGTGCCAGATGCGCGCGGATCAGACCGCCATAGGCGGCAGGGTTGTTCGGCTCTTCGCCAAGGATCGCCGCAAATGTTTGCGCCGCGTCAACAGCCGCGCCTTCGTCCAGCATCGCCTCGGCCGCCGCGATTGCCTCGCCCAGACCTTCATCCACTTCGCCGCCGGATTCAGCGATCAACTTGTCGATGAAGGTCTTGATTTCGCTGGCAGGCAGCGCGCCTTGAAAGGCGTCAATCGGCTTACCTTTGTAGAACGCATAGACCGTCGGGATGGACTGGATTTGCAGCTGGCCCGCGATTTGCTGGTTCTGGTCCACATCGACCTTGACCATTTTAACCGCGCCTTTGGCGTCCTTGACGCCCTGTTCCAGCGCTGGCCCCAGTGTCTTGCACGGGCCGCACCACGGTGCCCAGAAGTCAACTATCACAGGCACTTCATGGCTGGCTTCTATCACATCGACCATGAAGGTCGCTTCGCTCGTGTCTTTGATAAGGTCGCTACCACCGGCGGGGATGCCGCCTACGTTCAGTTCAAGCATGCTTTTATCCTCGGTGTTCAGGCTCAGTTGCCCTGTATATGTGCGCTCTTTGCTCAAAGATCAAATGTCGCAAAGACGGGCGCGTGATCTGACGGTTTTTCCCAGCCGCGCACATCGCGCAACACGCGCGATGAGTGGCCCGCCGCAGCAATATCAGCCGTTGCCCAAACGTGATCCAGACGACGACCCTTGTCAGCCGCGTCCCAGTCCTTGGCGCGGTAAGACCACCACGAATATAGTTGTCCTTCGGGTATGTCGTTTCGAGTCACGTCGGCCCAGCCGCCCGCATCCATCACTTCGTTGAAATGCTCGACCTCAATGGGTGTGTGGCTCACGACCTTCAGCAACTGCTTGTGGGACCAGACGTCATCCTCACGGGGCGCGATGTTCAGGTCACCAACGAGGATGGATTTCGACGGCTTGTCGCCATGAAACGCGTCACGCAGTTCTGTCAGGTAGTCCAGCTTTTGCCCGAACTTGTCGTTCACCTCACGGTCGGGAACATCGCCGCCAGCCGGGACATAGTGGTTGTGGATGACGACCCCGTTTTCCAGTCGCGCGGCGACGTGGCGGGCATGGCCAAGGGTGGCGTAATCCTCGGCAGCAGCTTCGACCAATGGCAGGCGCGAAATGATAGCGACGCCGTTGTACCCCTTCTGCCCCCGTGCAACCATATGCGTGTAGCCAAGCGCGTGCAGCCCTTCGAGCGGGATCTTGTCGACGGGGCTTTTACATTCTTGCAGGCACAGCACATCGGGGGCTTCCTCGCGCAGCAGCCTTAGCACCAACTCCTCGCGCAGACGGACCGAGTTGATGTTCCAGGTAGCGAGGGTAAAGGGCATGACATTTCTCCGGTTTGGCTTGGGCGCAGGTTAGTCTTGTGCGGGCTCGGCCACCACAAGGAAAGATATGAGCCTACCATGTAGACAAAAAAAGACCCGAGCATAAAGCTCGGGCCAAGTCCAACAGGGAGAATACCGCAGCATTACCCCGCCGCGATCAGGGGAACTTTGACCAAGGTCAAACCTCAGACATTCAATTTATAACCGCCAGATTCGGTCACAAGAAGGCGGGCATTTGACGGATCTGGTTCTATTTTCTGGCGCAAACGGTAAATATGCGTCTCCAAAGTGTGCGTGGTGACCCCGGCGTTGTACCCCCACACCTCGTGCAGCAGCACGTCGCGGGCGACGACACCATCGTTCGAGCGGTAGAGGAACTTCAGTATGTTCGTCTCTTTCTCGGTCAGGCGAATCTTCTTCTCGTCTTCGGTGATCAGCATCTTCATGGCTGGTTTGAACGTGTATGGCCCAAGCTGGAAAACCGCGTCCTCGGACTGTTCGTGCTGGCGCAATTGCGCGCGAATACGGGCCAGCAGAACCGGAAACTTGAACGGTTTGGACACGTAATCATTCGCCCCGGCGTCAAGGCCCAGAATAGTGTCGGCATCGCTGTCATGGCCTGTCAGCATCAGAATGGGGCATTTCACACCCTGTTTACGCATCAGGCGGCACAATTCCCGTCCATCGGTGTCGGGCAGGCCAACGTCCAGAACCACAAGATCGTAAATCGCTTCCTTGGCCTTTTGCATGGCGTCGGCACCATTGGCGGCCTCGAATACGTCGAAATCTTCGGTCATGATCAACTGCTCGGACAGAGCTTCGCGCAGGTCCTCGTCATCATCCACGAGCAGGATTTTTTTCAATTGGGCCATCAGTCATAGTCCTCTTTTGTTGCCATAAGGATGTGGGCTACCATCGAAGGAAACAACTCACGCCGCCGTTATTCACGGCCTCGTGTCGCGATTGGCGGTTTTGTTTCAACTTCCAATCATTTGGCGTAAAAGAAGGCTCACTTTGTTACAGGAACGGGCCCGATGACACTGGCACCTGACATAATCGAACTGGCTGCTCGCGCCCGCGCAGACCTGCGCATGGGCGTTCCGGTCGTCATAGGCACCTCACTTGTGCTTGCCGCCGAAACGCTAGGCGAGGCACGGCTGAAAGCGTTGCAGATCGCGGGAATGCCTTTGGTACTGGCGATCACCGACTGGCGCGCCCGCACCTTGAAAGCCCGCGCCTATGACACCGATCTTGCGCGGATTGTGGTCCCAGCGGACGCACCCGTCGACTGGATTATGGCCGTCGCGGATCCTGCCGACGACCTGAATGCCCCTATGAAAGGACCATTGCAGAGCGTGCGGGATGGCGATGCAAGTGATGCGCGCTTGGCGATCCGGCTTGCCAAAGACGCGCGATTGTTGCCTGCCGTGCTAACTGCCGAGCTCGACAACCCAACCGTCTATGCGGCACAAAACAGCCTGACCTTGCTGGACGCAGACGCATTGGCCAAGATCGTTTTGACCCCTAGCCCGTTGCATCCCTTGGTCAGCGCTCGCCTGCCCTTGGAAGTCAGCGAAGCGGGTCGTCTGCACGTGTTCCGCCCCGAAGATGGCGGTGAGGAGCACTACGCGATAGAAATCGGCCAACCGTCCCGCTCGAAGCCGGTGCTGACACGCCTCCACTCTGCCTGCTTCACCGGTGATCTGTTGGGGTCGCTGAAATGCGACTGCGGGCCGCAATTGCGCGGCGCGCTCGCGCAGATGGGGTCGGAGGGACACGGCGTATTGCTCTACCTGAACCAAGAAGGGCGCGGCATCGGTCTGGCAAACAAGATGCGGGCATACTCGCTTCAGGATCAGGGGTTCGACACGGTCGAGGCCAACCACAGGCTTGGGTTCGAGGATGACGAGCGCGACTTCAGGATTGGTGCCGGAATACTCAAGTCGATGGGTTTCAGTAAAGTGCGGCTGTTAACGAACAACCCCGCCAAGCTGGCGATGCTGGAGGCAAACGGGTTAGAGGTCGTCGAACGAGTGCCTTTGAAGGTCGGCGAAACTCACCACAACACCGATTACCTTGCAACCAAGGCGGCCAAGTCAGGGCATCTTCTGTGACACCGGAAGACATTGTCGTGACCAGATGGGGTGCGCGATACATGGGGGGCGTATTCCCGTGCAGCATTGGAAAAGGCGGCATCTCGGATGACAAGCGCGAAGGCGACGGGGCAACGCCAGCGGGTAGGCATCACATCGTCGGCATGCTCTACCGCCCTGACCGGATTGTGCAACCCGCGCCATGGGCTATCCCCATCGGCCCTACGGACCTCTGGTCCGACGCCCCCAACGACCCTTCCTACAACCAAATGGTGCGCGCACCCTATGAGTCGAGCCATGAAGCCTTGCGCCGGGCTGATCCACTTTACGATCTGGTGATGCTGACAGACTGGAATTATCCGGACGCCGTCGCCGGTCGTGGTTCCGCTATATTCATTCACCGTTGGCGCAAGCCACGTCATCCCACCGAAGGATGTGTCGCGTTTTCAGCGCCGGACTTGCTGTGGGTCGCGCAGAACGTCCGGCCAGGCACACGGCTCATCGTCAAGCCTTAGGTGGCACCCGCTCTCCGAAGATCGCGGAGCCGATCCGAACACAGGTCGCACCTTGCGCTATAGCCGCCGGGTAGTCCCCGCTCATGCCCATGCTCAATTCTGGCAGATCATTCCGCTCAGCCAGATCGCGAAGTAGGGAGAAATGCGCGGATGGGTCTTCGTCCACTGGCGGGATGCACATCAGGCCAATCACGGGAAGGTGCAGCGCGCGACACTCCGCGACGAATGCGTCGGCATCCTCGGGCATTATACCGGCCTTCTGCTCCTCTCTACCTGTGTTCACTTGAATGAAAAGCTTGGGGCATTGCCCCAGTTCATCCCGCATCGTCGCAATCCGTTTGGCAAGCTTCAGGCGGTCCAGTGTGTGAATGTAGTCGAAAAGCTCCATCGCCTGGCGCGTCTTGTTTGTCTGTAACGGGCCGAGCAGGTGGAGTTCCACGTCGTCATACTGCGCCTTGAATGACGGCCATTTGGCAGCGGCCTCCTGCACGCGGTTTTCGCCAAAGATGCGATGACCTTGGTCGAGCACCGCTTTAACCCGTTCATCCGGCTGGACCTTGGATACTGCAATCAGCTTCGTCGAACCTTGTGCGCGACCTGCCTGCTTCTCCTCGGCTTTGATGCTGTTCTGAATATCGGAAAGGGACATGGTCGAGCTCCTGCACGGTGACTAGCTCTATCCAACATACCGTTGCACAAAAGAAAAGAGCGGGCCGAAGCCCGCTCTCACTAAATCGTCTGGTTCGGTTGAGCTTAGAAGCTCAGGCCGAGACCCAAGGAAGCGGATTTTTGCTTCACGCCAGGAGCGGCTGCTGTTTCGCCTTGGCCGTAGCCGAAGTGAACAACTGCGCCACCGCCCAGATCGTAAGCTGCCGCGATGCCGAAGCCATCGTTTTTGGTGCCGTTGTTCAGCTCAACTTCACCGTAGTTGACGTGCATGGAGATCGCACCGGTGGTGTAGCCAAGGCCAATGCCCATGTTGCTGTCGGGGCCAGTTGCGCCAACGGAGCTCCAGTCAGCGTATTGGATGCCAGCGGACAGACCGTTTGCGAAGGTCGCGTCAACCGACACACCGGTTGCTTTGATATCGTCGGCTACGCCTACGTTGTCAGCTGCCTTCTGATGACCCAAACCGAAGTTTACGGTCGTACCAGATACGTTCATCGAGTATTTGAAGCCAACTGCATAGCCGATGCCGGTGTTTGCAACGTTCGAGCCGTTGTCGTCTTCCAAGGAGACCGCAACACCGAACGCGCCCGAAGTGTAATCCCAACGCAGGATTTGGCCATCGCCATTTGAGCCGTTGTTGTTACCATCAAGGTATGCACCAACGTAACCAGCATGCTCGGTCTCATCGTCAGCGATGGAGCCAGGGTTGCCAACGTTACCTGCATCCGTCAGGGCCCAGTCAAGAGCGCCATCAGTGTCGCCCATCGTAACGGTGCCAAAGCCACCGGAGATGAAGATCGTTGCGCCGCCGTCGTCAGAGTTGTTCTGAGTTGCGTTGGAAATTGCGCCACCTTCGTCCAGATCAACGGACGCGCCGAAGGTCAGGCCGTTGTCGGTTTCGCCGGACATAGTGAATGTCACGTCAATGTCGGTGAAGAATTGCGGGTCGCCGTTGTTGGCCAGGCCCTTTGCAGCACCGTATGCCGCGTTGTACTGAAAGATACCCATTTCGGCACGACCGGACAGGGCAACTTCAGCAGCAGCAAAGCCAGCGGTGGAAATCAGCGCAGTGGATGCGATAAGGATTTTTTTCATGACTATATGCCTCTTAGAGTTTGCGCGACTGAGATTCGCCGCCTTTATTTCCTAGACTTTTCTATGAAAAAATCGCGGCACTAGAAAGCGAAAGAAATTCGACACTGCGAAGTAGGCGCTTTTTTGCAACAGCAACCATGAACAAAGAAAGGCGGACCATTTGGTCCGCCTTTCAAAACCGATCGCGTGGTGGGAGAGCTTAGAAGCTCAGGCCCAAGCCGAAAGACATGGTTTTTGATTTGTCAACCGTTGCAGTGCCTGCAGCGTTGACAGTGTCGCCGGAACCGTAACCGAAGTGCACAACTGCACCACCGCCAAGATCGTAAGCAGCGGCCAAACCATAGCCGGATACGTCAGCAAAACCTGTTTCGCCGGAGAACTTGCCGTAGTTGGCGTGGATCGAGAACGCGCCGGTTGTGTAGCCAAGGCCAAGACCAACATGCTTGTCAATGTTCGAGTCGCTGAAGTCTGTGTAAGTCACGCCAGCGGACAGGCCGTTGGCGAAGCTAGCGGACACGGAAACACCGGTTGCTTTGGGGTCTACAGCGTTACCAGCGTTGTCAGCGGCTTTCTGGTGACCCAAACCGAAGTTCACAGTCGTGCCGGACAGGTCCAGAGCATATTTCAAGCCAATTGCGTAACCGACGCCGGTGTTCGCTGCATTCGAGCCGTTGTCGTCTTCCAAGGAGACTGCAACGCCGAAAGCACCCGAGGTATAGTCCCAACGCAGGATTTGGCCGTCGCCAGCAGAACCGTTGTTGTTACCGTCAAGCCACGCGCCGTTATAGCCAGCATGTGTGGTTTCGTCGTCAGCCAGGGAGCCCGGGTTGCCGACATTGCCGGCATCCGTCATCGCCCAGTCCAGAGCGCCGTCGGTATCGCCCATCGTCACGGTGCCGAAGCTGCCGGAGATGAAGATCGTTGCGCCACCATCGTCAGAGTTGTTCTGAGTTGCGTTGGAAATTGCGCCACCTTCGTCCAGATCAACGGACGCGCCGAAGGTCAGGCCGTTGTCGGTTTCGCCTGACATGGTGAATGTCACGTCGATATCCGTGAAGAACTGAGTGCCGTTGGACGTAACCACGCCAGCAGCGCTAACGGAGTCGGCTTTGAAGATACCCATTTCGGCGCGGCCGGTCAGAGCAACTTCAGCGGAAGCGGCGCCTGCAAAGGCGACCAGTGCTGTGGATGCAAAGAGAACTTTTTTCATCGTTTTCCCTCGAGAGTTTCATTATTAGGTGCACCTCAATTCAGGGAATCCGAACTGAGTCCCAGCCTGTTTCATACTTCTGCCCGCTCAATTCAAGCCGACGCGGTAGGCCGCAAGGTTTCACCCGAAAGTTGATGCAACTGCGCCACACCCCCGTTTTTCGGCCAGATATGCACGGCACTATTCTTTCTTGTTCCACCACGCCGCCTCCGATATGACAGGGAAAACAACAGGCCGAGAGCATCTATCATGGCGAAAACCCCTATTTTGAAGTGGACGGCGGCTTGCGCCCTTGTCCTGTCGCTATCTGCTTGTGGTGGCAACGGATTGTTCGGTGGCGGCAAAAACGAGCGGCGCGAGAATGACCCAAACGGTTTCTCCCGCGACTATGACAGCGCCGCGCGCTCTTATGCGGTCAAAAAAGGCAGTCGGCTCAGTGACCTGTTCGTCAACAATCAGGACCCCAACGTCACCTTGAAGGTGAACAAGTATCTGTGGAAGGCGTCGCTTGATGTCCTGAACTTCATGCCCGTCGAAGCCGCCGATCCGTTCACCGGCACCATCGCTCTTGGCTACGGTCGGCCGCAGGGCAGTGGCCGCGCATATCGCGCGACCGTCTATATTACTGATCCCGCGCTGGATGCGCGCTCGCTGCGCGTGTCGCTGCAAGGCGCTGGCGGCAGCGCCGTATCGACGCAAACCGCCCGCGCCGTGGAGGACGCCATCCTCACCCGCGCCCGCCAACTGCGGATCGCAGACGGCAAGCTCTAGGCTCTGGACCAAGTCCAGTTGCATCCCTATTACATGCGCCGGGCCTCATCGCCCGGCGCTTTTCGTATCCTAGGAAGACCAGATGTCCCGCTACAACGCCCGCACCGTAGAACCCAAATGGCAAAAGGCTTGGGACGACGCCCAGACCTTCCTCGCCACCCGCGACGAAACGCGCGAAAAGTACTACGTCCTGGAGATGTTTCCTTACCCGTCGGGCCGCATCCATATCGGACATGTGCGCAACTACACGATGGGCGACGTCATCGCGCGGTATAAGTCGTCTTGCGGCTTCTCTGTTTTGCACCCGATGGGGTGGGACGCTTTCGGAATGCCTGCGGAAAACGCCGCAATGGCCATCGGCGGTCATCCCAAGGAATGGACCTACGGCAATATCGAAGCGATGCGCGACCAGATGAAGCCGCTGGGCCTTAGCATCGACTGGACCCGCGAATTCGCCACCTGCGACCCCGAATACTACGGCCAGCAGCAGTCGCTGTTCCTCGACTTCATGGAAAAGGGCTTGGTCTACCGCAAGAACGCAACGGTGAACTGGGACCCCGTGGATATGACCGTGCTCGCCAACGAGCAGGTGATTGACGGCAAGGGCTGGCGCTCCGACGCGCCAGTGGAGCGGCGCGAGTTGACGCAATGGTTCTTCAAGATCAGCGATTGGTCTGAGGAATTGCTGTCCGCGCTGGACGGCCTCGACAACTGGCCCGACAAGGTCAAACTGATGCAGGCCAACTGGATCGGCAAGTCGCGCGGCTTGCAGTTCGCTTTCGAGCGCACTGATGGCGGTGACGCGATTGAGGTCTACACCACCCGCCCCGACACGTTGATGGGTGCCAGCTTCATCGGCATCTCGCCCGACCATCCCCTCGCCAAGGAGCTGGAGGCTTCCGACCCCAAAGCCGCCGCGTTCATCGCTGAGTGCCGCAAAGGTGGAACCACGGCGGAAGCGTTGGAGACCGGCGAGAAAATCGGCTATGACACGGGCCTGAAGGTCAAGCATCCGTTGAACCCTAACTGGGAGCTGCCGGTCTGGGTCGCCAATTTCATCCTGATGGACTACGGCACCGGCGCGATTTTCGCCTGCCCCGCCCACGACCAGCGCGATCTGGATTTCTGCCGCAAGTATGGCTTGCCGGTGATCGACACGTTCTTTGCGCTCGACGATCAAACTCCGGTCACGACCGAAGCCTTCGTGCCGCCAAAAACCGACACGGTAAAATGGGTCGACCATTTCGCGGGGCTTGACGTAGCGACGGGCGAAGAGGCTATCGACGCGACCATCGACTATGCGGAGAAAGCCGGTTGGGGCCAAGGCGTCACCAAATACCGCCTGCGTGACTGGGGCCTTTCGCGCCAACGCTATTGGGGCTGCCCGATCCCTGTCGTCCACTGCGAAGACTGCGGCGTGGTGCCGGAGAAGAAAGAGAACCTGCCCATTAAACTGCCCGACGATGTGACCTTCGACATCCCCGGCAACCCGCTCGACCGCCACCCGACATGGCGCGACACGCCCTGCCCGTCTTGCGGCAAAGCCGCCAAGCGCGAAACCGACACGATGGACACGTTCGTAGACTCGTCGTGGTATTTCGCCCGCTTCACCTCGCCCCACGCAAGCACGCCGACTGATATGGCCGATGCGGAATACTGGATGAATGTCGACCAATATATCGGCGGCATCGAGCACGCGATCCTGCACCTGCTCTATTCCCGCTTCTTCGCCCGCGCCATGCATGAGACGGGGCATCTGCCCGCGTCGGCGAAAGAGCCGTTTGATGCCCTGTTCACACAAGGCATGGTGACCCACGCGATTTATCAAACGCGGGACGAAAACGGGCGGCGGGTGTATCATTTGCCGGAAGACGTGGACGAGGTGAACGCAACGCTCCGCGCTACTGGCGAGCCGGTCGAAGTCATCCCCTCCGCCAAAATGTCCAAATCCAAGAAGAACGTCGTCGATCCCGTCGACATCATCGACCAATACGGCGCAGATACCGCGCGGTGGTTCGTGCTGTCCGACTCGCCGCCCGAGCGGGACGTGGAATGGACCGCGTCCGGCGCCGAGGCCGCATGGAAGTTCCTTGGCCGCGTCTGGCGTTTGGCTGCGGAATTGGGTGACGGCGACGATACAGACCTAGATCTGGAACGCGCGACCGCGCAAGCCATCCGCGAAGTCACGCTGGGGATCGAGACTTTCGGGTTCAATAAGTCCGTAGCCAAGCTCTACGAGTTCGCCAACACGATCTCGAAATCCAAGGCTGGTCCCGGCGCAAAACGCAAAGCGGTGAAGACCCTCGCGCAGCTCATGTCCCCCATGACGCCGCACCTGTCCGAGGAAATCTGGGCGCATCTGGGCGGCGAGGGCCTGATTGCCAACGCCCCTTGGCCCGAAGCGGACGAGGCGCTGTTGGTTCAGGACACCATCACCATGCCGATCCAGATCAACGGCAAACGGCGCGGCGAAATCGACGTGGCTGCGGAGGCCTCGAAGGAAGAGGTTGAAAAGCTGGCGCTGGCGCATGATGCTGTGGTGAAGGCTCTCGAAGGACGCGAGCCGAAGAAACTCATCGTTGTGCCGGGCCGTATCGTCAATGTCGTCATTTAACCGCCGCTTCCTGCTGCTTGCCCTACCCGCACTCACCGCGTGCGGGTTCGAGCCGGTTTATGGCACGGGCGGCAGCGCGGAAGGCCTGCGCGGCCAGATCATCGTGGATGCGCCGACGACGAAAAACAGCTTTGATCTTGTGGCCCGGCTGGAGGAACGGCTTGGCCGCCCGCAAGCCCCGATCTATGGAATGAACGTCGCGCTGACCGTCGAAGAAAAGGGCCTCGCAATTTCCGGTTCCAACGACATCACGCGCTACAACCTTCTTGGAACAGCAGTCTACGTGCTGCGCGACTTGGCGACCGATCAGCAGGTCTACAAGGGGACCGTGAACACGTTCACCGCGTATTCCGCTTCCGTCCAACCCGTTTCGACCCTTGCAGCGGAGCGGGACGCCCAGTTGCGCCTGATGACCGCTCTGGCGGACAAGATCACCAGTGATCTGCTGATAAACTCCGGCGAATTCTGACATGAAACTGGCCCCGAAAGACGCCCGCGCGTTCTTCGCCAAGCCTGATCCAACGCGCACCGGCGTGTTGATCTATGGCCCCGATGCCATGCGCATTGCGATGCGCCGTCAGGAGATCATCGCCGCACTGGTCGGGCCGCAAGGCGAGGAGGAAATGCGCCTGACCCGCATCCCCGCTTCCGAGCTTCGCAAAGATCCGGCCATGTTGATGGACGCGATCAAGGCGCAAGGCTTCTTTCCGGGCCAACGGGTCGCGTTCGTCGAAGATGCGACCGACACGGTTGCCAAGGCAATCGAAGCGGCCTTGAAAGACTGGCAGCAAGGCGACGCCACCATCATAGTTACCAGCGGGCAGTTGACGCCCCGCGCCGCGTTGCGAAAGCTGTTCGAGGGCCACAACAACGCCTACGCCGCTGCGATCTACGCCGACCCGCCCGGCCGTGACGAGATCGAAGCAGAACTGCGCAAGGCGGGTGTGACCGATATTCCCCCCGATGCAATGGGCGATCTGGTCGATCTTGGCCGTGTGCTGGAGCCGGGCGATTTCCGGCAGACGGTCGAGAAGCTGGCCCTATATAAACATGGCGACACGACGCCAGTGACCCCTGACGACATTGCCAACTGCGCCCCCGCGACGTCCGAGGCATCGCTGGACGACGCGCTGGACATAGTGGCGGAAGGCCGCTTTCAGGAGATCGGGCCGATTTTGGCGAAGCTGGAGGCGCAAGGCGTCGCCGCTGTCCGCCTTTGTATCGGCGCGACCCAGCATTTCCGCAAACTGCATCTGGCCGCGAGCGACCCGAAGGGGCCCGACGCTGGCATCGCCCGCGCCCGCCCGCCGGTGCCGTTCAAGCGCAAGGACCGGATGCTGCGGCAGGCGCGTGCGTGGGGCACCTACAAGCTGGAGACCGCGCTGCGGTTGCTGACCGACACCGATTTGCAACTCCGCTCTGCCAGCACGGCACCGCAGATGGCACTGATGGAACGCGCTCTGATCCGTCTTGCCATGATGAACCGTCGATAGGGGAACCCAAATGTACACATTGATCGGCCCCACAAAAACTCGTGCCTTTCGCGTGAGGTGGGCGTTGGAAGAGTTGGGGCAGCCCTACACCCAGATACAGGCCGCGCCCCGCTCGGATGAGGCGAGGGAATACAACCCATCGGGCAAGGTTCCGGCTTTGGTTGACGATGGCGCGACGCTGACTGACAGCACCGCGATCATCACCTATCTGGCGGATAAACACGGCAGCCTGACGCACAAGGCCGGAACGCTTGGACGGGCGCGGCAGGACGGGTTCACGCATATGGTGCTGGACGAGTTCGACGCCATCTTGTGGACGGCCGCGCGACACAGTTTCGTATTGCCCGAGGAGATGCGCGTAGCCGACATCAAGCCGTCGCTGAAGTGGGAATTCGCAAACTCGGAAGCCACACTGGTCGCGCAAATGGGCGACGGCCCCTATTTGATGGGCGAAACATTCACCATCGCTGACATCGTGTTGGGCCATTGTCTTGGCTGGGCGGTCGGGGCGAAATTCGCGCTCTCCCAGCCACGTCTGACCGACTACCTTGCACGTCTTCGTGAAAGACCGGCCTACAAGGCGGCGCGCGCCGACTAGGACAGCTATCTTGCGCTTTGCACTGACGGACGCGACGCATACGCCGCTGCTGCACGTCCCGCCCAGCGTCCGGTAGCCAAACAACCCGTGATGAGGTAGCCGCCGGTGGGCGCTTCCCAATCCAGCATTTCACCGGCAGCGAAGACGCCCGGACGGTCACGAAGCATCAAGTTCTTGTCCAACGCGCTTGCCGCCAACCCCCCGGCGGTCGAGATGGCTTCGTCCAGCGGGCGCGGGCCTTCGTGATGCACCGGCAGCGCCTTGATGAGAGCTGCCAAGTCAGCGGGATCGTCCGGCAAGGGGCGCGCGAACTCTTGCAGCAGGGCCAGCTTGACCGGCTCCAGCTTCAGATTCTTGCGCATGTGGTTGGCGAGACTATTCTTGCCGCGCCTACGGCGTAGACGTTTTTCGATCTCAATCGCAGCGAGGTCCGGTAGCAGGTCTATGGTCAGATCAGCGCCGTCACGCACAGCTGCCGAAACGGCGTAAATGCCGCCGCCTTCCAGACCTTTTGCCGACACCACGGCCTCACCGCGTATCGCTTCTCCACCAGCGCAAGTGGCGATGTTCTTCAACGGCTCGCCCAAGTGGTCCGCCATGTGCGACGACCAGTTTACTACGAGCCCCATATTCGCTGGCTTGAAAGGGTGTAGAGCGTCCGCGGTGAAGTGCTCCGACCACGCACCATCAGACCCTAACCTGCGCCAAGACGCGCCGCCCATGGCGAGGATCGTGACCGCGGGCGCAACCTCCACCACACCTTCCTGCGTATCGAAAACGCTCGCCTCACGACGCCACCCCGTCCACCGCCATCGCGTTTGGAACGTCACGCCCTTTCCCGCCAGCCGCGCCAGCCACGCCCGAAGCAGCGGCGAGGCCTTCATGGCCTTCGGAAATACCCGCCCGCTGGAGCCGGTGAAAATCGGCTGTTCCAGATCCTCGGCCCAAGCCATGACCTCGACCGGTCCGAACTCCCGCAATGCGGGCAGGAGCCAATCGGACTTGTAGGCATCAAAAAATTTGGCCTCGGGCTCGTCCTTGGTCAGGTTCAGCCCCGATTTGCCCGCCATGAGGAACTTGCGCCCGATTGACGGCTTCTGCTCCGCAACCGTCACGGACAAGCCCGCATCCGCGAGCATTTCTGCCGCCATCAGGCCCGCGGGACCGCCCCCGATGACAAGGGCGTCGCTCACTTCGGCATCTCGCCTTTGAATTCCACAACACGGTGTGGATAGGGGATCTGGATGCCGTTGTCTTTCAACGCGTTCCAGATCAGGAACAGCACGTCAGAGGTGTATTTGTGCCGCCCGTCGTCAATGCCGTTCACCCAGAACTCCACCGAGAAATCGATGCCGCTGTCACCAAAGCCACGCAGCTCGCAATCTGCGGGGTAAGGCTCTTCCAGCACGTCGGGGTGGCCCTGCACGGCGGCTTCGACAATAGCGGGAACCGTGTTGATGTCGGTGTCGTAAGATACCGAAAATTCCGCCTCGTAGCGATTGGCGGAGCCTTGATCCGAGTAATTGATGACCCGCGTAACGATAAAGTCCTCGTTCGGCACGACGATCCACCGACCGTCATAGGTCTCCAGAATAATCGCGCGGGCGGTCATTTTGACGATGGTGCCCGCCTCGCCGCCGTCAAGCTCGACAAAATCGCCGACGGTTGCCTGTCCTTCCAACAGCAGAATGACACCCGAAATGAAATTCGATGCAATCTTTTGCAGGCCAAAACCAAGACCAACACCGATGGCACCGCCTAGCACGGCAAGGCTGGTAAGGCTGATGCCCATGATGTTCATCAACAGCAGGAACGCGGCACCGAAGATGATGATCTCGACGGTTTTCACCGCTAGTTGCCGCGTCGCGGGGCGAAGTTCGCGCTGCTTGCTGATCATCGCGGCGCTCTGGTCGTTCGACCAGCGACCGAGCCAGAACAGCAGCGAACCCGCGATGAGCCCGCGCACCAATGACATCAGCGAGAACGAGATATTGCCAACGCCGACCTGGAACTCGGTCAGAGCCTCGGACACGGTATCCAGCAGACCAAGCGCGTAGATCGCGGCGATGGGGATCAGGACGAACTTGCCCAGCAGCTTGAGGAACGGGTCCGTAATCACCCGCTGGACCAGAATTCGCGCCGCCAAGAACAGGAAAACCCGCTTGCCGAAGGCTATAACCGCGCCGCTGTCGAACATCGAACGCACGACCTGCTCTCCCACGGCCGTGAACACATATGCGAGCAACGGCAGCATGAGCGGCAGGAAACGCAGCACGAAACGGCGGGCGGTGGCCAGCAGATTATCGGCGTCCTCGGCAGGCGTGAGAAGACCCCGAAGCGCCCTGTTGATGCGGCGGCTCAACAGCCATGCCAGCCCGAATGCGACCAGAAGCAGCGCGAATTGGGACCATGCGGCGGGGCTGGTCAGCCAACTCAGCGCAAGCTCCCATCCCTGCTCGCCATAACTCAGCATCTTCTGAATAAATGGATTGTCTTCCATCGCATGCGCCTCTGGTCGTGCTAAATAATTTGCTAATCTCTAGTCGCTCGCCCGCATCAAAGGAAGCCTAATGGCACATGAGTATCCGATCTGCCCATTGTGCAAACGCCCGATCCCGCCCGACGCGAAACAGAGCCTGCACCACCTGATCCCGAAGCTGAAAGGCGGCAAGGGCGGGCCCGTGGTGCTTCTGCACCAGATTTGCCACAACGAGATTCATGCGACACTGACCGAAGCCGACCTGGCTCGGAGCTACAACACACCGGACGCGCTCAGGGCGCATCCCCGTTTGGAGAAGTTCGTCAAATGGGTGGCAAAGCGACCACCGGATTTCCATTCCAAGACACCCGGCGCCCGCCCCGGCGCAAGACGACGCCAGAAAGGCTAGCGCAGCATATCCTGGATCGCGGCGGTATGTTCGGGTGCAGCGGACACGACGTCTGCCGCAAGGGCTTTCGCTTCGTCCAGCAGCGCCGCATTGTCGACGATGCGATCAACCAAACCCCAATTTAGAGCCTCTTCTGCTCCGATTTTCTGCCCCCCCATCAAGATCACCTTCGCCCGTGACGGTCCGACAATCGCCGCCAAGCGCGCGGGGTCGGAAGGCTGCGGCAGAAAGCCCAGCTTCATGACGGGATAGAAGAATTTTGCAGTCGGCACGCAAATACGCAGATCACAGGCAAGGGCCATGCCCATTGCCCCGCCTGCCAAGGTGCCATTCAGCGCCGCGATGCTAAGGCCCGGAAATTCCGCGATGGCCCGTGACAGGCGCTCCCAGATCGGATCGGTCGCCAGGCCTTCCTTGGCGGCCTCGATATCTGCACCCGCGCTGAACACCTTGCCTTCGCCGGTCAGAACAAGCGCCCGCGCCTCGCCAGCGGCAGACTCCACGGCGACTGCGAGGTCTTTCAACATGCGGCGGGTCAGGGAGTTCGCTTTCTCCGGCCGGTTGATCTTGATGACCCAGATGGCGTCGTCCTTGCCCACCTCGATCATTCCCCGACGCCTACACGCTTGCGGATACTTTCGTCGCGCAAAGACACTTCTTCGCCCAGATAGTCATTCGCTTCAGAGCCGCACATCCACAGTAACGCCTTGGCGGGCCAGTCGGCGGGAATATGGACGGAGGGGTCCAATTCGCTGACGGGATTGATGCCGCTCGCCTTGATCTTGACCTGCATGTCGGTCGCCACGGTGCCGGGCGACATGCCCATGACGCGGATACCCGCATCGCCGTGCTCTTTATGGATCGCGCGGGTCAACATGGCCGCACCGGCTTTGGACGTGCAATAGGCACTCCACCCTTCCAGAGGGTTGTGCGCGGCACCGGAACTGACGTTCAAAATCGTGCCAGACCCTTGCTTGATCATCGTCGGCAAGGCGGCTCTTACGCCATAATAGACACCTTTCAGGTTCACATCTATCAGGTGGCCCCACGCCTCGGGATCGCTGTCCTCCAGGCGCGCGATGGGCTCTATGACACCTGCGTTGTTTACCAATATGTCGAGCCGCTGAGTTTTGTCCAAAGCCTCCCGAACCGCCAATGTCCAGTCCTCGTAGCTGGCGACATCACCCGGACAAGCAATGGCGCGATCACCGATCTCGTCAGCCAATACGTTCAACTCCTCGGCGCTGCGTGCCATCATGAAGACAGTCGCTCCCGCTTCTGCCATGAGGCGGGCCGTGTCCGCGCCGATACCACGACTTGCGCCCGAGATCAGAGCCGTCTTTCCTGTGAGATCAACCATAAGTTCCTCCGCCTTTTACGCCATCTGACCTTCACCGGCGCAGAGTTGCAAGCGCTCCCTTCTCATCGCTGCCTTGCAAGCGGCCTTCCTTAGGACTACCTCCAAAGCCGAAGCCAGCCGGAGTACGCCCATGTCTCAAGACCTCGCCGCATTGACTGACCGAATGCTGCAAGCCGCCCGAAAGGCAGGCGCAGAAAGTGCGGATGCGCTCGCGGTCGACGGGACGTCCGTCTCGATTGACGTGCTCGGGGGTAAACTTGAACACGCCGAGCGATCCGAAGGCGTCGATATCGGCCTGCGGGTTCTGGTCGGGCAAAAGCAGGCGCTGGTCTCATCATCGCTGTTCGATGACGCGACACTGGCTACGATGGCGGAGCGTGCCGTAGCCATGGCCCGCGAAGCGCCGGAAGACCCTAATATCGGGCTCGCCGATCCGTCGCAGATGGCGAAAGACTGGAATTTGGACGCCTTGGAGCTGTTTGACGACACGCCCGAACCCGCCCCTGCCACGCTGGAGGAAGACGCAAAGCGCGCCGAGACCGCGGCGTTGGCCAAAGACGGGATCACTCAGGTGCAGTCCGCCGCGGCGGGCTATGGCCAGCGGCGCATCCATCTGGCGACATCAAACGGATTCTCCGGCGGATACAAGCGCAGTAGCCGCAGCTTGTCCTGCGTCGCGATCACCGGCGAAGGCACCAAGATGGAGCGCGACCACTACGGCGAAGCCCGCGTTTTCCAAGGCGACCTGCCAAGCCCCGAAGACGTGGGGCGCATCGCGGCGGAACGCACTCTGGCCCGCGCCAATGCGCGTCGGCCAAAGACCGGCAGCTACCCCGTCATTTTCGACGAACGCATTTCGTCATCGCTGATCGGCCACCTGCTTGCGGCCTCGAACGGGATGATGGTGTCGCGGGGGTCGTCCTGGTTGATTGGCAAGCTGGGTGAACAGATATTGCCGGAAGGACTGTCGATAACCGAGAACCCGCACCGGCCGCGCATTTCCGGCTCCAAGCCATTTGACGGGGAAGGTCTGCCGACTGCGCAACGCGACATCGTGCGCGACGGCGTGCTGCAAGGCTGGACACTGGACCTTGCCAACGCACGCAAGCTGGGCATGGAAAGCACCGCTTCGGCGTCGCGCGGAACTTCCGGGCCACCCAGCCCATCAGTGTCTAACATTGCCCTAACACAGGGGGATCGCTCCCTTCAGCAGCTTTTCGAGGAAATGGGAACCGGGCTTTGGATCACGTCCATGATCGGCTCCACGATCAATCCGAACACGGGGGATTATTCACGTGGGGCGTCCGGCATCTGGGTCGAGAACGGCGAGCCGCAATATGCCGTCAATGAATGCACCGTCGCTGGAAACCTGCTGGACATGCTGGCCCGCATCCAACCTGCCAATGACGCGCGCACCCATCTTTCCCGCGTGGTCCCCAGCCTATTGGTGGAGGGGCTGACGCTTGCCGGTGACTGACGACCTGCGCCTCCTGATAGACGCGGCGCATGCCAGCGGCGATATCGCACGCAAGCATTTCGGCGCGTCGCCCGAGGTCTGGGATAAGGACGGCAATGCCGGTCCAGTGACCGAGGCGGATCTAGAGATTGACACCATGCTGCGCACCGATCTGCTCGCCGCGCGTGCAACCTATGGGTGGTTGTCGGAGGAAACAGAAGACGACGCCGCGCGGCTTTCGCATGACCGCGTTTTCATTGTCGATCCCATCGACGGAACGCGGGCGTTCATCGCCGGGGAGCGGCACTTCGCGCATTCGCTTGCCATCGCCGAAGGCGGGCGCGTCACCACCGCCGTAGTCTATTTGCCTATGATGGATCTCTTGTTCGCGGCTACGGAGACCGACACGGCAACGCTGAACGGCGAGCCCATCACGACGTCCTCACCACAAGGTCTTGAAGGCGCGACGGTATTGGCGACCAAACCGAATATGCGACCCGAACACTGGATTGGCGAGGTGCCGCCGGTTAAGCGAAAGTTCCGCCCGTCGCTGGCATATCGGTTGTGTTTGGTGGCGCAAGGTCGCTACGACGCCATGCTGACCCTTCGGGATTGCTGGGAATGGGACATTGCCGCAGGTGATCTTATCGTGCGTCAAGCGGGCGGGCGGGTGACGGACCGGCATGACCATCCGCTTGTGTTCAACAACCCTCTCCCAAAAACGAAGGGATGCCACGCTGCGGGGGTTTCGCTGCATTGCGCCTTGCAGTCGCGGATTCGCCAACAGGACCCGCAATAAGCCCCTGTCACCCGCCTGTCCCATCGCGTAATGTCCCCGCACATATATGCAACACCGGAGCCCTTACATGACCCAACGACTGCACCTTGTTTTTGGCGGCGAACTTGTCGACCCGACAAAGAACGCATTCAAAGACGTCAATGACATTCACATCGTCGGCATGTTTCCGGACTACGCCAGCGCGTTCGATGCGTGGAAGTCCGAGGCGCAGCGGACTGTCGACAATGCCCATATGCGGTATTTCATCGCCCATATCCATCGCCTGCGCGACGAAGGCACCGAGGCCTCTCCGACCGAGGAACTCGGCGACTAGGGCCAGCATCCGCAATGGCGTTTTCCCCCATTCTAGCGCTCTATCTGAATGCCTCCGGCTGGACGGTTCCGCTTGCCAATCGCAAGCTGGCGTCGCGCCTTGCTGACGGCAAGGAAGACCCCGCACGCATCGAGGAGCGGCGCGGGATCGCGTCTTGCCCCAGACCCCGCGGGGAGCTGATCTGGTTTCATGCCGCGTCGGTCGGCGAGTCGCTGTCGCTGCTGGATCTCATCGAGTCCCTGATAGACGAACGGCCTGATTTGAACGTGCTTATCACGACCGGCACCCGAAGTTCTGCAGAGCTGTTAGCGAAACGCCTGCCTGATCAGACAATTCACCAATTCGTTCCGCTTGATACGGTCCCGTTCGTGCGGTCATTTCTGGATCACTGGAAGCCCGATGTTGCTATCTGGACAGAGAGCGAGCTTTGGCCTGCGCTGATTTCCGAGACATGCGAGCGGGGGATTCCTATGATCTCGCTCAACACCCGCATGTCGCGGGACTCGTTCAAGAAATGGCTTTGGTTGCGCGGAACGGCGGGAGCGTTGTTGAACAAGTTCGACCTGTTTCTGACGCAAGACCGCATCACCGCAAAACACCTTGTCAGACTTGGCGCGCCTTCAAAGCGGGTGCGGGTCAACGGATCGTTGAAAGAAAGCAGCGGGGCTTTACCACATGACGAGGCCGCGCGCGCGACCATTTCAGCGGCGCTGGAGACCCGCCCTGTCTGGCTGGCCGCCTCCACCCATCCGGGCGAGGACGAAATCGTCGCAGAGGCACAACGCATCGCCCGCCGCGCGGCACCGCGTTTGCTTTTGATCATCGCGCCAAGACATCCGGAACGCGGACCAGCCATCGCGGAGATGCTCCGCAGCGAGGGGTGGCGCGTGGCGCTTCGCTCCGAGGGGGCCGAACCGGACGCGGTGATCGACATATATCTTGCCGACACCTTGGGCGAGATGGGCCTGTGGTATCGCATCGCTCCGCTGTGTTTTGTCGGCGGTTCTCTGGTCGAAATCGGGGGCCACAATCCTTACGAACCTGCTGCACTGGGCTCTGCGATCATTCACGGACCCCACGTCGCCAACGCCAAGGATGTCTATGACCGGCTGGACGAGGTCGGAGGCGCCAAACAGGTGACAGACGCCCGCACACTTGGCGATGCCGTGATTGACCTGCTGGAACCGCACCGTTCCGCCGAGATGGCGCACGCAGCTTGGGAAATCAGCAGCCAAGGTGCGCAAGCCGCAGAGGCGGCGTCTGTAGAGATCATCGCGGCGCTCGACAGAGCGGCGGAGAAGAGCTGATGCAGCCGCCACGCTTCTGGCATCGACCACCCGGCTTCTGGTCCACCATTCTCTCTCCGCTCGGGGCACTCTATGCGTTCGGCACATCACGGCGGCTGGCGCGGGGGACGGCTCTGAAGCTAGGCATTCCGGTGATCTGCATCGGCAACATCAACGCAGGCGGCACTGGAAAGACGCCGACCGTGATTGCCGTCGCGCAGCGGCTGCAAGCTATGGGGTTTACTCCCCATATCGTATCTCGCGGCTACGGCGGCACGTTGGAGTCCGCCACTCGCGTGGACGAACGCAAGCATAGCGCCGATGAGGTCGGGGACGAACCGCTGCTGCTCGCCGCCTTCGCGCCGGTCTGGGTTTCGCCAGATCGCGCACAGGCTGCGAAGCTCGCGGAACAGAACGGTGCCGATGTTGTCATTCTCGATGACGGATTTCAGAATCCATCGCTGCATAAGGACCTGTCAATCGTCGTCGTCGATGCCGCACGGGGCTTCGGTAACGGCAAGGTTCTGCCCGCTGGCCCTTTGCGCGAGCCGGTTCAAGTTGGGCTGGCGCGAGCCGACTTGTTGCTCAGCATAGGGCCTAATAAGGCGCAATCGCACTTTCTTGAGGTCTGGGGCACACCTCCCTGCCCGCATCTGATGGGCAGGCTTGCCCCCCTCCAAACCGGCATGGACTGGCAAGGCAGCCGCGTTCTGGCCTTCGCGGGCATCGGGCATCCGCAAAAGTTCTTTGCCACGGTTCGCGAACTTGGTGCAGAAATCGTAAAAGAAGAACCGCTGGAAGACCACCAACCCCTGTCGCAAGCGCTCATGCTCCGGCTGGAGAATGAGGCCATGCTTCTGGGTGCCCAGTTGGTCACAACGGAGAAAGACGCGACACGGTTGCCAGATGCGTTTCGGGCCAAGGTCCTGACCGTGCCGGTGCGTTTGGAGATCGAGGATTGGTCAGCGCTTGATAAAGCACTGACCAGACTGTTCTGAGGCTCAGAGCTCGGCGTCGATAAGCTCTTTCAAGTCGTCGTAGCTCATATTTGGATGGGTCGTGCCGTTGATCACCAGAGATGGCGTAGAACTGATGCCATCAGCGTCGGCATTCTTCTGGTAGACAGCAGCCATCGCTGCGGCCTTTTCACCATCAGTCAGGCAGGCATCCAGCGTTTCGTCGTCCAAGCCCGCCTGTTTGCCGAACTTGCGCAGGTTTCCGGCGATCTGCGCAGGCTCCCCTTGTGCCCACTCACGCTGGTTGTCGAAAATCAGATCGACGATCCCGAAATAGCGCATACCGCCGCCGCAGCGGGCAACCATACCTGCCCAAAGACCGTAGCGGTCAAAATAGACTTCGCGGAAGACAAACTTCACCTTTCCTGTGTCGATGTAATCTTTCTTCAGTTTCGGGAAGACATTGGTGTGAAACGTCGCGCAATGCGGGCACGTGAAGGAAGCGTATTCGACCAAGGTCACGGGCGCGTCCTCCTCGCCCAAAGTCATCTCTTTGACGCTCGAAGTGTCTACTTCAGCTGAATCAGACGTTTGTGCGTTTACGGGCGTCACAGGCTCGGGCGCGTTGCCGGTCAGCACGAACGCGCCTAGGCCAATGGCAAGGACGCCGACTATGGCGATCAGGATATTACGTTTCATGTGCTTGAGTTCCTTCTCAGGTGTTCTTTGTTCGGGCCATAACATTCTGACCCAGTCGTTCCAATGCCTGTCGCAAACCGTCGCTTTCGACGTCGCTGGCAAGTTCTTTACTTGCGGCTACGACCTGCGGGGGTGGTGCGGTTGGTTCTTTTGGTTTCGCAGCAAAGGCCAACTGCCCTTCGCTAAACCCCACCGGCGCGGTTTGCGTCACACGCACGCGGCTGATTGCCGAATAGCCGTAGCAAGCGTTCACCTTCTCGCGGATCTGCGGCAACAGTTGTTGCACCAAAGGTGCGTTAGAGCCGTTGCAAAGAACCGTCAACGTCGCGCCGAACCCCTCACGCCCATAGCCGACATCTAAGGGTCGCGCCATTCGTGCGGTGTCGCCGCCCACGATCTCTTCCCAGTGGGTCAGCAAGCGCATAACCGCAAAGCCCCGCTTTTCACCAGCCTTGCGAATCTGGGCGTCGACAAAGCCCGACATCGCCGAAAACCCCTTGGAGCCACGCCGACGGTAGGTCGGGCGGGCTTGCGTCTTCGTCGCGGAGTATGGCGTCTGCTTGCGAGTCACGGATTTTACCCTAAGTTGCGCCGGTAACCTAACGCCTCACCCTCGCGGTGTCAGACAAAAGCGACCTGATAAGGGAATAAATTTTGCGTGAACCCGTTTCTTCGGATGTCCTTCTGGCGTGGTACGATCGGAATGCCCGACAAATGCCTTGGCGCGTCTCGCCACAGGATCGCAAACAGGGGATACCTCCTGATCCCTACAGGATTTGGCTGAGCGAAGTCATGCTTCAGCAAACCACGGTCGCGGCGGTAAAGGCCTATTTCGAGAAGTTCACAGCACTCTGGCCAACTGTCACCGACCTTGCCCGCGCGAAGGACGCGGATGTGATGGCCGCATGGGCGGGTCTTGGGTACTACGCACGGGCACGCAATCTGCTGAAATGCGCCCGCGTAGTCGCAGATGAGTATGGCGGCGTTTTTCCGAATGATCGCGCCAGTCTTCAAGCGCTTCCCGGGATCGGCCCCTATACGTCCGCCGCCATCGCGGCGATCGCGTTTGATTTGCCGGAAACAGTGCTCGACGGAAATGTTGAACGCGTGATGGCACGGATTCATGCGGTCGAGACCCCTCTGCCGACCGCCAAGCCGGAGCTGATGGCCCTTGCACAGGCTCTAACACCGCAGAATAGGGCCGGTGACTACGCGCAGGCGGTGATGGATTTGGGTGCGACGATCTGCACACCCAAGAATCCCGTATGCGGTCTATGCCCATGGCGCGAAGGCTGCGCCGGTTACGCATCCGGCATCATGGTGGAGCTTCCGCGCAAGCTTCCCAAGAAGACCAAACCGACGCGTCGCGGGATCGCTTATGTGCTGCGCAACTCTGCCGGTGAATGGCTGCTGGAGACGCGGCCCGATAGCGGGCTTCTTGGCGGCATGCTGGGCTGGCCGGGCAGTGACTGGTCAGAAGACCCGACACCTGCGCCGCCTGCCGACGTGGACTGGCAAGCCGCAGGAATGGAGGTACGGCATACTTTCACGCATTTTCATTTGATCCTCGACGTGATGGTATCGCGCTCCGATGTCGACCCTATACAAGGGGATTTGGTGCCCCATCACGCCTTCAGGCCCGCCGATCTGCCGACAGTCATGCGCAAGGTATATGACGTGGCGAAACACCGCTTCGAGCAGAATTGAGAAGCGTGAAGCAAGCGCGTAAACTCTACCCCAAACCCCCGGACCGGAGAACGCAGATCATGGCGACCCTGAGCAGTAGCGAAGTCTCGAAATTCAGCGCGGCTGTGCCGTTCTGGCTGTCTTTGCTCATGATACCGCTCGCTCTGATTGGTGCGACGCAAGGCGGCTGGTGGCTGGTCCTGTTACCGCTGTATGGGTGGGGCATGTTCTCGGTGCTTGATGCGATCATCGGATTGAACCTCGACAACGCGGATCTGGAAACGACCGAGGATGATCTGTTCTGGTATCGGGTCATCACCATGATGTGGTTCCCGCTGCAATTCGTCCTGATTTTTGGCATGATCGCCTACGCAACCCGTGCAGACCATCTGTCGGGTTGGGAGCAGATCGCGCTGTTTTTCGGCGTTGGTGTGATCTCCGGCACAATTGGGATCAACTACAGCCACGAATTGATGCACCAGAAAAACAAGCTGGAGCGGTGGCTGGGCGACCTGCTGCTAGCCAGCGTGCTTTATTCGCATTTCCGCTCCGAGCATTTGCTGGTCCATCATCGCTATGTCGGCACGCCGAAAGACCCTGTTACTGCCCGATATAACGAAGGCTTTCATCGTTTCTTCCCACGGGTGTTGCGGGAGAGCCTTGTTTCCTCGTGGCGGGCCGAAAAGGCGATGCTGGCGCGGAAGGGTTTGCCCGCAACCGATCTATCCAATCCGTTCTGGCGCTACTGGGCCCTTCAGGCGGGTATGCTCATCTTGGCGTTTTTGATTGGTGGCTGGGCTGGTCTGGGGCTTTTCGTGTTTCAAGCATATGTCGCAATCTGGCAGCTGGAGCTAGTGAACTACGTCGAGCATTACGGCCTGACCCGCAAGCATCTTGGGGACGGCAAGTATGAACACGTCCAGCCGCGCCATTCGTGGAACGCTGCGCACAAGGCATCCAACTGGCTGCTGATCAACTTGCAGCGCCACTCCGACCACCATTACAAGCCTGACCGGCGCTTTCCGCTGCTTCAGAACTACACCGAGGAAGACGCACCGCAATTGCCTTATGGCTATCCAGTGATGACGCTGGCCGCAATGGTGCCGCCTGTCTACCGGCGGATCATGAACCCGCGGGTGCGAAAGTGGCGGGCGATGTATTACCCCGAAATAACGGATTGGGCGCCGTATAAAGCGGCGACCAACCCAATGCCACGCTAGCGAAAGCGCTCGTTGACGCCCTTGACCTAAAGCGCGTAGCCGTTGCGCCTTGATGCCTCGACCACCGGCCGCCAGTAGCCAAGCGCCGCGTCGGTTGCGCTGTTGTGAGCGGGCGCTTCGGTTCCGATCATCTCGGCCCGCTGGCGCAGTGCCTCGACCTGATAGGGTGCGGTCCCAGCGATGTAGATCGACGGCGCTATTCTGGAGCAGCGCATGTCGTCCTGCTCACCCGAAAACCCCAGATAGGGCGCGATCAAAACACTACCCGGCCGGGCCTGCGCCATGATCCTGTCTTCCATTTCCTTCAGGCCGTCCGGGTCTTTCAGCGGTCTGTAGAAATATATCACGTCGTAGCTGGCATAATCGTCAAAGCACCGCGCGTCGGCTTCCATGATACAGTTGGATGGCGCGTCAAGTTTGGCCAAGGCAGCGGACCCGACCTGCACTTGTGTCGGGTTGTTCTCCAACCCCTTGGCGTCAGGGAAAAACGGCATCGCAGCCCAGATCTTTGTGCCACCGCCGCAACCGACGTCCAGAAAGCGCGGAGCGGTATCTCGACCTTGGGCAAGACAAATCCGGTAAGCTGCGTGCATCAGCGCCTCAAAATGCGTCGCGGGTAATGCAACGTCGGGGTGCGCGTCTGAAAGACGGTTCATCATCGCTTCGGCCGATGGCAACGCCAAGGTGTGCAGCGCCGAATACAGGTGGTTGACGTACCGGTTATGCGCGCCCTCCATATAATCCTGCGGTTGGGGCATCAGATCCTTGCGTATCGGCGACACCTGCTTGTTCACCATATCTTCGACGCGCGACCAAAGGCGCAATCTCGTGTGCGCTGCATTATACCTGACCCGCTGCTCGATCTCGGAGCGATGGGCGTCTCTGTACCTCGGGTCAGATAGCACCGACCCGCTTTCTTGCAGCGCTGAACGAAGCTGCACCCTGTAGCGCGATATTGGCCGCCATATCTTGGCGAAGCCCGGCGTGCTGCGTTCTGTCGGCGGAAGCGACAGGAAGTCGGCCAGACGCAGTGTCAGCGGGGCTAACTCGGCTTCCAATTTCTCAAATTCTGGCATCCAGTAGCCGCCCTGACCGAAATATCTTATTAATAACGTGTAGATACGTTAGAGATAACGCTACGTCATTGCCAGAGTCCCAAAGCGTGAAAAAGCGTGAAAAAAATGCCCCGCACCTTGGGTTAGGGCGGGGCAGTTATGTGCTGCGGTGAAGCCGCAGGCACAGGCGGTAACTGTTGAATTTTGTTTAGTTCATCTCGGCGCGGATTTGCTGCCGAAGCAGGTCAATCGGAACCTTCTTCCCGTCGCGCTTGAAGGTCCAGTATGTCCAGCCATTGCAGCTTGGTGCGCCTTCCAGCGCCGCGCCGACTTGGTGGATCGACCCTTTGACATCGTCACCGATCAATGTGCCGTCAGCGCGTATTTTCGCCTTGTGACGCCCATTCAGGCTCCACAGTTCTTCGCCGGGCGTCAGCATCCCTCGCTCGACCAACTGACCAAAAGGCACGCGTGGCTCGGCGCGTTTGGACTGGGTGACCTCCAGCGAGCTACGGTCAAACTTGCGCACGTTCTTCAGGCGTTTTTCAGCGACCTCACGATACGCGGCCTCGCGCTCGATCCCGATAAAATCGCGGCCCAGCTTCTTGGCAACTGCGCCAGTGGTTCCGGTCCCGAAAAACGGGTCGAGCACAACATCGCCGGGATTGGTCGTGGCAACCAAAACGCGGTGCAGCAAGCTCTCGGGCTTTTGCGTCGGGTGGGCTTTGTCACCTGCATCGTTTTTCAAACGCTCGTGCCCGGTGCAAATCGGCAGCACCCAGTCGGAGCGCATTTGCGTGCCTTCGTTCAGCGCCTTCAACGCCTCGTAGTTGAAGGTGTATTTGGAGCTTTCAGTCTTGGAAGCCCAGATCAGCGTTTCATGCGCATTTGTCAGCCGCTTGCCGCGAAAATTCGGCATCGGGTTCGACTTGCGCCAAACAACGTCATTGAGCATCCAGAACCCTTGGTTCTGCAATTCGGCCCCGACGCGGAAAATGTTGTGATAGGAGCCGATGACCCAGATCGCACCATTGGGTTTCAGCAGGCGCTTGGCGGCTTTCAGCCACGCTTGCGTGAACTCGTCGTATTTGCGGAAGGACGCGAATTGGTCCCAAGCGTCGTCAACTGCATCGACTTTGGAGTTGTCGGGGCGGTGCAGGTCACCGCGCAATTGCAGGTTATAAGGCGGGTCCGCAAAGATCAGGTCGATGGAGCCTTCCGGAAGGCTGTTCATCGCTTCGATGCAATCACCGTCTAATATCGAATTCAGCGGCAATGCTTCATGCATCACCTTTGTCATTTTTCCCATCATCTGCCTCAAGCTGGTGCACGTTGTCGTGCTTGTTCGCTGTGTTGTCCTAAGGATGAGTCAAAGCTGATTCTCTGTCAAAAGCTTTATATTTCAACGAGTTGAAAATTATAGGTGACACAAGATATTGTGGACTGGTTTGAAGCTACGTCTATGATGTGGGGTCACACCAAGTTCAATTAGGGCAGAAATGTGGCTCTTGGTCGGGTAGCCCGCGTTTTTCTCCCATCCGTAGCCGGGGTATTGTTGCGCAAGTGCATCCATGTGTCTGTCGCGCGTCACTTTTGCCAATATTGAAGCGGCGGCAATTGACTGCGAGCGTGTATCCCCCTTCACGATCGCGGTCGCGGGTGGCCCCATCTCGCGGGGGATTTTGTTTCCGTCTACCAATACGTGGTCGACCTGACCCAACCCCGCCACCGCTCGACACATCGCCAGATGAGAGGCGTGGTAGATATTGAGCGCGTCAATCTCGTCGACGCTTGCCTCCGCAATGTAGAAGCGGGCGCAGGTTATGATTTGGTCAAACAGAGCTTCCCGCTTCTTGGCACTGAGCTTTTTCGAGTCGTTCAGGCCTAGGGGAATACTCTCCGGATCAAGAATAACCGCCGCCGCGACGACAGGCCCGGCCAAAGGACCGCGACCAACCTCGTCGGTGCCTGCAATGGCAGTCAGGCCCTGAGCTAGGAGTGCCCGCTCGTAGGTGAAATCCGGTCCAGTCATGCCCGCACCAAGAGCGGGATTCGGGCCAAAGCGCAACCGCCGCCAACCGTAAAAAAGGAGCAGGCATCTAAGCCCGCCCCTTCCTGCTCGATTTTCTCTTATGATTATGCGTTCCAGCCATTCTTGCGCAGACAGTTCGGCGTATAAAAGTTTCTGACTCCGCGTCGGGTTTCAACCTGACGTTTGCAATTGCGCGGCAACGCGTGCTGGGCACGGTTCTCCATGCAGCGGGCGCCATAGACATCTCGTTTGCCTCGATGGGTCCACTGCTCGCGCAGGCAGCGGCGCGGCGCGACTTTCTTCGTTTGACGAGGACGGTTGGGTTTGCTGTAGCGTGGACGGTGCTGGTTCTGGGTTACGACCTCCCGATTCCGGTCTTTCGCGGCATTTGCCAGAATACCCAGCAACGCCAAGCCTGCGATGATTTTGACGACATCTTCATCAGCGCGGGCGCGGGCGGTGGACATGGCGCTGAAGCCCAGGGAAAGGCTCAGCAAGGCGGCGATGAATTGGCGTGTCATGGTGTTTCCTTCGAGTTGTGGCGATTGATGCAACAACCTTGGCCGCGCCCTGCCCGGTCACTCAATGACAGCGCTTGGTTATCGGATAGCACTCGCAAATGCACAGCTTGATATTGAATAACGGGACGGCGCGGATCATGGTCACCGCATGAAACACGCTATTCAAATAGTCGCCCTTGTCCTTGGCCTCACCACGCTGCCGGCGCAGGCCGCCTGCTACGCAGACTACAAGGCAAAAAAGGACAATCCGTTGAAGCTCCACTACGGGGTGATGCAGATACCCAATTCGGCCTGCTCATCTCCAAGTGCAGCGGCGAAAGCCATTGCGCCGCGTCTTGCTGCGGCCGGTTGGACCTTGCTCAACATCGTGTCGCTGTTCGGCGACGACGGCCTTCAGGGGAGACAGGCGAATGCCGGACCATACTTCCTCCGCTTCTAAAGCGCCGTCGCCCACGCAGGTGATTGTCATCGGCATGGCGGTGATCGTCGGCATTCTGGTGGTCGCCGCGCTTGTGCTGTTCCTGAACCTACCCGACGCCAATGCGTTCAACATGCGGGTGGAGCGGATTTTCATCGAGAACGATGCGCTGAAACAAGGCGGCGAAATCAGGCTGCTGGAAATTTTGGCCCAGTCCGGCACCGCATTTTCCGACACGCTGGCGTCCTACCGGTTCATCATCTTCGTGCTGCTGGTTTTCGCAACCGCGTTGCTCATCGCTGCACTGGTGTCGATCGTCTTTCTGGTCACCCTCGCCCGCCGCATGGCGGAGATCGAGAAAAGCGGGATACAGGTCAGCTCACTGGTGGTCAGCCGCGGGGAGCGGATCGTGCAAATCAACGATATGGAATTCAAACTGACCGAAGCCGCGCTGGAGACGCTGTCCGTGCTGGCCGAAGCGCGGCTGGACGACGATATTCTATCGGGACTGGAAATCGAGGCGATGATCTCGGGCAGGCCCGAGGTGGAGTGCGATGAAGCATCCGGTGCCACCCGCATCAAACGCCTGCGCGACCATTTGGGCAACCAGATGATGAGCGAATTGCTGATCAAGAACATCGCCCGGAAGGGCTATGTACTGGCGGTGGAGCCCGGCGCGATCAAGATGATCTAAGGCTCTTTACGCACCCCGAAAAGTCGCTACGCTTCGTTCCTATGGAACATGAAGCACGCCTGAAAACCCTGACAGAAATCTGCGTCGAGGCCGGCAAGCTGGCCTTGCGTTACTTCGAGAACCAGAACGAATTGGTGATCGACCACAAAGGCCATCAGGACTTTGTCAGCCAAGCCGACCGCGAGGTCGAGGCCCTGACACGCCGTCTGCTGGAAGAGGCATTTTCCGATGACAGCATCGTGGGGGAAGAGGATGCACCCAAGGAAGGCACGTCCGGCTTTACATGGGTGATCGACCCCATCGACGGGACCACGAATTTCATCAACGGCATTCCGGCGTGGACCGTCGTTGTGGCGGGCGTCAGCGACGGCAAAACACAGATCGGCGTGATACATGACCCTTGCCATAACGAAACTCACGCGGCCATTGCAGGCGGGGGCGCTACGCTGAATGGCAAGCCTTTGCAGATAAACGATACGCGCACCCTTCCAGAAGGAACCGTCGGCGTCGGCTATTCCGGCCGTGTGGAATCTAAGGGGATCGTGCAACTCGTTGCCGCTTTGGTGCAAGAGGGCGCAATGTTCCACCGCAACGCGTCCGGTGCCTTGTCGCTGGCCTATGTCGCGTCGGGGCGGTTGTTGGGCTACGCCGAAGAGCACATGAATGCGTGGGATTGTCTGGCGGGCCAGTTGATCGTGGCCGAAGCGGGCGGCGAGGTCGAGGCACAGAACGCAGATGCGATGATCGCAGATGGCGGCCGTGTAATTGTCGGAACGCCTGCGGTGTTTGCCCGCCTTCGCGAATTGTCGGTGGAGGCTTTTTCCTAGCCTTCCGGCAGCAGCACCGGTCCCTTTTCAGCGAAGCCAACCGTGACGTCGGTGCCGACAGCCAACGGTTGATCGACGTCGTCCTGCACGGCAAACATCGACCCGAAAGACGCTTCCAGCGTGTATTCCATGCGGACACCTACATACGTCGCCTTCGCGACGGTCGCGCTGAACCCCTGCGGCGCGCCGATGACAAGGCGCGAGGGCCGCACAGCCATGGACGCAGGGCCCTCAGAAAGACCGCGCGAGGCGAGGGAATAGCGGTAGTCTTCAATGGCGATTGTCGCTTGATCGCCGGAAACGGATTCAATCGTGCAGGGCAGCAAGTTCGCCTCTCCGATAAAGTCGGCCACGAAGCGGTCTACGGGCGCGTCGTATAGCTGGCGTGGCGTCCCGATCTGCGCAATTGCCGCGTTGCGCATCACGACGATCTCGTCCGACACAGCCAGCGCTTCTTCCTGATCGTGTGTCACATAGACGACCGTTAATCCAAGGTCCTGCTGGATCGCGCGAATATCCTCGCGCACCTGCCTGCGCAGCTTGGCGTCAAGGTTGGAGAGCGGTTCATCAAAAAGCAACACCTGCGGCTCCAAGACCAACGCCCGCGCCACAGCGACACGCTGTTGCTGCCCGCCTGACAGCTCGCTCGGTAGGCGGGCATCGAACCCTTTGAGGCCGACGAGGTCCAACCCGACCAAGGCGCGCTCCCGCGTCTCCGATTTGGAAAAGCCGGAGAATGACAGCCCGTAGGACACGTTCTCCAGCACAGTCATGTGCGGGAAAAGCGCGTAGGATTGGAACACCATCGACACGTCGCGGTCTGTTGCGGGCAACGTGGTCACATCCGCGTCCCCGATCAGGATACGTCCGGACGTGGCCATCTCTAGCCCCGCAATCATGCGCAGCGTCGTGGTCTTGCCGCAGCCTGACGGGCCTAGCAAGGTGACGAGTTTGCCCGCTTCAATCTCCAGATTCACTTTGTCCACGGCCAAGACATCACGACCGTAGATCTTGGTCACGTTCTGAAAACTGACGGGGGCCGCCTTGGAGTTGAGTTTCATGGTGTTCCCTCAGACATTGGTGCGCGACTGGCTCATGCGCCGCCCGATTTCGGTGCGCCCGACGATCAACTGCATGACGCCCACGACCGACAGCATCACGAAGATCAGCGTGGTCGAATAGGCGATGGCGAGGCCGTAGTCGTTGTTCTCGACCCGGCCGATAATATAGCTGGTCGCCATATCGTATTCCGCCGAGACCAGAAAGATCACCGCTGAAATCGCCGTCATGGCGCGGACGAAACTGTAGACGAGAGCCGCCAATATGGCGGGGCGAAGCAAAGGCAGGATCACCTTGCGAAAGGTCTGCCAACTGTTCGCGCCAAGGGTCAGCGACGACTCGTCAAGCGACTTGTCGAGCTGCGACATCGACGCGATGCCCGCGCGAACCCCAACGGGCATATTTCGGAAGATAAAGCTGATGATCAGGATCAAGCCTGTCCCTGTGATCTCTATCGGCGGCACATTGAAGGCCAGAATGTAGCTCACGCCGATAACGGTTCCTGGGATGGCGAAGCTCAGCATCGTGCCGAACTCGAATGCGTTTTTGCCCGCAAAGGTTTGCCGTGTCAGCAGATACGCCGTGATCAGCCCGACCACCGCCGTCAACGGAGCCGCCGCCGCTGCGATGTAGATCGTGGTCCAGAAGCTGTCCCATGCAGCGCCGGTCCAGCGGATACCGCTATCCTCGATCCGCACCGAGAAGGCGGTGACGTAGTGCTTGAAAGTGAGGGTATTGTTGACCCCCCAAAGCTCGACCACGCTGCCGTAAAGGATCATCGTGTAAACCACGATTGTGAACAGACCCCACAACCCCGCCATAACGAAAACCGGTATAGCCAAGCCGTTCGGCATCAAAGGGTGAACTCCTGCGTCGCCCTTGCCGGAAACGGTTGTGTAGCTCTTCTTACCCAGCCATGCGCGCTGCGCGTAAAACGCCGATAGCGTGAAAAACAACAGCACCATTGCCAAAACCGCGGCGCGGCCTTGGTCGTATTGTGCGCCGACGATGGCAAAGAATATCTCGGTCGACAGCACATCGTAGTTGCCGCCCAACACCAGCGGATTGCCGAAATCCGCCATGCTTTCGATGAAGCCCAGAAGAAACGCGTTGGCGAGGCCGGGGCGCATCAAGGGCAGCGAGACGGTGCGGAAGGTCTGCCACTTGTTCGCCCGCAGGGTTTGCGCGGCTTCCTCCATGGACGGTGAGACGCCCTCCACCACCCCGATGAGCACGAGAAACGCGATGGGCGTAAAGGCCAGCACCTGTGCAATCAGGATACCCGGCAGACCGTAAAGCCACCTCGTCGGCTGGACGCCGAACAACTCGGACACGAACTGTGTGACCGAGCCCGACAGCCCGAAAAGCAGGATCAGCGCCAGCCCGATTACGAAAGGCGGCGTGATAATCGGCAGCACCGTCAAAGCGCGCAAAGCCCGCTTGTAGCGGAAGCCGGAGCGGGTCACGACGAGCGCAAAAACGAGGCCGAGGATGGTCGTCAACACACCGACGAGAACCGCGAGAAACAGGGAGTTCCAAGCCACACCGCAACGCCCACCGCTGAGGCAGCCAAGACCCCAAAGGCGATCATCAAAGAACTTGGCCGCGAAGACGCTGACCGAATAGGCGCCCTCCTCGGTGACGAAGGCGGCAAGGAGCATCTTGGCAATCGGGAAGAACACGAAGGTCGTGACGATCACGATCACGCCGCCGATGGCGCTGACGACGAACACGTCGCCATTGATTGCGCCACGCGCCGCTATGCCTTGGGTGAAGATGAACAAAACGGCCGTGGCGACGACCATCGCGCCCAGCCCCATGCCGAATTGGCGGTCGCCGAGTTCGCCAAACAAGGCCTTTAGCCATTCAAAGTTGAAACCGCGAATGCCTATGCCAAATCCCTGCGCCACCAGCCAGCCGAAGCCAAGTGCGCCAGAGAGGATCAGGATTTTTGCAAACAGCGGATCGCTTTTGGGACGACCAAGCGCAAGGACGGACAAGGCAAGAGGCAGAACAAGCGGCGCAAGCCACAGCTTTTCACCCTGCCCGATCAGAAAGGCCGCGGGCGCGTAGTCATCGTCGAACGGGTAGCCGTCGAACAGCCACTCGAACGACAGGATACCGTCTTCCACCCCGTACCAAGGCAGAAGAAGGAACCCGACCCACCCGGCGATGATCCAGAAGATCAGCGCCGGGTGGGAGGTTTTGGTGTTGGTGGTATTGCGCAAGATTTATTGTGGCAAAGTCGAGACTTCTTCGTCCCACTTCTGCAAGAGACGCTTGCGCTCGTCCGACGACCCGTAAGTCTTGAAGTCGTAGTCGATCAGTTTGATCAAGGACATATCGGGGGCTGACTCAGACGTCTCTGCGCCCTTGTTAGACGGCACCTGAAACGCTTTGACCTGTAGTGCAAGGTTCTGCGCATCCGCAGACAGCGCCCAGTCGTAGAACTGCTTGGCCTCTTCCATGTTGCGAGCGCCCTTGATGATCGACATGGAGCCGATCTCGTATCCGGTGCCTTCGCATGGGGCCACGACCTTCACAGGGAAACCGGACACAGCCTGCGCCACGGCGTCATGCATGAACACGATGCCGATGGTGTTCTCGCCACGACCTGCCGCCTTGATCGGGGCCGAGCCTGACTTGGTGTACTGGTTGATATTGGCGTGAAGGCCCTTCATGAAATCAAAGCCTTCGTCCTCGCCGAACAGTTGCACCATCGTGGCCAGCGTCGTGTATGCGGTGCCCGACGAGTTCGGGTTCGCCATCTGCACATGCCCTTTGTATTCAGGCTTCAAAAGGTCTTTCCAACAAGCAGGCTCCGGCAGGTTGTTAGCCGCCAAAAGGTCGGTGTTATAGCCATAGCCCAACGCGCCCGAATAGATGCCGATCGTCTTGTCGCCTGCGCTTTCTGCTTGTGAGATCGCCCAGTCGTGCAACTCGCTGCGCATTGGTGATACGTAAGGCTCGGTCAGGTCTTCCTCGGCGGCTTGCAGGTGCGGATCACCGGTGCCGCCCCACCAGACGTCGCCTTTCGGGTTGGACGATTCCGCCTTGATCTGGGCGAAGGTTTCGCCGGACGATTTGCGGGTCATGTTTACGTCGATCCCGCTCGCATCTTCGAAGCTGCGGGCCATAAGCTGGCACCATTCTTCCTGCGCCGAGCAGTAAAAAGTCAGCTTGTCGGCCTGCGCTGCCGAGACGCTGGCAGCGAATGCGATCAGTGACGGGATCGCAAGGTGTTTGATATTTCTCATGTTTTCCTCCCTAGGATTTACTTGGTCTTCACTCGTACTCGCGCTGTCCTTTGCGGCAGCTTGTCGTCAGCATGTCCTGTATTATGCCTGCGTCAATATATTTCATGACTCGGCACCCTCCCCTTGCGCCAACCGGCTGGACAGCAATGCGCCGGTCGATTCTGCAATCGGGTAGGCGGTGTAGGTAAACGCAGTATTTACCTGCTTCAGCGCGCGTATGGTTTCCTGATGCAGGTTGCTGGTCTCGATGCTGGCGGCATTGCCGCCGCGCAATCGGTCAAGATGGTTGGACTGAAGCCTCTGCTCCGCCTCGCGCATCCGGTCTTTTTCCTCCACCAGCTGAATCGCCGCCTCCGCGTCCCCAGTCATCAGAACGTTCAGCCCCAACTGGACGTTTGAAACCACCTGATCATGGAAATCGCACAGGTCGCTCCACCCTTCCTCCGAAAAAGCCAAACCGTCGGCATGAAGCCGTTGCGCAATTTCAACAAGGTTAGACGATATCTGATCGCCAGCATCTTCAAGATGGTTGGAAATCGTAACGATATCCATCGCACGGCTGGCCTGCCTTGGGGAAAGCGCACTTTCCTGCAAATGCGCGACATACAACTTCACCTCGAAATGCATGCGGTCGACATCATCCTCGCTCATGCGGATCTGGGTGGCTACGTTTTCGTCCCAGTCGCGGAATAGACCCATGATCGGAATCAGCATCCCATGGACCTGCTCGCCCATTTCCAGCACCTCACGCGCGGCACAGGCAAGGGCGCGATCCGGTTGCGTCGCCGTTTTGTCGAGCGCGCTGATGCGGCGCGGCTTGGTTGCGACTGTCTTGGGAAAGATCAACGCAGCGGCATGCAGGGCAGGCTTTAGCAGCGGCAAACCGACGAGCAGAACAATGACGTTGAAAGCCAGATGAAGGTTGATCGCCTGTGTCGATGCACTGGCCCCCAGCAACGACAGATGCTCGGGCCATTGTATCAACGCCAAAAGCACCAAAACCGCCCCGCCGCCCCTTACCAGCAGGTTGCCGAGCATGACGCGACGCGCCGTGTAGGCCGCGGATAACGTCAGCAGCACCGGTATGGTCGCCCCACCAAGGTTTGCCCCCAACACAATTGCCGCAGCCACCGGCGCTTGCAGCAGCCCCTCGGACGCCATCGCGACGACGGTGAGCACAGTGGCAATGCTGGAATGGGTCGCCCAGGCCAGAATCGCACCAATCGCAAACGATGTCAGCAAATCACTTGCCAGATAGGTGAAGAGCAGCTCTGTCGCCTCATTATCCTGCAACGGCGCGGTCGCCGTGCGGATCATGGTCAGCGATGTAAGAACCAGCGCAATGCCGATAAGAATTCGCCCGGACTGCTTGATACGGCGCGATCGACCTTTCAGGAAGAGAGCAACGCCAACGACGAGCAACGCCGGGACGATTGCCGAGATTGGCGTCAGCAGAATCCGTGCAGCAATGGCCGAGCCGAGGTCCGCACCGAGGATGACCGCCAAGCTACTGAACATCGGCAACGTTCCCGCCGCGACAAATCCCGCGACCAGCATTGCGACCGCTGTCGAGCTTTGCATTGCAATCGCGGCGAAGAACCCGCTCGCCGCGGCTGTGACGCGGTTCCGTGAAGCATGCCTGACGCCCGTGCGCAGCGGGCCCGAGAACCCGCGTTCGATCCCTGTGCGCACCAAGCGCACAGACCAGAGCAGCAGCGCAATCGCGCCTGCAAGATTTCCGATTATCAGGACCATAGACACTATTCCCAACACCGAACTTTGCTTTATGCAACATTTTTTCTTGCCAAAAGGTGGCAATGCCCACAGTTTTGATCCGTGAATGGGGATTCTTGCTCAAAGCCTAGGGGGGTGCATGGCTGCTGGTGTTGATCTTGATGCGCGACCCAAGTTGCGCAAGCACGAGCGGCGCAAGCATATCCTGCTGGAACTCCGCCTGAGACCGCACGTGCGCATTTCCGAGCTGGCTGAGCGATTTCGCGTCTCTACTGAAACAGTTAGGCGGGATCTTGAAAAGCTCAGCGCGGACGGCCTTTTGGACCGCGCGCATGGCGGCGCATCGGCGTTGGTGTCGGGGCACTATCCAAGCTTCGACCAACGCGCCGTATCGCGGATGGCAGAGCGCGAGCAGATCGGACGGACTGCGGCAGATCTGGTACAAGCTGGCGAAACACTCATGATCGACTCCGGATCCACCACGGTCCAGATGGCGCGCTTTCTGGCCTTTAACGGGACACCCTGCACAGTTCTCACAAACAGCTTCCCCGTTGCCATGGCGCTTGGGCAAAGCGACGCTGCGAAAGTAATTCTCTGTCCGGGCGACTACCTGCCCTCGGAATCCGCAGTCGTGGGAACGGATACAATCGAGTTTCTGGAGCGACATACCGTGGACCGATGCCTGATCGGCGCATCCGGGCTTTCGGAAGATGGCCCCTCTGAAGCCGTGCGCGGGTTCGCCGCGATAAAGCGCGCGATGGTGCGTCGGAGTGGCGTGGCTCATCTGCTGGCGGATAGCCAGAAATTTGGCCGCAAAGGCTTGGCTCGAATTGGAAATTTGTCTGACATCACTTCAATCGTGTGCGACCGGCCGCCCGATGAAGGTCTTGCAAAATCACTCAGACACTCGAATGTCGAGGTGCTTGTGGCGCAATAGAGTCTGTCAACTACCGCCTGAGCAAGGCGAACGAAATGAAAACCTAGGGAGGAAATCATGAGTGAACTTAGAAAAATACTGGCCGCGACCGGCGCGGTAGCCGTCATGTCGATGGCGGCGTCCGGAGCTTGGGCGCAAGACTGCCCGCGCGGCGATCTGGACGCAAGATATTGCGACCGCGACGGCGACCTGATCGCGGATGTCCCCGAGGACGAGTCCGAACTGCTCGACCCTAACCCGCTGATTTTTGCGTATACGCCGGTTGAAGATCCTGCCGTCTACAAGACGGCCTGGGCCGATTTTCTTGATCACCTGAAAGAAAAAACCGGCAAGGACATCGTGTTCTTCCCGGTGCAGTCCAACGCCGCACAAATCGAAGCCATGCGGTCGGGACGTCTTCACATTTCCGGCTTCAACACCGGCTCCAACCCGCTGGCGGTGAACTGCGCGGGCTTCCGTCCGTTCACCATCATGGCGTCCAAGGACGGCGGCTTCGGCTACGAGATGGAAATCATCACCTACCCCGGCTCAGGTGTCGAGAAGGTCGAAGACATCAAGGGCAAGCAGCTTGCCTTTACCGCGCCCACGTCGAACTCGGGCTTCAAGGCACCATCCGCCATCCTGAAATCCGAATACGGCTTGGAAGCGGAGCGTGACTTCGAGCCCGCGTTTTCCGGCAAGCACGACAACACCATTCTTGGCGTTGCGAACAAGGACTACACCGCTGGCGCAATCGCCAACTCGGTCATGTCCCGCATGATCGACCGCGGCGTGATCCAGCCTGAACAGGTTGTGTCGATTTACAAATCGCAGACTTTCCCGACCACGGGTTTCGGCACGGTCTACAACCTGAAGCCTGAACTTCAGGAGCAGATCAAAGACGCGTTCTTCAGCTTTGAATGGGAAGGCACGTCACTGCTGGAGGAGTTCTCCAAATCCGGCGAAGAGCAATTCCTTGAGATGAACTACAAGGAGTTCTGGGACGTGATCCGCAAAATCGACGCGGCCAATGGCGTAAGCTACGCCTGCGAATAACTAAACAAGCTGGCGGCGCTCGTTCGGGTGCCGCCAGACCTAATTTCGGGGACCGGGGCAGAACATGCTGAAACTCAAAAAGCTCGTGAAAACCTATCGCACGGGCGATCAGGCCTTGAAGGCAATCGACCTTGAAATGCCGGAAGGTCAGGTTCTGGCCCTGATCGGCCCCTCCGGCGCGGGGAAGTCTACGCTGATCCGCTGCATCAACCGCCTTGTGGAACCTACATCGGGCGAGGTCTGGCTCGACGATCTGGAACTGACGCATCTGAAAGCCTCGGGCCTGCGCCGCGCCCGCCGTGAGATGGGCATGATCTTTCAGGAATATGCCTTGGTCGAGCGTCTGACCGTCATGGAAAACGTGCTGTCCGGCAGGCTTGGCTATGTCGGCTTCTGGCGCAGCCTGACCCGCCGCTACCCGCAATCGGATGTGGACGAGGCGTTCCGGCTGCTTGACCGCGTGGGCCTACTGGCCATGGCCGACAAACGGGCAGACGAGTTATCCGGCGGTCAACGTCAGCGGGTAGGCATCTGCCGCGCGTTGATCCAAAATCCCAAACTTCTGCTGGTGGACGAGCCAACCGCGTCGCTTGACCCGAAAACCAGCCGCCAGATCATGCGCCTGATTTGCGAGCTATGCGCCGAACGCGGCCTTGCCGCGATCATCAACATCCACGATGTCGCACTCGCGCAGATGTTCGTGCAACGCGTCGTCGGCCTGCGATTCGGTGCCATCGAATTCGACGGCCCCCCAGAGGCTTTGACGCCCGACGTCCTGACCACGATCTATGGCGAGGAGGACTGGGAAGCGACCATCAAGAAGGTGGACGACGACGGTAACGAAATAGAGGCCGCCGAATGAGCACCGAACTGGAAGCCGTCCTCGGCAAGCAATGGAAACGGCCGCACTTCGTCACCAACCCCGCCCTTCGGTGGGGTCTGACAATAGGCTTCATAGCCTATCTGATCGCCGCCTACATGACGATCGAGATCAACTGGTCCCGTGTCTACGAAGGTCTGGATCGAGGTGCGCAATTCGTGCTGGCCTTCATGACCCCTGACTTCGTCTCCCGCGCATCGGACATCTGGAGCGGCCTGCTGGAGAGCATCATCATGACCGTTGCGGCTTCGGTCGTGGGCATCCTGATCTCCATCCCGATCGGGCTGGGCGCGGCACGCAATATCGCCCCCCTGCCCGTCTACATGATCTGTCGCGGCATCGTCGCCATCAGCCGCGCATTGCAGGAAATCATCGTGGCGATCCTGCTGGTTGCCATATTCGGCTTCGGCCCACTGGCGGGCTTCCTGACGCTGAGTTTCGCGACCATCGGTTTCCTGTCGAAACTGCTGGCGGAGGACATCGAAAGCATGGACCGCTCGCAGGCAGAGGCGGTTCGCGCCTCTGGCGCACGGTGGATGCAATGGATCAACTACGGCGTGCAGCCACAGGTCATGCCGCGTCTGGTTGGCTTGTCGATCTACCGTCTTGATATCAACTTCCGTGAAAGCGCGATCCTCGGCCTTGTCGGCGCTGGCGGGATCGGCGCCACGCTGAACACCGCGTTCGACCGCTACGAATACGACACCGCCGCAGCAATCCTGATCCTGATCATCGTGATCGTCATGGCGCTGGAATACATCTCCGGCATTGTCCGCGCGAGGGTCCAGTAATGCCGGTAAAGCAGCAAAACGGCACGGCCATCTGGCGCCGCCGCACCACCAAGCAGTCTCTGATGCACTGGGCTATGTGGCTGATCGGCACGGCGATTTTCGTCTACTGCTGGCAGCAGATTTCCAACGCGACGACGTGGTTTTTCGTCTGGGATGCCCCGCGTATCGCGGGCGACATCTGGACCCGCGCAACACCGCCCCGCTGGGAATACATCACCCAGCTGGGCCGCCCGATCTGGGATACACTCAACATCGCGACGCTCGGCACGATCATCGCGCTGTTTCTGGCCGTGCCCGTCGCGTTTCTGGCCGCACGCAACACGACCCCGTCGCGCTTTTTTATCCGCCCCATTGCATTGCTCATCATCGTGTCGACCCGCTCGATCAACTCGCTGATCTGGGCGCTGCTCCTTATCGCGATCATCGGGCCGGGCGTATTTGCGGGCGTCATCGCCATCGCGATCCGCTCCATCGGGTTCTGCGCAAAACTCCTCTACGAGGCGATAGAAGAAATCGACGCGGTGCAGGTCGAGGCGATCACGGCCACTGGCGCGTCACGCTGGCAGGTGATGGCGTATGGGATCGTGCCCCAGATCATGCCCGCCTTCGCCGGGATTGCGGTGTTCCGTTGGGACATCAACATCCGCGAATCCACGGTTCTGGGCCTTGTCGGTGCAGGTGGCATCGGGTTGCAGCTCTCCGCGTCGCTGAACGTGCTGGCATGGCCGCAGGTCAGCCTGATCCTGCTGGTCATCCTTGCGGCGGTCGTCATCAGCGAGTGGGTATCCGCCAAGGTGCGCGGAGCAATCATTTGAGCGAAATGGATACCGCCAAAGCCTTCGCAGCCTATGAGGCTGTTCGTCATCGACTTCCCGCCGCCGTTCCGTCACGCCAACCGGCGCAACGTGTCGCCACGCTTGAAGATATTGCGGAGGACTACGACGCATTCTTGCTGGATGCGTTCGGAGTGCTGAATATCGGCGAAACCGCGATCCCCGGCGTTGTTGAGCGGGTCAGATCGCTGAAAGCCCGGGGCAAACGGGTTATAGTCGTCTCTAACGCCGCAGGTTTTCCGCATGCGACGCTAATGCAGAAGTATCATCGGCTGGGCTACGACTTCACGGCCGAGGACGTCATCACCAGCCGCGCTACCTTGCTGGCAGCAATTGGTTCCTGCGAGGGTCTACATCTAGGTCTTATGGCGACGCCAAGTGCAGGTCTTCGTGATCTCGAAGCGCTGAATGTGACCTACTTGGAGGAAGATCCCGCCCCCTACGCAGAAGTAGACGGCTTCCTGATGATCGGCAGCGCAGCATGGACGGAACAGCGGTACTCCTTGCTTGTTCAGGCTCTAACCCAGCGCACCCGGCCTGTTTGGGTGGGCAATCCCGACATTGTCGCACCCCGCGAAACCGGTTTTTCGGTGGAGCCCGGCTATTTCGCTCACCGTCTGGCAGATCAGACGGGCGTAGCCCCGCAATTCTTTGGCAAGCCTTTCGGCAACATATTCGAACTGGCCTTTCAGCGGCTAGGGTCGGGCATTCCCCGCAACCGCATTGTCATGGTTGGCGACAGCTTGCACACCGACATACTGGGCGCACAGGCTGCCGGGATCGGCTCTGCTTTGATTTCAGATTACGGTTTTTTTGCAGGATACGACGTCGACAGCGCAATCCGGGACTCAGGCATCGTTCCTACTTATGTAGCGAGTCGACCCTAATCCCATATGAGTTGTTCCCACCGTTGAACCTGAAACACAGGCAAAACTGACCGGAAGATTTCCCGCCGCTGCTAGAATGTGGCGACCCCGGCAGGATTCGAACCTGCAACCTGCCCCTTAGGAGGGGGCTGCTCTATCCAGTTGAGCCACGGGACCACGTTTTCTGTATGGCGTTTTTGACTGCCGGCAGGCAACCCCAAATTCAGCGTGCAGATGCGCCTTGGAGACAGCGTTCTTTAGCGCTATCATTGCGCATATTCACAAGCTTACGAGACCTCCCTTGGCCGAACGCTCCAGTCCCGACTATCGCCATCAGCTAACCCTTCGTGATGTGTCGGAGGCGTCCGGGGTGAGTGAAATGACCGTTAGTCGCGTTCTGCGCAATCGTGGTGAAGTCTCTGACAAAACCCGAGAGAAAGTGCTGCTTGCCGCGCGCCAGCTTGGCTATGTGCCAAACAAGATTGCGGGCGCTCTGGCGTCGAACCGCGTGAACCTTGTCGGCGTTATTATTCCATCACTGTCCAATATGGTGTTTCCTGAAGTCATGATGGGTATATCCAAAGTTCTGGATGATACCCCCCTGCAACCTGTTGTGGGTGTGACGGACTATATCCCTGAAAAAGAAGAAAAAGTTATCTTCGAAATGCTGTCTTGGCGGCCATCCGGTCTTATCGTGGCAGGGTTGGAGCACACGGACGCGGCCCGTCGCATGATGGAGAACGCAGGCGTTCCCATTGTTGAGATCATGGATGCGGACGGCCCCGCCGTGGACGCCGTGGTTGGCATTTCCCACACCCGCGCCGGGCGGGAAACGGCGAAAGAGATACTTAAGCGCGGCTACAGGAAAATCGGATTCCTCGGAACTAAAATGCCGCGTGACCACCGTGCCAGAAAGCGTTTCGAGGGTTTTGAAGCCGTATTGCGTGAGAACGGTCTCAGCCTTGAGGCAGAGGAATACTACTCCGGCGGCTCCGCTTTGGGTAAGGGTCGCGAGATGACCGCAAGCATATTGGAGAAGAACAAGGATCTCGATTTCCTTTACTACTCCAACGACATGATCGGCGCAGGTGGCCTGTTGTACTGCCTTGAGGCCGGGATCGACGTACCCGGAAAACTGGGCCTTGCGGGGTTCAACGGCGTGGATCTAATCGAGGGCCTGCCCAAGAAACTGGCGACCATGGACAGTTGCCGCGTCGAAATCGGCCAGAAGGCTGCGCAAATCATTGCGCAAGAGGCCGACGGAAGCGCGGGCGCGGCCCCCGAGAAACGCATCGAAATATCACCGATTTTTGCGCCCGGTGATACACTCAGGTAGCTTGAGGTTCTGCTTGTCTATCGTGTCGTCGTCTTGCCAGCTCACAGTTGAGTGTCGCACCGAGCAGTACGACCCACGCGCTGATGTAAAACCACATGAGCAACGCGACCACGGCACCGATTGAGCCGTAGACTTCGTTGTATTTGCCGAAGTTCGCCAGATAGAGCGAGAAGGCCCAAGACACCGCCCCCCAGATGAACAATGCCACCAGCGCACCCGGTGAAATCCAGTTTGTCTTGAGGTAATCCGTCTTGTGGTTCGGTCCGAACCGGTAGATCAGCCCGAGGCCAAGAATGACAGCCAACGTCACCAGCACCCATCGCAGGGTGGTGAAGATATCTTGCGTGAACTCTCCCAAGGGCAAAAGCGCCAGCGCGATCGGAAATATTACGATGCCCGTCAGCGCTACCAGTGACATCCCAATCAAGCATAGCGTCAGCAGCAATGCGGCGAAGGTGCGGCGTATGCCGGTTCGGTGCGGTGCGGAATACACTGCATTCAGGCCGCGGATAAGCGCGGCCACACCCGCGCGTGTCGACCAAAGGGCCGCGCCGAGCGACACAAGGGTAGTATAGCCCAGGGTCGAGTCATTTGCGTTGATGAGCGCGTTCACCTGCGTGTCGACCAAACGGAACGCATCGGCTGGCGCAAATTGCTTTAACAGGTTCAGCTGCTCGTCAATGACAAGCGGATCAGCAAACACGCCCCAAAGTGCGATCAATGCTGCAAGGGCGGGAAAAATCGCAAGCATTGCATAAAACGCCACACCTGCCGAGATGAGGCTCAGGTTGCGCTTGTCCATAGCTGTCAGGATTTCGCTGACGAATTTATAGCCGGATATGATGTGACGCATTAACGTCACGTAGTCAGCGTGCCGGTTTCGGTCCTGCGAAATACCAGATCAGGAAACCGATGATCGGAAGGATCAGCACCAATGCGATCCACAGAACCTTTTGCGCTGTTTCCACCTTGGAGTTGAAGATCGATGCAATCGCCCAGACGTCGAGTGCGAAAACGATGAGACCAATTAGAGAGTTAAAGAAACCCATTGGAAACTCCTTTGCGTTAAGCTTTGACCATCAACGTAGGCCGATGTTCATCGAATACCAAGCGCATCATGGCTTCGACGCTTCAAAACCTTGGCGCCCGATTGATACATAGGCATCGAAACCCGCGCGCTTCGCATCCTTTGCGGAGTAGATGTTGCGCAGGTCCGCCATACGCGCTGACGCCATCTTTTTGGCAAGCTTCTTCAGATCAAGTGCCCTGAACTCGTTCCATTCGGTCAAAATGACGACCGCATCCGCGTTTTGCACGGCCTTGTAGGGATCATCGCCCCACTGCACGCCGGGCAGCAACGCCTTACCCTCCCGCGCACCTTGCGGATCGACGACCCGAACCTTGGCCCCACCGCCGACCAGTGCGGGGACAATCGTCAGCGAAGGTGCATCGCGCATATCGTCGGTGTTCGGCTTGAACGTCACGCCCAGCACCGCAATGGTCTTGCCGTTGAACGAGCCTTCGCACAGGTCTCGCACCTTCTCGATCATTCTCAGCTTTACGCCATCGTTGACCCGCATCACCGTCTCGGTGATATGCATTGGCACCGCATGCTCCTGCCCGATCCGCGCCAGTGCAGAGGTGTCTTTCGGGAAGCAGGACCCGCCATAACCGGGCCCCGCATGCAGGAACTTGTTGCCGATACGGCCATCCATCCCCATGCCGCGCGACACCTGCTTGACGTCGGCGCCAGTCTTCTCGCACAGCGCGGCGATCTCGTTGATGAAGGTAATCTTCGTCGCCAAAAACGCATTGGCCGCGTATTTGATCATCTCGGCGCTTTCCAGGTCGGTGGTGATGATCGGGAAGTCGCGCAGGTAGAGCGGTCGGTAGACTTCCTCCATCACCTCGGCGGCACGGTCGCTCTGGACGCCAACGACAACGCGGTCAGGCTTCATGAAATCGTCAATCGCCGCCCCTTCACGCAGGAATTCGGGGTTAGACGCGACGTCGAAAACAAGATCCGGCGCGGCTTTGCGGATGACTTGCTTTACCTGCCGGTTTGTTCCCAACGGAACGGTCGATTTGGTCACGATCACCGTGTAGGGGTTGCCCGCCTCAGCGCAGGCTTTGGCGATGTCCTCAGCCGCTGCGTAGACGAATGATAGGTCGGCATGCCCATCGCCGCGTCGTGTGGGCGTGCCAACGGCAATGAAGACCGCGTCGGCGCCCGTGACGCCCGCAGCCAGATCGGTGGTGAAAACCAAGCGGCCCGCTTCGACGTTCTTTGCCATCAACTCGTCCAGGCCAGGCTCATAGATAGGGACTTTGCCTGCGTTCAGCATCTCGATCTTCGCGGGATCGCGATCGACACACACGACGTCATGGCCGAAATCCGAAAAACACACGCCGGATACCAATCCGACATAACCCGTGCCGATCATCGTGATTTTCATACAAAGTCCCTTTAACAAACTGGCTTCGGGATGCTGGATAACTGGGCATCTGTCAACGAAACGCTACCATTCGCGCCGCCAACTGGCCGTCGATGCAGCCTTTCTGCGTCAGGTCACCGTCTAGAAGACCGTCCTGATCATAAGCCAGGCGTCCATGCACAAGGTTCGGTTTCTTTGGTAGATCAAGTCGAGCGCCGCCTTTCTTGGGACGCATCGGCGCGTATACACATCATCCGTCGCCTCTGGCGTATCACAGGCCGCCAGCAAGGCCTCCTCGTGGCGATGGTAAACGACCGAAGCCAAACCCGTTATTCCGGGGCGGCTGCGAAGCACCTGCGCGTAGATGTCCGGAAACCGCTCTACATACTCGCGCAAAGGCGGGCGAGGTCCGACGAAGCTGATATCGCCCACCAAAACGTTCCAAAGTTGCGGGATCTCGTCCAGCCGCATCCGGCGCAGGGCCGCGCCCGTCCGCGTTATGCGATGCGCCTTGTTACCGCCTGAGACCCCTTGATCACCTTCGGACAAGGTCATCGTGCGGAACTTCACAAGCCGGAAACTTTGGGACGGCGTTTTCATCCGCTCGGACAGATAGAAAACAGGACGACCATCCAGGATTGCGATCACAAGTGCCGTTACCACAAGCACAGGCAGAAGGATTGTCCCGAGCAAGACAAGGGCCGCAAGATCGAACAGTCGTTTCGAGAAGATCAAGCCAGCGCCCCCAATTTGCGCAACTCCGCTATCATAGAGGCTGGCGATGCGGCAAGGCTTGCCTTGCCAGTGATTTTCGCCAAACCCGTGCAATCCAGCGTAATGCTCTGCGTCTTGAGCCTCTCTTCGGGCGCCGGAACCCACTCCCAAGGCAGGCCCGCAGCTTGCAGAAGGTCGGACATACGCACGGGCGGTTCTGCCGCAACGTTCAGCACAAGCGGCAGTCGCGCTGGATGCAACATCAACCGCTCAAGAACTTTGGCCAGTTGAATGGGGCCGATGTAGGAGCGTCGTGGGCCATGCCCATCGGGGAAGCGGTCCAACAAGACAGGCGTGTTGGATTTGCGCCCCAACAACGCGTCAGCACCCGCGACATTGCCGATCCGAAGGCAGCAGGCATCCAGAGTCGTACCGGCGCTTTGTGCGACTACACTCTCCATATCGACCTTGGCTTGCCCATAGTCTGAGGTCGGGGCAGGTTCGTCGGACTCGGAGAGGTTCTCACCCAAAGCATAGACCGCTGATGACGATGTGAACAAAACCCGTGGCACCCCCGCCTTCACCGCAGCGGAGAGCACCGCGTCGGCGAGCAATGCTGTTTCAGACAAGTTGCCCCGAGTTGATGGCGTCGCTCCGCTCAGGGCGATGATGCCGGACAGGCCGCCCTGTCGATCCGCAAAGCGGCATAGCGGGTCAGGGCCATCAATGATAGGGGACCACTTAAGGTCGAACCGTTCGCCACGCGACTGGGTCCGCAAGGGGATGATGGGTGGCGCACTGCGCCAGTGCTGCAAAAGCAGACTTCCGACACGGCCACTGGCCCCCATCAAAAGAAACGGTCGTTCTGTGTTTCGGGAGTTCAATGCAGGACTTGCCGACGTCAGACGACGTCATCCAATCCCGTTTCGGCAACGTGGTAGCCGTCCACGCATGTCTCTACGATCAAGCGCAGCATCTGCGCATCGTTGGCGGCGATAGCTGTCCGTACCTGCTTGAGTATGCGCGCCATTTCGATCTCGGACAGACCGCGCTCCTCGGCGCGCATGATCTTCTCATGAGGGGTCGGGAGCATGTTGTCCCCGATCAGCAACTCTTCGTAGAGCTTCTCACCGGGGCGCAGGCCGACCGTCTGGATTTCGATGTCGCCATGCGGATGCTCGTCGTCCTTAACACTCAGCCCCGTAAGTTCGACCATGCGCCGAGCCAAATCACTGATGTTCACAGGGGCCCCCATGTCCAGCACGAAAACATCACCGCCGGTCGCGTAAGCCCCTGCCAGCAACACCAAACGCGCGGCCTCGGAAATGGTCATGAAATAGCGCGTGATCTTCTCGTGGGTCAGGGTGATGGGACCCCCGGCGGCTATCTGGCTTTGAAACAGCGGGATCACCGAGCCGGACGACCCCAACACGTTGCCGAACCGAACCATGGCGAACTTCGTCCCCTTGGAGCGCGTTTGCAGATCCTGAATGGCAAGTTCTGCAAGCCGCTTGCTGGCGCCCATGATGTTGGTGGGGCGCACCGCCTTGTCGGTCGAAACCAGAATGAAGCGCTCGACGCCCGCCTGTTGCGCCGCCTCGGCTGTGGTTAGCGTGCCAAACAGGTTGTTGCGCAACCCTTCGATTTCGTTCTCTTCGACCAGCGGGACATGCTTGTAGGCCGCCGCAAAGAGAACGATATCAATTTCAGATTCCCGCATGATATGGGACATGCGTTCCCGATCACAAACAGACCCTAACCGCGTCACCAGCTCCACACCGTTCGCGTCGGCAAGCTGCTTGAGTTCGCGCGAGATCGTGTAGAGGGCATATTCGGAGTGGTCCAACAGTGTCAGACGCTGCGGTCCGCACAGGATGATCTGCCGACACAGTTCCGACCCGATGGAGCCACCCGCGCCGGTAATCAGAATTCGTCGCCCGGCATAGGCGCGGGCAACTTCCGGTGTTTCCAGATCCACCTTGTCGCGCCCCAGCAGTCGGTCTGGCGTGACGGGTCGCAGGTTCGAAGCAAGCCCCGTGCCCTCGACCAGTTCGCTGTAGGTCGGCAGGGCGTGTACCTCACATCCCAGTTCCGACAGCTCTTGGGTGATACGCCGCATCTTCGGCTCACTCACGGATGGCATCGCCAGCAAGACGCGCTTTATATCACCACGTTTCACCATCGCCTCCAGATGCGCACGGGAGCAGACGCTCATGCCCGAGACCGTCATTGTTTGAAGCGTGACATTGTCGTCGACGAACGTGATCGGGCGCATCTGCAAATCCTGGCGAAGCGCCGCCAGAAGCTGCACGCCTGCCGTGCCTGCGCCGTATATCGCTACGGGAAGCCTGCCGACCCCACCATTAGAGCGCCGCACCAGCAGGTTACGCCCCAGCGTCCGGATTCCCAGATGGAGAAGGAGGAAAATCGGGCCAGTCAGCAACGCCACCGCATGAGGGATGTCGAGGCCCAGAATGAAGGTAGTCGCAAATGTCAGGCCAACAATCGACAGGGCGGCGATCGCTCCGCGCCGCATGTCATGAAGTTCAAACGCCATCAGTTTGATACGGTTCAAACCAATGCGCAGGAAGACGGGCACAGCTACTATCGGGATCACGATAAAGAGCGGCAGCGCCGACCATAGCAGAGCGCTGGGCGATACCGTGTCGAACATCAAAGCAAGCGCAATCAATAAGCTGACGGGAACCAGAAACACGTCTATCGCAAGCAGAATGTGGTGTTTCGCCGACCGCGGTAAATGAACAAGATAATCAAGCATTCAAGTTGGCTCCCACCTCTGCGCTTCCCTGAAATCGGGGCAGGACACTCTTTTCGCGTGAGGATACAGAGCAATAGCGCCAATTTCGCCCGAGACGCAACTGACGCTACTGGATGTTTGTGGGGAAACGGCGGCTTTCTGCTGCATTATCGCTTGCCTCTATTAACTTCACGCCCGTAACTCACAAGATATAGGGACCGTGAGTTCGTCAGCACCAATCAGCCGGATGCGCTTAAGAGCCGGTGCGGCACGCACATGGCAGCAGGCAAGGTAGCAAGCCGGATATTAAGATTGTGTTAACCCACGTCGGAAGGCTTCAATTTCGTCCGTGGGCGCAAAACCCTAGCCGGGGGACATGCCCCGCAGGCGCTCGGAACGGCGACGCAGTATCTCCAGAACGAACAGCAGCGCGACCGAAACGGTGATCAGGATCGTTGCCACGGCCAGAATGGTCGGGCTGATCTGTTCACGCAGGCCGGTGAACATCTGCCACGGCAGCGTTTTCTGTCCGGCAGAGCCGACGAACAGCACCACCACCACCTCGTCAAACGAGGTGATGAACGCAAACAACCCGCCGGAGACAACACCCGGCAGGATCAACGGCATCTGGACGCGGAAGAAGGTCGTGACCGGCCCCGCTCCCATATTCGCCGCCGCGCGGGTCAGGGACTGGTCGAAGCCCACAAGGGTTGCAGTGACGGTGATGATAACAAAGGGAATCCCCAAGGCCGCATGCGCCAGAACCACGCCCCAGTAAGTGCCGGTCAACGTGAAGGGCAGCTCGACCTTGCCGAAGAACGGGATCGGAATGTACGGGTTGGAGTAGAAGAAATACATACCTGTCGCGGAAATAATCAGTGGCACGATCATCGGGGAGATCAGCACCGCCATGATCGCCCGCCGGAACGGCACGTGGCTTTGCGACAGGCCGATGGCGGCCAAGGTCCCCAAGGACACCGACAACAACGTCGCGACCGGCGCAATCTTAAGCGAGTTGCGCAGCGCAAGTTGCCAGTCGGAATCGGTGAAGAAGTCCCTGTAGTGCTTGGTCGAGTAGCCAGCGGGGTCAAACGCCAGCATTTCCGGCGTGAAGGTAAAGAAGTTCTGGGCGTTGAACGACAGCGGGATGATGACCAGAATCGGGGCGATCAGAAAGAAGAAGATCAGCCCACAGATCACCCGAAAGCTGTAATACCAGACCCGCTGGCCCGTCGATGCATATGGTGGCAATCCGGCCATGTCTCAGCCCCCCAGCTTCACGTTGTCGATACCGACGATCCGGTCGTAGACCCAATACAGGATCAGAACGACCGCCAGCAGAATAGACCCAAGCGCCGCTGCCAGACCCCAGTTCAACGAGAACGAGATGTGGTAGGCGATCCGGTTCGAGATGAAGACGCCCTTGGTCCCGCCCACCAGTTCCGGCGTGATGTAGTAGCCGATCGACAGTATGAACACGAGGATGCAGCCCGCGCCAATTCCGGGGACTGACTGCGGGAAATAGACCCGCCAGAACGCCGTCCAGTCCGTCGCGCCAAGCGACTTGGCCGCGCGCAGGTAGCTTGGCGGGATGGTTTTCATCACCGAGTAGAGCGGCAGGATCATGAACGGCAGCAGGATATGCGTCATTGCGATAATCGTGCCGGTCTGATTGTTAATCAACTGTAGCCGATCCCCGTCTGCAACAAGACCGATCCAGACCAAGGTGTCGTTGATAACGCCTTGCTGTTGCAGCAGCACCTTCCAGGCCGAGGTTCGCACAAGCAATGACGTCCAGAAGGGAAGCAATACAAGGATCATCAGCAGGTTTGAGGTTCGGTCAGGAAGGTTCGCCAACAGCCATGCAATCGGGTAGCCCAGCAACACGCACATCCCCATAATCGACAGCGACATGATCATCGTGCGGATGAACAGGACTACGTAGATGCGCTCGCTCTCAGGTCGGGCTTCGGCGCCGTCGGGGCCCTTCTGCAAGTCGACGGAATTCAGGAAATAGCCGTTGGTGTACTTGGGGGAATAAATCTTGATCGTTTGCCAGACGTTCGGGTCCAGCCAGTCCTTGTCGATCTCGACAAACTGCTCGCGTAGCGACACCGGTTCAACGCCCGACAAGTCCACAGCGACAGGCGGCTCGGCGCCTGTCATCACGTCGTTATACAAAGCAGTGTAGACGAAATCCCAAGGCTCTTCCTCGGCTGGAACGTCGTTGTCGACCTCGACGATCATTTTCGCCCATCCGTCATAGGCATCGGCTGTGCGCGGCAGCGCATCGCGCAGGGCGTCGTCGTCCATCCACTCGGCCCATTGGGCCGCGTCGGCGTAAGCTGGGCTCGCATCGCGGAAGGCGTCGGCATAGACGTCCGTGTCGAACCGCTTCACACGGCGGCCCGTCTTGCGGAACAGGGATGAAACGCCGGTAAGCTCATAGTTCAGGCGGCTGCCCAATCGGGTGTGGGATTTATATTCGGTTGCCAGCGCCATATCGGTGTAGAGCGCCTGGAACACCGCCTCGTCAGGAGTTTCGCCACTGGCGCTGTCCCAAGCGTCTAGCGCCTCGACGGTGCGCGGCAATGTATCCGACACGATGTCGTTCTCGACCGAGCGGAACAGCATGTCGGCGATGGGCATCACGAAAGACACCAGAATGAATATCAGCAAGGGGGCGATCAGAGCCAGCGCCCGCAGTTTTTGCCTGCGCAACGCGCGGTTGAGCGATGCCTTTAGCGGTCGTCCGTCTGCTGCCAATACTTCTGTCACGTGATACGCCCCGGTCTTGGAAAGTGTTTGGGGCGCAACACATGGCCGCGCCCCAAAATCGGTTGATTACTTCGACAACCAAGCCTGGAATTTTGCATCCAGATCGTCGCGGTAATCGGCCCACCATTCGTAGTTATACAGGAAGGTGTTTTTGGCGTTTTCCGGGTCGGTCGGCATGTGTGGTGCCATCTCGATCCCCAGATCGGCGTGTTGACCAACCAGAGGCGCAGAAGACGCACGGGCCGGGCCGTAAGCGATATACTTGGACTGATCCGCCAGACGTTGCGTATCCGTCGCGAACTTCACGTAGTCCAACGCACGCGCTTTGCGCTCTTCCGGCAAACCGGCGGGGATGATCCAGCCGTCAAGGTCGAACACCTGAGCGTCCCACAGCATGGCGACGGGCTGATCTTGCTCTTCGATCAGGCTGAACAGACGACCGTTATAGGTGGAGCCCATGACGACTTCGCCGTCAGCCAGAAGCTGTGGCGTGTCGGCGCCGGCGGTCCACCAGATCACGTCATCCTTGATGGTGTCGAGCTTGGCAAACGCCTGTGTCTGACCTTCTTCGGTCTCCAGCACGTCGTACACTTCATCCTTGGCAACGCCGTCACACAGCAGCGCCCATTCCATGTTGTTGATCGGACGCTTCTCCAGCGAGCGTTTGCCGGGATATGCGTCGGTGTCGAAGATCGCGCAGATGTCGGTCGGCGGGGTGTCCCCCACCAGATCCGTGCGGTAGCCCACGGTCGTGGAGTAAACGATCTGCGGAATAAAGCAGTCGGACACCAACAGATCGCCGAAGTCTTCAGACGCGGTGGAGCCGTCATCGCCAGCGGCAAGCATCTCGTCGTGGTCAATTTCCATCGCCAGACCTTCGTCGCAAAGGCGGATCGCGTCAGAAGCGACCACGTCGACGACATCCCACGTCACGTTGCCCGCTTCGTTCATCGCACGCAGCTTGGCCACCGCTTCAGCGGAGCTTTCGTCGTTGATGATGTTGACGCCTGTGTTTTCCATATAGGGGTCGTGATAGGCCTTCTGCTGCGAGTTGGAGTAAGCGCCGCCCCAGCTGACAATCGTCATCTCGTTGACCATATGCCCGTCCGCGAACGCCATGGATGCGGTCAGCGTCAGGCAAGATGTGGCCATCAGTTTCATTGTGGTTTTCATGTATTTCTCCCAGTGTTCGCCCGGAATGTGTCGAGAGGCGGGGCGGTCCGGGCGACCATCCCGCCCTGTTCATCAGGCGTCGAGCGCCCGGCAATCCTCGGCCAGCCAGCCGATCTCGATGATCTCGCCCGGTTTAAGGCGGGTTTGGTCAGGCGCATTGCGTGTCTTGATGATGAATTCGTCCGTGCCAGCAACCCGCAATCGCGTGCGGAAGATGTCGCCCATGTAAATGAACTCCAGCACTTCGGCCTTCAGCGTGTGGGCGTCGTCGTGCAAACGGTCGCGGTTGAACTCAACTCGTTCGGGGCGGATGGACACCTTGGTGCGCTCCCCGACTTTGGTGACGTTGACCGGCACCGCGTCAATGATTTCGCCGCTGTCGAGCTTCACGATACAGGTGTTGCCCTTGATCTCCTCAATGACGCCATCAAGCGTGTTATTCTCACCGATGAACTGCGCGACGAAGCTGTTTTGCGGCTTCTCGTAAAGCTCGTCCGGTGGGGCAAGCTGCTGGATACGCCCGTCATCAAACACCGCGACGCGGTCTGACATGGTCAGCGCTTCGGTCTGGTCGTGGGTGACGTAAACCGTGGTGATGCCCAGATCATGCGCAAGGTTGGTAATCTCGAACTGCAAGGTTTCGCGAAGCTGCTTGTCCAACGCACCCAACGGCTCGTCCATCAAGACCAGTTCCGGCTCGAACACCAGCGCACGCGCTAGGGCGATGCGCTGTTGCTGACCACCCGAAAGCTGTGCCGGACGGCGACCGGCGAAATCGCCCATCTGCACCATATCGAGCGCGCGTTTCACCTTTTGCTCCCGGTCGGACTTGCCGATCTTGCGGACCTCCAACGGAAACGACAGGTTTTCTGCCACAGTCATATGCGGGAACAAGGCGTAGTTCTGGAACACCATCCCAATGCCGCGCTTATGCGGGGGGATGTTGTTGATAGACACGCCATCAAGCAAAATGTCACCGTGGGTGGCAGTCTCGAAACCCGCCAGCATCATCAGGCAGGTCGTTTTGCCGGACCCCGATGGGCCAAGCATGGTCAAAAATTCGCCCTTGGGCATCGACAGGTTGAGATCTTTCACAACCAGATTTTCGCCATCGTAACTTTTTTGAACACGTTCAAACGCTACGAACGCAGGCGCTGCATCCAACATATATTCCAGTTCCTCCCAACGGACCACTCACGCTTATGATGCGCGATGTCGTCATGTTGCGCTAATCCTGTGCGTTCCTCGCGCAGAACACAACCGAATTTCTGAGGACGATCCACATGGACCGCCCTCGGTCGTGTTTTTCTAGCCGACGACGTTGAAATCGGGGCCATAAGGGTAGCCAGTGATGTTCTCGTTACCGTCCTCGGTGATGACCAGAATGTCGTGTTCGCGATATCCGCCAGCCCCCGGCTGACCTTCGGGAATCGTCAACATCGGCTCCATCGAGATCACCATGCCCGGCTCCAGCACCGTGTCGATGTCCTCGCGCAACTCCAGCCCCGCCTCGCGGCCATAATAATGCGACAGCACCCCGAACGAGTGACCGTAGCCAAACGTCCGGTATTGCAGCAGGTCACGCTCCGCAAAGAACGCGTTGATCTTCTCGGTCACCTCGGCACAGCTTGCACCGGGCTTGAGCAGACTCATCCCGTACTCATGCGCACCGACATTGGCCTCCCAGATTTTCAGGCTGGCTGCGTCGACTTCCTCCACGAACAGGGTCCGCTCCAAAGCCGTGTAGTAGCCCGAGATCATCGGGAAGGTATTGAGGCTCAGGATATCCCCCCGCTCCAGCTTGCGCGAGGTCACGGGGTTATGGGCCCCGTCGGTGTTGATACCCGACTGGAACCAAACCCAGGTGTCGCGATACTCGGCATCCGGAAAACGCTTGGCGATTTCCAGCTCCATCGCGTCACGGCCTGCCATGGCGACGTCAATTTCCCGCACACCGGCCTTGATTGCATCCTTGATCGCATAGCCGCCGACATCAGCCACATTCGCACCCGCGCGGATCAGTTCGATCTCGGCGGCGGATTTGTGCATCCGTTGAAGCATGGTGGCGGGGGCAATGTCCTTGGTGGCTTTGGGCTTGAGGAATTCATCCAGCAGCGCCTTTTGCGCCACGCTGATGTGGTCGCCTTCGTACCCAACGGTTTTGCCAGTGCCGGTGACGCTTTCAATCGCGCGCCAGTAGTTGTTCCGTTGCCAGTCGGTATAGGTGATGTTGTCGCCATATCCGCGCCGCCAAGGCTGCGCCGCGTCGATCCCCGCGCTGAAGGTCACGTTGGCGTCAGCCGTCACGACCAGCGCGTAGGCCCGTCCGAACGAACAATAGAGAAAGCCGGAATAATACGCGATGTTGTGCATGGAGGTGAACACGCAGGCATCGACCCCCTCTGCCTTCATAGTGGCGCGAAGTTTGCCCAGACGCGCTTCGTACTCTGCGTTTGGAAATGGCAGAGTCTTCTCGCCTTGGTGGAAACGGTAAAACTGTGGACGGTCCATGAAATCACTCCTTCGCTCCGCAATCACGGGCTGAAGGATCTGAACCTTCCCCCCCGTAGCAACGGACAAGCAAGATCCCGGCGTTCAGGATTTAAGATGACGGGCACGCATCACTGCCTTGACGACGCCATCGTCGGCCCAGTGGCGGGAAAATGCCTCATCAATGCCCGCTCTGGCAAGAATAATCTGCACCCGGCGCTTACACGTTTTGAAAAAGTGGTGAGCCCTGATGGGTTCGAACCATCGACCTACTGATTAAAAGTCAGTTGCTCTACCAACTGAGCTAAGGGCCCACTTTGGTGCTATCTATGAAGGTCGCCCCATGGGGTCAACCCCCAAATCCAAGTGAATCTGCACCATGTCTTCCATTGAGCCCGCGCCGGGGTTATATCGCGCCCCATGCAACTTGCAGATGCCTCCCTCGGCCTGCCCTTCATGAAAATGCACGGGCTGGGCAATGACTTCGTGGTTATTGACCAGCGGGGCAATGATACCCGTGTGTCGGCGACGCTCGCCCGCGCTCTTGGGGACCGACATCGCGGCGTGGGATTCGACCAGCTTGCCGTGCTCGATGACGTGGCAGACGCCGATATCGGCCTGACTTTTTTCAATTCCGACGGCTCCATGGCCGGCGCTTGTGGCAACGCAACGCGCTGCGTCGCGCGATTCGAGATGGCACGGCGGGGAATCACCTCCCTGAAGCTGAAAACCGAACGCGGACTGTTGCAGGCTGAAGATGCGGGTGATGGCCTGACCCGTGTTAACATGGGTGCGCCGCTGCTGGATTGGGCCGATGTGCCTCTCGCCCGCGAAATGGACACGCTGGAGCTGCCTATTGACGGCAAGCCCACTGCCACGGGCATGGGCAACCCGCATTGCACCTTCTTCGTGGAAGACGCGGACGCCGTCGACCTCGCCACATTCGGCCCCGCGCATGAGCATCACGCGCTTTTCCCTGAGCGCACCAATGTGCAAGTCGCGCATCTGGTCGGTAAAAACCACCTGCGCATGCGCGTTTGGGAGCGCGCCGTCGGCGTGACGCTGGCCTCCGGCTCCTCCTCCTGCGCAACCGCCGTGGCCGCAGCCCGTCGCGGTTTGACCGGCCGCCAGGTGCGTATCGACCTTGACGGCGGCCGCATCGACATCGACTGGCGCGAAGACGGCGTCTGGATGACCGGCCCCACGGCGCATGTGTTCTCAGGCCACCTGACGCCCGAATTTCTGGCCGCGCTATGAAGCCACCAATTTTCTCCACCCATGGGTGCCGCCTTAACGCCTACGAGACCGAGGCGATGCGCGACCTGACACAAGGTCAGGACAATTTGGTCGTGGTGAACACCTGCGCGGTGACTGCCGAGGCCGTGCGCAAAGCCCGTCAGGACATCCGCAAACTGCGCCGCGAGAACCCGAACGCCCGCCTTGTCGTCACCGGCTGCGCCGCGCAAACCGAGCCGGAAACATTCTCTAACATGGCCGAAGTCGACAATGTCATCGGCAATACCGAGAAGATGAACCGCACCACATGGGGATTCCTGCCCGACACCGAAAAGGTGCAGGTCGACGACATCATGAGCGTCGAGGAAACCGCCGGTCACCTGATCGACGGCTTCGGCACCCGCGCCCGCGCCTATGTGCAGGTGCAAAACGGCTGCGATCACCGCTGCACCTTCTGCATCATCCCCTACGGTCGCGGCAATTCGCGTTCCGTTCCAGCAGGCGTGGTTGTCGACCAAATCAAACGCCTGGTCGACAAAGGCTACAACGAGGTGGTGCTCACCGGCGTCGATCTCACCTCATGGGGTGCCGATCTTCCCGCCACGCCACAGCTCGGCGATCTGGTGCTACGCATCCTCAAGCTGATCCCTGACCTGCCCCGCCTGCGCATCTCGTCGATCGACAGCATCGAGGTTGACGAGGCTCTGATGCAGGCCATCGCGACAGAGCCACGCCTGATGCCCCACCTGCATCTCAGCCTGCAAGCAGGCGACGACATGATCCTGAAACGCATGAAGCGCCGCCATCTGCGCGACGACGCGATCCGGTTCTGCGAAGACGCCCGCAAGCTGCGCCCCGACATGACCTATGGCGCGGATATTATCGCCGGTTTCCCGACCGAGACGGACGCCATGTTCGAAAACTCGCTCAAGTTGGTAGAGGAGTGCGGCCTGACATGGCTGCACGTCTTCCCCTACTCCGCGCGTCAGGGAACGCCCGCCGCCAAAATGCCCGCCGTCAACGGCAAGGACATCAAGACCCGCGCCGCCCGTCTGCGCGCCGCTGGCGAAGCGCAAGTTCAAAGGCACCTTGCCTCCCGCGTCGGCCACACTCACAACATCCTTATGGAAACCCCGCGCATGGGCCGGACCGAGCAATTCACCGAGACGCTCTTCGACACCGACCAGCCGGTTGGTCAAATTGTCTCCGCCCGTATCCTCGGGGCAGACGGCACCCAACTCCGCGCCTGATGCTTCATCTTGGCGAAAATATTCCCGCCGGAGGCACCCCCGTTCTCTACAGTTTCCGCCGCTGCCCTTACGCAATGCGGGCGCGGCTGGCGATCCATGCGGCAAACGTGACGGTCGAGCATCGCGAAATCCTGCTACGCGACAAAGCACCGGAATTTCTCGAAGCCTCTCCCAAAGGAACGGTGCCCGTGGTCGTCACGCCCGCGAAGGTGATCGAAGAGAGCCTCGACATCATGCTTTGGGCGCTCGGCTTGAGCGATCCCGAAAACTGGCTGCAAGATCGTGACAGCAGCCTTGCCATGATCACCCGCAACGACGGCCCGTTCAAGCAAGCGCTTGACCGCTACAAATACGCCAGCCGACATGATGGTGACCCCGACACATGGCGCGCTGTCGGCGCTGAGGTGCTTGCCGAATACGACTCTATTCTTGCCCAAACACCCCATCTTCTGGGCGATCACCCCCGCCTCGCCGACTTTGCGATCTTCCCGTTCGTGCGCCAGTTCGCCAACACCGACCGTGCGTGGTTCGACGCCCAGCCATGGCCACATCTGCACCGTTGGCTAAACGCGCACCTGACCTCACCACGCTTCGCGGCAATCATGGTAAAATACCCCAAATGGCAGGCCGGTGACGCGCCAACTCTTGTGCCATAGCGCCAATCCCGCCAAGGATAGCACCATGCATCCGAACCCCGCCTTCCGCCAAGACCCGGACAGCCGCAATATCGGCTTCGCCCGTGAGCGCGGATTCGGCACATTGGCAGTCAATGGCGAAGGCGGCCCACTGACCGCTCATATACCCGTCCTCTTGTCCGAAGACGGCAAACAGGCGGAGCTACACCTTGTCCGCTCCAACCCCATCGCACAGGCCTGCAAAGAGCCACTGAAGGCAGCGATCACCGTCACCGGCCCCGACAGCTACATCTCCCCTGACTGGTATGGCGTGGCGGATCAGGTGCCGACATGGAACTACGTCGCAATCCGCATCACGGGCACGCTGCGACCTTTGCCGCAGAACGAACTGCGCCCATTGCTCGACCGCCTGTCCGCGCATTTCGAGACCCATCTGTTGCCCAAGCCGCCATGGACGTCGGCGAAAATGTCCGAAGGCGTCATGGATCGGATGATGCGGCAGATCCAACCGTTTCTATTTGACGTGGACCGAATCGAGGGCACATGGAAGCTGGGCCAGAACAAACCTGACAAGGTCCGTATCGCAGCCGCCGATCACGTTGCGGCTTATGGCATCGGTCAAGACACGCAAACCCTGTCCGCGCTGATGCGCGGCGCGAAACCGGAGACCACCACATGAAGCTCTTTTCCAGCCCGACCTCTCCCTATGTGCGCAAGGTACTCGTGCTGCTGCGCGAGACCGGTCAGCTAGACGATGTCGAGCTGCTGCCTGTAGCTGGCACGCCCCTTGATCCCGACACCATCCCCCGCGATTTGAACCCTTTGGGCAAGATCCCCGCGCTGGCCCTTGATGGTGGACAGCCACTCTATGACAGCCGCGTGATTTGCCGCTATTTCGACACCCGTGCGAATGCTGGTCTATACGGCTCCGGCGACGCGACGTGGCCGTTGCAAACCCTTGAGGCCACCGCCGACGGCATTCTCGATGCCGCCATTTTGATGGTCTACGAGGCCCGCGTGCGCCCCGCTGACAAACAGTTTGCGGATTGGACCGAAGGCCAGTGGCGCAAGATCGACACGGCGCTCAACGCGCTGGAGGCGTCGTGGATGGACACGCTCTCCGCCGACACGCTCAACATCGGCCAGATCGCCACCGGCTGCGCTTTGGCCTATCTCGACCTGCGCCACGCTGACCGCAACTGGCGCGAAGGCCGCCCTGCCCTCACCGATTGGGAGGCCGGTTTCGCCAAGCGCGACAGCATGGTTGCCACCGTCCCGCCCGCTGGCTGACGCGATGGCACGACTGACACGCACGGATGACATTGCCACTTGCCTGGAAATCAGGCGGGTGGTGTTCGTTGAGGGCCAGAACGTCCCCGAGCATGAGGAGGTAGATGGCAAGGACGCCATCTGCCGCCACTACCTTGCCCATGTGAACGACCTGCCCGCCGCAACCGCGCGCGTCATGCCGCTTGGGACAAAGGCAAAGATCCAGCGCGTCGCCGTTCTGGACATCCACCGCGGCACCGGACTGGGCGCAGAACTGATGCGCTTTATCCTGGACGATCTGCAAGACGATTTCGACGAGGCGATCCTCGGCTCCCAAACCCACGCCATCGGGTTTTACGAAAAGCTGGGCTTCAAGGCGTTCGGGCCGGAATACGACGACGCAGGCATCCCGCATCGGGATATGCTGTTGAAACTTGAATAGAATTCCGCTCTACGGGACAAAGTGCGCTTTCGCTACGACTGCGCCAATGGCTGCTTTCAGTCATTCAGTAACGGTCTCTTCGTGGGCGCTACAAACGTATATATATATATCTTGGTATCTGGATTAGGATATCCTTATGCAAGACAAGCGTGGCTCTATCAGCTGCGGAATTATCCAATTTGAACAGTTCGTCTGAGTGGCGCGAGCAGGGTGTTGCAAGCGCAGCGCGCCCTCGGCAGCTTACTTGGGTGTACTGACCTGAGCTACCCCCCCCCGAAATTCGGACACTGACGTAAGCTGCGATTTGTAGTCTGCTGATCTTCAACATGAAGGAGATCAGGAATGTCGACACGGAAGCAACATCGGCCAGAGTTTAAGGCTAAGCTCGCGTTGGAGGCGCTGAAGGGCGAAGAGACGGTCGGCGAACTGGCCAGTCGGTTCGGCGTCCATCCTTCGATGATCCATCAGTGGAAACGGGCCTTGTTGGAAGGCGCGTCCGGTGTTTTTGAGCGTCGCAGCCGGAAGGCATCGGAAGTCGATGAGGAGCAGGTCAAAGACCTGCACGCCAAGATTCGGGAGTTGGCCGTCGCCAACGATTTTTTGGCCAGAAAGCTCAAACCTTGGACCGGCAAGTGAGGCGCAAGATGATTGAGCCGACCCTAAAAGGTCTGTCAGTAAGCAAGCAATGTGCGCTGCTGTCGATCTCGCGGTCATCATTTTACTATGACACCAAGGGCGAAACCGAGATGAACCTGGACCTGATGCGCGTGATTGACAAGCAGTTCCCCGAGACGCCATTCCATGGCGTGCATCAGATGACATGGCATTTGCGGAATGAGGATCATCTCGTGAACGAGAAACGCATACGGCGCTTTATGCGACTGATGGGCCTCATGCCGATTTACCAGAAGCCCACCACCAGCAAGGCAGCGAAGGGCCACAAGACTTACCCTTCGCTGTTGCGTGGCTTGCATGTGGATCGGCCCAATCAAGTTTGGTGCGCCGACATCATCTACCTGCCGATGCGGCGTGGGTTCTTATATTTGGTCGCTATCATGGACTGGCACACGCGCAAGGTGCTGGCGTGGCGTATCTCGAACACGCTGGAAGCCAAGTTCTGTGTTGATGCCTTGAATGAAGCGATCCACAAGTTCGGCCCACCCGAGATCATGAATACGGATCAGGGCAGCCAGTTCATGTCATTTGCCTGGCCCGACCGCCTGCGTGGCTCCGGCATCCGCATCTCAATGGACGGCAAAGTCCGGTTCCTTGACAATATCTTTGTCGAACGACTGTGGCGATCACTGAAATACGAATGCGTTTATCTGCACGCATGGGAGACCGGATCAGAGGCCAAGGCTGGTGTCAGAAAGTGGGTGGACTTTTACAACAACAAACGCCCCCATTCTGGCCTTGGCGGCAAACCACCCGCTGTGATCTATTGGCAGCGAAACGAAACAACCAACCCCGATCAGCAGATGCAAAGAGTAGCTTAAATCAAGCCGGATCGTGTCCAACTATTGGGGAGTAGCTCAGCTGTGCAATGTCTCGCGCAGTGTCGGACGATTTGCATTTCTCGCAGCCGATGCTGCGGGTCGCAGTGTTTGGCAGCACTGGGCCTTTGAAAGGCAAGCTTGGCACTCCAGTTTCAGACTTCGGTATTGGCGCCGCCCGGCCTTGGCCGCATGCTGGGCGAGATCAGAATAATTCCGTCTGGCGTGGCGGAGTTCTTCCCCTCAGGACAGATGTAGCGGCCATGGTATACGCGTAAGGGTTTATGCCGAAGGGTGCAGCTTGTTCGTTTGCAAATCGGAACTCCTGCGCACCACTTGCAAGCTTTCGGTCAGTGCGGGTGTCAGAAACTCCAACACAGCACGAATACGGGCGGTGTGGCGCAGGTCTTCGTGGGTCAACAGCCACAGATCGAGACCGAAAACACCGGGCAATTCGGCAGCGCGGATCAGGTCGGGTTTCAGATCGGCGATGGCGCAGGGGAGCACTGCAAGACCCAGCCCGGCCTTAGCCAGTCGCACTGCGCAGGCCACCGAGTTTGATCGAATGGCCGGACGGATGCCCGGAACGAGCTTTTCGACCTCGCGGGTCAGGGGCGCGTGGGCGCTGTCAAAGCCGATCCAGTCATGGGTTGAGAGATCAGTGTTGGGGTGAGATGCGCAATATTCCGGCGCGCCGTAGACAGCAAAATGTAGCCGCCCGACCCGGCGCCCCACCAGTGTTTCTGGCGGTGTGTTACCGATCCGCAGAGCAAGATCGGTTTCACGGCGCGACAGGTCAAGGGCCTCGTTGCCGACCACGATTTCCACCTCGATGCCCGGATAGCTTTCGCGAAACCGCGCAAGATGATCCGGCAGCAACCAGAAGGCCAACATGTCGATCGCCGTGATCCGCACTGTACCGCTGAGGCGCAGATCCTGTCCAGTGACGGTGCGGTCAAGCGTCGTAACGTCTTCCTCAATGCGCTCGACGATGCCCAGTGTTTCCTCACCCGCAGCGGTCAGCACATAGCCGGTCGGAAGCCTCTCGAACAATCGCACCCCCATCGTTTCCTCAAGCCCGGCAATCCTGCGGAACACCGTGGAATGGTTGACGCCAAGGCTGCGCGCCGCCCCCGAAAGACTTCCCGCGCGGGCCACGGCGAGAAACACCCGCAGGTCGTCCCAATTGGCCAGCTGTGCATTCATGCAATGCTACCTTTCCTTTTTCGGTAATCCCTGTGCGCTGAGTGTGCAGCTATATCGGGCTCAGATGCAATAACATTCACATGAAAGGATCACGTCATGACCAATACGACAATCCGCACGAAACTGCGTAGCGACGAGCTTTCCTGTCCGTCCTGTGTTCCCAAGATCGAAAGCGCTTTGATGGCATTGCCCGGCGTGGAAAAGGCCGAGGTAAAGTTCGCCACCGGTCGGATCGAGGTCGACCATGACCCCGCGCTCACCGATGTGGCCGCCTTGGTTAAATCCATCGCCAAGTCCGGCTACACCGCCAAACCATCGGCGTTCTAAATCCCCAGCATATTCCCGCTTCCATTGGGTGGCGGGGCTTCTCCATGAAAGGAGGCAGCTCATGTTTTCCGGTCTCATCGATATCTTCAGACATCCCGTCAGTCGGCGCAAATGGCTGACCATCGCCAGTGGTCTGTTCATCACCGTGGCGCTTGTCGCGTGGTATGGCTTTGCTCTGGCTGGCCCTTGGGCGCCGCTGATGACCATTGCCGCGGCTCTCGCCGGTTATGATATTGCGCTGCGGGCCTGGGGTTCGCTGCGCTTACGTCAGCTGAGCATTGAATTGCTGGTGATTGTGGCCGCGATTGGTGCGCTGTTCATCAACAACCACTGGGAATCAGCCGCCGTTACCTTCCTGTTCATGCTGGGCGCATGGCTGGAAAGCCGCACCATGAGCCGCACGCGTGGCGCGCTGAAAGCGCTTATCGATGCGGCACCGGTGACAGCCACTGTGCTGCGGGATGGCGATACTATCCAGGTCGCCGCGGATGAGGTGGGTTTGGGAGAAACTGTTCTGGTCAGGGCCGGTGAGCGCCTGCCGGTCGACGGCGAGGTGATCGAAGGCAATGCTGCGGTCAACGAGGCCTCCATCACCGGCGAACCGATCCCGGCGGAGAAATCACTTGGATCAAAGGTATTCGCCGGAACACTGGCCGAAAACGGTCTGCTGCATCTGCGCGCCACCGGCGTTGGCAGCGACACCACATTGGCGCGGATCATCACCCGTGTTGAAGAGGCGCAAGAGGCCAAGGCACCGGCCCAGCGGATGATTGAAAACTTCGGGCGCTGGTATACGCCCGGCGTGTTCGTGATGGCGATCATCAGCTACATCGTCACGCGCAACGCCGAACTGGCACTGACGCTGCTTGTGGTCAGCTGCCCCGGCGCGCTGGTCATCTCGACCCCTGTATCGGTGATTGCAGGGATCGGGCGTGCGGCCCGCGCCGGTATCCTGATCAAGGGCGGCGAGCATCTGGAGAACGCCGGACGCATCACCGCTTTGGCGCTGGACAAAACCGGCACGCTGACCGAAGGCCAGCCGCGCCTTGCCGAAATCGTGGCGCTGAAAGGCCAGAGCGAGGCCGATGTCCTGCTCTGGGCCGGCATCGCCGAGACAGGATCGACCCACCCGCTGGGTCGCCCGATCATCGAGGCCGCGCGCAAGCAGGGCCCTCTGCCCACGGCTGACTCATTGGAAGAGATCGCCGGTATGGGCCTGATCGCGCGTCATGACGGCCACGACATCGCCGTCGGCAGCCACCGCCTGTTCGATCATCTCAAGATCGACTTCAACGCCGCGGCCAAAGAGGGCATTGCCCGCCTGCACGGGCTGGGTCACACGGTGGTGATCGTGGCGCGCAACGGCGAAGTTGTGGGTCTGCTGGGACTGGCAGACATGCCGCGCACCAGTGCCAAGCCCATGATCGACCGGTTGCACGCGCTTGGAGTTCACCGTGTCGTCATGCTGACCGGTGACCAACGCCCCGCAGCCGAAGCGATTGCCAAGGCCGTCGGGGTAGATGAGGTGCATGCAGGCATGATGCCCGACGACAAACTGAACCGTATTCAGGCGATGCGCGCCGAGGGCCTGCATGTGGCAATGGTCGGCGACGGTATCAACGACGCACCGGCCCTCGCAGCGGCTGATATCAGCATCGCCATGGGCGCAAGCGGCAGTGATATTGCCATTGAGACGGCGGATATCGCGCTGATGACCGACGATCTCGGCAAGATCGCCGAGGCCATGGAAATCGCGCGCGCCACCTTGGCCAACATGCGCCAGAACCTTGTGATTGCGGTTCTGACCGTGATCGGGCTGCTGTTCGGGGTCTATACCGGCACCGTTCACATGGCGGGTGGCATGTTGGTTCACCAGCTGTCGGTGCTGATCGTGATCCTTAACGCCATGCGCCTGTTGCGTGTGCCCAAGGCCACCAAAGCCAGAGCGGCTGCGCAGACTGCTGAACGCGCCGCTGCATAGGGGTGCTGGCATAAACAACGCAGAACCCGCGCCTTAACGGTGCGGGTTCTTGTGATAAGACAGAGAGCAACCGACGCGGGTAGTATGCTTGCCGGAATTTCGCAATGAGAGGTGCCAAGATGACTATCCAAGACCGTCAGGAATGGGGCGATGTTCTAGACTTCTGGTTTCCCGAAGGGCGCTCTCTGAGTGTGGATACACAGGCGCACCATGCGCATTGGCGCTGGCGCATGCAGGGCGGCGCGGATGACGAAATCACGGCGCAATTCTCAGAGTTGACCGCAATGGCGGCGCAGGGCGATCTTGAACATTGGGCGCGAGAGCCCCATGGACGGCTGGCGTTGATCGTTCTCCTTGATCAGTTCTCCCGCTCTGTCTGGCGCGATGATGCGCGCGCCTTTGCGCAGGACCCACATGCCGTATCGCTGGTAACCGAGGGCCTTTTGAACGGTCATTATGCGTCTCTGGAAACACCTTGGTTCCAGATTGTATTTGGCCTGCCATTGGGCCATTGCGAAGGCCCCGATCATTTGCAGCGTATCGACAAGTTGATCAACCTGCGCCAAGACATCGCCGCAGTTGCACCGGCCCCACTGCGGGATATCTATTTCTCTCTGGTCACCCAAGCCCGCGACGTTCGCAAAGTCATTGCCGCGTTCGGGCGGCATCCGCATCGCAATAAAATCCTGAACCGCAAATCGACCACCGCAGAAGAAGCATATATCGCCGAAGGTCAGTTCCCCCATACCAAGGCGTTTCAGTAAAGTGCGACCGCAGCCAATGCCACGCAAAGCTTCAGCCCGACATATTCATGGACCGCCGGAACAGTGCGAGGCTTGCCAGAAAAAATGCCATACCCAGCCCCGCCATGAGCGACAGTACGAGCCAGACGGCGCTGGCTCCTGCTCCGCGAAACACTACCGCTTTGGCGAAAGCCAGAAAATGGCGTGAGGGGAGCACCGTCGTGAGGCGCTGCACGATGTGGGGCTGGCTCTCAACGGCACCCATGCCGCCCGACAGCATGATGATGGGTATTATCACCATGATCACCAACAGCGCAAATTGCGCCATGCTGCGCGCCATTGTGCCCAGAAACATGCCAATCGCGGCTGCGGCGGCCAGATAGACTGCCGTTCCCGCCAAAAGCAGCGGCACGGAGCCCGACACGGGAACCTGCAACAATTCCTGGACGACAAAGGTCAGCGACAGCGTGAAGGCGGCCAGAACGACCACGACATTTGCCAACACCTTGGACAGCGCGATTTCAAACGGCGTGAGCGGCATCACCATCAGATGTTCGATCGTGCCTTGTTCGCGCTCGCGCAGCATTGCTGCACCGGTCAGCGCGATGGTCAGCAAGGAGAGCTGATTAAGCAGGGACGACATTGCCTTGAACCAGACCGGATTGCCATTCGGATTGAAGGCGCGGCGCAGTTCCAGCTGTATGGCGGGTTCGGGTGCATCGGGGCTACCTGACAAAAACGCGCGGGTCTCAGAGGTCAGGATATTGACGAGATAGTCGGTGCCAAGCTGCGCCTGACTGACCGCTGTTGCATCCACGTCAAGCTGCGCCGCTGGCGAAAGGCCCCTGAGCACATCCGCCTCGAACCCCGGTGGGAAGCTGAGCACAAACATGATCCGACCGGCATCCATTTCCGTGGCCATCTGATCGGCTGCAATCATCACCGGCGGCTGGAACCATGGCGGGCCAAGCGCGCCGGTCAACTGCCGTGTGAGGGTTGAATTATCCTCATCCAGAATGGCAATCGCGGCGTTATAGACCGTGTCGCCCGCGCCGCTTGCCTCAAGCACGACGGCGACGACAAAGGACCACAGGATCAGGATCACCATCACCGGATCACCCAGCACGCTTTTCAGCTCTTTCCCCGCAAGCCAGAAGATGTTTGTCAGCTGCCGCATGGTCAGCGCTCCTGCTTGCGAAGGGCCAGCACGGCCAGCAACGTCAGAATCGGCCCGAAGGCGGCGAGGCGCAGCAGGTGGCCCGCAAGCTCTGACAGGCCCAAGCCCTTGGTAAAGGTCCCGACACTGATCCCCATGTACCACGTGGTTGGCCAGAACGTGCCCATGATCTGCGCGGCCCCTTCCAGCGACGACACAGGTGTCATCATGCCGGAAAATTGCAGCGTCGGCATAACCGACAGGATCGCCGCCGCAAAGACAGCCGTGACTTGGGTTTTCGTCAGCATCGACACGACCAGCCCATAGCCCGTCGCCGCCACCGCATAGAGCAACGCGCCCAGCACCAGTGTCATCGGATCGCCCTTGAGCGGCACACCCAGCACCGTGACCACAAGTGCCGTCAGGATCACAAAGTTCAACAGGGTAATACCGATATAAACCAATTGCTTTCCGATCAGGAACTCGGCGCGGCTGGTGGGGGTGACGTAGAAGTTCGTGATCGTGCCGATCTCTTTCTCACGCGCTACGCTGACCGCCATCAGGATCGCGGGGAACAGCAACAATAAAAGCGGCGGGATCGACGGGCCGATCGCGGGCAGGCTTTCCATCGCGGGGTTATAGTGAAAACGCGGGATCAATTGCGCGGGCGGGGCCGCGTTCGGGGTGCGCGGCGTGGCCAGATCGGCCAGCGCCAGTGCCGATTGCGCACCCTCGGACAGAACATGCGCATGTGCGCCTTTGACATAACTTTCCACTGTGCCGGCACGATTTGTGTCGGAACCGTCGATCAGCCCGGCAATTTCGGAAGTTTCACCGCGGCGCAGGGATTTCCCGAAACCCGGCGGCAACTGCAACGCCAACGCGAGCTCGCCACTTTCCATCCGGCGCTCCAGCTCAACCGCGTCGGAAATGGGCGGCGCTTGCAGGAACCAGGCCGAGTCTTCAAAACCCGACAGATAGGCGCGGCTTTCGGGGCTGCGATCCTGATCGAATGCCGCGAAGGGGATGTTGCGCACCTCCTGGGAGATGCCGAAAGACATGATCAGCAACAAGAGCGCGCTGCCGACAAAGGAAAACACCAGCCGCACCGGATCGCGGCGCACCTGCATCGCCTCGCGCGAGGTATAGGCCAAGAGCCGTTGCAGGCTGAAACGCGGCGCGCCGGTGTCTGCCTCTGGCGCGTCGGCGCTGGTCAGCATGCCCTCTTCCATCGGCGCGTCGGCTGCCGAGGCGTCAAGCATATAGGCGATGAAGGCGTCTTCCAGCGTCTCGACCCCGCGCTTGGCAATCAACGCCTTGGGGGCGTCCGATACCAGAACCTTGCCCGCATGCATCAGTGAAATCCGGTCGCAGCGCATCCCTTCATCCATGAAGTGCGTCGAGATGAAAATCGTCACCCCGTCGCGATGCGCCAATTCCAGCAGCATGTCCCAAAACATATCGCGCGCCTGTGGATCGACGCCGGAAGTCGGTTCGTCAAGTATCAGGATATCGGGACCATGGAGGACCGCAACCGCCAGCGACAAGCGCTGGCGTACCCCCAGCGGCAGCGAAGCAGCCCCTTGATCAAGGTAGGGTTCAAGGCCAAAGCGCGGCACCAGTTCCGCCAGCCGCTGCGCGGTCAAGGTCCGGCCCAGATGATAAAGCCGCGCATGCAAAAGCAGGTTTTCACGCACCGACAGTTCGCCATAAAGCGAGAAGGATTGCGACATGAAACCGACCCGATGGCGTGTGTCCAGATTCTGCGCATCGACCGGCTGGCCGAAGATCCACGCCTCGCCTTCGGTCGCCTCGGTCAGTCCGGTCAGCATTTTCATCGTCGTGGTCTTGCCGCAGCCGTTCGAGCCCAGAAAGCCGAAAATTTCGCCACGCGCGATTTCGAAGCTGACGGAATCCACGGCGGTGAAATCACCGAACCGCTTGGTCAAACCCTCGGCGCGAATGGCGGGCGGCCCCGTTTCTATTTCGGCTTTGGGTGCTGGTTTTTCAGGCGCTGGTTCTTGCGCACTGTCACCGCCCAGTAAGGCCACATAGGCTGCCTCGACCGTGGGCTTTCCGGTTCGCTCCATCAGATCGGCGGGGCTGCCGGTCGCCAGGATGCGCCCGCCCTCCATTGCCACCAGATGGCCAAACCGCGCCGCCTCTTCCATGTAGGCGGTAGACACCAGCACGCTCATCTCGGGGCGATCGGCGCGGATTGTGTCGATCAAATCCCAGAACTGACGCCGCGAAAGGGGGTCAACCCCGGTTGTTGGTTCGTCTAGAAGCAGGAAATCAGGGTCATGGATCAGTGACGCACAAAGCCCCAATTTCTGCTTCATCCCCCCCGATAGCTTGCCAGCGGGCCGGTCCATGAACGTTGAAAGGCCGGTAGCACGGGTCAGGCGAGCGATCCGCGTCGCGCGTTCGGCCTTGCCCAGCCCGAAGAGTTTGCCGAAAAAATCCAGATTCTCCTGAATGCTCAGATCGTGATAAAGGTTGCGGCCCAACCCCTGCGGCATGAAGGCGATCCGCCGCCCCGCATCGGCCCGATGCCGCGCAGAGGTCATGGCGCCCCCAAGGGTTTCGACATGCCCGGTCTGCAACTTCTTGGCACCCGCGATCAGCGCCATCAATGTCGATTTGCCCACTCCGTCCGGCCCGATCAACCCGACCATCTGGCCAGCGGGCAAGTCCAGCGTGACATCGTCCAGCGCCAGAACCTTGCCGTAGCGGTGGCTTACCTGTTGCACGGTTGCCGCCAATGGTTTTGGGGCATCGGGCAAGACATCCAAGTGGGTCATTGCGAGGCTGCACCTTCGGCATCAGTCGGGGTGCCATCAAGCGGCACCGGCAAGCCGGTGGCCACTGGCGGGGTCAGTCCTTCGGGCCAATCCGGCACCGTGCCGTCCTGCCCGACCAGCCGTACCCACGCCACGCCCCGCACACCGGTTTTTACCTGAGTGAGCCGTGCCGAAATCAGGTCAGCCGGAATGCGCACACGAATACGGAACATCAGGCTTTCGCGCTCTTCAATGGTCTCGACCTGCTTTGGCGTGAATTGTGCTTGAGGTGCTACAAAACTGACCGTGGCAGGGATTGAGACATCGGGTCTGATATCGACCACAATGCGTGCCTCGTCACCCAGCCGAACCCGCGGAGCGGCGCTGGCAGGCAGAAAGAACTCCATGTAGATCTCGCCAAGGCTGACCAGTGTCAGCACCTTGCCGCCGCTGCCGATCACCTCGCCGGGCTGGGCAAGCCGGTAGAGGACGCGCCCCGCCGCAGGTGCGTAAAGCGCACTATCGGCGATCCGCGCCTCGATTTCGCGAAGGGCCGCATTTTCGGCGTCTACCGCGCGCTGTTGAGCGACGACACCCGCGCGCGCTGCGGCAAGACCTGCCTCGGCCAATTGCGCCTCGGTGCGCCTGATTTCCAATTCCTCATCCGACACTATGCCGCGTGTGCTTAGCGTTTCCGCCCTAGCCAATTCGCTTTGGGAGAGCGCAAGCCTTGCGTCGGCCTGTGTCACGCCAGCTTCGGCAACCGTCACGGCCGCTTGCGAACTTGCCACAGCGGCCTGGGCGCGCATTTGTTGCGCTTCAAGCTCGCTCGTATCCATGACAGCAAGCAGATCACCGGGTTGCACCAGATCGCCTTCGCGCACGGTGATTTCGGCGACACGTCCGGTCAGGCGCGTCGAAATGTCGACCAGATCCGCCTCTATCCGGCCATTGCCGCGCGCAAACCCTTCGGGCGGCAGATCATTTGGTGCCAGCAGCACCTTCCAGGCAGAAAAGCCCAAAAACGCCGCCAGCACCGCTAATACAAGACCTATGGACAGTTTTCGTGACATACTAAGAAACTCCTTCTCCGCCGCGGTTTGCCGGCTGCGCCGTTTCAATGCCGCGCCGGTAAATCGCAAAGACATGCGGCGCGTTGACACGCATTTGCTCCATGTCGCCCGCGATCAGCGACTGCATGACCAACCCCTGGATCATGCCAATAAAGAGCGTGGTTGCGGACTTGGTCTCCAACTCGTCCGGCAACTCACCGCAGGCTTTTCCTGCTTCGATCAACCGGCTCAAACGGGCGGCGTATTGTTTCATCAACTCGCGTGCGAGCAGTTTTGCGGGCGTGGCCTTTGCGCCCTGAAGCTCGCCAAACAACATTCGCGGCGCGCCGGGGTGTTCGGCAACGAATGCCACATGGGCATGAAACATCGCCTGCATGGTTTCCAGCGGCGATGTGACCCCTTCGGCGGCCTTGTCGATCCGGGCCAGCAGGCGCTCGGCCACCCATTTCATGACAGCTTGCCATATCGCATCTTTGTTTGGGAAATGCCGAAACAATGCGCCTTGGGTCAGGTTCATGTGTTTGGCAATCGCGGCTGTCGTAATATCGCTTGGGTTGGTGTGCGCCGCAAGCTCCACCACCGCTTCGACGGTGACATTGCGCCGTTCCTCAGCCGGCAGGTTTTTTTGCCTGACATTTGTGTTCATGGCCGTATTTCCGCCTGCCAGACCGCAAAAGAAAGCCAGCCCATGGCCACAACCATCGAAACCCCGCCAACAATGACAAAGATCGGTGATACGCCAAACAGTACCTCCGCCAGAATCCCCAACGGCATTAACATACCCGCCAGCGCCAGTCCGGAAATCCAGCGGGACGAGCCCTGAGGGAAACGTAGCAGTACCAGACCGACCGCGATGTTGAGCAGCGCAAACAGGTTGCCATGCACATGGGCGAGCCGCGATTCAAAGTGCGCTCCAACACCATAATCCGCGATCCATTGTTCTTTGCCGGGGGCGAAATCACGCAGGTAAATCAGGAAAAACCCATAGAGCATAAACAAGGTGAGGAACAGGAACCCCGCTGAGATATTCGACTTGCCGGTAAACATGATTGCCCTCCTCTGGATACGGCAGGTGGATTTCCGCTTCGATCTCAGCATGGCTTGAGTTTAGTTAGTAATCAATTACTATCTTTTTAGCGAAACGATTCTGTCACAATGTGCGGTTCGGGCTTCAATCTTTGTCAAAACCGTTTCGATGTATGCTTAGGGGGCCTTCAGTCATGGATAACGCAAGCAAGGATACAGTGGTTTCACTGCGCAAGGGTGGTGACAAAAGTAGGGCCGAGACAAAGGGGGTTCGCCGCGAACCAGACGAGCGCCTGTCCCTTGCAGTTGAATCCGATGGACAGGATATAAAAAGACCGGCCTTGCCAAAGGCAAACTCCAGCGCGCAAATACGCGCGCCCAAAGGGACTGGTGCAATGTCTATCGTCCATGAAACCCTTGATCATGCCGCAAGCGCGTCCATTGCACGTTTCACACATGGGTTGTCGCCAGCAGCAGTGATGGGCGCCTGGTTCGACTGGGCCACACACATTTCCGCAGCACCGGGCAAACAACTGCAACTTGCCGAAAAGGCGGTCGACAAGGCGCGTCGGTATGCGCAGTTTGCGACCAAATGCGCCACCGCAACTGACAAGACCGAGCCGTGCATCGAGCCGCTACCGCAGGACAGCCGGTTCAGTGGTGAAGCCTGGCAGTCACCACCGTTTAACCTGATCTATCAGGGCTTCCTGCTTCAGCAGCAGTGGTGGCACAATGTGGTGACCGGCGTGCCCGGCGTCTCGGCCGCACACGAACGCCAATTGCAATTCCTGATGCGGCAGCTTCTCGATACGGTCTCGCCGTCCAATTTTCTGCCCACCAACCCCGAGATACAACGACAAACCCTCGCAGATGGTGGCCAGAACCTCGTTCGTGGCGCGCAGATTCTTGCCAAAGACCTGCAGGCGATGATTGCTGACGCCCCGCCCGAGGGCACTGAGGACTACCAGCCGGGTCGGGATGTCGCGATAACCAAGGGCAAGGTCGTCTACCGCAACCGGTTGATCGAGCTCATTCAGTATGCCCCACTCACAGAGAACGTGCGCCCCGAACCGATCCTGATCGTACCGGCGTGGATCATGAAGTATTACATTCTCGATCTCTCACCCGAAAACTCGCTGGTGAAATACCTTGTGGGGCAGGGATACACCGTCTTTATGATTTCGTGGAAAAACCCCGATGCGGATGACCGCGACCTGACAATGGGGGACTATCGCGAGCTGGGTGTGATGGCCTCGCTCGACGCGATCAAGGCGATCGTTCCGGACCAAAAAATCCACGCGACCGGCTATTGTCTCGGCGGGACATTGTTGTCCATTGCGGCAGCGGCGATCGCGCGCGAGGAAGACGATCCGTTTGCGTCACTGTCTCTGCTCGCCAGTCAGGTCGATTTCACCGAACCCGGCGAATTGCAATTGTTCATCAATGAAAGCCAGCTTTCCTTCTTGGACAGCGTCATGTGGAAACAGGGTTACCTCGACACCACGCAAATGGCCGGAGCGTTCCAGATGTTGCGCTCGAACGACCTGATTTGGTCGCGCGTGACACAGAGCTATCTGAAGGGCGAAGAGCCCTTCATGAACGACCTCATGGCCTGGAACGCAGATGGCACACGCATGCCCTATGCGATGCATTCCGAATACCTGCGCAAGCTCTACCTGAACAACGATCTGGCCGAGGGGCGGTTCAAAGTCGAAGGCCGTCCCGTTTCTTTGACCGACATCCGCGCCCCGATTTTTGCGGTCGGCACGGTAAAAGACCACGTCGCGCCTTGGCCTTCAGCCTTCAAGATAAGGGCGCTGACCGACACCGACGTGACCTTTGCGTTGACCAGCGGCGGCCACAACGCAGGCATTGTCAGCCGGGTCGGCCACCCGCGCCGATCCTTCCAGGTCGGGACCATGAGTAAAATGGATCGCCATGTAGATCCGCAGTCATGGGAAGCCGCGACCGACAAGCAGGACGGATCATGGTGGGAAGCATGGGTGGCATGGCTTGACGGGCATTCAGGCGCAGTGACAAAACCGCCTGCCATGGGCGCGCCAAAGGCGGGCTATACGGCCATAACCGATGCACCGGGGACATATGTGTTCCAAAAGTAGGCACCACTACTTCCGAGCTTGGCACATCAGAGGATAAGGCTAATGAGCACCAATCGAAATACCAGCCTGTTGATTGCGGCAGGCGTGGCCATCATTTTCGGGTTGTTAACGGTTTTGTCCGGTGGTCGGGCCCTTTTTGGCAGCGAAGGTGCCCGCGCAGCTGTCGGCAATGCGGTGCCCTTCGTGCTGTGGTTCAATTTTCTGGCAGGGTTCGTCTATATTCTCGCCGGAATCGGGTTGTATTTGCGGCATCTTCCGGCGGTCTGGATATCAATTGGTATTTTTGCCACCACGTTTCTGGTGATGCTCGCCTTTGGGCTGCACATGGCGCAAGGCGGCGCATACGAGATGCGCACCGTTGGGGCAATGATCCTGCGAACAACCGTTTGGGCGGCCATATCTTTGGTGGCCTGGAAACACATCCGCAAGTATCCTGAGTCTGAAAGCGGTGCTTAACTGCTTGCTCACGACGTGGCAATTGTGACGTTGATCGATGTCGACGCATCATTGTACCAGCGTAGTATTGAGAGGGGGAAACCACGTCCAGATAATAACATCATGCACTTAACAGGAGACATTCTAACGAAGCACTTTGCAGACGACACAGAAAAGCTGACAGAGGAAAACAACTACTTCCGCCAAGTTCTCTAAACTGGTCAGAACACTCAACTGGCCCTGATGGCGATCCAGCCCGCGAGGATATCGGCGAAGAGGTTCACGAGGATCGTGATCAGTTTTTTCGTTTTGAGCAAGACAATGGCGAAGTCTGGATCGACGGTGTCGCCAACCTGGTTAAGGCCGACGACGGAGTAATCGTTCCGGCAGGCGCAAAGTACAACGTCATAAACACTGGATCAGAACCTTTGCGTCTCTACACGATCTACGGCCCCCAAGCATCTCGAAGGCACCCTTCACAAGACCAAGGGAGATGCCGAGGCATCTCACAAACATTTTGACGGACGGACAACCGAGTAGGCGCTTAATGTCGAGCGACCGCAAAGTCTCGCACAATGCCTAATAGCTTTCGACCACACCTATGCGCTAAAAACGCTCCTTTTTGGCATGTGCCTGGATCACCTCAATTGATACCGCCAAAAACGCCATTCAAAACCTAACCAGTTGCTGAAGTTTATTGGCTCCATCGTGATATCTGCCGTTCGTGCGCCATGCAGCATCGGTCGAATTGGGCTCAAACCGGACATCTACACGCTCACCCCCGCAACTGCCGATGCGCCTCCGCAATCGCGATTCCTGCCGAAATCGCCACGTTTAAACTCCGCCCGCCGCCGGGCATCGCGATCTTCACGCGGCCGTCCGCTGCGTCATGCACGTGATCCGGCACACCCGCGCTTTCGCGTCCCACCAGCAGGCAATCGCCCGTCTGAAACTCGAAATCCCACAGATTCGTCGCGCCTTTGGTCGTCAACAACACCAATCGCCCTACCTTTTCAGCAACAAATGCGTCCCAACTGTCGTGATGGTGCAATTCGGCCTGCTCGCCGTAGTCCAGCGCCCGCGTGCGGAGCAATTTCAGCGAAAACGGGAAACCGCAGGGCTCGATCACGTGCAAGGGCGCATTAAAACAGACGCCCAAGCGCACGAGAGACCCCAGATTCGGGGCCAAATCGGGCTCAAACGCGGCAATTTGGACAAAGTGCGACAAATGGCTTCTCTTACATGACGTTCTTGGGTGGACGTGGAGGCACCTTAGAATATATCTAGCGCCGATATCCTGCGCCTTCGGTGCGGATTCTTCAATTTTACCGGCCGCACAAGCGGTCCGACAAGGGAGAAGTTCTCGTGTCCCACGCAGACGACCACAGCGACGCCACCCGTCGCGACTTCCTGTACTACGCGACAGCGGGTGCAGGCGTAGTAACGACAGGGGCCGTTGTTTGGCCTTTGGTCAATCAGATGAACCCTTCTGCCGACGTGCAGGCCCTTGCCTCCATCGACGTTGACGTGTCCGGCATCGAGCCCGGCACACAGTTGACCGTCAAATGGCTGGGCAAGCCGGTGTTTATCCGCCGCCGCACGGAAGAAGAGATCGAGGCGGCCCGTTCCGTCGACCTCTCCGACCTGCCGGATACAGGCGCGGAAAACAACAACCTCGGCCCGGAAGCCAGTGCGGCGGATGAAAACCGCACACTGGACGAAAACGGCGAATGGCTCGTGATGATCGGCGTCTGCACCCACCTTGGCTGCGTGCCCTTGGGCGACGCTGGCGAATTCGGCGGTTGGTTCTGCCCCTGCCACGGGTCGCACTACGACACCGCTGGTCGTATCCGCAAAGGCCCCGCACCGCTCAACATGCTGGTGCCGGTCGCTCAATTCACGTCTGACGACGTCATCAAACTCGGTTAAGGGAGAAAACGACTATGGCTGGTATCCCACACGACCATTATGAGCCCAAAACCGGTGGCGAGAAGTGGCTTCACTCTCGCCTGCCAATCGTCGGGCTGATGTATGACACCCTGATGATCCCCACACCGAAGAACCTGAACTGGATGTGGATCTGGGGCATCGTCCTGACCTTCTGTCTGGTCCTGCAAATCGTCACCGGCATCGTGCTGGCGATGCACTACACCCCGCATGTCGATCAGGCTTTCGCCTCGGTCGAGCACATCATGCGAAACGTTAACGGCGGCTACATGCTGCGTTATCTGCACGCCAACGGCGCGTCGCTGTTCTTCGTTGCAGTCTATGCCCACATTTTCCGCGGTCTCTACTACGGCTCATACAAAGCACCACGCGAGATCACTTGGATCATCGGCATGATCATCTATCTTGCCATGATGGCCACGGCCTTCATGGGCTATGTGCTGCCATGGGGTCAGATGTCCTTCTGGGGCGCAACCGTGATCACCGGCCTGTTCGGCGCCATCCCCGGCGTTGGCGACATGCTGCAAACCTGGCTTCTGGGCGGACCCGCCGTGGACAACGCCACGCTGAACCGCTTCTTCTCGCTGCACTACCTGCTGCCCTTCGTGATCGCCGGCCTTGTCGCCGTTCACATCTGGGCGTTCCACACCACGGGCAACAACAACCCGACCGGTGTGGAGGTGCGTCGCACATCCAAGGAAGACGCGGCCAAGGACACCGTTCCATTCTGGCCCTACTTCGTGATGAAAGACCTGTTCGCGCTTGGCGTCATCATGATCGTCTTCTGGGCCATCGTGGGCTTCATGCCGAACTACCTGGGCCACCCCGACAACTACATCGAGGCGAACCCGCTGGCGACACCCGCGCACATCGTCCCCGAATGGTACTTCCTGCCCTTCTACGCCATCCTGCGGGCCTTCACCGCTGATGTGTGGGCCGTGCAGCTGGTATCCTTCGTCACGGGCGGCATCGTGGACGCCAAGTTCTTCGGTGTGGCCGCCATGTTCGGCGCCATCATCGTTATGGCGCTGGCCCCTTGGCTGGACACGTCGTCGGTGCGCTCCGGTCGCTACCGCCCCATGTTCAAGTGGTGGTTCGCGCTGCTGGTTGTCGACTTCTTCGTCCTGATGTGGGTCGGCGCACGCGATACAGAGTTCCCGCATGACTGGATCTCGCTGATCGCGTCGGCCTACTGGTTCGCCTACTTCCTGATCATCCTGCCGCTGCTTGGCGTGATCGAGAAACCGCTGCCACGTCCCGCGACGATCGAGGAAGACTTCGACTCGCACTATCCCGCCAAAGACAAGAGCGCCGGCACTGTCCCCGCTCCTGCTGAGTAAGAGGAAGATACAAATGCTCAAGACACTCTCACTCGCAACCGTCTCGGCCGTTGCCTTGGCCACCGGCGCATTTGCCGCCGGTGACGCGGGTCATACCGAAGACTTTGCCTTCTCGTATGAGGGGCCATTCGGCACTTACGATCAAAACCAGCTGCAACGCGGCCTGAAGATCTATACGGAGCTTTGCTCTGCATGCCATGGCCTCAAATTCGTGCCTTTGCGCACGCTGGCAGATGAAGGCGGCCCCGCGCTGCCCGAAGACCAGATGAAGGCCTACGCCGCGGCATTCCCGATCAACGACGAGCTGTCCAATCCTCAGCTTTTCGACCGAGACCTCGAAGAGTACCGGACGCTGCTTCCAACCGATAACTTCCCGGCTTTGGAGACGGCTGGTGCACCTGACCTGTCCTTGATGGCGAAGGCGCGTGCAGGCTTCCACGGCCCGCTGGGCACCGGCATCAACCAGTTCGTGAAGGGTATCGGCGGCGCGGAATACATCGCGTCGGTCCTCACCGGATATACAGGTGAAGAAAAGGAAGAGGCTGGCACCATTTTCTACGAAAACACTGCCTTCCCGGGCGGCTGGATCGCCATGGCACCGCCGCTCTACGGTGAAGACGTTGAATTCAATGATGGCCATTCCAACGACCTGCACAGCGAGGCAGAAGACGTCGCAGCCTTCCTGCGCTGGACCGCAGAGCCGCATCAGGACGCCCGCAAGCGCACAGGCTTTGTCGGCGTGTTCTTCCTGATCATCCTGACCGTGCTGCTCTACCTGAGCAACAAGCGGATCTGGGCCAAGATCAAGCGCAAGGACTAAGTCCTAACCCATAACCGACAAGAAAAGGCGCGCCCCGAGGGACGCGCCTTTTTTGTATTTTGCAAGCCTAATTCCCCAGATAAACCCGCAACACATCGGGCGGGGCGTCCAGAAACGGCCCCGTCGGCACGGGCGCGTGTGCCACGCCATCCGCCACCAGAATGGTGCTTCCATCCAACTGTCGCGCGTCTTTGGGATCATGGGTCACCATAAGCACCGTCAGCCCCCGCTCCTGCGCAATCTCGACCATCAGCGCCAGCATTTCGACACGAAGCGCAGGGCCCAACGCCGCAAACGGCTCGTCCAGCACCATCACCGGCTTGTCCCGCAGCAACACCCGCGCCAGGGCGACGCGGCTTCGTTGCCCACCGGACAGCGCGGCAGGCTTGCGGCCCTCGTAGCCGGCTAACCCCACCCGCGCCAAAGCCTCGGCGACGCGAGCCTGCTCTTGCGCCGTCAGCTTCAGGCTGGGCTTCACCCCTAGCCCCACATTCTGCGCCACCGTCAGATGCGGAAAAAGGTTGCTGTCTTGAAACACCATCGCCAACGGCCGGTCGGCGGGGGCCGCTTTCGTGATATCGACGCCCTCCCACAAGATGCGCCCGCTGGTGATAGGCACGAACCCCGCCAGCGCCGACAAAAGTGTCGATTTCCCCGCGCCGGATGGCCCGATCACGGACACCATCGCGCCCGCTTCAATCTCGAAATCTGCGCTCAGCGAGAAATCTCCCTGCACGATCTCCACCTTGTCAAACGTCAGCATCTACGCGGCCTCCTCGGTCGAACAGCCAGAACAGGGTCAGGCTCAGCACCAACAACACCAGCGCGGCGGCGAACGCCTCCTGCATCCGGTAAGCGGTCATCAGGTTATACAGCGCCAGAGGCAAGGTCGCGCGGCTGGGATCTGCGAACAGGGTGATGACGCCTAAGTCCCCCATCGACAACGCCGCCGCCAGCCCCGCGCCAAAGCCCAGCGGACGCCGCAGGCGGGGCAACAACACAATCCTGAGCCGCGCCCAGCCCGACAACCCCAAAGAGGTCGCCAGCCGCCCGTAATCTTCTTCCACCTGCCGCAGCGCAGGCGACAACGCCCGCAAGGTAAACGGCAAGCTCATCGCCGCGTTCACAACCATGGTGACAGGCAACGCAAGCAAAACAGGGTCTATCCAACGGTAAGTCAGGATGAACAACCCCGTGCCGATCACCAAGGGCGAGGCGGCGACCGACAGGTAGCCAACCGCCTCCACCCCCCGCCCCCATTTCAGCGCCAGAAGCGCCAAGGCGAGCGCCATGACTACCGTCAACGCGGCAGAGCCGACCGCGACCCAAACCGACCGCCACGCCGCCGCAAGGATGCTTGGCGACAACTCGGTCAGCCCCGGCAGGCCTTTGGCCACAATCATAGCCAGCGGAGCAATCAGGAATACCGCCACAACGGCAATCGCAAACCCGTCCAAAACCTTGGAGCCGTCATCGCGCGGCACGACACGGTCCAGCCCCGCGCCTTGCCCAGATGGCACCGAGATTTTCAATGACGCCAAGGCCAGAACCGCGCAGATCGCGAACTGAACCAACCCCAGTAGCGCCGCTTTCCCAAGGTCGAAGTCGAACCGGAACGCTTGGTAAATCGCCAGCTCGATCGTCGTCGCTTTCGGACCGCCCCCCAAGGCCAAAGCTACCGCGAAACTCGTGGTGCATATCAGGAAGATCACCATGACAACGCCGGGCAAAACCTCCCGCAACATCGGGCGTTCCAGATGCCTTGCGATGTCACGTGAGGTGAAGCCAAGCGACTGTGCCAAGCGGAACCGCTCCGCCGGAATGGATAGCCAGCCTTGCAGGATCAACCGCGTTGCCAGCGGTAGGTTAAAGAACACATGCGCAAGGATGACACCATGCCATCCGTATATGGAAACAGGCTCTAATCCAGCCCAAACCAGCGCAACCGATACTATCCCACTCCGCCCGTAAACCGCCAGCAAGCCCAGTACCGCAACGATTACCGGCAGGATAAACGGCGCGCCCAGAATGGTCAGCAGCGCCCCCCGCCCCCGAAACTGCCGTCTTGCCAAGGCGCGCGCCACGGGGATGGCGCAAACCGCGCTCAGCACGGCGGACAACGCCGCTTGCCACAGCGTGAACCGCACAGCCGACCAGTCGGAGCGCGACAGCGCCGACACCTCTTCCGCTCGCCACGCAACCGCGCCGAGCGTGCCTAGTGTCAGCACCAAAAGCAGGGCGACAACCGCCGCCCCGCCAAGGGTGGACAGGCTTACTGGCTGAACGCGCTCAGCCATTCGTCCAGCGCGGCATCGCGCAATTCAGCGGCTTCATCTTCTGAGTAGAACAGCGCCTTTTCAGGCAGATCCAACTTCTTGAACCCATCCGGCAGCTTGTCCGCATCCAGTTTCGCAGGGAAGGACCAGTTGGCCGTCGAAATCATTGACTGAAACGTCTCCGACAACACGAAATCCATGAACGCCTGCGCCAGTTCCGGCTGCTTAGAGCCTTTAACCTGTGCCGCCAGTTCCGTCATGAAATAATGGCCTTCGTCAAAAATCGCCGCGCGCTTGGTCTCATCCTCTTCCGCGATGATGTGGTAGGCGGGCGACGTGGTGTAGCTCAGCACCATGTCAGCTTCGCCGTCGGTGAACATGCCGTAGCTTTCCGACCAGCCTTTGGTGACCGTCAACGTCTTGCGCGCCAGCTTGTTGAACGCCTCTTGGCTGTCGTCGCCATAGACCGATTTCACCCACAGCATCAAAGCCAAGCCAGAGATCGAGCTACGCGGGTCCTGCAACACCACTTTGGTATCCTCATCCGCCAAAAACGCATCAAACGTCGTCGGCGCATCAGCCATTTTCTCGGTGTTGTAGATGAACGCCGTATGCCCCCAGTTGAACGGCAGGAACACGTCATCCGTCCATTCGATCGGTAGCGTCAAATCGCTGGTATCCTGCCCATGGGGCAGGAATAGACCCGTTTCACGCGCCTTTTTGGTCACATCGGTGTTCAACCCGATCACCACATCCGCCTTGGTCCGCTCGCCTTCCAGAAGCAGGCGTGGAAGCACATCGCCCGCCACATATTTCACGTCGCAAGCGCACGTCTCTTCAAACGCCGCTTCGATCTTCGGGCCGGGGCCCCATTCGCTGGTAAAGTAGTCAGGCGCGTAGATCGTCAGCACGGGCTTGTCCGCGGCAAATGCCGAGCCAGCCAGTGCAATCAGTCCTACGCTCAGAAGGGTCTTTTTCATCTCATTCCTCCAAAACGCCGGACGGAGTGGGGGAGTGAGAGCATCTCAAACCTTCCCTCCGCCGGTCTTAACCGGTTCAGGTTCAACGGGTCAGCTTGCGCTATCTCAGCCAGTGTTGGCCCCCCGAGGTATCGTGATATGTAAGCCCCAGCCTCCGCATCGGCAAGGCGAAAGGTCTTGAGGGCGGCGTGAGCCACCGCTAGACCACTGCCAAAAGGGAGACGCCCCATGTCGATGAACAGCTTTGGCCATCTTTTCCGCGTGACCACTTGGGGTGAAAGCCACGGGCCTGCGCTTGGAGCGACCGTCGACGGCTGCCCCCCCGGCGTTCCTTTGACGGCCGAGATGATTCAAGTCTGGCTCGACAAGCGCAAACCCGGGCAGAACAAATACACCACCCAGCGCCGCGAGGCGGACGAGGTCCGCATCCTGTCCGGTGTGTTCGAGGGCGTCACGACTGGTACGCCGATCCAGTTGATGATCGAGAACACCGACCAGCGCTCCAAGGATTACGGCGACATCGCCGAAAAATTCCGCCCCGGCCATGCCGACATCACCTATTGGACCAAATACGGCATCCGCGATTATCGCGGCGGCGGGCGGTCCTCTGCCCGCGAAACTGCTGCCCGTGTGGCGGCAGGTGGCGTTGCCCGAGAAGCGATCAAGATGCTGGCCCCCGATCTGAAAATCACCGGCTTCATGGTGCAGATGGGCGAGCACAAAACCGACAAGCGCGATATGGATCAGATCGACCAGAACCCGTTCTGGGTGCCTGATGCCGACGCCGCTGAAACATGGGCCGACTATCTGGACGGGTTGCGCAAGTCCGGCAGCTCGGTAGGTGCTATGATCGAGGTTGTCGCCCGACACGCCCCCGCAGGACTTGGCGCGCCTGTTTATGCCAAGTTAGACACTGATTTGGCTGCTGCGATGATGTCCATCAACGCAGTGAAGGGCGTGGAAATTGGTGCAGGGATGCAGGCCGCCATGCTCACCGGCGAGGCCAACGCGGACGAGATCAGCATGGGGCCGGACGGCCCTGTCTACAGCTCCAACCATTCGGGCGGCATCTTGGGAGGCATCTCAACCGGTCAGGACATCGTCGTGCGCTTCGCGGTCAAGCCCACAAGCTCGATCCTGACGACCCGCAAGACCATCACCAAATCCGGCGAGAATACCGAGATCATCACCAAAGGCCGCCATGACCCCTGCGTCGGCATCCGTGCTGTTCCGGTGGGTGAGGCGATGATGGCCTGCGTGATCCTTGACCACATGCTGCTGCATCGTGGCCAAATCGGCTCTAACCAAGGCAAAATCGGCTAGATTACCTTTTGCTTCGCCAGCTGCACTGCGAGGATACCACCGGCGATAATCAGCACGCCGATCAGGTCGGTCATGCCAATACTCTCACCAAGCAACACAGCGGCAATCCCAACGCCAAAGACGGGGTTGAGGAAGTGGAAGGTCGACGCCTTCACTGCTCCGACGCGGCCTACCAGCATGAACCAGACCCATGTCGCCAAAAGCCCGGGCACCAATGTGGTGTAGACGAACGCCGCGATCCATATGGGGCTGAGGTTGACGTCCCACGTTTCCAAAGGAACCGCGACGGCGAACAGGCAGGCCGAGCCGATCAGCATTTGCAGCCCGACGATCATCAACACATTCCCGCCAGACGCCGCACCTTTGACGGCCAAGGTCGCAAAGGTCAGCGCCATGGCCCCGATCAGGCAGAACACCACGCCCATCACGTCCACGCCGCTGCTGATGCGGGTGCCCATAATCAGAACGACGCCCGCGATCCCCGCGACCAATCCGATCATGCCCATCAGCGGAACGCGGTCCTTGAACACGAGCCAGCCCACCAATGCCACCAGGAGCGGCATCGTCGAGGCAATGATCGCTGCCAGCGACGCCTCGATCCATTGCATCGCGACGAAATTCAAACCCAAATACAGTGCATTCTGGCAAATTCCGAAGATCCACGTCGCCCGCCATTGCGCGCGTGTCAGGCTCCACGTCTGGCCCAACGCCTTGGCGATCACTATCCCCAGCAACCCCGACAGCAGAAACCGCAAACTCAGCGAATAGAGCGGCGGCGCATCTGCCACGATGATCCGCGCCGAGGTGAAGGCGCTGGACCACATCAGGGCGAAGGCCAGCCCCATCAAAATCGCTCTGAAATCCACGCCGAAATCCCTGCCTGTTTCGCGGCACTGTCACGCGAACGGTAGCAAAAGAAAAGGGCCGCCCGAAGGCGACCCTCAAATCTGAAAACGTAACGGGCGATCAGCCGTTAACGCTGTCCTTAAGAGCTTTCGCGATGGTCATTTTGACCACTTTGTCAGCGTCTTTGGAAATCTGCTCGCCAGTGGCGGGGTTGCGAACCATACGTGCCGGACGTTCGCGGCAGTAGATTTTGCCAACGCCAGGCAGGGTCACTGCGCCGCCGCCGGATACTTCGCGGGTGATGATTGCGATGATACCGTCCAGAGCAGCAGCAGCGCCCTTCTTGTCGGTACCGGCTTCTTCTGCCAATGCGGCGACCAGTTGTGTTTTGGTCATAGGTTTCGTTGCCATGAGCTCTGCTCCCTCTGTAATGCCCCACGTTTGGGGTGTTATCGCCGGAACCTAACTGAATATTGCGGGGGCGCACAACAATTAGTGTGCAAAAACCCCTTCTTTTTCACGTTTTTTCGCCATTTACCTAGGGTCAGAGGAACGCAGTCTCCGCAAAACTGCGCAATTTCCGCGAATGGAGCCGTTCCAGAGGCATGTCTCGCAGGTGCTCCATGGCGCGGATTCCGATCAAAAGATGCCGCGACACCTGCGTTTTATAGAAGTCTGACGCCATCCCTGGCAACTTCAATTCGCCATGCAGCGGCTTGTCCGAGACACAAAGCAACGTCCCGTAGGGCACACGGAAGCGGAACCCGTTGGCGGCGATCGTCGCGCTTTCCATATCCAGCGCAATCGCGCGGGACTGGCTCAGCCGTTGCACCGGACCGGACTGGTCGCGCAACTCCCAGTTGCGGTTGTCGATGGTCGCAACGGTCCCTGTGCGCATGATCCGCTTCAAATCGAACCCTTCGAACTGGGTGATCTCGGCCACGCTCTTTTCCAAGGCGATCTGAATCTCCGCCAGCGCCGGAATTGGCACCCAAACCGGCAAGTCATCATCCAGCACATGGTCCTCGCGCAGGTAAGCATGGGCCAGCACGAAATCGCCCAGACTTTGGGAATTCCGCAACCCCGCGCAATGCCCGACCATGATCCACGCATGAGGCCGCAGCACCGCGATATGGTCCGTCGCGGTTTTCGCATTGGACGGCCCCACCCCGATATTGACCAAAGTGATGCCAGACCCGTGCTTGCGCTTCAGGTGATAGGTCGGCATTTGCGGCGTTTTCTCGGTCACGGGGATCGAGCCTTCGGGGTCGGTCAGCACATGGTTTCCGGTGCTCACGAACGCCGTGTAGCCGCTGTCCGGGTCCGCCAGCATCTGCCGCGCGTAGGCCTCGAACTCCTCCACGTAGAACTGGTAGTTGGTAAACAGAACGTGGTTCTGAAAATGCTCCGCCTCCGTCGCGGTGTAATGCGACAGGCGCGCCAGCGAATAGTCGATCCGTTGCGCGGTGAACGGCGCCAGCGGAGCGGGCGATTCCAGCATTTCCGCCAGCGTGCCATTTACGATGTCATCATTCGTCGTCGCCAGATCCGGCACGTCGAACACGTCGCGCAGGGTGAATTCCATCGCCCCGTCTTGCGGGACCGTCAGGTCCGGTGCGTTGGCGACGGCGAAATGCATCGGCATCGGGGTCGAGGACGGCCCGATCTCGACCGAGACCCCGTGATTGTCGATCAGCAGCTGAATCTGCTGCTCAAGGTAGTATTGAAACAGGTCCGGCCGCGTCACGGTCGTCGCATAGGTGCCGGGTTTGGCCACATGGCCAAAGCTCAGGCGGCTGTCGACCTTGGCAAAACTCTGCGTGGTGATCCTGATTTCAGGGTAGAACGCACGGTAGCGCTCGGCGGGCGGATTGCCCACAAGGCTGTCGCGGAAGCTCTGCGTCAGGAAGGACGTGGCCGTGTCGTAGAGTTCACGAAGCCGCTCCACCGCCGCTTTAGGGTCGGTGAACAGCTCCGACGGCGGGGTTTCCGGGGTTCGAAAGGGAAGGTTGGCATCAGTGCCGATCATTGAGTTTCCTCTATCAATTCTGTCAGTTCAAATTTGGTCACGTCCACCAGCCCCAGATCGGATATCCGAAGCGATGGAATGACCACGAGCGCCAGCAGCGAGTGCTGCATATACGCGTTGTTCAATGTGCAGCCGCAGGCCTGCATGGCCGCGACCATCCCGTCCGCCTTAGCGGCGACCTCCTTGGCGGGGCGGTCGGACATGAGGCCCGCAATCGGCAGCTCGACCAATGCCAGTTCTTCTCCGTCTTTCCAAACGGTGACGCCGCCGCCGATCTCCGCCAAGCGGTTCGCCGCCAGCGCCATCTGCACGCGGTCGGTGCCGACGACGATCATGTGATGGCTGTCATGCGCCACGGTCGACGCCATCGCCATGTTGCCCTCATACCCGAAGCCTTCAACCAATGCGTTGACCACATCTCCGGTGCCGCGGTGGCGCTCCACCAAGGCGATCTGACAGACCGGGCCTTCCGGCTCTAACAGACCCTGTTTCACCGCAACCTTGCGTTTCAGCGTCTCCGTCGGCGCTTGGTTTTCCACCACGCCAATCACCTTGGCCGTGACCGCCTCCACCCCGTCAGGTGCCTTAATCTCGAAATCAGTCGCGCTTAACTCGCGTCCCAGATGCACCGTCTGCCGCGCATCCTCTGGCCAATCCAGATGCGGGCAGGTCACGGTAATCTCGCCCCCCTCCGCCACGGTCCGCCCGTGCGCAATCACCCGCTCAATCGGCAGTTCCCGCAGATCAGACGTCACAATCAAATCCGCCCGCCGCCCCGGCGCGATGGAGCCAAGCTCCCGCTCCAGCCCGAAATGCGTCGCGGTGTTGATCGTCGCCATCTGCAGCGCCACCAACGGGTCGCAGCCGCATTCAATCGCATGGCGCACCACGCGGTTCATATGCCCGTCATTCACCAAAGTGCCGGAGTGGCAATCATCCGTGCACAGAATGAAATTCCGCGAATCCAGCCCCTTCTCCGTCACCGCCGTAATCTGCGTCTCCACGTCATACCAAGCCGAGCCCAGCCGCATCATCGACCGCATCCCCTGCCGCACCCGCGCAATCGCGTCCGCTTCACAGGTACCTTCATGGTCATCCGCAGGGCCACCGGCGGCATAGGCATGAAAGTCAGGCCCCAAATCAGGCGAGGCATAATGCCCGCCCACAGTTTTCCCGGCGTTCTGCGTCGCCGCAATCTCCGCCAGCATCTGCTGGCTGCCATGCACCACGCCGGGAAAATTCATCATCTCCCCCAACCCGATAATGCCCGGCCATGTCATCGCCTCGGCCACATCGTCGGGGCCAATCTCATACCCCGTGGTCTCCAACCCCGGCGCGGACGGCGCGCAGCTTGGCATCTGCGTGTAGATCGAAATGGGCTGGATCAGAGCCTCATCATGCATCAGTTTCACACCCCGAAGCCCCAGCACATTGGCAATCTCGTGCGGGTCGGTGAACATCGTCGTCGTGCCATGCGGGATCACCGCGCTGGCAAACTCCGCAGGCGTCAGCATCCCCGATTCAATGTGCATATGCCCGTCGCACAGCCCCGGAATCAGGTAACGCCCGCCCAGCTCGATCACCTCAGTCTCCGGCCCGATGCAATGCGAAGCATCCGGCCCGACATAGGCAAACCGCCCTTCGGCAATGGCAACCTGCCACCCCTCCAGCACTTCGCGCGTATGCACGTTCACGACTTTGCCGCCACGCAGAACCGTGTCCGCAGGCGCACGACCAGCCGCAACGGCGACCAAAGTCGCAGCGCTGTCGGCCCATGATTTGAGGGGTTGGTGTTCCATGTTCCAATTGTCCAGACTTTGCCCACGGGTGCAAGTCGCAAAATCGCTAGTCATGTCGCGCCTGACATGTCTTACTCGCCCAAACCGAAGGGGATAAGCATGGACGGAACACACGCAAATATCGAACACTGGGCGGAGCGGGTCGACCTCGCCGCCGCCTTCCGCTGGACCGCGCGGCTGAACATGCACGAGGGCGTGTCCAACCACTTCTCCTTCGCCATTAACGACGACGGCACCAAGTTCCTTATGAACCCAAATCAGGTGCATTTTTCGCGGATCAAAGCCTCCGACATGCTGGTGATCGACGCCAACGATCCCGACACGCTGAAAGGCCCTAATGCGCCTGATCCGACCGCTTGGGGCCTTCATGGCGGTCTGCACCGCCACTGCCCACACGCCCGTTGCGCCATGCACATCCACTCCATCCACGCCACGGTTCTTGCCTGTCTGGAGGACAAAATCCTCCCCCCCCTCGACCAGAACGCGGCCATGTTCTACGACCGTCAGGTGGTCGATGACAGCTATGGCGGGCTGGCGTTCGAGGAGGAAGGCGAGCGTTGCGCCCAACTGTTCACCGACCCGAAAAAGAAGGTCATGATCATGGGCAATCACGGCATCATGGTTATCGGCGACACCGTAGCCGACACCTTCAACCGCATGTATTTCTTCGAGCGCGCCTGCGAGGTCTATATCCGCGCCCTGCAAACAGGTCGCCCCCTGTCGATCCTGCCCGACGACATCGCCGCAAAAACCGCCGATGAAATCGAAAACTACCCCGAACAGGACATCCGCCACTTGGCCGAACTCAAGGCCATCCTCGACACCGAACAACCGGATTACGCAACCTGATGCAATATGGCCTGAATGAAGAGCAGGAGATGATCGTCTCCACCGTCCGCAGCTTTGTGGAAAAGGAAATCTACCCGCATGAAGAACTGGTGGAACGTACCGGTGAGGTGCCCCACGAGATCGCCGAAGAGATCAAGCAAAAGACCCTAAACCTGGGATTTTACGCCTGCAACTTCCCCGAAAGCGTCGGATGCGCGGGCCTCAGCCACCTTGATTTTGCGCTGGTTGAGCGTGAGTTGGGCCGTGGCTCCATGGCGCTTAACCACTTCTTCGGTCGTCCGCAGAACATCCTGATGGCCTGCGAAGGCGACCAAAAGGAACGCTACCTCATGCCCGCTGTGCGGGGCGAGCGGATGGACGCCCTTGCCATGACAGAGCCGGGTGCCGGCTCCGACATTCGCGGCATGAAATGCGCCGCTGTGCGGGATGGCGGCGATTGGGTGGTGAACGGCACCAAGCATTTCATTTCCGGCGCGGATCACGCCGACTTCTTCATCGTCTTCATCGCCACCGGCGAAGACGACACGCCAAAAGGCCCTAAAAAGCGGATCACCGCCTTTCTGGTCGACCGCGGCACTTCTGGTTTTACCGTCCGCGATGGCTACAAATCCGTGTCGCATCGCGGCTACAAGAACATGATCCTCGACTTCGACGATTGTCGTCTGCCCGACGCGCAGGTGTTGGGCGAGGTCGATGGCGGTTTCGAGGTGATGAACACATGGCTCTACGCCACCCGCATCACCGTTGCCACCATGTCCGTCGGCCGCGCCCGCCGCGTGTTCGACTACGCGCTGAGCTACGCCGCAGAGCGGGAACAATTCGGCCAGCCCATCGGCAAGTTCCAAGGCGTCAGCTTCCAGCTTGCTGACATGATCACCGAGATTGACGCCGCCGACCTGCTCACCCTCGCCGCCGCCGACAGGCTCGACAAAGGTCTGCCGTCTAACCGCGAAATCGCGTCGGCCAAGCTCTACGCCTCCGAAATGCTGGGCCGTGTCACCGACGCCGCGATCCAGATTCACGGCGGCATGGGCCTGATGGACGACTTCCCGCTGGAGCGTTTCTGGCGCGACGCACGGGTGGAACGCATCTGGGACGGCACGTCCGAGATCCAGCGCCACATCATCAGCCGCGATTTGCTGAGGGCGCTCGGTGCCTGACCTGTCGCGCCTTCTGAACCCCAAATCCCTCGCGGTTATCGGCGGCGGGGCTTGGGGCGAAGCCGTGCTGCATCAAGCCCGCAAGTTCGGCTATCAAGGCACGCTTTACGCGGTTCATCCGGTGAAACCTGAAATCGCCAGAATCAGAGCCTATCCCAGCGTAATTGACCTCCCCGAAGTCCCTGATGCCGCCTTCATCGGCATCAACCGAGAGGCGACAATCGGCGCGGTCGAACGTATGCGGAAACTCGACGCTGGCGGCGCGGTCTGCTTCGCCTCCGGCTATGCCGAGGCCAGTGGCGAGGACATTTCCGGCACCGACGCGCAAGCCCGCCTGCTCAAGGCCGCAGGCGACATGCCAATCCTTGGCCCTAACTGCTACGGCTTCATCAACGCGCTGGACGGTGTCGCAGTCTGGCCCGACCAGCACGGCTGTAAGCGCGTCGATAGCGGCGTGGCAATCCTCACCCAGTCCTCCAACATCTCGATCAACATGACGATGCAGACCCGTGGCCTGCCCATCGGTTACATGATTACCGCCGGAAATCAGGCGCAGACCACGCAAGCCCACATCGCTTTGGCCCTGCTCGACGATCCCCGCGTCACCGCGATCGGCCTGCATATTGAAGGCTTCGGTGACTTGCGCCATTGGGAAGCGCTCGCCGCCAAGGCTCACGCAAAATCTATTCCGCTCGTCGCCCTCAAGGTCGGCAAATCCACCCACGCGCAGGCCGCCACGATCAGTCACACCGCATCGCTGGCTGGTGGTGACACCGCCGCGCAAGCGTTCCTCGACCGGCTCGGTATCCTGCGCTCCCCCGACCTGCCCAGTTTCTTGGAGACGCTCAAACTGCTGCACATCGCGGGGCCGCTCGCCTCCAACCGGATCTCCTCGATCAGCTGTTCCGGTGGCGAGGCGTCCTTGGTCGCCGACATGGCCGATCACCACGACTTGACCTTCCCTGAACTCACAATTGAGCAGAAACAGAGCCTGTTTGAAGCCCTCGGCCCCAAGGTCGCCCTCGCCAACCCGCTGGATTATCATACCTATATCTGGCGCGACGAGGACGCGATGACCGCCGCGTGGTCCGCTATGGCCGCCCCGCATATCGCGCTGACGCTGGTGGTGCTCGACTACCCGCGCAGCGACATTTGCGACGCCAGCGATTGGGCCTGCGCCACCAACGCCGCCCTGCGGATGCGCAAGGCGACCGGCAAGCCCGTCGCCGTCGTCGCCACCTTGCCCGAGCTCATGCCCGAAGCCATCGCGGCGCAGCTCATGGAAGGCGGCGTGATCCCCTTCGCCGGCTTGGCCGAGGCCCTGAACGCCGTTGAGGCCGCATCCCGCTCACGCAAATCGCCTCCGTCCGAGCCCGTGCTAAAACGCCCGCTGGCGGAGGCCACGGAAACCCTGTCCGAATTCGACGCCAAAACCGCCCTCGCCGCGTTTGGCTTGTCGGTTCCCAAAGCGATCCAGACCAACCACAGCGCCACCGGCCTCGACGCGCTGACCTTCCCCGTCGTGGTGAAGGCCGAGGGCATGGCGCATAAGTCCGATGTCGGCGGCGTGATCCTCGACTGCAATTCCCGCGCCGAGGTGCGCGACGCGATGGACAGCATGACCAACGCCACCTCCTTCCACGTCGAAGAAATGTGCGACGCAGGCGCGGAGCTGTTGGTCGGCGTCACGCAAGACCCCGCCCATGGCTACCTGTTGACCATCGGCGCAGGCGGCATCCTGACAGAGCTGCTGAACGACACCCAATCCGTGCTCATCCCCAGCACGCCGGAAGCTATAAAACAGGCTCTAACACGCCTTAAAATGTATCCCTTGCTCACCGGCTATCGCGGCGCGGCCCCTTGCGACATCGAGGCCATCACCAACGCAATCCTCGCCATTCAATCCTATGTCATCGCCCAAGACGGCGCAGTGGCGGAGGTCGAGGTGAACCCCCTCATCTGCGGCCCGAACAGCGCCGTCGCAGCAGACGCACTCATCCGGAGGACCCAATGACCAACCCGATCAAAACCCGCCGCGAAGGCACCATCCTCGAAGTCACGCTCGACCGCCCCAAGGCCAACGCCATTGACCTCGCGACCTCCCGCATCATGGGCGACGTCTTCGCCGATTTCCGCGATGATCCCGACCTGCGCGTGGCCATCATCACCGGCGCGGGTGACAAGTTTTTCTGCCCCGGCTGGGATTTGAAAGCTGCCGCTGATGGCGACGCCGTCGACGGCGACTACGGTGTCGGCGGTTTCGGCGGGTTGCAGGAGTTGCCCAACCTCAACAAGCCGGTGATCGCTGCCGTGAACGGCATTGCGTGCGGCGGGGGCCTGGAACTGGCGCTGTCCGCCGACATCATCCTCGCCGCCGATCACGCCACCTTCGCCCTGCCCGAAATCCGCTCCGGCACCGTGGCCGACGCGGCCTCCGTCAAGCTGCCGAAGCGCATCCCCTATCACATCGCCATGGAATTGCTGTTCACCGGCCGCTGGTTCGACGCCGAGGAGGCGCGCGGCTGGGGCATCGTTAACCACATCCACCCCGCTGATAAGCTGATGGAGGAAGCATGGGACATGGCCCGCCTGCTCGCCTCCGGCCCGCCGCTGGTCTACGCCGCAATCAAGGAAATCGTCCGCGAGGCCGAGGACGAGAAGTTCCAAGACACGATGGACCAGATTACCGGCAGCAAGTTCGAGACCGTAAAACGGCTCTATTCCAGCGAGGACCAGCTTGAAGGCGCAAAAGCTTTCGCCGAAAAACGTGATCCGGTCTGGAAAGGCCGCTAGGCGAAGTCGCTCGCCGCGTAGCCTTGCAGGAACAGAAGCGCGGTCAAATCGCCGTGGTTCACCCGTATCTTGGCCTGCGCTTGCACCGTCGGTTTCGCGTGCAACGCCACGCCCGCACCTGCGCGTTGCAACATGCCCAGATCATTGGCACCGTCGCCAACCGCCAACACGTCAGTCTCTGAAATCCCCAACCGCGCCGTGATTTCTTCCAACGCCTGCACCTTGGCCTCACGGCCCAAAATCGGCATCGCGACCTGCCCCGTCAGCTTGCGGCCTTCTTCCAGCAACGTGTTCGCGCGGTTCTCGTGAAAGCCCAGCGCCGCCGCGACCGAGGCCGTGAACGCGGTAAACCCGCCCGACACCAGCGCCGCATAGCCGCCATTGACCTTCATGGTCGAAACCAGCTCTTTCCCTCCGGGCATATAGGTGATCCGTGTCGCCAAAACAGTCTCTATTACACCAGAATCCAACCCCTCAAGCAGCCCAACCCGCTCTTTCAAAGCAGCCTCGAAATCCAGCTCCCCGTTCATCGCCCGCGCCGTAATATCCGCCACACGCGCGCCAACGCCTGCCTCATCCGCCAGCTCGTCGATACATTCCTGCTGGATCATCGTGCTGTCCATGTCGGCCAGCAGCATCTTCTTGCGCCGCCCTTCCATCGGCTGGATCACCAGATCCACGCCCAGCGCCTGACATTCTTCCCACACCGCGTCAAAATTCGCCGGAACGCTCGCCAAAGCAAACTCCGCCGCGACGTCCGGCATTAACCAGATCACGTCCCCGCCGCCCCACGCGTTGCGCAAGTTCGCAGGCAAGGCGGCGTCCAGTTTCGGCGCAGACGGGTCACAAAGAAGGGTCGCTACGAACATGAGGGCAAGTTTCCTATCGTGGAGAAGCGTGTCGCAAATAATCACTCAAGCGGCGCTATAGCGACGTTTTCTCTATTGTGAAAGCCCGCGCCCTTCCGTAGTGACGCCAGTGGGACACCTCTCCCCAACGAGAGGCAATATATCTGTAAGGGTAGACATTATGACTACGAAAGCTCCGGCCACCAAGCCGACGAATCCGCGCTTTTCTTCCGGCCCTTGTGCCAAACCCCCCACATTCACGCTCGATAAACTGGCCGACGCCCCGCTGGGTCGCTCGCACCGTGCCGCTGTCGGCAAAGCCAAGCTGCTTGCCGCGATCGAGACCACCCGCGACGTGCTGGGCGTGCCTGCCGACTACAAAATCGGCATCGTGCCTGCCTCCGACACCGGCGCGTATGAGATGGCCATGTGGAACCTGCTGGGCGAACGCCCCGTGGAAATGCTCGCATGGGAAAGCTTCGGTTCCGGCTGGGTCACCGACGTGATCAAACAGTTGAAGATCGACGCGCAGGTCACCACCGCTGATTATGGCGAGATCGTCGACTTTGCCCAAGTCAATTTCGACAACGATGTCTGCTTCACATGGAACGGCACCACCTCCGGCGTGCGCGTGCCATCGAAAGACTCTATTCCAGCCGAACGGGCCGGTTTGACCCTGTGTGACGCCACCTCCGCCGCTTTCGCGACGGACCTTCCGTGGGACCGGTTGGACGTCACCACCTTCAGCTGGCAGAAAGTGCTGGGCGGCGAAGGTGCGCATGGCGTGCTCATCCTGTCCCCCCGCGCGGTTGCGCGGCTGGAAAGCTACACCCCCGCATGGCCCCTGCCCAAAATCTTCCGCCTGACCAAAGGCGGCAAGCTGATCGACGGCATCTTCACGGGTGCCACGATCAACACGCCATCAATGCTGTGTGTCGAGGACTACCTCTTCGCGCTCGACTGGGCGAAATCCGTGGGCGGCCTCAAAGGCCTCATCGCCCGCGCCGATGCCAACACCGCCGCGATCACCGATTTCGTCGCCGAGCATGACTGGATCGACTTCCTCGCCACGGACCCGGCGACCCGCTCCAACACCTCCGTGTGTTTGAAGTTCACCGACGACCGCATCACTGACGGCGCGGCATTCGCCAAGGCGATTGCCAAGCGTCTGGAGTCGGAAAACGTAGCACTCGACATCGGCGCCTATCGCGACGCCCCTCCGGGCCTGCGCATCTGGTGCGGGGCCACGGTCGAAACCTCCGACATCGACGCCATGCTTCCGTGGCTCGCCTACGCCTTCGAGCAAGAGATCAACTCCTAAACCCGTTTCGTGCCATACGCTTTGCCGACGCAAAGCCGACGTAATTCATACCGCAAAAACAAGGAGCCCATCATGGCCCCCAAAGTACTCGTATCCGACAAACTGTCCGAGACCGCCGTCCAGATTTTCCGCGACCGCGGCATCGACGTGGACTTCATGCCAGAGCTTGGCAAAGACAAAGAAAAGCTGCTGTCGATCATCGACCAATATGACGGCCTCGCCATCCGGTCCGCCACCAAGGCGACCGAGAAACTGATCGCCGCCGCAACCAACCTCAAGGTCATCGGCCGCGCTGGCATCGGTGTCGACAATGTCGACATTCCTGCCGCGTCGAAGAAGGGGATCATCGTGATGAACACCCCGTTCGGCAACATGATCACCACCGCCGAACACGCCATCGCGATGATGTTCGCCGTGGCCCGTCAGATCCCCGAGGCGTCCGCGTCCACCCATGCAGGCAAGTGGGAAAAATCCAAGTTCATGGGGGTTGAACTGACCGGCAAAACCCTCGGCGTTATTGGCGCAGGCAACATCGGCGGCATCGTCTGCGAACGCGGCGTTGGCCTTAAAATGAAGGTGATCGCCTATGATCCCTTCCTGTCCGAGGAACGCGCCGAGAAGCTGAACGTGACCAAAGTGGAACTGGACGAATTGTTCGCCCGCTCCGACTTCATCACCCTTCATGTGCCTGCAACCGACAAAACCCGCGGCATGATCTCCAAGGAAAACATCGCGAAGATGAAAGACGGCGTGCGCATCATCAACTGCGCCCGTGGCGGTCTGGTGGACGAAGCCGCGCTGGCCGACGCGCTCAAATCCGGCAAGGTCGCGGGCGCTGCTTTTGATGTGTTCGAGGTCGAGCCCGCCACCGAAAGCCCGCTGTTCAACCTGCCCAACGTGGTTGTGACCCCTCACTTGGGTGCGGCCACCACAGAGGCGCAGGAAAACGTCGCCCTGCAAGTGGCCGAGCAGATGTCGGACTTCCTTCTGACGGGTGCTGTTGCCAACGCGCTCAACATGCCCTCCGTCACGGCGGAAGAGGCTAAGGTCATGGGGCCATGGGTAAAATTGTCAGAACACCTTGGTGCGTTCATCGGGCAAATGACCGACGAGGCGATCGAAGAGATCCGGATCACCTATAACGGCAACGTCTCCAAGATGAACCTTGAGGCGCTGAATTGCGCCGGTATCGCGGGCATTATGAAGGCCACGAACCCCGACGTGAACATGGTCTCGGCGCAGGTCATCGCGAAGGAACGCGGCGTGAAGATATCGACCACCACGCAGGATAAATCCGGCGTGTTCGACGGCTACATCAAGTTCCATGTGGTCACCGACACCCGCGAACGCTCCATCGCGGGGACTGTCTTCTCGGACGGCAAGCCACGCTTCATCCAGATCAAAGGCATCAACATCGACGCCGAGATCGGGGAGCATATGGTCTACACCACCAACAAGGACATGCCGGGCATCATCGGCACTTTGGGTCAGACCATGGGCGAGAACGGGGTCAACATCGCCAACTTCACCCTGGGCCGCGAATCCGCAGGCAATGGCGCAATCGCGCTGCTCTATGTGGACGAAGCGGTGCCTGCAAATGTGCTGAAAAAGCTGTCCGATACCGGCATGTTCCAGCAGGTCAAGCCGCTGCATTTCGACGTCGCCTAAACCATTCCAGCCGCCGCTGTCTTTCGGGGTAGCGGCGGTCAGTCCTTGCGGATCAGGCCGGTAATCGCACCTGCCCCCAGAGCCGCAACGATCCAGCCAATGGACTTGGCGAACCACCGCACCCACCACGCTATTTTGCCCAGAGGGGAGCGTGAGGTGGACGGTGCCCATGCCCCCTCCTGCCCGAAATTCACCAGTGGAATAACGACATCCGCCGCGTAGGCGAATGCGTTGAACGTCTCCCAATCCTGCCCGCCCTGACCGGGGGCCGACCAGAACACAGCAGGATTGTCAGGGTGCGACCGGGTCGCCGCGACCCAGTCCTGCGATACCAGTATAGGGGCAGCGTTCGGGGCCATGTCCCCTGCGTCCCACGTCCGCTGGAAGAACACGCCAAGCGAGACGATCATCACAATCGCGACCACCACCGCCCTGCCGGGCCTGTAGCCATAGCCGATAGTCCAGCGCAGAAAATCATCCGCCACCCGCGCCAAGGCACGACGCGGACCATTAACGCCGCGCTCCGCCATCAGACGTCGATCTTCCGCGCGCAAAAGGCGCTCCTTGTGCATCAGAACCGAGCGGGCATCTTTCCGGTGACCCAGCGATTGCAGCACGGTCGCAAGCTGCTCGTAGGGTTGCGAAGTGAAGGGCATGTCGTCCGGCTTGCGGGCAAGCCAGTCCAGACGCGCGGTAATCTTGGTGTCCACATGGCGGGAGAAATCGCTATAGCGGAACCCGTCGAGCCTGATCGGATAAGAAGCCCCAGGCCCCACAGGTTCATCCCTAAAACGCGCCACCTCTGCGGCAGCCAGATTGACCATGCCCTTCGTAATATGGTTGTCGGTCATATACAGGATGCCGTTGATCCGCGCCCGCGCAAGGCTCAACGCCATGCCGTAGCCATGCTCCTCGCTGGGGTCAAAGACAGTCGCCGCAACGGTGCTTGTTTGCGGCAGGTTGATCGAGGTGTTGGTGATGAAGAAATCATGCTCGACCCGCGCGGATGAGAAGAACAAAAGTCCCGTCGCGTGCAGCTCTGTTACGCTGTTGGCATAGGGGTAGTTACCCAGAAAGACCGAACCCTCCACCCGCAAGGACGGCGCGAAGATGGCGTCTTGCGTGAGGCTTTCGATGGTCGCGTCGCATATTTGCAGATCGCCGCTGATCCGCGCGCCTGCCATCGAAATCTCGCCCATGACGATGGTTCCGGCCCTGATATAGACCGACCCTGAAAACGACGTGTTGTCAGCGGATAATCCCGTCAGATAGCACGCCGACAGATGCAGCCCGCGCAGACGGGCGTTAACGAGATTGATCGGGTTGCTCAGATGGCAGTGCGACAGCGATATATCCCGCTCGCAATCGCATCCCTGCAAGTCGAGCGTGCCGCTGATCCACGCCCCGCGCAGGCGAATACCCTTGTCGTGCAGCGCGTCGAAGCCCAGCAGCAGGTGCCGGATCAATTCGCCCCTGATCGTGTGGACAGGCTCGGCGGCTTTGTGCAAGTTCCCGTCCCCGACGCTGGTGCGCTCGGGGTTTGTCGAGTCGTCGATAAGTTTCTGTTCTGCCGCAGAGAACGGAGCAAAGGTATCTAAGGAATTCATTGGCCGAACGTCGCACGACGCCGTGGCGCGGGCAAGTTCATGACACAGAAAAGGCTTTACACCCCTACCGCTTGCGTGATTCCGTGCGCTTCATGAGCAAGCGTTACCTTCCCTACTGGATCACCTTCGGCATCCTTGTCGCCACGGCCCTCATCCTGCTGTGGATGGGCCGTGTTCCCATGTGCAAATGCGGCTACATCAAGCTGCTGCATCTGGAGACGATGAGCTCCGAGAACTCTCAACATATCTCGGACTGGTACACGCCCTCGCACCTGCTGCACGGGTTCATCTTCTACTTCCTACTCTGGCTGGTTGCGCGGCGGATCGACATCGGCTGGCGCTTGACGATTGCGACGGTGATCGAAGCCGCGTGGGAAATTCTGGAGAACACCGACGCAGTCATCAACCGTTACCGCGAGGTGACGATTGCGCTGGATTACTACGGCGACAGCGTTCTGAATTCGGTCTTCGACATCATCGCCATGTGGGTCGGCTTCTGGCTGGCGCACCGCTTGCCGGTGTGGGTCAGCGTCGCCATCGTTATCATCGCTGAAGTGGTGGTCATGTCCGCGATCCGCGACGGGTTGGCGCTGAATATCATCATGCTGCTCTACCCGCTGGATGCCATCCGCGAGTGGCAGGCGGCGGGCTAGACCTGATAGTAATCGCGGTACCATTTCACGAACCGCGCAACGCCCGTGCGCACATCGGTCGATGGCTCGTACCCTGTCAGACCTTTTAGCAGATCGGCCGCCGCCCATGTCGCAGGCACATCGCCGGGCTGCATATCCATGAAGTTCTTTTTCGCCTCCCGTCCTGTTGCAGCCTCGATCGCCTCGATAAACGCCATAAGCTGCACCGGCTCGCCGTTGCCGATATTGACCGCCCGCCACGCCGCGACGGGTGACAGGCTGTCGCCATCCTCGACCTTGCCTTCGGGACGTTGCGGCGGCGTGTCGATCAGCAGGCGGATGCCTTCCACAAGATCGTCGATATAGGTGAAGTCGCGGCTCATATCGCCGTGGTTGTAGACGTCGATCGGGCTGCCTTCGAGAATGGCTTTGGTGAACTTGAACAGCGCCATATCGGGCCGCCCCCACGGGCCGTAGACGGTGAAGAAGCGAAACATGGTGACCGGCATGTCGTAGAGGTGGGAATAGGAATGAGCCATCGCCTCGTTCGCCTTCTTGGTGGCGGCGTAGAAGCTCATTTGTGTGTCGACCTTATGCGTCTCCTGATAGGGCATTTCGGTATTGGCCCCGTAGATCGACGAGGTGGACGCCATCAACAGATGGTCGCACGGATGCGCCCGCACGGCCTCCAACACATTGAACGCGCCGATCAGGTTGGCATCGACATAGGCGCGGGGGTTTTCGATGGACCACCGCACACCGGCTTGCGCTGCAAGATGCACCACGATGTCCGGCTTGTGCTGCTCCATCAGGTGCATGACCAGACCATCGGTTTCCAGCAGACCTTCGACCGGCGTGAAGTTCGGAGATTGCGAAAGCATCTGGTGGCGGCGTTGTTTCAGAGTGACGTCATAATAGTCCGTCATCCCGTCGAACCCCACGACGTTGAAGCCATCCGCCAGCAATCGCGCCGCGACGTGGTAGCCGATGAATCCTGCCGAGCCCGTCACCAGCGCCGTGCGTGTTTTACCTGCCATGTGTCCTGCTCCTGTGCGTTGCGTCTTGGTCCGTCAAATCGCGTCACAGGTCAAACCGGAAAACGGCGCGGCTTTCCGCGCTCGGGGTGTGGCTTTGCGGCTTTCGCTTGCAATCGAGACGCTTGGGGATCAACTGTAAGGAAGCTATTGAAAGTTGTCCTCTATGAACCTGCTGCGCTCTCTTTTCAAAGGCAGAAAGCCAACCGAGGGATCGTCCGGACCCGCCCCACGCCCATTCCGCCCGCAGCCGACCTCGCCGCATTTTATCGTCGGCGATCTGCACGGCACACTGGATTTGCTGGAGCACATTCTTGAGCAGATAGACCACGTGATCGGCAGTCTGGAGTTGCAAGACCCGAAGCTGGTTTTCGTCGGCGACTACATCGACCGGGGGCCGTCGAGTGCCGCCGTGTTGCAGCGGCTACATGATCTGGCGAGCGAATTCCCCAACAACGTGATCTGCATTCTGGGAAATCACGAGCAGATGATGCTCGATTTTCTGGACGCGCCGGAGGCCCGACACGCCCGCTGGTTCCGCAACGGAGCGGCAGAAACGCTGGCCAGCTTCGGGATAAATTTGCCCGAAGAGGCGGTCTGGGCGACCCATGCCAACGCGCTCGCCTCCGCGCTGCGCACGCAGATGAATGCGGATCTGGAAATCTGGCTGCGCTCGCTGCCCTTGTCGGTCACATCGGGAAACCTGATGATTACCCACGCGGGCATTGACCCGGGCAGGCCGGTCGAGGACCAGTCCCCACGCGTGCTTTTGTGGGGGCATCCGGAGTTTCTCAGCCGGACGCCGGCCAGCGGGACATGGGTTGCGCACGGGCATACACCGATGGACAATGCGGTCTGTGAGGACGGGCGGATATCGGTGGATACCGGAGGGTATGACACGGGCTGCCTGACGGCGGCGGCCGTTCTGCCGGATGGCACGGTGGAATTCCTGCAAACGACGGTGCCACGCCCCGCCGTCTGAGATTCTAATAAAGGAAAAGACATGTCAAAAATCATGATCCTCAGCGCCGCGCGCACCGCTATCGGCACCTTTGGCGGCGCATTGGCGGGCACCCCGCCAATCGACCTTGGCGCGGCCGTCTCGAAAGCCGCGATGGAACGGGCGGGCGTCGACCCCTCGCAAATCGGCCACGTTGTTTTTGGCCACGTCATCAACACCGAGCCGCGCGATATGTACCTGTCCCGCGCCGCCGCGATGCAGGCTGGCGTACCGGATACGGTGCCTGCGATGAACGTGAACCGGCTTTGCGGCTCTGGCGTTCAGGCGATTGTCTCGGTTGTTCAATCGCTGATGCTGGGCGATGCGGAGTTCGGCCTTGCAGGCGGGGCGGAAAACATGAGCCGGTCCCCCTACATCGTGCCGGACGCGCGTTGGGGCCAGAAAATGGGCGACGCCAAATCCCAGGACATGATGCTGGGCGCGTTGAATTGCCCGTTCGGCACTGGTCATATGGGCGTCACCGCCGAGAACGTCGCGGCAGAGCATAACATCACCCGCGAGGCGCAAGACGCCTTTGCCATGGAAAGCCAGACCCGTGCGGCGCGGGCAATCGAGGCGGGGTATTTCAAGGACCAGATCGTCCCCGTGGAGGTTCGCGTGAAGCGCGACATGGTAGCCTTCGACACGGACGAGCACCCCAAAGCCACCTCGCTTGAGGTGTTGTCAGGCCTGCGCACCGTGTTCCAGAAAGACGGCACTGTGACCGCTGGCAACGCGTCGGGCATCAATGATGGCGCAGGCGCGGTTGTGCTGGCGACCGAGGCTGCCGCGAAGGCGTCCGGCCTGACGCCCCGCGCGCGCATCATCGGCTACGCGCATGCAGGCGTGCGCCCCGAGGTTATGGGCATCGGGCCTGTGCCTGCCGTGCAAAAGCTGTTGGAACGCACGGGCTTGAAGGCGGAGGATTTCGACGTAATCGAGTCTAACGAAGCCTTCGCGGCGCAGGCGTTGGCAGTCTCGCAGGAGCTGGGCTTCGACCCCGCCAAAGTGAACCCCAATGGCGGCGCGATTGCTTTGGGTCATCCTGTTGGCGCGACCGGCGCGATCATCACCGTCAAGGCGCTGCACGAGTTGGAGCGCATCGGTGGCTCCAAGGCGCTGATTACCATGTGCATCGGTGGCGGTCAGGGCATTGCGCTGGCGATTGAACGGGTCTGATCACTCGGCAAAAATAGTGGTGCCTGCGGCGCGACCGCGGGCATCAATCACGCGCACCTGTAGATAGCCACGCCCCGCAGGGGTCAGCCGCGCTTGGCGGTCCCAGCTGTTCGTCATCACGGGCGCGCCGTTTTGCAGCCACGTAAACGGCGCGACCCCATCCCTGATTTGCACGGTGACCGCCCCACCCTGCCGCGCAACCCGCGCACCTTCGGGCGGGAAGGCTACCTTGGGATGGTCTTGCGCAACGCCGCCCTGCTCGGCTCGACTGTTGAAACGCCGCAGGGGTTGGGGCAAGTCCGCATTGCCCACGAGCAGCGCATCTCGCGGCGGTGCGGGCAGCGGGTCGCTTCGAGTTTTCACCAGATCGAAGGCGCGGAACATCAACGGCGCGGCAAGCTCACCCCCAAACGCGCCCGGAACCGGCGTGCCATCGGCGCGGCCCATCCAGACGCCAATGACATGCCTGCCATCATAACCAATCGCCCATGCATCGCGGTGGCCATAAGACGTCCCCGTTTTGAACGCGACATCCTTGCGTCCGGCCATGGCGGGACGGGAAACGCCCTTGAGAATGTCGCCGATATACCAACTGGCCTGCGGACTTAAGATGGGTGAGAGGGGCGTAATATCAGCGTCGGTCGCGCCAAGGGTCGTGGCCTTGTCCGGCTGCGCCATGGCTGCGTAGATCTGAATCAGCTCTTGCAAACTCAGCCCCAAACCGCCCAACGCCGTCGCCAGCCCTGCCTGATCGCCGGGCAGTTGCGGTTGCGTTCCCGCCTGACGCAGCTTCGCCATCAGATTGGCTGGTCCGAGCCTGTCCAGAATACCGACCACTGGCAGGTTCAGCGAGGCTTGCAACGCCTCCCGCACGCGAATATCGCCGCGGAAATGGCCGTCGAAGTTCTGCGGCGCATAGGTTCCGAACTGCATCGGGCGGTCTGAAACCAGCGTTTCTGGGTGAATTAGACTCTGATCGAAACCCATTCCGTAAATCAACGGCTTTAGCGTGGACCCTGGAGAGCGGCGCGCCTGGGTCATGTCATTGAACCCGCCCCGCCGGTCGTTGGCATAGCTGGCGGAACCTATCGAGGCGATGATTTCTCCGGTGCCGTGGTCGGCTACCATCATTGCCACGGACAGGTGCTGCGTGTCATCTGCGACCGCTCCCGCAGCCAGATGTTCCAGCTTGCGCTGCGCCTCGGCGTCAATCGCGGTGCGGATGATCTGCCCGCTGTCGGCCCTGCGCAAGCGGTCGGTCAAATGCGGAGCAAGCGCCGCAAAATCATGGCGCTTGGCGCGCAGTTTTTCGTGTGTGATCGCCTCGGGCTGCAACGCGCCCGCATCGACCAAGCGGGCCAACACACGATCCCGCGCCTGCATTGCGCGTTCCGGAAAGCGGTCCGGCCTGCGGCTTTCGGGCGATTGAGGCAAAGCAACCAGCATGGCGATTTGTGATGGGGTCAGACGGCGCGGCTCTTTGCGGTAATAGGCAAGGCTCGCTGCGCGCACCCCCTCAAGATTGCCCCCATAGGGTGCCCGCACGAGGTAGAGCGACAGGATCTGGTCCTTGGTCAGCCGCCGCTCCAGCGCGAAAGCAAGGCGGATTTGGCGCAGCTTGCCGGACCATGATCCGGTACCGCTTTCCTCCAGAAGCCGTGCTACCTGCATGGTTAGGGTCGATCCGCCGGAAACGACACGCCTGTTCCAAGCCGCCTGCGCGACTGCCCGTAGCATGGCTATAGGGTCAACACCTGCATGATCGCGGAAACGCTTGTCCTCGTATCGGATCAGAAGACGCAGAAACTCGGGGTCCACATCAGCGATCGACGCAGCAAGCCGCCAACGGTCATCGGACGTCTGAAATGCACGTAGCAAGGTGCCGTTTCGGTCCAGAACCTCGACGCCCGTTTCAATTGCCAGAACGGGCATCTGCGTGCGGTCGATCCAGTCGTCGAAACGGTCGCGCCCGAAGGCGGACGCCCAGAGTGCGACCGCGACAAATCCGACTGTGCGGGCAAGCCTCACCGGCCGGTGACCTGCACCCGACCCTCATCGGTGCGGGCGCGATAGAAGGGGCGATACATATCCTCAACGCTCGCGGCGGGGTGGTGGTAATCACCCGGTGCAACGGCGCGGAGGATATAGGCCAGTTGAAACTCCTTGGTGCCGAAGTGATCAACAGCCGCGATGAAGCGGTCATCACGGAACTCGGTGTTTCGCACATTCGCGTCGGTGTCGAGCCACGGCAGCTGTTTGACATCGCCACTGCGCAGCAGGTTCGGGTTGTCGATCTCGAACCCTGCGGGCAGCGGGTCGTTCACGATCAACCGCGCCTCGCCCTTGGCGAGCGGTGTCACCGTCAACACCGATACTAGACGCGTCCCGGAAGCAATGACGCTAGCGTCGACCGGATTGCCGTCGAGATCGTAATAGGCCCGCCCAATACGGTAGCCATTGCCGCCTGCCTGCACCGGTTCGTGCGATACGCCGATGGCAGTCAGGGTCACGGTGGTCTGCTCGGCGCTCGTGATCTGAACCGGCTGTTGCGCAGCCTCCTCAAGCACCTTGACCAGTGGGCCATCGACAGGCTCGCCGTTCAGGGAAAGGCCCGTGCCCCGGCGGTCTATCAGCGCGTTCGCCGCGAGCAAGCTCCACACGGATTCCTGTGTCGAGCGCCCGACGACATCGCCAATCGACGGCGCGATACGCGCGCTGATCCTGCCGATATCCAGCGCGTTAGAGCCTGATTCAACCGCCAGCGTTAGCACCGCCGCCGCATCGCGCAGATCGGTGCCGTAGTCATCACGCCATAGCTGATCGTTGCCATTCTCACGGTCCAGCAGCGTTGCGGCACGGCGGAACATGGCGTCGGCCCGCGACGGGTCACCATAAGCCGCAAGCCCCGCCCCAAGCTGTGCGACAGCCAGTGCGGTGCCGAAGTCTTGCGCCTTGGTGTCGGCGTAGTACCGCAGATCACCGATGGAGGCGGCGCCTTCGCGCGCCAGAACGAGCAGGGCGTAAGCCAGCCCCTCACCACCATTTTCGAAATCAGGGGCGCTGTTGACCTCGTTGCGCAGGTTGTTCAGCGCCTGCCGGAACGCGACCTGTGGCACATCATGGCCGAGCCCCCGCGCACGGCTCAGGAAGTCGGTGACATATGCGCTGAGCCACAGATCGCCACGATCCGGCTGCCAAAGGCCGAACGCGCCGTTCGATGCCTGATTGGTCAACACCAACGATACGGACTCACTGATCCGTTCGGCAATGCCGTCACGGTCTTCCAGCCCCATAGCGCGGGCGACTTGGTCGAGGTAAAGCAGCGGCATCGCTTTGGAGGTCACCTGTTCGGTGCAGCCGTACGGGTATTTGTCGAGCGCGTTCAGCAGCCCCGGCACGTCGAAACGGGCTAACGGCCCCGCTGCCAGCGTCACCGAGGCGGAGCCCGGGGCGAAGCCTGCGAAGGCGTTGCCGTCCAGCGTGAACGTGCCGCCAGCGGCGAGGTCGAACTGGCTGCGCCGTTGGATCAGGGGGTCGCTGCGGCGGATATCAATCCCGTGCGTTTGAGTCAGTTCACGCCCGTCAGGCGTGGTCAGCGCAACCGTGATTGTAGCGTTATCCGACCCCGCGACCTCGAACGGAACGGACAGTCTTTCGGTTTCTTGCGCGCCGATGGTCACGGTTGAAGGCACCTCGCCCGTCAGACGTGCACCACTTGCCTCGACGGAAAGCGGCATCTCGCCCGTAGGTCCGTCCGCGTGGACGATTTCAAGCAACAACTGGCTGCTGTCCCCTGGCGCTAGGAAGCGCGGCAAGGTTGCCGTAACGACGACCGGGTCGCGGACAAGGACTTCCGCATCGGCCTCGCCCACGCCGTCTTTTGACCAGACCACCGCCATCAGGCGCACCGAGCCGTTGAAGGCAGGGAGGTCAAAAACAGTCTCTACCTCACCGTTATCGCCTACTTTCAGGGGGCCGGAGACATAGGCCACCAGCTCCTCGGTCGGCGGAGGCGATTTCGCGCGAAGCTGTGCGCTTGCGTCGCCGCCAGAACGCACCGCCCCCACCGCGCCCGATGTGGCGTCGATCAAGCGGCCATAGACGTCGCGGATCGCCACGCCCAGCTTGCGCTGGCCGAAATAGTAACCCGACGCGTCCGGCGGAGTGAATCCGGTCAGGTTCAGGATGCCCTGATCCACCGCCGCGATCATCGCGTAGGTTTCGCCATCTGCGTTATCGACCTTCAGCCGCGCCGTGAGCGGTCCGCGCGGGGCGGCCTCTGTGTCGTTCACGAATGTGGCTTCCAGCTTGGCGTCTTCAGGGTCTATTGCAGCGTGAGACAGCCCCAAGGCTCGCGCGGGGTTTTGTCCGGACGCTACATCCATCGGACGCAGAACCGACGCAGCGACATATGCGCCGCTTCCCCACTCATCCGTGACAGGCAACGTGACGAGGTTTTCGCCCTCGGTCACCTCGACCGCCTTCATGTCGATCAGACGATTGGACATGACCGTAACCAAAGCCGTGCCCGCGTAGCGTGATACGATGCGCAAGCTGGCTGTGTCGCCGGATGCGTAGCGCGGCTTGTCGAGAGAAAGCTCCAGCAGGTCCGGCGTTTGTGCAGCGTCGGCGCTGGCATACCAACCCGCGTTGAAACTCATGGAGGTGGCGACATAGGGGCCGTCGGTGCGCTCTACCTTGACCTCGTACTCGCCCCATTCCACCGGAGCGCTGATTTGCAACGGTTCACCCGCCTTGATCGTGGTCTCGCCAGAGGCGACACGGCTGCGGCTGGTGACCGGATCCCAGTACCAATTGCCGTAGTTGGAATACCATTGGTACTCCGTGCGAACGCGGTTGATGGTCCAGCGCACCTGCATGTCTTGCGGGGTCAGATCGGGGGCAAGGGCGACCACGCTAAACTCTGCCTCGCTGTTTTCCGACAACACGCCATCGAACGCGGGCTTCACCCCGATCAGCGGCTTGTCGAGCAAGAGCGGACGGCTGATCCGCCGCTCTATCGGACGGTTGGAGCCTTCGCGGACGCGGACTGTGACCTCTGCCTCCAGCGGCTGCATCACTTCCGACAGTTCCGGTATATCCAGTTCGGCCGTGGCTTTGCCCGTCGCATCAGTGCGCACGCTGGAGACGAACCCGCTGCGCAGCGGACGGAAGGGGGTATCGTGGCGCCCGAATACGTATCCCTTGAACCCGTCGAGCGACGTGGCGGCGCGGAGGGTGACATCACCCTCCACAGCCAGATCAGCGCCGGGGGCACCAAAGAGGTATCGTGCTTCAATGTCCAATTCAGGAGCTTGGCCACCTACGACAATAGGGCCATTGGGCATGGTTAGGGTCGCATCAATGCGTTCTGGCAGGAAATCCTCGACCAGCAGGTTTTGCGTCGACAAGGCAGGGGCGTCAGGGTCGGCGAAGACCGCAAGTGTCCATGTGCCACGCGGCACCTCTGTGCCCAAAGGCATGTCAAAAATACGCCCGCCTGCGCCTGCGTCCTGTTCGCTGACGCGCGAATACTCGACGCCGTCCGGACGGGTCAGGATCGCCGTGAGGGGCAAGTCCTCGACCGCTTGTGCGGCTCCGTCGCGGGCCAGAGCCAAGGCGTGGATGGTCTCGCCCGCACGATAGGCCCCGCGTTCGGTCGTCACGAACAGGTCGAGCGGCTTGGCAGGCGCGCGACCCTCTACACCACGGTCGGACAAGTCAAACTCCGGATCGCGCAACGACAGGAAGGCGAAGTCGTCACCTTTCTGGACAGTCAACAAGCCGGGGGCCGCGCCACCAGTGCCTTGGATCAAGCCGGGGTCGAAACGGGCGTAACCTTCGGCGTCGGTTTGGATCGTATCCAGCACCTCGTTGGCGCGGGAGATGAGCGAGACTGTCACGTCTTCCTTAGCGGCAACGTCAGATAAGCCCCTTACGAAGACATGCAGCCCGTCGACGCCCTCAAGGCTTGTCAGGCCCAGATCACTGATGACGAACCATTGCGTCGCAGCAGAGTCTTCGTCTGATGGACCAGAAACCGCCGCTTTCAGGGCATACACACCCGGCACCATCGGCCCGATGATCTCGGACACCGGCAGGCGCGTGGTCACGTCCTGGTTCAGCTCGGTTTGGACGTCCCCTTTGCCCTTCCAGACCTCGACGCCCATGGAGTCGCGAAATTCCCGCTCGCCATAGTAGCTGAGCGGTTTGGCGAAGAAGTCGTTCTGCATCGTGCGCAGGATGTTCCGATCGGACACCTTGAACAGCGTCAGATCCAGCGTGTCGGTATTTACCGCCACTACAGGCAGGGCGGCGTCGCCGGTGCTGGGCAGGATATAGGCACGACCGGGAAAGCGGACCGACGGCGCACGGTCACGGACATATTGCGTGATCTCGATTGGCTTTTGCAGAACCTCGCCTGAAGCGGCGGGCAGGCCTTGGCGCAGAGTAAACCGGTAGCGTTCGCCATGGTTCAGGCCGCCAAGGCAAAGCTTGCGGTCCTGCGCCTCGACACTCACGCCTTCGATACGTGACTGAACGAATGGCGCGTAGTCCGTGGTTTTGGACAGGTCCTCCGAGAACGCCACGCAGATGCGCGGTTCGACCGAATTACTTTCCACATCGGTTTCGGCGACGTTGAAGCCGAACAGGCGCACTACGCGGTCCAACGCATCCTCGGTGTCGGACCGCGGTTGCAGTGACTGCGCCAGCCGCAACGGGGCGATTGCGTCGCGGCCTCTGCCGTTGCGCTCGAACGCGTTGGCCATCAGCGTCAAGGCGTTCACCGACATGGCAGGGCTCGAGGCACGCAGGTAGGCGTTTATGGCTGCGCTCAGATAGCGGCGGTTGTAGTCGCGCTGCTTGTCTTTGATCTGCTCGGCGGACGCCGCTGCATCGCGGGCATATTGCTCCCAAAGGTCGGAGCGGTCTTCCACCGTCAACCCGGCCCCGATGAACCGCATGGCGACGGAGGGTTTGCCCTCGCCACGCGCCTGACGCGCGGCCTCAACATATTGCTGCGCGGTGAAATCGTTGGCCGCGTAGCGCTTGGTCATACCCGCCGCTTGTTCATACGCTGCGCTGATGTCGCGGGTGGTCAGGAACCTGGCTTGCGCACGCTGCGCCTGCGCCCGTTGCAGTTCGGCTTGCGATGCGTCGGTGACCTTGACGGACAGCGCGCCCTCGAAGGGCTGGCTTTGTGTGATGTCGGATTTCGGGAAACAGGCGCTGGATTTCGTGTTGAACGTGAACGCCTTGCAGTTGGTGTCGGTCAGGCAGGCGCGGGCGCAGGCATCGAAATTGGTGTCGAAGATGTTGGTCAGGTCGCTGCCGTAGAAATCCACATCGTGCAGCAGGGTCATGCGACGGTCGGGTATCAAGCCGTCGGCAAGCGCCATCGGCGTTGCCACCATGAAAACCAACACTGCTGATAGAATGCGAAACATCTGGTAGCCCCTCTTGCCCGACTTTGGCCAGACGGTCGCACGGGATCACCGAGTCGGGCAAGCCGATGGCGTTAAATGTGTTTTCATTTCATTCCGCGAGTCTGCCCTCATGCCGCCGGTAACGATTCGAGATGAATGGAACAGCACCTAGCCAATAAGGACATGCTTCAGGAAAGACGTGCGCGTCTGGCCGCGGAACGGCTGTTGGAACAGAAGCAGGCGGAGTTGACGGCGGCGAACCGGAAGTTGTCGGCGCATGCGCTGAACCTGTCCGGGCAGATCGTGGACCAACGACGTGTCGTCGAGGAGCTGGAGGGCCAGAACACCCGCGCGGCACAGGATTTGCAGGCCGCGAACCACAAGGTCGTCGCCGTGGAACGTCTACTTTGGGACGCCATCGACACGATCCGCGACGGCTTTGCGCTCTTTGACGCGAATCTAAATCTGATCGCCGCGAATCCCCCTTATCTGGCCGTGTTCGAGGGGGCTGGCGATGTCGGGCCGGGGACAGCCTATAGCGATATTATCGACCTGTGCATTGATGAGGGGATTGTCGATTTGCACGGCCAAGACCCCGAAGACTGGCACGCCATGATGCTTGGGCGCTGGTCGGGCGAGCAGATCGAGCCTGTTACGCTCAGGTTCTGGAACGGCGTTTATGCGAAGATGATGGACAGACGCACCTCGGATGGCGGGGTGGTGTCCATGGTGCTTAACATCACCGAGAACATCCTGCGCGAGGACGAGTTGCGCGACGCCCGCGACAAGGCCCAAGCCGCCGACCGCGCAAAATCCGCCTTCCTTGCCAAGATGAGCCATGAGTTGCGCACCCCGATGAACGGCGTCGTTGGCATGGCGGACCTGCTGCTTGAAAACGGGTTGGACGAGGAAAGCACGCTCTACGCCCAGACCATTCGCAACTCTGGCGAGGCGCTGCTGGAGATCATCAACGACGTGCTGGATTTCTCGAAGATCGAAGCGGAAAAGATACAGCTGAAGCCCCAGCCATTCGATCTGGAGCGTCTGGTTCAGGACGTCGCCTTGATCGTTGACCCGACGGTACAGCAGAAGGGTCTGGATTTTCAGGTGGATTACGACCAGTTCCTGCCTGCGGAGTTTGTCGGCGATCCCGGTCGCATTCGCCAGATCCTGACCAATCTGGTCGGCAACGCCGTCAAATTCACCGTAGCCGGGCATGTTATGGTTCGGGTGGTGGGCATCGTTGACGAACCGAATGAGACCTGCCGCCTGCATTTCACCGTCGAAGACAGCGGGCTGGGTGTGGACGCCTCGATGGTCGACCACATTTTCGGGGAATTCAACCAGATCGAGGATGAGGCCAACCGCAAATACGAAGGCACCGGTCTAGGGCTGGCGATCAGCCGAAAGCTGGTGGAACAGATGGGAGGCGAGGTATGGCTCAGCAGCGTCAAGGGCGAAGGGTCCTGCTTTGGCTTCCAGATCACCCTGCCGCTGGTGTCGCAGGCGCAAGCAGCGCCGAACGCGGTTCCGGATGGTGTTCACAAGGCTTTGGTCATTGAGCCCAACGCAATGGATCTGGATATTCTGACCCGTCAAATGGAATTGCTTGGCGTCGCGGTGGCAGTTTTGCCCAATGCCACCGCAGTCTCTGCCGAGCTTGATCCAGATGTGGTGCTTGTCGGGCATCACCGCGAGCTGTGCGATGGTGCTTCGGCAATCGAGCAGATCAGGCGGGTACTTCCCGGCGTTCCTCTGATTGCGATGGTTACGGCTGCCGATCCGGTTACTGTGCCAGACGGCGTGACCAGCTTGCGCAAGCCCTTCCACAGACAAGAATTGTTCAATGGTCTGACCAAAGCGGTGAACGCCTCTGCTGAGGGCAAGCCACTGAGAAAGCTACGCATTCTCGGTGCTGAGGATAACAAGACCAATCAGTTGGTTTTTCGCAAGATGCTCAAGGATGTGAACGCGGATCTGACGCTTGCCGTGAATGGCGTCGAGGCAGTGGAAGCGTTCAAATCGGACAGTTTCGATCTGGTGTTCATGGACATTTCAATGCCGGAGATGGACGGCATGGAGGCAAGCCGCGCCATCCGCGAATTGGAGCAAGAGAGGGGGCTTCCCCCTACCCCGATTATTGCAATGACCGCCCACGCTATGGAAGGCGACGAGGAGCGCATCAGGGCAGCCGGGCTTAGCCACTACCTGACCAAGCCGTTGAAAAAAGAGAAAATCCATCAACTGATCGCAGAGCTATCGCCCGCTGACGCCGAGCCGTTTCAGACCTGAACAAATCCCTCGCTCAGGCGCATATGCCCGGTGTTCAGCCCTCTCCGGCTCAGAATCGGACCATGCAGGTACTTGCGCGCTGCCGGATGGTTGGCATCGAGCACCCCGTATTTCACCAACAACCCTGCGATCGCAGCCTCAGCCGCGCGGGTGCCACCATCAACGATTTTCAGTGCCATACCCAGACCCTGTTCCGGCAGAATCGCGACATATACCGCCTCTGCACCCGTCTTGATTGCAACCTTTCCGCCCATGGCGCGCATCAACTCCGTACATGCCCCTCCCTCGCCCGCGACAAGATCGGGATGGGCGCACATGGCCTCTACCAGCCGCTTTGACGCTTGCGCCCGCGCACCCGTACCGTCTGGCTTTGCCATCTTCGCCATGGCCCGCGCCAAACCAGCGACCGAGGTCGAGAAATTCGGGGCGGAGCACCCGTCGATCCCGTAGTATTCCGCCGTCTCGCCGGTCATTTCTTCGAACGCCTCGCGGCTGGCACGTTGGACGGGGTGGTCGACCTCGATATATTCGGAACCTGCACCAAGGTGCTTGTTCAACGTCAGGAACCCGCTGTGCTTGCCGGAACAGTTGTTGTGGATCTGGCAAGGCTGCTTCCCAGCCCGCACCAGCGCCTCATGCGCGTCCTTGTCGGACGGCTTCTGTGGACCGCAGCGGAAGTCATCGACCGAAAGCCCCAAACCGTCGAGCCAAAGCTGCACGCGATCCGTGTGGATCGCGGCCCCCTGATGCGACGCACAGGCCAGGGCGAGATGCTCGGATGTCAGCCCGTAGGCGTCCGCCGCACCGCTTTCGATGAGCGGCAACGCCTGCAGCATCTTGCATGACGAGCGCGGGTAGATCACCTTTTCGTCATCACCCCAGGCTTCGACCACTTTGCCGCTGGCATCGCATACCACCGCATGGCCCAGATGTTGTGACTCAAGCAGGTCCCCCCGCCAGATTTCGACCATAGGAACAGGTTGTGTCATAGACGCCTCCTTCTAAAGCGAAAATCCGCCAATGGGCCTTTCCCAACACATGCATTCTGGGCTATCGTTTTGCAATCGAGATAATAAAAGGTGTGTTGGCACAAGTTGAATCCGCAAAGGATCGCTCGGCGCACAAGAGGCAGAAACAGCTGGAGCTGTGAGATACATGAAAAAGATGCTGCAAGGCATGGTCGCAAGCGCGGCCCTCGTCCTGGCCACTGGCCCCCTTTCCGCTCAGGAACAGTCCACAAACCGCGTTGCGTCCAAGACCGACTGGAGCGTGTTTGTCGAGGACAATCCAACCCAGTGCTGGGTCGTGTCCAGCCCGAAGGAAGTGGTGAACACCAAAGACGGCCGCGTCGTGGCGGTGACCCGTGGCGACACGCTGATGTTTGTCAGCTATTGGCCCGGCGCGGGAAAGCTGGGCGAGGTCTCCTTCACTGGCGGCTATCCGTACCCCGATGGCGCGACTGTCAGCCTGAAGATCGGTGACAGCACCTTTGAGTTGTTCACCAGCGGCGAAACGGCTTGGGCACCGACACCGGCGGATGACAACAAGATCATTTCTGCAATGAAGCGTGGTGCCGATGCGGTTGTTACGGGTGTGTCCAAGCGCAACACGACAACCCAAGACACGTTTTCCCTACTCGGCTTTACCGCCGCACTGGAGGATGCCGCGAAACGTTGCGGTGGGTAATTAGCTCAAATTTTCAGCGTTAAGGGGTCGGCTGCCAAGGTCCCTTAACGTCTTTCAACTAAGACCGGACTAAACCGGCCAAGAGGCAGCATATCATGACGACTCTCACCAATATCGGCACCACGCGGCTTCCGGCTCAAAAAGAAGCGGCGACCGTTCGGCTTTCCCCTGCGGGCTTGAGCGTAGGAACACCCGTCACGACAAGCGCTGGCGAATGCTGCGTCGAAGACCTGAAGTCAGGTGACCGCGTGCTGACCAAGGATCTGGGCATGCAGACGATCAAATGCATAGCGTTCCGCGATGTAGACCTGATCGCAGCCCCGCAAAAATCGCCGATTCACATTCCTTCCGGCACCTTCGGGGCAGATCGTCCCGGCGCCGACCTGTATCTCGCCCCCACGCAACGCATAGCGCTGAAACACCCGATGTTCGACTCCATGTTCTTGGCGCGGGAAGTGCTGATCCAGGCCAGGGATCTGCTTTACCTCGCCGGTGTTCGCCAGATCGAAGGGTTGCGCGGCATCACCTATGTCTCGCTGGGGTTCTTGCAGAACCATCTGCTTTATTGCGGCAATATGGCCGTCGATTTGGGGCCTGCCCGAAATCCCGGCAACCGGCCGGTTTTGTGTGGCGAAGAAGCGCGGCTTGCATGTAGCCTTGTGCGACCCCAAGTCCCAACCATGCACCAAGCCGCCGGTTTCCCTTTGCACTGATTTAGTGTATCTGGCGGCCTTTCATCCTTCGTGAGGCCCCGATGTCCGCAACCGCTCCGATCACGCAAGACCTTGTGACCATCCCGCGCAAGCTGCCCGATGGCGACCGCGTCAATTTGATTGGCCTGACCCGCGACGGGCTTCGCGACGCCTTGATCGCGGCCGGAACGCCGGAAAAGCAAGCCAAAATGCGCACAGGGCAGGTGTGGCAGTGGCTGTATCAGAAAGGCGTGCGCGACTTCGACAGCATGACCAATCTTGCCAAGGACTACCGCGCCTTACTGGCGGAAAAGTTCGAGATCGCCCTGCCCGAGGTCGTGACGCGACAGGTCAGCGACGACGGGACGCGCAAATATCTTGTCAGGATTGCGGGCGGGCATGAGGTCGAAGTCGTCTACATTCCCGAAGAAGGACGCGGCACGCTTTGCATATCCAGTCAGGTTGGCTGCACTCTGACCTGTTCGTTCTGCCATACCGGCACCCAGAAACTGGTGCGGAACCTGACCGCGGGCGAGATTATCGGCCAGGTTATGTTGGCGCGCGACGATCTGGGGGAATGGCCGGAGCCGGGTCGGCACCCCAAAGACGAAGCGCGTTTGCTGTCCAACATCGTTCTGATGGGCATGGGCGAGCCGCTGTACAATTTCGAGAATGTCCGCGACGCGATGAAAATCGCAATGGACCCGGAGGGCATCAGCCTGTCGCGTCGGCGGATCACCCTGTCCACCTCCGGCGTTGTGCCGGAGATCGCCAAAACCGCCGAAGAAATCGGCTGCCTTCTGGCGGTGTCTTTCCACGCCACCACGGACGAGGTGCGTGACAAGCTGGTCCCCATCAACAAGCGCTGGAACATTGAGGAGTTGCTGGACGCCCTGCGCAGCTATCCGAAAGTGTCGAACAGCGAGCGGATCACGTTTGAATATGTGATGTTGAAAGACGTGAACGATAGTGACGAGGATGCGCGGCGGCTGATCCAGTTGATCAAGGGCATTCCGGCCAAGATCAACCTGATCCCGTTCAACGAATGGCCTGGCGCGCCTTATCAGCGGTCCGACTGGAAGCGGATCAAGGCTTTCGCCGACATCATTTACAAAGCGGGCTACGCGTCGCCGATCCGGACCCCGCGTGGAGAGGACATCATGGCGGCTTGCGGCCAGCTTAAATCCGCGACCGAGCGTGAGCGCAAGTCCCGCAAGCAGATCGAAGCCGATGCAGGTGTGGCGAAAGGTTAAGCCACGCTCAGAACGCAGAAAAGGCGCCCGATTGCTCGGACGCCTTTTCCACGAATTCGGTGCGCGTGCGCTTAGGAAGAAGCAGCAGCAGCGGCCAGAACCAGGAACAGCAGCGGGATGAAGATGCCGCCAGCCGAGGAAGAAGTTTCTTCCACGATTACAGGCTCTTCAATGATCGGGTCAGACAGGTTGCCCGCGAAAGCAGAAGAAGCGGCTGCAGTGAAGACTGCTGCAAGTACGATTTTTTTCATCTTTATATATCCTTCCAAGACACGCCCGCTGGACCCAGACTATCCGGTCCATCCACAGGCACCCAAGACAGTATCTCGTGCAATCGTATAACCAAGAACACCGGGCGAATACAATGCCGAGACCCATCAGGTCAGATGCAACCATTCAGAATGTCGTCAAATTAGCAACACTTGTGTGCCTATTCTGGCCTTCGCGAACACCTCTGCGATGTGCTCGTTGAACAGACCTATGCAGCCGTTCGACGACTTCCGCCCGATTTTACGCGTATCGTGGGTGCCGTGGATCCGGTAGTAGGTCCAGCCAAGATACAAGGCATGCGTACCAAGCGGGTTATCCGGCCCGGCAGGCACGAAATCGGGCCATTCCGGGTTACGTTTTTTCATCGCCGGGGTCGGGCTCCAAGTGGGGCCGTCGACCTTACGCACGACACTTGTGCGACCACGGCGCGTCAGATCTTCGGATAGCGGAACGGATGACGGATACAGGTTGTAGCCCCCGTCTTCGGTCCACATGTGAAGGGCGCGGCTGTCGATATCGACCAGAATCGCACCGTTCCTCAGGTTGCTGAAATATGGCTGCCAACGAAGAGAGCGGAAGCTGGACACATTGCGGCGCACAACTCTGGTTTCGCCGCTATACGACTCGGCGTTCACCGCACTGGTTGTCTGCGCAAAGGCTGGCATTGCAAGGCCAGCAACAGCAGCCGAGCCCGTGCTCAGCAGGAAACTGCGGCGGCTAAAATCGGTTTTGCTCATGGAACATACCCTCCTTGAGTAGGTCATCCCATATTATTATGGCGAGAATGCCTCAATCACAAATCAAACCATGATATGATCGGCTATTTTCCACCAGCGCGTTTGAACAGCATCGCGGTTCAGTTTAAGCATTGCCAAAATTCTAAGGAATAAATGGTATGGCAAGACTGCTCCTCATCCTGATCTCAGCGTTTCTTGCGCTGTCTGCATGTACGCCTGTCGCCCCGACGATCGGCCCGGACGGCAAACCGCTGCCGCGCGTTTATCGTATCAGCAATTCCGATACGGCTAAAATTCAGTTCCGCGTGCTGGATTCCGTCAACGCATTGCGTGTTGCAGCAGGGAAGAACCCGCTTGAGCTTGATAGCAAGCTGACCGCCGCCGCCGCGACTCACGCTCGTGACATGTCGGTGCAGAATCGTCCTTGGCATTTTGGCTCCGACGGCTCCTCGCCGCTCGATCGGGTGGCACGTGCGGGGTACGACGGCCAGATGATTGGCGAAAACATCTCGGAATCGTATGAAAACGAATCGGAGACTGTTGCTGCCTGGATGGAAACCCCATCGACTCGTGAGGTGATCATGTCATCGCGGGCAAACAAGATGGGTTTTTCCTGGTATCAGGAGCCGAACGGAAAAATCTGGTGGACGATGGTGACGGGCAGTTAAGGCTGCCCGCTTACGGGAAGATGTCTATGACGGTCCCATCGTTCACCATGGCATAAAGCAGTCTCATATGCTTGTTTTTGATTGCAATGCAGCCTGCGGTCCAATCGGGGCCGCGCTGGCCTTTCAGGTTCGGCTGTCCGTGAATGAAGATATCACCGCCGGGTGATTTGCCCACAGACTCTGCAAAGGCGCGATCCGCGTCGTTAGGGTATGAGATGCCCAAAGACAGGTAGAACGAACTGTTCGGGTTGCGCCGGTCGATCGTATAGCGACCTTCGGGCGTGCGCCCGTCCCCTTCAAACTGTTTGTGGCCGGTCGCGCCGAATCCCAGATCTATCGGGTACGACTTCAGCATCCGGTTCCCACTGAATACCCGCAAGACACGCTGCGTCTTGTGGATTTCCAGCTTGGTCACCTCCGGACCCTTATACGTAATGAATTTGGAAGAACATGCCGACAGAATCAGCAAAGAGGCCAACACCAATCCACGAAAGAACACTGAACGCATATTAAGCTACCACCCGAACTTTTTTGACGACTATACCCAACTCTGTGGCGGTTCGGAATCCTCTATTTACACTATCGCCCTAGTTCTTTCTCGACCTCTAACAGCGCCTGCAAACCGGTGCGGTAATCGGGGTAGAGCAACGTCACACCCAATTCTTCCTTGATAAGTTTGTTTTTCACACGTTTGGACTCGGCGTAGAAACTTCTCGCCATGGGGGACATGTCAGCCGTCTCGAAATCGACCGCCTCTGGCAGCGGCATGTCCAGTAGCTCGGCGGCGTAGCCGATTACATCCTGCGGCGGAGCCGCGTCATCATCGCATAGATTGTAGACGGCACCGGGGCGGGGCTGACGGATCGACGCTTCCAGGACCTGCGCGATGTCATCGACGTGGATGCGACTGAAGACCTGTCCCTGTTTGATAATCCGTCGCGCAGTGCCGTTGCGCACCTTGGAGAACGGCCCGCGTCCGGGCCCGTAGATACCGGCAAGGCGGAAGATATGCAGCGGCAAACCGGACTCGATTGCCAAATCTTCCCATGCGGCCTCGGCCTTTACCCGTAAACGCCCGCGTTTTGTCGAGGGCGTGAGCGGCGTCGTCTCGTCGACCCAACCGCCTTGGTGGTCGCCGTAGACGCCTGTAGTCGACAGATAACCAACCCATTTGAGGTTTCCCGCGACCTTCGCGATTTCAGGGCGACGCGCAGTCAGAACAGGGTCGCCATCTTCCGTCGGTCCGGCCGAGATCAAAAGGTGAGTCGCCCGCGTAAGTTGCGACCCCATATCCGCACCGGGCCAGACCACGGCTTCCACGCCGTCGCGCCGCAATGACTCCGCCTTGTCTTCCGAGCGGGTCGTACCAGTGATCGTCCAGCCCTTCGGTAATAGCAGGCGTGACAAAGCCTGGGCGGAATAACCATGGCCGAAGCTGAGAAGGTGGGGCATCACGTTAACCTCTCTACGGCCCATCGCGCGGCGTCTGACACTGCGGGATCAGGGTCGTTCAAATGCGTCCTCGCAGCACTCGCGAGTTCGGGTTGGCCGGAATTGCCTATCGCATAAAGCACGTTGCGGATGAAGCGGTCGCGGCCGATGCGCTTGATCGGGGAGCCGGAAAACTTGGCGCGAAAGGCGGCGTCATCCAGCGCCGCCAGCTCTGCCAGCTCCGGCGCACGAAGATCGTCGCGGGCCTCGTAGCGCAGCTCGGTCGCCTCTTGCGCAAACTTGTTCCACGGGCACACGGCCAGGCAATCGTCGCACCCGTAGATGCGGTTGCCCATCTTGCCGCGCAGCTCTTCATCAATGGGGCCTTTATGCTCGATCGTCAGGTATGAAATGCACCGCCGCGCGTCGAGTTGAAACGGCGCGGGAAACGCCTGCGTCGGGCAGATATCCAGACACGCGCGACAGGTGCCGCAATTATCGGTTTGAGCGGTATCAGGGTCTAATTCGAGGGTCGTGAAGATCGCGCCAAGGAAAAACCAGTTGCCCAGATCGCGTGACAACACATTCGTATGCTTGCCTTGCCACCCCAGACCGGCGGCCTGCGCCAGCGGCTTTTCCATGACGGGAGCGGTATCGACGAACACTTTGATCTCGACCGCCTCCGCCTGCTCGATCAGCCAACGGCCAACGCGTTTCAGACGTTTCTTCACGATGTCATGATAGTCTCTGTTCTGGGCATAAACCGAGATCGCCGCACGGTCGCGCAAGGTCAGCGTTTCCAGTGGATCATGGTCGGGCGTGTAGACCTCCGCCAACATGATGACCGACCGCGCCTCGGGCCACAAAGCGGCAGGGTTGCCGCGCCAATTCATTCGCTCCGCCATCCAGCCCATCTGGCCGTGGCGTCCTGCGTCTACATAGTCGACCAAGCGGTCAGGGGCAGCGGGAATCGCGTCAGGTCTGCACACGCCCATTTTCGAGAAACCCTCCGCAAGCGCCTTATCCCGCAGCTGGTCCTTGAGGGTCAAAAATCCAGATCCGCGTAGTGCGGCGGCTGGATGAATCCCGGCACCTGATCGGCAAGGATGGAGCGGAAAGCAGGGCGCGATTTGATCTTCGCATACCAGTCCTTGACGTTGGCGTTCCGGTTCCAGTCCACATCACGGATATAGTCGAGGCAGGAGAAATGAGCGGCAGCGGTAAAATCCGCCATGCTCAACTGATCGCCTGCCAGCCAGCGGCGTTGGTCCAGCAGCCAGCCCATATAGTCGATGTGATATTTGATCTTCTGTGCGCCAAGTTTCACGTTGCGACTTTCGGGATAGCCTTGGCCCATGATCTTCTTGTTCACCCGCTCATAGAGCAGCTTCGACGTGACCTCTTGATGAAACTTGTCGTCAAACCAGAACACGAGCCTGCGCGCTTCGGCGCGGTCTTCGGGCCTCTTGGGGAGCAGGGGCGGCTCGGGAATGACCTCTTCCAGATACTCGCAGATGGCCTGGCTTTCGCTCAGCGTCTGGCTGTCGATCTTCAGGATCGGCACCTTGCCCGCCGGGTTGCGCTGCATGAAGTCGGTGCTTTGCTCCCAATACCGCTCCTCCACCAGTTCAACTTCGACCTTCTTCTCTGCCAGAACAAGGCGCACCTTGCGGCAGAACGGAGAGAGCGTGGCGTGGTAGAGGCGGTTCATCGCAGTATCCAATGGGTGAAAGCTATCGACCTGTCATGGCAACCTTAGCTGGAATTTTCAACCATCGAAACACGCGTTGCGCCCGTCCGCGCGGATCGTAGCCGCTCCGGACGCGATGGAGCGCGCACGTTTCTGCACGAAGGCCGATGGGCGCTTGGCGGAACGGCCCTTGGGGTTGGGCAGGATCGCCGCAAGCAACGCCGCCTGCCTCATCGACAAATCCTTGGCGTCTACGCCGAAATACCACGGCGCGGCGGCACCCACGCCGAAGACGCCTTCGTCGAATTCGGCCACGTTCATGTAGACTTCGAGAATCCGACGCTTGGTCCATACGGCTTCTACGACAGGCGTAATCGCGGCCTCCAACGCCTTTCGGGTCCAGTTGCGACCGTGCCAGAGAAACACATTCTTCACCGTTTGCTGCGACAGCGTCGATGCGCCGCGCCCGCCGCCCTCTTCCAGCGCATCGCGGATTGCGGCCATGTCGAAACCCCAGTGATTGCAGAAATTCGCATCCTCTGCGGCAACTATGGCATGGGGCATATGCGGTGAAATAGTGTCGAAATCCCGCCATTCGCGACGGGTTTCGTCAAGCCGCCAGTTCTCGGAGAAAATATAGGCGGTGGTGGGTGGATTTACGAAAGCGTAGAGCACGACAACCAGTAAAACGAACAGTGCAAATGCCACAAACAGCCGCCACCCCCAGCGCACGGCCATAACCGGCACGATACCAATCCACCAGAAGATGGAGCGTTTCGGGTTTGCTTGTTTTACCCGCTTTTGCGGTTTCTTCACTGCCTTCGCCATAGGGTCGTTCTAACCCCATTGCTGAGAACGGCAAAGACTTTGCCGCGCGCCGGTTCTAGCGGCAGGTCACGCTTGAGATCAGGCCGGACCGATCGGTGTCGATGGTCAGCCGGTCGGGGCTGTAATCTAGCGTTATGACATCATCAGGGCGCAACACCCGGGCGGATTTGGGCAGGTTCACCTTGTCCAGCACAGACGCGTTTTTGCCGAGCAAGTCGTAATACTGCTCCGCACCACAGCGGGGTTGACCGTCAAAATCGGCGGGGTCGGCGAACTGGTCGTCACAGGCGGCGAGCAGCATGAGAAGGGGCAAAAGGAATCGCATTAGGGATATCTAGTGACTTGCTGGCGCAGGGGCAAATTCAAGTTGATTGATTTCGGCGGAACGATGCGCGAGGTTGGGGCCAACACATATTGAAAGGATATTTTATGCGCACCAGAGCTGCTGTCGCCATCCAAGCGGGCAAACCGCTTGAAATCATGGACGTAAATCTGGACGGCCCGCGTGAAGGCGAGGTGCTTGTGGAGATGAAAGCCACCGGCATTTGTCACACCGATGAATTCACCTTGTCAGGCGCCGATCCGGAAGGCCTGTTCCCTGCAATTTTAGGCCATGAGGGCGCAGGGGTCGTCGTGGATGTCGGCCCCGGTGTCACGTCTTTGAAGAAGGGTGACCACGTCATCCCGCTCTACACCCCCGAGTGTCGCGAATGCGAATACTGCCTGAACCCCAAGACCAACCTGTGCCAGTCCATCCGCTCCACTCAAGGACAAGGCTTGATGCCAGACGGAACGTCGCGCTTTTCCACTTTGGATGGTGATCCGATCCTGCACTACATGGGCTGCTCGACCTTCGCCAACCACTCCGTCTTGCCGGAGATCGCACTGGCCAAGGTGCGCGAAGATGCCCCGTTTGACAAGATTTGCTACATTGGTTGCGGCGTAACGACAGGCATCGGGGCGGTGATTCATACCGCCAAGGTAGAAATCGGCTCCCGCGCGATCGTCTTCGGACTCGGCGGGATCGGCCTGAACGTGCTTCAGGGCCTGCGCCTTGCAGGTGCGGACCAGATCGTCGGGGTGGATCTGAACCCCTCCAAGGTGGAGATGGCAACCCGCTTCGGGATGACAGATTTCGTTAATCCCAGCGAGGTCGAAGGCGACTTGGTGGCCCACCTTGTCAACCTGACCAAAGGCGGCGCGGACTATACATTTGACGCGACAGGCAATGTCGGCGTGATGCGCACCGCGCTTGAGTCGGCGCATAAAGGCTGGGGTGAGTCCATCATTATCGGCGTTGCGCCAGCCGGTGCGGAAATCAGCACGCGACCTTTCCAACTGGTGACCGGTCGCAGCTGGCGCGGCACCGCCTTTGGCGGGGCGCGTGGGCGCACGGATGTGCCGAAAATCGTTGACTGGTACATGGACGGCAAGATCGAGATCGACCCGATGATCACCCACACCATGGGACTGGATGAGATCAACCACGGCTTCGACCTTATGCACGAAGGCAAATCAATCCGCTCCGTCGTTGTTTACTAATGGCTGACAGGGACAGGCCGCTTTACGCGGTCCTCATCGACGCCGACAACATTCCCGCTGACCACGCCGAGGCGATCCTGAAGGAGGTCACCACCTTCGGTGAGCCCGCCCTCAGGCGCGTATATGGCGATTGGTCAAGCGGGCAGCTCAGGAAATGGGCTGAGAAAATCCGGGGCCTTGGGCTGGTTGCGCATCAAGAAACAGCCAACACCAAGGGCAAAAACGCGTCGGATATCGGGCTGGTGATCGACGCGATGGACATCCTTCACACGGGCCGTTTCGACGGCTTCGTGCTGGTGTCTTCGGACAGTGACTTTACCCGCTTGGCATCACGCATCCGGGAGGAGGGCCTGGACGTCATCGGCATTGGCGAAGGCAAGGCGCCGGAGGCACTTCGGAACGTATGCAACCGCTTTATCCTGATCGAGAACCTGATAGAAGCTCCGGCCCCTACGAAGACCGGCACACCGGGGAAGGCCAATCCAACCGAGGCCATCCCACTGATTATCCGTGCCATGAGCAAGGTAAATACGGATGACGAATGGTGCCCGCTTGGGCCGGTCGGTCAGTACATCATGGCCGACAATCCCGACTTTGACACGCGCACATACGGCGAGGCCAAGTTGAGCGATCTGGTGCGAAAACTAAAACGGTTCGAGACCCGCAAGGAGGGCAACCAGCTGATGCTGCGGCGTGTCGACTAGGCGCCGTAGCGGGCGAGGAACATGTCCACTGCGCCTTTGATCACCCGATCAACTTCTGCCTGTGTCGGCTTTTCGATGATGTTGAAGATCATTTTCACAAAGATCTCCGACTTAACCAGTTCCTGAAACTGCATCGCGGCAAGACCCACATCGTCGATCTTCAGTTCGCCACGCTCTACGGCGTGTTCGAAATATTGGCTTAGCCGGTCTTCAAGCAGTTTGGGGCCGGAGGCGTAGAACTCGCGCCCCAATTCTGGAAAGCGATCCGACTCGGCCACACAAATGCGGAAAATGCGCTGGGCAAACGTGGAGGTCAGGAACTCCATCATCTTGTAGGACATCGTCGTGAGCATCTCGCGCACCGGGATGTCGGTTGCATCAACCTGCAACGCGCGGTCGGCTTGCGCGGCGCATTCACGCTTTGCAACTTCGATGAACAAAATACGTTTATCCGGAAAATAGCTGTAAAGCGTGGCTTTGGACACGCCAGCCTCTTTGGCGATCAGGTCAACGCTGGCGCCTTCGAAACCTTGGTTCAAAAATACCTTACGCGCCCCTGCGATCACCTGATCGTATTTGCGGCCACGTTTGATTTCGGGGGTATTTCCGTCCAACTCTGTCTCTCCCTGCCCTAAGTGCGATTATAGACCATACAGTTCAGTTTCGGCAACAACAGCTGAAACTTATAGGGCGGACCCAAAGGCCCGCCCTTGCGTGCGACATAGGGTACGGGGAGCTACTCGTCGCGCGCGAGCTTGCGTTTCACCAACTCGGCGTTGGTCAGGGTACCGCAAGCATCTGGTTGAACATCTGCGTCTCGCTCCAGCGCATTACAAGTGGTGGAGGAGGGCGAAACTTGTGACGTGGCGTCCTTTGAAACAACGCCTTCCTGTGTCGGGTAGGTAAGGCTGGGCATGTAGGTGAACGATGCGCCCCCGAATGCCAGCGCAGGGCCGGCAAGGGCAAGAGAGGCGGCAAATACGACGGGTCTGACGATGTTCATTTCTCTATCCTTCAAAAGTGAACTGTTCGGTTCATATTCCACTTATCTAAACCGAGTCGTTCAGTTGTGCAAGGCAATAATGAACCGAACGGTTCACTTTTCTTAGTTGAACTTTCCCGTACAATACGTACATTAGAACAATTCTAAACTAGAGGTTCGTATGCTCCCTTCCGTCACATTCCGCCGCCGCTTCTCCGACCTTAGCGAGCAGGAAATACTCGCACTTGCGATCTCGTCCGAAGAAGACGACGCCCGGATTTACCGCGGTTATGCGGAGCGCCTGCGCGATAGCTTCCCAGCCAGCGCCAGAATTTTCGAGGCAATGGCGGTTGAAGAAGACGGACACAGGCAAATGCTGATCGACCTGCACAAGGCACGGTTCGGCGACGTCATACCACTTCTTCGACGCGAGCATGTGGCGGGCTTCTACGCTCGCTCGCCCATTTGGCTGGTCGAAAATCTGGGGCTGGAAAAGATACGCGAACAAGCCGCCCAAATGGAACGTGACGCGCAACGTTTCTACGAGTTGGCGTCAAAGCGTTCGACCGATGCAGACACGCGTAAACTGCTGGGCGATCTGGCGGCAGCGGAAGCTGGCCACGAGCAAAAGGCCGTTGCCCTGACCGAGAGCATCGGCAGCGAAGAGCGTGACGCGGAAGACAGGCAAGCCCACCGTCAGTTTGTGCTGACATGGGTGCAGCCGGGTCTGGCGGGTCTTATGGACGGCTCGGTTTCGACCCTAGCGCCCATTTTTGCTGCCGCTTTCGCCACGGGTGACACGTGGAACACGTTTCTGGTCGGCTTGGCGGCCTCCGTGGGCGCAGGGATTTCCATGGGGTTCACGGAAGCGGCGTCCGATGACGGTCAGCTGTCCGGCCGCGGCTCGCCATGGAAGCGCGGGTTCGCGTCTGGCATCATGACCACGCTGGGCGGATTGGGCCACGCTTTGCCCTATCTCATCACCGATTTCTGGACGGCGACCACCATCGCCATCATCGTGGTGTTCTTCGAGCTTTGGGCCATTGCGTGGATTCAGAACCGTTTCATGGAAACGCCGTTCTTCCGCGCCGCGTTCCAAGTGGTTCTGGGCGGTGCGCTGGTCCTTGCCGCGGGTATCCTTATCGGCATCGGCTAAGCCACTGTCGCAACCCCTAAAGCCGTGCTATCGGGGGTTGCGATGCTGGAGATATTTCTGAAAACCCTGCCCTTTTTCGCCGTCATCGGCGTGGGCTACTGGGCCGGGCGGGTGAAGTTCTTCACGCCCGAGGCGACAGGCTATCTGACGAAGTTCGTCTTCTACTTTGCCCTGTCGGCCATGCTGTTTCAGTTCTCTGCCAACCTGTCCTTGGCCGAAACTCTGGATTGGACCTACGTGCTCGCCTATCTGTTCGCGACGACCGTGGTCTACATCATCGTCACCACGGTCGCATTGCTGCGCCGCAAGTCAATCGAGGAAGCCGCGATTGAGGCCCAATGCGGTGTCATAGGCAATGTGGGCTTTCTGGGTGTGCCGATGCTGGTGCTCCTCATGGGCGAAAACGCGATCGGGCCGGTAATGTTGGTGCTTGCGGTCGATCTGATCGTTTTCGGCAGTCTCGTGGTGATCCTGATCACCGGATCACGCGACGGGCGCATGTCGCTGGGCGTGCTGAGAACCGTCGGAACAGGGCTGATCAAGAACCCGATGATCGTGTCGATCATCTTGGGCTTCGCGTGGTCCGCGTCTGAGGCCCCAATTCCTGTGCCGCTCAACGAATTTCTGTCCATTCTTGGCGGCGCGGCCACCCCCGGCGCATTGTTCGCCATCGGCGCATCCCTTGCCACAAAATCGGCAGAGCGGATGCAAGTGGCCTCGTGGCTCTCATTTTCCAAGCTGGTCCTGCATCCCGCCGCCGTCGCAATTTGCGCGTTGTGGCTGTTTCCGGTGGAGCCATACGCGGCGTCCGTCATGGTCGCCGCCGCCGCGTTGCCAGTGGCCGGCAATGTCTACATGATCGCCCAGCATTATGGGGTTGCCCCCGCGCGGGTATCCGCCAGTATCCTCATATCAACCGCAGTTAGCATTCTGACCGTTTCGCTGGTAATCGGCTGGGTCAGCTGAAAGGAGAAACCATGGAGACCATTTCCGAGAACGCATGCTTTGGCGGGGTCCAAGGCGTATATTCCCACCGCTCCGACAGTTGTGACTGCGACATGACATTCGGGCTGTTCCTGCCGGAGGAGGCACAGCACGGCCCCGTTCCCGTCTTGTGGTTTCTGTCAGGCCTGACCTGCACGCACGAGAACGCCATGGTGAAGGCCGCCGCACAAGGCTGGGCCGCAGAGCAAGGCATCGCGCTGATCTTTCCCGACACATCGCCGCGTGGTGAAGGCGTTGCCGATGATGAGGCTTTTGACTTGGGGCAGGGAGCAGGGTTCTATGTAAATGCCACTCAGAAGCCGTGGGCACCGCACTTTCAGATGTATGACTACATCACCAAGGATCTGACCGATCTGGTGTTCGAGAAATTCCCGCTCGACGCATCCCGTCAGGCGATCACCGGCCATTCCATGGGTGGGCATGGGGCGCTGACGATTGCGATGCGTGAGGCAGGACGGTTTGCCAGCGTCTCGGCGTTTTCACCGATCTGTAATCCGACCGGCTCGGATTGGGGTCGCAAGCAGTTTGAGGCGTATCTAGGCTCTGATAAGGCGAAATGGGTCGGACATGATGCCAGCTTGCTGATGGCAGATCGCGGGTTTGACGGGCCGATCCTGATCGACACGGGAACGAAGGACCAGTTCATTGACTTGCTTAAGCCTGAAACGCTGGCGCAAGCCGCCGCTGCGAAGCGTCAGCAAATAATCTTCCGCATGCAGCCGGGCTACGACCATTCCTATTTCTTCGTGTCCACCTTCATGGAAGATCATATCTCCTTCCACGCAGAGGCGCTCTACGCATGATCAACGCGGTGATCTTCGACATCGGCAATGTCTTGATCGAATGGCAGCCGGAGCGGTTCTACGACAGCGCCATTGGTGAGGAGCGCCGCAAGGCAATGTTCGCCGCCGTCGACCTGCACGGCATGAACGACAAGGTCGACATGGGCGCACCCTTCAAGGAAACGATCTACGACGCGGCTGAGGCCTACCCCGACTGGCGCGACGAAATCCGGATGTGGCATGACCACTGGATCGAAATGGCATCACCTACGATTGACCACTCGGTAAAGATCCTGCGGGCGCTGCGCGCCAAGGACATGCCGGTTTATGCGCTCAGCAACTTCGGCATCGACAGTTTTGCCTATGCAGAGACTGTTTACCCCTATTTGGGCGAATTCGACCGCCGCTACATCTCGGGGCATATGGAGGTCATCAAGCCGGACCCCAAGATATACCAAATGGTAGAAGATGACTGCGGCCACGCACCCGGCACGCTGCTGTTTGCGGACGACCGCAAAGATAATATCGACATGGCCCTGTCACGCGGCTGGAAAGCGCATTTGTTTGACGGCCCACAAGGCTGGGCGGATTGTTTGATCGCGCACGGGTTGCTGACCAAGGAAGAGGCTGCCGCATGACCTTCGACATAATCGGCTTTAAAGACGGCGAAAGCGTCCTGACATGGGACGGGTTGATGGACGCCTTTGCCCGCGGCCACACCATGCCCAAGGCCGAAATCGGCGACACGTTCCTTTACCGTAACAAGGACACGCTGCTGTCCCGTGCCGCGTGGATCGACGGGCTGGGTCAGGCCGTCAAAACCGCAACGATCTTCCCGGTGAACAAGGACAAGGGCCAGCCCGCAATCAACGGCTCGGTCTCTCTGTTCTCCGACGAGACCGGCGAGATGGAGGCGTTGATCGACTTCCATCTGGTGACCAAGTGGAAAACCGCTGGCGACAGCCTCTATGCGGCGCGAATGCTGGCGAACCCCGATCCGGAAACGATCCTGATCGTTGGAACAGGCACGGTTGCAGGCAGTATGATTGACGCCTACCGCAGCACCTTCCCAGACGCAAAATACGTGGTTTGGGGTAGGAATAGAGACTATGCGGCCCAGTTCGCCGAGGCACACGCCGCGTCTAGTGTGGCGGAATTGGAGGATGGCGTCAGGGAAGCGCAGATTATCTGCACAGCGACCATGGCAACAGATCCGGTCCTGAATGGCGAATGGTTGCAATCGGGCCAGCATCTGGACCTGATCGGCGCCTACCGCCCCGATATGCGCGAGGTTGATGACACGGCGATGCAACGCGCACGGGTGTTTGTAGACAGCTTCGATACGACGCTGGACCACATTGGCGAGCTGAAGAACCCTATCGCATCCGGCGCTATTTCGCGTGATCACGTGCTGGCTGATTTCTACACGCCCGACGCATTCACCCGCGCGCCCGACGACATTACCATCTGCAAAAATGGCGGTGGGGCGCATCTGGACCTGATGACCTGCCGCCACATTCTGGACCAATGGAGAGACCGATGATTACCGACCAGCAAATTGCCGACTTCCAACGTGATGGCGCTGTCGTTGTGCGTGGCGTGTTCACAGACTGGGTCGATGTGATGGCCGAAGGCATAGAGCGCAACATCCGCGAACCGGGCGAGTACGCCTCCGAAAACGCCGTGACCGAGGGGCGCTTTTTCGACGATTATTGCAACTGGCAACGCATCCCCGAATTCGAGCGCATTATCCGCGACAGCCCAGCCGCCGAGCTTGCGGCGCGTGCGATGGGGTCTGACACGGCGCAAATCTTCCACGACCACGTGCTTGTCAAAGAGCCCGGAACGCCGAAGCCAACGCCATGGCATCAGGATTCCCCGTATTACTTTGTTGAAGGCAAGCAAACGGTCAGCCTGTGGATTCCCCTTGATCCGGTGCGCGAGGCCAGCCTGCGCTTCATCGCCGGATCGCACAAATGGGATCGCATGGTGAGACCCGTGTCTTGGGCCGATGACAGCGATTTTTATGCCTCCGACGATGAATGGATCGACGTGCCGAACCCCACCGACGACGAGGTTCTGGAATGGCCGATGGAGCCGGGCGACGCGGTGCTGTTCGACTATCGCACGGCCCACGGCGCACGCGGAAACCAGACCAACACAAGACGGCGGGCGTTGTCGCTGCGCTTTGTCGGTGACGACGCCCGCTATGTCGAGCGGCCCGGCCGCACCTCTCCGCCGTTTCCCGGCCACGGAATGAAAGCCGGTGACAAGCTACGCGAAGACTGGTTCCCCGTCGTTTACGCAGGCTGAGGCGACCACGGCTTTTCACGAACAGGAAGGTGGACGATGGCGCTGAATGCGCCGACGCCCACACCAACCCACCACACCAGCGTGTAATCGCCGGTGATGTCATAGAGTTTGCCGCCCAGCCAAACGCCCAGAAAAGACCCTAACTGGTGGGAAAAGAACACGATCCCGTAAAGCGTGCCCATGTAGCGAAGCCCGTAAATATGCGCCACAAGGCCGGATGTCAGCGGCACCGTAGCCAGCCACAAGCTCCCCATGGCGAGACTGAAAATAATGACCGTGGCGGGTGTCATCGGCGTCAGGATGAACCAAGCCGCGACTAGCGTGCGGCCCGTGTAGATCCCTGCAAGCAAGTATTTCTTGGAATGCCGCTTGCCCAGATATCCCGCCATAACAGTCCCGCCGATATTCGCCAAACCGATCAGCGCAATGGAAAACGCCCCAAGCGCAGAGGTGGTGGTGATCCCCATGCCAGCCAGCACTCCACCAGCGGCAATCGGGCCACAGACTTCGGTGATGAAAGCGGGAAAATGAGCGGTGATAAAGGCCAGCTGATAGCCGCAGGAAAAGAAGCCCAGAAAGATCAACGTGTAGGACGGGTCTTTGAACGCGCGCTTGAGTGCGCCGCCAAGGCTTTCTTCCAACTCCAACCGCGTCGCTGCCGGTGCGCGCATGAACGGCAACGCGAACAGCGATAGCAGCATCACCGCCGCGAAGATCAGAAAAACCGTTTGCCAAGGGAAAAAGCCCAGCAACAGCTCCGCCGCAGGAGCGCCGAACACCTGCCCCGCAGAGCCTGCCGCCGTCGCGATCCCCAGCGCCATGGAGCGGTTTTCGTCAGATGTCGCGCGGCCTACCATAGCCAGGATCACGCCAAAGCCGGTGCCTGCGATGCCAAAGCCGACCAAAATCTCATAGAATTGATGCGCGCCTGGTGTGATGGCGAAAGACGACAGCACCAGACCCGCCGCATAGAGTATCGCACCGAGAGTGATCGCTTTGCGGTCGCCCAGCTTCTCGGCAATCGCGCCGAAGATCGGTTGGCCGATACCCCATGCAAGGTTTTGTATGGCGATAGCCAGACTGAACTCGGCCCTTGGCCAGCCGAACTCCTCCGCGATAGGGATCTGGAACACGCCAAAGCTGGCGCGAATGGCGAAACCCAGCATCATGATGATGCAGCCGACTATGAGAACCGGCGTGAAAAGAGGCGTGCGTGTATCTTCCATCGCGCGACCGTCCGCGAATTTCCGGTTTGCGTCAATTCAGGAATATTGCGACATCAGGTAAGAAAATGTGATGAAAAGACCGAAATGCTGCTGACAGAAATCTATCAAGCCAAAGTCAAGGCAGGGGACATCAACCCCGACCCCGCACAAGAAGAGGCGTTGCCTCTGTTCGACCGCGTGGCGGAACAACTGGCTGAGAGCAAAGGAAAAAAGAAGCTGTTTGGTTTCTTTGGTGGCGATGAGGTTCCCGTAAAAGGTCTATACCTTTGGGGCGGCGTCGGGCGTGGCAAATCCATGCTGATGGACCTGTTTTTTGAAGCGGTGCCAGAGCCGCGCAAGCGGCGCGTCCATTTCCACGCCTTCATGCAGGAGGTCCACGCCGCCATGCACGAAGTCCGCAAAACCGGCGTAGATGACGCGATCAAACCGGTTGCGGAGGACATCGCGAGTGAAGTCCGCTTGCTTTGCTTTGACGAGATGCAGATTAGCGACATCACCGACGCCATGATCGTCGGGCGGCTGTTCGAGAAGCTGTTCGCAAGCGGCGTCGTGATCGTCACGACCTCGAACCGCGTACCGGATGATCTGTATAAGAATGGGCTAAACCGGAACCTGTTTGTACCTTTTATCGAGTTGCTGAAAGACCGGCTGATCGTGCATGAGCTAACGTCAGAGACAGATTACCGCCAAGATCGGCTTGAAGGGGAGCAGGTCTATTTCGCGCCTGCCGACGCCACTGCCAAAGCGAAAATTTCCGAAATTTGGGACAGTCTGACCGGCGGCGAAGCGGAGCCATTGGTGCTGCGTGTGAAAGGGCGCGATGTGACGCTGCCCGCGTTTCGCAACGGCATTGCGCGCGCCACATTCTATGACCTTTGCGGACAACCTTTGGGAGCAGCGGACTATCTTGCCGTCGCTGAAGCCGTGAAGGTGCTGGTCTTGGAGAGCATTCCCCGACTGTCGCGTGACAATTTCAACGAAGCAAAACGCTTCGTGACGCTGATTGACGCGCTCTATGAGGGTAAGGTGCGGCTCATCTGCTCGGCCGCAGACATTCCAGAGCGGTTGTATCTGGAAGGTGAAGGCGTGTTCGAATTCGAGCGCACAGCTTCACGGCTGAGAGAAATGCAAAGCGCGGATTGGGCGTCCGAATAGGCTCTAACTAACCATTTTCCCGCAGCACACCGCCTGCAAGATAGAGCGAGCCACATATCAAGATGCGCGCGTTTGCCTCTTGCGCGGTGATAGCTTTGATCGCGTCCAGAACCGTCTTTGCCTGATGCGCCTCAAGCCCCGCGTCCTGCGCAGCCTTCGCTGCATCTTCCGCCGAAAGCGTCGCCTGCTCGCCCGGAATTGAAACTGCGTGCAGCGTTCTGGCAACCGCCGCCAAAGGCCGCATATAGCCGCGCACGTCCTTCGTATTCAGCATGCCGCAGATCAGGTGGGTCGGTTTGGGCGGCAAGCTTTTCAACAAGGTGGCAAGTGCCTCGCCAGCAGCAGGGTTGTGACCGCCATCCAGCCATAACTCGGCGTCACTGGCGGCATCGACCAACGGGCCGGTCTTCAGCCGCTGCATCCGCGCGGGCCAAACCGCGTTCGTCATTGCGGCCTCGCACGCGGCCTCACTACAACCCAAGTGGCGCAGCACGGCAAGCGCCGCACCCGCGTTCTGGATTTGGTGCGCACCTAACAGCGCGGGTAGGGGCAAATCCAGAAGGCCGCGTTCGTCTTGGAAAATCAGGCGGCCCCGCTCCTCCCAGACATGCCAGTGCTGACCATGGGCAAGCAACGGCGCGCCTAGCTTCGCGGCTTGGGCCTCGATCACTTCCATCGCCTCTTCGGTTTGCGGACCCACCACGCAAGGAACACCGCGCTTGATGATACCGGCTTTCTCGAACGCGATTTTGGCGAGAGTGTTCCCGAGATAGCTTTCATGGTCGATCGAGATGGGCGTAATCGCCGTCACTTCGGGCTTGTCGATCACGTTTGTGGCGTCAAGGCGACCACCAAGGCCAACCTCCAGAAGCGTAAAATCGGCTCTAACACGGCTGAAAGCGAGCAATGCGGCGACTGTCGTTATTTCGAAATATGTAATCGGATCGGGGCCGTTGGCGGTGTAGCACTCATCCAGCACCTCGGTCAGATAGTCTTCGGTGATCAGATCGCCTGCCAGCCGAATACGCTCGTGGAACCGCGCCAGATGGGGGGAGGTGTAGGCGTGGACCGACCTGCCCGCGCCTTCCAGACCCGCACGGATCATCGCTTGGGTGGACCCTTTGCCATTGGTTCCCGCGATATGCACCACGGGGGGCAGTTTTCGCTCGGGGTGCTCCAACACCTCAAGCAATCGCCACACGCGGTCCAACGTCAGGTCGATTACTTTTGGGTGAAGCGCCATCATCCGGTCAAGGATGGCGTCGCTGGTTTTGGTCACTTGGCGGTTTCCGCGGGTTTAGGCTCTGCTTCGGGTTCCGGCGCGGGCAGGTCGCCTTTAACCGCAGGTGGCATTCCCATTAGCATGCGAATGATCGTTACCAACTCATCTTTCAGGTTCTTACGGTGCGTCACACGGTCCAGCATACCATGGTCCAACAGGTATTCTGCGCGCTGGAATCCTTCGGGCAGCTTTTCACGGATGGTCTGCTCAATCACTCGCGCACCGGCAAAGCCGATCAAGGCGTTTGGCTCCGCAATCTGCACGTCGCCAAGCATCGCATAGGAGGCCGTGACGCCGCCCGTGGTGGGATGGGTCAGAACGACGATGTAGGGCAGGCCCGCCTCTTTCAGCATTTCAACCGCGATGGTTGTCCGCGGCATTTGCATCAGGCCAAGGATGCCTTCCTGCATGCGCGCACCACCGGCGGCGGAAAACAGCACAAGCGGACGGCCCATTTCCACCGCACGCTCGGCGGCGGCGATGATGGCGTTGCCGACATACATGCTCATCGAGCCACCCATGAAGGAAAAGTCCTGCGCGGCAGCGACAATGGGGGTGCGCATGATCTCCCCCTCGGCAACGAGCATGGCTTCTTTCTCGCCAGTTTTCTTGATGGCGGCCTTCATGCGGTCGGGATACCGCTTCTGATCCTTGAAGTGCAGCGGATCAGAAACCGGTGCGGGGACCGCCACCTCCGTGAAAACCCCGCCATCGAACAGGGCCGAGAACCGCTCCCGCGCTGTGATCGGCATGTGGTGGTCGCAGTTGGTGCACACGTTCTGGTTGTCGGAGAGCTCACGGTGGAACAGCATGGTGCCGCACTCGTCGCATTTGGTCCAAAGATTCTCCGGCACCTCGCGGCGCGAGAAAAGAGAATTGATCGTCGGCCGGACGTAGTTGGAAATCCAGTTCATGAGGCTCTGCTCCCGTTGCTTAAGTCCAAATAATCCCGAGACGCGGAAATTGCAATCAACGCAGCGCCCGCCGGATACCCGCCCAGATCAAAAGCAGCACGATCATGTCGAGCGCGACGTAGGCCATCAGGACCGATGTGTCCTCCATCGTGAAGGGCGCGTGATAGAGGGCAAGGCCGGATAGCTCACGCGGAATCCCGACGAGCAGCAGCGCGACGAAATTATTTGCGAAGTGAAGCCCCATTGCGGCGGCCAGACTGCCTGTCACACGGGTCAAATCCGCAGCGAGCACTCCGAATAGGGTGGTCGCAGAAACGATCATTAGCGCAAGGATAGGGTCGATTGTGTCGTCGTAATGGCCCAACCCGAACAGCAGCGACGGCAGAACCATCCAGATGAACGGGTGGTTGAAGCGCGCGGCAAGCTGCTGCTGGAAATAGCCGCGAAAGACCAACTCCTCGGATGTCGTCTGGATGAACAGAAGCGGGACCGCCCAAATCAGGTGCGTGGCCCAAATAGCGAAAGGCAGGTTGGGAATATAGTCCTCCGGCGCCACCAATCGCTCTGTTACGAAAAAGACAAGGTTGGCGAAGGCCAGAACCGCGACGCCCATGAAGAACATGCGGGCGAAGCCTTTGCGCGGGCCGAACAGCGATGCAGGGCCGCGCCCGTGCCAGGCGGCCATGACGAAGGCGGCAAGCCCCATGGGGATGAACGTTGCGAGGATTAGCGCCATTTGCCCCGGCGAAGATCCGTTGCCGTAGAGCAGCATGAGCGGGTCCATGCCCTCCAGTTCGGGAAAGATGCGGGCCAGCGGCGTGAGACCTGCCCATAGGACCAGACCCGCGCCAAGCATGTAGATGCCGAATCCCGTCACCGTCGCCAGAACGATACGCCAGAAGGCCGGATAGCGTCGCGCGGGCGCTATGAAGGCCTCGAAGGCCGGGGTTCTGAGCATCTGCACGCGCCTCACGGTGTTTTTCTTTAAGCTATCGTTCCACCCGCACGGGCGCAATCACGCTTGTGCCTGTGGGGCTTGGGCTTTATTCCGTTTCGCAACGCTTTTGAGGGAGGCATCCATGCTGAAGAAACCCACCGACAAAACCAATCTGCCCAGCCGCTACGTAACCGAAGGCCCGGCCCGTGCTCCGCACCGGTCGTATTTCTACGCGATGGGTCTTGATGACGAGGAAATTCACCAGCCGTTCGTCGGCGTGGCAACCTGCTGGAACGAGGCTGCCCCCTGTAACATTTCGCTGAACCGTCAGGCGCAGGCTGTGAAGCTGGGCGTCAAGCAAGCAAACGGCACACCGCGCGAGTTCACGACGATCACCGTGACCGACGGAATCGCGATGGGCCATGAGGGGATGCGGTCCTCCTTGGCCTCGCGTGAGGCAATTGCCGATACCGTGGAGCTGACGATGCGCGGCCACTGCTACGACGCGATTGTGGGGCTTGCGGGTTGCGACAAATCCCTTCCGGGCATGATGATGGCGATGATCCGTCTTAATACGCCTTCGGTGTTCATCTACGGCGGCTCTATCCTTCCGGGGCGCTTGAATGGCAAGGACGTCACCGTTCAGGACGTGTTTGAGGCGGTGGGTGAGCATCAGGCGGGCAACATGTCCGACGAGGCTCTGCGCACCTTGGAACGTGTCGCTTGCCCGTCCGCTGGTGCCTGTGGCGGTCAGTTCACGGCCAACACCATGGCCTGCGTCTCCGAGGCGATTGGCTTGGCACTCCCGAACTCCGCCGGTGCGCCTGCGCCATACGAAAGCCGCGATCACTATTCGGTCGCGTCCGGTCAGGCCGTCATGAACCTGCTGGAGAAAAACATTCGCGCGCGGGACATCGTGACGCTGGAATCGCTACAGAACGCGGCGCGGGTCGTGGCGTGCACCGGCGGCTCGACCAATGCCGGTCTACACCTGCCCGCAATGGCGCATGAGGCTGGCATCGACTTCGATCTGGACGACGTGTGCGAGATCTTCCGCGACACACCCTACTTCGTCGACCTGAAGCCTGGCGGGCAATATGTCGCCAAGGATCTTTATGAGGCGGGCGGCGTTCCTGTCATTATGAAGGAACTGCGCAAAGCGGGTCTGATCAACGAGGATTGCATGACCGCCACCGGCTATTCCATCGGCGAGGAAATCGACCGCGTGACGCTGGAGGCCGACGGCAAGGTGATCTACTCCATCGGTGAGCCGCTGTCGAAAACGGGTGGCGTCGTTGGCCTGAAAGGCAACCTCGCCCCTGAAGGCGCCATCGTGAAGGTCGCGGGCATGTCCTCGCAGCACCAAATGTTCTCTGGCCCTGCCCGCGTGTTCGAGTGCGAGGAAGACGCATTCGAGGCGGTTCAGAAGCGCGAATACGAAGAAGGCGAAGTGATTGTTATTCGCAACGAGGGCCCCGCTGGTGGTCCGGGAATGCGTGAGATGCTGGCAACCACCGCTGCGTTGTCCGGTCAGGGCATGGGCAAAAAAGTGGCGCTGATCACCGATGGCCGCTTCTCCGGCGCGACACGCGGATTCTGCGTGGGCCATGTCGGCCCGGAGGCCGCACATGGCGGGCCGATCGCGCTGGTGAAAGATGGCGACATCATAACGCTGGACGCCATTAAAGGCGAGATTAGTGTCGATCTGACCGATGACGAGCTTGCCGAGCGTAAGGCAAACTGGAAGGGCGCACGCAATACGATCTATGCGTCAGGTGCGCTGTGGAAATATGCGCAACTGGTCGGCTCGACCCGCCTTGGTGCCGTGACCCATCCCGGCGCAAAGGAAGAAAAACACATCTATATGGACATCTGACGCGGTGCGTCTTCGGTTACTTGCCGCGTTCATGGTGTTGAGCATTTCGGCCTGCGGGGACAATCCGCTGGCCGGACTGGTCGCGGGCGGGTCAAGAACGGCCCAGAGCGAGATTACTGTGACCTCTGACAGGGTCGTGTTGCGCGGACCAACGGGATTTTGCGTCGACCCCAAATCGTCCAAACACAGCCCGTCGCAAGCCTTTGTGGTGTTCGGAAACTGCGCGGCCATCGCAGGCAACGAAGAACTGCCCCAGCCTTTTGTCAACGCAATCGCCACGGCGACTGTTTTGCCATCGCGGCAGGGTGATCCCAGCATAGGCGAGTCCGAAGTCGCGCTGGCTGAGTTTTTTGGCTCGGATGCCGGTAAGGCCACGTTAAGCGCGGCCGGCAATCCCGACAGTGTCGAAATTCTTGACAGCTTCCTGCGCAAGGGTGCCTTCTTCATTCATGCCCGCGACAAGGCGACCGCACCTTTGGCCGGCACCGCAAACACCTACTGGCGTGGCTATTTCAACGTTAAGAGATCGGTTGTGGTTGTGTCCGTGCTAGGCTTGGAAAACAAACCGGTGAGCAGCGCGGACGGGCTCAAGACCCTATACGACTTCGGGAACGCGCTGGTCGAAGGTCAGGCGCCGACCGAGCGGCCTGTGTCTCCGAAAAACCCCGACGATGTCGCCAAGACGGGCCTGTTGCGCCGTTTATTTGGCTGAAACCATTGTTTGCAATATAGAAACAGTGCTAGCGCTTTAGGGCAGAGTTATTAGGGCAGTCAAATACCCATGATGGACCGGATGCGAGAATTCGTGCGGCGGCGGCTACACCGCCGAAGCCTGCGCCGTTGGGAGGCGGCGGTGCGCGATGCGGAGACCATAGACTTGTCACTGCTCCGGCATCTGCGCGCGCAGGCCCGTCAGATGCGCAGACGCGTCGATCAGGTCACGCATGTCGCAGATGGTAGATTGACGCTGCCCCGCATCGGGTCGAACGCGATCCGCAAGCCTGCGCAGTCGGATTGGGCGCATCGCCCGGAGCTATGGCGCGGTCCAATCTCTCCGGTTGGAATGGCGGCTGTCGAAAGCCGGTCCCGCATCGGCAGCACGGCCACGCTCTATCATGACTGCCAGATTTCAGAGCTGACCCTGCGACAGGTCAGAAACACCCGCGAAGGCGACCTTGCACCATTCGGCCTGCGAATGGACGTTTTCAACTTTGACGGTAGCTTCCTCAGTCTTGTTCTGGATCTTCCCGAAAGCGCTGTCGACGGGCTGCGCAAGAACCATATCCTCCGGATGGACACAGAGGTCGAAACCGAAAAGCCGCTGGAGATTTTCGCCCGTCTCAACATCAAATATGGCCCGAACGTGGAGCAGGTGGTGCGCGAACTGCCGATGGATGGCTCAGAGATGATGGTGGAGTTCGATCTGGCCCACACCAAGATCAGTGAGCGCCGACTGGAACGCATCTGGATGGATTTGATCTTCGAGGGGCCGGAAATGAACGAGATCATCCTGCGCGACGTCACATTCAGTCGTCGCCCCCGCGCAGACTTTTAGAGGGTTTATCCGATGAACAACGTCACCCTGACAAAAACACGCATACAAGCGGGAACTTACGAGGCGGTACTGACGGCAGACGCCGACGGGAACTACCACCCGGACCTGCTGGCCCTGCATCTGGAACGTGAACTTGACGGGTTAACGGTTACGGCTGACGAAAGCCTGACTAATACCTGGCACGTCCGGTTCGAGATTCCGCGGGAGGTCCTGACGGACGGGGTACAGACGTTCCTCATAACCGAGAAGAGCAGCGACGCGACGCTCGACAGCTTTACGATTCTGACGGGCGAGGTGCTGTCAGATGACATCCGCGCCGAGATGGACCTGCTACGCGCCGAGCTGGATATGCTGAAGAAGGCCTTCCGCCGTCACTGTGTGGAGACGAATTGAGGTTTTGCGCTTGGCCTTCGGCCAATCGCCCGGCGGGGGCCAGCCCCCGCACCCCCGAGGTATTTTTGAAGCAATGATGGGGCATGACGCCGCGTTTTTCGTGACGTCGGGCGCGGCTTGGGTCAACTTCGGGTAGATTTAAAGGATACATCTATGACCGACTACCCGCATCTGCTCGCCCCGCTGGACCTTGGCTCCACCACGTTGAAGAACCGCGTTCTGATGGGGTCTATGCATACCGGCCTGGAGGAAACCAAAGACTGGAATCGCGTCGCGGAGTTTTATGCCGAGCGGGCGCGGGGCGGCGTGGCCTTGATGGTTACCGGTGGCATGGCGCCAAACCGCGAGGGCGGGGTTTTTCCGGGTGCGGCCGGGTTGTTCTCGGATCAGGACATCGCCAACCACAAGATCGTAACAGATCGCGTACATGCCGAAGGTGGCAAGATCGCGATGCAGATTCTGCACGCGGGCCGCTATGCTTATGGGCCGGAATGTGTGTCCGCCTCGGCCATCAAATCCCCGATTTCGCCGTTTCCACCTAAAGAGCTGGACGAGGACGGGATCGAGAAGCAGATCGCCGACATAGCCACCGCCGCCAGCCGTGCGAAGCAAGCGGGGTATGACGGGGTCGAGGTGATGGGGTCTGAGGGGTATTTCCTGAACCAGTTTCTTGTCACCCATACCAACAAGCGCGAGGACCGCTGGGGCGGGTCATACGAGAACCGCATGCGACTGCCCATCGAGGTTGTGAAGCGCGTTCGGGAAGCCGTCGGGCCGGAGTTCATCGTGATTTATCGCTTGAGCATGATTGACCTGATCCCCAACGGCTCGACTTGGGAAGAGGTCGTTTTGCTTGCGAAGGAGATCGAGAAGGCCGGCGCTACGATCATCAATACCGGCATCGGCTGGCACGAGGCGCGAATCCCGACGATTGCGACATCGGTGCCGCGGCGGGCGTTTACATGGGTGACCAAGAAACTGATGGGGGAGGTGGCGATTCCCGTTATTACCTCCAACCGCATCAACACGCCTGAAGTGGGCGAGGCGGTTCTGGCCGATGGTTGTGCGGACATGGTATCCATGGCGCGGCCCTTCCTAGCGGATCCGCATTTTGTGGCCAAAGCCAAGGGAGGCCGTGCCGCCGAAATCGCGCCTTGCATCGCCTGCAACCAAGCCTGCCTTGACCACACATTCAGCGGCAAGATCAGTTCGTGCCTTGTGAACCCCCGCGCTTGTTACGAGACCGAGCTGGTGATTGAAAAAGCCGCGACAGATAAGTCCGTTGCCGTCATCGGCGCGGGTCCGGCTGGATTGTCCGCAGCGCTAACCGCCAGCGAGCGGGGTCACCGCGTTACGCTGTTCGATAAGGCGGACCGGCTGGGCGGGCAGCTGAACATGGCCAAGCAGGTGCCCGGCAAGGAGGAATTCTTCGGCCTGGTGGACTGGTACGAGACGATGGTGGCGAAAAGCGGGATGGAGCTGCGTTTGGGCACCGAGGCGACCGCCGATATGCTGGCGGAGTTTGACGAAGTGATTATTGCGACCGGTGTTGCGCCGCGTGATCCGCAGATCGAAGGGCAGGACGGGCCGAATGTCGTCTCCTATATCGACGTGCTGCGCGGTGGTGCAGAGGTCGGAAAACGGGTGGCGATCATCGGCGCGGGCGGCATCGGATTTGACGTCGCGGAGTATCTGACCACCGACGACAGCCCGACAGTCGATCTTGACGCCTGGATGGAAGAATGGGGCGTCACCGACCCCGAAGCCAAACGCGGCGGCTTGGCGGCAGAAGGACCACAACCGGAGCCCGCCGTCCGCGAGGTCACGCTGTTGCAGCGCAAGGCGGAAAAGCTGGGCAAACGCTTGGGCAAAACGACGGGATGGATTCACCGCACCTCTCTTCAGATGAAGGGCGTGAAGATGGTGGGCGGCGTGAATTACGAGTTTATCGACGCGCAAGGGCTGCATGTCAGCGACGGTGAGGCACGGGAAAATCCGCGCGTGATCGAGGTCGACACGATCGTTATGTGCGCGGGGCAGGTGTCCTTGCGGGCGCTGGCGGACGAATTGGAGGCGGCAGGCCGGACGCCACATGTCATTGGCGGCGCAGACGTTGCTGCCGAACTGGACGCCAAACGTGCCATCGACCAAGGCACACGGCTGGCGGCGTCCTTGTGAATTTCAAGTGGCACCATTTCGAGTTGGATGACCCCAAGCTTCCGGCCTGGCTGGATGACCACGTGCCAGACATTGCCGCCGCTGCGTTGCGCCAATCCGAGACGCGTCCGCGATGTGACCATTTGGGCGACGGGATCATCCTGAACCTGCGTGGCGCGAACCTGAACGAGGGCCAAGACGTCGAGGATATGGTATCCCTGCGGCTTTGGGTCACGAAAGACATGGTCGTTACGGTTCGGATGCGGCGAATTTTCGCGTTGGAGGATATTCGCCAGAAGATCAGCGAAGGGGACGGGCCGGAAAGCGTTGGCGAGTTTTTGGTCATGCTGGTCACTGGCCTGACGGACCGCATTGAAAGGACCGCGCTGCGGCTGGCCGCTGCGACGGATTCTATTGAGGACGCCGTGCTTGGCGCGGACGACAGCGACGGCGACCAAGCATCACTCGGGCCGCTTCGCCGCATGGCCATCAAGCTGCGCCGTTATATTGGCCCACAGAAGGACGCTATGGCAAAGCTCGCCGCGCTGGAAAGTCCCATCCTGACGGACGCGGATCGGCTGGAATTACGCGAACCCGCCAACCGAATGGCGCTTGCACTTGAGGCGTTGGATTCCGTCCGTGACCGGCTCAACAGCTTGCAGGACCACTCGGACATGCAAGTGGCGCTGCGGCAGGGGCGAAACGGCTATGTGCTGTCACTGATTGCGGGGATATTCCTGCCTTTGGGTTTTCTAACCGGGCTTTTCGGAATGAACGTCGCCGGGCTGCCGGGTACGGAATGGCCGATGGCGTTTTTGGTTCTATGCGCGGTCATGCTTGGCGTCGCGATTGCGCTTCTTGCCTTGTTCAAATGGCTTGACTGGCTTTAGCCTCTTTTCGGAAACGGCAGTTCACCTGTTTCCACAGCTGCAACGATTCCCCGCGATACCTCTGAATCGTCCAACCGAATTCGTATTCCTGCCCCATTTCGCTTCGATAACGGCTCAAACGTCATGAGTTATTGAGGCACCTGAATGGACCGACTGACCGAAATGGAAGCATTTGCCACCGTGGTGGATCAGGGGGGATTTACCGACGCGGCACGCAAGATGGGGATTTCCAAATCCGCCGTCTCGAAACACGTCTCTTCCCTTGAAACACGCCTTGGTGCGCGGTTGCTGAACCGCACGACGCGGCGTGTCAGCCCGACCGAAATCGGTCTCGCCTACTATGACAGAGCGCGCCGTGTGCTGAACGACGCTGGGGAGGCCGATGCCTTGGTGTCTTCGATGCAAAGCGCCCCGTCGGGCCTGCTTCGGATTTCCGTCGCAACCGATTTTGGCGTAAACCACATGTCACCCATCTTGGGCGACTTCCTTGTCGACTATCCCGACATCACCGTGAACATGGTGCTGAACAACCGCTTTGTGGAATTGATCTCCGAAGGCTTCGACCTTGCCATCCGCATCGGCGAAATGGAGGACAGCTCCCTTCGCGCCCGCAAGCTGACCGAGACGACGAAACGTCTGATCGCCGCGCCGGGTTACTTCAAGCAATTCGGACGCCCCGAGAAAATCGACGATCTGAATAATCACAAGCTGCTGCATTACTCCAACCAGTCAGCGGGCAATGTGTGGAAACTGACCGCGCCATCCGGCGAGAAGCGTCAGGTGCGCACGCAGGGCTGGCTAACCGTGAATGACGGGCAGTCCTTGCTGAATGCCTGCGTGTCGGGACTGGGCATCGCTTACCTGCCAAGTTTCCTTTACGCCGATGCGCTTAGGGCTGGGCTGGTCGAAGAGGTCATGCCCGATCTGCCCAAGGAAACGCAGGGCATCTATGCAGTCTATCCGCCGGGTCGTTATACCCAGCCGAAGGTTCGGACCTTCATCGACTTCCTTGTCGAAGCGTTCAAAGAAAAAGGGCCGGATACCTGGAGTAATTAAGAGACAAGTTTCCCTCGATGCTTGGCAGCATCAACTTTGGGTCGAGGTGATAATCACCTCGACCCTTCTGTTTAGGGTCCGGCCTTCGTCCGTCAGGTTGCTGGCCCGCGGGGCCAGATAGCCAACGCCCTCTGCTTCAATCTGTCGTTGCGGGATGCCGAAATCCCTGACAAGCCGCGCGGCCACGGACTGCGCGCGTTGTCGCGATAAGGCAATGTTGCCCTGAAGCGACCCTTCGGCATCGGTATGGCCGACCAATGCGATTCTGATCTCCGGATTTGATTTCAGATATTCCGACAGCTTCGACAGCGACGAGAACTCACCGCTTCCCAGCGCGGAAGAGCCGGTTTCAAACTCAAGGTCGTCCAGAACTGCATGACCGTCTCGTATGAGAGCTTCGACCACGGCGCCGGGTTTGGTGCGCGGAGCCGCAGGGATCACTTGGGCCGTATTACCACCCGACTTCGAATTCAGATTGGTGCCGTCCGCGCTTCCTACCAAAACCATTTGAACAAACGCGCTGTCCGCCCCCCGGCTCACGAACAGGCTAACGTATTCCGGCACCGCGCCACCAAGGCGTTGGGCCGCGAGGTAGCGAAAATCACCCAAATCGACATGCATCACCGGCTCCGGCAGAACCTCGGTCGTGAAGCGGAAATCGAAGCCGCCGCAAACCTCTGTCGTGCATTCGTAAAGCAGCTCGAACCCCGATGCCTCTAGTTGCTGTCGCAGGTTGTCCATAACCAGAAGCGATGTGCCGACGCCGACATCCACGCGCCACGCGCGGGTGATTTGCTGGCCTTCGGCGACCAGCGTTTGCACAAAGCCGTCCGCATAGGGGCCGACAGGCAGCTTGTAGCTGGCGAAGTTTTCGGTCTCCGAAAAGGTCTGCGTTGCCGGGCCGGGAAAGGTTAAATCCAGATCGGCATACGCCGGGGTGCCAAGCAATACGCCCGCCAGTAAGAAGCCTAGCGTACGGATCATCTATGCGCCGCGTGGTAATCCGCGTTGGGGCGCATATCCACAGCCGATGCCATGCGGTTTGTCATGTTGAAAAAGCTGGCAACGGCGGCGATATCCCAGATGTCGCGATCGTTGAAGCCGACCTTGCGCAGCCCGTCGCGGTCGGATTCCTCAATGCGGTAGCTCGCTTCGGTCATCTGAACCGCGAAGTCGAGCATCGCGCGTTGCCGTGCATCGAGCGGAGCCGCGCGGTAGTTCATCACCAGTGCTTCTCCCAATTCCGGATCACCCGACAATTGCCTCACCGCCGCGCCATGCGCCACGAGGCAGTAGAAGCATTTGTTGACCGAGGACACCGCCACGGCGATCATCTCGCGCTCCAGTTTGGACAGGTTGCTGTCGCCCAGCATCAGGTCGTTATACATGCCCGTGAACGCGTTCAGCTTATCGGGGTCAAACGCATAGGCCTGCAACACGTTGGGGATCATGCCCAGCTTCTCAGTGCAAATGTCGAAGTATTTTTGGGTGGCCTCGGGCAGCGGGTCGGCCATTGGCAAATCAAGCGCGGTCACGGTGGGTTTTGTCACGGGGCAGGGCCTTTCAGGATTTTATGCGGTAATGATACCGCCCAACCACTGACATGCCCAGAGAGCTATACAGCGATTGCGCAGCCGTGTTGGCGCCTGTGGTCACCAGCGCGAAACGCTCTGCGCCGTGATCCTTCGCCCAGCGCGCGGCGGCATACATCATGTTGCGCGCCAGCCCTTCGCGGCGATAATCGGGGAGGACTTCGACAGCGTGAACCATAGCGGTTTTGTTATGGATCGCGATGAAGGCGCAGCCCGCCGCACGGTCCTTAACACGTCCGAGGATCGAGGTTTTTGGCCCTTTCACCCGCTCCATCACGGCGATGCGCCCCTCGCCGATGCCGCCTTCGGCCCAGAGGTCTTTCATGATTTGAAGCGGAGGCCAGATCTCGAAAGCGGTGACGGGCGGCACGTCCGTGCCAAAGATCGGACCCAGAAATATGACCGAGGGATCGACGATCTCGTAGCCCATTTGGGCCAGTATAGTGTCTAATTTCGCGTCTTCTGGGCGCAATGCGAATAGGGCAGGTTGCCCCAGCTTCTCCATCTCGGAAACCGCAAGCGCGATGTCGTCTTGCGTGACCGGACCAAGCGGCGAAGCCGCAGAGACGCGCTTGCCGCCACCTTGCCCCTCGCGGATCAGCCATGGCCCGACCTGCGTTTCATTTGCTGCCGGCCAGGTGGCCGCGACGATTTCGAATAATTCAGACGTATTCAACACCAAGCGCCTTTGCCAATTCAGCCACCACCATTTTCAACCGCGCGCCGTCAGTACCGCGCACAACCAGATTGCATCCATAAACCCCGTCCTTCTGGAACGGATAGGAACCGAAGGACAAGTCAGGATATGCCAGCGCCAGATCGCCAAATGCCCCTGCGACGTCACCCTCACCGATATTGACGCGTAAGGTTTCGGAAAGCAAAGGCTGCCCGCCTGTGATCGTCGGCAAAACTGTTGCGACCATCGCCTTGAACACGCTGGGCACGCCCGCCATGACATGCACGTTTCCAATCGTGAAACCAGGCGCGACCGATACGGGGTTGTCGATCAACGTAGCCCCATCTGGAATCCTCGCCATCCGCTTGCGGGCGTCGTTGAACTCCGAGCCCTGCCGTTCGTAATGCGCGGCCAGCAAAGCGCGGGCATCCTCGCGAATGTCCACATGCGCGTCGAAAGCGGCCCCGACAGCGTCGGCAGTAATGTCGTCATGCGTCGGGCCTATTCCACCGGAGGTGAAGACATGGTCATACGCCTTGCTCAACTCTTGGACCGCCGCGACGATGCGGTCATGCTCGTCCGAGACGACGCGGGCCTCCTTCAGGTCCACACCTGCCTCGGTCAGCGCACAGGCCAGATAGTTCGTGTTGGTGTCCTTGGTGCGTCCTGACAGGATCTCGTCCCCGATAACGAGCATGGCGGCGGTGGGGTTGGGCATCGGCTGCTCCTTGATTGGCGGTTGCCTTTCGGTATAGGCCCGCGCCATGCGCTTTCAAACCCCACTTATCCCCGCCCGCCTGATCCGCCGCTACAAACGGTTTCTGGCCGATGTCGTACTGGAAGACACAGGCGAGGAGGTCACCGCCCATTGCCCAAACCCCGGCGCGATGCTGGGATTGAAGGGTGACGGGACCCGCGTTTGGCTGGAGCCGAACGACGACCCACGCAAGAAACTGAAATACGGCTGGCGGTTTGCGGAGCTGTCAGGTGGTCATTTCGCTTGTGTAGATACCGGTTTGCCAAACCGCGTGGTGAAGGAAGCGCTGCTGGCAGGGCAGATTTCGGAGCTTTCCAACTATCGCAATGTGCGGCCGGAAGTTGCGTATGGAACCGGTAGCCGTGTGGATTTCATGCTTTCGCAAGACGGCCTACCCGACGCATATGTCGAAGTCAAAAGCGTCACTCTCCGGCGCGAGGGTGATTGGGCAGAGTTTCCTGACTGCGTCACCGCGCGGGGTGCGAAACACTTGCAGGAGCTGATCGAAGTCGCCCAAGCCGGCGCACGGGCGGTAATGCTCTATCTGGTGAGCCGGACAGACTGCGGCAAGCTGCGAATGGCGACTGATTTAGACCCTAACTACGCCCAAACCTTCGACCTAGCCCGCGCGAACGGGGTTGAGATGATTTGCTATGCCAGCCATATCTCGCCGGATGGGATCACACTTGCAAACGCTCTCCCAATTGGCCCTGATCCACAAAGCGGCCCAAGGGTGGCGTAACACGGCACGGCGCATTATATGTGCCGACAACAAATATCGGAGTGAGACGTGGACGACTCGACCCATAAAGGCCGCATCACCAAGCAAGGCATTCGCATCTACGATGACGTAGATTTTGCGGGCATGGACAAAGCTGGCGAACTGGCCGCGCAGATTTTGGATAATATGGTCGACCTTGTGCAGCCTGGCACTTCGACTGAGGCTCTTGACGAGGCGATCACAAAGATGGTCGAGGACGCAGGCGCCAAGTCAGCGACGATCGGCTACAAAGGCTATCAGCACGCCAGTTGCATCAGTGTGAACCATGTCGTCTGCCACGGCATCCCCGGCCCGAAAGTGCTGAAGCAAGGCGATATCCTCAATATCGACGTCACCGTGATCGTGGACGGATGGTTCGGGGACACCAGCCGCATGTATGTTGCAGGCAAGCCGAACCGCAAGGCGGAGCGGTTGATTCAAGTGACCCACGACGCACTATTCAAAGGCATCGAAGCGGTCAAACCCGGCAATACGTTCGGTGATATCGGCCACGCCATTCAGACCTATGTCGAAAGCCAGCGCATGTCGGTGGTGCGCGACTTCTGTGGGCACGGGCTGGGACGCGTGTTTCATGCGCCGCCCAACGTGCTGCACTACGGTCGCCCCGGCACTGGCGCGGTGTTGGAAGAGGGCATGTTCTTCACCATCGAGCCGATGGTAAATATTGGTCGACCAGAGACCAAGGTGTTGGCCGACGACTGGACGGCCGTGACCCGCGACAAGTCGCTGTCGGCGCAGTTCGAGCACTCCATCGGGGTGACGGCGGACGGGTGCCAGATCTTTACCCTGTCTCCGGGCGGCAAGTTTCACCCGACCTATCAGACCGCTTAACCCACAATTAAGTCGAATCGTCTGATCTGATCGCATGACGCTGCATCAGACCCATCTGCCGGACGCCCTGCCAGGCTTTCATCCGCACCGCATTTCAACTGCCCGCGCCCGCGAAGCGGAACAACACGGGCACCGCCAACGCGTGCGGGAACGGTTTCTTTTGGCAGGTGGCGACGCGACGCCTGAGTCCGAGTTGCTGGAATTGGTCCTGTTCCGCGCAATCCCAAGGCGCGAGGTGCGGACTTTGGCGCGGCGCCTGCTAGAGACGTTCGGAGATTTCAACGGAGTGATATCCGCATCCGCCAATCGCCTTACATCGGTGCAAGGCGTCGGCACAAGCGTCATTCAGGAGTTGAAGATTGTGGAAGCCGCCGCGCAATCAATGGCCCGCACAAGGGTGATGAACCGCGACGTGCTTTCATCATGGGATGCGTTGCTGGACTATTGCCGCACCAAGATGGCCCATATGGAGCGGGAGCAGTTTCGGGTGCTGTTTCTGGATCGACGGAACCGCTTGATCGCAGATGAGGCGCTGCAAACCGGCACCGTCGACCATGTTCCGGTTTATCCGCGGGAGGTCGTGAAGCGGGCGCTGGAACTCAACGCCTCTGCCCTGATCCTCGTTCACAACCATCCGTCCGGCGATGCGTCGCCATCGGAGGATGACATCGCAATGACGCGCAAGGTTCGCCAAGGCGTCGATGCGTTGGGATTGGTCTTGCATGACCATCTGATTATAGGGGGTGGTGGCAGTTACTCGTTCCGCTCAAACGGGCTGATATAGGCTCTATTTAAGCCAAACCTCTACGCGCCGATTGATTGCGCGCCCCCATTCCGTATCGTCGCAAGCCATCGGCAACGCCTCTCCAAAAGCATCCGTATGCAACTTGATGCGCTTGAAATCTGCGTCAGGGGCCGCCTCTTTCAGCAAGCGCAGCACCGTTCGCGCACGTTTCCGGGACAGGATCAGATTTGGCGCCGCGGGGCCTTCCCCGTCGCTGAAACCGACCAGCAAGAGGTCGCGTTCGTTGAAAGATCCGGTCTCAAGCGCGCGGGCCAGCCGAATGATGTTCTCCTGCGATTGCACGTCCAACCGCGTGCCGCCGGTGAAGCGAAAGGTCGTGGATAGCCGGTCGCGGTCGCGCAAGGCGCCTACCATGTTTTGCAGATCTTCGAGCGACACCTCCGGCCCAGCCTGCGAGATCGCGTGCGCCAAGCGGTCGCCCTGATCGTCGAACCGCGTCGTGGTAATCGCCTGATCCACGAATCCCGCACGTCGGATCACAAGATCAGCGGCAGGGTCTTGGGTGAAGTTCAGAAACTCCCGCCCAATTAGCGGCAAGCGGCGCGCCGGTGTATAAAGCATCAGTGGGAGCGTCAGGGGATAGTCCTCTGTGCGCAATGCGGCCAGCGTGGCATTGGTCTCGAAACCGCAGTTGCCGGCAACGCGCAAGGGAATGGCGTTTCCGGTCTCGCTGAGCGTGGTCAGACCAATGGCAAATGTGTCGCCCGCCACGCGGTCGGCAAGATCTTTCAGCGATGTATGATACGTCGCGCCTTCCTGAACAGATAACTTGTTCGGCGTTAAGACCCGGTCTTCGAATGTCTCTAGCAAACCGGAATGCGGCGCTGGCAAGTGTCTGATGATCGGAATATCAGCGCCACCGATATCGGACCAGCGTGCAGCATCCCCCGACATGGCGGCCGCCATCTGCTCTAGCGAGATACTTCGCAACGGCTGTCCAGGCGCGGTGATTGCTACGACACCGTCAAGCGCCACGACACGGGCGCGACGGCCTTTCAACAGATCACCCGACGCAGCGGCACGCGCCATGGCAACCTCTGTTTCACGCGGTTCGCGCAGGACGAGGGCGATGTCGGCCACTTCGGCGATGAGATCAGCGTAGGCTTCTGCGGTGGTGCTTGACGTTAAGGAGAAACGGGCGCGCAGGCGTTCAGTATCGCTCAACGCGAACGTGGAGTGGCGGTCGTCGGTGACCTCCCGCGTAATGGAATAGCCGTTCCGGGCGGCGAAGGCCTGAATAAGCGCGGGGACAAGAACCTCTGCCATGCGATCTGTGCCGGACATGCGTATATCTGCGACGAACGCATTCAGGTCTGGGCAGCCCGGCCCGTCGCAAGTGACGCCTTCGCCGTCAAGCGTCAGCGGTCCGTAGATAGTCTCGACGCGGTAAAACTCACCGTCATAGGTGAGCAGGGTGCCGTCTATCTGAAGTGTGCCGTCACGAGACGTCAGCCGGACGTCATCGGCAAAAGCCGATGCTGCGGACGCGCAAAGCAAAACTGCCGCCCAGAAACTGCGCCATAGGATGTGCACGTGATTGCCCGCCTTAATTTCCAGCAAGTTTCAGGTCTTGGAGGACATTTTTCAACTCAAGACTTTGCCCTACCGCCTCACACCCTTGCCCCATGAGCTTTAGATCGTAGGTCGAAACCGGCTCATGCGGCACGACACGGCGCACACGGGCGGTTTGGCCGGTGTCGCAATTGGCCGTCGTGACGCGCGTGCGCATCGACAGACGGACGACGCCGGACGCCGCCAGATCGTCGATCCGACGCGAGAATACCTGAAGAACCGCGCCACTTTCGTCGAGGGACTGGCCAATACGGAACATTTGACCGTCAAGCTGTCTGGGGGCTTCTGCGATCAACTCGCCATGATCCTCGCCGTTCCATTGCAGCGCGACGCGTGCAAACTCGCGCGCGTCCGGCACTGGGGTCGATGCCGTCAATGTGGAGTTGTCTGATAGCGTTGCGGACAGCGATCCCGTTTCGCTGAGCGCGGGCAACAGAAACGACAGCTCGCCCGTCATGGGCATCGGCAGGGTAAAGGCCAGCCCCGCATGTTCCAGCCGAACGGTATCGTAGGGCAGGCATGGTGCGGACAGCCGGACTGAAAGCATCGCGCCGCTGGTGGCGGAAACCGACAGGGAAGGCCCGCAAGCCGTCCCGAAATTCGAGATGTTGGCCTGCCGCGCCACGACCTCGGCTATATCGTCCGGTACCTCTCGCGAAGAAACTGGTGCGGCGTTGAACCGCGTCAGCGTCAAAATGTCCGTGTCGGGAACTTCAGGCGAGGGCAGCGCGGCCTTGGGAAATAGCGGCGTGATCGCCGCCGGAAGCCCGTCCGTCAGTGCTGGGGATGCGACGCCACAAAACACGGCCACGACCGCGCTTCTCAATATACTGCTCATTTACCTGCCTTTGCCGAGTATTCTCGTTGCAATGACAGAACCGTAGCAGAAAAATCGCTGTGGCGGAATAGCGGCCTTTTACGTGCTAAGCCAACTGGCCGTGGCAGTGTTTGAACTTTTTGCCCGACCCACAAGGACAGGGCGAATTGCGCCCCGGATTGCCCCAAGTGGCTTGGTCGTTCTCATCGAACCCCGGCGCTGCGACATCTTCATGCTCCGCCTCAAGCTCCTCTACAGGCTGACCGCCGTTTTGTTGCGCCATGAACTGCTGCAAAAGTTGCTTTTGCTCTTCCTCGCTCAGCGGGCGCACCTTCGACAGCTTCTCGGTCACATCCTGCCGCAGGCTGTCGAGCATGCTTTCGAACAGCTGGAAGCTCTCGGTCTTGTATTCGTTCAGCGGATCACGCTGCGCATAGCCGCGGAAGCCAACGACGGAGCGCAGGTGCTCCAGCTTCAGCAGGTGGTCGCGCCACTTGCCGTCGATGGTTTGCAGCAAAAGCTGCTTTTCGATGTTGCGCATCTGCTCGGGACCGAAATCCGCAGCTTTCTTGGCCATGAACTTGTCCGACGCCTCGTAGAGCCGTTCGCGGATGTCGCCATCGTCGACGCCTTCCTCCTCGGCCCACGCGATGACAGGAACGTCGATGCCAAGGGTTTCCATGACGGCCACGTAAAGCCCCTGCGTATCCCACTGGTCGGCATAGCTTTTGGCGGGAATGTGCTGGTCGACCAGATCGTCGATCACCTGATGGCGCATGTCCTGTGCGATCTCGCCGACCTCGTCGGCTTCCATGATCTCCATGCGCTGGCCGAAAATAGCCTTCCGCTGGTCGTTCATAACGTCATCATATTTCAGCAGCTGCTTGCGGATGTCGAAGTTGCGGCCTTCAACCTTCGCCTGCGCCTTTTCCAGCGACTTGTTCACCCAGGGGTGGGCAATGGCTTCACCCTCTTTCATGCCCAGCGTGGACAACATCTTGTCCAGACGCTCCGACCCGAAAATACGCATCAGGTCGTCTTCCAGCGACAGGAAGAAGCTGGAGCGGCCCGGGTCACCTTGGCGGCCGGAGCGGCCACGCAGCTGGTTGTCGATGCGGCGGCTTTCGTGGCGTTCAGTGGCCAGAACGTACAAACCACCAGCGGCTTTCACCTCTTCTTCTGCTTTGACGTGCTCGGCCTCGATACGGGCGCGGATTTCTTCCGGATCGCCGTCGGGGCTGGCTTCCAGCGCGGCCATGATCTTCATGTCGATATTGCCGCCCAGCTTGATGTCAGTCCCGCGACCGGCCATGTTCGTCGCAATCGTTACTGCGCCCAAGGTCCCTGCGTTGCCGACAATCTCGGCCTCTTTTTCGTGCTGACGGGCGTTCAGGACGTTATGAGGCACACCTGCCTGCTGCAAAAGCTGCGACAGGAACTCGGATTTCTCGATAGAGGTGGTGCCGACCAGAACGGGCTGGCCCGTCTCGTGAGCCTTCTTGATTTCCTCAACGATAGCTTCGTATTTTTCCTTGGCCGTGCGGTAGATCGCGTCATGCTCGTCAATACGGGCGATGGGCTTGTTGGTGGGCATTTCCACCACGCCAAGACCGTAGATTTCAGCGAATTCCTCCGCCTCGGTCGCGGCGGTGCCGGTCATACCGGCCAGCTTGTCATAAAGACGGAAGTAGTTCTGGAACGTCACGGAGGCGAGCGTGATGTTTTCCGGCTGGATCGGGCAGCCTTCCTTGGCCTCAATGGCTTGGTGCAAACCGCCGGACAGACGGCGACCCTTCATCATGCGGCCGGTGAATTCATCGACCAGCATGACCTCGTTGTCGCGGACCATGTAGTCCTTGTCCTTGTGGAAAGCCTTATGGGCCTTCAACGCCTCTGTGACGTGGTGCACAAGGGAGGTGCTTTCAGGATCGTAAAGCGATTGTTCTTCGGGCAGCAATTCCATTTCGCGCAAGCGCTGCTCGATGAAATCGTTGCCTTCATCGGTGATGGTGACCACGCGGGTTTTCTCGTCGAGCTTGTAGTGCTCTTCGGTCAGCTCGGGGATCAGCTTGTCTATGGTCAGATACAGGTTGGAGCGGTCGTCGGACGGGCCGGAAATAATGAGCGGCGTCCGCGCCTCGTCGATAAGGATCGAGTCAACTTCATCGACAATCGCGTAGTTATGGCCACGCTGCGCCATTTCGGACAGGTTGGAGCGCATGTTGTCGCGTAGATAGTCGAAGCCCAACTCGTTGTTGGTCGCGTAGGTGATGTCTGCCGCGTAGGCGTCTTTCTTCTCACCGTCGGGCTGCTGCGGGTAGATAACACCCGTAGTCAGACCCAGCGCGCTATAGACCTTGCCCATCCATTCCGCGTCACGCTTGGCGAGGTAGTCGTTCACCGTCACGATATGCACGCCTTTGCCGGACAGCGCGTTCAGATAGGCGGGGAAGGTCGCCACGAGGGTCTTGCCCTCGCCGGTTTTCATCTCCGCGATGTTGCCTTGGTGCAGGAAGATGCCGCCCATCAACTGTGTGTCGAACGCACGCAGACCCAGCGCACGGCGGGCCGCTTCTCGGACGTTGGCGAAGGCTTCGGGGAGCAGCGCGTCCAGCTTTTCGCCAGACTGCGCCCGCATGGCGAGCTGTTCGGTGCGTTGCTTGATTTCGTCGTCGCTCAGCGCCTCGAACTCGGGCTCCAGCGCGTTGATCTTGGCGACCAGCGGGCGGACGGTCTTTACTTTGCGGTCGTTCGGCGTTCCGAACACCTTTTTCGTAATGGTTCCCAAACCGAGCATAATTCCGCGCCTTGTGTGATGGCTGACAAATTCGTGTGTAGGTTCACCTTGCCCCGAAGGCCGTCGCACCATATCTCGACTGCCAAGACAAAGCGCGCCCCAAACCTCTTGGCGATGTAAGGGGCGGCCTTGAGAGTGTCAACGCCGCGCCCCCGTGCGGCCCCTGAGAGGACAGATAATATGGGCAAATTTTCAACACTTCTTCGTGCGACCGGCTTGGCCGTAACCGTCGCGATGCCTGCGCTCGCGCAAGATGCATCGACTGTCATGGCAACCGTGAACGGCACCGACATTACGCTCGGCCACATGATCGCACTGCAAGAGCGCCTGCCTGAACAGTACCAGCAACTTGACGACAAAGTCCTGATGGACGGCATTCTGGAGCAGTTGATCCAGCAAACCGCGCTAAGCCAGGAAATGGAAAAAGACGTCTCCAAGGCTGTCGAATTGAGCCGCGAGAACGAGATGCGGGCCTTCATGGCGGGGGAGCTTCTAGCAAAGGTCGGCACCGCCGATCTGGACCCTTCCGAGGTTGAGGCGGTCTACAAGAAGCGCTACGCCGAAGGTGATCCAGAGATGGAGTATAACGCGGCCCACATCTTGGTGGAGACCGAAGACGAGGCGAAAGCGCTGATAACCGAGCTGGAAGGCGGCGCTGATTTCGCCGAGCTGGCGAAGGAGAAATCCACTGGCCCGACCGGCCCGCGGGGCGGTGATCTGGGTTGGTTCGGCGCTGGCGCGATGGTTCCCGAATTCGAGAACGCAGTGCTGGCTTTGGAAGATGGCGGCGTTTCGGAGCCTGTCCAGACCCAATTCGGCTGGCACGTGGTCAAGCGCGTGGAAAGCCGCATCAAGGAAGCGCCTGAACTGGACGCCGTACGCGACGAGATCGAACGCGAACTGCGCGCGCAAAAGATCGAAGACGAAATCAACCGCCTGACGGACGGCGCCGAAGTCGTCAAAACAGACGTCGAGGTTGATCCCGCCACTATCCGCGATGTAGGCCTGTTGTCGAAGTAACCGGCACATAAGGTTTCGCATCATGGCCAAGATCACCAAAGTCTCCCCTCTTGCACCGAAGGGAGGCTTTCCCAAGCTGCCCGTTATCGACGGTGTCCGGTTTTCGACCGTTGCCGCGGGGGTCAAATATGCTGGCCGAACAGATGTGATGTTGGCGCAAGTGGACGCGGGCAGTGCGGTGGCGGGTGTTTTCACCCGGTCCTCCACCCGCTCCGCGCCCGTGCTGGACTGTCAGGCGAAGCTGGGCCGTGTCGAGGATGACGCCAAGGGGTTCGCGTTTCTGGTGAACTCCGGCAATTCGAACGCCTTTACCGGACGGGTCGGGTTCGAAGCGGTGGAAGCGATCACCAAAGCCGCCGCCGACACGCTGAATATACCTGCATCGCATATCTACACCTGCTCTACCGGCGTGATCGGGGAGCCTTTGCCACACGGCAAGATCACCGACGCGTTGGACCAGCTTTCCGCTGGATTAGAGCCTGATCGCATCGAAGACGCGGCCCGTGCGATTATGACGACGGACACGTTTCCAAAGGGATCAAGTGCGACCTGTGAGATCGGCGGCATAGAGGTCACGGTGGCTGGCATCGCCAAAGGCTCCGGCATGATCGCACCGGACATGGCGACGATGCTGGTGTATATATTCACCGACGCCAAGATCAGTCAGGCGGGCCTGCAAGACATGGTGTCCCGCCAGAACGAAGGCACGTTCAACGCAATAACCGTGGATAGCGACACGTCGACCTCCGACAGCGTGTTGGTCGCGGCAACCGGCACGTCCGGTGCGAATGTTGAAGAGAACGAGACGTTCGAGCGGACCTTGGGCGTCGTGATGAAGGACCTCGCGCATCAAGTGGTGCGCGACGGCGAGGGCGCGACCAAGTTCGTTGAAGTCCGCGTGTCAGGCGCAGCCGACAACGCCGACGCTCGCAAGGTTGGCATGTCGATCGCCAACTCCCCCTTGGTCAAAACGGCGATTGCCGGTGAAGACGCCAACTGGGGCCGCGTGGTTATGGCTGTCGGCAAATCCGGCGCGCAGGCCGACCGCGACACACTTTCCATCTGGTTTGGCGACGTGCTGGTCGCTGAAAACGGCTGGGTCTCACCGACCTATGTAGAGGCCGATGCCGCCGCGCACATGAAGGGTGAGGACCTGTTGATCCGCGTCGATCTGGGCGTGGGAAAAGGGGAAAGCACCGTCTGGACCTGCGACTTGACCCACGGCTACATCGACATCAACGCGGATTATCGTTCGTGAAAACGGTCCTAGTGTCGGCCGTCGCGCTGATTGACGCTGACGGCCGCGTACTTCTGGCGCAACGGCCCGAGGGCAAGTCGATGGCCGGCCTTTGGGAGTTTCCCGGCGGCAAGGTCGAGCCGGGCGAGACGCCGGAGCACGCGCTTATCCGCGAGTTGAAGGAGGAGCTGGGGATCGACACATGGCAAAGTTGCCTTGCCCCCCTGACTTTCGCCAGCCACAGCTATGAGGATTTCCACCTGCTCATGCCGCTGTTCGCCTGCCGCAAGTGGCAGGGCATTCCGCAGCCGCAAGAGGGCCAAAAGCTGGCATGGGCGCGGCCCAACGCGCTGCGAAACTACCCTATGCCGCCTGCGGACATCCCGCTGATCCCGATTTTACGCGACTGGCTCTAGGCTTAGACCTTGCGTCAACTTGAATACAAATTTCTGTTGGCAAATCGGGAAAAGCTGCGCACTATTCGCTCAAGAACTTTGGGGGAAGTTGATATGCTGAAAACCGTGATGATCGGTAGCTGCGTCTCTATTCAGGGCATTTTCGTGAAAGCGCTGGAAAACGGCCTAGTGCGCGTCAAGGTCGACGACCGGATCTTTGACGGACGCCCGGTCGCCACAGACCCGAACTAGAGCCAACCCTTCAAATTGTCGTCAATGATCTGCGACAGCGCATCCACATGCGCTGGTTCGTCGTTGAGGCATGGGATGTAGGTGAACTGCTCGCCGCCCGCTTCCTCGAAGCTTTCCTTGATCTCTTCGTTGATCTCTTCCAGCGTTTCGATGCAGTCGGCTGAGAAAGCCGGTGCGATGACGGCGATCTTTTTCTTTCCGGCCTCAGCCAATCGCGCGACCTCTTCGACGGTGTAGGGCTTTAGCCATTCCTCACGACCAAACACCGACTGGAACGTCGTCGTTATATCCGTGTCGGCCCACCCCAGACGCTCTTTCAGCAGCCGGGTCGTTTTTTGGCATTGGCAGTGATAGGGATCACCCTCCATCAGATAACGAATCGGCATCCCGTGATAGGAGCAGACCAGGATATCTGGGCGCTCGATCCCCTCATAGGCCCGCTCGACCGACTGGGCGAGCGCGTCGATATAGGCGGGATGCTCGAAATAGGCAGGCACCGTGCGCGACGAGGGTTGCCATTTCTCTTCCATCAAAGCGCGGAAGAACTGGTCGTTCGCGGTAGCAGAGGTCGCGCCCGCGTAATGGGGGTAAAGCGGGAAGAACACGATCTTGTCGCAGCCCTTGGCGATCAGCTCCTTGACCTTCGACTTGGTCGACGGGTTGCCGTAGCGCATGCAGAAATCGACCTCGACCTTGTCGCCATATTTGGCCTTTACCAACTCCGCGATGGCGGCGGTCTGCTCCTTGGTGATCGTCAGCAATGGGCTTTCACCCTTATCGTGGTTCCAGATGCTCTTGTAGGCCGCGCCGGATGCGAAGGGCCGCTTGCTCAGGATGATGAGCTGCAACAGGGGCTGCCACTTCCACGATGCGATATCCACAACCCGCTTGTCCGACAGAAATTCGTTCAGGTAGCGGCGCATCGGCCAATAGGTGTAGTTGTCCGGCGTGCCGAGGTTCGCAAGCAGAATGCCCACTTTACCGAACTTTACTTTGGGATGGTCTGCGCCCGCATGTGGCAGGGGTGTCGGGTTCATCATATTCATCTCTCGTTATCCTCGTTCCCCTTAACGGGTTTTGCATCCGGCCCCAACTCTGCCGTGTTCAGGAAATCCGCAAGTCGCGTTTTCGCCGATCCCGGTTGCAGCGGCTTTTGCTGGGTCTCGGAAGGCGCCCAGCCCGTCAGGAAGATCATCTCGAACGTCGCGGACACCCGATCAGGGCCGGAAGCGTGGTGGTCAGAATAAATACGCTCCATTCGCGCGAACAGATCACGCGACGGCGTGGTTTTTTGCCGGTCCGTCAAGGCGTTACCTTCGCCCATCGCGCGTAGGTCCCGAAGCAAGTTCAGCGGCGACCCATAGGAAACCGTGCGCTTCGCGCTGTCTGCGACCGGCAAGGCAAGGCCTGCGCGTTGCAGCAGGCCACCAAGATCGCGGATTTCGCCCATGGGTGCCACACGGGGGGCAAGGCCCCCTGTGAGCGAAACTTCGGCTTCGGACAGGGCGGCGCGCAGCTCGAACAGGGTTTGCCCACCCAGCGCCGCGACCAGCAACAGCCCGTCCGGCTTCAACGCGCGGCGGCTTTGCACAAGCTGGCCGACGGGATCATTCGCCCAGTGCAAGCACATGGCGTGGATCACCAGATCATGCGCGCCGCCCTCCAGCGCAAGCGTGTCGTCATCCGGCACGACTTTCGCGTTCGGAAAGGCATCGCTCCAAAAACCCGCATGACCGGTGACAATCGCAGGCGACGTAAACGTCCTGTTAACGTCGATCAGCCTTTCCTGAACCTCGAACAGCGCCTCCTCGTGCAGGAACGTTACGGCACCCTGTCGCTCGGCTCGTGCGCGATTGCGCAACAGGGCGGCGCGATCTGTCAGAGGGCGCGGTTGGGACACTTGAAACTCCTTGGGCTCAGACGCCGCTACTTAGAGGAATGTTATGAAATTGCAATCCGCGCTCCGGATGATCTACCCGTCACAATGTCTCACCTGCGGCGCGGCGGTGGAGGACGACCTGTCACTATGTGGCGAATGCTGGCGGGAAACGCATTTCATTCACGGGCTGACATGCCGCACCTGCGGCGTGCCGTTGCCGGGCGAGGATCGCTTGGCGGACGTGCAATGCGATGACTGCATGACCATCGCGCGGCCTTGGCATCGGGGGGCCGCTGCGATGATGTATCGCGGCAAAGGTCGGCAAATGGTGCTGCGGCTGAAGCATGGCGACCGCACCGATCTGGCGCGACCGGCGGCGCATTGGATGGCCCGTGTCGCGCCGCCGGTTGCGTCAGACGCGCTCGTCGTGCCGGTCCCGTTACATTGGCTTAGGCAACTCAAGCGGCGATACAACCAGTCAGCGCTGATGGCCAAAATTGTATCGCAGCGGTTGGGGCTGACATATCTGCCCGACGCGCTGCATCGCCCGAAAGCGACGGAGGTTCTGGACGGCAAATCCCGCGATACCCGTTTTGCCGCATTGGATGGCGCAATTCTTCCGCATCCAAAACGGGCGCTCTTGTTACAGGACCGGCCTGTGTTGCTGATCGACGATGTCATGACCTCCGGCGCAACTTTGGCTGCTTGCACTGAGGCCTGTATTTCGGCGGGCGCACGGCAAGTTGACGTTCTGGTCCTAGCGCGGGTGGCGAAAGACGACTAGATAAGCGCCAACACAGCATGACCAAGGACACGACCAGATGGCACAAATCGAAATCTACACCACTTCCACTTGTCGTTACTGCCATGCAGCCAAACGGCTCCTGACCCAGAAGGGTGCTTCATTTGCCGAGACCGACGTGGGGAGGAACCCCGACAAAAAGACCGAGATGATCCAACGCGCGAATGGGCGCAGGACTGTGCCCCAGATTTTCATAAAAGGGGAGCATGTCGGCGGATATGATGACCTCAGCGCACTTGAACGGGCCGGAAAGCTCGACAACTTGCTTGCATGAGAATTGCTCTCCTCCAACTCAACGCGTGCGACGATCCCGCCGCCAACCTGCCTGTAACGTTGAAGCTGGTCGACGAGGCGGTGGCCGACGGGGCGGAATTCGTGTTGACGCCGGAGGTGACAAACTGCGTCTCCACCAGCCGCAGTCAACAGATGAATGTCCTGTCCCATCAGGACGAAGATCCGACTTTAGCCGCGCTGCGGGACGCGGCAGCCAAGCATAGCATCTGGCTGCTGATCGGCTCGCTTGGTCTGAAAACGGACGATCCAGACGGGCGTTTTGCCAACCGTAGTTTCTTGGTTGACCCACAGGGCGACATCGCGGCTTTGTACGATAAGATCCACATGTTCGACGTGCAGATTTCCGAAAGCGAAAGCTACCGCGAAAGCGCGGGCTACCGTCCCGGTGACCGTGCAGTGGTTGCAGATGCCGGATTTGCCAAGGTCGGTTTGACGATCTGCTACGACATGCGGTTTCCGAAGCTCTACCGTGATCTGGCGCAGGCCGGTGCGCAGATCATCACCGTTCCCGCCGCCTTTTCACCCGTCACAGGGCCCGCGCATTGGGAAAGCCTGTTGCGCGCCCGCGCGATTGAGACCGGCTGTTTCGTTATCGCACCCGCGCAAACTGGCGAGCATAAGGCGACCAAGGGAAAATCACGTTCCACACATGGTCATTCCCTCGTTGTCAGCCCGTGGGGCGAAGTAATTCTGGACGCAGGGACCGATCCCGGTATGGTTTGCACCGATATCGACTTGGGCGACGTTGCGAGGGCGCGACAGCGTGTGCCTTCCCTGACCCATGACCGTCCCTATACGCTTTGATTTATGGCAGATGCTCGAAATTCCCTCGCCATTTCGCTGTTTAGCGAGCTGTTCATGGCCGACCAGCTTGCCCGCAACAAGCTGAGCAAGGCACTGCCCAAGGGGATGGAGCTGTCGCATTTCACGCTGCTCAACCACCTGTATCAGTTGAGCGAGCCGCGCACCCCAGCGCAACTTGCCAAGAGTTTCGCCCTGACGCGTGGGGCGTTGAGCAACACGCTGTCAAAGCTGGAATGGGCCGGACATATTCACGTCTCCCCCGACTGGGACGACGCGCGGCGCAAGCAGGTGGTCATCAGTCCTTCGGGCCGACGCGCCAGAGATGCAGCGCTGGATTCGATTGCCCCGATGATCCTAGGCATCATCGACCGCGTCGGCAGCGATCGGGTCCGTGATATGGTCCCCGTGTTGCGCGCATTGCGGAGCCAGCTGTCGGAAGACTAGGCGGGCTTCACGCTTGCGATAACGTAGTTTACCGACAGATCACGATCCGACAGGGACCAACTCCACGCTATCGGGTTGAACACGAAGCCCTTGCGGTCGACGGGGTTCAGGCCCGCTTTCGAGATGAGATCGAAAAGCTCGTCCGGCGTGATGAACTTGGACCACTCATGCGTGCCCTTGGGTAGCCAGCGCATGATGTGCTCGGCCCCGATAATTGCCATGACGAAACTTTTCGGGTTCCGGTTCAGGGTGGAGCACACCATCAACCCGCCGGGTTTCAAAAGCTGTTGGCAGGCGGTCAGATAGGCCAGCGGGTCGGCGACATGCTCGACCACTTCCATATTCAGGACAACGTCGAACTGCTCACCCGCTTCGGCCAGCGCCTCGGCGGTGGTGTGGCGATAGTCGATCTCCAGCCCCGACTGCTTCGCGTGAACCTGCGCCACGGGGATGTTGCCCGCCGCCGCATCCGCGCCGACGACATCAGCACCCAACCGCGCCATGGGTTCCGACAACAGCCCGCCGCCGCATCCGATATCCAAGATACGCAGACCTTTGAACGGCGCTTCCGCGTCCAGATTGCGATCAAACTCCGCAGCGATCTGGTTGGTGATATAGTCCAGACGGCACGGGTTGAGCATATGCAGCGGCTTGAACTTGCCGTTCAGATCCCACCACTCGGCGGCCATGGCCTCGAACTTGGCGATTTCAGCAGGGTCGACTGTGGTGGTGTTCATGTGCAAACTCATCTGTGAATTTCGTCATTTTCGGGCATGGTGCCCGGCGCTTGGCAGACTATATAGGGCGGTATGGACAGATCGTCAGGACAAAACCGCGCGGTGGCGCATCTCTACCCGCCGATTGACCCCTTCGACCAGCGGATGCTGGACGTGGGCGACGGTCACCGGATCTATGTGGAGCAATGCGGCAACCCCAACGGAATCCCGGTCGTGATTTTGCACGGCGGGCCGGGCGGTGGCTGCTCGCCTGCGATGCGGCGCTATTTTGATCCGTCAGCCTATCGCATCGTCTTGTTCGACCAACGCGGGTGCGGGCGTTCCCGCCCTCATGCCAGCGTGGAGGCCAACACCACTTGGCACCTGATCCGCGATATAGAGTTGATCCGCGAACGCCTCAGCATCGACAAGTGGATCGTTTTCGGTGGCAGCTGGGGTGCCACGCTTTCGCTGCTATACGCGCAAAGCCATCCTGACCGCGCGGCGCAACTTGTCTTGCGCGGCGTTTTTCTGATGACGCAGGCCGAGTTGGACTGGTTCTATGGCGGCGGTGCGGGGAAGTTCTTCCCCGAGCAGTGGTCACAGTTTGCCGACCTTGTGCCGACAGACGAACAACACGACATGATCGCCGCCTACCAGCGGCGTCTGTTCTCCGGCGATATACCGCTTGAGACCAAATTTGCGCGGGCCTGGGCTGGCTGGGAAAACGCGCTTGCCGCCCTGACGGTCACGCATCAGGTCGGAAACGCGCCAGCCGATTACGCCAGGGCCTTCGCGCGGCTTGAAAACCACTATTTCATCAACAAGGGCTTTCTCGAAAGCGACGGCCAGATCCTCGCTAATCGCGATGTGATCGAGCATATCCCCACCACAATTGTGCAGGGACGGTACGACATGATCTGTCCGCCTATCTCTGCCTACCGGCTGGCCGATGGTTGGGAAAAAGCCGATCTGCGGATGATCAAAGCCTCCGGCCACGCGCTGTCGGAGCCCTCCATAACCGCCGAGCTTGTGCGCATTATGGACAGCATGCGATTCAGACACGCAGAATTGGGACTCTAAGACACCAAAATCGCGTATTTTTTCTGCTACGGGTTTACAGATCGCGCGAAGCCGCTACGCTCGATCCATTCTGGGAAACTGCTGGGATGTGCACAAGCCTGTGGCTGGACTCATACGGATTATCTTACAACGGCTGCTGTTGGGATTACTCACCCTCTTTGCGGTTTCAATCATCATATTCATAGCTGTTAACGCACTGCCCGGAGATTTTGCGGAATCCATTCTTGGACAAGGGGCAACCGCAGAGGCGGTGAACGCAATCAGGGAACAGCTCGGGCTGAATGAAAGCCCGCTCTCGCGGTATTTCAGCTGGCTATCCGGTGTGTTGCGTGGGGATTTCGGCATCCCGATGTCGCAGGCCTTGTTCCAGTCATTCACCGGCGCAAGCACAGGCGGCGAAGTGGTCACCGTGGTGGACCAGATCGTGCCGCGTTTGAAGAATACGCTTTTCCTCGCAGGTGTCAGCGCCGCGATTTCCGTGCCGCTGGCCGTGACGCTCGGCATTCTGACCGCGCTTTATCGCAATACGGCTTTCGACAAGGCGATGAACGTGTCGACCTTATCCGCAATCTCCAGCCCCGAGTTCTTTCTGGCCTATATTCTGATCCTGTTTCTCGCGGTGCTGAACCCAGTGTTCCCGTCCCTGTCCAACATCTTTCCGGGCATGGAATTCAGCGACCGGCTGAACAAAACCATGCTGCCCGCATTGACCCTGACGCTGGCCGTTACCGCACAGATGATGCGGATGACGCGCGCCGCCATCATCAATCTGCTGGCCTCGCCATACATCGAAATGGCGCGGCTGAAGGGGCTTTCACCCATGCGGGTGATCGTAACCCACGCCCTGCCGAATGCGCTGGCACCGATCATCACAGTTGTTGCATTGAACCTCGCCTATCTGGTTACCGGCGTCGTCGTGGTCGAAGTGGTCTTCGTCTATCCCGGCATCGGCCAGTTGTTCGTGGACAGCGTCAAGATCCGTGACATCCCCGTGGTGCAAGCCTGCTGCCTGATCTTCGCGGCGGTCTATATTCTGCTCAACCTGACGGCGGATATTCTGTCGATCATCTCCAACCCGCGCCTGAGGCATCCGAAATGACCGCCCTGATCTGGATCATCGGAGGTTTGCTCGTGATGCTCGCCATTGCGTGGGGCTTCCGTTCGGCCGCGCAGAAGGCGACCGACAACAAACCCTATTTCCGCGACATGCCGCTTGGCGTTGCGTTTGGGTACGTGCTGGCGACAGCCGCGATCATATTCTCGCTATGGTATTTCTTCCAACCCAAGGACGTGGACGGCGTGCCGCAAGCTGGCGTGATCTTCTTCCGCTGGGCCGTGATGGGCCTGCTGATGGCTGCCGCCGCCGCGTGGGTGTTCCGGACGATCTTCCGCAATGTCGGGACAGAGGGCAGCAAAAAGCTGTTCCGCTCCATGCCGCTGACAGCCGCGTTTGGGGTCATGATCATCATTGCCTATGCGATTGTGTCGATCTTCGCCGGCTTCATTGCGCCTTACGGGCAGGAGGAGATTCTGGCGAATGCAAATATCGTCGCGGGCGGTGATCCGGCGCTGGGGGGCAACCCGGAATTCCCGCTTGGCACCGACCAAATCGGCCGCGACATTCTCAGCCGCTTGATCTACGGCGCTCAGAACACAGTTGGCATTGCCTTCATCACCACCTGTCTGGCGTTCCTGCTCGGCGGCACGCTTGGCTTTCTTGCGGCCACTTTGGGCGGTTGGCTGGATCAGCTTCTGTCGCGCATGGTCGATGCCATGATGGCCATCCCCGCACTGATCTTTGCGCTGCTGCTGATGACCATCGCAACGGCGTGGGCAGGCAGTGAGGCGTGGCTGGTTACCATCTACATGATCCTCATCATCGCGCTTATCGACAGCACCCGCGTGTTTCGCCTGTCTCGCGCGGTCGGGCAGAACATCGTGGTGATGGATTACATCGAGGCCGCAAAGTTGCGCGGGGAGGGACTCGGCTACCTGATCTTCCGCGAAATGTTGCCCAATGCGCTGGCACCTTTGCTGGCCGAATTCGGGCTTCGCTTCTGTTTTGTGTTCCTGACCATCGCGTCGCTCAGCTTCCTTGGCGTGGGCATCCAGCCACCCAAAGCCGATTGGGGCACCATGGTGCGCGACCTGTCGCAATTCATCAACTTCGCCTCCTTCGCGCCGAACGTCGCAATCACTCCGTTATTGGCGGCGGGCGCTATCGCGTTGCTGACCGTCGCCGTAAACTTCGTCGTCGACTGGATGCTACACAAATCCTCGGGGTTGAAAGAATGAGCGACGTGCTGCTGAAAATTCGCGATCTGAAGATCGAAGGCCGCTCGGACGAGACGTGGAACCCGATTATCAACGGCGTCAGCCTCGACCTGAAAAAGGGCGAGGTTCTTGGAATGATCGGCGAATCCGGTGCGGGCAAGTCCACCGTGGGCCTTGCCGCCATGGGCTATACTCGTGACGGAGTGCGGATCAGTAACGGTACGATTGAATTTGACGGAATTGATCTGGTGCGGGCGTCGGCAGCGGTGAAGCGTGGGCTTTTGGGCAAGCGCATCGCCTATGTCGCGCAATCGGCGGCTGCCAGTTTCAACCCCGCCCACAAGCTGATGGATCAACACACCGAAGGGCCGGTTCAACACGGCGTCGCAAGCCGCAAGGAAAGCGAGGCGGACGGGATCGAGCTTTATCGCCGCCTGCGCCTGCCCAACCCCGAAGAAATCGGCTTCCGGTATCCGCATCAGGTCTCCGGCGGGCAGCTGCAACGGGCGATGACGGCGATGGCAATGGCCTGCCGCCCCGACCTGATTATCTTCGACGAGCCGACCACGGCGCTGGATGTGACGACCCAGATCGAGGTGCTGGCCTCCATTCGTGATATCGTCGAGCAGTTCAACACCTCCGCGATCTATATCACGCACGATCTGGCCGTGGTCGCGCAGATGGCGGACAAGATCAAAGTGCTGCTGAAAGGCGACGAGGTCGAAGAGGCGGACACCCGCACCATGCTGTCCGCGCCGAAGGAAGAATATACCAAATCCCTTTGGGCCGTGCGCAGCTTCGAGCGCCCCACGAAACCCGCGATCAACGTGAGCGCCACCCCGGTCGTCAGTATCCAGAACGTGACCGCCGCTTATGGCACCGTGGATGTCCTGCACGATGTCAGCTTTGACATTCACGCCGGTCGCACGGTGGCGGTTGTGGGCGAGTCCGGCTCCGGAAAGTCGACCACCGCACGCTGCATCACCGGCCTTTTGCCGCCGCGTATCGGGCATATCGAATTTGACGGCACGCCGCTGCCGCTTAGCTACAAGCAGCGCAACAAGGACCAGCTGCGTCAGGCGCAGATGATTTACCAGATGGCAGATACGGCCCTGAACCCGCGCAAGAGCATCGGGGAAACCATCGGGCGGCCTGTCGAATTCTACATGGGACTAAAAGGCCGCGAGAAGCGCAAGCGCGTTGAGGAATTGTTGGCCGAGATCGAGCTAGAGCCGACGGAATACTTCAACCGGCTTCCGTCCGAGCTGTCTGGCGGCCAAAAGCAACGTATTGGCATCGCGCGGGCTTTGGCGGCGGAGCCTAAGTTTATTATCTGCGACGAGGTGACGTCGGCGCTGGACCAACTGGTGGCCGAAGGCATACTGCGCTTGCTTGCAAAGTTACAGGATGAGCTGGGCCTCAGCTATATGTTCATCACCCACGATCTGGCTACCGTGCGGTCCATCGCGGACGAGGTGATCGTGATGAAGGAAGGCGAAGTGGTGGAACAGGGGCCAAAGAAGGAAATGTTCACGCCGCCGCACCACCCCTACACCGACCTTCTGCTGTCTTCGGTGCCGGAAATGGACCCGGACTGGCTGGACAATCTTCTGCGCGAACGTGGAGTTGATAACCTCGGCGACGCCGCTGTTGATAAGATGTAAAACGAATCGCCTCTTGGGGAGGTGGATATAACTGCGGATCAACCGCACTAACGATAACCAACTGGGAGACCACTCATGTCACAAATTTCAAGACGCAGCCTGCTCAAGACGGGCGTTGCTGCGGGCGTTCTGTCGGCGACGGGCTTGCCGCTGCGAGCCCAAGCCAAGAGGGGCGGCCGCCTGCGGATGGGCCTCAACGGGGCCAATACCTCTGATAGCTGGGACGCACGGACCCATTCCGACGCCTTCATGATCAACTGTTGTCATGGTTGCGTTTTCGACTGCCTGACCGAAGTGGGCCCCGACGGCCAGTTGCGCGGGGAGCTTGCAGAAAGCTGGGAAGCCAGCCCCGACGCCAAAGTCTGGACCTTCAAGCTGCGCCAGGGTGTGACCTTCCATAACGGCAAAGCGTTCGGCGCCGACGACGTGCTGGAATCGCTGGCGATGCACACCGCCGAAGGCGCGAAATCGGCGGCACAGCCGATCGTGTCGGCTATTAGCGAGATGAAAAAAATTAACGAGCACGAAGTCGAGTTGACTTTGGAAGCAGGCAATGCCGACTTCCCGTTCCTGCTGTCTGACTACCATATCGTGATGTTCCCGGCAGGCCAGGTCGACGAAGCCATCGCCAAAGGTATTGGCACCGGCTTGTATGAGGCCGTCTCCTTCGACCCCGGCGTGCGTTTCGTCGGCAAGCGCGTTGCCAGCCACTACAAGGACGGCTCTGCCGGTTGGTTCGACGAGATCGAATACATCGCAATCAACGACACATCTGCCCGCATGAACGCGTTGATGACGGGTCAGGTCGACGCCGTGAACCGCATCGACTTCAAAACCGAGCCGCTGATGCGCGCCAACCCTCGCATCACGATTTTCGAAGTGACGGGCAACCAGCACTACACGTTGCCGATGCTGTCCAATGTAGCACCGTTCGATAATCTCGACGTGCGTCTGGCGTTGAAACACGCGGTTGATCGTCAGGAACTGGTGGACAAGATCTTGCAAGGCCACGGCGCAGTCGCCAACGACCATCCGATTGGCCCGGCAAACCAATACTACGCCGCCGATCTTCCGCAGATCGAGTATGATCCCGACAAGGTGAAATTCCACCTCGACAAGTCCGGTATCGGGGAATTGAACGTCGATCTTCACATCGCGAACGCTGCGTTCAACGGGGCGATCGACGCGGGGCAGCTTTATCAGTCGTCAGCGAAGAAACTCGGCATCAACATCAATGTCGTGCAGGAACCCGATGACGGCTACTGGTCGAACGTCTGGCTCAAGAAGCCTTGGTGCGCCAGCTACTACTCGGGCCGCGCCACGGAGGACTGGATGTTCGCAACCGCCTATGAGGCGGGTGTGCCGTGGAACGAAAGCAACTGGGACGATCCGCGCTTCCAGGAACTGCTTTATGCGGGTCGCAAGGAACTCGACAGCGACAAACGCCGCGTGATTTATCACGAGATGCAGGAAATCCTGTCGACCCGCGGGTCCACCGTCATTCCGATGTACGCCAACTACGTGGACGCGGCGTCGTCTGCGCTGGCGCATGGGGAGAACATCGGGAACAACTTCCAGATGGACGGCTCCCGCATGGCGGAACGCTGGTGGTTCGCGTAAGCGACTCCATCTGACAAAAGAAAACGCCCCGTCCATTTGGCGGGGCGTTTTTTGTTGGTTAAACTGTTGCCGCGCGCTCCGTGCGCTCCGCATCGCGTTTCTTCCAAGTGCGGTTCATCACGACATACATGACGGCAACGCCACACAGAAACGCGCCGCCACCGACAGAGGCAACTACGCCAAGGCTACTAAAGTCCATTTTCGTTCTCCTTCCGAATTGACTGGAGAAAGGGTTAATTTCGGAATGGGGCAGATTTTGGACGGGTTTACGGCCCTTCGCAGAACCCTCTTCAAACAAAACTTGCAGACTCACCCGCCTTCCCCTATATCCCCCTCAACAGCGGCGCGCTGGTCTCCACCCCAACGCTCCACCGGGAAACATCAACGGGCCGCGCGCCCGTTTTTTTGTGCCTCTAAGGAAACTATGTCTGATCTGATCGCCAAAGCCGCCATCGACCGCCGTCTGGCCGAGATTGCCCAACCCGTTATCGAGGGTCTGGGCTACGAGCTCGTGCGGATGCGTCTGCTTGGTGGCAAAACCGATACCGTGCAAGTTATGGCCGAAAAGCCCGAGGGCGGCATTGAGGTCGACGACTGTGCGACGATTTCTACTGCCTTGTCCGCGGTCTTCGATGTCGAAGACCCGATTGCCGGCGAATACAGCCTTGAGGTTTCCAGCCCCGGCATCGACCGTCCGCTAACCCGTCTGAAAGATTTCGAGATGTGGGAAGGCTATGAGGCGAAAATTGAAACCGAAGAACTGATCGACGGCCGCCGCCGCTTCAAGGGGCAGTTGGCAGGTGTCGAAGGTGACGAGGTTCTGATCACGATTGAAGAAGGCACAATCGGCCTGAAATTCGAATGGCTCACCGACGCCAAACTGGTGCTGACCGACGAGCTGATCCGCGATGTTCTGAAAAACCGCAAAGACGCGGGCGATATTGACGAAACCCAATTCGACGAAGTGCAACAAATCGTCGATGGTGAAGGAGACTCCTAAATGGCAATTACCTCAGCCAACCAGCTGGAACTGCTGCAAACCGCCGAGGCCGTGGCCCGCGAGAAAATGATCGACCCGGAACTGGTTGTCGAAGCGATGGAAGAATCGCTCGCCCGTGCCGCCAAGTCGCGCTACGGCGCTGAGCTGGACATCCGCGTTTCCATCGACCGCAAGACGGGTAAAGCGACCTTTACCCGCGTGCGCACCGTTGTGGCTGACGACGAGATTGAGAACGACCGCGCCGAGTTGAATGTCGAGGACGCCAAGGATTATCTGGACGATCCCAAGATTGGCGACACAATCGTTGACGAAGTGCCCCCGGTTGAAATGGGCCGCATCGCCGCGCAATCCGCCAAGCAGGTTATCTTGCAAAAGGTCCGCGAAGCGGAGCGTGATCGTCAGTACGAAGAATTCAAAGACCGCGTCGGCACGATCATCAACGGTCAGGTCAAGCGCGAGGAATACGGCAACGTCATCGTCGACATTGGCCGTGGCGAAGCGATCCTGCGCCGCAACGAAAAGATCGGCCGCGAAAGCTACCGTCCGAACGACCGCATCCGCGTCTACATCAAGGATGTGCGCCGCGAAGTGCGTGGCCCGCAGATTTTCCTGTCGCGCACCGATCCTCAGTTCATGGCGGAACTGTTCAAGATGGAAGTGCCGGAAATCTATGATGGCATCATCGAGATCAAGGCCGTGGCTCGTGACCCGGGCTCGCGCGCCAAGATCGCCGTGATTTCGCACGATAGCTCCATCGACCCAGTCGGTGCCTGCGTCGGTATGCGCGGCTCCCGCGTTCAGGCCGTCGTGAACGAGCTTCAGGGCGAGAAGATCGACATCATCCCATGGAACGAAGACCAGCCGACCTTCCTTGTGAACGCGCTTCAGCCTGCCGAAGTCTCCAAGGTTGTTCTGGATGAAGAAGCCGAGCGTATCGAAGTCGTGGTTCCCGAAGAGCAGCTGTCGCTGGCGATTGGCCGTCGCGGCCAGAACGTGCGTCTTGCGTCGCAACTGACCGGCCTCGATATCGACATCATGACCGAGGAAGAGGAATCCGCGCGTCGTCAGGCTGAATTCGAAGTGCGCACCAAGCTGTTCATGGAAACGCTGGACCTCGACGAATTCTTCGCACAACTGCTGGTGTCCGAAGGTTTCACCTCGCTGGAAGAAGTCGCCTATGTCGAAGTGGACGAGCTGCTGGTCATCGACGGTGTTGACGACGACACCGCGTCGGAGCTGCAAGCCCGTGCCCGCGACTATCTGGAAGCACAGGCCAAGAAAGCCCTGGAAACAGCCCGCGAGCTGGGTGCGCAAGATAGCCTCATTGAATTTGAAGGCCTGACACCCCAAATGGTGGAAGCGCTGGCCAAGGACGATGTGAAAACGCTGGAAGACTTTGCAACCTGCGCTGACTGGGAACTGGCCGGTGGCTGGACCACGGTGAATGGCGAACGGTCCAAAGACGACGGGGTTCTGGAGCCTTTCGACGTCTCGCTTGAGGAAGCGCAGAATATGGTCATGACCGCTCGCATCCAGCTTGGTTGGGTTGATCCCGCCGATCTGGCCTCGGACGACGAGGAAGAAGGCGAAGCCGCAACCGAGGAGGCCGGGGCCTGATCTCAGGTCTCGGGGATCCAGCGCAATGAGCCGCGGCGGTCAGGAAAAGGAACGGGACGGGTTGGAGCGACGCTGCATCGCCACTGGTGAGCTGCGCGATCCGGCCCTGATGATCCGTTTCGTCGTCGGGCCGGAAGGTCAGGCGGTGCCGGACGTGCGGAACAAGTTGCCCGGCCGTGGCATTTGGGTAAGCGCGGACAAGGATGCGTTGCAAAAGGCGATCAAGACGAAGGCCTTTTCGCGCTCCGCCAAGGAACAGGTCACAGTGCCCGACGATTTGTTCGAGCAGACCGACAAGCTACTGGCCCGCCGGTTGGTCGATCTGATCTCGCTGGCGCGAAAGGCGGGGCAGGCGGTGACGGGATACGAGAAGGTCAAAAGCCTTCTGGAAACCGACCGCGCAACCTTGCTGGTGCAAGCCAGCGACGGGTCCGAAAGGGGCAAATCGAAGCTCCATTCGCCACCCGGAAAAGACGTATTTATAGGCTGTTTGACTGCCCAGGAATTGGGTTTGGCTTTCGGTCGGGAAAGTGTGATACATGGCGCCTTAACGCGTGGTGGACTCAGCAAACAAGTCAAAGCTGAGGGCATCAGGCTGAAAGGTGTCCGCGGACATAGCGGCGGAAAGAAATCCCGCCCGAAAGGAAAAGACGACGCATGAGCGATAGTGACGGTAAAAAACCCCTTGGCCTTAAAGGCGCGCGTCCCGGCAACGTGAAGCAAAGCTTCAGCCATGGGCGCACCAAGAACGTGGTGGTGGAAACCAAGCGCAAACGCGTAGTGGTGCCAAAACCCGGTGGCGCGAAACCTTCCATTACTGGATCGCCCTCTGTCGGTGATCCTGCCAAACGTCCTGCCGGCATCTCCGATGCGGAAATGGATCGCCGCATGAAGGCGCTTCAGGCGGCCAAGGAACAAGAGGCCGCCGACGCCGAACGTCGCGCCCGCGAAGAAGAAGAGCGCGCGCAAGAGCGTGAGCGCCGTCGCGCCGAGGCGGAAGCCAAAGAGCGCGAAGAAAAAGAGCGCGAGGACGCGCTGCGTGCGAAAGAAGAAGAAGACGCCCGCAAGCTGCGTGAAGCCGAAGAGGCCAAGCAACGTGCCGATGCGCCACCTGCTGCTGCGGCTGTTCCCGGTGAACCTGCGGTTGCTCCGGCCGGTCCGCGTGGCGGTGGCAAAGCCGCCCCGACGCCTGCACGCCGTGACCGCGATGACCGTGACACCAAAGGCGGCAAGGCCCGTGTTGATGACGGACGCCGCTCCGGCAAGCTGACGCTGAACCAAGCCCTGCGCGGTGGCGAGGGTCGCCACAAGTCCATGGCCGCGATGAAGCGTAAGCAGGAGCGTGCGCGTCAGAAGGCGATGGGCGGCACGGTAGAGCGTGAAAAGATCGTTCGCGATGTGCAACTGCCCGAAGCCATCGTGGTTTCCGAACTTGCTGTCCGCATGGCGGAACGCGTGGCCGATGTGGTCAAAGCGCTGATGACCAACGGCATCATGGCAACGCAAACGCAGACCATCGACGCAGACACCGCCGAGCTGATCATCGAAGAATTCGGCCACAACGTGGTGCGCGTCTCCGACTCCGACGTTGAGGACGTGATCACGCAGGTTGAGGACGACGAAAAAGACCTCAAACCACGCGCACCGGTCATTACGATCATGGGTCACGTCGACCACGGCAAGACCTCGCTGCTTGACGCGATCCGCAACGCCCGCGTGACCGCTGGCGAAGCTGGCGGCATCACGCAGCATATCGGCGCCTACCAGGTCGAGCAGGACGGCAAGGAGCTGACCTTCCTCGACACGCCGGGCCACGCCGCGTTTACCTCCATGCGTGCCCGTGGTGCGCAGGTGACCGATATCGTGGTTCTGGTTGTGGCCGCCGATGACGCCGTTATGCCGCAGACCATCGAAGCGATTAACCACGCTAAGGCGGCCGGGGTTCCGATGATCGTCGCGATCAACAAAATCGACAAGCACGAGGCAAACCCCGACAAGGTTCGCACCGATCTGCTTCAGCACGAAGTGATCGTCGAGAAAATGTCCGGTGACGTGCAGGACGTCGAAGTGTCCGCGACCACAGGTCAGGGCCTTGATGAACTGCTCGAAGCCATCGCGCTTCAGTCAGAAATTCTTGAGCTGAAAGCCAACCCTGACCGCTCCGCCTCCGGCGCTGTGATCGAGGCGCAGCTGGACGTAGGCCGCGGCCCCGTGGCGACGGTTCTGGTTCAAAATGGCACGCTGCGCCAAGGCGACATCTTCGTTGTGGGTGAGCAGTACGGTAAGGTCCGTGCGCTGATCAACGACCAAGGCGACCGCGTGAAGGAAGCCGGACCGTCAGTGCCTGTCGAGGTTCTTGGTCTCAACGGAACGCCGGAAGCGGGCGATGTTCTGAACGTCGTCGACACCGAAGCACAAGCCCGCGAAATCGCCGAGTACCGCGCGAATGCCGCCAAGGACAAACGCGCTGCCGCTGGTGCAGCAACGACGCTTGAGCAGTTGATGGCAAAAGCCAAGGATGACGAGAACGTCTCCGAAATGCCGATCCTGGTGAAAGCCGACGTGCAGGGTTCTGCCGAAGCTATCGTTCAGGCGATGGAGAAAATCGGCAACGACGAGGTGCGCGTGCGCGTTCTGCACTCCGGCGTTGGCGCCATCACGGAAAGCGATATCGGTCTGGCCGAAGCCTCCGGCGCACCGGTATTCGGCTTTAACGTGCGGGCAAATGCATCCGCCCGGAATACCGCCAACCAGAAAGGCGTGGAAATCCGCTACTATTCGATCATCTACGACCTTGTGGATGACGTGAAGCAAGCGGCCTCCGGCCTGTTGTCCGCCGAGATCAAGGAAAGCTTCATCGGCTATGCCGAGATCAAGGAAGTCTTCAAGGTTACCGGCGTCGGCAAGGTTGCTGGCTGCCTCGTTACCGAAGGGGTGGCCCGCCGCTCTGCCGGTGTGCGTCTGCTGCGCGACAACGTTGTGATCCACGAAGGCACGCTGAAAACCCTCAAGCGCTTCAAGGACGAAGTGCCGGAGGTTCAGTCCGGTCAGGAATGCGGCATGGCGTTTGAAGCCTATGATGACATCCGCCCGGGCGACGTGATCGAGATCTTCACCCGTGAGGAAGTCGAGCGTTCGCTGGACTAAGGCTCATACCCAGAAAAACAGAAGGCCCCGCACAGGAATGCCGGGGCCTTTTTTATGTGATGCCGCCAGTCTAGAACATGGCGAGCGGCATTTTATCGTTCTTGGCATACCGCCGAACCATCTGACGCGCACGCGCTCCCGAGGCGAGCATCCTTGCTGAGTGAGGCATCGTTTGCCCAGGTGTATTCAACGATCCCGGAAACAGGATTTCCAATTCCTCGCGCGCCGCATCCGATATCGCCTTTAGCGATTCAGCGCCCAAGAACAAGCTCTCGGCTGCAATCCCGTTTGCATTCAAGACATGGTGTTTTTCCAGAAGAACATGGAAGAAGTAAAAGCCTGTCTTAGGGGTTTCGACCGTAACGCCATCACAACCCAGCAAATCCTTGGCAGGAACCAGAAGCTCCTGATGCCCGAACATGCGTTGCGCAATCTTGCCTGTGACAAGCAGCCTATGGTGGCGGGACACACTAAGCGGGCGTTGTTCCGCGCCCAAACCCAAGACCTTTGAATCCACGCAAACAGGCACGAGCGACTTGTCCCTCACAACTTCGGCAAAGCTGACACGTCGCGCAAAAATCCTGCGGATCGGTTGAAAACCACTGTCGCGAGTGTTTACCAGATCACCCGCCCTTAAGCGCTCAATCTCGGTGAAGCCGTGCGGCGTCTGTAGCATCGTTCCGGACGCAAAACACACGTTAGGCGCACCGGGCGTCGGGGTAGAGTTGTTCGTGAAACCCGCACCACCGCGTTGGATGGAAAACCCGTCTTGGTCATTGCCGAAGTTTTCGCCGGACCCGACGCGCGTCGCCGTACTGGAAAAACCTGAATATCCGGACCCGCTGGTCGGATCATCCAGCGTGTCGCCATTGTAAGTGGCCTGAATGAACTCGTCGTTCGCTGGATCGTAGACAACGAGATTGTCGCCGCCATTGTTGAAAACATTACTGCTATAATTCGCGTCGAATGCCAGATTGTCACCAGCGACCGCCGGTAAGTTGCCACCGTTTTGGACGTTGCGGACGACCACAGCAACCGCGCCCGCCTCCAGTATTGTGCCCGGAGGAAACGTAAACCAGTTATCGCGGCCGGAATCCCAAAGCTCCAGCCCCGAGATATCAATCGCGCTACCGGACGTGTTTATAAGCTCAAGAAACTCGTCGCCGCCACGCGCGACGCCGTTTCCATCCGTGTCAAAATTGTTTGCGCCATTGGGGTCAACGAGGACCTCGTTAATCGCAATACCGCCCAATAAGAGATCAGGCACTGCTTTGCCCCTCGCCATTCATTACGTGAGCGATTCGAATATAGCTGAAGTTTAAGGCAAATTTGCGGGGAAACCGCGCAAATCTTAACTTGAAGGTAAGGCACTGAGAAATCGCCGCATCTCTTTGCGCCTGTCCACTTCCATGACTATATGTCGCTCAAGACACAGAAGGAGAGCAGTATGTCCGACGACAAATTCCCGGGTTGGCACGGTACGACCATCGTTGGCGTTCGTAAGGGCGGCAAGGTGGTCATTGCGGGTGACGGACAGGTCTCCGTCGGTCAAACTGTGATGAAAGGCACCGCGCGCAAGGTGCGACGCTTGTCACCGGGCGGAATGGATGTGGTTGCAGGCTTTGCGGGCTCGACCGCTGACGCATTTACCCTGCTGGAACGGCTTGAAACCAAACTGGAAGCCTCCCCCGGTCAATTGGCCCGCGCGGCGGTGGAGTTGGCGAAAGACTGGCGCACAGACAAGTATCTGAAAAACCTCGAAGCCATGCTGATCGTGACCGACGGCAAGGACCTGTTCGTCATCACCGGCGCCGGTGATGTGTTGGAGCCGGAACATGACATCACCGCCATCGGATCGGGCGGCAATTTCGCTTTGGCCGCCGGCCGGGCCATGATGGACACCGACAAGGATGCGGAAACCATCGCGCGGGACGCCATGAAGATCGCCGCCGATATTTGCGTCTACACCAACGGCAACCTGACGGTGGAAACAATAGATGCCTGAAGGAATTTCCCGCGACGACCTACGTGCCGCCGTCGCCTCGGGTGTTTTGGATGAGGCGCAAGCCACCAAGCTGATGATCCTGTCGGATCAACGTCAAGGCTACCGCGCCAACATGATCGGCGACGATGAGCCGTTCGAGCTGTTCAAGGGCTTTGCCGAGATATTCGTGACTGTTGGTCTGGTCCTGTTGATTTCCGGCTTTATTGGCTTGTCCGCATTCTTCGGAAACCTTGCTCTGATCCCGGCGATGTCTGTGGTGATTTCGGTTTTGCTTGCCTTCTATTTTACCAAGAAGCGGCGCATGTCGCTCCCGTCCATCGCACTGTGCATCGCGTTCGCAGGAAGTGTCGCGCTGACGGTGTTTGCGCTTCTCGTGGGGCCCTATCAGGGCGCATCGCCATACGATGCTCTGCTGATTGGCGCGATCGGGGCCGCAGCGATGCTTGGCTATTACCGCGTATTTCGCCTTCCGTTCGCCATGTTCGCGCTTGGGGTATTTGGCATCATCACGGTGATTGCCGTGGTCGAGGTGCTGTTCCCGACAAACACGTCCTACACCGCCAGTGTCACCGACTATTTCGACCTGCGGCGTCAACCGTATCTGGCGCTTGGCACCTTGGTGTTCGGGGTGATGGCCTTTTGCGGGGCGCTTTGGTTTGACCTGCAAGACCCGCATAGGGTCAGCCGCAAGTCCGCCTCCGCCTTCTGGCTTCACATCCTCGCTGCGCCTGCGTTGGTGAACACACTTGTGATGTCGAATTATCAGGCGGGCGGCTCCGTCGGGACCGGCCTTGCGATCTTTGTTCTAGCGCTGTTTACGCTGCTGGCTGTCATCATTGACCGGCGCAGTTTCCTGACTGCCGGTCTGGTCTATATGGGCCTGTTGCTTGGCACTGCGATCAACGAAACCGGCTCCGAGCTGGCGCCGGTTCTTACCATGCTGCTGCTTGGGCTTTTCGTCACATCGCTTGGCGCATTCTGGACGCAAGCCCGCGCGTGGCTTCTAGGTCTGCTGCCGGACTTCCCCGGCAAGCACCGCCTGCCACCCTATGAGGACGGGCTGGCGGTGCCGGAGTGATCACAGCCTGGCGACGCCCAAAGGCACGTTGAATTTCTCACACCAGATCCAGACCTCGTTGTAGTCGTCAGGGTTGATGCCCGCAGGAATCGTGTAGCTGGACGCGCCGTTGTTGGATTTGAGAGACCCCATGATGGTCTTGGGGTCAAAGCCGTTGTTACCCAGCGCGACTTTCGGATCAGGTGCGCCGTCGAAGGTAAAGTCGCCCAGCAACTGCACCGAACCGCCAGAGCCGCTTTTGACCAGCTCGGCCCGGCCAGTGGTCTTGTGATTACTCGCGCCTTGGAATTTCCCGATGCGACCGTGGCCACCAGCGAATGCAGGAAGCGCCGCGACTGTCGAGACAGTAAGGGCGCCACGAAGGATTGAACGACGAGAGATCATGGAAACCTCCATTGATTGATGTGATGACCGGAGTATTCGTCGAAAATTCCCATACGGATAGCCCCCGACACGCAAACGTCAGCTTCCGTGACTGCACCCTTCAAGTTGCGGGTGCCCGACCATAGGTCTAAAACACTTTCAAACGAAAAGGATGCCCCTGTGACCGACCTGACCCCCCGCGAAATCGTATCCGAGCTGGATCGCTTCATCATCGGGCAGAAAGACGCCAAACGTGCTGTTGCTGTGGCCTTGCGCAACCGCTGGCGGCGCAAACAACTGCCCGACGATCTGCGCGACGAAGTCTATCCCAAGAACATCCTGATGATCGGGCCCACGGGCGTCGGCAAAACCGAGATCTCGCGCCGTCTGGCAAAACTGGCCCGCGCGCCGTTCCTGAAGGTCGAGGCCACAAAGTTCACCGAGGTGGGCTATGTCGGTCGTGACGTGGAACAGATCATTCGCGATCTGGTGGACGCCGCAATCCTGATGACCCGCGAGCATATGCGCGAGGACGTAAAAGCCGCCGCGCATGAAGCGGCTGAAGAGCGCGTTATCGACGCGCTGGCAGGAACCGAGGCGCGTGAAGGTACCCGGGAAATGTTCCGCAAAAAGCTGCGTGATGGCTTGCTGGACGATAAGGAGATCGAGCTGGACGTGGCGGACTCGGGTGGCAGCAACCCCTTCCAGATGCTCGACATTCCGGGCCAGCCCGGCATGGGCGGCGCTGGCATGTTGAACCTTGGCGATCTGTTCGGCAAAGCGATGGGCGGACGGACGACCAAGCGTAAGATGAAGGTCTCTGAATCCTACGAGGTGCTGGTCGCCGACGAGGCGGACAAGCTGCTGGATCAGGAAACCGTCACACAAAACGCAATCGAAGCGGTTGAGCAGAACGGCATCGTATTTCTGGACGAGATCGACAAAGTCTGCGCCCGCTCGGACGCGCGCGGCGCCGATGTCAGCCGGGAAGGGGTGCAGCGCGACTTGCTGCCACTGATCGAAGGCACGACGGTTTCGACAAAACATGGGCCGGTCAAGACCGACCATGTGCTGTTCATCGCCTCGGGCGCCTTCCATATTGCAAAGCCGTCGGATTTACTGCCAGAATTGCAAGGGCGCCTTCCCATTCGAGTCGAGCTACGCGCCCTCACCGAGGAGGATTTCGTGCGCATCCTGACCGAAACCGACAACGCGCTAACCCTGCAATACACCGCACTTATGGGCACCGAGGACGTTACCGTATCCTTTACCGAGAACGGCATCGCCGCCTTGGCCCGGATCGCGGCTGAGGTGAACCAGTCGGTCGAAAACATCGGCGCGCGCAGGCTCTACACAGTCATGGAGCGCGTGTTCGAGGAGCTGAGCTTTACCGCGCCCGATCGCGCTGGCGACGAAGTCGAGATAAACGCCGAGTTCGTCGAGAAACACTTGGGCGAGTTGGCCAGATCCGCCGACCTCAGCCGTTACGTTCTGTGACACCATGAGGGCAAAGTTCCTCCTCGTTGTCACCATGCTGCTACTGGCGGCTTGCTCGTATCGGGGGGGACTCGCGCGGGTTCCGGCGGAACTGCCCGCGGCAACTGAGCGAACAGTTTTCTTTGCAACCACTCGTCAGACTGACAGGCTACCCTTCGGCTCGCGGCGTTCGCGGTCCACAATCTACGGGTTGGCGGACGTATCGATTCCGCCGACTCACAAGCCCGGCCAGATCGAATGGCCATACGGCGACCCTGATCCGCAAAAGCACTTCCTGCTGGCAAGCACAGAAGTTTTTAACGGCAGTAGAGGCATGCGTGAAGCTCTGAACCGGGAGCTTGCTACGAAAAAGCCTGAGAACCGCGACGTGATCATATTTGTGCACGGCTTCAACACGCGGTTTGGTGATGGCATCTACCGCATCGCGCAGATGGGCCATGACCTGAATCTTCCGGGCGTTGTCGTAACTTACGCATGGCCATCCGCAGGCAATCCGCTGAATTACGCATATGACCGCGACAGCGCCTTGTTTGCCCGCGACGGGCTGCATCGCCTGCTTGAGGACGTGTCACGCTCAAACGCGAACAACGTCATTCTGGTGGCCCACTCCCTGGGGTCCATGGTCACAATGGAGACGCTCAGGGGGTTGAGCCTGTCCGGCAATACACGCACCCTGAACCGCATAGGCGGGGTCGTATTGATGTCGCCTGATCTGGATCTTGATGTGTTCAAATCACAGGCGGACGCTATCGGCGACCTGCCTGATCCGTTCTACATCTTCTCGTCCAAGAAGGATCGCGCCTTGCGCTTGATCGAACGCCTCACCGGCCAGAACAACCGGCTTGGACGGTTGGAAGACGTAGCGCAAATCGCCGAGTACGACATCACTTATATCGACGTCACAGCCTATAGCGAGGGTGGAACAAACCATTTCGCCGCCGCCAAGTCGCCTGCCTTGCTGAAACTTCTTGGCCAGATTCCCGGCCTGGAAAGCGCCCTGTCCGGTGATGGCGGTCGTACCGGTCTTCTGCCCGGAACGCTGTTGACGGTTCAGAACGCCACAGAACTGATCCTCTCGCCGGTCACGAGCCTGCAATAGTGGGGACGTGGAAATTCATCCGCGCCAACCTCGGTTGGTTGAGCGCGGGATTCCTGCTGACCTTTTCGTCCTCCTTCGGGCAAACCTTCTTTCTGTCGATCTTCGCGGGCGAAATCCGTACGGAGTTTGATCTGACCCACGCCGCGTGGGGCGGCATCTACATGATCGGCACGCTTGCCTCTGCGGCGACGATGGTTTGGGCCGGCGTTCTAACGGACCATTTCCGCGTGCGCGTGTTGGGAACGGCGGTGCTTGTCACTTTGGCCGCCGCTTGTGTGTCGATGGCGTTTGTTTCCTCGGTTCCCATGCTGGTCGTGCTGATCTTCATGTTGCGGCTGATGGGTCAAGGTATGTCGAGCCATGTCGCCAGTACCGCAATGGCCCGCTGGTTCATCGCCGCGCGGGGGCGGGCTTTAGCCATAGCGAGTTTCGGGTTCTCGATCGGCGAGGCGCTGTTGCCGATTTTCTTCGTAGCCCTGATGGCCGTGATTGGCTGGCGTAGTTCATGGCTTGTCGCGGCAGGGGCGTTGTTGCTCATCTCTCCGCTGATTTTCTCGCTGTTGAAACAGGAACGCACACCGCAATCCTCGTCCAACGAAGATCAGGTGGCGGGAATGGGCGGCAAACATTGGACACGGGTGCAGGTGTTGCGCTCGTCCCTGTTCTGGTTGCTGGTGCCTGTCCTGATCGGGCCGCCGGCATTCGGTACGGCGTTCTTTTTCCTTCAGGTGCATCTGGCCGAGGTGAAAGGCTGGACGCATTTCGACCTCGTTCAGCTGTTTCCGGTTTATACCGCGCTGGCGATCTGTTCGATGATTGCATCCGGCTTCGCCATAGACCGTTTCGGGACGGGCCGCATGATGTCGATCTATACACTTCCCTTGGCTGTGGGCTTCGTGATCTTCTCGCAAAGCGCCAGCTTAGCTGTCGCAGCCATCGGCATCGCTTTCTTTGCCATGACCTCAGGCATGCAAGCCACGCTTCCCGCCGCATTTTGGGCCGAGTTTTTCGGCACCCGCCATCTGGGCAGCATCAAGGCGATGGCAACCGCAATCATGGTATTCGGCTCCGCAATAGGGCCGGGGCTGACGGGCCTGATTATCGACATGGGAGTGGACTATTCGCGGCAAATGGTGTGGGTCGCCGGATACATGGTGCTTGCAACAGCCGTCGCCACGATTGCACTTAGCCGGGCACGGCCCCTGCTAGCGCGCGCGCCGCAAGTAGACGTAATACGCCCCTGAGCCGCCATGTTTCTGGCTGGCCTGCGTGACCTGAAGAATATGCGGCCTGAGCGGGTGTTGTTGAAACCATTGCGGCACCTGATGGCGCAGAACCCCCAATCGCGTCGGGATGGGCCCGCCCTCGTCACGGCTTTTTCCCTTGCCGGTGATCACCAGAACCAGCCGCTTTCCCTGCGCGTGGGCATCCAGAATGAAGCGGTTCAATCGCGGATGCGCTTGTTCCAGCGTCATGCCGTGCAGGTCCAGCCGCGCCTCGGGGCTGAGTTTGCCTTGCTTCAAGCGGGTGAACGCCTTTTTGTCCATCGCCAAAGGAGCTTTAACGAAATGGTCGTCGAGCGACGGTGCAAGGCTATGCTTGGCGTGCTTCGGGGCCGCCTTGACCCCCAGTTTGAAGGACTTGATCGACCGTGGCGAGATCGGATCAGGGACCGCTTTGCGCGACGTCTTTTCTTTTGGCGCGGACTTGCCGCGCATCGGCATGGGGATGGCTGTTTCGGTTACCCTTGACCAAAGCTCTTGCTCTTCTGGGTTCAAGCTGCGTTTGCGGCGTCTCATCGCCTTATCCGCCGGGGACCAGAGTGTACGCGGTTTGAATCGGCATTAGCGTGACAAGCCGCCCGCGATCCCGAATACGACCTGCCGCGCGGCCTGCTTGGTTACCGGTCCCGAAATAAATATCGGCCCGCTGCGCGCCCTTGATGGCAGAGCCCGTGTCTTGCGCGATCATCAAGCGATTCATCGGCTTCGCACCGGCTTTCTCTATCCAGACAGGCCCACCCAAGGTGGTGAACGCGGGGTCCACCGCGATTGACCGCATCGGCGTGATCGACCGGTTCATAGCCCCAAGCGGCCCCTTATCGGCGGGCACTTCCGAGACTTCGCGGAAGAAAACGTAAGACGGGTTGTGCCGCAGCAATTCCGACCCCTCAACGGGGTTGCGCTGAACCCAGCGCCGGATGACCTGAGCCGAGACCTGATGCGGCTCGTAAATGCCGCGCCGGATCAGCTCTTGCCCGATAGAGCGGTATTCGTGGCCGTTTTTGCCGCCATAGCCGACCCGCATCGCCCCGCCTTCGGCCAGCTTGACGCGGCCGGAGCCTTGGATTTGCAAAAAGAACTTCTCGACAGGGTCGTCGATCCAGACCAGCTCCAGCCCGCGACCTTCCAGCAGGCCTTGTTCCTCGATCTCACGGCGCGAATACCAAGTGGTGCCGTTCTCCACCTCTGGTGGCTTGCTGTGCAGGGGATATTGATATGGCCCGCCGCGATTTCGGGAGCCGCGAAGCTCCGGCTCGAAATATCCGGTAAACAGCGCCTGTTCATCGCCGTTAATCAGAACCGGCCGGAAAAACAGTTCGAAAAAAGTGCGGGCGTTTGGTTGGCTGGTTGCCAAGGCACATAGCGTGGCCCATTCGGGGTCTTTGATGTCGGCGCAGGTGTCCAGAAAGACCGATAAGGCGGCTTCGTGATCGTCATCCGCCCAACCATTCAAGTCCTCGAATTTCAGGATCTCGTAGGTGGGTGCGGCATCTGCCGTGTCGAGGGTCATGACCGCCCCCAACGCGAAAACTGCCGCTGCCCACCGGACATGCCTCATTCCCCAGTAGCGACCAGTTGCCAGTTGGGATCGTCGCTGTCCATGATACGGGCGAACGTCCAGACGTCCTTGACCCGCTTGATCGCGTTGGGATCGCCTTCGACGATGTCGCCAGCAGAGTCGCGCACCACGGAAGTCAACTCACCGATAAAACGGACTTTCAGCTCGCCTTCCTTGGTGTCCCTGTCGAATTCCGCATCCAGCAAGGTCAACTCGCGCACGCCGACGAAGTTTGCCTGAACCAGCAGGCCTTCCTTCTCGCGCTGTTCGATCACCTGCTCGAACGCCTCCAGCACGTCGCCGGACAGGAACGGGGCGATGTCGTCGATCTCGCCAAGTTCGAAAGCCATCAGAATCATCTCGTAGGCACCACGCGCACCGCCGAGGAATTCGGTCACGCTGAAGTTCGGATCGACGCGCTTCATCTCTGCCAGCGCCTTGGCCGCATCGCTGTCTTCGGGAACGTGATCGGTAATGTCGCGGTCGGCGCCGCCGTCGATCACCTCGAACTTCTGACGCGCCTTTTGTGCCGGATCTGCGCCGGTCGGAATGGGCAATGGCGGCTTCTCGAAGCCGTCCCGCGTGCCCAGCACCGATTTCAGCTTCAGAATGAGAAAGACGGCGATGCCCGCCAAGACAAGAATTTCGATCATATCGTGCTCTACACGCCTCTATGTGCCGGAAGTTGGCAATTTGGAACTCAGCCTCTTATGTAGGTGCAAGGGGGGCACAAGTCCACCTAACCCGATACACAGGAAACAGGCTTTCGCCATGTGGCTATTTTTACTCTTCGTGACGATCCCGATTGTCGAGATCGCGTTGTTCATACAGGTCGGCGGCTGGCTTGGGCTCTGGCCCACTTTGGCAATTGTCATCCTGACCGCGATCCTTGGCACGGTTCTTGTGCGGGCACAGGGTATCATGGCGCTTTCGCAGATTCGCTCCAATCTGCAAGAGTTTCAGGACCCGACCGAGTCGCTGGCCCATGGCGCGATGATCCTCGCGTCCGGTTTGCTGCTGCTGACCCCGGGTTTTTTCACCGACGCGGTCGGTTTCGCGCTGTTGGTTCCGCCGGTCCGGCTTGGCTTGTTCAAGTGGATTCGCAGCAAGGTGAAAGTCCAAAGCTTCGTGAAAACCAGCTACCGTCAGGAGCCGCGGCCGCCTCAGGGGCAGGACATCATCGACGGTGAGTTTTCGGAACTGGACGACGATGCCCCGCGCCCGACGCATGAACCGCCGTCCGGTTGGACGCGGCATTGAGTTGAGGCGGGCGTGGTGACCTGCTAAGCAAACCCCAGCTTAATTTCTCGCTTTAAGGAGACGTCACCGATGGCCGAAGAAAACGGCGCGGCATCCGCCGCCCCAACACCCCCCCGCATGCAAGTTCTGGCGCAGTTCATCAAGGATATGTCCTTCGAGAACATCGCCGCCCAAAAGGGTCTTGGCGAAGGCGACCAGACGCCTGACATTCAGGTTCAGGTAAACCTCGACGCGAAGAAGCGCGGCGAAGAGAACCAGTTCGAGGTTACCACCAAACTGGAAGTGACCGCGAAGACCACCGGCGAAGGCAAGCCGATCTTTTTGATGGAGCTGGAATACACCGGCATCTTCCATATCGAGAACGTGCCGGATGAGCAGCTTCACCCGTTCCTGATGATCGAATGCCCGCGCATGCTGTTCCCGTTTCTGCGCCGCATCGTGTCGGACGTGACCCGCGACGGTGGCTTCCCGCCGCTGAACTTGGAAACCATTGATTTCCTTGCGCTTTATCGCAACGAGCTGGCCCGTCGCGCTCAGGCAGAGGCCGCAGCAAAAACCGCAGACGCTTAAGCCTGCGCTTTCCACAAAGCAGCGTCGCCCAACTTGTCTACAAAGGCTTGATGGGCGGCGCGTTCTTCCTCGGTGATGCGCGGGGGTAGCGGCTCCGGCCGCGGCATCGGACGCCATGCTTCAACGGCCTGACCCGAAGCGCCTGACCCGCTGGAAGCGGACAGGACCAAGTCCGGCTGACGCCCGCCGATCAGCTCCAGATACACCTCTGCAAGTATTTCGCTGTCGAGCAGCGCCCCATGCTTTTCACGGGCCGAGTTGTCGATGCCGAACCGGCGGCACAACGCATCCAGAGACGCGGGCGAGCCGGGGAATTTCTTGCGGGCAATCGCCAGCGTATCCAAAGCCTGATCGTCGGGCAGCAAACGGAAGCCACCCCACCCAAGTTCCGCGTTGAGAAACTTCATGTCAAAAGCGGCATTGTGGATCACCAGCTTGGCGTCACCGACAAAATCCAGAAACGCCTGACCGACCTTCTTGAACACAGGTTTATCGCGCAGGAACTCGTCGCCTAACCCATGCACCTCGAACGCGCCCTGCGGCATGGAGCGTTCGGGGTTTATATATTGGTGATACACCTTGCCCGTCGGCATGTGGTTATACAGCTCCACCGCGCCGATTTCGACGATCCGGTCGCCCTCGCCGGGTTCAAATCCGGTGGTCTCAGTATCCAGAACGATTTCACGCATGTCGGGCCCTCAAATCTTCAACCAAGGATGTCACGTCCGCCTTGGTGCCTTCAAGGGTCAAGGTTTCGATAACATAGTCGGCACGCTTGCGCTTCTCGGCGTCTGGCAATTGTTTGGCCAGGATCGCCTCGAACATCTCCGGTGTCATGGTGCCGCGTTCCAGAACGCGGGCGCGCTGCACATCCGAGGGAGCAGAGACGACCAGAACCGCGTCCATCTGGTCCTGCGCGTTCGTCTCATAGAGCAGCGGGATGTCCAGAACGACCAGATCGTCGTCAGCATGCTCCGCAAGAAATGCCTCCCGGCTGGCGCGAACAAGCGGATGCACGAGCGTCTCGATCTTCTTTAGAATACTCGGATCAGCAGCAATCGCCTTTTTCATCGCGCTTCGGTCCGCCACATCATCTTTGACGAAATCCTTATGAATGTCCGCGAGTCCTGAAATCGCCAAGCCGCCCTTGCCGTAGAGATCCGCTACCGCCTGATCTGCATCCCATACCGGAACGCCCAGATCGCGGAACATCTGCGCGGTCGTCGATTTTCCCATGCCGATAGATCCGGTCAGGCCTAGAATAAACGGGCCGCCGCTCATCTCAGGACAGCGTTACGCAGTTCTGCGTCAACTTCCGGGGCGCGGCCAAACCAGCGCTCGAATCCGGGCACGGCCTGATGAAGCAACATTCCCAACCCGTCCACGGTCTGGCAGCCGCGCGCTTCGGCCTGCGCCAATAGCGGTGTGGTCAGCGGGTTGTAGACGATATCCGTTACCAGAGTGTCGGACGTCAGACGACCAAGGTTGAGCTTCAGCTCCTCCTTGCCGGTCATACCCAATGCGGTGGTATTCACCAAAGTTGCCGTTTCATCCAGATGGCTTGCGGCCTGCGTCCAATCTACCACTTTGATCTTGCCGCCAAAATGGGCCTTTAGGGCATCCGCACGCGCTCTGGTGCGGTTCGTCAGTATAATCTCCGGCACCCGTTCATGGAGCAATGCCGCCACGACAGCGCGGGACGCCCCACCTGCACCCAGCACAAGGGCCGGACCAGCCTGTGGGTTCCAACCCGGCGCTTCTTGTTTGAGGTTCGCGATAAACCCCAAGCCGTCGGTATTGTCGGCGTGCAGTTTTCCGTCGCTTTGAAACGTCAACGTATTCGCAGCACCGATCAAAGCCGCGCGGTCGGAGATGACATCCGCAATATCCAGCACGCTTTCCTTGTGCGGGATCGTGATGTTCACACCGCGAAACCCCATCCTTGGCAGGTTGTTCAAGACATGTGGCAGGTCCACGCTGGACACGTCCATCGGAATGTAATGGCCTCGGATGCCGTAGCGTCTGAGCCAGTGCGCATGCACAACCGGAGACTTGCTTTGCGTGATCGGTTGTCCAATCACCCCAGCCAGCGGGATCTTGTCGTTGGTCATCCGTCTATTGCTCCTGACATTGTAAGATAGCCTAGCACCTCAAGTAGCGGCAGGCCCAGCACGGTAAAGTAGTCGCCATCCACGCGGGCAAAAAGCCGCGCGCCTTCGGCCTCCAGTTGATAGCCGCCAACGCAATGCTGAATGTCGTCCCAATTGCGTTCGACATAGCTGTAGACGTAATCCGGGCTAAGACTGCGCATCGTCAACCGCACTTGACCAACAGTGCGCCAGACCGGCTTGGCGTCTTCGTAGATGACCGCCGCGGATAGAAGTTTGTGCTGTTTGCCTGACATCCGCTTGATCTGCGCGGCGGCGTCTTCCGGCGAGGTCGGTTTCGACAGGATCTCGCGCTCGAATTCCAGCACCTGATCGCATCCGATTACCAGCGCTTGCGGTTTTTTTCCGGCAACGCGGCGGGCTTTGAATTCGGCCAACGTATCTGCGATGTCGCGCGGGTTGGCATTTTCACCCAAAAGAGAGGCTTTAATGCTATCTTCATCAATGCGGGCGACTGTCGAGGTAAAGTTAACGCCCGCCTGACGCAGCATCGTTTGCCGAATAGCCGAACCTGAGGCAAGGATTATGGGGCGTGTCATGTGGATAACTCTGAGGGTAAGCTGAAGGATATATATTGCGCATCGGACCGGTTATCCACCGCGTTTGGCGTAGGAGCCGATCTTACCCACATTGCAAAGATTCCGTTCGCGTGGTTCTCCCGTGTGGAGTGCGGGATTCACCGGTGTTGGTAATGCGACTGAAGGCAATTCCGCTCAGTGTTTGTCCACAGATTCTCCACCAACTGAAAACATCTTAGATATTTGATTTCAATAGGTAATATGACATTCTAAAATTCTTGGGCAAAACTGTCCCCGCTGATTTCTTCGTCAGTGGACAAGTATTTGATCCACACTATCCACTGTACCTACTAACAACATCATCTTTTCTTTCTTCTTTATTTATTTAAGAAGGAAGGCCGAGAGCGAGGCGCGCATGACAGATTTTCTGGCAGAAATTTACCCATGGACAAAAAGCCTGCATGTGATCTCGGTTATCGCATGGATGGCAGGATTGTTCTATTTGCCAAGGTTGTTCGTCCACCACACAGAAAAGGTGACGACTGGTTCCGAAACAGATGCGCTTTTTCAGATGATGGAACGCAAGCTGTTCAAGCTGATTATGCAACCCGCAATGATCAGCACATGGATTTTCGGGCTGTTATTGGTATTCACCCCCGGGATAGTCGTTTGGTCTGAGGGCTGGCCCTGGATCAAGGCCGGTGCGGTGTTGGGAATGACAGCGTTCCACGAATGGCTCGGTGCTCGGCAGAAAGGGTTTGTGGCGGGAGAGAATACTCTTACGGGCCGCACCTACCGGATCATGAACGAAGTCCCGACGGTGCTGATGATCGCGATCGTCGTGATGGTGATCGCGCGGCCGATCTGAAGCGGATTGACTCACGCAGACTTCATTGCTACCCAGCAGCCTTAGCAGCCGTCCGGTTGTGATGACTCCCTGACTGTTAAATTATCGACTTGGCCTTACCGCCACCTGAATTGGGTGATCCCTTATGTCTGAAGACACGCTGAATCTCGCTGACCTCAAAAAGAATAGCCCTGCCGATCTGGTGGCTATGGCCGAGGAGCTGGAGATCGAAAACGCTTCCACGATGCGGAAAGGGGACATCATGTTCTCGATCCTCAAGGAGCGGGCGGAAGACGGCTGGGAAATCTCCGGTGACGGTGTGCTGGAAGTTTTGCAAGACGGGTTTGGATTCTTGCGGTCGCCAGAGGCGAACTATCTTCCCGGCCCGGATGATATTTACGTCTCGCCGGACATGATCCGCAAACACTCGCTGCGTACGGGCGATACCGTGGAGGGCGTCATGAGCGCGCCGGGTGAAAACGAGAGCTACTTCGCGATCACCTCGGTGACGATGATCAATTTCGAGGACCCGGAAAAGGCGCGCCATAAGGTTTCTTTCGATAACCTGACGCCGCTTTATCCGGACGAGCGGCTGACGATGGAGTTGAAAGACCCGACGATTAAGGACCGCTCGGCGCGGATCATTGATCTTGTCGCGCCAATCGGGAAAGGCCAGCGGTCCCTGATCGTGGCACCGCCGCGCACTGGTAAGACCGTGTTGCTTCAAAACATCGCCAAGTCGATCGAAGAGAACCATCCGGAATGCTATCTGATCGTTCTGCTAATTGACGAGCGTCCTGAAGAGGTGACGGACATGCAGCGCTCGGTGAAGGGCGAAGTTGTCAGCTCCACTTTTGACGAGCCCGCGACCCGCCACGTTGGTGTGGCGGAAATGGTGATCGAGAAAGCCAAGCGTCTGGTCGAGCATAAGCGTGATGTTGTGATCCTGCTGGACTCCATCACCCGTTTGGGGCGTGCGTTTAACACCGTGGTGCCATCATCCGGTAAGGTTCTGACCGGTGGTGTCGACGCGAACGCCCTACAACGCCCCAAGCGCTTCTTCGGGGCCGCACGTAACATCGAGGAAGGCGGCTCTCTGACGATCATCGCAACGGCGCTGATAGACACTGGCTCCCGCATGGACGAGGTCATCTTTGAGGAATTCAAAGGGACCGGTAACTCCGAGATTGTGCTGGACCGCAAAGTGGCCGACAAACGCGTCTTCCCCGCGATGGATATTCTCAAGTCCGGTACGCGGAAAGAGGAGCTGTTGGTCGATAAGAACGATCTGCAAAAGACCTTCGTGCTGCGTCGCATTCTAAACCCGATGGGGACCACGGATGCGATCGAGTTCTTGATTGGCAAGCTGAAGCAAACCAAATCAAATGCCGACTTCTTCGATTCAATGAACACCTGATTTCTGTTTAAAAACAGTAAGGTAGACGTTATGGACACGATATTCGCGCTGGCAACGGCGCGGGGAAAAGCGGGTGTTTCCATCATTCGGCTGTCCGGGCCGAAATCCTTTGATGCTGCCAAAACTCTGACAGGTCGCACGATACCGCCGCGCGAGCCGGTGTTGGCGAGTATCCGGGATCATGACGGGTCTCTGATAGATAAGGCGCTGGTTTTGGGTTTTGCTGGCGGTGCCAGCTTTACGGGCGAGGATGTGGTCGAACTTCATCTCCACGGAAGCCCTTCCATCGTCGCTGCCGTTTTAAGGGTTCTTGGCGATGCAGAGGACTTGCGGCTCGCCGAGCCCGGGGAGTTCACGCGTCGCGCGATGGAGAACGGCAAGCTCGATCTTGCGCAGGTCGAAGGGCTGGCTGATCTTATAGATGCGGAAACCGAGGCCCAACGACGTCAAGCGATCCGGGTTTTCAGTGGTGCCCTTGGTGCCAAGACGGAGGGTTGGCGGAGGGACTTGGTGCGCGCGGCCGCTCTTCTTGAGGCCACGATAGATTTCGCCGACGAGGATTTGCCGGTTGATGTATCGCCGGAAGTTCGCTCTCTGACATCAGGCGTTCGTGCCGAGCTTGATCAGATGGCGGCGGGAGTAGGCGTTGCCGAGCGGATTCGGGATGGCTTCGAGGTTGCGATTGTTGGCCCCCCAAACATCGGCAAGTCCACGTTGTTGAACACACTGGCGGGGCGTGAGGCTGCGATTACCTCATCAGTTGCTGGCACCACCCGCGATATTATTGAAGTCAGAATGGATTTGCGAGGTCTGCCCGTCAGCTTTCTCGACACAGCCGGGCTTCGGGATACTGCCGACGAGGTCGAGACGATTGGCATCGCTCGCGCTGTGGAGCGAGCCGCGTCTGCGGATATGAGAGTTTTTCTATTGGAAGACGCAGAAACTCGGTTGCCTGTTCAAATTCAGGCAGACGATGTAGTGCTTCAGGGAAAAGCGGACCAGACCGGCGAGGGCGTGTCGGGGCTGACCGGCCAAGGTGTGCCGGAACTGCTGGATCGGGTTCACACCGTTCTCAGCCAGCGGGTTGCGGGTGCGGGGCTCGCGATCCGAGAGCGTCACAGGGTTGCGCTTGTTCGGGCGTCTGCTGCGCTGGCAATATGCGAAGATGAAATGAGCCACGGCATGGATCGCGCTGAAATCGCCGCAGAGGAGCTGCGAAGTGCTGTCAGGGCGTTGGAAACTATGATAGGACGCGTTGATGTCGAATCCGTGCTGGATGAGATCTTCGCAAGTTTCTGTTTAGGTAAATAGGAGTGTTTCACGTGAAACATCCCAGCTTTGACGTAGTAGTGATTGGTGGCGGCCATGCTGGCACAGAGGCGGCGCATGCGTCCGCCCGTACCGGCGCGCGAACTGCATTGATTACTCAGAGAGCCGAAACGATTGGCGTGATGTCATGCAATCCGGCGATTGGCGGCCTTGGAAAGGGCCATCTCGTCAGGGAGATCGACGCGCTGGATGGCATTATGGGCCGCGCAGCCGATGCGGCGGGCATCCAGTTCCGCCTGCTCAACCGAAGGAAGGGTCCTGCTGTGCAAGGACCGAGGGCACAGGCGGACCGGTCTCTTTACCGCAACGCGATCCAGAACTTCATCAACACACAGCCCAATCTTACGGTGATTGAAGGCGAAGTCGCGGACCTTATTCTACAGGATGATCACGTACGCGGCGTTGAGCTTGCGGACGGATCCACCGTGACCTCCCTTGCCGTGGTTTTGACTGCGGGAACGTTTCTTCGCGGCGTCATCCATATCGGGGATAAATCGCAACCTGGCGGGCGGGTCGGTGACGCACCGGTGATCCGGCTTGCCGAAAGGATCGACAGCTTCGGCCTGGACATGGGACGGCTAAAGACTGGAACTCCGCCGAGATTGGCCAGAGATAGCATCAACTGGGATATCTTGGAAATGCAGCCCGGAGACGAGCAGCCGGAGCTGTTCTCATTTCTGCCTGCGCAACAATTGGCGTCGCAAGTCTCCTGTGGCATCACGCACACCAACGAACAGACCCATGATATCATTAAAGGAAATCTGGAATTGTCCGCGATGTATGGCGGACATATCGACGGCGTAGGCCCGCGATACTGCCCGTCTATCGAGGATAAGGTGGTGCGTTTTGCTGACAAGACGTCACATCAGGTGTTTCTTGAACCAGAAGGGCTCAATTGTAACTCGGTTTATCCGAATGGCATATCGACCTCGCTTCCTGTTGCGGTTCAGGAGCGATACGTCAGGTCAATCACGGGCCTTGAAAACGCAGAGATTTTGCAGCCCGGCTATGCGATTGAGTACGACTACATTGATCCGAGAGCGTTGAAGCGCACGTTGGAGCTGCGCGAGGTTCCGGGCCTTTACCTTGCGGGCCAGATCAATGGAACAACCGGCTACGAAGAGGCTGCTGCTCAAGGACTGATCGCTGGCTTGAACGCAGCCAGGCGTGCGCAAGGGACAGATGATGTCGTGGTCAGTCGATCCGAAGCCTATATCGGCGTCATGATTGACGATCTCATTACGCGAGGTGTGCAGGAGCCATATCGAATGTTCACTTCGCGAGCAGAGTTCAGAATGTCGCTGCGGGCCGATAATGCTGATCAACGGCTGACCCCGATCGGTATAGCGGCCGGCTGCGTTGGCGAGGTGAGAAAAGAAATCTACGCCAGGAAAGAGGCGGATCTGAACGCTTTAAGGGCCGAGATGGTCAATGTGCGTGTTTCGCCGCAAGAGGCAGAGCGGATTGGTTTAAAGGTGAATAAGGACGGCAGGCGTCGATCAGCGTTTGATTTGCTGTCTTTTCCGGACGTTACGCTGGACGCTATCCGACCGCTCGTTCCTGGCTTGGAAAATTACAGCGAGGAGATTACCACACAGATCTCGCGTGATGCCTTGTATGCTGGCTATATCGAGCGCCAGAACAAGGACGCTGAAGCTTTGCGAAGGGATGAAGCTGTGCGAATCCCTGAAGATTTCAGCTTTGAAACACTGACTGGCTTGTCCAACGAGATGAAAAGCAAGCTAACGCGCCTTCGCCCTGAAACCCTTGCTCAGGCCGCAAAGGTCGATGGTGTAACACCTGCGGCTCTTACGCTGATACTTGGACGCGTGAAGGCGCAGGCACGTTAAATATGACAGACCAAGAGCAGTTCGCTGACCGCTTCTCTGTTTCACGTGAAACAATTGACCGCCTTTCTCACTATGAAACACTGCTGGTTAAGTGGACCTCCAAAATCAATCTCATCGCCAAGTCGACAGTTCCTGAGATTTGGAGCAGACATTTCGTGGATTCAGCGCAAGTATTCGAGGCGGTGCCAGCCGATGCGCAGAAATTGTGTGATCTAGGGTCCGGCGGGGGGTTTCCTGGATTGGTAATCGCGGCGCTTGCCAAAGAAAAAGCGCCAAATCTAAACGTGACTTTGGTTGAATCGGACCTCCGCAAAGCCTCCTTCCTCATGGCAGCGGCGAGGGAAATGGATCTGGACGTAAACATACTAGCGGAAAGGGTTGAGCAGTTAAGCCCTCAGGCGGCGGATGTCGTCACGGCCCGCGCTCTCGCGCCACTTGTCGCCCTCATGAGCATGGCCGATTTACACCTAAAGAAGGGTGGGACCGCGCTGTTTTTAAAGGGAGAGCGATATCAACAGGAGCTAGACACCGCAGCGGAGATGTGGGATTTCAATTATGAAAAGCGCCTGAGCATGACCAGCGACGAGTCAGCGCTGATAATAATAACCAAATTAAGACGAGCAGCTTAAATGGCCAAAGCACCACCGCGGATAATTTCTGTCGCCAACCAAAAGGGTGGTGTGGGCAAAACGACGACCACCATCAACCTAGGTGCATCAATGGCAGCAAAGGGACTAAATGTAGCGGTTATTGATCTTGACCCACAGGGCAACGCCTCAACCGGTTTGGGGATCGAGCATGGAGATCGCAAAGACACGACTTACGATCTATTGCTGAACGAGCTGCCCTTGAAAGATGTTTTGCGCGAAACTGGAGTTCCGGGATTGCGTATTTCACCCGCGACAACGGATTTGAGCTCTGCCGATCTTGAGCTGGTGTCTTCCGCGCGGCGAATTTTTCTGCTGAGTGACGCACTTGGGGCGCTGGCAACAGAAGATCTTGATCTTGACTACATTTTGATTGATTGCCCTCCGTCCCTCAATCTTTTGACTTTGAATGCGATGGTTGCGTCGGATTCCGTGCTCGTTCCGCTTCAGGCAGAATTCTTTGCACTGGAAGGCCTGTCACAACTCATGCTGTCGGTGCGGGAAATCCGCGAAACTGCAAATTCCCGCTTGCGACTGGAAGGTGTTGTGTTGACCATGTATGATAGACGCAACAACTTGTGTCATCAGGTTGAGCTGGACGTCAGGGAGAATCTGAAGGATTTGGTCTTCAAAACAATGATTCCAAGAAACGTCCGCCTGAGCGAGGCTCCATCATATGGAATGCCCGTGATCAATTATGACCCAAGCTCGCTGGGTGCGGTGGCCTACAAGTCGTTGGCGACGGAGATCGTCGCCAGACATTCTCAACAGGAAAGAGCTTAGAATGGCAGAGAAACGTGGACTGGGACGCGGGCTTTCGGCATTGATGGCCGATATTGAAACGCCGGACTCGCCGAAATCAAGCGGCAGTGAGCGGATGATACCGATCGAGCGGATTGAACCCAATCCCGATCAGCCGCGGCGGGACTTTGTTAAAGAGGACCTTCACGAGCTTGCCGAATCCATTCGGGTAAAGGGCATTATTCAACCACTGATTGTCCGCCCGCATCCCAGTATCTCAGGCAAGTTTGAGATTGTTGCCGGCGAGCGCCGCTGGCGGGCTGCCCAGATCGCCCAAATACACGAAGTACCCGTGGTGGTTCGGCAGCTTGACGATACGGAAGTTCTCGAGATCGCCATCATCGAGAACATCCAGCGTGCCGATCTTAACCCTCTTGAGGAAGCGATGGGTTATCGTCAGCTTCAAGACAAGTTCGGCCATACTCAGGAGCAGTTGTCGACCGCCTTGGGGAAAAGCCGCAGTCACATCGCAAACCTGATGCGGCTTCTTAACCTGCCTGAAGACGTCATCAGGCTGCTCAGAAATGGTGACCTGACCAGCGGCCATGCTCGTGCTCTCATCACCACCGACAACCCCAGTGAGTTGGCGCGGCGTGTCGTCAAAGGCGGCCTGTCCGTGCGCGAGACGGAGCGGTTGGCGAAATCTTCCGGCGAGCCGCGCAAACCGAAGCAGCGCAAGCCCGCTGTCGAGAAAGATCCCGACACGAAGGCGCTGGAAGGTGATCTGGCTGCAACGCTGAAAATGGGTGTAAGCGTTGACCATATTGAGGGGACGGAGGGTGGTCGATTGACCATTACCTACAAGTCGTTCGACCAGCTGGACGAGCTTTGTCGTCTGTTGGCTGGCAACTAAGCGCTAGGACACGAGTTCGGTCAGGATCGAGTTGAGTAGAATTTTGGACTGTGGCGGGACAATTAACCTCGATCCCTCGCGCCGGATGTGACCAAGGTCACCTAAGCTATTGATTTTAATATCAGAAATCGCGCCTTCATCCAAGCTGTTGAGCCTTTCCAAGTCGCATCCTTCGGCAAGCCTTAACGACATAAGTAGATACTCCAACGCCTGTTCTTCGCGCGACAACACCTCTACCTTACTTTCTCCGGTGCCAAGCTCCCGTACCGTGCTTAGCCACTTATTCGGCATCAGGTAGGTTTCCGTCGCCAGTCGCTGATCATTCACATCGAAGCGGCCATGCGCTCCGGGGCCCACGCCGATATAATCTCCGCCGCGCCAATAGATTAGATTGTGACGCGATTCCTGCCCCTGTTGGGCGTGGTTTGAAACCTCATAAGCGTGAAAGCCGGCCGCCGCAGTCATATCTTGCGTGATCTCGAACAGATCAGCCGACAGGTCGTCACTGGGCAACCCACGCAATCCGCCGCGTGCGAAGCGATCGCCAAAGGCCGTGCCGTCCTCAATCGTTAGCTGGTAGAGCGACAGGTGATCCGCAGCCATCGTCAATGCCCGCGCAAGCTCGGCGTCCCAGTCCTTAGCGGTCTGGTTTTGGCGGGCGTAAATCAGATCGAAGCTGACGCGATCGAATATGCTTCTTGCTGTGTCGAACGCGCGCTCCGCTTCATCGACGGAGTGCCGGCGCCCGAGCAATCGTAGATCTGCATCATTAAGCGCCTGAATGCCCATGGATATGCGGTTCACCCCGGCATCGCGGAAGCCGTTGAACCGAGTCGCCTCGACGGATGTCGGGTTTGCCTCCAGCGAAATCTCGATGTCGTTGCTACACCTCCAGTTCTTGCGAATCTGCTCGATTACGGCCGAAACGGTGTCAGGTAGCATCAGGCTGGGCGTGCCGCCGCCGAAAAAGACCGTGCTGACGATCCGGTCCGGCGTCATCTCGGCCAGCCGGTCAAGCTCGGACTGGTAGGCGTCTGCCCAAGCGGTCTGGTCCACGTTGGACGACACGTGACTATTGAAGTCGCAGTAGGGGCATTTTGCCAGACAGAAGGGCCAGTGAACGTAGACGCCGAAGCCGGCGCGTTGCCAGTTACTCGGGCTCAAAGGCTTCCACCAGCTTGGCAAACGCGTTGGCGCGGTGGCTGATCTTGTTCTTCTCCCAACGATCCATCTCGCCAAACGTCATGTCATAGCCGTTCGGTTGGAAGATCGGGTCATACCCGTGCCCTTGCTCACCCCGCATCGGCCAAACGACCTGGCCCTCCATGGTTCCGGCGAAAACCTCGTCATGGCCGTCGGGCCAAGCCAACACGAGCGTGGCGCAAAATCTGGCGTTCCAGGGCGGAGTAGCCTCAGCGTCAAGAATTGCGTTGTATGTGCGTGTCATCGCTAGGTCGAAGTCCCTCCCGCTCGGAGTTTCCGCCCAGTCGGCGGTATAGACGCCGGGTGCGCCGTCCAAACAGTCAACTTCGATCCCGCTATCGTCTGACAGTGCTGGAAGTCCGGTCGCTTTCGCGGCGGCATGAGCTTTGATGCGGGCATTGCCTACGAAGGTGGTTTCAGTTTCTTCGGGTTCCGGCAGATCATAGTCCGATGCAGACACAACTTTGATGCCAAAAGGCTCTAACAAGGCGGAAATCTCTTCCAGCTTGCCCTTGTTGTGGGTGGCCACAAGAAGCGTATCGTCCGTAAACTTCCGCATGATTAGCCTTCGACAGCGGCTTTTTGGGCTTGAGTCAGCTCGTTGATGCCCTTTTCCGCCAGATCCATCAGCTTGTCCAACTCGCTGCGGCTGAATGTGGCACCTTCGGCAGAGCCTTGAACTTCGATCAGGCCCAGCTTTCCGGTCATGACGAAGTTTGCATCTGTTCCGGCGTCGCTATCCTCTGGGTAATCGAGGTCAAGAACGGGCTGGCCCGCATAAATTCCGCAACTGACGGCGGCGACATGATCGGTCAACGGGTCTGTGGTGATGTCTCCAGCCTTCATCAGCGCGTTCACCGCAAGCCGCAACGCGACCCAACCGCCGGTGATCGAAGCGCAGCGGGTTCCGCCGTCCGCCTGAATGACGTCGCAATCGACCACGATTTGCCGCTCGCCCAAGGCCACACGATCAACGCCAGCACGCAGGGCGCGTCCGATCAGGCGCTGGATTTCCTGCGTTCTGCCCGATTGCCCACGCTTGGCCTCCCGGTTCATCCGCGTATGCGTCGCGCGGGGCAGCATCCCGTATTCGGCAGTCACCCAGCCCAAACCGGAATTGCGCAAGAACGATGGCACGCGCTCGTCGATCGACGCGGTGCAGAGCACGTGCGTCTCGCCGCATTTTATCAGGCAAGACCCCTCCGCGTAGCGGGTCACATTCGTCTCGATGATGATGGAACGCATTTCGTCGAGCTGGCGGCCGGAAGGGCGCATGGCAATTCTCCTGTTGCAACGGCCCCAGATACCCTTGTGATAGGCTTGGTTGCAAGCCACATTGGGACGAGTGACACCGGAGTAAGGCCCAGAATGAACCGCGAAGACATCATGTCACAAATGAACGACCGCAGCCGCGAGGTATTCCAGCGGATCGTTGAATCCTATTTGGCGACCGGCGAGCCCGTCGGCTCGCGCACCCTGACGCGCACCCTTAGCGAGAGCGTCAGCGCTGCTACCATTCGCAACGTGATGCAGGACCTGGAGTTTCTGGGCCTGCTCAACAGCCCCCATGCCTCGGCGGGACGCCTGCCAACGCAAGCGGGGCTTCGCATGTTCGTCGATGGTCTGCTGGAAATGGATGAGGTCACCAATCAGGACCGCGAGAAACTTGACGCGACTTTGGGCAGCAACGACCGCGACGTGGGTGTGATGCTGGACCGCATCGGGTCCGCGCTTTCGGGTCTAACGCAGGGGGCAAGCCTTGTTTTAGCGCCCAAGCATGAGGCCCCGATCAAGCATATCGAGTTTGTCAGCCTCGCCGCTGACCGCGCCTTGGTGGTGCTCGTCTTTGCAGATGGCCATGTCGAAAACCGGGTGTTCACGCCGCCTCTTGGTCAAACGCCGTCCTCAATGCGCGAGGCCGCGAACTTTCTGAACGCGATTGCGGTAGGCCTAACTATTTCGGAGTTACGCGGCCGGATCGCCCGCGAAATCAAATCGCGCAGGCAGGAGCTGGACGTTCTGGCGCAGGATCTGGTGAAAACCGGCCTTGCGGTTTGGGAAAACGAAGGCGAGCAAACCGAGCGGTTGATCGTTCGTGGGCGCGCGAATCTCATTGAAGGCTCGGACGATGTAGAGGCGCTTGACCGCGTGCGAGCCTTGTTCGACGACCTCGAGCGCAAGCGCGATATTGCCGAATTCCTTGAATTAACCGACGCAGGCGAGGGTGTGCGCATTTTTATCGGCTCGGAGAACAAACTCTTTTCACTTTCGGGTTCCTCTTTGGTCGTCTCTCCCTATATGAACTCTGATCGAAAGATCATCGGCGCTGTGGGGGTCATTGGCCCCACCAGATTGAATTACGGGCGGATTGTGCCCATCGTGAACTACACGGCGCAGATGGTTGGCAAACTGATTTCGGACGGCGGTTAGAGGTACAAATGTCTGGCATGAACAAAGAAGACGACTTTCAAACGGATCACTTGGAGGCTATGGCCGACGAGTCCGTGGACATAACGGACGAGGCCGACGAGATTCAGGCGCTTGTAGAAGAGCGTGACATGCTGAAGGACCGTCTTCTGCGGGCGTTGGCTGACATCGAGAATACACGTAAACGCGGGGAGCGTGATCGCCGTGAGGCTGAAAGCTATGGCGGCTCCAAACTGGCGAAAGATATGTTGCCGGTCTACGACAACCTGCGCCGCGCGTTGGACTCCGCCGACGAAGCGCAGCGCGACGCTTCCAAGGCGTTTTTCGAGGGCGTCGAGCTGACCTTGCGCGAACTGATCCACGTATTTGGCAAGCACAAGATAGAGCCTATCATGCCGGAAGTGGGCGACAAGTTTGACCCGCAACTTCACGAAGCCATGTTCGAGGCTCCTCTGCCCGACACCAAAGCGGGCGATATCATTCAGGTGATGTCGGAAGGCTTCTTGCTTCACGATCGCCTGTTGCGCCCTGCGCAGGTCGGCGTTTCGTCAACTCCGGCTTAGATCTTTCAGATCGTAGAGAAGCTGCAAGGCCTCGCGCGGCGTTAACTCGTCGGGCGAGACGTCCTTCAATCTGGCCTCAACCGCCGACGCCTTGATCTGAGGTTGCGGTGCGGGCGCAGCCGAGAACAGCGGCAGATCGTCAATCAGCGCTTTCTGGCGCGTACCACCTTCGCGTTCGCCTTTTTCCAATTGCTCCAAAACGACCCGCGCGCGGGCGATGACCGAAGCCGGAAGGCCCGCAAGTTTCGCGACCTGAACACCATAAGACCGGTCAGCCGCTCCGCGTTTGACCTCGTGCAGGAAAATGACGTCGCCTTCCCATTCTTTGACGGTCACAGTCGCGTTCTCGACGCCGGGCAACTTGCCTGCTAGCGCGGTCAATTCGTGGTAATGCGTTGCAAACAGCGCCCGGCAGGTGTTCGACGCGTGCAGGTGTTCCAGCGTCGCCCATGCGATCGAAAGGCCGTCATAGGTCGCGGTTCCACGGCCAATTTCATCTAGGATCACCAGCGCACGCTCGTCGGCTTGGTTCAAGATCGCGGCCGTTTCGACCATTTCGACCATGAATGTCGACCGGCCGCGCGCCAGATCGTCCGACGCGCCGACACGGCTGAACAGCTGCGATACAAGCCCGATATGGGCTGCATCGGCGGGTACATAAGAGCCTATTTGGGCCAAAAGGGCGATAATTGCGTTCTGCCGGAGGAATGTGGATTTACCCGCCATGTTGGGTCCGGTCAGCAGCCAGATGCTGGATGCGCCGTCGTCAGCGGACAAATCGCAACTGTTGGCAACAAAAGGAGACGCGCCCTGATCCTTCAACGCCTTCTCGACAACCGGGTGACGCCCGCCGCTAATGTTGAACGCGCGTGTCTCATCGATTTGCGGACGCACCCAATTCTCGGACGCGGAAAGATCGGCGAGCGAGGTGAACACATCAAGCTGGGCAAGCGCCGCGGCAGCGGCGAAAAGGCTCGCGCTCACCTCAAGCACCGCCTCGCAGACGCTGTTAAATATACGCAGCTCAATCTCAAGCGCCCTACCACCAGCGTTCAAGATCTTGGTCTCCAGCTCCGATAGCTCCAGCGTTGTGAAGCGAATAGCGTTGGCAGTGGTTTGTCGGTGAATGAAGCGTTCCGACAATGGAGGCTTCAGCATCTTCTCAGCGTGCGACGCGGTGGTTTCGATGAAATATCCCAGCACGTTGTTGTGCTTGATTTTCAGAGAGGACACGCCGGTGTCGTTGGCATACTCCGCTTGATATTCCGCGATGATCTTGCGGCCTTCGTCACGGAGTTTGCGCATTTCATCAAGTTCTGCGTCGAACCCGTTGGCGACGAAGCCGCCATCGCGGGCGAGCAGTGGGGGTTCCGCAACCAGAGTATTATGGAGCGTCGATAACGTGTCCTCATGACCCACCAGATCTGCGACACAGGTTTGGATTTGCTCCGGCAAAGCCTCTGAAATCAGCAAATCCCGCAGGTTTAGACACTGTTCAAGACCGGTTCGTAGTGCCACGAGATCACGCGGCCCGCCGCGGCCCATGGCAATTCGTGACAGCGCACGGTCCATGTCCGGCACCCGACGCAGGGCGGTTCTCAAATCCGTTCTCAGCCGGGATGCATTGCGAAAGCACTCGACCGCGTCCAATCGCCCGGTCAACTCGGCCAGATCGGTTGAGGGGCTGGAAAGCCTGCGATCCAGAAGCCGCGCGCCGCCTGCGGTCAGGGTTCTGTCGATTGTATCCAAGACCGACCCCTTACGGGTGCCGTTCAGCGTTTGGGTCAGCTCCAGATTGCGCCGCGTCGCCGCGTCGATCTGCATGGTCCTGTTTGCCGCTTCGCGGACTGGCGGGCGCAGTAAGGGCAGCTTGCCCTTTTGCGTTATGTCGAGGTAATCGACCAGCGCGCCTAAAGCCGAAACCTCGGCACGGGCAAAGGTTCCGAACGCGTCCAGAGAACTGACAGAATAGAGACTAACAAGGCGCTTTTCTGCGGAAGTGCTGTCGAAACCTCCTTTGCTCAGCGGCGTTAGCGCCGATCCGGTTTCCTCCACAATCTCGCGCAGGTCGTCGAATTCCGTGTCTGACACCAACACCTCGCTTGGTGCCAGCCGCGCAAGTTCAGGTGACAGGCGCATCCGCGAACAGGAGGCGACGCGCATTTCTCCGGTTGAGATATCGACCCAAGCCATCGCGCCATCGCCGCGAATTTCGCAATAGGCGGCAAGAAAGTTGTGGCGGCGCGGCTCTAGCAGGCTGTCCTCGGTCAGGGTGCCGGGAGTGACAAGGCGCACCACATCTCGTTTGACGACGGATTTCGAGCCGCGCTTTTTCGCCTCGGCAGGGCTTTCCAACTGCTCGCCCACGGCCACGCGGAACCCTTTGCGGATCAGGGTCAGCAGGTAGTTTTCGGCTGCATGAACAGGAACACCGCACATCGGAATATCGTTGCCCAGATGCTTGCCGCGTTTGGTCAGGGCGATGTCCAAGGCTTCGGAAGCGGCAACGGCGTCGTCGAAGAACAACTCGTAGAAGTCGCCCATGCGATAGAACAGCAGCGCGTCGGAATACTGGGCTTTGATCTCCAGATATTGCGCCATCATTGGCGTCACAGATGCATTGGCGACGTTCAAGAATTCACCCCCCGTGGTGTCGCCTTGATTCTAAAGGTCGAAGCGGGGCGGCGAAACCCCGAATTCCGAGGGATGTTGTCGCGCGAGGGTAAGGCGGGTAACAATTGGGTCCGGCTCAACCAAAGGAACCCCTATGTCCAAGAAAAATCGCGTCACCGACGAAGAAGCGCTCTCGTATCATCTGGAGCCTACACCGGGGAAATTGAAGGTTACGGCCTCAACCCCCATGGCGACGCAGCGTGACTTGAGCCTGGCATATTCCCCCGGCGTCGCAGTGCCGGTGCAAGCGATCGCGGACAATCCGGCGGCGGCGTATGACTATACGACCAAGGGCAACATGGTCGCGGTGATCTCCAACGGCACGGCCATTCTGGGCATGGGCAATTTGGGGGCGCTGGCATCCAAGCCGGTGATGGAAGGCAAGGCGGTGCTGTTCAAGCGGTTCGCAGATGTCAACTCGATTGACCTTGAGCTGGACACCGAAGACCCGGAGGAATTCATAAACGCGGTGCGCCTCATGGGCCCCAGCTTCGGGGGCATCAATCTGGAAGATATCAAGGCACCTGAATGCTTCATGATCGAGCAGCGGCTGCGTGAGGAGATGGACATTCCGGTGTTCCATGATGACCAGCACGGCACCGCGGTGATTTGCGCGGCGGGGCTTTTGAACGCGCTTCATCTGACCGGCAAGAAAATCGAGGACTGCAAAATCGTCCTCAACGGCGCGGGCGCGGCGGGGATTGCCTGCATCGAGCTTATCAAGGCGATGGGCGCGAAGCACGACAACTGCATCGTTTGCGACACCAAGGGCGTCATCTTTCAGGGCCGAACCGAGGGGATGAACCAATGGAAGTCTGCCCACGCGGCGAAGACCTCCGATCGCAGCCTTGAGGAAGCCATGACCGGAGCCGACGTGTTTCTTGGCGTGTCGGCAAAAGGGGCGGTGACGCAAGACATGGTGAAGTCCATGGCGGACAATCCGGTGATTTTCGCGATGGCCAACCCAGACCCCGAAATCACGCCGGAAGATGCCCACGAAGTCCGGCCGGATGCTATCGTGGCGACGGGGCGCTCGGACTACCCCAATCAGGTCAACAACGTGCTGTGCTTTCCGTATCTGTTCCGCGGGGCGCTCGACATTCAGGCGCGCACGATCAATGACGCGATGAAGATCGCCTGCGCCGAGGCGCTTGCGAAGCTGGCGCGGGAGGACGTGCCGGACGAGGTGGCCGTCGCCTATGGCAGCAAGCTGACATTCGGGCGGGACTATATTATTCCGACGCCATTCGATCCGCGACTGATCCACACAATTCCCCCAGCGGTCGCGCAAGCTGGTATGGACAGCGCCGTGGCGCGCAAACCAATCGTCGACTTTGACGCCTACACCGTGACCTTGCGGTCGCGCATGGACCCGACTGCGTCGATGCTCGAAGGCTTGCACAACCGTGCGAGGACAAAGAACGCTCGTATGATTTTTGCGGAGGGCGACGACGTGCGCGTGCTTCGTGCTGCGGTGTCCTATCAACGCTCGGGCCTTGGGCAGGCGCTGGTTGTCGGGCGGGAGGAGGACGTTAAGGAAAAGCTAACGGCGGCCGGGTTAGAGGACGCATACCGCGAGTTGACCATCGTGAACGCCCGCAACACCGAGCATTTGGATACCTACCGCGCCTTCCTCTACAAGCGACTTCAACGCAAGGGGTATGACGCGCAAGACGTTCACCGGCTTGCGGCGCGCGACAGGCATGTGTTTTCGGCGCTGATGCTGGCGCATGGTCACGGCGACGGGCTGATTACGGGGGCAACCCGAAAATCCGCGCATGTGCTGGAGCTTTTGAACCATGCACTTGATGTGTCCCCCCAGGACGGAGCCGTGGGCGTGACCGCGCTGTTACGAAACGGACGTATTGTCTTGATAGCGGATACGCTGGTGCACGAATGGCCAAGCGAGCAGACCCTGGCCGATATCGCGGAACGCGGCGCGGCGACCGCGCGGTCGCTGGGCTTGGAGCCGCGCGTCGCCTTCGTCAGTTTTTCGACCTTCGGATATCCCGTCAGCGAGCGCGCCGAGAAGATGCATATCGCCACAAAGGTGTTGGACGAGCGCGGGGTGGATTTTGAGTATGACGGCGAAATGACCGTGGATGTCGCAATGAATACCAACGTGATGGCGCATTACCCGTTCTGTCGTTTGTCAGGCCCAGCCAACGTTCTGGTCGTCCCCGCGCGACATTCGGCGTCGATCTCGGTCAAGCTGATGCAGGAAATGGGCGGCGCGACCGTGATAGGCCCGATCCTGAGCGGTGTGGATCATCCGGTTCAGATTTGTTCGACGACATCGACGGCCAACGACATTCTGAACATGGCGGTGATGGCGGCATGTAACGTGGGATAGCTTTATGGGCAGCCTCTACATGTTGTAGATAATTCGATCATGGCAACGATATGCTTGACTCGAAGTAATTTTGGATTCCACACTGTGCAGGACAAAGAAAAGACGCTGCCAAGATTCGACCCGAGACAGCGTCTGCTTCTTCACCTGTAACGGAACCGTCAACAGGGGCTATGAAGTGTTTGGATGAGAATCCAAATTTAGACAGCTGTCAAGGGCGGTTCCTTTTTAGATCCAGCAAAGCTGGAGAAAGGATGACCGATGGCCAAGAAGAGTCCATGGCACTCCGTCAAAGCGCCTGTCTACCACGACGACACTAACTGCAACACCGGCAACAACATTGAGCGTGAAAATTTGCGTTCCGGTACTGGCGGCAAAGCAAAGTGTTCTGAATGTAAGCGCCTTGGCTAAAACTAGAGGTGGGCAAGTTGCCCACCTCATTTAGCTTTTCATATCTTCCCAGAAGGATTTGACCTTGGTGAAGAAGCTGGAAAGGTGAGGGTTGTTTTCCTCGCTTAGTTTCTCGAACTCCCGAAGCAGCTCTTTCTGCTTGCTGGTCAGATTGACCGGGGTTTCGACTGCCAGCTCGATGAACATGTCACCCGTTCCAGCGCCGCGCAGTGCGGGCATACCCTTGGAGCGCAGGCGCATTTGTCGGCCGGACTGGCTACCGGCAGGCACTTTAACGCGCGACCGGCCACCGTCTATGGTCGGCACCTCGACATCGCCGCCGATTGCGGCGGTCGTCATGGACACCGGTACGCGGCAGAATAGGTCGAGGCCTTCGCGCTGGAATAGATCGTGGTCCTTGACGTCGATGAAGATGTACAGGTCACCGGCTGGCCCGCCGCGCAAACCTGCCTCGCCTTCGCCGGCAAGGCGGATGCGGGTGCCGGTCTCGACGCCAGCGGGAATATTGACGCTCAACGAGCGCTCTTTCTCCTGACGGCCTGAGCCGCCGCAAGTGCGGCAGGGGTTCTTGATGATCTGGCCGATACCCGAACAGGTCGGGCAGGTGCGCTCAACAGTGAAGAAACCTTGCTGCGCGCGGACCTTGCCCATGCCGGAACAGGTTGGGCAGGTTTGCGGCTCTGCGCCACCCTCTGCGCCGGAGCCGTCACAGCCGGTGCACGACACGGAAGTCGGCACGGTGATGGATTTCTGCATCCCGGCAAATGCGTCTTCGAGCGAGATGCGCAAGTTGTAGCGAAGATCAGAGCCGCGCGTCGCCCGTTGGCGTCCGCCACGCTGACCGCCGCCGCCCATGAAATCGCCGAACAGGTCTTCGAACACATCGGAAAATGCAGAGGAGAAATCGCCGTTGCCACCATGGCGCTGGCCACCGCCACCCATGCCGTTCTCGAACGCGGCGTGGCCGTAGCGGTCATAGGCCGCCTTCTTGTCGGCATCCTTCAGAACTTCGTAGGCCTCGTTGGCCTCTTTGAACTGCGCTTCCGCATTCGGGTTGTCGGAATTGCGGTCGGGGTGCAGTTCTTTTGCCTTGGTGCGATAGGCTTTTTTCAACTCGTCCGCCGAAGCCCCGCGCGCGACGCCCAGAACCTCGTAATAGTCACGTTTTGCCATGGATCAACCTTCCAAAAACTCGATCCCTGAAACATTCAGACCGGCCCAAATAATCGGGCCGGTCTCTGATTTCAGGACGTGGCGCCATCAGGCGCGCTTGTCGTCGTCCAGATCTTCGAAGTCGGCGTCCACGATATCCTCGTCAACGCTACGCGGACCGTCGTCCGCCTCTTCGTCCTCGGAAGGCGCGGAGGCGGCAGCTTCGTCTTGCTGCGACTTGTAGATCGCTTCGCCCAGCTTCATCGCAGCATCGGTCAGGTTCTGGATACCGCCTTTGATCTTGCCGGCATCTTTCGAGTCCATCGTCTCTTCCAATGCCTTGATCGCTAGTTCAATGGCCTCGACCGTGGAGCCGTCGACCTTGTCACCATGCTCTTCCAGCGACTTCTTGGTACCGTGGATCAGGCTTTCAGCCTGGTTCGTGGCTTCGACCAACTCGCGGCGTTCGGCGTCCGCATCGGCGTTGGCCTCTGCGTCCTTGACCATTTGTTCGATGTCCTCGTCGGACAGACCGCCGGAAGCCTGGATCGTGATCTTCTGCTCTTTGCCGGTGCCTTTGTCCTTGGCGCCAACTTCAACGATGCCGTTGGCGTCGATGTCGAAGGTCACCTCGATCTGGGGCAGTCCGCGCGGAGCGGGCGGAATGTTCTCAAGGTTGAACTGACCAAGGATCTTGTTGTCGGCGGCCATTTCGCGCTCGCCCTGGAACACCCGCAGGGTCACTGCGTTCTGGTTATCCTCGGCGGTCGAGAAGATTTGCGACTTCTTGGTCGGGATCGTGGTGTTTCGGTCGATCAGGCGGGTGAACACACCGCCGAGGGTTTCGATCCCCAGCGACAGCGGGGTCACGTCCAGAAGAACCACGTCCTTCACGTCACCTTGCAAGACGCCAGCCTGAACGGCGGCACCCATGGCGACCACTTCGTCAGGGTTCACGCCCTTGTTCGGCTCACGACCGAAGAACTTGGACACCTCTTCGATGACCTTTGGCATACGGGTCATACCGCCAACCAACACGACCTCGTCGATGTCGGAAGTCGACAGGCCTGCGTCTTTCAGCGCGGCTTGGCACGGCTTGATCGACGATTTGATCAGGTCGCCAACAAGGCTTTCCAGCTTGGCACGAGTCAGTTTCATGACCATGTGCAGCGGCTGGCCGCCCTTGGGGTCCATCGAGATAAACGGCTGGTTGATCTCGGTCTGCTGCGAGGACGACAGTTCGATCTTCGCTTTCTCGGCAGCTTCCTTCAGACGTTGCAGCGCCATCTTGTCTTTGGTCAGGTCGACGCCGTTCTCTTTTTTGAACTCGTCGGCCAGATAGTTGACGATGCGCATGTCAAAGTCTTCACCACCAAGGAACGTGTCACCGTTGGTGGATTTCACTTCGAAAAGACCGTCGTCGATTTCCAGCAAGGTTACGTCAAACGTACCGCCGCCAAGGTCATAAACAGCAATGGTCTTGGTCTCTTTCTTGTCGAGACCATACGCCAGCGCAGCGGCCGTCGGCTCGTTGATGATGCGCAGCACTTCGAGGCCCGCGATCTTGCCGGCGTCCTTGGTGGCCTGACGTTGGGCGTCGTTGAAATATGCAGGCACGGTGATGACGGCTTGCGTCACTTCTTCACCAAGATAGCTTTCGGCGGTTTCTTTCATCTTTTGCAGGATGAACGCAGAGATTTGCGACGGGCTGTATTTTTCACCCTTCGCGAGAACCCAAGCGTCACCGTTGCCGCCGTCGATCACGTCGAAGGGCAGGTTCTTCTTGTCTTTCGCAAGATCCTTGTCGTCAAAACGGCGACCGATCAGGCGTTTCACGCCGAAGATCGTGTTGTCAGGGTTGGTCACGGCCTGCCGTTTGGCGGCCTGACCGACCAGACGCTCGTCGTCTGTGAAGGCAACAATGGAGGGGGTTGTGCGCGCACCCTCGGCGTTTTCGATAACGCGAGGTTGAGAGCCATCCATGATGGCAACGCAGGAGTTTGTCGTACCAAGGTCGATACCGATGACTTTAGCCATTAGCGTAGGTCCTTTCTTCGCGGCGATGTTGAGGAGACAAGCCCACTTTGGCGCTTGCGCTCCGATCCCAAATTTGAACCGGGGGCGTAGCCCCATCGGAATTCGAAAGGTATATAAGGCTGGCCCTATGGTGCTGCAAGGCGCAGTGCGGACTGAATCTCTCAAAAACGTGAGAAACGTGGGATAAAGGACCGGAGATGCGAAGATGAATGATAATCCGCCGCGCCGGACACCAGATTTAGTGGTCCGTGGGTTCCAAATTTTCGAAGGCTTTTTAGACGATGCACATCAGTCCGCATTGCTCGGCGACGTGAGGAGCGTTGCGGCCGCTGCACCTCTGTTTGCGCCGACAACCAGTCGCGGTAAGGAAATGTCGGTGAGAATGACCTCGGCGGGGCGGCTTGGCTGGGTCTCGGACGCCAAGGGCTACAGATACGAGGCCACGCATCCGCGAGGAATGCCATGGCCTGCGATACCTGACCCGGTGCTGGATATTTGGCGGGCGGTTGGCCCCGCGGACAGGTTGCCGGATTGCTGCCTGATCAATTTCTACGACAAGGATGCGCGCATGGGCCTGCATCAGGACCGCGACGAGGCAGATTTTTCGTGGCCCGTGGTTTCGGTCTCATTGGGCGACGACGCACTGTTCCGGATTGGAAACCTGACACGCGGCGGAAAAACTGAAAGCGTCTGGCTGCGCTCTGGCGACGTTGTCGTGATGGGCGGTGACGCGCGGTTGACGTATCACGGCGTCGACAGGATCAAGGCAGGCACCAGTATGCTGCTGCCAAATGGTGGCCGGATCAATCTGACGTTGCGTGTGGTGACCTAGCGCGCCGCGCTCCAGCTGATGGAGGCATGCTTGCGTGCTTTGAACTCGCCCATCAGTCCGATCATTATCAGTGTGACCGACACGATCAGCGGGTAGCTTATAGAGCTGAAATGCGGGTTGTAGTTGATGAACGTGAAACCGCGGGCCTGATCAATGCAGTGAAACAGCGGGTTCCAGTCGAAAAAAGCCAGCATGGCCGATGGCATGCTGTTGGCAACAAACATCTTGCCGGACGCAACCATATTGGCGCGGCTGTAGACCGTCGACGCGATGGACGCAAAGCCGGGAAACCACGGCTTGATGGCAAGGAAGACCATGCCAACCGCAACGCCAGAAAACCATGACAGCAAGAACATGCCGATGGTGCCAATCGGTTGGTCAATAACGACCGGATGCCAGGCGACGTGCACCATGAACAGAATCAGCGCGGCGGACAGCGTCTGGATGTAGAGCGCGGACAAGGCAGACGATGCGATTGCAATCGCGGTGTTCATCGGCGCGTGTTTCATCATGGCGGAGGTGGGACCCTCCGACCCCATGATCGCACCAACGGCCTTTGTGTGCGTTAGAAACAGGAAGATGCCGGACAGCAGGTAAAGGATGAAGTCGCCGCGAATGGCGCTTCCGCGCAGGCCAAGGATCGAGAACATCAGGTAAAATGCGGCAACCATGATAACCGTGGTCATCATGTTCATCGCCAGCCCGACAATCGCATTTCGATGCGATTTGCGGATGTGACGGACCGTGCCGACATAGATCAAATCAGCCAGCCCGATGGCTGACCGAAAATGCGTATTGCGCTCGGCGGTTCTGAACATTCTTGACTAACCTGCTTTGGCTACGGTCGGCGCCCCGTCTTTCAACGCCAGAAAACTTGCCGATCCGTTATCGACAGAGCATAAGAACAGCGACAAGTTAAATCAACTATTCGGCAGGAACTCGGTTTTGGATTACATCAAAATGACGGCGGTTTTCCGCAAGCTGGCCTTGGACGCAGGCGATAAGATCATGGAAATCTACGACGCTGACGATTTCGATGTGCGTGCCAAATCCGACGAAAGCCCGGTGACGGCAGCGGATGAAGCTGCGGACGCGCTGATTTCAGCCGGGCTGCGCGAAGCCTTTCCGGACGTGTTGCTGGTCACCGAAGAGCAGGCCGACACCCATAGTGAAAGCGCCGCGAACTTCCTGATCGTCGACCCGCTGGATGGAACTAAAGAATTCATCAAGAGGCGTGGCGACTTCACCGTGAACATTGCTTATGTCGAAAATGGCACGCCGGTTCGCGGCGTGGTCTACGCGCCCGCCAAGGGGCGCATGTTCTACACTGACGCGGATGGAAATACTGTTGAGGAGGAGGGGCCGTTCGATCACGACAAACAGGGTCTAACAAAGCCCCTGAAGGTCAAAACGCCTGACAACGATGCATTGATCGTGGTCGCCTCGAAGTCGCATCGGGATCAGGCGACGGACGACTATATCTCGAAATACAAGACAGCGGATATGACCGGTGCCGGCTCTTCTTTGAAGTTCTGCCTTGTGGCTGCGGGGGAGGCGGATCTCTACCCCCGTCTTGGCCGCACGATGGAGTGGGACACCGCCGCAGGTCATGCCGTGCTGAACGGGGCCGGTGGCGCGGTGGTCAGGTTCGATGACCACACACACCTGACCTATGGCAAGCCCATCTACGAGAACCCGTTTTTCATCGCCTACGCCCCGGGCGTTGAGCTGAAGTCCGCCTGATGTCGGTCACAATCGTCATACCCGCCCGCTACGCTTCGACCCGCTATCCCGGGAAACCCTTGGTTGCGCTAAGAGGGGCGACCGGCAAAGCCAAAAGCCTGATCGAGCGGTCGTGGAATGCTGCGAAATCTGTGACAGGCGTGGATAGGGTTGTCGTGGCGACAGATGACGACCGCATCAAAGCCGCGTCGGAAGCGTTTGGCGCAGAGGTCGTCATGACCTCCTCCGATTGCTTCAACGGAACCGAGCGTTGCGCCGATGCGCTGCCCGCGCTGGGGGAAGAGCCGGAGATCGTGGTGAACCTGCAAGGCGATGCGCCGTTGACGCCTGCGTGGTTTGTCGAAGATCTGATCGCAGGGCTTCGCAACGCACCCGATGCGGCCTGTGCCACTCCGGTGTTGCGGTGTGACGGGAGGGCTTTGAACGGCTTTCTGGAGGACCGCAAAAACGGTCGGGTAGGTGGTACGACGGCCGTGTTTGCACAGGACATGTCCGCGCTGTATTTTTCGAAAGAGGTCATTCCCTTCACCTCGAATACATACTCTAACAACGCCGAAACCCCCGTATTCCACCATGTCGGGGTCTATGCGTATCGCCCCGATGCGCTTCGCGCCTATGCGTCGTGGCCAGTTGGCCCGCTGGAGAAGCTCGAAGGGCTTGAGCAGCTGCGCTTTCTGGAAAACAGCCGCAAAGTTCTGTGCGTCGAAGTCGAAGCGCGCGGTCGCCAGTTCTGGGAGTTGAACAACCCCGAAGACGTCCCGCGTCTTGAGGCGATGTTGCTGGAGATGGGTCATCCATGACGCCAACACGATGCTATCCGAGCTTTTACCGGTTGACTGATTAAAAGCTGCGGTTTGTAAAAGCCGAATATCTCAAAAGCCCGTAACATCGGCGTCGCGCTCGCCGTCGGCGAAGTCATCGCCCTCAGTCCGACAGTGTTCTTCCAAGGAACATGGTTTCATACGGATGGCTTTTGGGTCCAAACGGGGGAATTTTTGGAAAGTCTACCCGTTTGGACCCGCTGTAGTCATGTTATCGACAGTCTGCACACGTGCAGCGGGAACGTGCGCTGCTGGAAAGGACGCGATAGATAGGCTAGAAGTTTGAGGTGTTCCGGATTCGAACTCCAGGCGATCTAATCGCCACAGTTTTGACAGACTAGTTTATCAATATGTAGTAAATCGTCCCGTTGTTGAGTAGATGGCGAAAAAACATGAGGCAAGTCAGATGAAGCGCAAGGTCACGAAGGCGGTATTCCCCGTTGCCGGTTTGGGCACCAGGTTTCTTCCTGCAACCAAGTCCATCCCCAAAGAGATCATGACGCTGGTTGACCGGCCGCTCATTCAATACGCCATCGACGAGGCGCGCGCGGCAGGGATCAAGGAGTTCATCTTTGTAACCTCACGCGGCAAAGGTGCGCTTGAAGACTATTTCGACCACGCGCCAGAGCTTGAGAACGCCTTGCGCAAGAAGGGAAAGAAAGAGCTTCTTTCCACGCTGAAAAACACCAACATGGACAGCGGTGCCATCGCTTACATCCGCCAACACAAGGCGCTGGGGCTGGGCCACGCTGTCTGGTGCGCGCGCCGCTTGATCGGGAACGAGCCGTTTGCCGTTATCCTGCCGGATGACGTCATTGCGGCAGAGAAGCCTTGCCTGCAACAGATGGTCGAAGCCTACCAAGAGACCGGCGGCTGCATGGTTGCCGCGATGGAAGTTCCGCCGGAAAAGGCATCTGCCTACGGTGTGCTGGATATCAAGGAAGACATGGGCTCCATGGTTTCGGTGCAAGGCATGGTCGAGAAACCAAGCCTGGACAGCGCGCCTTCTAACCTCGCGGTTATCGGTCGGTATATTCTGACGCCGAAGGTTCTCAACAACCTGAACCAGATCAAGCAGGGCGCTGGTGGCGAAATCCAGCTGACCGATGCGATCGCGCAGGAAATCGACGCTGGCCGTGACGTGTATGGCTACCGCTTCCGCGGCCAGCGTTTCGATTGCGGCTCTAAAGCTGGGTATTTGCAGGCGACCGTTGCATTCGGTCTGGCCCGCGAAGAACTACGCGACGAGCTTGCAAGCTATCTGGAAGAGATGCACGCTGTCCGGAACGCGGCACAGTAAGCTAGGGACCGTTTTATGGCGCACGTGCTTGTGACTGGCGGGGCGGGCTATATCGGCTCGCACGCCTGCAAGGTCTTGGCCAAGGCCGGCTTCACCCCTGTTACCTTCGACAATCTCTGCACCGGCTGGCAGGACGCCGTAAAATTCGGACCTTTCGAGCAGGGTGACCTGCTGGACCGCCCGCGACTTGACGAGGTGTTCGCCAAGTATCAGCCTGTCGCCGTCGTTCACTTCGCCGCGCTCAGTCAGGTTGGCGAGTCCATGAGCGATCCGGGCCTGTACTGGCGCAACAATGTGGGTGGCTCGCTTAACCTGATCGAAGCGGCGGTCGAAGCAGATTGCCTGAATTTCGTATTCTCGTCGACCTGCGCCACCTACGGCGAGCAGGATGGCGTGACTTTGACAGAAGAAAGCCCTCAACGGCCCATCAACGCCTATGGGGCATCGAAACGCGCGGTCGAGGACATCCTGCAAAACTTCGAGCAGAGCCACGGCCTGCGCCATGTGATCTTTCGCTATTTCAACGTCGCAGGCGCCGACCCTGACGGGGAGGTGGGGGAATTCCACCAGCCAGAGACGCACCTGATCCCGCTCATGCTGGATGCGATTGACGGCAAGCGGGATGCATTGACGGTGTTCGGCACGGATTACGACACGCCGGATGGAACCTGCATTCGCGACTACGTGCATGTGATGGATCTGGTTTCGGCGCATGTGAAAGGTGTTCAATGGCTGCTGGACGGTCATGAGCCCCGCGTCTTCAACCTTGGAACAGGCAGCGGCTTTTCGGTGCGCGAAGTCATAGACCACAGTCGCGCCGTGACCAACAAAGAGGTGCCGATCACCGAAGGCCCGCGCCGCGCTGGCGATTGCACCAAGCTGGTGTCAGGAAGTGACCGCGCAATGTCGGAGCTGGGCTGGGAGCCTAACCGGTCAACACTGGAGGCGATGATTACCGATGCATGGCGTTGGCACCAGTCGGGACATTACGAGCGCTGAAGCGGCACTACCCAAGCAAGATCTGTTGAGGTCTGTTTGGTGGGCCTACCGGATGAGGTGGAAGAGGCGACGGCTGCTTTGGCGCGCGTATCGAAGCCGACATCAGCTTAACCGCATTACCGACAACACAGGATCTATTTCTCCGGATGATGTCCTGCTGCTCTGCGTGATGCGGAATGAAAGTGTGAGACTGCCGCATTTTCTTGGTCATTATCGCAGGCTCGGCGTAGCGCATTTCGTCTTCGTAGATAATGGCAGTAGCGATGGAAGTGCTGACCTCGTGTCGGCGCAGCCGGATTGCTCGCTGTGGAGTACCAATGCAAGTTACAAGGAGTCCCGCTTCGGCATTGACTGGATTAACCATCTGCTCGCGCGCTTTGGCGTCGGGCATTGGTGTCTGACGGTTGATGTTGACGAAATTTTTACCTACGCGCGAAGTGATAGCGTCGATCTAAATCGATTGACCAAATGGCTTGAAAAATCGAAATACCGGATGTTTGGTGCGCTGATGCTGGATCTGTACCCGGACTCTGCCGTTGGGGATGTGCCCTATCAGGTAGGAGCAGACCCGCTCGACGCTCTCAGATGGTTCGACGCAGGGCCTTACCGTGCCCGACGTCAGGAATTGATGCGCAATCTTTGGGTGCAGGGCGGTGCCCGGGAGCGTGTCTTCTTCAAAAAGACCCCACGCCTATCGCCGACTCTCAATAAAATTCCGCTGGTAAAATGGCAGCGCAGTTTTGCGTATGTGAACTCTACCCATTCCATGCTGCCGCGCGACTTGAACGCGGCCTATATCGACATGGAAGGTCGGCTAATGCCCTCCGGGGTCTTGCTGCACACCAAGTTCTTGAACACGGTCGTTACCAAATCTGCTGAAGAGAAGCACCGCAAAGAGCACTTTTCAAACAGTGCTGACTTCGACCAATACTATGATGCGCTGACAGAAAACCCGGTGTTGTGGCACCCGGAGTCCGTAGAATACGAGGGGCCCAAGCAGCTGGAAGACCTCGGCCTCATTTTGGCTGGAGATTGGTAGCCACAGGATTGTAACAAATTCCTTGAATAGTCGCTTTTAGAGACAATACTCCATATTTAGGGCACATTGGCTCATCATAGAGGTTACAACCAATGCTGGCATAAATGCCCGTTACCTCGACCAAAAGCTAAGCAACGAGTGGTGAAATTGAGGGTGTTTGAGAAACACAGTTTACGCCGGGAGCGTTTGCGCTACCGACTCCGTGCGCTTCGCAAGCGACGGGAACTGAAACCCGTTGCCTCACGCATGGACCAGATCACCTCGGGTGATGTCTTGCTGTTTTGCACTCTGAGAAACGAAAGGGCGCGTCTTCCATATTTCATCAAATACTATCGTGAAATGGGGATCAGTCACTTCTTCTTTGTCGATAACGGTTCGGACGACGGGACTTCGGAATACCTGCAAGCTCAGGCCGACGTATCAGTATTCTATACAGAGCACAGTTATAAGCGGTCGCGGTATGGGGTTGATTGGCTGCAATGGTTGCAGCGCCGGTTTGGGCATGGGCATTGGTGCCTGACCGTCGATGCTGACGAGTTTCTGGTTTACCCATATTGCGATACCCGGTCGATCAAGGCGTTAACGGATTGGCTGGATGCGTCATCTGTTCGGTCCTTTGGCAGCATTATGTTGGACATGTATCCGAAAGGCCCGATCAGCAGCGCCGTCTATTGCGAGGGCGAAGATCCTTTGAAAATTGCGGGCTGGTTCGACAGTGGCAATTACATGATCGAGCGCAACAACTACTACTGGAATCTTTGGATACAAGGCGGCCCACGTGCCCGGCACTTCTTTGCCGAAGACCCCAAAAGGGCTCCGGCACTAAATAAAATCCCGCTGGTGAAATGGGATCGACGTTATGCCTATGTCAGTTCGACCCATATGCTGCTGCCGCGTGGTTTGAACTTGGTGTACGATCAGCTGGGCGGGGAAAAGACCTCGGGTTGCCTTTTGCACGCCAAATTTCTATCGACGATTGAGCAAAAGTCCTCTGAAGAGTTGAAGCGTAACGAGCACTTTGCCAACAGCCACGAATACAAGGCTTATCACAGCGGTCTCTCCGAGGATCCTGACCTTTGGTGCAAGTGGTCGGAGAAATACATCAACTGGCGGCAACTCGAGATTCTGGGCCTGATGTCCAAAGGGAACTGGGCATGAGTGTCGGGTTTGTCATGCTGGTCCATGAAGCGCTGGACCGCGCCGCCCAAGTGGCACGGCATTGGGCCGAGCACGGAAAGCCTGTGGTGATCCATGTCGACAAGCGTGTCGACGGGCCGACCTTCGAGTATTTCAAAGGAAAGTTAAACGATCTGGGCAATGTCAGGTTCTCCGAGCGCCATGCTTGTGAGTGGGGTAACTGGTCAATTGTCGCCGCCACGCAGTCCGCTTGCGAGCTCATGCTCGACAGCTTCCCGGAGGTGGGTCATGTTTACCTTGCCAGCGGCTCCTGCATGCCATTGCGTCCGATTCAGGAGCTGCAAACCTATCTCGATAAACGCCCCCGGACCGACTTCATCGAATCCGTGACCACTGACGAGGTGGACTGGACTGTCGGCGGGCTGGATCAGGAACGCTTCACCCTGCGCTTTCCGTTCTCGTGGAAAAAGCAGCGTCGCTTGTTCGACCGTTATGTCGATCTCCAAAGGCGGCTAAAACTGACACGGCGGATTCCCGACGGATTGACACCGCATCTGGGCTCGCAGTGGTGGTGCCTGACGCGGCGAACGCTGTCGGCCATCCTGCAAGACCCGCGCCGCGAGGAGTTTGACCGATACTTCAAGCGCGTATGGATCCCCGACGAGAGCTATTTTCAGACCCTATCACGGCTGTATTCGACCAAAATCGAAAGCCGGTCCCTGACGTTGTCGAAGTTCGACTTTCAGGGCAAACCGCATGTCTTCTATGACGACCACCTACAGTTGCTCCGGCGATCAGATTGCTTTGTAGCCCGAAAAATCTGGCCCAAGGCAGAACGTCTCTACCGTGACTTCTTAGCGCCGGAAGCGCGCGCTTTGACCATGGCCGAGCCCAATCCATTGAAGATTGACCGCCTGTTCGGTCGCGCAACGGAGCGGCGTACACGCGGTCGCGCGGGTCTCTATATGCAGGGCAGGTTTCCGAATGAAGGTTGGGAAAATGGCAAGACCAGTGGCCGCTATTCGGTCTTCGAGGGCTTTACCGATCTATTCGCGGACTTCGAGGCCTGGATCGCGCGTCGCACCGGTAACCGTGTCCATGGCAATCTGTTCGCCAAGGATAGGGTCTATTTCGCGGGTGGAGACTCGGTTTATAACGGCGCTATCTCTGACAGCGCAGTCCTGCGGGACTACAATCCCGGCGCTTTCTTGACTAACTTGATATGGAACACGCGTGGCGAACATCAGTGTTTTCAGTTTGGCCCTGCCGACGACCAGAAAATCACAGAGTTCATGGCGACTGACCGGAACGCGCATATTTCGGTGATTTCCGGCGCATGGGCAATTCCGCTGTTCCATTCCAACCAGAACTTCGCAGACCTGCGTAAAGTGGCCGCACAGCTTCAGCGCATAGAGGCTGCGCATTTGGATCTGCTTCGCATGGGCAAGACCAAGGCGCGGGTGCGGATATGGAGCTTGGCGGAGTTTATTGAGAACCCGATGGAAAACCTGCAAACCATTCTTGATGAGATCGGCGGTATCGGGCAGCGTCGGTTGACAGAGGTGCCGATGATGGCCGACCTCAGCGGGTTCGGGCAGTTTTTGCAGAACCTGAAGAACCAAGGCATGAGCCCGCATTTGATGGGTGATTTCCCGGTGATCGAAGACACGTCCGAGAAACCCAAGGGCAGCCGCCCACGTCTGGTGAAATAGACCATGAACAGCCGCTTCGAGTATTTTGTCGTCTTTGCGGAAATGCGCACCGGGTCCAATTTTCTTGAGGCCAGCCTGAACGAATTTGCCGACATTCACTGCTATGGCGAGGCCTACAATCCCCACTTCGTCGGACATCACAACAAGGACGCGCTTTTTGGCGTCGATCTGGCGCAGCGCGAATTATCCCCCCTGTCGTTGATTGAGCGTATGAAAGAGAACACCGACGGCTTGCCGGGCTTTCGCTTCTTTAACGATCATGATCCACGCGTGATGGCGCATGTGCTCGAAGACCCTAAATGCGCAAAAATCATCCTGACACGTAACCCGTTGGACAGCTACGTCTCGCTAAAAATCGCCGCCCAGACGGGACAGTGGAAGCTGTCGGACATGAAGCAGCGACGCTCTGCCACGATCAGCTTTGACCGCGAGGAGTTCTTGGCCCATCTGGCGGCAAAACAGGCTTTCCAGCTGGAACTCCTAAAAGGCATGCAGATCTCTGGCCAAACTGGTTTCTACGTTGCCTATGAAGATATCGGTGATGTCGACGTGCTCAACGGCATGGCGCGGTTTATCGGGTCGGCCGAACAGATCAACGCCACGCCGAACTCTGTCAAAAAGCAAAACCCCAGCGAGTTGGAAGACAAGGTCACGAATTACGACCAGATGGTCAAAGACCTTGCCAGCATTGATCATTTCGCTCTGTCGAACACGCCAAACTTCGAGCCTCGCCGTGGCCCGGGTGTGCCGGGCTTTTATCTGGCCGCACACGCGCCGCTTCTGTTTATTCCCGTTGCTGCTGCCCCGAAGGTGTCGGTGCTGGAATGGCTCGCCTCGCTGGATCAAGTGGGGGTCGCAGACCTGTCGACCAACCTCTCGCAAAAGTCCCTGCGTCAATGGAAACGTGGCAATCCGGGGCATCGCAGCTTTACAGTGATCCGCCACCCGCTGGATCGTGCGCATCGGGTTTTCTGCGAATACATCGTTCCCAAACGCGACGACAACTTCGCCGATCCCCGCAAAGTGATGCGCAACAAATACGGTGTCGCGGTGCCAAACCAAGGCGATCTGGCTGACTACACCAAAATTGAACACCGTGCGGCCTTTGCCAATTTCCTGAAATTCGTGAAAGGCAACTTGGCCGGGCAGACCAGCATCAGGATTGACGCCGTCTGGGCCACGCAGTCAGCCCTCCTGCAAGGCGCAGCGGCGGTCGTTTTGCCGGATACGATCCTGCGCGAAGATGAGATATCGGGGGGGCTGGAAACGCTTGCGTCGTCGTTGGGGTTACAGGCCGGGGAGGTTGAGCTCGAGCCAGAAACCGGGCCATTTAGCCTTGCCGAGATCTACGACGATGAACTGGAAAAGCTGGCAATGGCCGCTTACCGCAAGGATTACATCAACTTCGGATTTGGGCGCTGGGGTGAGAGTTAGGCCGCCTTCGACTCTTCGGCCTCGGTCAATATAGCGTGCAAGGACGCTGGTTTGGTATTGGCGCGGAGCTTGGTGCAAACGTCATCATTGCGCATCGTTCTTGATGCCAAGGCAAGGGCCTTCAGGTGATTGACGCCTGCGGACTCCGGCGCGAATAGCGCGAAGAACAGATCAACAGGCTGACGGTCGGCGGAATCGAAGTCCAGCGGCTTTTCCACCCGCAGGAAGACGGCGACCACGCGATCAAGGTCTTTGACCCGTGCATGAGGCAGAGCAACCCCATGGCCCACACCAGTTGGGCCAAGGGATTCGCGTTCAAGCAGCGCTTCCAGCGCCAAATCGACGGGGATGCCGTGAGCGGTATGCGCTATCTCGGCAATCTCGTGAAAGAGCCGTTTCTTGCTGCTTACAGACGAAACTGTTTTCACAGCGGACTGTGTCAGGATTTCCGAGATATGCATGGCCTGCTCTCTGAACGTGGCCTGTTACGGCCCATTTAGCTGCTTGCGGGGTCAATCCAGCCTATATTGCCATCCTCGCGCTGATACACGACGTTGACGTTCTTATTACCTTCGTTGCGGAAGACCAGCACAGGCGCTCCGGCAATTTCCATTTGCATCACGGCTTCCCCGACCGATAGCGCAGGAATGTTTGTCTCCATCTCCGCAACGATGATGGGTTGCAGATTATCGGGCTCCAACTCTTCCGAGTCCCCGCTTGCGGCAAGGATATAAGAGGATGCACCCGAGAGTTCAACTGGTTGTGAACGCTCCTTGTGGTGGTCCTTCAAACGGCGCTTGTAGCGGCGCAACTGTTTGTCCATCTTCTCGCCGCATTGATCGAAGGCCGCGTAGATTTCCGTCGCATGCCCGCGTGCCTGCGTCGTCAGGCCGGTGCTAAGGTGAACGATCGCTTCACATACAAACTCGTGGGCGTTTTTCGAGAAGACTACCGTGGCGTTGGTCGGCCGACCTGCATACTTTGCAAGGATCTCGCCAAGCTCCGTTCTGACGTGAGTCTGAAGCGCTTCACCAATGTCAATTTGCTTGCCCGTAATCTGGTACCGCATGGCGTCTCCTTAAGTATTGAGGTGGGAACTACCGGCCCGGTAACTTATTGTTAAGGCCGGATTTTGATTGAGTGCTTTGTAGCGCCCGAGGGTGCGGGACGTGCCGATCTGGAGGTCTGTTCGTGGCAAGACCAACGCCTGGGGCTGCCGAATACTCATCACCCCTATTTGGCGACGAGCAGGGGGTCGCTGTCAACTAGAGAGATTGAGAACCCAGCGTTTTCATGCCGGATACAGTCAGTTGATGCGGAAATTCTGGCCCAGATAAACGCGGCGCACGTTTTCGTCCTTGACCACTTCGTCGGTGGTGCCGCTCATCAGGACATGGCCGTCATGAAGGATGTAGGCGCGGTCCACAATTTCAAGCGTTTCACGCACGTTATGGTCGGTGATCAGAACGCCGATTCCGCGCTTTTTCAAATCGGCAACCAAACCGCGAATCTCTCCGACAGCGATGGGGTCGACGCCTGCAAAAGGCTCATCCAGTAGCAGGTATTTCGGGTCGGCGGCCAGACAGCGAGCGATTTCCGCCCGTCTGCGCTCCCCGCCCGACAGCGACAGGGCAGGCGCGCGGCGCAGGTGGCCGATGGAGAATTCGTTAAGCAACTCTTCCAGCCGCTCGCGGCGCTTGGTGCGATCCCGCTCGGCGATCTCCAGAATCGCCAGAATGTTGTCCTCGACGCTCAGACCGCGGAAGATCGACATCTCCTGTGGCAAATATCCGATGCCCAACTTGGCGCGTCTATACATCGGCAACAGCGTCACGTCGCGCCCGTCTATGGTGACGGTCCCGGCCTCCGGCGTCACCAGTCCGGCGATGGAGTAGAAGCACGTGGTCTTGCCGGACCCGTTCGGGCCAAGCAGTGCCACGACCTCGCCACGGGCCAGATCCAGTGAAACGTCGCGGATCACGGGGCGGCGCTTGTAGTTCTTGCGCAGCCCGATGACCTTGAGCCCGGACGAGCCGTCTTGCACACTAAGATCGGGCGAAGCGGCCATTCAGTTGCCGCCAGTCTGGAAAATCGTCCGCACGCGCCCTTCCATGCGGCCACTGCCGGATGTCAGATCGACGGTCAGTTTTTCGCCGGAAAGCGCATTTGCGCCCTGCGTCAGGATTACATCGCCGGTCATGACGATATCTGCCCCGCTGACGGAGTATACGGCCTTCTGGGCCTCCGCAGCTTCGCCGCCATTCACGAGGGTCACTCCGCCGGTTGCGATCAGTTTATCAATCCGGCCCGTGACCTGTCCGTTTTCCGTTGCATACTGGACTTGAACGCGGCCTGCGCTCAGGCGCATTTCGCCCTGGCCCGCGACGACATTGCCGGTGAACACCGCGCTCCCTGTCGCTTGATCCACGTTCAGCTCGTCCGCCGTGATCTCAACCGGAAGCGAGGCATCGTGTTTCAGCCCGCCAAATGCGACCGACGCACCTTGCGCAAAAGCCGTTCCGGATATCATGAGCAGGGCAAAAGCTGCTGCGGCAGCAATTCGTGAAATGACCGTCATGATTACCCTCTACTCTTTCGGATCGTATACCAGCTTAACGCCGTTCTTGAAAACAAGAACCTGTGTATCGCCGTCACTCGTCAGCACCATCGAGCCTGCCTCCAGCCTGCCCGCCGGTGCACGCCCGGAAACCGCGCCGGGTGCGGAAAGCCCCGTCGCCGCTAGGTCGGTCACCAACTCTTCCGTCTCGATCCGGTAACCGGTCGACGTGGACAGACGCACGCCGCCTTTCATTTCCAACTTGTTGGCAACACCGTCATAAAATGCGGTGTCGGCCACTACCCCGTAGGATGGCCCGTCAAGGGAGTGGATTCGAGCCACCACCGTGTTGATTGTCAGGCGGCGCAGGTCGGTCAGGTCCGGAACAGCGCTCTTGGCCTCCACGGTGATGGCAGAGCCATCGTCGGTCGTGCCTGAAAAGCGGGGGGCCGTCAGCTGCTGCTCACGCGCGATTTTCTCTACGTCTATCTCGGCAAACGGGATCGCTTCCGAGGGGTCAAGGTTTCGCGAAAACAGGAACATGGTCGACAACAGCCCAAGCGCGACCAAGGGAAAGATGATCTTCGCCCATTGGACGAAGCGCGAATATCTGTTGTCCTTGCTTGGCATAGCTCACGCGACGCCGGCGCGAAGGCAGTCATGGATATGCAAGATGCCAAGCGGGGTGCCGCCGTTGCCCGCCTCGGTCACGAACAGACAGGTGATCTTGCGGTCATTCATGATCGCCACCGCCTGCTCGGCAAGTGCGTCCGGTGCAATCGTCTTCGGGTTTGCCGTCATCACTTCGGCAGCACTCATATCGAGCAGCCCGTTCATGTGACGCCGCAAGTCACCATCCGTGATGATGCCCGCAAGATGGCCTTCGTCGTTAGTAACCCCGACCACGCCGAAGCCTTTCTGACTGATCGTGATGAGCCCCTCTGACATCGGCGTGTCCATGGCAATGACGGGAAGCTCCGCGCCGGAATGCATCAGGTCGGACACCTTCGACAGGCGCGCGCCCAGCTTGCCGCCGGGGTGGAATTCGCGGAAGTTTTCCGGCGTGAACTTTCGGTGCTCCATCAGGGCAATGGCCAGTGCGTCGCCCAAGGCCAGCGTCATCGTGGTCGAGGTTGTGGGCACCACGCCGGTGTCACAGGCTTCCTCTGCTTTCGGCAAGAGCAGGGCGACGTCGCTTTGCTTGAGCAAGGTGCTGCCCGCGCGGCCGGCGACGCCGATCATCGGAATGCTGAAACGGCGGGTGTAGGCGATCACGTCCGCAAGTTCCGGTGTCTCGCCGGAGTTGGACAGGATCAGCGCCACATCCCCTTGCGCCATCATGCCAAGATCGCCATGGCTGGCCTCGGCGGGGTGGACGAAATACGCAGGCGTGCCAGTGGATGCCAAGGTCGCTGCGATCTTGCGGGCGACATGGCCGGATTTGCCCATGCCGCAGACGATGACCCGCCCTGTTGCGCCCAGCAAAACGTTGACCGCCTGAGCGAAATTTTCGTTCAGGCTGTCGGCCAGCAGCTCAAGCGCCGCGGCTTCGCGGGTGATGACGCGGCGGCCGATTTTCAGAAACGTGTCGGATGAGGTTTGGTTGTCCATCTGCTCTATCTAGTGCGCGAAGATGTCGATTTCAGGCCACCCGGCCAAATCCAGCCGCGCACGGGTCGGCAGGAAGTCGAAACAGCTTTGCGCCAACTCCATCCGGCCTTCGCGTTCCAGCATCCGGTTCAGCTCCGATCTTAGCTCGTGCAGGTGCAAAACATCGGAGGCGGCGTAGTCGTGCTGCGCCTTTGTCAACTCCGGCGCGCCCCAGTCGCTGGATTGCTGCTGCTTGGACACGTCAATGTTCAACAATTCCTGCAACAGGTTCTTCAACCCGTGCCGATCCGTATAGGTCCGCACCAGCTTGGAGGCGATCTTGGTGCAATAGACCGGCGCGGTCAGCGCCCCGAACGCGTTATACATCGCGGCGATATCGAAACGTCCGAAGTGGAACAGCTTTAGCACGTTCGGGTCTTCGAGCAGGCGGCAAAGGTTCGGTGCCTCGGTCTGGCCGATCCCGACCTGCACAAGATGCGCGTTGCCGTCCCCGCCGGATAGCTGCACGACGCAAAGCCGGTCGCGATGCGGGTTCAGGCCCATGGTTTCGCAGTCGATGGCAACCACGTCGCCAAGGTCAAGGTCGTCAGGCAAGTCGCCCTGATGCAGAAAATTCGCCACGCGAGAGGCTCCTTTCAGGTTTCCTTTGCGCAATAGGCGCTTTGTGATTGATATTCAACAACTGGGCGCAGCGCGGTCCTTCGCAACCTGCCGCAATGCGCCACGCAAAGCACGTGCTTGGGGCGCTTCTGTCAGGCTGGGTTTTTCATCAAAGCCCATGCGGCTCATAGCTTCTGCTTCCTGTGGGTGCTTATCCAAGACTAGAGAGGTCCAGATCAGCGCCATCAGCTCGCGTTTGCTGCCCGAAGCATCACCAAGCAGCGACAGGGCGGGTAGCAGCACTTGCTCGATGGCGTCGAAATCGGTGCCCAGCGGAAAGTCCGGCAGCAGCGTGTCGCGATAGGGCGCGAGCCAGGTTGCAAGTGCGTCTGGCGTATTGTTACGGCGGTCCTGCGGCACTTCGGCGTCCGGTGAGACCTTGCCCGCGTCTTTCGCGGTTTGCAAAAGCCCTTCTTGAAACCGGCTGTCCGCGATGGCGATCAGGCGTTTGATGACCTCTTCGTCTGTCTGCCCGCGCAGGTCTGCGGTGCCGTATTCCGTCACCACGATATCGCGCATGTGTCGCGGCACCGTGGTGACGGCCAACTGCCAGACGATGTTCGACGTGACCTTGCCGCCGCTGGTTCGGGTTGCGGGCAGCGTCAGGATGACCCGCCCGTCTTTCAAAGTCAGCGCCTGTTCGACGAAGTTCACCTGACCGCCGACCCCGCTGACAACCTGTCCGGGCTTCGCGGAATCCGACATGGCGTCGCCCAGCAAGCTAACCTGCATCGCGCCGTTGACGAAGCGCGCATGAATGCGGGCGGCTCGTTTGGCATCTTCGTCGCCGTAAAGCTGGTTGGTATAGCTCACCGGCTTCATCGCGATTTTCGCGCGTTTGGCAGGGTCCATATCGCGCAGCTTCTGATACATATCCCGCGCCTCGACGAAGAAGCCGGCGTGGATCGCCGCGCCGTCTACCTCGCGGCGGATGACACCCCCTTCGAACAGCGCAAGCAACCCGCCGACAAGCATTTCGGTGACGCCGTATAGGCCGGTCTCGAAGGGCGCGACTCCGTCGCCCTTCATCGGGAACGGGGCGGATTCCCATACCGGCCCCAGTGCGGAGCGGTCACGGAGCAGCAGCGCATTCGCCACCGCGTCGCCGATCGCACCTATGCCGATCTGCAAGGTGCCGCCATCTTTGACCAAGCGCGAGACATGCAGCCCGATAGCGTGCTGGGCGTCAGATACGGGTCTGCGCACCGCCGAGAACAGGTCGAACTGTTCAGGCGGCGTCAGCATCATCTGGAACTCGTCCGCGCCCACCACGGCGTCCGCACCCTCCATGAACGGTAACGCATTGTTAACCTCACCGACCGCGATGAAGTCCATCCGGCGCGCGCGGCGTGCGGTGAACAGGTCAGCGGAAATGTCGGTATTGCACGAAAGGCTGAACCGCTCACCGTCCTGCGCTACCAGTTGCGACAGCACATTGGGTTTTTGCGCAATCAGCACGTCGCGGGCATGTGTGTAATTGGCCGAGATGTAGTGCCGCTGGGCGTATTTGTTGCCAAGCCAGGTGCCCGCCTGAAAGAAGAACTCCGACACCTTGATATTGTCTGGCAGCCCATGGCCGTGGATCATGTTAGCGTAAAGCAATGACGGGTAGGCCCCGAACAACCGGTCCATCGCTGGTTCCAGAAACCGCTTCTCGATGTCAGACTCGGATTGTGGGCGTTGCAAGGTGAGCGCGGTGAAGATCGACAGTTTAAGTGCGGGATCGGCGACAGCCGCCCGCGTCAGCGCGTTGACCAGTGTGACGGGTTTGCCCAAACCCAAGGGCAGAGCCAATCGCACCTCGCCGCCGGTCTGGCGAAAGATGGCCTGCGCCATCGCGTCCGCGTCATCGAACTGCTCGGGCGTACTAGCCAAGAGTTTGCCAGCCCTCATCAGGGGTGAAACGTGGCCCGTGGGCTTTCTCAAGCTCTTTCAGTTTTTCCACGATTTCCTGAACGCCGCGGGCACGCGCATAGTGCATCGGACCACCACGAAACGGTGCCCAGCCCGTCGCGAATATCATTGCTCCGTCCACCTGATCCTCACTTTCAGCCACGCCAAGGCGCAGCACCTCCACACAGGCGTCCAGCATCGGCAGGATAAGCCGGTCGGTCAAGTCGTCGGGCGCCTCCCGATCGCTATCCGGATGCGGTGTTCCGTCGGACCATACGTAGAAGCCATCGCCGGTTTTCTTGCCCAGATCGCCAGCTTCGACCTTGTCGCGCAGCGTTTGGGAGATGTCAGCCATGGGCTTTTCCAGATTGTCGCGCAGGGATTCCGCGACATGCAGCCCGATGTCCAAGCCAACCTGATCGGCCAGCGTGACTGGCCCCATCGGCATCCCGAAGCGCAGGGCGGCGGTGTCGATCACCTCTTTCGGGACGCCTTCATCCATCAAAACCATCGCCTCCATCAGATACGGGGTCAGCGCACGATTGACGACGAAGCCTGGATAGTCCCCGACCTTTGCGGGCAGCTTCCCGATCTGGCCGCAAAACGCGGCGAGGCGTTTCGCGGTCTTGTCGCTGGTTGCGTCGCCCTGCACCACCTCGACCAGATCGACCTTCGAGACGGGGTTGAAGAAGTGAAGCCCGGCAAAGCGCGACTTGGAGGGCGCGTGGGAGGCCAGTTTATCCACCGACAGGCTGGAAGTATTTGACGCAAGGATCGCGCCGGACTTCATCTTGCCTTTCAGGTCGGCATAGATCTTTTCCTTCAGTTCCATCCGCTCGGGGGCTGCCTCAATAATCAGGTCGGCGCGGCTGATCCCGTACCCCTTCGGATCAGGCATGAGTCGGTCCAAGGCGTCGCGGGTCTCGATGCCGCTCAGATGCTTGTCCTTACAAATCTCCACGGCCTGCTTCACCGCGCGGCCCAGCGGATCGGTGTCCACGTCGCCCAAGGTCACGCGTTTTCCTTTGATCGCCGACATCGCCGCGATTTCGGCACCCATGGCGCCCGCTCCAATAACGTGCACATGAGATATGTCATCCTCCCCCCGTCCGGCATCCTTCAACTTCTGACGCAGGAAAAAGACGCGTCGCAGGTTTTTGGAGGTGTCGGTCTTCAGCAGCTTGGCGAAACTCTCGATTTCGCCGCGCTGCATTTCCTTGCGGTCGTCGCCGTATTCCTCCCACAGGTCGATCAGAGCGTAGGGCGCAGGGTAGTGTTCCTTCGGAGCTTTCTTTTTGGTCTGGCTGCGCATCTGACGAGCTGCAAAACTACGGGCCTGCTCGAATCCCAGCGCACGGGCTTTCAGGCCCTGTTCATGCTGGTCGATTTTGCCGTCCGCTGCGGCGTCTACCGCGGCGGCGACGTGGCGTTCCTCGACGACCTTGTCCGCAATACCCAGCGACTTCGCGCGTTTGGTATGCGCGGTCTTGCCGGTCAACATCATGGTCATGGCCTCAGTCGGATCAATCAGCGCAGGCAGGCGGAAAGTGCCGCCAAGGCCCGGATGCAGGCCCAACTGAACCTCTGGAAACCCGAACGAGGCACCTGGCGTCGCGATGCGGTAGTCGCAGGCCAGTGCCAGTTCAAATCCCGCACCAAGTGCCGCGCCATGGACGATGCAGATGGTCGGACAGGGTAGCGCCTCGATCCGGTCCAGCACCTCATGGCCCTGCTTCAGCAGGTCAACCGCGCCTTCGTCCGACATGGCATCAAAGCTCGTGATGTCCGCCCCGGCAGCAAAGCCCGCTTCCTTGGCCGAACGGATGACAACCGCCTTTGGCATGTCCTCTTCGGCGGCCTTCACATGGGTCTCCAACTCGCGGATGACGTCTTCCGAGATCGTGTTGACACTGCTGTCCTTCTTGTCGAGCACCAGCCACAAGATGCCGTCTGCATCGCGGCCGGTGCGCCAATTGTCGCCGTGATCGGCGGCGGCGCCCAATTCCAGCTTTGTTTCGCCAAGGAATTCCAAAACATGTCCGGTCATTGTACCGCCTCCAACAACATCGCTCCGCCCAGTCCACCGCCGATGCACTCCGTCGCGATGCCACGTTTCGCGCCGCGTTTTTTCATGGCGTTGGCAAGGTGCAGCAAGATGCGGTTGCCGCTGGTGCCGACAGGGTGGCCCAGCGATATGGCCCCGCCATCCACGTTGAGCCGGTCTCGGTCGATGCGCCCGAAAGCATCATCAAAGCCAAGAACCTCGCGGCAGAACTCGGCGTCGTTCCACGCGGCAAGGCAGGACAGCACCTGCGCAGCGAAGGCCTCGTTCAACTCCCATAGGTCGATATCGCCGACATCAAACCCATGGCGTTGAATGATCGGTGTCGCGGACATCACCGGCCCTAGCCCCATGATCGACGGGTCCAGCCCCGCCCACTCGCTGTCCTTGATCTCGGCCAGTGGCTCCAGCCCGTGGGCCTCCACCGCCTGCTCAGAGGCGAGGATGCACCAGCTTGCGCCATCTGTGATCTGGCTGGAGTTGCCCGCGGTCACCTTGCCATAGGGCGGCTCGAACACGGGTTTGGGCTTGGCGAGCCCCTCCATGTCACTGTCGGGCCGCACCCCGTCGTCGTGGTCGTAAACAGTTCCGTCGCGGTCGAAGGCGGGCATGACCTCGTCAGCCAGTGTTCCGTCCTCTTGCGCCGCAGCTAAGCGGTGGTGGCTTTGCATGGCGTAGGTGTCCGCTGCTTTACGGTCGATGTTGAAATGATGTGCCAGAACTTCGGCCGTCTGGCCCATGGACAGGGTCGTGATGGGGTCAGTGAGGCCGCGTTCCAGTCCGACAACGGGCTTGAAGAACTCCGGCTTTATACCCGCCATGGCTTTCGCTTGATCCAACGGACCTTTGGCCGCGTTCATGCGTCCGAACCATTCAACGGCGGAGGAGCGCAGCGTCAGCGGCGCATGGCTTAAAGCCTCCGCGCCGCCCGCAAGGATCATCTGGTGACTGCCATCGCGGATGTAGCGGTAGGCGGTGTCGATGCTTTGCATGCCCGAGCCGCAGTTGATCTGGACTGTGAAGGCCACCGTGCGCTCCGGCAGGCCGAGGCGCAGGGCAGCGACGCGGGCAGGGTTCATTTCGTCGGCGATCACATTGACGCAGCCAAGGATAACCAGATCAATGGCCTCGCTGGAGAACGGTTGACGTGCCAGCAACGGCCTTCCCGCTTGAACCGCCAGATCAACCGGAGTGAACGGGCCGGGCCCGGTCCTGGCCTTTAGAAACGGGGTGCGGGCCCCGTCGACAAGAAATACGCGCTGACCTTTGTTATTCATTCTGCGGCCTCCTTCGGCGTGGCGGGATAAGCGCCCGCCTCTTTGACGCTGTGGTCCTTGAAGTAACGGGACAACTCCTCCGGCGTGAACTCGTCCACGGCGACCACGCGGGAAACCAGCTTGTTCATCTCTTCGATTTCCGCCATTTCCGCGTCACTCAACAGTCCGGCTTCCAACGCTTCCTGTGGTGTTCGCTTGGCGTCGCGCAGGCGCTTCATCACGGGGGCCATTTCGGTGACCTTGACATAACACTCGTTCAGCACCTTGACGCCGTCACGGTTGCAGCCTTCGTGTATACGACCCGTAATCCGGTCGCGGGTGGCGGAAGGCTCGTAGATCAGGTCGCTGCATTCGGCGACCAACCTGTCGTCGGGGCCACGCGCCGTGGCACCGGGCCAGGTCAGGAAACGGAGCACCCAAGCAGCCCAGCGTGCGGGCAGGTTCACAATGACCTCGTCCAAGGCGGTCTGGATGCGCTGGAACGCATCTGCGGCAGCGTATTGCAGCACCGGCAGGTCGGCTTCTTGCCGTCCCTCGTCCTCCCAGCGTTTGAGCGCGGCGGAGAGGATATACATCTCCGACAGGATGTCGCCCATGCGGCCCGAAATCATCTCTTTCCGCTTGAGCGCACCACCCAAGGTCAGGAAAGCGAAGTCGGCGGTGAGCGCGTAGGCAGCGGACCAGCGCGATAGCTGTCGATAGATCGGCGTGGCCTTCCCTGCGTCGGGTGCCGGAGCGAACCGCCCGCCGGTCAGGGCGCGGCCCCATGCGCGGAACAGCGTTTTCGTCGTATGTCCGACATGCGCCCAGAAGCTTTTGTCAAACTTTTCCAGTGAGGTTTGCGGGTCATCTTCCTGAAGCGCCAGCATGTTGTCGAGCATATGCGGGTGCGCACGGATGGACCCTTGGCCAAAGATAATCAGGCTACGGGTGACGATATTGGCGCCCTCCACCGTGATGCCGATGGGGACGGCGCGATATAGCGGGAGCAGGTAATTCGACGGCCCGTCGATAACCGCCTTGCCCGAATGCACGTCCATCGCGTCGTTCAAAGCCTCACGCATGCGGTAAGTCGCGTGAGCTTTCATGATCGCCGAGATCACGGATAGAGCCCGCCCTTCGTCAAGGCCCGCGCAGGTCAGGTGCCGCGCGGCGTCCATGGCGTAGGCATCGGCGGCCAATCGGCCCAGACGCGCCTGGACACCGCCAAATTTGCCGATGGGCAGATTGAATTGCTGGCGAATGCGCGCGTAAGCCCCCGTTGTATGCGCGGACAGGGCGATGGCGGCGCAGCCCATCGAGGGCAGAGAAATTCCGCGACCAGCAGCCAGCGCGGACATCAGCATCATCCAGCCTTTACCCGCGTAATCCGGGCCGCCAATAATGTTGTCGATGGGGATGAACACGTCCTTGCCGGTGGTCGGTCCGTTCATGAACATGGTCGAGGACGGCAGGTGACGACGCCCGATATCAACGCCTTCCAGATCGGTGGGGACAAGCGCACAGGTGATCCCGATATCTTCGGTGTCTCCCAGCAAGCCGTCTGGGTCACGCAGCTTGAATGCCAGACCAAGCACCGTGCAGACCGGTGACAACGTGATGTAGCGCTTGGCCCAGTTCAGGCGGATGCCAAGCACCTCCTCGCCGTCCCATTGCCCTTTGCAGATCACGCCTTCATCTACCATGGCAGAGGCGTCTGATCCGGCCTCGGCGCTGGTCAGCCCGAAGGCAGGAAGTTCGCGACCATCTGTCAGACGCGGAAGCCAGTAGTCCTTTTGCTCGTCCGTGCCGAACTGGTGCAGCAATTCGCCCGGCCCCAAGGAGTTCGGCACCATGACCGTCACGGCGGCAGCGACGGAGCGAGTGGAGATGAAGCGCACGATTTCCGAATGGGCAAAGGCCGAGAATTCCAGCCCGCCATGCGACTTGGGGATGATCATGCCGAAGAACTTGTTGTCGCGCAGGAACTGCCAGACCTCCGGCGGCAGGTCGCCGTCCTCGTGGTTGATCTTCCAGTCGTCGATCATGCCGCACAGCTCCTGGCACGGTCCGTCGAAGAACGCCTGTTCCTCGTCGCTGAGCTTCGGGGCTTTCACGTCATGCAGTTTGGACCAATCAGGATTGCCGGAAAACAACTCCGCCTCCCACCAGACTTCGCCGGCGGTCAGCGCCTCGCTTTCGGTTTGGGACAGCGCGGGCAACACGCCCTTCGCCCATTTGTGAATTGGCTTGGTGAGTATTCTTGCGCGAAAACTGGTCATGATGGCTTCCTCCGTAAGACCAACGCCGCTTGGTGCTTTTTGGTTCCGGAAATTGACCGCACGGCGACCAGCTTCAAAGCCGGTATGAGCGAGCTATGCCGCCTACGTGAATTTCCGAAACAGTTTGGTCTGATCGAACATATCCTCCAACGCCTCCATCCGGTCGCGGGTGTCGGCCCAAAGAAGATCCTGCACGGCCGAGATCATCGTCTCGATCAACAATAGCGGCATAACGGCAGAATCCCATGCGGATGGTACCACGATTCGACTGCTGAAGCAGATGTCGGACAGACTATGCACCGGAGAGCGCCACTGGTCGGTGAGCAGGATGATCTTGGACCCGCGCGCATGCACCATTTCTGCAAGTTTCAGGGTGTTGTTCTCGTAGCGACGCACATCGCAGATCACCACGACGTCGCCTTCTTTGATGTCCAGCAGATGGTGGGGCCAGGTGTTGGATGTGGACTGGACGTGAATGACGCCGGGGCGGATCACCTGCATATGCAGATAGAGATATTCGGCAATCGTATGGGAGATACGCCCGCCCACAATATAGACCGCTCGACCCGTGTCGGCCATCAGGGCGCAGGCCTCGTCAAAGGCATCCGGTTCGATCTGCGCCAGCGAATGGCGGATGTTGTCGATGACGGCATCGGTAAACCGGTTGAGGACATGCCCGGATGGCGCGCCTTCGGTCCATGTGTCGTGCTTGGCGATGGGGTTTTTCGCCTTGGCGCGCAGTTCCTCGCGCAGCTCTGCCTGAAATTCCGGATATCCGCTGAACCCCAGTTTCTGCACCATACGCAGCACGGTCGGCCCCGAAACCTGCGCATCTTTTGCCAAGGCCGACAACGGCCCAAGGCCGCTGGCAGGGTAGTTCTCCAGAATTGCATGGGCCAGTTGCCGCTCTGCCCTTGTGAGGGTGTCGAGTCCGCTCTGGATGCGGTCCGCTATGGTCAGATCTGAATGGGCCAAGGAGGAATCGCCTCGTTTGATAGGTATCATTACATGACTACACGAGATGTATCATACATTACAAATATGAGTTGACAGAATCTCCAGACGCCCCGAATGTTGATGAAACTGGGGGTGAGAGTGCAGCAGATATTGCCATCTGGACAAGGTGTGGTGGTGAATACCGTGCGGGGCGCGTCGGACGTCGTGCTGGTGTGCGAACATGCCTCTGCCTACATCCCGCCTGCGCTGAACAACCTGGGGCTGCGCGAGCAGGACCGCCTGAGTCACGCCGCCTGGGATATTGGCGCATTGGCCGTGGCGGAGCGAATGGCGCGGATCATGGACGCGACGCTTGTGTCCGGAGCCGTGTCGCGGCTGGTCTATGATTGCAACCGCCCGCCCGATGCACCCGACGCGATGCCGGAGCGGAGCGAGAGGATCGCCGTGCCGGGCAATGTCGGTTTGAGCGCCAGCGCACGGGCGGAGCGCGTGGCGACCTATTACCAACCTTTCCGGCAGGCGCTGGGCGACGCCATTTCCGCCTGTGCCAAACCCGCGATCGTGACAATCCACAGCTTCACGCCGCTTTACCACGGTAAACCGCGGGAGGTTGAAATCGGGTTGCTGCACGACAGCGACAGCAGGCTGGCCGACGCCATGCTTGCGCTCGCCCCCGGACATACCGTGATGAACACCCAGCGCAACGCGCCATACGGCCCTGAGGACGGTGTGACCCACACGCTGAAGGAACACGCGCTGCCGGGCGGGCATTTGAACGTGATGATAGAGGTCCGCAACGATCTTATCGCGACTAAGGGGCAGCAAGACCTGATGGCGGAAATGCTTTCCGACTGGACTTCGGCTGCGCTTGAGAAGGCGCGTGGGGATCACGATGCGTAACGTCGCGCACCGGTTCATCGGCGCTGTCGACGCCCTCAACTACCGCTTGGGGCGAGTCGTGATGTACGGCATCTTCGTCTTGATGGGCATCCTGATCTGGTCCTCGGTCAGCAAAACGTTTTTCCTGCCGTCGCTGTGGACGCTGGAGTTGGCCCAGTTCGCCATGGTCTCCTACTACATTCTGGGCGGCCCGTATTCGTTGCAGCTGGGCTCCAACGTGCGGATGGACCTTTTATATGGCGCATGGTCGCCGCGCAAGAAGGCTTGGGCTGACGTCATCACTGTGTTGTTCCTGATCTTCTACCTGTGCGTGATGATCTACGGCGCGGTCGGGTCGACCGCCTATTCGTTGGGTTACTGGGGAAGCGAGCCGTTTTCATTCTTTGGCGGGCTGATTACCGGCAGCTCTGAGATCGGGCGAATGGAAACCTCACCCTCGGTGTGGAGCCCGTGGATGTGGCCCATCAAGGCAATCATGGTGCTGGGCCTGTTCCTGATGTTGTTGCAATGCGTGTCCGAGCTTCTCAAGGACGTTTTGCGACTGAAGGGTGAAGCGATCTGATGCCCTATGAAATGATCGCCACGCTGATGTTCGCGACGATGATGCTGATGCTACTGACGGGGCAGCGGGTGTTCGGGGCTATCGGCTTTGTCGCGGTGGTGGCGGCGCTGCTGCTCTGGGGCGACAAGGGCGGATACGATATCGGCTTTTCGGCGGCGATGAAGTTGATGAAGTGGTATCCGCTACTGACGCTGCCGATGTTCATCTTCATGGGCTACGTGTTGTCGGAATCTCGTATCGCCGATGACCTCTACAAGATGTTCCATGTCTGGATGGGCGGCCTGCGGGGCGGCCTGGCGATTGGCACGATCGGGTTGATGGTGCTGATCTCCGCCATGAACGGGCTTAGCGTCGCGGGGATGGCAATCGGCTCGACCATTGCGCTGCCGGAGCTTTTGAAGCGCGGCTATGACAAGCGCATGGTGACGGGCGTCATACAGGCAGGGTCCAGTCTTGGCATCCTCGTGCCGCCCTCTGTCGTACTGGTCCTCTACGCGATGATCGCGCGTCAACCGGTGGGGCAGTTATGGCTCGCGGGCGTCGTTCCGGGGCTGATGATGGCGTCGATGTTCATCGCCTACATCGTCATCCGCTGTTGGAAAAACCCGGTGCTGGGGCCGGTGCTCGACGCATCCGAGCGCGACATTCCAAGGGCCGAGAAACTGCGCCTGCTGCGGGCGGGCATCCTGCCCATAGTGATATTCGCGGTGATGATGGTGCCTTTCGTGAACGGCTGGACGTCGCTGGTAGAAAGCTCGGCCATCGGTGCGCTGGCGGCGTTCCTCGCGGCGATCTTCAAGGGGCGGATGACCCGGGAGGTGTTCGAAAACTCGGTGCGTAATACATTGGGCATCACCTGCATGTTCATGTGGATCATTCTGGCCGCGCTGGCCTTCGGCGCGGTGTTTGACGGGCTGGGCGCGGTCAAGGCGATCGAGGGGCTGTTTACCGAGCGGCTGAACCTGTCGCCATGGACGATCCTGATCCTGATGCAACTGTCGTTCATCCTGATGGGGACGTTTCTGGACGACACCGCGATGCTGGTGATCGTCGCGCCGCTTTACGTGCCGCTGGTGGGCGAGCTGGGGTTCGACCTGATCTGGTACGGCATCCTTTATACTATCACCACGCAGATCGCCTATATGACGCCGCCCTTCGGCTATAACCTGTTCCTAATGCGGGCGATGGCCCCGCCCGAGATCACGTTGCGCGACATCTATGCGTCGATCACGCCCTTCGTGCTGGTGATGGTCGCGGCACTGGCGTTGGTCATGATCTTCCCGGCAATCGCCACATGGCTGCCCGGCTATATTTACGGAAATTAACAATCAGTGCCGGAGTAACCGGCCACATAATCGACCAACCAAAGGAGAGAAGTCATGACCACCAGACGTAAGTTCATCAAAGGGGCCGCCGTGCTGCCCGCTGCTGGCCTTGCCGCGCCGGCGCTGGCCCAATCCAAGATCACATGGCGTTTGCAGACCTATGCGGGTGCCGCACTGGCCGAGCATGTCATCAAGCCCGCTATCGACAGCTTCAATAAGATCGCGGGCGACGAGATGCAGATCGAGTTGTACTTCGCCGACCAGCTGGTGCCCACGGGCGAGCTGTTTCAGGCGATGCAGCGCGGCACTATCGACGCGGTGCAATCCGATGACGACAGCATGGCGTCGCCCACTGATGTGACGGTGTTCGGCGGCTACTTCCCCTTCGCCTCGCGCTACAGTCTCGACGTGCCTGTGTTGTTCAACCAATACGGTCTGAACGAAATCTGGGACGAGGAATACTCGGCCCTTGGCGTCAAGCATATCAGCGCTGGCGCGTGGGACCCCTGTCACTTCGCCACCAAGGAGCCGATCCGCAGCCTGAAGGATCTGGAAGGCAAGCGGGTCTTTACCTTCCCGACCGCCGGGCGCTTCATGTCACAATTCGGCGTAATCCCGGTCAACCTGCCGTGGGAAGACATCGAAGTCGCGGTGCAAACCGGCGAGCTGGATGGCATCGCATGGTCCGGCATCACCGAGGACTACACGGTCGGCTGGGCCGATGTGACCAACTACTTCCTGACGAACAACATCTCCGGCGCATGGGCAGGATCGTTCTTCGCCAATATGGAGCGTTGGAACGAATTGCCGCCGAACTTGCAGGAATTGTTGCGAGTTTGCATGGATCAGTCACACTACTATCGCCAATGGTGGTACTGGGGTGGCGAAGCCGACCTGCGGGTCAACGGCACCAAGATGGAGCTGACCACAATCCCCGACGAGGAGTGGCAGACCGTCGAAGACGCCGCGTTGAAATTCTGGGACGAAATCGCTGCCGAAAGCCCGACAAAGGCAAAGGTTGTCGAGATCCTCAAGAAGTACAACGCTGACATGGTCAAAGCCGGTCGGCCTTACCGCTACGGCCAGTCATAAACCTGACGGGTGGCCGCTTCGGCGGCCTCCCTCTCTTCTGAACATTGGACACCAAGAACATGCCCTGTACGCTCAGCTTCGAAGACCTCAAGACACAAACCAAGGACGGCACGATAGATACGGTGCTGGTCTGCATGGTGGACATGCAGGGCCGCCTGATGGGCAAGAGGTTCCACGCCGCAAATTTCGTCGAGACGTCCTATAAGGAAACCCATTGCTGCAACTACCTGTTGGCAACCGATCTGGCGATGGCGACCCCTCCGGGATATGCCTCGACCTCGTGGCAGGCAGGATATGGCGACTACGTGATGAAGCCCGATTTGGACACGATCCGTCCTGTTCCGTGGCTGGACGGCACCGCGATGGTTTTGTGTGATGTGCTGGACCATCACGACGAGCCGGTGCCGCATTCCCCCCGCGCCGTTCTGAAAAAGCAGATCGCGCGGTTGGACGAGTTGGGTTTCGAGGCGATGATGGCGACGGAGTTGGAGTTCTTCCTGTTCGCCGACAGTCTTGAAGCGCTGCGTGATGGCGGGTTCCGCGACCTCAAACCGATCAGCGGCTACAACGAGGATTATCACATCTTCCAGACCACCAAGGAAGAAAGCGTCATGCGCCCGTTGCGCAACCACCTGCACGCGGCGGGTGTGCCCGTCGAAGGCACCAAAGGCGAGGCGGAAGCCGGTCAGCAAGAGCTGAACATTCGCTATTCCCCCGCGCTGGATTGCGCCGACTATCACTCCATCGCGAAACACGCGATCAAGGAAATCGCGTGGCAGCAGGGGGTCTCGGTGACGTTCCTGCCCAAGTGGCACCATGACCGCGTCGGCTCGTCTAGCCATGTGCATCAATCGCTTTGGAAGGACGGTGAGGCGGCGTTTGCTGATGCGTCCGACGAGCTTGGCATGTCCGACTTGATGAAACACTACATGGCCGGGCTGATCGCTAATGCGCCGGACTACACCTATTTTCTGGCCCCCTACGTGAACAGCTACAAGCGCTTCGCCAAGGGCACCTTTGCGCCGACCAAGACCGTCTGGTCGGTGGACAACCGCACCGCAGGCTTCCGTTTGTGCGGGGCGGGAACCAAGGGCGTGCGTGTGGAGTGCCGTATCGGCGGGTCCGACCTGAACCCCTATCTTGCGCAAGCGGCCATGCTGGCGGCGGGCATCAAAGGGATCGAGGATAAAATGGTGCTTGCGCCGCCCACCACAGGCGACGTCTATGAGGACGCGAAAGCGGATGACATTCCACAAACCCTGCGCGATGCGACGGACAAACTGCGCGGCTCTGCCTTTTTGCGGGAGGTCATGGGCGACGATGTGGTGGACCATTACACCCGTTGCGCGGAATGGGAGCAGGAAGAATTCGACCGCGTCGTGACCGACTGGGAAATTGCACGCGGGTTCGAGCAGGCCTGAGGATAAGGTGAAAGCAAATGAGCAAAACGATAAAATGCATCTCTCCGATTGACGGGTCCGTCTATGCCGAACGGGACTGCCTGAGCAAAGACGCCGCACGTGACGCCGTCGCCCGCGCCCGCAAAGCGCAAAAGGACTGGGCCGCGCGTCCGCTGGAAGAACGCACGCGGCTGGTGATGGGAGCGATCGACCAGATTGACGCCAGCCGGGACCGTATGGTGACGGAGCTTGCGCATCAGATGGGACGCCCTGTGCGGTATGGCGGGGAGTTCGGCGGTTTGCAGGAACGCGCGGCCTATATGGCAAAGATCGCCAAGGACGCGCTGGCCCCCACCGTGATCGAGGACAGTGACAGTTTCACCCGCAAGATCACCCGCGAGCCGCATGGCGTGGTCTTTGTCGTTGCCCCTTGGAACTACCCCTATATGACCGCCAACAACACGATTGCGCCCGCGTTGATTGCGGGGAATGTGGTGATCCTGAAACATGCCTCCCAGACCATTCTGGTGGGGGAGCATCTGGCTGATGCTTACCATGCCGCCGGAGTGCCGAAGGACGTGTTCCAGAACATCGTGCTGGACCATGACACAACCTCGGCGCTGATCGCGGATGACGCGTTCGACTTTATCAACTTCACCGGCTCCATAGGTGGCGGTCAGGCGATGGAACACGCTGCGGCGGGAACGTTTACCGGCGTCGCGACCGAACTTGGCGGCAAAGATCCCGGCTATGTCCGCCACGATGCCAATCTGGACGCCGCCGTGGACACGCTGATGGATGGCGCGATGTTCAACGCGGGACAATGCTGCTGCGGGATCGAGCGCATTTATGTGCATGAGACGCTCTATGACGCGTTCGTGGAAAAGGCGGTGGCTTGGGTGAACCAGCTCAACCTCGGTAACCCGCTGGACGAGGCAACGACGCTTGGCCCGATGGCCAATGTCCGTTTCGCCCAAGAGGTCCGCGCCCAGATTGACGAGGCGCTTGCAGACGGGGCGACCGCCCATATCGAGAAGATGCCTGCCGACGATGGCGGGGCATACCTGACGCCACAGGTGCTGACCGATGTGACCCACGACATGCGCGTGATGCGTGATGAAAGCTTCGGCCCGGTGGTTGGCATTATGCCTGTGAAGGACGACGCGGAAGCCGTGGCGCTGATGAATGACAGCCGGTTCGGTCTGACCGCCGCGATTTTCACTGCCGACGCGGGGGCGGCCGAAGCCATAGCCGGGCAATTGGAAACCGGCACTGTGTTCATGAACCGCGCCGACTATCTCGACCCCGCCTTGTGCTGGACCGGATGCAAGCAAACAGGGCGCGGCGAGGGGCTGTCCGAGTTGGGCTACCACGCGCTGACCCGCCCCAAATCCTATCATTTCAAGAAAGCCTGAGACATGACTGTGAAAGCAAACTGGTCTTACCCGACCGCGATCCGTTTCGGCGCAGGTCGCATATCCGAGATCGTTGACGCCTGTGCGGCAGCGGGCATCGAGAGCCCTCTATTGGTCACCGACAAGGGGTTGGCCGGATTACCGATCACCCAAGGCACGCTTGACCTGATGGACGCCGCCGGTCTGGGCCGCGCGATTTTCTCGGATGTGGACCCGAACCCGACCGAGCAGAATGTCGACGCAGGGGTGCGTGCCTATCGCGACGGCGGTCATGACGGTGTGATCGCTTTTGGCGGCGGCTCCGGCCTTGATTTGGGGAAGGTCGTCGCCTTCATGGCGGGACAGACCCGACCGCTGTGGGATTTCGAGGATATCGGCGACTGGTGGACACGCGCCGATGCCGATGCGATTGCGCCCATCGTTGCCGTGCCGACAACTGCCGGAACTGGGTCGGAAGTGGGGCGCGCCAGCGTCATCACCAATTCTGACACGCATGAGAAGAAGATCATCTTCCATCCGAAAATCCTGCCCACGGTCGTGATCTGCGATCCGGAATTGACGGTTGGCATGCCACCCGCGATTACCGCAGGCACGGGCATGGATGCCTTTGCGCATTGCCTGGAGGCGTTCTGCTCGCCGCATTACCACCCGATGTCTCAGGGCATCGCGCTGGAGGGGATGCGGCTGGTCAAGGACAACCTGCCCCGTGCCTATGCCGACGGCGCTGATCTGGAGGCGCGGGGGAACATGATGTCCGCCGCCGCTATGGGGGCCACGGCGTTTCAGAAGGGGCTAGGCGCCATTCACGCGCTGAGCCACCCGATAGGCGCGGTGCATCACACGCATCACGGGACGACCAATGCCGTGGTTATGCTGCCGGTGCTGGATTTCAACCGCCCTGCGGTCACCGAGCGGCTGGAAATGGCCGCCGCTTATCTTGGTATTTCCGGCGGCTTCGATGGCTTCCGCGACTATGTGCAGTTGCTGATAGGGAGCCTGTCGATCCCCGACAACCTGACTGACCTGGGGGTGAAAGACCCGGACATTGACGCGCTAGTCGAATCTGCCCTGCGCGATCCAAGCGTGGGCGGCAATCCGGTGGAAATGACAGCGGAGAACACCAAGGCGTTGCTGCTGGCGTGTTTCTAGTCCTTCCGCTTTTGCAGCAGGAGCGACGCCAGCCCAAGCAGCGCCGAGACCACGATCAGCAGCAGTGAGACCGCGTTCAGAACCGGCGTCGAGCCCAGCTTGAGCCGGTCGAACATGGTGATGGTCAGCGGCGCGTCGGAGCCGACGAGCATCAGCGTGGTGTTGAAGTTCTCGAAGCTCATCAACACTGCGACGACCCCTGCCGCCGCCATTGCCGGAAACAGAAACGGCAGGGTCACGGCCCGCACGGCCCCCCATCTGGTCGCGCCCAGATTCAGTGCGGCTTCCTCCAGACTGGGATCGAACTTTTGCAGGCGTGCCGAGATGACCAATGTGGCAAAGGTGGTGATGAACGAAAACTGACCGAGAATCACGAGGATCAGACCGGGGCGCAGGCCGTCGAACCACAGGCCGGTGGCGTCTTCCAGAAAGTTGGCGACCGAGGATGAGAACACAAGGATCGAGATGCCGAGGATGATGCCCGGAATGATCAGCGGCAGCAGCATCAGGATATAGAGGAAACCTTTGCCCCGGAACTCGTGACGCACGAACAGGAACGCGTTGCAGGTCCCGACGAACACCGCCAACAGCGACACCCAGAACGCCACTACGCCGGACGTTACGATAGAGCGCAAAATCGGGCGTTCGTGGAACACGCCGATATAAGGTGCCTCGGTGCCGAAAAACCACGCCCATGTGAACCCCTCCCAAGGCAGGGAGGGGAACACGCTGTTGTTAAATGCGAAGACGCAGACCGTCGCCAGCGGTAGGGCCAAATAGATGAAAAACAGCGTCACATAGGCCTTGTAGGCCCATCGGAAACCGGCGCTTTGGGGGATGCCTGTAATCATGTCATTGCGCCATCGTCTTGCCCAGCGACTGGCGGGACAGTTTCAGGCCGACGAACACGATCAGCGATGACAAACCGAGCAACAGGAAACCGAAAGCGGACCCCAGTTCCCAGTTGAAGCGCGTGATGAACTGGCTGTAGATCAGGCCGGTGAACCACAGGCTGTCCTTGCCGCCCAGCAGGATCGGGGTCAGGTAATTGCCGAGGCTGAGCATGAACACGACGATGCAGCCGGACACGATGCCGGGCATGGCGTGGGGGATCACGATCTCCCGCAGGATGGCGAAGCCGCTGGCCCCAAGGTCGTAGCCCGCCTCGATCAGGCTGTCGTCAAGGCTGTCGAGCGTCGTCACCAACGGCACCACCATGAACAGCATCGAGGTGTAGACCAGCCCCGTCATGATCGCGGCATCGTTGTAGAGCATTTCCACAGGGCCGGATGCCAGCCCGACATATTGCAGCAGGTTGGAAAACACGCCGGTTTCGCGCAGCAGGATCATCCAGCCGAAGGTGCGCACCAGTTCGCTGACCCAGAACGGGATCAGACACATCAAAAACAACGTGGTCTTGCTGCGCCCGCGCGTCAGTTTCGCGATGTAGTAGGCAATCGGAAAGCCGATGAGCAGCGTGAGCAGGGTGGCCGCAATCGACATATAGGCGGTGCGGGCAAAGGTGTTCCAATAAAGCGGTTCGTTGAAGAACACGGCGTAGTTGGCGAAGCCGGTCTCGTATTCGCGCACGCCCACCTTTTCGCGCAGGCTGACCAGAAACATGCCGACATGGGGCAGGATAATCAGCGTCAGAAGCCAGATCAGCAGCGGGGCCAGCAAGAGCCAGAAGGTCAGTTTGGAGCGGTCAGACATCCGTCTGCTCCCCGTCTGCCAGATAAACCCGCGTCTGCTGCTGCTCCCATCCGAAATGGATCACATCGTCCCGCGCAAGGTCACGGAATTCGCCGGTTTGCGGCAGAGCGACATTTAGCTCCGCGCCCGTGGTCTGGTCGCGCAGGATCAACTGGCTGTTGGCCCCGTTGAACAGGATGTTTGCGACCTTGCCTTGGCCGGTATTTCCCATTGCCGCCACGTCTGCCTGATTGCGGGACAGGCGCACGGCCTCTGGGCGCACGAATATGTCGACGCTGTCACCGACCGACAGACTGCGTCGCGCATCTAAGCCGTGCAAAGTTTGCCCGTCGCTCGTCACCATCTCGACACTGCCGCCCGCGCTGCCTTTTACTTTCGCGGTGAAGCGATTTGCCTCGCCGACGAACCCTGCGACAAAGGCGGTGTCCGGTTCGTAATATAGCTCTTTCGCCGTGCCCACCTGCTCGAACACACCTTGGTTCATCACCGCGATCTGGTCGCTCATCACCAACGCCTCTGACTGGTCGTGGGTGATGTAGACGAAGGTGGTGTTGAATTCCGATTGCAGCTGCTTCAGTTCAATTTTCATGTGCTCGCGCAGTTTCAGGTCCAGCGCGCCCAGTGGCTCGTCGAGCAGCAGCACGTCCGGCTCAAGCACCATGCAGCGGGCGATCGCCACGCGCTGTTTCTGCCCGCCTGACAGGGAGCTGACGGGGCGTTCCGCCACGCCGCCAAGGCCCACACGTTCCAGCACGCGCTCCACCTGCTTCGTGATATCCGTTTTGTTCACCCCACGCTGGCGCAGGCCAAAGCCGACATTGGCGCCGATATTCATCATGGGAAACAGCGCCAGATGTTGAAAAACCATCGACACAGGCCGCTTGTTGGGCGGCACATCCAGCACCGATTTGCCCTTGATCAGCAAGTCGCCACTGCTGGGCTCCTGAAAACCTGCGATCATGCGCAGAAGCGTGGTCTTACCGCAGCCCGATGGCCCGAGGATGGAAAAGAACGTGCCTTGCGGCACGCTGAAGCTGACGTCGTTCACAGCTTTGAAATCGTCAAAGCTTTTGGAGATGTCGCGACATTCCAGATCGGGGGTTTCAGACATAGGGACGGGCCTTCACAAAAAACGGGAAGCGCGAAAACCGCGCTTCCCTGTCGTCATTTACAGCGGCTTTAGTTGGCGGCGTTGATCCGGTCCAACGCAGCGCCTTCCAGCGCCTCAAGTCCGGCGGGCACCGAGGGATACCACTTGATGTTGTCGATTGCTTCTTGCGGGAAGCTGGCCTGATACTTGGCCTTCAACGCATCATCCACATTTGCATCCCCACCTTGCGAGGCGGTGAAGTTGCCAGCAGCGCTCGTGATCATGGCCGCGACCTCCGGCTGCATCACGAAGTTGATCCACGCATAGGCCACATCATCAGACCTGCCGCGTGCGGGCAGCGCAAAGGTGTCGATCCAGCCCAAAGCGCCGGATTCAGGCGCGACGAAAGTGATGTCGGCGTTGTCGTCGTTCAACTGCCAGCCGCCGGTATCCCATGCCATCGACGCCACGACCTCGCCGGAGCGGAGCAGGTTTTTCAACTCGTCACCGCCGTCCCAGTAGGTTTTCACGTTGGACTTGCACTCGACCAGCTTGGCTTCGACCTGATCGAGGATGTCTTTATAGGCCGCCTCGTCGCCATAGGCTGCGAACGGGTCCAGACCCATAGAGTAGGCAAACCCGATCAGGGTCGGGCGCTTGAGGCGGTAGGACACCTTGCCCGCGACGGAGTCGTTGCACAGGTCGGTGTAGTCCTTCACATCGCCTGCCTGCGCGGTGTTCACGACCAGACCGGATGTGCCCCAGACATGCGGCACGGCGTAGACCTCGCCGTCAACGGTTGTGTTCCCCTTGGTGGCCTCCAGCATGGAGGGGATGAACAGGCTTGTGTCGATCTTGGACATGTCCAGCGGCTTGTAGATGCCGAATTCGGCCTGTGGTCCGGCGATCCGGTCCTGGCTAGGCTGGGCAAGGTCGAACCCGCCGCCATTGGTCGCGCGCAGTTTGGCGATCATTTCCTCGTTGTTGGATTTCGTCACTTCGACAGTGTGGCCGGTTTCGGCCTCGAACTTGGCGATGACGTCTTCCGGCGCGTAGCCGCCCCATGTCAGCAGCCGCAGCGTGTCCGCTTGTGCCGCAACCGACGACAAGGTCATCGCAGCGACGGTCGATAGGATCAGTTTGGTATTCATCATAGTCTCCAATCATAGTGGACACGTCTCAGCGCTGACACCCCAGCGGCCAGCGCACGGTCCTCCCAATGTGATTAGTACACCCCTAAGGTCACAAAACAACGACAGAATAAGTGTCGGACCTCGCGCGGTTTGGCGACTAAGTCTGGGTCATGACGCCAAGTCGACGTAAGTTGGAAGCTACGTAAGTGAATTCAATCGGTGCACAGGAGAGAAACACCGGTTGAGGACCCGCGATTTCCGCCAGTCTGAATAATTTCCCACATTCCCGGCACTTGGAGCAGAGGCAGTCCAGATGACTGAAGAAAGCTTGCGGCTCCGTCGTGCTGCAAACTGCTGAGCATTTGTTCGATGGCGAGACCCGGCTGACATGTGCGGCAAGGCAAGGCCGCCAGCATGCTTCAGATCGCAGGGCTTCAGGATTTGGGAATGTTGAAGACGCTTGCATAGACCAATCGTTCTTCCACAAAGCGCTTCTGGAATATCTGTCTGTCCCGCTTGTGGTTGCCGGACCGGTCGGTGTAGTAGCGTTCGAATTCCCGCAGCATCAGCCGTGTAGGCCGCCCGCCGGGCTGGTCGAGGTCCGCGGTCACGTTCCAGATGGCAGGGTCACTGATCTGCGTGACCGAGGTGATTGCTCCGGTTTGCCGTTCGATCACCGCCTCCAGCCGCTGTCGCCCGCCTCCGCGGGTACTGACCGTGCGCGTCACGGGCGCGGGCCGCGCGCCGCGGCGGAACACGCCCACCGTGCCAGGGCCTGGCGTGACCACAATGCCCCCCGACGCCCCGCCGACGATTGCGCTGTCGAGCAGCTTGGTATCCTCCCACGCGAGGTCACTGTCGATCGCGGGATCGCGTGATTGCAGGACCAGTTCGAACCGGTTGCGTCCCGTGTCTTTGGGATCATCGCGAAAGGACACGTTGAGATAGGGCGAATCGACTTTGTAATTCAGCGGGCCACCCACCGGCACGTTGCCATGCACCCTGACCGAGACCTTGCCATCTTTCACCGACATGACCGCGCGGCGGCGGGGCAGGACCTGCGCGAACTCGGCGGTGGCGACCTTGGAGATTTTGATGCCGTTCATCGCATTGGGCTGATAGCGCACAAGGGCGAGCCGGACGAACGGCATGTAGGTCCCACCCGGATTCAACTCTATGTCGCAATACCACAGGGCCCGGGTGTCGTCCCAGTGGACGCGATGGCCGACGATGGCGACCGGCGCCTCGGTCGGGAACTCTTGTAACCGGATATCTTCGCTGATGACATGGGCGGGGAAATCGCTGGCTTTGGTGCGGTGCTTGGGCAGGACCGTGTCCCACATCGGGTCCAACCCCCATTGCGTAACCGAGGTCTGCATCTTGTCGGGGATCGCCGTGAACGGGCCGTTCTCCGAGAGCAGGACGACGCCCAGCAACTCCCCGTCGCCGGATGAAAACCACGGACGGTCCAGCCACACGCGCAACCCGTTGCCAAGACGGGTGACGTCCACGCCGCCCACCTTTTTGGTGCGCGTCCAGCGGAAGGTCGGCACTACGTAGAGCACGCGCGGATCATCCGGTGCGACGCTGGCGGGGATCAGCGAATGGTCGGTCGTCCCAGCCGGGTCGCGCAGCACGGGCGCGCCCATGTCGTCATCCGCGCCGGTGGTCATGGCGGGCCCTTCGGTCACCGGTCCGATGCGGGTCACCAGATCGGGGTCGGCATAGATCGGCGGCGGCAGATATTCGCGAAAGCGGGTGGTGGCTTGCAGGCGGTATTGGACCAGCCGGAACTTGCTGTCGCCAAATTCGTGCCGGTTGGGGGGCGGGCGAGGTCGCGCGGGGTCGACGATTTGCGCGGCCATGGCGGCAAAAAGATTGACGTCGTGGGGATGGTTTTCGGGCAGATGGATTTCACCAAGCTGGCCCTTGCGATGTTCGCGCGTGGGCTTCGGCCGGTTGATGTCGTCGACCCATTCATGCCACTCGGCGATGATTTCAAACTTTCCGGTGGAAGGCCCGTGCAACCTGATCTGCCTGCACCGGACGTCGGCAAACTGGTCGCCCGCCGCCCGCCCGATGGAGGTCTCTATCATCTCCGGCAGGCATACGGGATGCTGGGTCGCATGCACCAGCGTCAGCGTGCGGAACGGCGTCAGCATCCAATGACAGCCCAGCATTGCCATTTCCGCGACAAAGACCCGACCCGCCTGAGGCGCCCAGTTCAAGAGCCCGAAATCGCCGATCATCGACTTGTCGATGAAGCTGGCATAGCGCAACCGGGCGATGCGGCCCTTGGCAAGGAACAGCGTCAGCACACGGTCGTCGGGGTTCCAGTGCGGCGCGCCGTCATTGGTGAACTTTTCGGCGCATGGAAGCTCGGTCAAGTCCGCCTCGCGTTCGGCCAGAACGATGCGGAAGCCCTGCATGTCGGGCCATTCGCCCTGATGGGGCAGCATTATGACCAGCTCGGAATTGGGCGCCTCGACCACTTCGCAGCCCGTCCCGATGGTGCCGGGGCCGGTGACGCCGGGGATGGTTTCACCGGGCAGCGCGCGGATGGCGATGCCTGCGGCCGCCCCGTCGGGCAGGTAGGGCGTCACCAGCTTCGCCTCGCGGTGAATGACATACTGCCCGCCCACCAGCCGGTCGCCCACGGGGTTTTCGGGCGTGGGGAGTGCGGGCGGCGCGTTCTGGGTTTGGGCGACATTTTTGACGGAGGTGGGCGTGACGATCTCTACGGTGGCACCGGGGATTTCGTCGAACAGGGTACCATCCTCGCGGGCGGCAATCTCGTAGCCCGTCTTGATGTTGTCCCACTGCGCGAAATACGGATCGAACAGCCCGTGGGTTTCGCATTGCTGCTGCGCGGATTTGGGCGGCACGAGGTGGCGTTCATTCAACGCGGTGTATTCGAAATCCGACAGCGCGGGCTCGATGATCGCGGCGGTGAACTGCGGCGTTTTCACGTAGGTTTCCGGCGTCTGATCGTAGTCGGAGCGGATCACCATACGCTCCAGCGACTCGCCTTCGCTGAGCTTGTTCCGGCCCATGATTGCGGGAGGATCGACCGGCTCGAACCGCCAGTAGCCGACCACGTCCGTCGCCTGCTCCAACGGGTCCAGTGTCGGGTCGTCAAGCGCCAGACTGTTGCCCGCCACATCCACATAGCGCGCGCGAAGGCGGTAATGCTGCCCGAATCGCAGCTTGGGCAGGCTGCCTTTTGGCACCTTGTAGGTCACCGCCAGCCCGTTGCCCTTTTCGCCCACGTCGCTGATGTCGGCGGGCATTTCGCCCTGCAATTCGGTGCCGTCCACCTTCGCGGCGCGGATGGTCTTGCCGGGGCGGGGGGCAGACAGGCTCCAGCCCGTCCAGCGGAAGAGGGATTCGTGCAGATAGTAGTCGTCGGGGTTCACCCCGGCACTGGTGCCGCTTGACGCGGACGGGCCTGCGACGTGACCTTCGTCAACCCCGAAGTCGAGCGTGTCGCCGCTGTCGATCAGCTTATAGGTGCCGTGGCGGGCGCACAGGGTGCGCCAATCCTCCGGCTTCACCTCGACCGCCGTATCCCACGGCGGGGCGACCGCCGCCACGTCGACGCGGTAGCCGCGAAACAGATCCTCGGCGAAGAATACGACATTCTTGCCGTTGCCGCCCGCGATGGCCTGATTTTTCAACTGCGCCGCAGCAGCGTCATCGGCGACCTGCTGCGCGCGCCCGTGGCGCGAGATACCCAAACCGCCGGAGCGCAGGGCGGCCACGGGCTGGCGGTCGCCGGTGGTGTAGGTCACCTGCCCGTCAGGGCGCGCAAGATCGAGGCTTTTGGCGACAAGGTTCTGCGCGGTCAGCGTAAAGCCCACCGTCTTGAGCGCGCCTCCGTCGGGGTCCACCTGATAGATGTCGAACAGGCCTTCCTCCTTGTCCTGCTGGCCCCAACTGTCATCGCTGTTTTCCAGCCGGAGCAGCCCGCGGGTCAGATCATCGCCGCGGGGACGGGCGACGAACCGCTCGCGGTCTAGCTGCCATGCCGTTGCGGGGTAGGCGTCGTCGCTGTCGTCACGCCCGTTTTGCCATTTGACCACCAGCGCCATGTTGCCGTTGATCTGGCCCGCGCCGGGGTCGGGTGTCTGGCCTTCGACCACAAAATCAATCACCAGCCCGAGGGCGCGTTGCAGGGGCGGGTAGCTGCCATAGGAGGCGAGGATGCGGTGGAAATCATATTCCGGGATCGGCGGCGGGGGCGGCACGTTCTGGTAGGTGGGAAAGCGCATGGCCTTCTGCGCCATGGTAGCCGGTTCGCGGCGGTAGAAGCTGTCGGCCTGATACAAGGTATATTCGGCCTGACTTGAGAACTGGTCCATCAGCGCTGCATCAGGGGCGGCGAGCAGCGTGCCGCCGGGGCCGGAGGGGCGGGGGTTATACCAGTCCGGCGACATGACGCGGCGACGGAACGTGCCGCCTTTGGGGGGAAGCTGGCCGTCCTTGGCGTCGATGGCGGGTATATCGGTCCGGTAGACACTTCTGGGGCCGAAGACCTGCGCAGTCAGGCGTTCCCCGACGGATCGCTCGTCGTCGTAAAAGCGCGAAAAGCCGGGCAGGGGGACTTCTATTTCGCGGTCGCCGAAGGTGTATTTGATGGTCTTGGTGCCAAGGTCGTCGAGCATATCCTTGAGGTCGGGGTGTGCGTCCTCCCAAGGTAACAGCGTCGGGTGGTTGGACGCCGCCTGCACCGCCAGCCGTCCGTAATGTTTGCGCAGCGTGCCGAGCATGTGTTTGACGGCGAAGGAATGCAGGTTGACGGCGCTCATGTCCTTGAACTCGAACCCCGCCACGGGCGTCGTGTCGGTCAGCAGCTTCCGCCACAGCCCGCTGTCGGGCTTGCCCAGCGGCCGCAGTTTCAGCGTCTGGCCGCCGATGCGCAGGGCGAATTCCGCCTGTTCAAGCAATGCGGGCCAGTCGAGAAAATCGGGGAAGGCAGCGAGGGACTGTTCGGCGGCGGTTTCCGGCGTGAGGCGCGGCGAGACGACGGCGGAGACACGCAGGCGGCCCTCGCCGTCTTCGCCTTTCGGCACGCGCCCGTGCGGCACAACTGTCCAGAGGAGGGTTTGTTTTGTCATGCGAAGGCCTCGCAATGTTCGCGCCATGCATAATCGACATCGGGGCCGTCGATCTGGTCCAGCTCATCGGCGAGCGGGAGCGCGGGATTGAGGCCCAGCATCTGCCGCAGGTTGGGATCGCCGTTGGAGCCTGCGAATTTGCGCTCGCAGGAAATCGTGACGCTGCCGGAGAAGATGAATACCGAAATCTCTATCGTCAGTTCGGCCTTGCCGACGCATTTGCCGGTTTCAAACTCGTATCGCAGTTCCAGATACAGCTCCAGCGAGGCGGTGATGATGCCGAGCACATCGACATGGCCTGCCAGCCGGAAGTAGCCGGTCAACGACACCGCGTCCTGCTCCATCCGGAAATAGATGCCCGCCATCACCGACACGCCGCCCGAAGCGACGCCGAGGTCAATGGAAATGCTGGCTCCGAACTCGAAGGACGCCTCAAGTATCTGCACGCCATTGGGGTCGATGGTGACGCCGAAGAAGCCGCCGCCGCCGAACATGTAGACCGTCAGCACGAATGGCTGCTCGCGGGTGCAGAAGTTGAAGCGCACGGAGAGCGGCTGGCCGATGAACGGCACGGTGAAGCCCGCGCCAAGGCTGAGATTGGCCAGACCGAGCACGCCGATATTGACGCTGGGCAGGGCGACGGAAAAGCCCGCGTCGATCCCTTGCGGTGTGATGTCCAGAAACGGCGGATCGCTGAAGCCGTCCAGCGGGATCAGGTCGCGCAGCACCTCGACAAAGCTGAGGGGGCCGACGAATTTGATATCGTTGAAGACAACGTCCACATCCATTTTGGCGGCGCTGTCGATGCTGAATTCGATCTTCTCGAACAGCAATTCCAGAAACGCGGCCTCGCCGATCAGCACGAGGTCGAAATGTTTCAGCCCGCAAACGACGCTGATTTTGGGTGTGGTGTCGCCATGCTTTTTGACTTTCGCCTCCACCGCCAGCGAAAAGCCACGTTTGTCGTTGACGCGGAAAATCGGATGCGGGCCACTTGGGAAAGAGCTGATTTCGGGGGTCCAGTCAAAGCGGATGGTCAACTCGTCGCCGGTCAACTGCTCGATCAGGTTCAGCAGATCGTCGGCGATGCCGATGGCCTGAGTGACGGCCGACATGGCGTCGGTGATCGCCTTGCGCGGGGCGCCCTCCATCAAATTGAACCCGGCGAGCGTGGTGCCGAGATCGTCGATTTTGTCGCCAACCTCTACGACGAGGTCGCGCAACTGGTCGGGGTCCGAGAGCAGCGCCTCGAACGCCTCTGGTGCGCCAACGATGGCGTCGAGCGCATCAAACAGTGCGCGGGCCTGCGTCACGACGACGGGCAGTTGCGCCAGATCGTCGAGGAATATGTCCAGTTGCTGGGCGGTTGTTAGGATCGTCTGCCGCAAACCGGCGGGTAGCGATACGCCTGCGATCTGCGCATTGGCCGCATTGCGCAGGTCATCCACAGCGGCGCGGGCATCGTTCAGGCTGGAGGGAAGGTTGGCCAGACCGGGATCGGTGGGCGCGGCGTCGATTGCCTTGTTCAGAAGTGTGGCAAGATCGGCCACGACATTGGCAAGCTCGGCCTTGAGGTCATCGAGCTTGTCCTCGATCTCGGTCGCCTGCGCGGCCGTCAGCCCAAGCGCCTGCTGGATGTAATCATCGAGCGTGGCGGTGAAAGCGGTCAGCGCGGCGTTGGCGATGTTCGCCGGTTGCGCGGCACCTTCCGTGACGAAGCCCAGCAGGCGCACCAGCCCGTTGATGAAGCTTTCCAGCTGGGTGCTGGCTTCGGTAGCGAATTTCGGGGCCTTTTCGGGCTTGTCCGCCAGCCCCGTAACGGCGTCGATGATGGCGTTAAGCGGGATGCACCCGAAGATGAGCGGCAGGGGGATGTCGCCTGGCAGGTCCGGAAACCCACCGCCGGGGTCTATGACGCCGTTGATGAATTGATCCGGCTCCGCCGTCACGGGCCCTGACAGGCGGGATAGGGCCTTGGGCACGATATTGGGCTGCACGAACCCGCCGGACCGGTCGCCCTGCGCCGAGAAATCGAGCTTCGCCATGCCGGATGCGGGCACCACGTTGGCGAACACCTCCCCGGCCTGATCGAAGCCGTTTTTCAGGTAGAACGGGTGCCATTCCAGACGGTTGGGAGCGGTGGACCCGCTGAGATGCGTCATCGCCCCGATGCGGGCGTCGAGCCCGGTGACCATGGGGTAAAAGGGCGGATGTCTGAGATCGTCGCTGGCGGCGTCTAGGTCTGGGTTGACCAGTTCCGCGAAGCCGCCGAAATCCATCGTCTCGACCTGCACCGAGGTGTCGCCCGCCTTCATGCTGGCCGCGAGGGCCACGCGTTGCAGCTTCATATCGGCGGTTCTGAGGTTGCCGGAGGCCGCGAAGGCATCGGCCGCCTTGACCGCGTTCGCCCGCGCGTTCGCAAAGTTTGGCCGCCGGTCGAGACTGCCGCTTGCGGGCAGGAAGGGAGCGGCGAAGGTGTTGTCCATGAAGATCATCGGCAACTCGAACGCGACCTTGCGGTCATCCATGTCGGTGGCGACGCATTGGAACTTGAAGTGCTTTTCGTTGACCATGGGCCAGAAGAATTTCTGCCCCTTGTCGGCCTCTATTTCGGAATCGTTCGGGTCATCGAGATTGGGCGTGGCTTCGGTCAGGATGGTGACGGTCGAGAAGGGGAATTGCAGGTTCAAATCCACCTTGCCGTCGAAGCTGCGCAGGGTGTCGGTGCCATAAACGCGCGTCTTTTCGCGGATGACGATGAACATGCGCTGGCGCATATAGGCGGGGTTTCCGGGCAGTTGGTCGATCTGCGGAATGCCGTTGGGAAAACCCGGCTTGGGGTCCGATAGCGCACCGTTGTGGAACTTGCGTTCGGTGACCTTCACCAGCGACACCTGATGGCCGAACGGGAACAGGAAGCCCTTGTAGACGACCCGCACGAAATGGTCGCGACCCATGCTGGCGCGGTGCGCCCATTCCTCGACCGAGAAACCGCCCGGGGGCATCCACGCGCCGCGGCTGTCTAGCCAGCCGCCAAGCGCCGACATCATCATCAGGTTGGTGTTGACGGGATCGGGCGTGTGGCCGCTGATGGAGAAGTTGGATGACAGGTGGGAGATCTGCGTGCGGTCGAAATCGTCCATCGCCATGCGGAAGGGCTTTTGACTGGGATCGACATTCTCGAAATCGGGGCTGCGGTCCTTGGCGGCGGCAATGGCCTCCGGCGTGGAGCCTTCACCGGTCTTGGCCCAAATCGCGCGCACCGTCCGGCTGGGGTCTGGATAGGGCGGCTCGATCGCGTCGCCTTGTGAGTTGGGCGACACCAGACGCGAATGCCACAACTCGGTATGGGTGGTCGCGGCGGAGGTCATGGCGGTGGTTGAGTGACGCCAGCGGGTGCTTTTGTGCGGCGACAGGATCAACCGCCACGGGATTTCAATGGCGGTGGTGTTGGCAGCGGGCGGCTTGGGGCTGGGTTTCGTGCGCAGCAGACCGGGCAGTTTGAACCGCGGCTTCACGCGGCCGGTCTCCAGCAGGCCTACACCGCCCGAGCGCTGCCGCATGTAGAGTGTCGCGGCGCCGGTGGAAGATTTTGAAATGCGCAGGCTGTTGGCGGCAAAGCTTGCCAAGGACGCCCGCTTCGTCGTCGTAACGCGCGACAGGGCGGTGTCGGAGAGCAGGTCCTTGACGCTGAATATCTTGCCGACAATGAACCGGGGTCGGGCGTTGTCGGCGACTTTCAGGTCGAGATCCTGAACCGCCGCCAGCACCCCTTCGAGTGTATAGGGAATCTCCAGGTCGTTCGGGACGTCGAACACCAGACGGGACTCATCCGCGATCCGGGCGCGGATCGTCCGGCCCCCGAAAGGCGGCAGGGTGTCGCCGCTTGTCTGGCCTGCGTCGGGGTCGGGCTTTTGCAATTCTATCGTGTCGTCAACATCAGGTCCGGTGACGCCGGTGGGGTTGGTCTGGAAGAAGGCCTCTTCGGTGATGGCTTGCGGCGGGAAATGCAAGATCAGTTGCGACGCGCCTGTCCCGCGCTTTTTCAGGATTGGCGGATCGCCTGCGACGACGTCAAGATTGCGCAGCTCTATCCGGACCGCCAGCAGGTCTTCCGGTCGCACAACCGGAGTCCCCGGTCGAGCCGGTTCAAAAATGTTGCCTATAAAATCGGTCGGGCGCGGCCTGAATACACCTGTGAGAGTCCCCGTGCCGATAACACTACCCAGATTGGTGGCAGTGTTAGTCGTTAGGGTAGCTCCGACAGACGGCCTTTGCCCGGTGGGGCGAACAGCCATGAAAATAGTCCAAGATCCAGAAAGTCTGACTCAACCATAGCACGATTTTGCATGATTCTGGTGCAGAACCGCGGGGATCGGCCAATTATAGCTCAAGGTATAGCCGTGGTTCCACGAAACCGCGTGTCTTTTGCGAGGAGTTGCCGACGTTGCGGGCAGATCAGTTCAAGGCCCAGGTGGCATTGAAAGCGCTGCGTGATGACAAGACTGTGCGGGAGATCGCGGATGGCCCTACATGACTTCGATGCGGTCTTGACGACATTGAAGAGGTCAAAGGCGCGGTTCGTTCGCTGTTATCGACAGTCTTGATCGAAAGGCACCGCTCGACGGGGCCACAAGCAATAGGCTGAAATACTACGGGCGGCGGCTGACGGAGATCTGCACCCGCATAATGCGGGCCTCTGGTTCGGTCGGCGGCAAATCAAAGATGCTCAGAAAATCAAAGTTTCTCGGGTTTTCTGCTTGATTTTGGTGCCCAGGAGAGGCATTGCTTTGGCTATTCATCCTGTTTCATTCTGACCTAGTTTGCACTCAAACTCTATCTTTACAATTACTTAGTTGTTCCAAGGCATTTCAATATGCTTCCTCCTGTTCTATATTTGTGGGTGGATACAAAGGTGGACAGAGATGGCGGCCATTCACAAGCTTACAGTTTTAGGGATCAAGAAGAGCGCACCAGGCAAGTACTCAGACGGTGGGGGTCTCTGGCTACACAAGCGCAGTGACGGTGGAGCGCAATGGTTTCTGCGCGTTACAGTTCATGGAAGGCGGAGAGAAATGGGCTTAGGACCTTTGTCACAGGTTAGCCTCAAAGATGCTCGTGCGAAAGCAGCCGCGAATAGAGCAATCGTACAACGCGGCTTAGACCCGATAAAGGAGCGTGAGCGCGAAAAGCGAGATGCAACCAGAGATATTCACCTGTTGCGCGACATTGTGGAAGACGCATTTGAAAGCCGTAAAGCTGACTTAAGGGGCGACGGCAAGGCGGGGCGATGGATGTCTCCTCTCCAGCTTCATGTTCTTCCCAAACTCGGCAAGATCCCCGTTGCTGACATTGATCAGCGTGACATTCGAGATACCCTAGCTCCAATCTGGCACACAAAAGCAGATACCGCCCGTAAAGCTATGAACCGACTCGGCATTTGTTTAAAGCATGCTGCAGCGCTGGGCTTAATCGTCGATCTTCAAGCCGTAGAGAAAGCGAAGGCCTTATTGGGTAAGACGAGGCACAGGCCCAAAAATGTTCCCGCATTGTCGTGGCAAGAGGTTCCCACCTTCTATCAAGAGCTAAGCGACGGCACGATTACGCAATTAGCCCTACGACTTTTGATTCTTACTGCGGTTCGGTCTGGACCTTTACGGTTCTTGACCATTGATCAAATCGAGAAGGATGTTTGGACCATCCCAGGCGAGGCCATGAAAGGGAGGAGGTATGCGACAGCTGATTTCCGTGTTCCTTTATCTGAGGAAGCTCTGGCAGTCATTGAGGAAGCCACTAAATTCGAACGTGATAAGTATTTGTTTCCCAGCGTTCGAAGAGGTGTCATTTCTGACGCTACCATGAGCCGCTTTATGGAGAGAAACGGCATGACTGCGCGCCCACACGGTTTTCGATCAAGTTTTAGAACATGGTGTGCTGAGGCAACCGATGTATCTCGCGACGTGGCTGAAACCTGTTTGGGCCACGTGGTAGGTAGTAGTGTTGAACGAGCCTATCGCCGCACCGACCTTCTCGAAAAGAGGCGCATCCTTATGAAAGCTTGGTCGGCGCATTGCGTGGGAAAGTCGACCCCCGAGCAATTAAATGCAGCTACTTAGTGAATTTGGAAACGCCAAAGGTTGCAGCGCTGGGCAACCGTATCCCAGATGAGTCAGTTTGATCACACTGCGTTCTGAAATAGTAAGGCAACGACCTTGCCTTGAGCGATGTTAAATTGATCTAACCAAGACCTCAGTATAACTAAACTGTGTGTGAGAATAGCGATGTATGAATGGCGTGGATGGGCAAAATATGGATTTTGGGAGCATATTTCTGCCGAGGATTTCCTCGGATGTGGAGATCAATCAGAAATCTCTGAACTGAAAAGAATTTTGGAGTTGGTAGTCCCAACGGTACATGTACCTTTGGGAGGTGACGGCCCTCTGGGGTCCAACCGACGGGCAACACTTCGGGATGAACCAAAATTACTGCAGCATATCCGCCGCGGTTTGTATGACAGATCACTTCGAGAAATCTCCAAGGAGTTTAGTGCCACTAAAGGTCCTGATAGCGGCGAGCCGATGGACGGCTACTTGGCCCGCCAGTCAGAAGCCCGCGGCGGAGATGAGAGTTTTAAGTTATTCCAGCTAAAGTGGGCAGCAATAAATCTGGAAACCCTGAATGCCGGTCTACCCGACGAGCTTAACTACGAGTGGTTAATTGCCGCTGAGGAGAGAGCGATCAAAGCTATCGAAAGAGAAGGTGTTATCTTTCAACGGCATGCTAGAAAGCCACATAAGCTGAACTTCGAGAAGACTTTTGTGAGGATGGGTGAGAAGCCAAAAACAAGGGCCAAAGACTTGTGCTCCGATCAACATCGCGATGGCGTTTGGGTGGGAGCAGACGAACGGGAAGCGAACGCATACTCTTTGGCTGAAATCGCAGATGAAAACCCAAAATGGGTCGGTACAATTGTTTTCCACGCTGCAAATATCTTGTTGGCTGTCAGGACGTTGAAGATGCAGCTCAGTCTCTTGCCGCCTGTTTGCAGCAACGAGGAGATGTGGAGCCCTGAAAACGTTTCTGCGCATATGATGGAGGCTACCGAGCTTTCCTGCTCTATCGGGTACCATTTGCACGCGCTTGAGGATCACTACTTACTGAAACTGGCGCAGGGCAAAAAGAAGCAAGAAAAGCCACTTATTGAGAACAACAGTAAACGTCGAAAAGACAACGAACGACGAGATCAAGAAATACTGAACTTGATGGATAAACATGTAGCGGCCGGTCTCAGTGTGACAAACGCTGCACGAAAAGTGGAGATAGAGCATAGGTTTGAGTTGAGCCTCTCGCGAATTCGAGCGATTTATTATGAGGCAAATAGTTGAAAAAAAGCTGTTTGAGCGTTCGGCCCAAACAAATTGAACTGTCACGGTGGTCACCACGAAACAAATCGGAGTACCGTGACATGCGATATTTTACTATGGAACAACTACGCCAGATGCTTGGTGGTCGAGGTCGCACGACAATTTATCGGGACATTCAGGCTGGCCGCTTACCAACACCAACCAAGATCGGCGGGATCAACTACTTCCCGGATCATCTGGTCTTTGCTGCATTGAAGAAACTAGCCCCCAAACCGAACGAGGGGAGCTAGGTTCATGTCTCAATCAGCTACTTTAGTCTCAAGTGAAAACTACAAACTATCCGATTTGAAGCTCCAAATCATCCACAACATGGCGCTAGACGAAAATTTATCGCCCTCGGCGACCAAGGTCGCGCTAGTCATAATTACTGCACTGCTTGATGGCAAATCTGGGTGGTGCTTTCGAACTGACGTGGAGCTTGCGAGTTGTGCCGGAATTTCAGTAGATACCCTGCGCCGCAACGTGAAGAAAAGCCCCTCATTTCGGCAGTACTTTGAGATCAGAAGTGGAAGGTACAAAGGACTCGCGACTGAGTATCAGTTGATACGTCAAGCTATGCTGGATGGAGCAAGACGTCGGGATGGAAAGCTAAGCAATACGACTCGCGCTAATGGTGAGTCTGCGATCAATAGTCAGAAAACCCAGACTGAAGCAGAGGTAAGAGAATCTACCGGCTCGGCGTGTGATGGTGGGAAGAATTCCAACATAGACCGGGAAAATTTACCGCATACTGGTAGGCAGAATCACCCACCCATCACAGTTCCTAAATCCAGTTCAATAGCAGATTGCAAAAGCAAGTTGCGTTGCGAAACAATCGAACCGATGTTCAGTATTCTTGAGCGCTTTACCAATGCCTACCCTCGCGAAGGCAATGTCAAAAAAGTCAAAGCCACTTTGGCTTCCTCGATTGCGGCAGGAGTATCTCCAGATGCAATCATCGATGCAGCAGCGGCATATGCCTTTGAGCAAAAAGGGGTTGAAACCCGGTTCATAAAGCTCCCTGAGAACTGGTTGTCTGAGAAAGATTTTTCGGAAGTCCCTACACCTCAGCACAATGGCGTTACAGAAGCTGTTGTACTGCAAAATTGGGCGAAATGGATCAATGAGGGATCTGGTCTTGGTCGCACTTGCTCGTCTGATGTTGTGCATAAGTTGTTAGAATTGGGATTGGTTACCCGGAAGAAATGTTTGGCCGCAGGTCTGTCACTATGAGTGATGAAGCTCGCTCATGAACCAATCTTGAGTGGCATATATTGAAGAGTCCATTAGAGCTTTGAATCCAGTCTCCGGAACGTGGACAAATAGCAAGCTAGACGCAAAAAATTGGCGATTGGAGAGATATGAAATGAACAAGGAAACAGACCGTAAGCCTGACGATCTAGAAGGTGGAAATACTCCGGCTTGCCGGTCAGCATCGATGAGCAAAGTGTCGACTACCGCAAGAAACTCCGGCGCGTCTGTTGGACCCAGCCGCACTAGTGAACAGAGATGCACACCTGATTTTGGCAACCTGACGACATCCCAGATCGCAGACCACTTACCAGATGAGATGGAATTGCAGTCGATGTATGGCGTGAAGAGCTCGACCGCAGCTCGCGGACTTCTAATCAGCGCTCTTCAAGGCCTTGGCGAAGCAGGTGCTCATTATCGGTCCTTTGTTCTATCAATGGGAGCTGAGTTGGAGCCTAACGATGCGATTGAAGCAATGCTTGTCACACAAATGGCCATCACACACGCAGCCATGATGACTAGTGCGGGAAGCTCATTGAATGCCAAGAGCGACCAAGCACGAGAGTCATATGACAGGATCACGAACCGACTTGGTCGTACCTTCGTCACCCAACTTGAGGCGTTGAAGAGATATCGCAAAGGCCCGTCACAAACAATTCGCGTAGAGCACGTGACTGTTAACGCAGGCGGACAGGCGATAGTGGGTGACGTTAAACCCGCAGGGGCAAATGGTGGATAATGACGGTAACCCCATGCAAAGGGCACACAGCGCACTTCGATGCGCAGCAACGGCGAAATCGACCAAGCTGCGCTGTCGAGCTCCTGCTGTTAAGGGTTGGAGTGTATGCCGCATGCATGGCGCACGAGGCGGTGCTTCATCGGGGGCGCATCACCCCAACTTCAAGCATGGTCTACGAGGGAAAGAATTTGCGGAGCTGCGAAGCCTTTCCGTCGGTCTAAGGAAATTACAGGGCATGTGAAAAACGCTCCGACTTCGAAGCCCAACTTGGGTTCTGCCTCGTCAATTGAATGTGGTCGAATCCAAGCTCAATGTCATCTAAAAGCCAGATACTATGAGCGCCGCAGGCCTTGTCGCGACAGATGTTCGGCCCTGCGATTCCACAACCTCTAGCTCAGGTTCACACAAGCGCGCATATGGAATAATTCTACTCAGGACATCAATAATCCCTACTATATAAGATGCGTGCCGCTAATCCCCGCCATCGTCCTGTGGGACGGTCCAATGCGACAGATATGTCCGCTCATAAGCGAAGACAGCTGTGATTGCGATGACTGCATAAAGCACGATCATGGGATCAGATCTCAGTTTCATCGTTGCGAACGCTACAAGAACAATCGCGTCAAATCCCAGGGCGCACAGCAATATCGCTCCGCTTGCGCCGATTTCTTTGCGCAGGTGCCGAAACACTCCCCAATGCACTAACATATCCATAATCAGATAGAAAAATGCGCCAAGGGAAGCGATACGGCTCAGGTCGAAAAAGACGGCCAGCGTTGATGCAAGGACCACAGTGTAAACCAACGTATGGCTGCGAATTGGGCCTGACATACCAAAATGACTGTGAGGGATCATTTTCATTTTGGTCAGCATCGCCAGCATACGTGAAACGGCAAAGACACTGGCCAAAACACCTGATGCCGTTGCGACGACCGCAAGTACGACAGTGAAATAAAAACCTGCCCGACCGAAGGCCGGTTCAGCCGCTTCGGCGAGCGAATAGTCTTTTGATTCAACAATCTCATCAATCGTCAGGTTGGAACCAACCGCTAGAGCTACCAGCAGGTAAATCATAATGCAGATCGCAATAGAGATCATGATGGTTCGACCAACATTTCGGTGTGGATCGGTGATCTCGCCGCCGCTGTTTGTAATTGTAGTAAAGCCCTTGAACGCGAGGATCGATAGAGCCACAGACGCCACAAAGCCCGTTGTACTAAATCCGCTGACATTGTCGCTGGCCTCTGGAAGACTGAATCCACCGGACCAGAGAGCCACGATGCCGAATAATGCGATCCCGCCGATCTTTATCACCGCCATGATGATCGACAGCAGGCCAATGGACCTGTTGCCTGATATGTTCACAAGAAATGCAAACAGGATCACTCCGACCGCCAAGATCGGGACTAATGGGCCCCCTGAAATATCGAACGGACGCAAGACATACGTCGCAAATGTTCGTGCAACGAGACTTTCAGAGATGACCATCGAGAGCGCCATTAAAAGTGAGGCAGCGGCTGCAATCGCGCCGGGCCCATATGCCTTTTGCAGGATCATCGCGATCCCGCCTGAGGACGGCCATGCATCGGACATCTTGATGTAGCTGTAGGCACTAAAAGATGTGATGATCGCACCCAATACAAAGGACAGGGCAAAGTAGGGACCCGCTAATTGAGCGATCTGCCCGGTCAGCGCGAAAATTCCCGCCCCAATCATTACCCCGGTGCCCATGCCCACAGCGCCGAAGAGGCTGATCGAGTCTTTATTGGAATCCTCATCGCCATGAGAGTGTGTCATTTTTCGGCCTTTGTATTGTTTTGCTGATGTGGTCGGGCCGGATCCATATTCCAGCGAAAATCACAGTGGTCATCGCCCATTGCGATGGTGCTCGTCCGCTCCAGTTTACCGCCCCATTTTTGCGCCAGCGGGTAGTCCAATGCGCACCAAGTCTTCACGCACAGATCGCTGGCGTCATGTTGTTTGAAGAACGATGCAACTGGGCACTTTGTGCAGTCAAAACCTACGGTATTCGGGTCGGTGTCGATGTCTCGCCATCCATACGCCGGGTCACCAAACGGGAATTTTCGGAAGACGTTAGTCGCGATACGCATCTGTTTGGTTGGATCAGCGGACAGTGTCTTGGCCAGCATAAGTGGCAGTTCTGACACGGGCTTGTAGATCGACCAGCAAATTTGATACACGAAACCGTGCGCCTCTTCGGGGCTCTGACCCTGTGCGACCAAACTTTCGTAAATCGCCAGAGTGAGCGCGGCGAGATGGGTTGTGATCATCGCACCCGTCGTTTCTGCTACGCGTAGATTGCGCTCCAATTCATCATAACGACGCCATGTCGCTTTCAGAATATCTGGCACATTTAATGCGGGTTTGGTGGCCTGTAGAATTGGCAGCGCATGATGCTCCACCAAATCGCGTAGCATAGTTCGCCCCCCGTCAACATTTGTCAGCCCGATTTGTGATGCAAGGTCATTTGCCAGCGCCTTGGTCGTGGACCAATCCCAGTCCTCATCCATAGCGGTTTGCGGCGGCAGTTCGCCAAGTAGCAGAAGCTCGGGCAAAATCTGTGACGTGCGTTTGGCCAATCTGTTGGGGGAAGCCACGCGCGCTGCAAATTCCCGAGCGATGTATGGCCGCGAAAGCTGTTCAAATCGCGCATCGGGTGCCAGTTCGAACAACAAGGCTTCCGCTGTCGTCAGCGCCTTTGCGTGCAACATCAGACTTGCGGGAAAAACAAACCCAGTTTGATACCCGGCCTGCATCATCTCCAAGTATATCTTTGCAAGGCTCGTTTCGCGTAGGGGAGAGGTATAAAATTCCTCTGCCAGCTTCGCGAACTGGTCGAAGAAAGCGGCCTCGTCTGCGTCAGGTAATGCATCTGTTTGAGCGCGAAAATGATGGAAGGCACGGCGCGTCTGTCCTTGAACAACGGCCATCCAATAGAGAATGAAGCGGTCTTGCTGAGGTGGCTCCAATTGGCCGTACATACCAAAATCCAGCAGCGTCAGTCGCCCGTCAGAATGAAACACGATGTTGCCAGGGTGCAGGTCTGCATGGAACAAGCCATCGGACACGAACATCTTGAGCAGCATATTGACCAGACCGCTCACCAACTTGTCTTTCTTTTCATCGGTCAATATCGCAGCCGCATCGCCGAGGTGCAGCCCTTCAACCCAATCCATCGTCAAAACGCGCCGTGTGGTCAGTTTTTGGTAGGTGTTGGGGATTGTTACGGTATCGTGACCGACAAAATTCAGACGAAACCTTTCTATCGTTTGGGCTTCGGCAGCGAAATCCAACTCGTTCAGGGTGTATCGTCGGAACTCAGCAAAAAAATCTGACAGGTTTGATCGACGCAGCTTGCGGGGCACAATTTTGGCTAAAATCGTAATGCCGAAGCTTAGCGCCGCCATATCCCGTGAGATCAATGCATCCATATCAGGTCGTTGAACCTTGACCGCGACTACGGTGCCGTCTTTCAAAGTGGCCTGATGCACTTGTGCCAACGACGCTGAAGCGACTGGGTCGCACTCGAATGTCTCAAAGTGATCAGCCAGTTTGCCACCAAGTTCGGTTTTGATGGTTGCCTTGATGACGTCCAGTGGAACCACTGGAGCCCGTTCTTGCAGTCGTTCCAGCGCAGCGACGTATTCTTCAGGCAGAATATCGGGCCGAGTGCTGAGAATCTGGCCCAATTTGACGAATGTAGGGCCGAGCTCGATTAGGGCTTCAACAAACCGAGTCGGGTCGGCTCGGCTGCGAGACTGCGATCCGTATTGCCGCAATGCTCGCAATTCACGGCGCAAGGTCCACAAAATCACGCTTAATCGCCGAACCTTCGAAAACCGCGTCAAGTGCCCAACCCAAAGTGTGGGGTGAAGCAATGACAAACCCCAAGAATAATCAGATTTTTCAGTGCGCGGCTTCTTGTCCAGATCATGACCCCAGGTCCCATGCCCACAGCACTATTGAGACTGATCGAGCCATTGTTCATGTCTGCGCCGTTGTGGTCATATAGCATTGGATACCCTTCGCTTTAGATTTTTGCGCTGCGCAACCGCAGTGCGTTCAGCACAACGGAAATCGAAGACGCGCTCATGGCGAATGCGGCGAACATGGGGCTGATCAATATCCCGAAGAAAGGGAACAAAATGCCCGCAGCAACCGGAACACCTGCCGTGTTGTAGATCAGCGCAAAGAACAGGTTTTGGCGGATGTTGCGCATCGTCGCACTTGCCAAGCGGCGCGCGCGCACGATCCCGTCAAGGTTCCCCTTCAAAAGGGTGAACCCTGCGCTTTCAATCGCGACATCTGCCCCCGTCCCCATCGCAATACCGACGTCGGCTTGCGCCAATGCAGGTGCGTCGTTCACGCCGTCACCGGCCATAGCAACCTTTGCGCCAGCTTCCTGCAATTCACGCACGATACGGGCCTTGTCTTCGGGCAGAACGTCGGCGCGAATTTCGTCGATCCCCAGACGGGCACCAATCGCTTTGGCGGTGCGTTCATTGTCACCTGTGGCCATGATGATCCGAAACCCAAGTTCATGGAGTGCTTTAAGGGCTGCCGGGGTCGTTTCCTTGACCGGATCCGCAACACTGACTAGGCCCGCAATAGCTCCGTCAAGCACGACAAACATTACCGTTTCGCCTTCGTCACGGCGCAAGTTTGCTTTGCCGACCAAGCCGCCACCCTCAAGACCCATGTCCGTGATCAACGCGCGATTACCAAGGGCCACATGTTTACCATCAACAACACCTTTGACGCCTTTGCCAGTTATCGCCTCGAAGTCCGTTGCGGTGACCATGTCCACGCCACGATCTTCCGCGCCGCGTACAATCGCTTCTGCCAAAGGATGCTCGGACCCGCGCTCGAGCGAGGCTGCCAGACGCAGCACTTCGGCCTCATCGTGGCCTGTTTCCGGCATGACCGCGACCAATACTGGCTTGCCTTCGGTTAGGGTACCGGTCTTGTCGACGATCAATGTGTCGACCTTTTCGAACCGCTCCAGCGCTTCGGCGTTTTTGATCAAGACGCCAGCTTGCGCGCCGCGCCCAGTAGCGGTCATGATCGACATCGGCGTCGCTAGACCCAACGCGCAAGGACATGCAATAATCAAGACCGCGACCGCAGAAATAAGCGCATAGGACAACGCGGGGGCCGGACCCCACAGCGCCCATGCCCCGAAGGCAAGAATGGCGATCAAGATCACGATTGGGACAAAGAACCCAGCGACTTGGTCTGCATATTTTTGGATAGGCGCGCGACTGCGTTGCGCGCTCGATACCATCTCGACAATTTGGGACAGCATCGTATCGGAGCCTACGCGCGTGGCGGTGATAACGAGACTACCTGTGCCGTTGATGGTTGCGCCTGTTACGGCGTCGCCGGACACTTTTTCGACGGGCACCGGTTCGCCTGTAATCATGCTTTCGTCGATTGATGACCGCCCGTCGGTAACGGTGCCATCCACCGGCACCTTGTCACCCGGACGGACGCGCAGCCGGTCACCGACTTGGACATCCTCCAGCGGAATTTCTTCCTCGGTGTCGTCATCTCGGATCACGCGTGCCGTCTTGGCCGCCATGTCGAGAAGCGCACGGATGGCTTTGCCGGTGCCTTCACGTGCGCGCAATTCCATCAGCTGGCCTAACAAGACCAATGTGACAATAACCGCAGCGGCCTCAAAGTAGACGCCGACGTTGCCCTCCGCATCCCTAAAACCGCTCGGGAAAACGGATGGAATAAGGACAGCGACAATACTGAATATCCAAGCTGCCATGACCCCCATCGCGATCAGAGAAAACATATTCAGATTCAACGTTCGGAATGAATTCCATCCGCGCACCAAGAAGGGCCAGCCACTATAAAGGACGACGGGCGTTCCAAGGATCAATTCAATCCACAGCGTGGCGCGCTCACCGAATATCTCACGAACCGGCAACCCCAGATATGGGCCCATTGTCAGGATCAACAACGGAATTGTGAGGATAGTCCCTATCCAGAACCGGCGGGTAAAATCAATCAATTCTGGGTTTGGGCCAGCATCCATTGAAGCCGACTCCAGCTCAAGCCCCATACCGCAAATTGGACAAGACCCGGCATGAGGCTGGCGCACTTCTGGGTGCATCGGGCAGGTGTAAACTGGCCCGGAAAATCCGGCGGGGACGATGTCTAAATCACCATCCGGCGCTTTCTGAGGTGAATGATGGCCGTGGTGCCCATGGTCTGCATGGGCAGTTTCACCTTCTTGCGCTTTTGGCACCAAATGCATCCCGCACTTTGGGCAGTCTCCCGGTCCGGCTTGCTGTACCTCGGGGTGCATGGGGCAAACATAAAGTGATGTTACTGCGGTTGAATGGAATTGCTGGGCCATGATTATTCCTTTAAGCGGGTGCTACCCAGAACCTAGTCCTTCCAGTAGATGGAAGGTCAAAGGATATTGAAGGTTTTTTCAGAGATTAGGGACATTTTCGCAGAAAATTGCAAAATCTCTCATTATAACAATCCCTTAGTGGTGATCACTATATCGTGGTTTTCCACTGCGTAAGACCCATGTCATCGGAAGCTCATAACTTAAGGAAACAGGCTTTCCGTCCAGAAAGGTCAAGGGATAGTGAAATTTCATCTATGAAGAGCGCTGACACATATATGGCTGCAAACCTAAGACTTCGCCGTTTCTGATCCCCGCCAAATCGCTGCCAAAATTAGCGGAATAGCCGTCATTAATCCGAGGCCTAAGACAATCCATTCGGCTTTTCCGAAATCGCCGGTCATCGCTTCAGCACCAAAATGTGCAAGCACAAAGCTGGCGGGCAAAATCCCCGCCAAGGTTGCAACGAGAAACCGCCAAAGATGCAGTCGGCTCAATCCAGCAGCATAACTCATTGCATCAAAGGAGATGAATGGCAGAAGACGCGATCCGAAAACGGTCAACATGAGCAAGTTCTGTGAACCCAGGAGGCCGTAATTGGTCTTGTCGCCCAGCCAACGCTCCAAATAGCCACGCCCCATGTGTCGTGCGATAGTGAAGGCTGTAACGGCCCCCAGCACAGACCCGATCGCGACATAAATGGTGCCGTAGAGGTGCCCGTATGCGGCTCCGCTTACCAAAGCAACGGGAGCACTTGGAATTGGGCTGGCAACGATGGAAGCAAGCATGAATGCGATGATCAAAATTGGACCCCAAGGCCCTGCTTCTTCCACGAGTGCGGCAACCATCTCTCTATCAACCTGCGGCAGTCGCCCCGTTGCCCATGCGGCAGTGAGCGCTATCGCAAGCACTGCAACTGTCCAGATACCAAGGTTTCGGAAACGCATATTGTTAGACCGCATACAAAATGATGAAAAACAGCGCTGCTGCCAGATCAAAGACGATGCAAAGCGGGATATACCAACGCGGAACGGTGGCACCAAATCTGGGGTTGTGGTGCAGCAGATCCCACACGGCGTGAAGGGTTAATCCAATGGGAATCGCGCTCCAATGCAAGAAAAGACCGGTGAGGGCGGCCATTCCAAACATGCTGGCGACCACAAGTTCCATCGCAAATGCGGGAAAGCTATCTGACCGCGCGCCAAACCCGATATATGCACCGCCGATCAGACTGAGACTGACTGCTGCTAAAGCTATGGACACATCTTGCGGCACAAGAAGATGAACCGGTACAGTTGCCAAGAAGAGAAGGCCACCGATTAGGGCTGGATTCCGTAAATCTAACTCCGTTGTCATTGACGAGCTCCAGGCATGTTATGGAAGGCGAACTTTGCAGGCTCCATTTGGGGGAAGGTCAAGGCTTATTGGCATCACGCAACACTAAATTGTCCCATCATGCCTCCGTCCTCATGTTCCAGAATATGACAGTGGTACATGAAAGGAGCCGTTGCGGAGGCCGGTTTTTCAAATTGCATCAACAATTCCGCAGTCCCATCAATCAACACTGTGTCTTTCCACCCGTCGTTTTGTGCGCGCGGTGTTTGGCCATTCTCCGAAACGACCTGAAACCGCACCCCGTGGATGTGGAAGGGGTGCATCATCATATCTGCGCTAACAACCCAACGCTCGACACTGTTTTGCGCGACCGTAAAGTTTAAGCGTTTTTGATCGAAGGTCTCGCCGTTGATCGAGAATTGCTGACCCGAGCGCGACATCATCATGCCCATTCCCATCGACATATCGAGTGATATGCGTCTGACAGTCGCGTCTGCTCCGATCAAGTCCGGTATATCGCTGTTCAAGTGCAGAGGCATCTTTGTAATTCGGACGGGCAGGGACGCGTCAATTCTGAAAGGTAACACCGCAAAGCCAGCACCGCCGCCAGACCCGCCCATCATTCCCCCCATGGGAGAGTTATTGACATTGTCGGACATCAAAACAGTGTCGTTCCCGTTTGTGAAGTCGATGAGAGCTTCGTATCTTTCACCGGGAGCGAGCGTTAACTTTGTAAGCGGTAGAGGCTGATCGATAAACCCGCCGTCCGTTGCAACCAAGTGCATTGGGCGACCATCTGACAACCAGAGATTGTAGATACGTGAATTTGAGCCGTTTACCAAACGGCACCGGACCAAACCACGAGGGACCTCTGCCGCAGTATCAATTTGCCCATTGACCAGAATGGTGTCGCCCAGAAACCCATTCATTGTCTCGTGCATTCCAGGGGTGTATTTAATTCGACCGCGCCAGTCGAACTGCCTATCCTGAAGGACAAGTGTGAGATCGTCGACCCCGTAGTTTGAAGGAAGTCCGCGCTCATCATCCCGCCCATCTGTGACCTGCAGCACACCCGCCAGACCGTACATAACCTGCCGCGCCGTCGCGCCATGTACGTGGCTGTGATACCACGCTGTCGCTGGAGGCTGATCAAGCGGCAGAAGGGGACGCCACGTTTGCCCGGGCAAGATGGGTTGATGTGGTCCACCGTCAGACTCGCCCGGTACCATTAACCCGTGCCAATGCGCAGACATGGGTTCGTCCAGAGTGTTCTCGACTTCCGCTTGTGTTGTGAATCCGGTGCGAAGCCGCAGGGTAGGGCCAAGATAGCCTTGATTGAAGCCAAGCGTATCGGTGCCCGCACGCTCGGCAAATTGAGTTTCACCCGCCTGCGCACGCAAACGAAATTTCTGCGAGCTGGTCGCATCGAGAAGCGGAGGAAATTCGAGCTTCTTGATGGATTGTGCGAAAAGCCCATTGGGCAGCATAACGCCCAATCCTAGACCAGCTGCGGTTTGCATCATTTGACGGCGATTCACGAGTAACTCCTCAGACTAATGATATCGGCAAAGCCGAGATCGCATTTTCTATACTCACAGGCGACAGTCCGGCAGCGATTCAACATTATTATCATCGACGATCTTCGCTCTGATAGAGCAAAGTCGACGGGGACCACTAGTTGTCCCCGTTGCGTTGCCCGCCCATTCCCATGGCATTAGCATTACCCTTCATCGCGCCCATTCTTGTGCCAGCCGCCTCGATTTCGCCCTGCGTGATCTGTCCGTCACCATCAGAATCGAGGTGTTGAAAACGGTCAACCATGCGTTCGCGCAGCGCGGCCATGTGCAGGTTTTCAAACTCCGCTAGCGTCAATGCGCCGTCTTTGTCAGCGTCGAATTCGTCGATTTTGGTGCGCATCGCGACACCCATGCTCTGGCCCCCGTCACCGGGCATCATCATGGTCATCATATCACGATCCATCATGCCCATTCTGGTTTGCTCCATACCTTCGCCCGTCATTCCCGCCATATGCATCTGCATCATCGAGCGCATAATTGCCTGATGGTCGCCACCCATCATGCCCATCTGCGGGTCACCGCCCTGCATCTTCATCCCAGGCACCGACGGCGTCGCTTCTACCTTTTTGTCATGTCCGTGGCCGCTGTCGGCCAGTGTGGCGTTTGCCAGCCCAACCGAAATCAACAACCCGAGTGCAAGCGCTTTCTTATTTGTCATCCTTCTTCTCCTTTTTTGAAGTCTTTCCAGATATTGGGAGCCGTGACGAACTGGTAAAGGTTTTGGAGGGCAGTAATTTGTAATGAAATGTCACAGCGCTTCGATATGATTTGAGACGACGCGATCCTCAGCTGTCTTCACCCAGAGTAGGTAAATCCAGTGAAGCTCGAGCGCTCAATGCGCTTCTACTAGATGCGGCTGAAGGATACAAAAGACGGAATGCCTGGATAAAGTACTGGCTGATCCAATCGAATGAAGACGTCAGCGGTAACCGACGTCGGATGATGTGCCGTGCCTGATCTGCGGAGAGCGTTGATTATGTGCTATGGTCCCGCGTGATAGCCGGTATCCTGCTCAATTCTATCTCGGTTTTGGCTTCTCTGTCGGTTTCGTTTTTCGTGCCATGGCAAGACTTTCCCATCATCTTAAACATGAGCAAGTGGACCCCGATGCAAAGCGCTATGGGTGCAAAGATACCCAAATTAGTCCAAAGCTGGGCAATGCTGCCACCGGCAAGAAAAAATGCTGCAACTGGCAACAACATGACTGCGCAGCAGGCCATCATCCCGTAGTGCATAAACTTGGACGGAGCGTCTGTCTTTTCAGCGTCGATATTGGACATGGATACCTCGTAACTGTTATTTTGCTAGCACTGTCGAAGCTTCCAGTAAGGGAAGGTCAAGGATACATTCGGGTAAATATTGCTTCTGGCGTTCTTTCAGCCTTCGGACATTATACATTCTGAACGTGCATCAGTGCACTTGCGGACGGCACACGGGCATGTGAGTGGCTTTGCACCGTGGTGTAATGTTTAACTCGAAAGCTTGGTCGCTTAATGAGACGTAGTCGAGGAATTTGGACCCATGTTGAACAGACGCCATTTTGTAGTTTCGGCCGCAGCTTTGTTTTCGCCCCCTATTCTGAGCACGGCGTGGGCAGCTCCGACATCAAACAGATCGAAATGGTCGGCATGGGATGCGCAGGTGACACCCGCCGACTATGATCCTGCAACATCAAATCCATGGGGTTTTCACCGGCGGTTCCTGCCTCAACGTGTGGAGGCGAATGCAGGTCTGACACCCGGTGATATTCATGTCGATGCAGTCGCAAGGTACCTCTATCATATTGGTGATGATGGCACGGCGATGCGCTATGGCGTCGCAATTGCACGGGGAAACCTCTACGAACCGGGGATCTATACAATTAGGCGCAAGGCCAAGTGGCCGATCTGGACTCCGACTGCGGCTATGATCAAGCGCGACCCGGACCTCTATCAACAACACGCCGAGGGAATGGATGCTGGGCCAAAAAACCCACTCGGATCGCGCGCTTTATATTTGTATGTTGGAAATAGAGACACCTATTTGCGTATCCACGGCACTCCGAGCCCAAAGTCCATCGGTGGCCGTGCCAGCTCGGGATGCGTTCGTATGGTAATGGCCCATATCAACGATCTTTACGGGCAAGTTTCCACCGGATCGACAGCTTATCTGTATCCGCCCGAAGATCGAATATCAGCCCAAAGCTGACCATCCGCGCATCTAACACGCAGCTGCTTGCGTCGATACTTGATTAGCCTAGCTGAGCTTCGTCAGGTAGGCGGGTGCAAATTGGCCGTCCATTCCGCGCCCGTAGCGGCAGGAATGTAGTCTCCACTTTTCCAATGTGACGATATACGTAGCATCCGTCCAATGGATCAATTCGGACGGCTTTCAGGTCCTGAAATGGAGCGGCGATCGCGAGCACACCTTCTGGCAATTCAGTAATGAACTGATCGGATGGATTTCCACCACCGTTTTGAATGTTACCGCATGACGCGAGTGTTAGCGTTGCACACCCAAAAAGCCAGACCGAGATTTTCATCGTTAATGCCTCCCACAATCTCTTGAACTTGATCGACTTTTGTTTGGAACGCTAGACCTTTCCGCGCGCACTCTTTGGCAAGCCACTGAAAGCGCGTGGTTCGTTGTCTTCGTAGCGATGAGTTATCTCGTCAACTTTATGCACGTTAAATCAGTGAACCACGTTTCCTTTGGCCATCATCAAATGATGTTCTTGGTGATGGGCGCCAATGGTCATGAGGCCAATGAAGCCCAAGGCCTGAATCTGGGCTGGATTCCCTTCCACTCGCATAAGCACACCGCCCTCGACTTCGGTGACCAATACGTCCCACCCGGTTTCTCCTTCGAGAAATGGTGCATGAGTAGGAACCATTGCCATGATGCCCCGAAGGGTGCGCTCGTTTCCTGTAACTGAGAAAATGGCACCTTGCGGCGTTCGCTCGGTCGATACATCTGCGCCGATGGTAACGAGTTCCATGTCGATTAGATGCTGACGCAGTGTTTCAATATCGACCCGCGACCAGTCAGTTGTCGGATCGTCTTTCAAAATGCCCACAATCTCGGCGATCGCAGCAAACGCTGACTGGCCGGATTCTTTCGCGCCGGAAGATGTGTGACCCATGTCACTGGAATGATCGTGTTGCGCCATCGCGGCCGTCGCAGTTACGAGCGCCAAAGCGAGCCCTAAGAGTAGTTTCACAAGTGGTTCCTTTCAGAAAATGAAGCTCACAGTATCAAATCTCTACATATCAGTTTATGATTTTGATCATATGATACCTGCACCGTTTAACCTCTTACCGCCAACCTCTGCGGCACTACTTGCAGTGCGGCGAGGCAGTGTATTGTTTCGGTCTGGAGACACAACTGTGGGCTTGTTCGCATCAATTGATGTTGACGTGCATTTGGTTCGAATGGGGCAGGATGGGCAATCGACTATAGTCCATCGCGCCGCACCAGGGACGTGTTTCGCCGAAGCCTCGCTGTTTTCGGGAACCTATCATTGCGATGCGATTGCGCAGGGTGATGGGTCGGTTTACCGGATCGACAAGGGTGCGGTATTGCTTGGACTTCAATGTGCGGAATTCGCCGAGACCTATTGTCAGGCTCTCGCCCTGCAAGTGCAACAGATGCGTCAGATCAGGGAAGTCCTTGCTATTCGATCGGCTGAAGAGCGTGTCTTTGCAGGCCTAGCTGCGGGATTGCTTGTTGGTAAAGTGATCGATTTTGCCGCAACGATTTCCCTGACCCATGAGGCCACTTACCGGGCACTTCGTAAGTTAGTAAAACAGGGGAGGGTAGAAAACACGCGGCGTGGCTTCTACCAGTTAAATACGAAGCGATTGCCTCAATAGCTGACTGTTAAGGCTCTCCCAAGGAATGGTTTAATCCAACAGACATCGTGGTTACCAACACCACGACTGCAGCACAAAGACCAATGGCGGTAACGGACTTAAACCAAGTATTTGGATTTACTGCGGCTGAGCCTGAACTTTGATGAAGCACTGTAAGGTAAACAATGAAAGCTCCGGGTAGAGTGCTGTAGAGATAGACGCCCGAGATGTTTTCAAACAGAAAGGCACGCTCGAGTGTGGGGCCGACGACTTGCAAGGCAACTCTAGGGTCTCCACCGAAGGACGCGAAAAGATCCGCTGACAGGACGTAGATCAACACATGCAACAAAACAAAAAGTAGTGCGCGGGCAAGCACGTCTAGGAATAGATAGTGCGGTCTCTTGCTGCCCCGTTGTCGTTGGAACAGTGCCAACGCGAAGAATCCCGCGTAATTTACCGCAAAAATCACTGTCACACCGTTGGTCAGAACTTGCCGCGCGAACCGAAAAAATGCCGCCTCGTTCGTGATGAGCATCGCGCCCAAGCCGGGTGACAGCACGACATAGAAGAGCAGGACCGGAAATAAGCTAACTGCACTGAATACCAGCACGTTCCAGCAAAAGCGCAGGAACGGCAGGTCTGTGTCAAAGTACCTGTTCAGCATGACCGACCAGAGCAAGTCAGTTGTGTCTCGCGAAAACCAGCGTTGAGCCGTCCTTGAGGACAAGAACTACATCGTAAGCCTCGCGCTCATCGCCAATGTCCATTCCGGGTGACCCCATTGGCATCCCGGGAACTGCAATGCCGTGCGCCTCTGGCGCTTCGGCCAGCAGGCGGCGGATGTCTTCGGCGGGCACGTGGCCTTCAATGAAGTAATTGCCAATTGTCGCTGTGTGGCAGCCTGAAAGATCGGGCGTGATACCAAGCTGAGCTTTCAAAGCATAGAGCGTGTCTTGGTCAACATCTTGGACGACGGCCTTCAATCCGGCTTGACGCATCTGTTCGACCCATGCGGTGCAGCACCCACAGGTAGGAGACTTCATGACCCTCAGGGTCGGTGATCCTGCGGCGAAGGCAGGTCTGGTGGCTAGGTAGCTCGCCGCAGCTATGAGCAAATGTCGTCGTTGCATTTGTTATTGATCCTTTCGATAGGCAATATCTAGGCTTGGCATACAGAATAGTCGAGCGAGGTTCCCATTAATCCTTGTTACATTTGGCTACAAACACGGCATGGGTCTTTTGGGCTTTCATTGGTTATAAAGCCAACATGACTGACATTCCGCATATCCTTGTTGTCGACGATCACTCAGAGATCCGCAAATCTGTTTCAAGTTATCTTGAACGAAACGGTATGCGCACCTCGAGCGCGGAGAACGCGATAGAAATGGACACACAACTCGCCCGAGCCAAGTTCGATCTGATCGTTCTGGATGTGATGATGCCGGGTGAAGACGGCTTGAGTGCGTGTAAGCGGCTAAGAAAGGAGGGTAATATTCCAATTCTCATGCTGACGGCACTGGGTGAAGACAATGATCGAATTGCCGGGCTTGACGGGGGAGCTGATGACTACTTGGCGAAGCCGTTTAACCCAAGAGAGCTACTTGCGCGGATCAATGCGATACTGCGCCGGACGCAGAGCATTCCTGAAATCGGCGCTCTTGCAGGCAAGACCATCCAGTTTGCCCACCTCAAACTGGATTATGACGGTCGCACCTTAGTTGCGTCTGATGGGACACGCACGCTTTTGACGTCAGGTGAGTTGAAGCTGCTTGGTCTTTTGCTTGAACGACCTCGTATGGTTCTGAGCCGCGACGAATTATTGGAATTGAGCGCCGGACGTACAGCAGGGCCGCTCGATCGCACCATAGACAATCAGATTAGCCGGTTGCGCCGCAAGATCGAAGAAGATGTCCTTCGGCCCCGTGTGATAGCGACAGTACGGAACGGAGGTTACAGCCTGACCTGCGACGTAGAGATTTTATCGTGAGGGCTTTAGCGTTCAAGCTACGCACCCAGATCGCGCTTCTCGTGCTGGGTGTCCTATTCGTGGCACAGGCTCTCAGCCTGTGGTTTTTCGTCGATGAGCGCAGTTTAGCCGTTCAAGCAGCTATCGGCGCAGAGGCAGCAGGGCGTGCGGCGAATGTCGCCCGGTTGATTGAAGGGGCACCCTCGGACCTTCATTTCCAGATCATCAGTGCCGCGACATCGCCGCTTGTTCGGTTTGATCTATCTACTCAACCAAAGGTCACTCATGAGCACGAAGATCAGGGCGTTGCGGTTGAAGCACGCCTTCGCGCCTTACTTGGGGACAGTTACAGTCGAGATATTCGAGTAGAGGTTCATGAAACCGAGCAAGGCCTGCTTCCATTGCCGAACCTTTCGCCTGAAATGGCCGAAATGCATGCCGAGATGATGCAGGACAGGTTGGCCGCGATCGAAATGGAGCTCTCTATCGCTTTGGCTGGAGGGCAATGGTTGAACGTCGGCACCCGGTTTGAACGTCCGCCGCTTCAATGGTCGCTAGCTTCGAACGTGTCGTTCGTAATCACGGCGTCATTGCTGTTGGTGGTCAGCTTCTGGTTTTTATTAACCCGATTGACTGGCCCACTGAACACTCTGGCAGAGGCGTCGGAGCGTCTCGGCCGAGGCGCAGGGGAAGGGCCATTACCCATTGTGGGCCCCAAGGAAGTGCAAGATCTGACAAGAGCGTTTAACACGATGCAAGATCGCCTGACACGGTTCGTGTCAGACCGCACGCAGATGTTGGCAGCACTCGCACATGATCTGCGATCCCCTCTTACGGCGCTCAGGGTTCGAGCGGAAATGGTTGAGGATGAAGACACCCGTGTGTCGTTGGTTGCCTCAAGCGAAGAGATGCAACAGATGGTTGAAGCCACGCTAGATTTCGCAAAAGGTGTCGGACAACATGAAGAAGTTAATCCGACCGATGTGAGAAATCTGATAGCAGGTCTTGAGGCGCCGGGACTGTCCTTGCTTAGCAACGAGGCTTTGGTTGTACCCGTTAAACCAAGTGCGATGCGGCGGGCGCTTCGGAACTTAACGGAGAATGCCATACGTTACGGAAATGAAGCTAGCGTATCCTGGGAGGTGGTGGGCCCTGACGCGGTGATCTGGGTGGATGATAGAGGCCCCGGCATACCAGATAGTGAACTTGAGGCGGTTTTTGGGCCCTATGTGCGTTTAGAAACCTCGCGCTCACGCAACACTGGCGGACACGGGCTTGGACTTTCGATCGCGCGAAGCATCATTCTGGAACACGGTGGGGCGATTTCGCTGTCAAATTTACCGGAGGGTGGATTGCGCGCTCAAGTACGATTGCCATTGGAACTGGAAATGCAAGCTTCCTCCAATACGGAACATCCCGCGCAAGAGAACCACACCAAGGGTTTGGATGTTCGTAACCATTTGAAAGCATAACAGGTTTTTGAGTGCGGGTATATTCGAACGATTATCTACCCGTCACTTCGGCAACCGCTTGGCGATACATTTCGTTACAAAAATCCACCTCTCAAACTGTTCAGAAATGCCTTCCAAACAGATAGCTTGCCGCAACTGCAAGTAACTCAACAAGGCAAGTTTGATGTCGATAAAAATTGGAACTGTGACCCGCCGCAGCTTTATTTTGGCGTCTGGTGCGGCAGCATTGTTTGCGCCCTCTATACTCCGCGCTCAGGCGCTGACAGCGGTCCGTCGGAACCTATCGTCTTTCCTGACCCATGAATGGCAGGACCATTTTGATAAAATCGGGAAGGGCATTTTGCTTTCGGATACCAAGTCGAAGGTTCTGCAGCATTGGACCGCCGACGGTGAAATGCGCATTTATCCAACATCGGTTCCAATCTCTGATGACCTGACCAAACGTGGCTATACTGAAGTGGTCGAGAAACGGGTCGCCCCAGGTTGGGCACCAACACCTGCGATGCGGGAACGCAATCCAGAATGGCCAGCCTATATTCCGGGAGGTGATCCGTTAAATCCGCTTGGTTCGCATGCTCTCTATCTGTCATGGCAATACTACCGTATCCATGGGACGCAGGACACACGCAAGATCGGGCGAAAATCATCGAATGGTTGCATTGGCCTGTTCAATGAGCAAATCGCCGAAGTGTTTGCCCGTACGCCAGTTGGAACTCAGGTGAAGCTTCTGTGATGGCGAAGTCAGGGCTTTTTATAGCGGCGTTTCTTGTTGTCGCCGGAGCTGCGATCGTGTGGCAGCAAGTGCAACCGGCTCCATCGGAGGGGCACTCGATGACGCCCCCAGACCTGTCTCAGGTCGCGGAAGGTGGCCCGATCGTGCAGGTTACGATTCCCGCAGAGTTTTCCTCCAACGCTCAGATAGGAAAACGCGTGTTTGACGCCAAATGTGCGGACTGCCATGGCGTGAATGCGGCAGGTCAGAATGGTGTCGCACCACCCTTGGTGCACAAAACATACGAACCAAATCATCACGGGGACGGATCGTTTCTATTGGCGGCTAAAAATGGAGTAAGGGCGCATCATTGGCGGTTTGGGAATATGCCACCAATTGAGGGATTAACCGACGCGGACGTAAAGATGGTCGTGGCTTACGTGCGCGAATTACAGCGGGCCAATGGAATTAACTAGTCAAAAAGGGTATCGGAAATGCGAGCAAGAGTATGGATAACATCGGCACTGATTGCATTAACAGGCGTTGCAGCGTTCGCGCATAGCGGGGCAACTGGTATCGTGAAAGAGCGCATGGACGGTATGTCTGCTATGGGCAAAGCCGTAAAAATATTAACACCAATGATGCGTGGGCAAACGCTATATGACGCGGCGAAAGTGCGCGCCTCGGCCGACGTAATGATTGCGCATGCTGGGGAAACGATGACGCGCCTATTCCCCGAAGGAACAGGCGCAAAACTTTCATCAGCCTTGCCAACGGTCTGGGAAGACTGGGACGGCTTCACTGAATTGGCGAAGAAACTGAAAAGCTATGCTGAAGGCATGAAGCTAGGGGCCGACAATGGTCTGGCTGAAAATGCGGTGCAACAGGGTTCATCAATGATGGGCGGGACGGCAAGCGCTTCAATGGGGGGCGGCATGATGGGTGCTGAGCAAGCTATGACGCCAGAAATGCTTGCGTCCATGCCAGTGGATATGGCGTTTACCGCTGTCGTGCAGACCTGCTCTGCATGCCATCAGAAATTCCGCGCGGAGGAAAAGTGAACTAATGCGGACTTGGGTGTGGGTACTCTTCGCCGGAATATGCAGCGGGTTAGGTGTGACCGCTGCAACCGTTGCTTGGCCAATTGGCAATAGCGTAGAGAAGATTTCGCAGGCTGGGGACGTTGATCGCGGTGCCTATCTGGCCCGTGCCAGCGGGTGCATTGCTTGCCACACCAACACAGAAGACGGCGGTGCGCCTTTGGCTGGAGGTGCGCCTTTAAAAACAGACTTTGGCAAGTTCTACCCGCCGAACCTGACCACCGATCTCGAGTTCGGGATGGGCAGTTGGACCATAGAGCAATTTGCCAAAGCGGTCCGGCAAGGAATTTCGCCAGACGGTGACCCTTATTACCCCACATTCACATATCCGTTTTATGCCAATTTTACCGATCAGGACATCGCGGATCTTTGGGCCGCGTTTCAGACGGTGCCAGCTGTCAATCAGTCGACACTGCCACACGATACGGCTTTTCCGTTCAATCAGCGGTGGGGGCTGAAACTCTGGCGTGCTGCCTTCCTTGCTCCAACAAATGTAGAGCCCGTTCCGGACAAAAGTGATGCTTGGAACAGAGGGAAGCTTCTCGTCCGGGGGGCGGCCCATTGCGCGGCGTGCCATACTCCACGCAACCTTGCAGGTGCACGAATTTCGTCCAAACGGTTTACAGGCAATGCGTTGCTCCCTGTTGGCGGAAAGGCCCCGTCTATTTTGCCTGATGATCTTGAGGCCGAGGGTTGGAACGTGGACGATTTAGCGTATGCCCTGCGGTCCGGCGTAACTCCTTCTGGTGATGTATTTGGCGGGTCCATGGCGGAAGTGGTTCAACTCGGAACACGCTTTCTAACTGACGATGATCTGAAAGCCATGGCGATCTATATCATGGACAGCGATATCTAGAAGGGAGCGATTTCTGTGCTCAAACTTGATCGACGTCGATTTCTATCGACAGCCAGCGCATTTGCTATGCTGCCAGCTAGAATGTCTTTGGCGGCCTCCGCTTCAGTCGAGTTGAATGCGCAGGTTGCCGACATTCAACTGTTGCCAGAGGGATATGGGCCAACGTCGATCTGGGGATTTGAAGGAACGGCACCGGGGCCAGAAATCCGGCTTGCGCAAGGGGACCGCCTGCAACGTCTGCTGGTGAATTCCCTGCCAGAGCCCACATCAATTCATTGGCACGGAGTGCGGATCGACAATGCGATGGACGGTGTGTCCGGCCTGACCCAAAAGGCCGTTCCGTCTGGCGAGATTTTTGAGTATGATTTCGTCGTACCCGACGCGGGAACCTATTGGTATCACGCGCATAACAAGTCGTTTGAACAGGTAGCCCGTGGGTTATCCGGTGCTTTGATCATTGAAGAACCCGATGAGATCGACGTGGACCGCGAAGAGGTGTTGATCCTCGACGACTGGCTGCTTGATCCCGATACCGCCCAAATCGTGGGTGATTTCGCGGCACCTCATGCAATGAGCCATGGTGGCCGAATTGGGAACTACATCACAACTAACAGCGTCTACAATCTGGCACTGGATGCACGGCAGAACGAGCGGCTTAGACTGCGTCTGATCAACGCTTCCAACGCCCGTATCTTCCCTTTGCGGCTGGATGGTTTGGACGGCTGGACCGTTGCTCTGGATGGCATGCCGCTTGTGAAGCCTCTACCGATAACGGACACAATTGTTCTGGGGCCTGCTCAACGGGTCGACCTGATTGTGGATGTGGTGGCCAGCGAGGGGGAGACTGCGCATGTCGTCCACCTGGGCCAAGGCGATGCATTCAGTCAGGTGGCCTTTGAGGTGCGCGCGGGTGGTGCCGTCAAGCGTCGTGGTGTGCCATCGCCACTGCCCCCTAACGCGCTATCCATGGTTGACTTGGGAAAGGCGAGAGCAATGTCTTTGACGATGGAGGGCGGTGCGATGGGTGGCCTTCGATCTGCAACCTTGGGTGGTGACTCAAAATCCATGGGTGAGATCGTGGATGCGGGCCGTTTCTGGGCTTTCAACGGTGCGGCTGATGGGATGGATGGCCCTGCCTTCGCCGAACTTTCACAAGGTGAGCATGTCCGCATCGCCATTGCCAATGACACAGCGTTTCCACACGCCATGCACCTGCATGGTATGCATTTTTACGAGATCGGTAACGATGGAAACCTTGGAGCGTTGCGTGATACCACACTGATTGAGCGAGGTGATACCCGCGAGATTGCCTTTGTGGCAGACAATCCGGGAAAGTGGTTGTTGCATTGTCATATGCTGTCTCATGCAGCTTCCGGTATGAGCACGTGGATTGATGTGGCATGAAGCGCTTCTTAGTATATGGCGGGCTGGCGATAATGGTTTTTGCCGTTGGGGCTGCGCTCATCTGGGATAGTTCGATTGCCAACCCTCCGACTGTGGCAGACTTCCCGATCAACATTGCTGAAGGTGAATCGCTGTATCTGGAAAGCTGTGCGTCGTGTCATGGCGCTAATCTAGAAGGTCAGGAAGATTGGCAGAGTCCAGGGGATGATGGTCAATTGAAAGCACCACCCCATGATGAGACGGGCCACACCTGGCACCATCCTGACAGCTTACTTTTTACGTACACCAAACTCGGTGGAAAAAAGACGCTGGCGGCGCAGGGTATGGAGTTTAATAGCGGCATGCCAGGTTTCGGTGATCAGCTCAGTGACACTGAGATTTGGAATATTATCGCTTACATCAAGTCCACATGGCCTGACCGTGTTCGCGCTAATCAAGCAGAGCGCACAGCCGCTGAAAGCATTTCGCAAGGGGAATAGACATGAAAACACATTTCGCAAGCATCGCTTTGCTACTTTTGCCACTGTCTGCCCTTGCTGACGGGCTGGACAAGGGTCGGATCAAGGAATTGGTTCTTGAAGCCATCCGAGAAAATCCTGAGATCATTCTAGAAGCTGTGGGCATCATCGAAGCTCGCGAAAGCGCGGCAAGGGAAGCTGCGTCGGCTGAAGTTCTTTCCACCCAGAGGGAGGCACTTGAGCAAGATCCCAATGCGCCCGTGCTCGGAAACCCTGAAGGTGACGTCACGGTTGTGGAGTTCTTTGACTATAACTGCCCGTACTGCAGACGCGTGAAGCCGCATATGGAAGCTCTATTGGCTGCAGATGACAACGTACTTGTCGTGTACCGCGAATGGCCAATTCTCGGCGAGGGGTCAGTATTCGCTGCAAGGGCGGCATTGGCGTCGCGTGCGCAGGACAAATATGAAGAATTTCATTGGGCAGTGATGGCTTTGAATGGTCGGGCTGAGGAAGACTCTGTGATCCGCGCCGCCGAACAGGTGGGTCTGGACATCGCGCAGTTGCGTCGAGATATGGACGCGCCAGAGGTTGCCGCGCATATCGAGACATCGATGCGCCTCGCGCGTGCGCTTGGATTCAGCGGGACGCCGTCATTTGTCATTGGCGAAGCACTGGCTCCGGGCCTGATCGAAGCGGATCAGATGATTGAGCTTGTCAAACAGGCCCGCGCCGCTAACTAGAACTGTCTGGTTTAGCACAAAGGCCTTAAGCCGCCGTGGCCTCATAGCCAGCATCTAAAATGGCTTGTTGCACATCGGCCTGCGCAAGCCTGCTTGTGACCAGAACGTTGCGCGTTTCAAGTTCTGTCGTAACTTCTGCTGTTGGGTCTTTGGCCTTTATTCCTTTTTGAATTGCCGCCGTACAGTGGCCGCAACTCATCTTTGGGACATGAAATTTCATCGGATGCTCCATTGGAAGTTCTTATCGATAAATGGCGCTTCCAGCAGGTGGAAGGTCAAGTTCGAAAGTGATCTTTGGTCAAAAACTATTCTCTTGAGCTTCCAGCAACTGGAACCATTACATACATGGACAGAAACTAAAGGAACTACCGGATGTCTGATTCGAATATGATCAACCTGTCTGTTGAGGGAATGACCTGTGCGTCCTGTGTGGGTCGTGTGGATCGCACCTTGGCCAGCATACCGGGCCTGCAGGACGTCTCCGTGAATTTGGCAACAGAAACGGCGTCGTTTGAAGTGAATGGATCTGAGCCATTAGAGGCTGCCGCGGCCGCGTTGGTCGAGCTGGGATACCCGGCGCAAACAGCGCGCGTCACGCTCAATATTGCTTCGATGACTTGCGCTTCTTGTGTAGGCCGAGTGGGCAAAACACTTTCAGCGGTTTCGGGAGTTTTGGACGTATCAGTCAATCTGGCATCCGAAACCGCCACTGTGGAATACCTAAAGGGCGCAACGACACCGGCGGCTTTGATCGCAGCCAGCAATGCGGCTGGATATCCCGCCGACATTGCCGAAGCCGACGCACAACTCAGCCGGGCTGAGCGCAAGGCAGATGAAGCACGCGCACAGGGACGGCGGATGATTTTCGCGGCAATCCTGACAGCACCGGTCTTCGTCATGGAAATGGGCGCACACACAATTCCCGCCTTTCACATGATTATAGAGCGCACGATTGGTACTCAGATGTCGTGGCTGATCCAGTTTGTGCTGACCACGATTGTATTGTTTGGCCCTGGGCGTCAATTTTTCACGAAAGGTCTGCCTGCCTTGGTCAAAGGTGCGCCGGATATGAACAGCCTTGTTGCCCTTGGGACCGGGGCGGCCTGGACATATTCGGTTGTCGCAACTTTTCTTCCGGGGCTTCTGCCTGCTGGCGTTCGCGCAGTTTATTTCGAAGCGGCAGCGGTGATCGTTGTGCTAATTTTGCTGGGCCGCTGGCTGGAGGCACGCGCCAAAGGACGCACAGGCGCTGCAATTCAAGCACTTCTAGGATTGCAGCCCAAAACTGCTCGCGTGATGCGAAACGGCGAGATTGAGGAAGTTCAGATCGATGCGCTGCGCTTAGGCGACTTAATCCTTGTCCGGCCCGGAGAGCGGATACCCGTTGATGGTGAAGTAAGCGATGGCACCAGCAATGTAGACGAGAGCATGATTACAGGGGAGCCATTGGCGGTCGCCAAGGTGATAGGTGATTCAGTCACGGGCGGTACCGTGAACGGAACAGGCAGCCTGACTTTCAGCGCAACGCGGGTGGGGGCCGATACGACTCTGGCGCAGATCATTCGTATGGTCGAGGACGCTCAAGGCGCCAAACTGCCTATTCAAGGTCTGGTGGACCGCGTTACCATGTGGTTCGTACCCGCGGTGTTGGTCCTCGCCGCACTCACAGTAGCTGTCTGGCTAACGGTCGGCCCTGATCCCGCGTTGACTTTTGCGTTGGTTGCTGGTGTTTCGGTCCTGATTATCGCTTGTCCTTGCGCCATGGGTTTGGCCACACCGACATCTATCATGGTCGGGACCGGCAGGGCGGCCGAGATGGGCGTGTTGTTTCGTAAAGGTGACGCGCTTCAGGGGCTGAGCGATGTTGACGTGATCGCGCTCGACAAGACGGGGACGGTGACGGAAGGAAAGCCGACGCTAACCGATTTCGTTCTGGCGGACGGGGTCGTTCGGGCTGAAGCTCTGCGCCTTGTCGCATCTGTAGAAGCTCAGTCGGAACATCCTATTGCCGAAGCCATCGTGCTTAATGCAAAGGCCGAAGGTATCAAACTGGCTGTGGCGGACACCTTCACTTCTATTACCGGATACGGCGTAGAGGCCACAATCGAAGGTCACCAAGTTCTGGTTGGCGCTGACCGCCTGATGACGCGCGAAGGGATCGACATTAACCCGCTCGCTGGCGAAGAACACAGGTTGGCCGAACGCGGCAGGACAGCGCTTTATGCCGCTATCGACGGAAAGCTTGCAGCTGTGATCGCCGTGGCAGACCCGGTCAAACCGTCCAGTGCTGCGGCGATCACGGCGTTGCGGAAAATGGGAATAAAAGTGGTGATGATTACTGGTGACAAGGAAGAGACCGCACAAGCCATAGCCCGCGAGACGGGGATCGGCCATGTCGTTGCAGGCGTATTGCCAGAGGGTAAGGTTGCGGCGCTCGACAGCCTGCGTGCGGAGGGTCAGCAGATTGCCTTTGTCGGCGATGGCATCAACGACGCGCCCGCACTTGCGCACGCGGATGTGGGCATTGCAATCGGTACCGGTACAGATGTGGCCATTGAAAGCGCCGATATAGTGCTGATGTCAGGCGACTTGCGCGGCGTGGTCAATGCCATCGAAGTTTCCCGCGCGACGATGCGCAATATCCGCCAAAATCTTATCTGGGCTTTTGGCTACAATGCGGCACTTATTCCGGTGGCGGCGGGTGTCCTTTATCCAGCATTTGGCGTGCTCCTGTCCCCGGTCTTTGCTGCCGGTGCCATGGCGCTTTCTTCGGTTTCGGTGTTGACCAATGCCTTACGTTTGCGCTGGGTAAAACCGCTGATGTCTGAAGTGGAATTACCCGACGCTACCCGCACAAAAATGACGTCTCAACCCGCACAATAGGAGCCGAAAATGAACATAGGAGAAGTCGCAGAACGCGCAGGCCTGCCGCCCAAAACGATCCGGTATTACGAAGATATTGGTCTAATCCGCCCCTTGAGAAGTGATAACGGCTACCGCGCGTTTCAAAAAAACGACCTGCACAAACTCGCGTTTCTGGGCCGTGCTCGTGCGCTAGGATTCTCCATTGAAGACTGCCGCACGTTGTTGGCGCTTTACGATGACGGCACCCGTGAAAGCGCTCAGGTCAAGCAGATCGCCGAAGAACATCTGCATCAGATCGACGAGAAAATCGCGCAGTTGAAGTCCATGCGTAATACGCTAGCTCATTTGGTGGAGGCTTGCCACGGCGACCACAGACCTGATTGTCCCATTCTTGAGGATCTGTCGAACGCCAATGTAGATTAAGAACCGGAATTCTTAGTTAGGACGTTTCAATGATCAGAAAGCCCTCCTTCGCGACCAATGCGCTGGCGATGGCAGGTTTGGTTTTCCCACCTACTACCCATGCGAATCCGCAAATATTTGCATTCAACCAAAGCTGGAAAGAGTAGAGATTCCAGCGGCTTTTCTCAAATGAACATTACTTATATGGAAGACAGCTAAACGCCGTCTCTGCTAGCATGATCGCTGTGCTATGCTGAGATCAGCTCTTGCTAGTATCGTTGCCGCATTCGTTTTGATTGCGACGTCTAGTTTTGTCGCAGCAGAACCCCTTCAGTTTGTCATCATAGATCCGCCGGTAGGGCTAGAACCACAAGAACCCACGTTGTTTGCTCTGAACGATGGACGCGTCGCTATGAGTTGGACAGAACCGGATGGAGACGGGTTTGTTGTCAAAATGACTGTCGGCGACTATTCAGGGTGGACCGAGGCTCGCACTATTGTCAGATCGAATGACCTGTTCATTAACTTGGCCGATTTCCCGTCAATCGCTGCTTTTCCAGACGGAACCTTGGCAGCTCATTGGCTGCAAGAAGATGGTGACGGGCCGTTTGCCTATGATGTCAACATTGCGCTCTCGGCGGATGAAGGCAGAACATGGAGCGCGCCCATAGTGCCCCATTAAGAAGGCACGCAAAGTCAGCATGGGTTTGCAACCTTAATACCCATCACTGAAAACTCGCTGATCAGTGTTTGGCTCGATGCGCGTGTCTATAAGAGAGATCTGATTTTCGATCAGGCGTCCAAGCTGCCAGATGCCATGCAACTGCGGGCCACACAACTCACATCTGACGGCATTCTATCGGAAGATATTCTACTGGATTCTCAGGCATGCACTTGCTGCCAAACATCGGTAACGGCTCTTTCTGACGGTGATGTATTGGTTGCCGATCGCGACCGGACCGACGCGGAAATTCGTGACATATCCGTGGTTCGGCTAGAAGATGGACAATGGTCGAGTCCCAGCATCGTGCATAAAGATAACTGGAAGATTTTTGGCTGCCCGGTGAGTGGTCCGGCCATCGATGCACTTGGCGAGACCGTTGTCGTGGCAAGGTGCACTGCGGCGAATGATACTCCTGTTGCTAAAGTCGCATTCTCAAGGAATGGCGGTCAACATTTTGACGCGCCAATGCGAATAGACCTCGGAGAGGCAGCGGGGCGCGTCGACGCTCTAATGCTAAACGAACAGACTGCACTCATCACTTGGGTGGAGTGGCAAGAGGCCAGTGAAGTCATCTTCGCCTGCCAAGCGAAAATAGGAGAACCGTGTAGCCAGCGGCAAGCCGTTACAACCAATACGGGAGCTGGTTCCGTCAACTTTCCGCGAATGGTGACAACAACAGACGGGGTTTATGTGGCTTGGACACAGCCTGCGGTTGATGGGCTGGAACATCAAAATCGCGAAGCCACAGTCCGGATTATTTTTGCGGGGTTTTAAGCGGCACTTTTCTGCCGTTGAGACAGATACTAAACTGTTTGACATTTTGTAGGTGAGCGTCGCCGCCTCAGACCATCGAGGTATTTCAGATTGGAGTAGTACGTGATTGGGTAGTTTGCCGTTACTTTCATCCGACGAGGTCGTTTGCCAAACATTGTTCTCATTTAGGGCGAAGCAAGATCCTTTAGGATCGGACAATCCGGTCTATGGTCACCGGGACAGGTGTCGATCAGGTCCGAAAGACTTCGCCTCATGGAGACGAGATCATGCACCTTTCGATCGATAGCATCAAGATGACTGAGGGCAATACGTTTGACGTCAGCACTCGCGCGGTTATTGTTTTCCCATAGGACCAACAGATTACGACAGTCATCAATAGTAAACCCAAGAGCTCTGGATCGCGCTAAAAATGCGAGCTTTTGTATCTCGCTTTCACAGAATGAGCGGTATCCGTTCGTATCGCGTCGCGGGCAAACAAGCCCAATCTCATCGTAGTAACGTATTGTCTTTGTCGGCAAACCAGAGCGCGCAGAAACTTCGCTAATATTCATCGTTTCTTTCCCTTGTTTTATTGCAATGTGGGCTGCTCTGCATTCTGGTGCGTTACTGGGCGCGCAGGGAACTTAGTGCAGTCGTAGCGCTAAGAACGATGACGCTCGAGATGAACGCAATGTGAGCGGTCATGATCGCCACATTCATGTCAACGGATATGCCAGCGGGCGGGTTCTGACATTCGCCCCGCTGACATACCGCTAAAGTATCAAAGCTCGATTATTCTGCAGCGATCTCTGCGGCAGAGTTCAAGTACCGAGAAAACCGCTCACGCGTCACTGTCTCGTTGTGAGGGTTGAAGACATTGCGGTCAGGTACAATCATTTCAGCTGAAGAGTTGTTGGATTGAGCAAGCAATTCCAATGCCGCTTGTGTATTGCCTTCGCTGGTTCCCTTAAGAACTCGCTCAGCTGCGGAGTCGGAATCGGAAGCAAATCGTTCCTGAACACTGCTAAAGTCGGAACTCGCATTTGCGGCACCAAGAGTAACGATCAACGTAGTTGTTGTGATTGCGAGAAGTTTCATGTTTATTCCTGCTTCATTGTGATGAAGGCTAAGCCTTCGTTGCGATATGTGCGCCGCCCGGCCCCTTTCTTCAGAGGTTTGGAAGCCTGGCGGTGCACGCTTTTTCGCCGCGGGATTTTGAGAGCGGCGAAATTCCTATTTCATTTGCGTAACGGTTAGTTTGCCTTTGACGCGGTCGGCGACAAACTCGATGTCCTGACCTTCCGACATATTTGCGATCATCGTCTCGTCGGCCCGGAACACCATCGTCATTGCAGGCATATCAAGGGTCACCAAAGGTCCGTGAATGATTGTTACTTTGCCAGCTTTGGCGTCGATTTTCTTGATCGTGCCGGTCGAGTATTCAACATCGGCCTTCGCCATCTGCTCGCTGACGGCAATCTCACGGTACATTCCGGACTCGTAATGGCCGGCGATCAGGCAGGCCGCCTCAAAAGTACCCGCGTTGGCGAAAGTCCAAACGACCTCGCCCGAAGCTCCTGCATCCAGACGAATACTGTTCGGATCGTCGTGCTCCATGTCCATCTTGGCCATTTCGATCTTGTGCTCGGCATTGCGCTCGATTGTGTCGAGAACAAACTCATGCTCCAGCTCACCCTTGTTGGTGATGTTGAAGCGGATGGTTTCGCCTGCCGCTATGTTCAGGTCTTCACTCTCGATCAGCATTTGGCCTTCGTCGTTTTCGAGCAGTGTGACATCAATCGTCCGATCCACTTTTGTGGCCTCGCCCGGCATACCGATCATCATTGTTGCCTGCTCGGCGGTCTCATTTTCACCATGTCCATCGCTATGTGTGCCCGAAGCGTATGCTGGTAGCGACAGTGCCATAGCGAAGGTCGTCGTCAGAAGAAGCTTTTTCATTTGATTGCCCTGTAGATTGGTTTGGTTGGATATGACGAAGGGCATGTCAGCCCTTCGAGGTTGGTTTTGGTGTGAGAATGGTTTTGGCGCTGTTGTTAGACGCGAATTCGGGCAATTCGCCCGTCCATTCATAGGCCTGCTCGCCCGGAGGGTTATCATACCAGCCGGGATCGGAATAATCGTCCGCGTCGATGCCGTCCCGCACCTTTACGACGGAGAACATGCCGCCCATCTCAATGGGTCCGTGCGGTCCCCAACCCGTCATCATCGGGATGGTGTTGTCCGGCAGCGGCATTTCCATTTTGGCCATGTCCCCCATACCTGCGGTGCCCATGGGCATGTATTCAGGCTGAAACTTGCGGATTTTTTGGGTCAGCTGATCTTTGTTCACGCCGATGAATGTCGGCACATCATGGCCCATGGCATTCATAGTATGGTGTGACTTGTGGCAATGGATCGCCCAGTCGCCAAGATTGTCGGCGACAAATTCATAGGCCCGCATCGCACCCACGGGAATGTCGATACTGACTTCGGGCCATTGTGCAGACTCCGGCACCCAACCACCGTCTGTACAAGTGACCTTGAAGTCGTAACCGTGCATATGGATCGGGTGGTTCGTCATCGTCAGGTTTCCGACGCGGACGCGGACCTTATCCCCCTTGTTAACGACCAGTGGGTCGATGTCAGGGAAGATACGGCTGTTCCAGGTCCAGAGATTGAAGTCTGCCATCGTCATGATGCGGGGCACATAGGTGCCGGGATCAATGTCGAATGCGTTTAGCATGATCAAGAAGTCGCGATCGACCGGCATGAAGGTCGGGTCCTTTGGGTGAACGACAAACATGCCCATCATCCCCATCGCCATCTGGGTCATCTCATCGGCGTGCGGGTGATACATAAACGTGCCGGACTTGATTAAGTCGAACTCGTAGATGAAGGTCTTGCCGGGTTTGATGCCGGGGTGGCTCAGGCCAACGACGCCGTCCATACCCGACGGCAGGATCAGACCGTGCCAGTGGACCGAAGTTTCCTCCGGCAGCCTGTTTGTAACGTAGATGCGGATGCGGTCACCTTCGACCGCTTCGATGGTGGGGCCTGTGGATTGGCCGTTGTAGCCCCACAGATGCGCGATCATGCCATCGGCCATTTCACGCTCCACCGGTTCGGCAACAAGATGAAATTCCTTCACCCCGTTGTTCATCCGGTGCGGCAGGGTCCAGCCGTTCAGCGTCACGACAGGATTGTAATCCGGCCCAGATGATGGGCGCGGCGTGACTGCCGTTGCCGCACTGTCCATCTGAGCGGCCTCTGGCAGACCCATGTTCGTGGTCTTGCCCCACCCTTGGGAAGAGACGAGCGCAGCACCAGCAGCACCGGCCCCGAGTAATTGACGTCTATTTAACATATCATCAGTCCTTTCAGTGTCCTGCGCCGCCACCGGCGGCAAGTGTTGCGCTCTCTCCATCGCCGCCACCGCCTGCACCACCGCCGTAGATGGCAGCAGTCAGATCGGCTTGAGCCATGTAGAATTCGCGTTTTGCGTTCGCCGCTTCCAGCGATGCGCCGAGCTTTTCGCGCACGTCGGTGAGCAACTCGAAGGTGTTGGTGATCATGCCGTTGTAGGACAGCAGGCCTTCTTCCTCGACCGTCTGGCGCAACGGCACCAGAACGTCGCGGTAGTGCCGAGCGATTTTGTAGGACGCGTGGTAGGAGGTTTCAGCCCCACGTGCCTCGGACCGGACGTTCACTGCCTTTTCAGCCAGAACGTTAGCCGCCTGAAGGTACGACAACTCTGCCTTGCGCATCCGGGCCTTGCCGGTGTCATAGATCGGGATTGCAAATTCCAGTTCAACCTGCGGCGTTACGTCCTTTTCAATGTCGCCGTCTTCACCGACTTCCCGTTCAAGTTCCGCACCACCGACAATCTCAAGATCACTGACAATGCGAGTCTGGTCAGTCAAACCAAAGGCTTTTGCCTGTGCTTCCAAACCTAATTTCGCAACGCGCAGGTCGACGCGGTTGCTCAGTGCTTTGGCTTCAATATCAGCCACTCTTCCGACGGACCGTGGTAAGGCGGGCAACGCGTCTGGCACATAGTAGTCAACTTCGGTTCCCCAAAGCCCCATTAGTCGGGTCAGGTCTTCCTTTGCCTTAGTCGCGTTCAAACGGGCCTGCGCCAACTGGCCTGCCAATTCAGCATTGAACGCCTGCTCACGGGCTTGACCGGCCTTATTGAGCGCACCGGTTTCGCCAAGCTTCCGTGCGAGCTCAGACCCAGCATCTGATGTGGCCTTTGCCCGTTTGAGATAGCTAACGACTTCGAACGCCGAGACTGCGTTGATCCATGCCTGACGCGTCTGATTGGCAAGTGCCAGGGTATCATCAACCGCACCTAATTGAGCTTGTCGAAAACTCGCATCAGCAATGGCCATCCGTTGTTTGCGAGTCGTTGCATCCAAGATGTTCGCACGGATTAATCCTTCAATGGCTCGGTAGGCACCAAGTTCGGGCGCTCCAATACCTAAGATTCCAATAGACACGATAGGGTTTTCTGGCGTCGCTTGCTGCCACGCCTCCGCAGCAGACAAGCCGACATTTGCATAGGACGCCTGTAAACCCTTATTGTTAAAAAGGGCGACCTGAACTGCCGTTTCCGCAGAAATCGTCTTGCGGTGTACCATGCCATGGACTTCGCGCTTTAATGCGACAGTTTCGGCTTGGGTCTGCGCGAATGCGGTCCGCTTGCCGATAGCAGCAGAGGTCTGGCCCGACACGTTTGCAAAGCCTGCTTTTGGTTCGGTATAGGCTCTAGGGATTGCCGTTGCGCAAGCACCAAGGATCAGTGGAAAGCCAATTATCAGCGGTAGTTTGGAAACGCGCATTAGTTGACCTCCGACTGTTCTTGGTTGACGGCCCGCCAATCGCGTGGGCCCACGGGGCCGCGATACGTAAAACCTGCTAAGGGATCCTGATAGTTGACGGGAGAGGAGACTGCAGTGCTTGTGACCGCCTGTTGCGTCGCAACGATTGGTAAGGGCGTCGGCTCGTTAGCGCACGCGCTAAGCACGAGGGCAGCAGCCCCCGAAAGAAGACGAATTTTCATTGATGTAACCTGACTGATAGACTTCGGGCTTGCGCACGGCTGTACGCAAAGCGAAGGCCCCCGCTACGGGCCTTAGGTTAGATTAGGCTTTGGGGAGGGCGCAAAATCCCAGTCATCTCGACCGACTTGGCTTGTTCATGAAGTCCCAGGTGTCGAGTTTTTGCGACTTGCTCAATGTCAAGCGTCTCTACTTCATCAAGAACAACCAATAAGCAGATGCCATTGCAGCATTGGCCAGATGACGGCTCATCGTCGCCCGTCATGGAAACACTGCTACAATTGAGGTGCACTGTGGAAGTTACCGCATCAACACCCTCTGAATGATCAGTAACCGTGCTAAAGGTGCTCTGCGATACGACTTGAATTTCGCCGTGCGCACCAGAACCGGCGTGCGAAACCGCCGGTGGGAAAAAAACCAGCGCCAAAGCAAAAGCAAAACATGCTACTGCCCTGAGTGCTTTGATTGCGGTAGTTTTCTTTTCCATTTCGCACATCTGGACGAAACCGAATTGTTCGTCAATGCATCCAGCGGTGGAAGGTTTTCAACGTTTTCGTGAAGACGACATTGTACTGCTAATGTTGCCTAAAAAGCTGGTAAATGATCAAGTTATTTTGGCAAGCATCCAAAGCCCCATGCCCAACATCATCACGTTTTCGGTCAACGAAATGAACCCCAATGGCATATTGCTGTCACCACCCACACAGGCGCATTTCAATTCCCGCTTGTCGACATAGACAGCCTTGATCACCGATACGCCACCAATGACTATTACGACGGGTGCAGAAAGCCAGGTCAATGCACCCGCAGTCATCAGGATGCCCGCGAAAGCCTCGCCGATCGAATAAACCTTGCCATAAGGTACTCAGCGACGCGCCAGAAGGTAATAGTTCAAAAACATCGTTGAAAATCTCTCGACATCCTGAAGTTTCTGCGCGGCCAGAAGACACATCAAGATTGGGATGAACCATTCGAAGGCCCGAACCGTGAATATCGCCTCAAAGCTGTGCCGCGACAGACCAAGCGCCATCAGAAACGCAACGGAATAAACGCTGTGATCGGCATAGGACGTACTTGATTGCGCGTTCTCGGGCTTGTCCAAACCAAAGTATATCTTCAGGTCATCATAGCTCTCGACACGCTCGCTAGCGGCGAAAGTCTGCGGCGTGGCTTCTTACGTCATGCTTGTTAATGAAGACGTCTGTCTGCTCGCGCGTGGTTAAATGATTGTCTTTGACCTGATATTTCTGCCGCTCCAAAAGATCCTTCGATTTCAGACCATAGGGGCAGACGTGATCCGGCATGACCATGCGGTAGAGATCGGCGGGTTTCGTGGCGCTTTCCAAGGACATGATGTACTCCTTCACTTACCGTCTAGTTCAGGCGTCGCGGCTGGACCGCCTTCAAGATCGGCGATCAGAGCTTTCATCTCGGCAATCTCAAGGCGTTGCGCCTCAATGATGCCGTCCGCAAGTTTGCGCACGCGAGGGTCCGAAATATTGGCGCGTTCACTGGTAAGGATAGCAATCGAGTGGTGGGGGATCATCGCCCGCATCCATGATATGCCGTCAACGGTTGCTTGACTGCGCACCAGAAACAATGACACTGCGAAGACCAACACGCTGCCTGTAAAGATGGCGATGTTGGCCGTGCGGTTTGTATACATCCCCAACATAAAGGCCAGCATGATCACAGCCATGGCCGCACCCATGTAAACTGCCATATAGCTGCGCGTTTCGCTGAAAAACAAATGTCCGAGCGCATAGGTGTTAAGATACATCAAACCAAACATTACGATTGTCGATGTTAAGATCATCGCGAAAAAGCGCCAGTAAGACATGAAAAGAATCTCCCGATTAGAACGTTTCTAAGGCTAAACAAGCTTCCAGCGCTGGAGGGTTCCGCTAATGTCTGAAATTTTTTACAAGATTCTGAATTTGGCAATCATGCCAACTTTACTCGGCATGCTCTTTGACCATTTTAGACCCTACGGCTTTGGCGATTAGAAGGTCAGCAAGCACGCTTGAAAGCACCTACAGAGAGAAAAAGGCCATCGCTCCATGACAATGGGCTGACTACGCGCTTTCAAAGTGAATGTTTGATACTGATCCTGAAAATCAAAATGTACTAACCTCAGCACATTAAAAAAAATCTTTTCTAGGTCGTACAGGGATACCGAACAAGCAGCTATTTGAGCATAGTGCATTACGCCGTATGGCATGACGACACCTATGCATTTTATATGCACCTGAGCGCAAGTTACCTTAAGTTGAAAATCTTTCTGGAAAACAATAAGTTATCTGACGAGAGAAATCGATATTGGCACGGTTTATACTCGATTGAGTATCACAGAGCGACGCAGAACAGAACGCTGGAGACACGCAAAGATCCCTGACAATGAGATGGCGCGTGTTCTGAACCGCTGCCGCTCGACGATATTCGGTGAGTTTCCTTGTGGATTACCCAGTCGCCTTTGAGACATGCACGGTCCTTTTAGACTGCCCCCGCTCAGCGAGGCGAAGAAAGTCTAAACGTTCGCCACACGATCAGTGCTCCAATATAAAACTCCATGAGACACAGTATTACCTAGCAGCGGTCTGTAGGCTTGCGTAACATTCCGGCTCCTGCCCTTCCTAAAGCGACGACCAGACGCCCATGCCGCAAACACACGATAAATGCTTCCACACAATGAAAACCGCGTTGCTGGCATTGGACCCTAGCTTAACATTCTGGCGTAGCCAATAAGCATGTCAAAAACCTACACTAGGCAGATATGTTGCGCACCAGATTTATGCAACAAGCCATGAGCCTTGTTTTTATAAGCTCTTTCGGCCGTTGCAAATATCATAAACTTCCCTCCAAGTCGGATATGAGCACTTTCGGATATCTAGGCTGTATCATTTGTACCCATTGATAAAAAGTCGCTGCATCCACCGACATCCCTCGCTCCGTCAGACGGTCACTCACTTCGCGGTAGGAAGGTGGAAATCGACAGTACTGGCTGGACAGCCAACAGAATCACATCCTTTGGGAAACAGCTATTCTTGGACGGATTGGGCGGGTACCAGTTTATGCCTCCAACTCAACTGAGCGGGTATCTTCAAGCCGAACGAAGATTAATGCAAATGGCCCCTCAAAAGGGAAGCGTCGCAGTAACGTGCGGATCTCAAATCAAAGTGTGAACTATACCGCTGATATCTGGTTTCACTAACGGTCGCATTTGGGGTGGACGCAGAGGTGGACAAGCTTCAGATCCCTGGACCTAAATAATTGAAAAATATTAAAAATTAGATAAATAGTGGTGCCCAGGAGAGGACTCGAACCTCCACGTCCATACAGACACCAGCACCTGAAGCTGGCGCGTCTACCATTCCGCCACCTGGGCACAGGTGTTGGTGGGCGGTGATTAAGTCCGCACATGGCAGGTGTCAACGGGATTCGGCGTCTCGATTGCAAGATTGTGACGGTTTAGCCAGTTGCGCCGTGGTGGCGCGGCGAAAAGCGCCTTGTCTGGCGAATACGGGCTGGGTAAACCCGATACAGCAAGCCTTGAAGGGAACCACCATGTCGAAGCTCGTCACCATTTACGGCGGATCAGGTTTTGTCGGACGCTACATCACGCGCCGCCTGGCCAAGGAAGGTTGGCGCATTCGCGTTGCCGTGCGCCGCCCGAACGAGGCGCTCTTCGTAAAGCCCTACGGCGTGGTGGGGCAGGTCGAGCCGGTTCTGTGCAACATCCGCGATGACGACTCCGTGCGTGCCGTGATGAGGGGTGCGGATGCGGTTGTGAACTGCGTGGGTATTCTGGCGCCGTCTGGCAAAAACAAGTTCGACGCCGTGCAGCATGAAGGGGCGGAGCGGGTTGCACGTATCGCGGCCGAGGAAGGCGTGGGGCGCTTGGTCCATATCTCCGCCATTGGTGCGGACAGGGACAGCGACAGCGACTATGCACGGACCAAGGCATTGGGCGAGGAAGGCGTGCTGGAGCATTGGCCCCAAGCCGTCATTCTGAGGCCCTCCATCATGTTTGGCCAGGAGGACGAGTTCTTCAACCGCTTCGCCTCGATGTCACGGTTCGGGCCGATCCTTCCGGTCGTCGGCGCGGATACGAAATTCCAACCCGTTTATGTGGACGACGTGGCCCAGGCCGCGACGAAAGCTGTGCTTGGCGAGGCAAAGCCCGGCATTTACGAGCTTGGCGGCCCCGAGGTTGCGACCTTCCGCGACCTCATGCAAACCATGCTGGACATGGTGCGCCGCCGCCGGTTGATCGTGAACATCCCCTTTTTCATCGCAGGCATCATGGGGTCGGCATTCGATCTGGTGAACAAGATCAGCTTTGGCTTGATCAATGGCCCGTTGACCCGCGATCAGGTGCGCAATCTGAAACGTGACAACGTGGTTGCAGAGGATGCCATGACTTTCGCGGATCTGGGCATCCGGCGGACTGCGCTGGAAGCGATCATCCCCGACTACCTGTGGCGCTTCCGCCCGTCTGGTCAGTATGACGCGATCAAGGAGTCGGCGCGAAACCTGCGTGTGGATCACGAATAGGCAAACGCCAACAGCGCGACGCCCAGAAAGATGCGGTAAATCACGTAGGGCGTGAAGCTGACCGACTTCAGCAGGCGCATCATCAGCGATAGCGCCAGCAACGCCGCGCCGAACGACAGCACGGCTGCGATCAGGCTGTCCTTGGCCAGTTGCATATTGGCGCTGAAAATCACTTCGGACCCCAATACTGCGCCAGAGGCGATGATCGTCGGAATAGACATCAGCATGGACAGCTTTGCCGCATCTTCGCGGGCATAGCCCAACTGGCGTGCTCCCGAGATCGTCGCGCCGGATCGTGAGGTGCCGGGTATCAGGGCCACGGCCTGCCACAGCCCCATGATGATTGCGTCCTTGCGAGACCAGTCGGGGGCGGTTTTCGTCGTGCCGCCTTTCTGGTCGGTCCAGTAAAGCACCAGCCCGAAGATGAGCATCGTCCAGCCAATCAAGGCCACTGAACGCAGCAAATGGTCGAGGCCCGTCAGCTTGAGGAACAGCCCGAAAATCAGGACCGGAACGGTTGCGATGCCAAGATAAAGCGCGAGCCTTGCGCCTTGGGTGTCTACCTTGCCCTGCACCAGCCGGCCGATGCCGCGGATGGCGATTTTAACGTCTGCCCAGAAGAACATGATCACGGCGAACAGGGTGCCCACATGAACCGCGACGTCGATGGCCTGCCCCTGATCGTCCATGCCTGTCAGGCTTGGCAGCAAGATCAGGTGGCCGGACGAGGAGACCGGAAGGAACTCCGTCAGCCCCTGAATCAGGGCAACAAGCACAAGGTGGAAAAGGGTCATCTGCTGCGCCTCGAATCAGTTTTGCTCAACCTAAAGATCGAGAATCAAATGAGAAGAACCTAATTAGGTAACTTATAGTGACCTAATATACGAAGGCAGGGGTGAATTATCGCCTACCGAGGGCAGAAAAATGAATAATAGGTCAGCATAGGTGACTTTTATTTGTTTGGAACTCGTTTTACAGAAGCATCTCAGATCGGGAGAATTGAAATGGCCAAGCAGCGCATGTTGCAGTTTGTTAATGTAGAGCGGGATATGCCGGAGAAGCGTCCGCCCGATCTACGTGCACATGATTTCAACGAGATTTACGCTGAGTACGCAACCGAGAAGGCGGCCGAGCAAGCGGGTCGGTGCAGCCAGTGTGGCGTGCCGTATTGCCAGTCGCATTGCCCATTGCACAACAACATCCCCGACTGGTTGCGCATGACGGCCGAAGGGCGTTTGCAGGAAGCCTATGAGCTGGCGCAGGCCACCAACACCTTCCCCGAGATATGTGGCCGCATCTGCCCGCAGGACCGGCTGTGCGAAGGCAACTGCGTGATCGAGCAGTCGGGGCACGGGACGGTTACCATCGGCTCGGTCGAGAAATACATCACCGATACCGCTTGGGAAAACGGCTGGGTCAAGCCCGCCGCCCCGTCGCAGGAACGCCCTGAAAGCGTTGGCATCATCGGCGCCGGGCCGGGTGGATTGGCCGCCGCCGACATGCTGCGCCGCCAAGGTGTGCAGGTTACGGTTTACGACCGCTACGACCGCGCGGGCGGCTTGCTGACTTACGGCATCCCCGGCTTCAAGCTGGAGAAAGACGTCGTCATGCGGCGCATCGACCAGCTTGAGCAGGGCGGCGTGACCTTCAAGATGAACTGCAACGTGGGTGACGACATCACCTTTGCAGAGCTGCAAAAGACCCATGATGCGATCCTGATTGCCACGGGCGTCTACAAGTCCCGCGAACTGCCCGCGCCCGGTGTTGGGGCGCAGGGGATCGTGCGGGCGATTGATTTCCTGACCGCGTCCAACCGCAAGAGCTTTGGCGACAAGGTGCCGGAATTCGACAGCGGCGAGTTGAACGCCGAAGGCAAGCGCGTCGTCGTCATTGGTGGCGGTGATACAGCGATGGACTGCTTGCGCACGTCGATCCGGCAGGGCGCGACCTCGGTGAAATGCCTGTATCGCCGGGACGAGGCGAACATGCCCGGCTCCATGCGCGAGGTCGCGAACGCCAAGGAGGAGGGCGTGGAGTTTGTCTGGCTCTCTGCCCCTAAAGGCTTTGCCGGGGACACTGTCGAGGGCGTCATGGTGTCCAAAATGCGCCTTGGCGCGCCGGATGCGTCGGGCCGCCAGAGCCCCGAGATCATCGAAGGCGCAGATTATGTCGAGGACGCGGACCTTGTTATCATGGCGCTGGGCTTCGAGCCGGAAGCACTGCCCGCCCTGTGGGATGTGCCGGAGCTGGAGGTCACGCGTTGGGGCACCGTGAAGGCCGACTTCCGCACGCATGAGACATCCCTGCCGGGGGTTTACGCCTGTGGCGACATTCAACGTGGCGCAAGCCTTGTTGTTTGGGCTATTCGTGACGGGCGCGAAGCTGCCGAGGCGATCCTGGATCAAATCAACGCGGCGGCGCAGGTAGCTGCCGAGTGATCTATGTCGGATCAGAAGAAACTGCTGGAGTTCGACCTCCTGCACGACGCGCACCCGCTGCGGATCGAAGCCGTCGCGGGGGAGAGCTCGCGTTTGATCGTCAGTTTCACCAGCGTCGGGACGGAACGGGACAAGTGGCCGCCGAAGGAATTTGTGGGCCTCGCGTCACAGGACGGGCGCAACCATGTGATTTGCGTGACCGACATCTCCCGATGCTGGATGAACGCCAAGGGCATGGCGGATCTGATCCTGAGCAAAATCAGCGACTACGTGCTGGATCACACGATCACCGAGGTGATGGCTATCGGTACCAGCATGGGCGCGTACAATGCGTTGATACTGGGGCGAAAAATGCCGCTGTCGCGGATCATCTGCTTCACGCCGCAATACTCGGTGCATCCCGAAGTGCTGCCGGACGAAAAGCGCTGGTGGTGGTTTCGCAAGCAGATCACGGTCTGGCCGCACAAGCAGATGGACAAGCTGCCGAAGCCGCCGGTACCGATCTACATCTTTCACGGCGACACCCCGGACGAGCGGATGCACTGGCAGCGGTTTCCGCAGGCGGAGCATGTGAAGCACTACATCTTTACCGGCGCGGACCACAACTTTGTGCGCAACCTGAAGGGCGCGAATACACTGAATTACATTGTCACGGCGGCGATCAACAACAAGGTCGGGCGGCTGAACAAGGTGGTGCAGCGTGCGGGCGGGATGCGGCGCGAGGCCTACGCCGATTACGTTGCCGCGCAGACACTTTTGGAGCGGCGCGAGAGCCGTGGGCGTCCGTCCGCGCTGGACGACTGACAGGGCTGAAAACGGCTGTCTGCGAGGCGTCGGCAAAGTGTCGGACTTTTGTCGGGCAAGCTGCCAGACCCCGAAATTACAACAGGTCAGTTTTGCTGACCCGATCAATGAACAATTCCCTAATGAGGAGCCTCCACCATGACCACGTATGATGACGCCTGGGTTGCCCGTGAGGAAGAGAAGCGCCGCTGGATGGCGGAGAACTCGCTGTATCGCGACGACGACGAACACGCCTCCTGCGGGGTGGGTCTGGTTGTGTCGATCGACGGCAAGAAATCCCGCAAGGTGGTCGAGAACGGGATCAACGCACTGAAGGCGATCTGGCACCGTGGCGCGGTGGATGCGGACGGCAAGACCGGCGACGGGGCGGGCATCCATGTTCAGATTCCGGTCGAGTTCTTCTATGACCAGATCGAACGCACGGGCCACAAGCCGAACAAGGACCAGATGATTGCTGTCGGTCAAGTCTTCCTGCCGCGCACCGACCACGGGGCGCAGGAAACCTGCCGGACGATCATCGAGACCGAAGTGCTGCGCATGGGCTACAACATCTATGGCTGGCGGCACGTTCCGGTGGATATCACCTGTCTGGGCGAGAAGGCCAACGCGACGCGGCCCGAGATTGAGCAGATCCTGATTTCCAACTCCAAGGGCGTCGAGGAAGAGGAGTTCGAGCGCGAGCTTTATGTGATCCGCCGCCGCATCGAGAAGGCCGCGTTGGCCGCGCAAGTGCCGACGCTGTATCTGGCGTCGCTGTCGTGCCGGTCGATCATCTACAAGGGCATGATGCTGGCGGAGCAGGTTGCGGAGTTTTATCCGGACCTGATGGACGAGCGTTTCGAGTCTGCGTTTGCCATTTATCATCAGCGCTATTCGACCAACACCTTCCCGCAGTGGTGGCTGGCGCAGCCGTTCCGCATGCTGGCGCATAACGGCGAGATCAACACGCTGAAGGGCAACCTGAACTGGATGAAGAGCCACGAAATCCGCATGGCGTCTGGCGCGTTCGAGGATCGCGCGGAAGACATCAAGCCTATTGTGCCCGGTGGATCGTCGGACTCTGCTGCCTTGGACGCGGTGTTCGAGGTGCTGGTGCGTGCGGGTCGTTCCGCCCCGATGGCGAAAACCATGCTGGTGCCGGAATCGTGGTCCAAGCAGGCGGTCGAGATGCCGAAGGCGTGGCAGGACATGTATTCCTACTGCAACTCGGTGATGGAGCCGTGGGATGGCCCCGCCGCGTTGGCGATGACCGACGGGCGCTGGGTCTGCGCGGGTCTGGACCGCAACGGGCTGCGTCCGATGCGCTATGCGGTGACCGGCGACGGGCTGCTGATTGCGGGCTCCGAGACTGGCATGGTGCCGTTTGACGAAGCCACCGTACGCGAAAAAGGCGCGCTTGGGCCGGGGCAGATGATCGGTGTCCACATGGGCAAGGGCGAGTTGTATCACGACGAGGAGCTGAAGGACAAAATGTCCGCCGCGCTGCCGTTTGGCGAGTGGGTCGGCAAGATCACCGATCTGGATGCCATCACCCTGGACGTGCAGGAAAAGGCATTGTTTACCGGCGCGGAGCTGCGCAAGCGGCAGATCGCGGCGGGGTATTCGATTGAGGAGCTGGAGCAGATTCTGGCGCCGATGGCCGATGATGGGAAGGAAGCGCTGGCGTCGATGGGGGACGACACGCCGTCTGCTGTTTTGTCCAAGAAATACCGCCCGCTGAGCCACTTCTTCCGGCAGAACTTCTCTCAGGTGACCAACCCGCCAATAGACAGCTTGCGCGAATATCGCGTGATGAGCCTGAAGACGCGGTTCGGGAACCTCAAGAACGTACTAGACGAGGATTCGTCGCAGACCGAAATTCTGGTGCTGGACAGCCCATTCATCGGCAACGCGCAGTTCGAGAAACTGTGCGAGCAGTTCAATGCCGAGATGGTGACGATCGACTGCACGTTCGATGCGGATGGCGACCAGAGCGCCCTTCGGGACGCGCTGGACCGTATCCGCAACGAGGCGGAGGACGCGGTGCGCTCCGGCGCGGGGCATATCGTGCTGACGGATCAGGACCAAGACGAGGACCGCACCGGCGTGCCGATGATCCTTGCAACATCCGCCGTGCATAGCTGGCTGACGCGCAAGGGGCTGCGGACGTTCTGCTCGCTCAACGTGCGGGCGGCGGAATGCATCGACCCGCATTACTTCGCGGTGCTGATCGGTTGCGGTGCGACCACTGTGAACGCCTATCTGGCAGAAGACTCGCTGGCAGACCGGATCGAGCGCGGCTTGCTGGAAGGCAACCTGACCGAGGCCGTCGCCCGCTATCGCGAGGCGATTGACCAAGGGCTGTTGAAGATCATGGCGAAGATGGGGATTTCCGTTGTGTCGTCCTATCGCGGTGGCCTCAACTTCGAGGCGGTGGGCCTGTCCCGCGCTATGGTGGCGGAATTCTTCCCCGGTATGCATTCGCGCATTTCGGGCATCGGGATCGCCGGCATCCAGAAAAAGGCCATTGAGGTTCACGCCGCTGGCTGGCGTGCCGAGACCGCGGTGCTGCCGATTGGCGGGTTCTACAAGGCGCGTCGCTCAGGCGAGAAGCACGCGTGGGAAGCACAGACGATGCATATGCTGCAAGCGGCCTGCACGCGGGCGTCCTATGACATGTGGAAGCAGTATAGCCAGACGATGAAGGCAAACCCGCCGATCCATCTGCGGGACCTGCTGGACATCAAACCGCTGGGCGAGCCGATTTCTGTGGACGAGGTGGAGTCGATTACGTCGATCCGCAAACGCTTTGTGACGCCGGGTATGTCGCTGGGGGCGTTGTCTCCGGAAGCGCATAAAACGCTGAATGTGGCGATGAACCGGATCGGTGCCAAGTCGGATTCGGGCGAGGGCGGTGAAGACCCCGCGCATTTCGTGCCGGAGCCGAATGGCGACAATCCGTCTGCCAAGATCAAGCAGGTGGCGTCGGGGCGTTTTGGCGTGACCGCCGAATACCTGAACCACTGCGAAGAGCTGGAGATCAAGGTCGCGCAAGGGGCCAAGCCCGGCGAGGGCGGTCAGCTGCCCGGCATGAAAGTGACCGAGCTGATCGCGCGGCTGCGGCTGTCGACGAAGGGCGTGACGCTGATCTCGCCACCGCCGCACCACGATATCTATTCCATAGAGGATCTGGCGCAGCTGATCTATGACCTCAAGCAGATCAACCCGCGCTGCAAGGTTACGGTGAAGCTGGTTGCGGCGTCGGGCGTCGGCACGATTGCGGCCGGTGTCGCCAAGGCGAAGGCGGATGTGATCCTGATTTCGGGCCATAACGGCGGGACCGGTGCGTCGCCTGCGACGTCGATCAAATACGCCGGTCTGCCGTGGGAAATGGGCCTGACAGAAGCGCATCAGGTTCTGGCGATGAACAACCTGCGTGGCCGCGTGACTTTGCGGACCGATGGTGGTTTGCGCACGGGCCGCGACATTGTCATGGCAGCGATGATGGGGGCTGAGGAATACGGCATCGGCACCGCTGCGCTGATCGCGATGGGCTGCATCATGGTGCGTCAATGCCAGTCGAACACCTGCCCTGTCGGCGTCTGCACGCAAGACGAGGCGCTGCGCGAGAAGTTCACGGGAACGGCGGACAAGGTGGTGAACCTGATCACGTTCTACGCGACCGAGGTGCGGGAAATCCTCGCGTCTATCGGCGCGCGTAGTCTGGATGACGTGATCGGGCGGGCGGACCTGCTGACGCAGGTGTCGCGTGGCGCGGCGCATCTGGACGATCTGGACCTGAACCCGCTGCTGATTACCGTCGATGGGGCGGAGCGGATCGTTTATGACCGCTCGAAAGAGCGCAATCCGGTGCCGGACACGCTGGACGCGCAGATCGTCAACGACGCGCAGCCGTTCTTCAAGGATGGCGAGAAAATGCAGCTGTCCTATGCGGTGCAAAACACATTGCGGACCATCGGCACGCGGGCGTCGAGCCATATCGTGCAGCGGTTCGGGATGCGCAACGAGTTGCAGCCGGACCACCTGACGGTGAAGCTGACAGGCTCTGCCGGGCAGTCGCTGGGGGCGTTCGCCGCACCGGGTCTGAAGCTGGAAGTGTTTGGTGACGCCAACGACTACGTCGGCAAGGGCCTGTCGGGCGGACGCATTGTTGTGCGGCCAACGCAGGAAAGTCCGCTGAAGGCGGACGAGAACACGATCATCGGCAACACGGTGCTTTACGGGGCGACCAACGGCCACCTGTTTGCCGCCGGTCGCGCGGGGGAGCGGTTCGCGGTGCGTAACTCCGGCGCGAAGGTGGTGATCGAGGGCTGCGGCACGAACGGGTGTGAATACATGACCGGCGGGGTTGCGGTGATCCTGGGCTCCATCGGCGCGAATTTCGGGGCCGGTATGACGGGCGGGATGGCGTACCTGTATGATCCGGACGGCGAGTCCGAGGCGCTGATCAACATGGAAACGCTGGTGACCTGTCCTGTGACGGTCGATCACTGGGAGACGCAGTTGAAAGGCCTGATCGAGGAACACGCCCGTGAGAGCGGAAGCGTGAAAGCGAACCGCATCTTGCAGGATTGGGAGATTGAGAAGGGCAACTTCGTGCAAATCTGCCCGAAAGAGATGCTGGCCCACATCCCCGCGCCTTTGAGCCTTGAGGAGCAGGCGATCCCTGCCGAGTAGAATTGAGAAGGGCGGGAGTCGATCCCGCCCTTTTTTGCTATTTCGGTTCGCAGTCGCCGCCAGCGGCGCATTGCTCGACCGCTTTGATGTATTTCTCGTCAGGATTGGCGAAGGCGAAGGCGTAGCAGGGGCCTACGTTGAAGATCAGCTCGTCCTCGGTCTGCTGCACATAGGCGAGGTAGTCGGTTTTCGGCGACACGCGTGCGCACCACGGACCGGCGCATTGCAGGGTCAAGGTGACCGCGACCTCGACGTCGTCGGTGAAGCCTTCGCCGGTCAAAAGCTTGCCTTTGAAGGCGGTGGGGATAGAGACCTCCAGCGGCGGGGCGTTTACGTCCGGCACCTTGGAGACGTCGAAATCGAACTCGCCGCGCAGGACGACGAAGCTTTCCTCGGCCTCGGCGACGGCGTTGAACGCGGCGACGGGGTGGGTCGGGAGGCAGGACAGGGCGCTTGCGGGACCTGCGGCAAAGGCAAGTGCCGTGACCGCTGCGGTAAGGTGTTTCATCATGCGCCGTTCTTACAGCAGGGGCCGGAAAGCTTCGATCACTTTCGCGTAAACGTTCCGCTTGAACGGCACGATATTGCCGAGCAACGTGTCAGGGTCCACCCACCGCCATTCGGAAAACTCGGGCGTGTTGGTCTTGATGTCGATGGCGCTGTCGGCCCCGTTGAAGCGCAGCAGAAACCACTTTTGCTGCTGGCCGCGGAACCGGCCCTTCCAGACCTTGGGCACCAGATCGTGGGGCAGGTCGTAGGGCACCCAGCCTTCGGTCTGGCTTTCGACGGTGACCATGCTGGCCGGGACGCCGGTTTCTTCTTCCAGTTCGCGCAGGGCGGCGGCGCGGGGGTCTTCGCCTTCGTCGATGCCGCCCTGGGGCATCTGCCAGGCGGGCGCGTCATTGTCGATGCGTTGCGCGGCGAAGATCAGCCCGTCGCGGTTCACGAGCATGACGCCAACACAGGGGCGGTAGGGCAGCTTGGAGATGTCTTCAGGGGTCATTGGCAAATGGCGGGCGGGGAGGCCCCCGCCCTGTCCCTTATTCGTCTGCGGGTGCCAAGGCGCTGAGGCCTTTCAACACGTCCAGCGCGTAGGCAAGTTGGTAGTCTTCCTCGCGCAGTTTGGCGACTTCCTCGGCTTTCTCGCGCTCTGCTTCGAGTTGCTTCAGCTCGTCCTCGGATATCTTGTCGTTGTTGATGAGCGAGCCGCGCAGGTCGGCCTCGGAGCGGTTGCGGCGTTGTGTTTCCTCGTCCGTCGCCTCCTCCTCGGGCTTCCGGGGCGGCTGTACCACGATGATATCGGGGGACACGCCAAGCGCCTGAATGGAGCGGCCGGACGGGGTGTAATACCGCGAGGTGGTCAGGCGCATGGCGCCATCGCCGCGCACCGGAACGACGGTTTGCACCGAGCCTTTGCCGAAGCTCTTTTCACCCACGACCACCGCGCGGCGGTGATCTTGCAGCGCGCCCGCGACGATTTCCGACGCAGAGGCGGAGCCGCCGTTGATCAGCACCACGATCGGCTTGCCGTTGGCCAGATCGCCTTCGGTTGCGTTGTAGCGTTCGCTGTCACGCGGGTTGCGACCACGAGTGGAAACGATCTCGCCCTTGTCGAGGAACGCGTCGGATACCGCGATGGCCTGCGTCAGCAGCCCGCCGGGGTTGTTGCGCAGGTCCAGCACGATGCCGTTGACCTTGTCTTCGCCACCTGCCGCTTCGATCTGTTCGGCCAGCCCTTCCTTGAGATTGGGGAATGTCTGGCGGTTGAAGGTCGTGATCCGCAGCACGACCGAGTCGCCTTCAATGCGGGAGCGTACGGCGGTCAGCTTGATCGTGTCGCGGACGATGGAGACCTCGAACGGCTCGTCGATGCCTTCGCGGACGACGGTCAGGATGATCTCGGACCCGACCGGCCCGCGCATCATATCAACCGCTTCTTCCAGCGTCAGGCCCAGCAGGCTTTTGCCGTCGACCGTGGTGATGAAGTCGCCGGATTCCATGCCAGCCTCGTCGGCGGGGGTGCCGTCCATGGGCGAGACGACTTTGACGTAGCCGTCTTCCTGCGTCACCTCGATGCCCAGCCCGCCGAACTCGCCGGAGGTCTGCTCGCGCATGTCGTCGAAGTCCTTGGGCGGCAGGTAGGAGGAGTGGGGGTCGAGTGAGGTCAACATGCCGTTGATCGCGGCCTCGATCAGTTCGGCCTCGTCCACCTCCTCGACATATTGTGCGCGGATGCGTTCAAAAATGTCGCCGAACAGATCGAGCTGTTCGTAGACAGATGCCTTCTTGTCGGCCTCTTGCGCGATCAGCGGGCCTACAAACTGGGTCGTGACCAGCACGCTTGCTGTGGTTCCCAGCATGGCTGCCATCAGAAATTTTTTCATGCGGACGTCATTCCTTGTTCGTGGCGAACCAAGTGGCCGGATCGACCGGCTCGTCGCCTTGTCTAAGTTCTATATAAAGCGACTCTTGCTGATTGCCGCCACCACCTTTGGCCGCTGTCATCAAAAAAGCGTCAGGATCGGGGGGCAAACCGCCCATAAGGCCCACAGGAGCGCCCTGATCCAGCACTTCGCCCACCTCACCATAGGTTTCGCCGAGGCCTGCCAGAATCAGCAGATAGCCCTTGCTGGGCTCCAGAATGACGACATTGCCGTAATCGAGCAACGGGCCCGAGTAGCGCAGGGTCGCGGGCCATGGTGCGGTGACCAGCGACTGTGCGCGGGTGGCCAGCACCAGACCCGGGCGGGTCACGCCGGATGCGTCGGTCTCGTTAAAGCCGTGCAGGACGGTGGCAGGGACGGGCAAGGGCAGCTTGCCCTTGGCGGCCTCGAAATCGGCGGGGTTGTTCAGGTCGGACGGGTTCAGGTCGCTGAGGCCGGACGCGAAGCCTTGCAGCGTGTCGCTGCTTTCGACCAAAGCGCGCATCTTGTCGGCATCGGCGGTGAAGCTGCGCGGCAGGTCCACACGGTCGGCGATGGCGCGGGACAGGTTGGCGCGGGCAAGCTGCACCTCGGCCAGCGACTTGGTCAGTTGCGTCGCGGCGCTTTGCTGGAGGCTGCGGATGTCGCGGACCTCTTCGAGTTGATTGCGCAGTGTTAGAGCCTCTTTTTGCAGGGCTGGCGTCACCTCGGACAGGATCATGCCGGACCGCGCAGTGCCGATTGCGCCCGTGGGATGCATCATCAGCAGTGGCGCGGGCGATGTGCCGATGGTTTGCAGCACGCCCAGCAGGCGGGACAGGCGGTCGCGCTTGGCCTCGAAGACCAGCGCGATGCTGCGCTCCTGAATGGCTGCGCGGCGCAGGCCTTCGCGCAGGGCGGACAGGCCTTCCTCGTAGGCGCGGACGGTTTCGGTCAACGCCCCCACGCGGTCGGAGGCGCTTTCGGCCTCGGACAGGCTGTTGGCGGCCACGTCGAGCATCTGGCTCGCCCGCTTGGCGGTCGTGATCGGATCGCTTTGCGCGACGGCGGCGCCGGTCAGGGCAAGCAGAATAAGGGCGGTTAACAGCGGCTTCATGAGCGGATCAATGACACTCCGGTCATCTCTTCCGGCTGGGGTAGGCCCATCAGGTCCAGCAGGGTCGGGGCAAGATCAGCCAAGCGACCATTGTTGAGTTTCGCGCCCGCTGGTCCGCCAAAGAGTACCACCGGCACGAGGTTGGTCGTGTGCGCAGTGTGCGGGCCGCCGGTCTCGGGGTCGATCATGGTTTCGCAATTGCCGTGGTCCGCGGTGACGATCATCGCCCCGCCGACGTCTTTCAGGGCGGAAACCGCCTGTGTCAGACCCTTATCGACCGCCTCGCAGGCGGCAATGGCGGCTTGCAGATCACCTGTATGGCCGACCATGTCGGGGTTGGCGAAGTTGACGACGATCAGGTCATATTGCTCCCTGATCGCGCCGACCAGATCGGCGGTGACCTCGTCCGCCGACATTTCCGGCTGCATGTCGTAGGTCGCCACTTTGGGGCTTTTGGGCATGTGGCGATCCTCGCCGTCCTCCGGGACCTCCTTGCCGCCGTTCAGGAAGAAGGTGACGTGCGGATACTTCTCGGTCTCGGCCACGCGGAACTGGCGCAGACCGTGCCTGGCGACCCAAGCGCCGAGCGTGTTGGTGATCTTCTGCTTCGGGAAAACCGTCGTCATGAAGGCGTTGTGGGCCGTGGAATAATCGACCATGCCAAGGCATTCCGCCACCTTGGGGCGGGAGGACACGTCGAACGCGTCGAAGGCGGGATCGGCGATTGCCGACAGGATTTCGCGCGCCCGGTCGGCGCGGAAGTTGAGGCAGAAGATACCGTCGCCGTCTTTGACGCCATTGTAACCGGCGATGACCGTGGGCAGGATGAATTCGTCGGTTTTGTCCTGGGCGTAGGAGGCTTCGATCGCGGCCTTGGCGGTGTTTGCGGATTCCCCTTTGCCGAGCATGATGGCGTTATAGGCCAGTTCGACCCGGTCCCAGCGTGTATCGCGATCCATCGCATAGTAGCGGCCGGATACTGTGGCGATGCGGACATCGGCGGGCAGGTCGCGCTGCAACTGTTCGAGATAGCCAAGCGCGGATCTAGGCGCGACGTCGCGCCCGTCGGTGATTGCGTGCAAAACAGTGTCTATTCCTGCGGAACTCAGCGCTTTCGCGGCGGCGATGATGTGGCTCACATGGCCATGAACGCCCCCATCGGAGGCCACACCCATCAGATGCGCCGTGCCGCCGGTTTCGCGCAGCTTGGCGATGAAGCCTTGCAGGGCGGCTTCGTTTTCAAAGGTGCCTTGCTCTATCGCCAGATCAATCTGGCCCAGATCCATCGCCACGACACGGCCCGCGCCGATATTGGTATGCCCGACCTCGGAGTTGCCCATCTGCCCTTTTGGCAGCCCCACATCCGGCCCGTGCGTGATGAGCGTGGCGTGGGGGCACGTCGCCATGAGGTGGTCGAAGGTCGGCGTGTCGGCCAGCACGGGTGCGTTGGCTTCGGTGCGATCGGACAATCCCCAACCGTCAAGGATGCACAGGACGACGGGTTTGGGTGTGGTCATGGATTTGCTCGCTTTGGGACTGCCCTCTTCTATGCGGCGCGGGCTGCGGCTTCAACCATAGGCTGCGGGGCTAGCCCGTGTTGGCAGGTTTTCGACGCAGCATCAGCCGGAGCATTTCTGCCATACGCCAAAGTCGCAACCGCGCGAGCGTTCGGAGGGCGGCCAGACGCTCGGCGGGTGATGAGAGTTCTGGAGAGCGGAAGACGCGCGGTGCGTGGGCGAGGATGGACAGCGGCATCAGGGCTGCGAGGCCGACCCAGCGGAGCAGGCCGCGCTGCCTTGAATGATGAAGGCCGTATGTTTCGGCGGTAATCCTGCGCCATTTGGCCTGAAGCTGCGCCCAAGTCGCGCGGCAGGGGTGGTGGACGACCATTTCGGGGCGGTAGTGCAGGCTGAACCCTGCGGCGCGGGCGCGAAGGCACCAGTCGTAATCTTCGGACAGCCCGCCGCGGAAGGGGCCCACTTGGCGGAAAACCGTGGCGTTCGTCACCAGATTGGCGGTGACGGAGAAGCCCTTGGCCTCGATATAGTGTCTTTGGTTGAAGGCAAAGACGCGCTCGAACGCCTGCACGGCGTTGGGGGATTGATTTGGCGGGGTGCTTAGCCGGACCGCGCCGCCGGTCAGGTCTTGCGCCTGCCCTGCCGCGATCGCTTGGGACAGGAAATCGGGTGAGACGACGCAGTCACTGTCGGTAAAGATCAGGATGTGGCCGCGCGCCTTTTGCACGCCAGTGTTCCGCGCCAGGGCCGCGCCTTGTTGGAGCTGGTGGAAAAAGCGGACATCAGGAAATGAGCGGGTGAAGGCAGGGGTCAGTGTGGCCGGGCCATTGTCGACGACGATGATTTCAACCTGTCCGCGCTCCGGACACGCGGCGAGCGATTGCAGGCAGGAGGTCAACGCGTCCGCGTCGTTGTGATGCGGGATGATGACCGAGGCGGCAGGTTGCATCAACGCTGACCTACTTTGCGGGCCGGAATGCCTGCGAAGATCTCGCCTGCTTCGATTGAACCTGTCACCACCGCCCCCGCCGCGATTACCGCGCCGTCACCGATGCGCGCGCCGGGCAGAATGGTCGCGCCTGCGCCGATCCAGACGTCGTTGCCGATGCGGATGCTTGCCTCGTCCATTGCCTGCGCAGACACCGGTGCGCCGTCTCGAAAGCGGTAGTTGGCGGCGGTGAGCATGACGTTGGGGCCAAGAAGCAGGTCGTCGCCGGCCTCGATCCGGCCCAGCTTCGGGCCGGCCCAAATGCAGCAACCGGCCCCGATATGAGCGCGTGCGCCCAGCGTGATGCGTTCGGGGTTGGCGAATTGGCAGGTCGGGCTGACCGCCGCATTCGGGCCGAACGACACCGCGCGGCGCGGGATGACGTGGGTTTGGTTGTAGTGGTTTAACAGTCGCAGGCCGTGCAGGTAGGCGCGGGGGTCAAGGATTGATAACAAGAAGCGCGAGATACGAACGCGCGGTGTTAGGGTCTTTTTATGCGCCAACGTTCCGGCGGTGAGGCTTGTGTCAGACATCGGACCCCGCAAAGCGGCAGCCGTTAAGGACCACGCCCAGACAAGTGGTGTTTTCGGCCACCATGTGCTCGGCGTCGTCAATCTCGCGCGTTGTGGATTTGTCCGCCCGCGCCACCAGCAAGGCGCAATCGACCAAGGGAAGTGCTGCGATGGCATCGTCAGCGGGACCGAGGGCGGCCAGATCAAACAGCATGATGTCTGGCGCGAAGTCGCGCTCGATGCGGTCCAGCAGGTTGGCGGTGCGCCCGTGGGCAAGACGTTCCGCTGCGTCGTCAAGCGCGGTGGCGTTCAGGCTGAGGCCGAGATTTTCATCGACCCGCAAGCAGGTGCTGTCGAAGTTGCGCCGCTGGCCGGTGAGCACCGAGAAGCGGGGGCCAGCTTCCGACAAGCCAAAAATGTGGATCAGTTTCGGATTTCGCAGGTTGAAGTCCAGGACCATGACCCGAAGGTCGCTTTGCCGCGCCAGACTGAGGGCCAGATTCGCTGTGATCGTGGAACTTCCGCACCCTTGGGTCGGCGCGGTGATGGCGACGCGACGGTGACCAGCGGCGCGCATATGGCTCAGCAGGCGGGTGCGAAGCCGGTCGTAGGGGGCTGCGGACGGGCCCGGTTGGGTCGTCTGGATGTGATGGCGTTTCAGCACAACGGGGTCCAGTTGCGCCTCGGTGAGGCGGGCCCAACTATCGGCGGGGTCCAGCGGACGTGGCTCTGCCTGAAGCGCGGTTTGCTCTTCCTGCGCGGTGCGCAGAAGAGTGTCTGTATTGGTGATTTGTTCCATCTAGCGCTCCTAACCGAGGCTTGGCCCGAGATCGGGAAGGGTGGCGAAAGGGGTCAATCCTAGCGCGTTACGCATGTCGCGGGGACGCCTGACGCGCGGGTCGATTCTGACGCGCAGCCAGATGCCAGCGACGGCCGCCAGAACGGCGGCAAGCAGCGTGCCAAGAAGCATAGCCAGACGCGCCTTTCGCGGGTCTGCGCTGTCGAGGGCTGCGTTCTCGACGACGCGCAGGTTGATCCTGTTGGCATCCTGCGCAAGCTGTGCCGCAACCAACGCGTCTTGCGCTTCGCGCAAGGCGGAGGTGGCTGTGGTGACCTCACCTTCAAGTCGGGAAGCGGTGGCTTGGTAGGACCGCAGGTCGGTCAGGGCGGCAAGTGTGCGGTCAAGCTGGCTTTGCAATTGTGCGTGCCAATCGTCGCCCGCTGCCTCGGGCTGTCGGGACAGGCGGTCGCGCAACTGGCGGAGTTTGGGGTGCGTGTCCGAATAGATGCTTTGCGCGACTGCGAGATCAATCCGCAACTTGGTGATGGCCGCGTCTTCGACCGGCCCACGCTCTATTCGGGCGCGAAGTTGGTCCGCCTGACGTTCAAGGCCCTGCTCAGAGCCTGTTAAAGGCTGGCTTTCATGAGCTGCGAGGGCCTTGTTTGCCTGTGTTAGAGACGTCTCGTGTCGCGAAATCTGGTTGGTCAAAGCGGACAGAGTGCCGTCGCGCCGCGTTTTTTCACCCTGCTCGATCACGGCGGTTTCGGCGGCCCGAACGGCGGTCAGGGCGGCCACTGCACTGGATTGCGTGGAGGAGATCGAAAGATATGTCGGCTTGTCGCGGCTCGATTCGATCTTGAATTCGACCGGCGTGTCAGGGGATTGTCCGACGACGCCCAGCTCGTGCAGAATTAGTTGCAGATGCTGCACCTCTTCGGCGCTTCGCTGGGCTTTCGGTGCCCCGCCCAAGCCAAGAGACCGCTCCAGAATGATGCGTGAAGATACCGTGTGCTCAGGCGGAATCGCGTTGATCGCAGTCCATCCGACAGCCGTGATCGTGACCACTATGATGACGAAGAGCGGCAGGTTTCGTGCCGCCTGCCATCGCCAGTATCCCCAATCCAGCATTCTCGTTTCCTACTCTAATAGTCTCTAAAATCCCTGCACATTCAGACCTTTGAAAACTTAAGACATAATTAATTCATCTCAGTTCTTCTGCGACCAGACAGTTTCAGAAGACGGATGAGCCCATGACAACCCGATCCAGTAACGTATTTGCCGCGCCGCATTCTGTGGACGTGATGCCGGATGTCAAAGCACCCGGCATGTCGCGCGATTGGCAGATTTATGACCCGATCTGGAAACGCAGGCTGGACCTCGCGCTGGTGCTGATGACCGCGCCTGTGTCGCTGCCGTTGATTGCGTTGGGCGCGGTTCTCGCGAAGCTGGACGGCGGGCCTGCCTTTTATTCCCAGCCTCGGGTCGGGCGGCATGGTCAGGTGTTCCGCATGTTCAAACTGAGAAGTATGCGCGTCAATGCGGAGCGGCATCTGAGCGAGCTTCTGATGGACGATCCGAACGCCGCGATGGAATGGCAGCGGAGCCAGAAGCTGCGCCGCGACCCAAGGATAACCTTTGCGGGGAAGGTGCTGCGGAAGCTGTCCTTGGACGAGCTTCCCCAGCTTTGGAATGTGGTGCGCGGTGACATGTCGCTCGTTGGGCCGCGTCCGATGTTGCAGGAGCAGGCGATTCTGTATCCGGGGGCCGCGTATTTTCGACTGCGGCCTGGCCTTACCGGCCCCTGGCAGGTGTTCGGGCGCAACGAAGAAAGCTTTACTGCGCGGGCGAAATACGACGCCATGTATGAGCGCGAGAAAGGGCTGCGTTATGACCTGTCGCTGATCGGCCGGACAGTCGGTGTGGTGCTGTGGGGGACGGGTCAATGACGCGGGTTCTGGCGGCGTCCTCTGGCGGCGGGCATTGGCAACAGTTGCGTCTGCTCTACGGCGCACTTGAAGGGTCGGAGGTGGTGTTCGCCTGCGCGGCCGATGTCGGCGAAACCGGTGTATTGCCGTTGCCGGATTGTAATCTACGCACGCCGCTGCGGCTCTTGGTCGGGCTGCGCGCGGCATGGCGAATGGTGCGGCAGGTCCGCCCCGACCTAGTTGTCTCGACAGGTGCCGCACCGGGTGCCTTCGTGCTGATCGTCGCCAAGTTGCACGGCTGCCGGACCGTCTGGATCGATTCGATCGCCAATGCGGAGCGTATGTCGCTGTCAGGTAGGCTGACACGCCGGTTTGCCGATTTGTGGATGACCCAGTGGCCAGCGGTGTCGGAGCGTACGGGCGCAATCTACGCGGGGTCGGTGCTATGATTTTCGTGACCGTTGGAACGCAATTGCCGTTTCCCAGATTGATTGACCATATGATCGGCTACAGTCAGCGCAGCGGGGAGCGCGTGGTGTTGCAAACCGGCGATACGGCCGACTGGCACGGGATGGAAAGCTACCGGTCGCTGTCCGCGCCCCAGTTCGAGGCCTTTGTGAATGAGGCTCGGGTGATCGTGTCTCACGCGGGAATAGGGTCTATCTTGGCGGCAAAAAGCGCGTCGCGCCCGCTTATCCTGCTCCCGCGTCGGGCCAAGTTGGGGGAGCATCGCAACGACCACCAGCTAGCCACGGCTGCCGCATTCAAGGATCGTGCCGGGTTGCGGGTTGCTTGGGAGGTCGATGAGCTTGACAACCTGTTGGCGCACGGCATCGAGGAGCCAACTACGGAGCGCAATCCGCGTTATGACGGTCTGGCAGCGCGGCTTCGGGACTTCGTGTCGGGGCCGGGGATATTGCAGCACTGACCGCTTGGTTTGGCTTGAGCATATGCAACGCCCTGAGCGTCGCGGGAACCGGCGCGTGCTGACGGCGGCAGAGGTGTTGCAACACCTTCCCCCAGCCGAACGCATAGGCGACCGGAAGCCGCCAAGGGTGGTGCGCGGCCATATACATCATCCTCGCGCGATGTTTGAAATAGGCCGAAACCGGCGACGGTCCACGGTCGAGCGTGGGCGAGCCGATGGAGGCACCGGCGCTGTGATAGACATGGGCGTTTTCACAGATGGCCAGCGGAAGGTGGCCGCGTCGCTGCGCCCAGTCGACCTCCTCGTAATAGAGGAAATATTGCTCGGGCATGAGGCCCGCATGTTCCAGAAAGGCGCGCGACGCGACCATGCTGGCGCCGGAGATGAAGTCGAGGTCTTCGCCTTTTGGGAGCGCGGTTTCGTCTGCGTCCTTGCCGATGTTGAGGTTATGCGTCGCGCCGGTCCAGCGGTTGATCCGCCCGCCGTCGATCTGGATTTGCGAACTGGGCTTGGCATAGGCGATGCGACAGCCCAGCAGGGAAAACGGCAGCGGTGCATTTGCCAAGGCGGCAGGTGTGCCGGGGGGCGCGGTGCAGTCGGGGTTCAAGATCCAGAACCGGTCCAGAGTGTCGTCCAGCATAAGCGCCCGCAGACCCAGATTGACGCCCGCCGCGAAGCCGCCATTTGTGGGTGCCTGAATCAGGCGCAGATCTAGTTCATGCCGCGCGGCCCAGTTTTGCACGACCCGTGCAGAGCTGTCGGTGGAGGCATTGTCCACCACAACGACCCTAAGCGCGACATTGTTTGCGGCTGCGAGGCTGTCGAGACAGTCCATGATATGCTCGGTCGAGTTGTAGGTGACGATGACACACCCCATGCGCGCGCTCATGCGGGCACCGCCGGAAAGCGTGTGAAGCGGGGGGCTTCACGTTTTGGTCTCGCGGGTTCTGGCACGGGGGCCAGCAGCCATAGACCCGCGCCGAACAGGAAGAACACGTAGGAAAAGATCGACGTCCAGATATGGACCGTGCATAGCGTGAAAGTGAGGCCCGCGAAGCAGATGACCCACGCCCTGCGCATGGCTTGCAGTTCCGGCGGAAGGGGCGCGAAAGCGACCCTGAACAGGCCCGAAAGGTAGGCCAAGGCGAATAGCGCGAACCCCGGCAGCCCGTAGCGCACGGCCAGCACCAGCCAGAAATTGTCCATGCTGCCGGAGAGCATGAAATCGGGCCGCACCCAGTCGTTCAGGCCGATGCCGAAGATCGGGTTTTGCCAGACGTTAACCATGCCCCATTCGAAGATGATCCCGCGCCAATAGGCATTGTGCGCCGAGAAGGTGGCGTAGCTGAAGAAGACCCGCACCGGCGTGCGGTTGGAGATCAGGTCGACGGCAATATAGGCGGCGATTGCGAGGGCCGCGAGGGCCAGCCAGCGATAGCGCCAGCGCGGCAGGTTCAGCGCCCAGAGGATCAGGAACAGTTGCAGCAGGACCGACAGGAATGCCCCGCTTGAGAGCGCAAGGAAGCTGGCGAAGACACCGGCGGACAGTCCCGCTGCGCGAAGGGGTAGGGACCAGCGCCCCGCCGTTCCGACGAAGACGAGCGCGGTCAGGGTAGAGCCGAACAGGCCGTAGTGGATCGGGTGGGCGAACAGCGCCTGCACCCGCTCCAGACCCAAACGTGGGGGGATAGACACAGAGGCGACGGAGTTTACGCCCGGCATTGCGTTGATCGCTGCGATCAGAGGAGGCTGTCCGGTCAGGCTCTCGAAGATGGCCAGAGGCAGGGACAGGGTCACGATGATCAGGGTGGCTTTGATGACCTCGTGGAAGTCCTCTGCCGTCCGCACGAACAAGCGCGCGATCAGGAAGCCGCCAAGCAATTCCAGCATCAACGCGCCGCCGTTTTCCAGCATGTGATTGGGCGAGGTTTGCGAGAACGCCACTGCACCCCAACACACGAACAGCATGAACAAAAGGTCGATGGACATGCCTTTGGCGGGGCGATTGCGGCAATACAGAACCAGCAGCGGGATGAAGACCAGCGCAAGGAAGGTGCGCAGACCGGTCATCTGGATCGACCCGATGTGATAGCGCACGGGAAGGGCCACTGCGGCGAGGTAGAGCAGCACCATGGGCGACAGCTTGTGAATTGGAGCGCTTGGGCGGGACATGACCGGACTTGTTGCAAAGGACCGGCTCAGCATCGGGTCGAATGGATAACGAGTGGTTAATGAAATGCAGGCAAAGCGGTTAACCAAAGATTCATAAAACTTGAGATAAATGAAGGCAGGCCCTTCGAGGCCCTGCCCCAAAACGGGGCATAGCGTGGACGGAGAGAAACATCGCATGGACCAACTCATTTGCGACAAGTCTCCCGCCCGGTCCTGCCAAAATGCAGGCGCTCCTCTTGAAACCTCTGTTCAGACCCCGCCCGCGAAAGCTAAACGGCGGGGTCTGAACAGGCTTTCGTGGCTTCGCCGACTGTTGGTGAGCGCGAAACGCGTGATGCTGACGCGCGGGTTCGGCATGGATATTCATCCAAGCGCGGAGATGTCATTGTCCGCAAGGCTGGACCGCACCTTTCCCATCGGCGTGCATATCGGCGCGGCAAGCTACGTCGCGTTCGAGGCTTGCGTTCTGACCCATGACCGCACGCGGGGTCTGTATCTGCACACACGCATCGGGCGGAATTGCTTTGTCGGTGCGCGGTCCATCGTGCTGCCCGGCGTGCGGGTGGGCGATGGGGCGATCATCGCGGCGGGAGCCGTGGTCACCAAGGACGTGCCTGCGCGGTGTATTGTTGCCGGCAATCCTGCGCGGATCATCCAACAGAACATAGACACCGGCCCGTTCGGCAGGCTTGAGACCGCCGACGCGACCGAGGCTGAATTGGCCCAAGCTGGCCTGACCTGACCCACCGTTCGCAGCCCTGCGCACGCTGCAACACCCCACCGTTCTGTGCTAGGGGCGGCGTGAGGACAGGTGGTTCAGCCTGCTCGACCATACATGCAAGAGACGCTTCGCACCCCTAGGGGGCGCTTTTTCTGTGCCGTCCGGCCCGGTCTCTGGCCCTTCCCCTTTTTCGGTCGATGCGCCGGAAAGGTGACAGATGACGATACTTCTTGGACTGACCATGGGGCGGACCGCCGTGCGGGAGGCGGAGCCGTTCGTGGCCGCGACAGAAATCACGCTGGATGCGTTTTCGCGTGACCGCACGCTGTTCGACAGTGGCGCGGCGTTCGGGCGGGACGTGGCTGAAATACCCCTGAGCGGCACCGGCACCGAAGGTGAAACCGTGCAGCTGCGGTTCCTGTGCGAGGACGGGACGGTGACGAACTGGGAGGACGCCGCGGTGATCCTTGCGGGTGGCGTTTGGCAGGCCACCGCAAGTCACTCGCGACGGGCCGACTGGATCAGGCCGCAGGTGCGCATCAAGTCCGAACCGGCCACCCGCGCGCTGGGTGCTAACCGTTTCGGGGTTGGTCACGTTATCGCCTTGTGGGGCCAGTCGGAGATGGTGCGCATCCGTTCGCTCGCGCATGACCAGCTTCCGGCAGAGCCGCTGCTGGCCGACGACATGGTGCAGGCGATCTGGATGGATGGTGCGCCGGTGCTCAAGCACCTGACCGACACCGATCCGCATACCGCAGCCCTTGCAGCCATGGCGAATGTGTTTCTGGCGGAACGTCCCAATGACAAGGTCGCAATCGTGTTCCATGCTGTTTCCGGCACCGGCTTCCGGCAGTTGGTCGATGACAGCAACCCGGCGCGCGACTGGCAGGACGACGCCGACCTTCACGCGTTCGCCACTGCCGACGGTCAGCATGTCGGGCTGCCGGCGGTGTCGTGGTTTGCTTCCCCCGGTGCGCTGGCGGACAATTATGACGACGCGCTGTTTCCACTGTTCACCGGCAAGACGCTGGACGGAACGCCGGTTACTTTCCCCGCGCAGATCACCTATGGGGCCAGCGGCAGCTTCATGGCGGACCACTGGTTCGGGGAGCTTTACGACCCCGCCCATACCCGATGGGTGCCGTTCGGGCCCCACCGTTTCGACATTTCCGAGGATATGCAAAGCGCGAAAGTCACCGCTTTGGGCGCGATGAAAGAGAACCTTGCCAACAAGCAGGCCGCGCGGGTGGCTTGGCGCGATATGGTGGCAAATCCGAACGCCGGAAACTGGTTCCTGCCCCTTGGGTTGGAGCCTTTGGCCTACCGTAACGGCACCACCGACGGCGCGGGCGGCTGGACCGACCAAAGCCACCCCGCAGGCAATCACGACGACGGCGCGACGATGTATGCGCGGCTGACGGCGCATGCGATCTTGCAGTCCAGCGGTCTGACAGGCTGGAGCGTGCCGGAGTTCGACATGTGCGCGTGGGAGCCTTCGGGAGCCTATGTCGAGGTCTGGTCGACCGCTGGCCCGGTCACAACGATCCGGGCGGCACGTCAGGAGGTGGCTCTGGGCGCGGGCTTTGCCCACTGGACGGACGTGTTCGGCTGGCAGATCAACGGGGTGCCTGCGTCGCGGGCCGAGTTGGTCGCGGGGCGCGTGCGCATTTATCCCGAAGCGGGGGCGTTCACGTCGACTGACATCATCAGCTTGCGGCCCTTGCCCTCTGCGACTGTTCTGGCCAACACGTTGACCGCCGCAGCGCCCAGTTTCGTTACTGGTCCGACCGGCCCGCATTTTGTGGACACTGACGCCCTCGGCTCGGGTGTTGCTGCGGTTCAGCTGGCGTTCGATCTGGCAATGGCTGTGCCGTCCTCCGGCTCTCGCACATTGGCAACGACCACCGGCAACTACGTCAAGCTGGAGGTGCTTCCCAGCGGCAGCCTGCGGGTGCGGGTGCGGGATGCGGATGGCGACGTGAAGGTCAACAACGTGCAGACCGCGTCCGGAGTGATGATCGACGCTGCCCGCGTCCGTGTGGTTCTGGCGATCGACATGGCGGCGGGCTTCACGCGGATATGGGTGGACGGCCAACAGGTGATGGACGAGGCGTTCACTTCCGGCTCAGGGCTGTTGCCGGACAACCGCACCTTGCTGCTATTGGCGACCGCCAACGGATCGTATCAGACGGAAGGCACCATGCACCGTCTGGACGTCTGGAAGGCCGCAACCGTCGATGGCAGTGATCCGGCATCTGGTGCTTACAAGTCGTTGGTCGGGCCAGCGTCGGTGGTAAATGCCGATCCGTGGAAGCAGGGCAGCGACGCGAGCTAAGGGTAGCGCGAGAGGTCCAGCCGCCCGCCGGTGATCTGGTCCAGCCGCTTGTTGCTGTCTGTGAAGGCCCCGCCAAGACGGGCCTTCACGTAAGCATCCACGGGACGGGCGGTCAGCAAGGGCTTTGCCAGCCGCCTGCCCGCGCCAAAGCTCAGCGCGCGATACATCCACCCCGGCTCCCGCGACAAGGCAAGCGCGGGGACCGGATTGAGCGTGCTGCGGCGGGTCTGGTTTATCCGCCGCAACAGCGGCGCGACCGCCTGCGGCAGCGAGGCAGAGACGCGAGTTTTTCCTGAGGGCGGTAGTGTCGGAATATCGTGCCCCAGTGCCGCGCCCAATTCAGCAAGTGCTTGTGTGGGGTCTGCCGATATCTGCTCGTGCGTCATGACATGAACCGTGTCGAACAGGCTCTGATACAGCGCGATCAATCTGTCATACTGGAAATGCGCCAATTCGAAACCGGGATAGCCGAACCCGCCTGACCCTGCAAAGAACGCCGGATGGCTTAACGTGCCGCCGCGCTGCAAATACTGCATGTAGACGGAAGGCAGCATGGCTTCCTGCGAGCGCACAGTGACGATGATGCGCGCGTCCGGCGCGATCTGGTGCAACCGTCGCGCGAGCGTAGCGCTCTGGCGGCCGCCGAAGAACGGATGGCCCGTGAGGTTCTCGGACGACACGACAGGATTGCCATCGCCCTGCCATCTCAGCGCTTCGCGGGCCGGGGCGGGGTCGAAGTCCAGATCATGCGGGGCCACGATCAGCCGGTCGACCTCCTCGTGGGTCAGCAGCGGGGTGAAGCCCATTTCCGGCACGAACACGCGATGTTGCAGCCACGTGGTCGCCGTCTTGTGATAGCCGATATGGATCGCAACCGTCATGCAATGCGCCCTGCGGATTGCGGGAAGAGTGCCATGCCATATGCGGCCCAGGCGATGAGGCAGACGATCACGCCAAGACCCGGTTGACCCGAAAGCACCGTTCCGAACGCCAGTCCAGACAGCGCGATGTCGCGCGTTGGAAACGCACCGGTTCGTGCCAGAGCGCCGCCTAAAAGCAGCCCTGCTACCTCTGCGCCTAATGCGAGCGCCAGCAGCGTCTCCACGCCGCCGCCCTGCGCCAAGGCGAACCAGATCACCGGCAGCGCCAGAACTCTGGGCAGGTTCGCCAGCGCGGGCAAATGCGTGCGCCCCTGAGACAGCGCCGTGACTGCCAGCGACGATTTCGGCAGCCGCATCGCGGCAATGCAACTCAGCATTGGCACCAGTTCTGCCAAGCCACTAAAGCGTGCTCCGAGGACAGGCAGGCCCAACGGCACCAACGCTGCCAGCGTGGCCGCCAGTGATGCGCCCAGCAGAAACCCGAGGCCCATGACGGGTATGGAGCACGTCCGCATACGGGGCAGGTGATAGGCTTGAAAGCTCCGCGCCAGTATCAGCGCGGGGGTCATGGTCAGGGTCAGTCCCATCGCCAACACCCCCATCTGCGCCAATCCCAGACTGGCCCCTGCGATCAGCTTTTCGGCGTGGAGGACGGCGAACATCAGCACACCGTTGGCGGTCAGGGGCAAACCGTAACGTAAGGCGACTGCGATCAGCCCAGCATCAATTCTCAGCCGATACCGTCTGCGCGCTACCAGATGCGAGGTCGCTACCGTTGCGCAAGCCTGCACGAGCAACAGAAACAGCATGATCTGGGGTCCCGTAAGCCAAGCGGCGAATGGCCAAAATACAGCGACGGAGACGATCGCAGGCACCGCCAGCACCAGAGTTTGCGGCAAATGGCGTCCCTGACGCTGCGCCCTGAACGCGTCCAGATGGGTGAAGCCGAGGATGAATGGCACGATGGCGGCAGAGCGCAGTATTGGCGCGGCGTCCGGTGCGTCCAAAGCAGTCGCCAAGGGTCCCGCGCAAAGCAACACCAGTGCGGCCCCCACAACGCCCCGCGTCACTTGCACCGCGTGTAAGGCGGCTTGCGTTTTTGCGCTTGCCCCGTTCGGGCGGCTGACGATCAGTTGCGGCAGGCCAAGTGTCGTCGCCATCTCGGCGGCAGCGGTCAGGATGATTAGCGCGGCGGCGAGCCCGTATCCTTCAGGCCCCAGCAGACGCGCGATCAACAGGTTGCGCGCCAAACCGGCAAGCGCGGCAAGGCCATGGCCTGACAACAAGGTGGCTATGCGGGTCAATTCAAGAGGCTCCGGTCTGCTTTACCGCCCATTAACCACTGTGGTGTTTAACGGCAGGTAAATGCGTTGCGGAAAGTATGAAAGCAGGCCGAATGCCAGACCCGATCCCGAATGTTCTGAAAGGCGACCTGTGTGCAGGATGCGGCGGTTGCGCGGCTGTAGCACCCGACGGTGCGCAGATGGTCATGTCGCCGCAGGGATATCTGCGCCCGCGTCTCAGCCGCACCCTGAACAGCCACGAGCGCGACACACTGGGTCGCATCTGCCCCGGTGTCGGGCAGGTTTGCGCGCCTGACGGGCGCAAAAACGACCCGATCTGGGGCCCGTATCTCACCGCACAGACCGGGTATACCGCTGACAAAAAGCTGCGCCACGGCGCGGCGTCCGGTGGGGCGCTGTCCGGGTTTCTGACGGCCCTGATCGAGACCGGCGAAGTCGATGCGGTGATCCACGTAACGGCAGACCCCGCGAACCCCTTGGCAAACGTCACCATGATATCGACGACCCCGTCGCAAATCGCGCAGGCCGCTGGGTCGCGCTATGCGCCGTCGAGCCCGCTGGATGTGTTCGGCGGTTTGCGTGGCGACAGGCGGCGTTTTGCGTTCGTCGGCAAACCGTGCGACGTCTCCGCCCTTCATGCGTGGCGCAAGCTGGACCCCGAGATCGCGCACATGGTGCCGGTGTTGATATCCTTCTTCTGCGCAGGAGTGCCGTCGTTGCATGGAGGCCGACAGATCATCGACCGCTTGGAAGTCAAAGCGTCGGACCTGACCCGTTTTCAACACCGTGCAGGCGGTTGGCCGGGTTGTGCGACTGCGACGCTCAAGGACCACTCGCAGCGCAGCATGAGCTATGCGGAAAGCTGGGGCGATATATTGTCGAAAACTGTGCAGCACCGTTGCAAAATCTGCGCTGATGGCAGCGGGGTTTTCGCTGACGTGGTGTTCGCCGATGCATGGCAGGCGGATGCAAAAGGCTATCCCAGCTTTGACGACAGGCCGGGGCAAAGCCTTGTCTTGTGCCGCACGGCAAAGGGCCAAGCTATGGTAGACACTGCCCAAAGCTCAGGCCACTTAAGTCTGGCTCCCTATAGTCTTGATACCCTCGCCGCCGTCCAGCCTGGCCAGACCCGACGCAGACGTGTGCTGCTCGCGCGTCTTGCCGCGCTTAAGCTCGCTGGCCGCCCGATCCCGCGCTATCGCGGTATGGGGCTTTTTAGTGTCGCCCGCCGCGCCTCGCCACTCGAAATGCTGCGCAACTTTGCGGGAATGCTGCGCCGCTGCCTGCGTCGGAAACCCCAAGGAGAACGCACATGCTGAAGGTCGGATTGCTGTTTCATTCGTCCAATTCCGACAACCTAGGTGTCGGTGCTTTGACGGTCGGGCAGGTGGAGATTCTGCGCAGCATTTCCCGCGCTACGGGGATCGAAATCGCCATCACCCTGTTCGATTGGGCCGGCACCCGTGCCTCTTATGTCGAGGGGCCGGACATCACCATTTGCCACCTCAGCGGTGAGGTGATGAAAGAACCGCGCAGGGTCATTTCGATGTTTCAGGATTGTGACGTCATGCTGGATATCGGGGCAGGTGACAGCTTCGCCGATATCTACGGCCCAAAGCGCCTGCGTAGGATGATCTATCTGAAATACCTGGCCCACCTGGCGGGCTGCTCCGTGGTGCTTGCACCGCAAACTTTCGGGCCGTTCACGTCTTGGCTGACCCGTCCCTTCGCGCGTGACCTGATCCGGCGGGCGGTTCTGGTCGCCAGCCGCGATGATCATTCCACCGCGGCGCTACGGGCGTTGGGCGTGACCCGCCCCGTGGTCACTGCAAGCGATGTGGCTTTGCGGCTTCCGCCCGAGGGCAATGCGCCGAATCGAACGCGGCCTAGTGTGGGCCTGAACGTCTCCGGTCTGCTGATGAGCGGCGGCTACACGGGGCGCAACCAGTTCCAACTGGCGGCAGATTACCCCGCCACCATGCGTGAGCTTATCGCCCAGCTTCTGGCCCTGCCGGAGCGTCCCGACGTAGTGCTGGTGCCCCACGTCATCAGCCCGAAAACTCCTGCCGAAGACGATCTGGCCGCCGCCCTCATGCTGCAACGCGAGTTTCCAGATGTAACCGTCGCGCCAGCGTTCCAGTCGCCGGGTCAGGCCAAGGCCTATATCGCGGGTCTGGACTTCTTCGCGGGTGCGCGGATGCATGCGTGCATCGCGGCGTTTTCGTCGGATGTTCCGGTGGTTCCGCTGGCCTATAGCGGCAAGTTTGAAGGCCTGTTCGGCTCGCTCGGCTACGAGGCGACGCTGGACTGTCGCAGCCTCAGCCAAGAGACGTTGGTGCAAGCAGTCCTCAGTGGCTTTCGCAACCGCGAGGCTTTGACGCGGCAAACCCGAATCGCGCGTGGCGTAGGGGAGGAGCGTCTGCGCGACTACACTGATGCGCTGTCCCGTGTGATCAGCGACGTCGCCTTGCGCAAGCGCAGCGGTGACCAGGCGCGGGTTGCACCCGGCCACCGTTGGCGCCCGATGGACGAGCGGCTCTAGCCGCTCACCACAACGAGATAATCGCGGCAGCAGTGGTGCCCGTCGCGTTCACCTTGGATGCGCGGATCGGCAACATGCTGCCCGCAGGCACGCTTTCAAAGGTCACCGTGTCGCCGTCGACCATCTCGACCGATAACGCGCCCGCCTGCCCCACATAGATCGCGCGGCTCACAAATGGCAGGTCGCCCGTGTCGTCAGGCACCACGGTGCTGGCGGATCGCGCCGGGGAAATCGGGGTGGTTGGAAATGCGGAGAAGCTGTCCATGGATACGTATCCTGTCTTGAGGGAAATCGACAGGTGTTGTCTCAATGCGCGGTTAATAAGCGGTAACGCCGCCGTGCGCAGCCCCTTCAGACGCGGTGATAGGGAGAACCCGACAGGATTGACGCCGCGCGGTACAATTGCTCGGTCAGCATCACGCGGGCCAGCATGTGCGGCCAGACCATCTTGCCAAAAGACAGCGAGGCATCCGCCTGCGTGCGCAGATCCTTGGTCAGCCCGTCCGCACCGCCGATCACGAAAGCCAGATCGCCAACTCCCTGGTCGCGCCAGCGGCCAAGCATGTCGGCAAAATCCGGGGAGGTCATTACCTTGCCCCGTTCATCCAATGCGCAAATCGTTGACCCTTTGGGAATGGCGCGTTCCACCAAAACCGCCTCCGCGGTGGACCCGCCGCCCTTCTTGTCCTCCAACTCGACGATTTGCGCAGGCCCCAACCCCAAGTTGCGGCCCGTGCGGTCAAATCGCTGGATGTAGTCCTTGATGAGGTCAAGTTCCGGCCCCGCCCGCAGGCGGCCAATCGCGCAGATCGTGACCCTCACAAGTTAGCCGGCTTCAGTGTCGCCCGAGGGCAGCCACATTTTCTCAAGCTGGTAGAACTCGCGAACTTCCGGGCGGAAGATGTGGACGATTACATCGCCGGTGTCGATCAAAACCCAGTCGCCTTGCGATTTGCCTTCGATTTTGGCGAACCGGCCGAATTCCAGCTTGATCATCTCGGTCAGCTTTTCCGCCAGCGCGGTGACCTGACGGGTCGACCGGCCGGAGCAGATCACCATGTAATCGGCAATCTCCGAATGCCCGCGCAGATCAATTTGCACCAGCTCTTCGGCTTTTTCCGATTCAAGGAATTCAACGATCCGTGCCAGCAGTTCTTCACTGGTGCCCGGGTCTTTTTCGGGGGCCTCTTTGGCCTTCGAAGTGGCGGCAGTTGCGGCCACGTGTGATTGTTGAGACAGAGCTCAAACCTCCTGTGTAAAACGCCCGATTGAGGGCGCGTCATGTCTGTAAGATAACAACGTCGCTTTAAAATCTCAATCCGTGGCCCTACAGGGCGGCAGAAATATGTTCAACCCTGCACCAGACGGCCAAAGATGCGGTCGGCGTGTTCTGCAAGGTAGATGCGCAGCCAGGCGGTGAACCGCTCGGGCTTATCCTCTACCTCGGCCATTAGGTCGAACACGCTGATCCAGCGCACCTCCATGACCTCGTCGGGGTTCAGTTTCAGGGGCAGCGATTGCTCTGCCTCCGCCATGAAGACGTCCACGACCTCGTGTTCGGTCAGGCCGCCGCCCACATCTGCGCGGTATTCCAGCTGGTCGCGGAACACCGGCTCCAGCGCTTCGATCCCCAATTCCTCGCGCAGGCGACGCACGGCGCAATCGAGCGGGGCTTCGCCCCACAACGGATGCGTGCAGCAGGTGTTCGCCCACAGTCCCGGCGTATGGTATTTCGTCAGCGCACGGCGTTGGATCAGCACCTTGTCGCGGTTCATCACGAAGACCGAGACGGCCTTGTGACGCAGCCCCTGTCGGTGCACCTGCATCTTTTCCACGGGCGTCAGTGTGCCGTCCACCCATGCGGGGATCATGCCGTCCATCGTCATGCCCGCAACGCCGGAAGGCCTACGCCCGCGCATTCAAATCCGCCATCCACGGCAATGGTCTGCCCCGTCACAAAGCTGGCTTTGTCAGAGCACAGGAATGCGATGACATTGGCGATTTCCACCTCGGTTCCGTAGCGGTTCAGCGGGATAGCGTCATGATACGCATCAATAATTTCCTGTGTATGCACCGCCATCGCCAGCTTGGTGCGCACTGGGCCGGGAGCTATGCAGTTGGCCCGCACGCCGAACTCGCCAAGCTCAACCGCTTGTTGCTGCGTCAACTGGATCACCCCCGCCTTCGAGGTGCCGTAGGCCACCCGCAGGGTTGACGCCCGTAGCCCCGAGATACTGGCGATGTTCACGATACTGCCCTTTGTCTTCTTCAATGCGGGCGCGGCGGCTTGACTGCACAGAAATACGCCGTCCAGATTGACCTCCATCACTGCCCGCCAGCGTTTGAAATCCGTGTCGGAGATCGGCCCGAAATCGGCGACGCCTGCGTTGTTGATCAGGTGGTCGATTCGCTTGAACGCCCTTTCCGTCTCCGCCACCATGGTCGCCACATCGTCCGGCTTGGACACATCCAGATCCAGCGGCAGCACGTCGCCCAAGCCCTTCGCGGCTTCCATCAACGTCTCGCTGTCCCAGTCCACCATGACGACGGTGGCTCCTTCTTCCAGCAACAGCTTGGTGGTGGCCAGCCCGATGCCACGGGCGGCCCCTGTGACGATAGCAACGCGGTCAGACATTCGGTGTTCCTCTTGAGGTAAAGCGTTGTTTTCCTCCTAGCCCAACCGCTTCGCTTTGGCGAGATGGCGGCAAATTGCCCCGCTCACAAGAAATTTTGTGTTTTTGGGGAAGCATTCCGCCAAACAAGAGCATATTGTATGTTCAGTAATAGCCACGAAAGGGAGCAACAGCTCATGAAGTTTGTAGCAATCGCATCTATCGCCACCGCGCTTTTGGCCGCACCGGCATTCGCCGAAGGTGACGCAGAAGCAGGCGAAAAAGAATTCAAGAAATGCAAGTCGTGCCACATGGTCGTGGATGGCGATAATGAGATCGTCAAAGGCGGCAAGACCGGCCCCAACCTGTTTGGCCTGCCCGGTCGCGTCGTGGGGTCCGAGGACTTCCGCTATGGTAAAGATCTGGTGTCCGTCGGGGAAGCCGGTCTGGTGTGGGACGAGGCCGAGTTCATCGCCTACAGCGCCGATCCCAAAGAGTGGTTGAAGGAAAAGACTGGCGATTCGAAAGCCAAATCCAAAATGTCCTTCAAGTTGAAGGACGCGGAAGACGCTGCGAACATCTGGGCGTTTCTGGTATCCGTCAGCCCCGAAGCCGGCAGCTGATCCAGCCCGATATCTGAACACAAGCGGCGGCCCTCCGGGGTCGCCGTTTCTCGTTTCAAGACCTGTCAGTCCGACGCTTTCGGCATCTCACCGCCCAACATCTTCACTTCGCGCTGCGGGAACGGGATGGAAATGTCGTGTTCCTTGAACGCGTCCCAAAGCGCCAGATAGACGTTGCCGCGGATGTTGGTCAGCCCTTGGGTGGGGTCGCGGATCCAGAACCGCAGGATGTAGTCCACCGAGCTGTCCCCGAAGCCCACGATATGGCAAACCGGTGCCTTGAAGGACAAAACGCGGTCGACGTCCTTTGCCGCCGCAATCGCCAGCTTGCGCACCTCGTGCGGATCGTCGCCGTAGGCGGTGCCAAAGTAAATATCGAGCCGCACAAAGGCGTCCGAGTGCGACCAGTTCACCACTTGGTTCGTAATCAAGTCCTCGTTCGGGATCAGGTATTCCTTGCCATCCCGCGTGACGACCGAGGCGTAACGCGCGCCCAGCGTGTTGATCCAGCCGAACGTCTCGCCCAGCGAGATCACGTCTCCGGGCTTGATCGACTTGTCCAGCAAGATGATGACGCCAGACACAAGGTTCGACACGACTTTTTGCAAACCGAAACCAAGGCCCACACCAATCGCGCCCGACAGGACGGCCAGTCCCGTCAGGTCAATGCCGATGGCCTTCACGCCGATGTAGAACGCGATGCCGTAAAAGGCGATTTGCAGCACCTTGACGAACAGCACCTTCATCGATGGCGAAATGTCCTCGTTCGTCTGTATCCGGTTGGAGGTCGTGACGGTGAAGAACCGCGCCACGGCGATCAGCACGCCCAGAATGACGATGGCCTGAACCACCAGAAGTAGCGAGATGCGGAATTCCCCCGCCTCAAGGGCGGCGCGATCCATTAGTCGTGCGGCATCCGTTGTCAGGCCGAGGATATGCAGCGTCACATAAACCCACGCGCCGTAACGCACGGTGCGTCGCAGAAATCTTGACCGGATCAGTCGCGTCGCAAACACCACGAACAGCCATGCAGTCGCAAGCGTGGCGATGATGCCCAGCAGATAGGACCGGCTCGGCCATGTGAACTCGCGCATGATCACCACCGCAAGCCACAGCAGGATGACGAAGAAGATTGACCTCAGCCGTTGGTGAATGACCGCCAGAATACGCATCCGCCATTTGGGCCAGCCCTCGCGCGTCCCCATCCAGTTGCGGATGGGGGGACCAAGCACGGTCCGCAAGACATGCGCCAGCGCCCAGAGCGCGATGACGATTCCTATCTGGTAGGCGTTCCAAGGGCGCAGCATGGACGCCAGGAAAGTTTCAGCTTGTACAAGCAGCGTCTCGCCCAGATCGACCAGCTCGGTCACGGGCTGGGTGGCAAGATCGGGAACAAGACCCGGCTCGTCATTTGGCACAGGGGCGGTCGTGCCATCTACCGGAGGGGTCGGTGCCCCGCCAATGCCGGTGTCGTCTGCCATTTCGCTCCCTTGGTCTTTCTTTTCAATCTTGCACGCAGAGCGCAAAGCCGCAAGCGCCGCACCTTGCGGGACTCACCGCGCGGGTGTATCTGCATGTCTATGACACTTGTGTTTGACATCGACGACCGCGCCCGTCTGCGCGAACGCTTTTATGGCGCGACCTTTTCGGTAACCGCGTACCTATAAGCGCCCGTTCCCTGTCAGCCCCTTACTTCACCAATACGGGAGTGGACCATCATGTCCCCCAAGACGCTCTACGATAAAATCTGGGATGCACATCTCGCCCACGAGGCCGAGGACGGCACCTGCCTTCTCTATATCGACCGCCACCTCGTCCACGAGGTGACCTCGCCGCAAGCCTTTGAGGGCCTGCGCATGGCGGGCCGCACGGTTCACGCGCCGGACAAGACCATTGCGGTGCCGGACCATAACGTGCCGACCACGCTGGACCGTGCCAAGGGCGGCATGAACGAGGAATCCCGCATTCAGGTCGAGGCGCTCGACAAGAACGCCAAGGATTTCGGCATCCACTATTACCCGGTCTCCGATGTCCGTCAGGGCATCGTGCACATCGTCGGCCCCGAACAGGGCTGGACCCTGCCGGGCATGACCGTCGTTTGCGGCGACAGCCACACCGCCACGCACGGCGCGTTCGGCTCGCTTGCCCACGGCATCGGTACGTCCGAGGTGGAGCACGTTCTGGCAACGCAAACGCTGATCCAGAAAAAGTCCAAGAACATGAAGGTCGAGATCACCGGCAAGCTGAAGCCCGGAGTGACCGCCAAGGACATCACCATGTCCGTCATTGGCGAGACTGGCACCGCTGGCGGCACCGGCTACGTCATCGAATATTGCGGCGAAGCCATCCGCGACCTGTCCATGGAAGGCCGCATGACCGTCTGTAATATGGCAATCGAGGGCGGTGCCCGCGCCGGCCTGATCGCACCGGACGAAAAGACCTTTGAATATTGCAAGGGCCGCCCCCACGCGCCGAAAGGCGCGCAGTGGGAAGCTGCCTTGGCTTACTGGAAAACGCTCTTCACCGACGAGGGCGCGCATTTTGATAAGGTCGTCACCCTGAAAGGCGAAGACATCGCGCCGTCCGTCACATGGGGAACGTCCCCCGAAGACGTATTGCCGATCACAGCCAAGGTGCCGTCGCCGTCCGACTTCAAGGGCGGCAAGGTCGAAGCTGTCCAGCGCTCGCTCGACTATATGGGGCTGACCCCGGGTACCCCATTGTCCGAAATCGAAATCGACACCGTCTTTATCGGCTCCTGCACCAACGGCCGCATCGAGGATTTGCGCGCCGCCGCCGCAATCCTGAAAGGCAAGAAGATCAAGGAAGGGATGCGGGCGATGGTCGTCCCCGGCTCCGGCCTGGTGCGTGCGCAAGCTGAGGAGGAAGGTTTGGCTGACATTTTCAAGGAAGCAGGATTTGAGTGGCGTCTGGCAGGGTGCTCCATGTGCCTTGCCATGAACCCCGACCAGTTGGCAGAGGGCGAGCGTTGCGCGTCCACCTCCAACCGCAACTTCGAGGGTCGTCAGGGCTACAAGGGTCGCACCCATCTTGTGTCCCCTGGCATGGCCGCCGCCGCCGCCATCAGCGGTAAACTGACTGACGTCCGGGAGATCATGTAATGGACAAGTTCGAAACCCTTACCGGCATTGCGGCGCCCATGCCGCTGGTCAATATCGACACCGATATGATCATCCCCAAGCAGTTCCTGAAAACCATCAAGCGTTCGGGCCTTGGGGCGAACCTGTTCGATGAGATGCGTTTTGACCGCCAAGGCAACGAGATTCCGGACTTCGTGCTGAACAAGCCGCAATATCGCGACGCAGAGATTTTGGTCGCCGGTGACAACTTCGGTTGCGGCTCCTCGCGCGAACATGCGCCTTGGGCGATCAAGGATTTCGGTATCCGCTGCGTTATTGCGCCGAGCTATGCCGACATCTTCTATAACAACTGCTTCAAGAACGGCATCCTGCCGATCGTTCTGCCGCAAGAGCAGGTCGATGTGCTGATGAAAGACGCCGAGAAGGGCGCCAACGCCCGTATGACCATTGATCTGGACGCCCAGACGGTGACCACTTCCGATGGTGAAGTGTTCAGCTTCGAGGTGGACAGCTTCAAGAAGCATTGCCTGATGAACGGTTTGGACGATATCGGCCTGACGCTGGAGAAGGTCGATAGCGTCAAAGCGTTCGAAGCCAAGGCCAGTGCCGAGCGCCCTTGGGTCTAACCGGACCGTAATTTTGAGGATGGCCAGCCCCGAACGGGCTGGCCGTTTGCGTTTAAGCCGGGCTTTTTCGGTCGCTGGACGGCTCGAGCGTTAACCAATCTGGTTCGCTCAAAAGGACAGCCCCGCCACGTCACCGCCATGTTTGAACCCATATGTTGGGCTCCTTGGAAAACCCTACGCTAGATAGTCCTCAGCCCGATTTCTGGTGACACAAGAATACCACGGAATCTTCCAATAAAATCCCTCAGTCTTATCAGATGGTTGAAGGAGATTATGAATCTGGGCAAAACTGAGGCGAAAATGAGGCACCTTTCGGCAGAAGCCAAAGGATCATCCTTCTGGGACAGGGTTCGGCAAAGCATCGGGCCCGCTCGGATTGAGGGGTTTATCGACGTGGTATCACGCCTGACAGGCGCGGTCGCCCGGGCAATGTTTGTCGTGCTTTTGATCTGCACGCCATCCCTTTTGCTTCCGGGTGTGACGCAAGACACGACACAAATGGTCGTTCTGATCGGGCTTTTTGCCGGGTTGGTGACGCTCATCGAATATGGCTCCACCTATCCCTGCCTGATCGAATTCCGCAACGCGCCCCCCTTCAACCGCGTGCGCTTCCTGTCGCTTTTTGTGACGGTTTTCCTGCTCTCCATTATTTTCCGTGGCCTCTATGAGCCGACGACGCTGACGCGTTTCGTTCAGGCGGTGGGCCATCTTGTAGGCTACGTCATCGACTTCCCTTACAGCCCCGTTCGCCTGATCATGCTGCTGGTTCCTGACCAGACCAACGTGGAGCACATGAAGCTGATGCGCGCCGCCGTGGGGCTAAGCTATCTTGTGTCCCTACTGACGCTGGCGATCTTCCTGATCGTACTTCGTGTGCTGGGCTGGCCGAACCGCACGCAGGCGTTTAACTTCTGGACCAATCTGCCGACATTCGACCCGACAATGGGTGGCGACGTCGTCACCCGCCTGAATCGGGACGCTCGCTTTAACATTGCGTTAGGATTTTTCCTGCCATTCTTGGCACCAGCCGTGGCGCGCTCTGCCTCGGGGTTGTTCAATGCCTCGATGATGGACTCGCCTCAAACCCTGGTTTGGATGATCGCTATATGGGCATTCCTTCCCGCCAGCCTGTTCATGCGCGGCATTGCCATGAACCGCATCGCCGATATGATCGACGAAAAGCGGATGCGTGGCGCGCGGGCTGTGGCCGCTGGCTTGTTGCCAGCCTGATCTACCTGCTTGTCGCGGCGCTGCCTGCGACGGCTGAAACCTACCGTGTCATGACGTTCAACACCGGCCTGTCCCGCGACGGGCCGGGATTGCTGGTGCGTGATCTGATGGGCGAGGAGCCCGACGCTGATTTGAAGCGCTTGGCGGCGTTGAGTCCTGATATCGCAGTGCTGCAAAACGTGGATTATGACCACGACCATATAGTGTTGGGTCTAATTCAGGCTCGTCTGGCTGCGCTTGGCCACGAGATGCCTCATGCCTTCACATCGCGCCCGAATACCGGCATCGACAGTGGGTTTGATCTGGACCGAAACGGAAAGCTGGGGGAGCCTCGCGATATGCTCGGCTATGGCCGCTTCGCAGGTCAGGGCGGGATTGTAGTGTTGTCGCGATTCGAGATCGTGGAAAACGACGTCTATGATCTGAGCGGTGTCCAGTGGCGTGACGAAGACGCGGCCGCTTTGCCTGCTGGCAACTACTTTCCCGACGCCCTGCTCGCTAGAATGCCGCTGCATTCAGTCGCGGCTTGGGATGTGGCGATACGGACCCCGAAGGGCCTGTTGAGGCTCCTGACCGCTGACGCATCGCCACCTGCTTTCGACGGTCCCGAAGACCGGAATGGCTTACGAAACGCGGCCGAGTTGAGGTTTTGGAGCCGCTATATCAACACACACCATCTCGCAGATCAGCGCTTTGTCTTGCTAGGGACGCTCAACAACGACCCGTCGGGCGGAGACGGGCACAAACGGGCGATTAATCAGCTGCTGGGCCATACGGCGCTTCAGGACCCAAAGCCGATGAGCGACGGCAACTCGGTCACCGCAGATTGGCCCGACAGGAATCTAGCCCTTCGCGTGGACTATATCCTGCCCTCACATCGCCTTGGCGTGCGGGCAGCAGGTGTGGAACGGGCGCCGCAAGCCGCCGATGGCACGCGGCATTATCCGGTTTGGGTTGATATCGTCTGGGAGTGACGCCGAGATGGCCTCGAGTAAGGGTGTCGGCTCGAAATCTGGCAGCAGCTCTGAGAAGCGCTCGGACACGACGCTATGCGGCGTGTTCCAGAGGTAGCTCATTTGCAAAAGAGGCTTCGCCAAAGGCCAGAACGGTTTGGCGAGGTGCATCGGCCACCATGACATCTGACGTAAGCTCATTGGGCGTTCTGTGGCCTTTTCCAGTTCATGGTGCAATTCCCGCGCGGTCAGGGTATAGCCGGGGAAGTTCACCTCGAAGAACTTTGGCAAGTCCTGTGCCTGCTTGCACAGCATCACTGCGGCGTCTGCCACGTCATGCAGAAACGCCCATGCGTGCGGGATATCGAGATCGCCGGGATAAGTCACGATGCCCTTGTCCAGCTTCGCGGTAATGATTTTGTCATACCAGTTCCCGCTGGCGGTGGTGTCGATGTAGTCGCCCGCCCGCAAGATGATCGTCCGCACCCCTGCTTCACGGTAAGCACGCTCCATATCCACACGGATCTGTCCAAGCGGGCCGGTCGGCTGGTGCGGGGTGGTCTCCCGCAGTTCCGACGGCATGCCCGCGCCATAATTATAGAGATTTCCGGGTATCAAAACGGTCGCACCAGTGTCCTTCGCCGTGTCGATCACCTTACGGGTCAGCTCCGGCACCTGCCGCGCCCAATCCGGATATGCAGGGTTCCACGCGTTTACGATCACATCCGCCCCCCACGCGGCGTCCGGCAGCGTGTCGGTGGCGCGGTCAAAGCGGGTGACCTCCCAGTTCGCCCAAGAAAAGGCCAAGGCGGCGTTGCGGCCAAAACGGCCATTTGATCCGAGGATAAGAACAGATTTGGTCACGAGGCAGCCTCCTGAACTGAGTTTCCTTAAGGTCACGCATTCATAAATGAAATGGAATTGTCTAAATTCGGATGTCTGCTATTCATTATTGAATGGAGCGTATCAACAGACTCGACTGGACCCTGATACAGGCCTTTCTGGCGGTCTCGGCTGAGGGATCTCTGTCCGGTGCCGCCCGCGCGCTTGGTGTCAGCCAGCCAACCTTGGGTCGCCAAGTAAAGGCGATGGAGGAGCAACTTGGCATCGCGCTGTTCTTCCGCCAACCCAAAGGCCTGAGCCTGACAGCCGAGGGGGAAGCCTTACTGCCGCACGCCACCGCGATGGCAAACGCGGCCTCCGGCTTGGCGACCGTTGCGGCGGGGCATGACAATTCCCTCAGTGGCACCGTCCGCATCACTGCCAGCGAGTTCACGGCGATGTATTCATTGCCCCCTGTGCTGGCTCAGTTGCGAATGCAGCACCCCGACATCCACATTGAACTGAACCCGACCGACCTCAGCGAGAACCTTTTGTTTCGGGAGGCAGACATCGCCGTGCGCATGTATCGGCCAACGCAGCTGGAGGTTATCACAAAGAAGATCGGTGTCATGAAACTGGGCTTCTTCGCGGCGCGGAGTTATCTGGAACGACGCGGCAGACCGTCCAGCATCAATGAGTTAATGAGCCATGACCTTTTGGGCTATGACCGTTCGGAGCGGTTCATTCGCGGCGCGGCCAAGCTGGGCTGGCAGTTGTCGCGCGATGACTTTGCCTTTCGCTGCGACGCGCAGAACATCCATTGCGAGATGATCCGGGCGGGCGCCGGCATCGGGATAATGGCCTGCACTCTGACTGACAGGTTCCCCGAAGTCGAATCCGTCCTGCCGGATTTTCCCGTCCCCGGTCTGGAGATATGGCTTACAACTCACGAGGCGCTGCGGCATACCCCCCGTGTGGCAGCCGTGTGGAAGGGGTTGGAGGAGGGGCTGGCGCCGTCCTTGTCGCAGGACAGCTCAATCCCGATCATGCACTGACCGTTGCAACCTTGACCCCATAAGCCGCGCGCGATACCCCGCTCTGGACCCCTTTTTTGACGGAGCGTAACCCATGTCCAACCCATCCATCCTGATTCTGCCGGGCGACGGCATCGGCCCCGAAGTCATGGCGCAGGTGACGCGCATCATCGACTGGTTTGGCGAAAAGCGGGATCTGAAATTCGACGTCGAGACGGATTTGGTCGGCGGCGCGGCCTATGACAAGCACGGTGTTCCCTTGGCGGACGAAACCATGGCCCGCGCGTTGGAAGTGGATGCCGTTCTGCTGGGTGCGGTCGGTGGCCCGAAATACGACGATCTGGATTTCTCGGTGAAGCCGGAACGCGGTTTGCTGCGCCTGCGCAAGGAGATGGACCTGTTCTCCAACCTGCGTCCCGCGCAGTGCTTCGACGCTCTGGCCGACTTCTCGTCACTGAAAAAAGAGGTGGTGTCCGGCCTCGACATCATGATCGTGCGCGAGCTGACCTCGGGCGTTTATTTCGGGGAGCCGCGCGGCATCCACAAGGAAGGCAACGAGCGCGTGGGCATCAACACCCAACGCTATACCGAGTCCGAGATCGCCCGCGTCGCGCGGTCGGCGTTCGAGCTTGCCCGCAAGCGCAACAACAAGGTCTGCTCCATGGAGAAGGCCAACGTCATGGAATCCGGTATCCTGTGGCGCGATGTGGTGACCGAAATCCACGAGGCGGAATATCCGGATGTGGAGCTGTCGCATATGTATGCCGACAACGGCGCGATGCAGCTGGTCCGTGCGCCCAAGCAGTTCGACGTGATCGTCACCGACAACCTGTTCGGCGACGTGCTGTCCGATTGCGCCGCGATGCTCACCGGCTCGCTTGGTATGCTGCCCTCCGCCTCGCTGGGTGCGCCTGCTGAGAACGGCCGCCCCAAGGCGCTATACGAGCCGGTCCATGGCTCTGCGCCTGACATTACCGGACAAGGCAAGGCAAACCCCATTGCCTGCATCCTGAGCTTCGCAATGGCGCTGCGCTATTCCTTTGACCAAGGCGACGAAGCAACCCGTCTTGAAAAGGCGGTTGAGAAGGTGCTGGCGGACGGCGTCCGTACTGCTGACCTGATGGGCCCGGAAGGCGGAACGCCGGTTTCCACCACTGAAATGGGCGACGTCATTCTGGCCGCTTTGGACGACAGCCTGTAGGAGATCGCAGATGACCCCGAACGCAAAAGGCGCGCTACTGGCACTTGCCGCGTTCGGGATTTTCTCGACCCATGACATTGTGATCAAGGTTCTGGGCGGAACGTATTCGCCAATCCAGATCGTGTTTTTCTCGGTTATTCTCAGCTTCCCGCTGGCGACGCTCTGGTTGCTGCGTGACCAGACCGAAGGAACGTTGATCCCGCGCCACCCGTACTGGATGATCGCGCGAACCGTCGCCGCCGTTATCACGGGCGTCTCGGCATTCTATGCGTTTTCCGTGCTGCCTCTGGCGCAGGTCTACGCAATCATTTTCGCCTCGCCATTGCTGATAACCATCCTCGCCATCCCGATACTGGGGGAAGAAGTTAGACTACGCCGCTGGATCGCTGTGCTGGTAGGTTTGTGTGGCGTGCTTGTCGTGCTTCGCCCGGGTCAAACGGATCTGGGCCTTGGCCATCTCGCGGCGCTGGCCTGTGCAGTTGGCGGGGCCTTCGCCTCGGTGATTGTGCGCAAGATCGGGCGGGAGGAGCGCACGGTCGTCATCATGCTCTACCCGATGATGGCAAATTTTCTGGTTATGGGCGCACTCCTGCCGACCGTTTACGTGCCAATGCCCATCGAAGATCTGGGCCTGATCGCCATCGTCGCAGTTTTTGCATGGACTGCCGGACGCTTCCTGATCGGCGCTTACAACTCAGGCGAGGCCGTGATCGTCGCGCCTATGCAATACAGCCAGATACTGTGGGCGACCCTATACGGGGCTTTGTTCTTCAACGAGTTTCCGGACTGGGGCACGCTTGCCGGCTCGGGGATCATCATCGCCAGCGGTATGTATATCGTGTTCCGCGAAAGCCGCCTCAGCACCTCTGGAACGCCCGTTTTGCGCACACGGTCGCGCCCCGATGTGGGCACGTCGCCACGCGTCAGCTTTTCGCTTTGGCCGCGAAACCTGAAGTAATAGCGGTCTTGCAAAGGTATCCGGTTGGGCGTAATTGACCTGCCACGGTCGGGCTGTGGCGCAGCCTGGTAGCGCACCTGCTTCGGGAGCAGGGGGTCGGAGGTTCGAATCCTCTCAGCCCGACCAGCCATAAAGTTTGCGCGTCTGGCGTTCCTCACGTAGTCAAAACACATGACCCAGACGCCGCCGCTTTTCGTCACCAACTTCAACAAGAACTTTACCGGTGTTTCGGCAACGGCTGCTGGCGTGGTAAAGGCGCAAGCCAAAGAGATGGACTTGCGGCTGGTGGGCTATCCCTTGCCGGATTGTCCCGACCCGATTGACCTGAAGACCGCTCGCGCCATGTCGCGCACCGCACCGCAGGGCTACCCGTTTGCGATCTGGCACGTGCGCCGCAATCCGGAGATGCGGGCGGCGATCTGGGCGCGTGACGTTCTTCGCTTGCCGATCCGCATTGTGTTCACCTCTGCCGCGCAGCGCCGGCACTCGGCCTTTCCGCGCTGGCTGATCTCGCGCATGGATGCGGTGATCGCCACCACGGATGCCGCCGCCGACTACGTGCCGCATGTCCGCGCCGTTGTTCCTCATGGTGTGGATACCGACAGGTTTCACCCCGCCGATGATCGCGCCGCCGCATGGGCGGCAACAGGATTTCCGGGCAAACGCGGTATTGCGACCGTTGGGCGGATCAGACCCGAGAAGGGCACCGATCAATTTGTGGACGCCATGATCCGTGTGCTGCCCAACCACCCGGCTACCACGGCGCTTGTAATCGGTCGCGCTGGCGGTTCCCATGAGGCGTTTCTGTCTGAACTCAAAACACGGGTCGCTGGGGCGGGATTGGCGGAAAGAATCCTGTTTTGCGGTGAAATAGAGCCTGAAAAGCTGCCTGCCCTCCTGCGTGGCCTCAGCTTATTGGTGCCGTTGCCGCGCTACGAGGGGTATGGCATGACCCCGCTGGAAGCGATGGCGTCCGGCGTCCCGTTTGTTGCCACCGATACGGGCTACTTCCGCGCTTTTTCTATGCAGGGTGAGGCAGGGCAGGTCGTGCCGCTTGGTGATGTGGAAGGTGCCGCAGCCCGGATACAGAGCCTTCTCACCGGGGATGGACAGCTTGACGCCATGTCGCGCCGCGCCGTAGAAGTCGCACGAAACAGCTACGGCATTCAGACCGAGGTTGACGGGATCATCTCGGTTTACCAGCAGCTGTGGAGCGAGGCGGCACACCGATGACACAGACCTTCATCATCCATCTTGAACGTGCGTCTGAGCGCCGTCCGGATGTCGAAGCGATGATGGACCTATCCCCCTATCCGGCCCGCATCTGGCCCGCCTGTGACGGCGCTGCGATGGACCCCGCCGCCCGGGACGCTTTGATTGCCGATCAACCGCTTTTCCAGCCGGCCTATCCCTTCCCCCTGTCCATGGGTGAAATCGGCTGTTTTGAAAGCCATCGTAGCGTGTGGCGGCATATGGTCGAGCATAGCTTGCCCTCGGCGCTGATATTTGAAGATGACGTCTTGATTGACGGACCCGTATTTGCAGATGCTTTGAAGCTGGCAGAGGCTTGCGTCGGAAAAGCCGCCTACATCCAGTTTCAGGTGCGTGAGGTCAAAGCGCCGTTTCAGGTGGTCGAGCAATCCGGCACGGTGGCGGTGATCCGTCCTCAAACCGTCCCGCTGCGCGCCTCCGCGCAATTGGTAAGTCTTGAGGCCGCCACGGCGCTGCTAAAGACCAGCACAGCCATGGATCGCCCTGTGGACGTGTATTTGCAGATGTTCTGGGAAACCGGAATTCGACCTCATTGTGTCGTGCCGTCTGGAGTTACAGATGTGCCCAGCCCGACGACGATCCAGAGCAAGCGTAGTTTCGTCCAGAAGCTAAGGGCAGAGGTCCAGCGGTTTATCTATCGTCGGAAGATAGGGACGCTTTCGGCCCAACGCGGCTAGTCCGCGCCGCCATCAAACACACGATTCAGGAAGGCACGCACAGGATTCACATCGCGGCGCGGCAGGCGGCCTTTTTGTCTCGGGATCGGCACGTCCCCGGTAAAAGGTTTGGTGCCAGTCTGGAATTGCAGATCATGCAGGCGGGCATAGATGCCGCCTTTGCCGATCAGGTCATCATGAGTGCCGCTTTCGGCCAATTCGCCGTGATCCAGAACCAAAATCTGATCCGCATCCCGCACGGTGGAAAGCCGGTGGGCGATCACCAGAGTCGTGCGGCCCTTGGACAGCCGCTCCAACGCTTTCTGAACGACTTTTTCGGATTCCGCGTCCAAGGCGCTGGTGGCCTCATCCAGCAGCAAAATCGGCGTGTCACGCAAAAGCGCCCGCGCGATGGCGACGCGCTGGCGTTGGCCGCCTGACAGGTTGCTGCCGCGCGGGCCGACGGCGGTGTCCAACCCGTCCGGCAGGTCTTTCAGGAAGTCGCTGACATGGGCGTCGTCCAGCACCTGTTTCAGATGGGCGTCTTCCACATCGTCACGGCCCAGCAGAATGTTTTCGCGCAGGGTTTCGTCGAATAGCAGGGCGTCTTGGGACACGACCGAAAACAGGCTGCGCAACTGCGGCAGCGGCATGTCTTTGACGTCCACGCCGCCAATGGTGATCTTGCCCGATGCGGGATCGACCAGACGTGTCAGCACGTTGAACACTGTACTTTTCCCCGCGCCGGAGGAACCGACAAGCGCCGTGGTCGTCCCCGAATTCGCGCTGAAACTCAGGCCATTCAGCACAGCTTTGTCGCCGTAGGACAGCGCCACGTCTTCGAATGTGATCGAAGAGCCGTCCAGCGTGACGTCTTGCCTCACGCGGTCGATCACCGCGGGCTTGGCATCAAACAAACCAAAGATGCGGCTAAGGCTGGCGATCATCATTTCCCAGTAACCCAGAACCCCGCCCAAGCGGCGCATGGGCTGGAAGGCCAGCGACATCGCGGTGAAGAAGCTCATGAACTCGCCGATGGTCTTCTCGCCCGCGATGATCTGCGGGCCGCCGTAAAGCAGCACGCAAAAGAAGCCGAAGCCCACGGCAAAGTCCACCAAGGCGGGCACCGTTGCCTGCCCCACTGTGGTTTTGATCGTGGACCTGACCCAAGTGTCCGAAAGGTCGGAGAAGTTGTCGGCTTGATAGACTTCCATCCGGTTCAGCTTGATAGGGGTAATGCCGTGGAACACCTCGTCCAGCCGTGTCGTGCGTTTGCCAGCAATGTCGCGCAGGTAGTTGGATTTGCGGCGCACATAGCGCTGCACCAGCAAGCTGGGAACCACCAGCATCGGGGCGCCGATGATGGCGACCAAGGTCCATTTCCAGTCGATCGACAAGGCAACGGCCAGCAGCGAGACCAGCGCAATCAGGTCGCGGCCGGCGCTGACAAGGATCATGTTCCACAGGCTCTGAATTGCGGTAACGTCGCCCTGAACCCGCTCGATCATCGAGCCGGGGGAGGTGCGGGAATGAAACGCGTTGTCCAGCGTCAGCGTGTGGCGCAGCAGGTCTAACTGCACCTCGGTCGAGGCGCGGAAAGATACGCCGGTCAGGATGCTCTTGTGAATAATGCCGGTGATCCCGCGGATCACGAACAGCGCGAAGATGCCAAGACCCACCCACCAAATCGCGCTTTCGCGGCCCTCGACGAAGACGAGGTCGAACATCGGCTGCAACATGTAGCTGAGCGCGCCCAAGGTGCCGCCTTCGATCACCATGAACAGGAAGGCCACGACGAGAAGAAACCAATGCTTGCGCAGATAGCCGCGCCACAGGCGGGCAAACAACTTCCCCCCCGTCTCGGTCGACTGGGCCAAATTAGGGTCTGCGGGAGTGTTCAAGAAATGGCTCGCACGTGACTACGTTAACGCACTGTGTAACGCAGTTTTGCGCGGTGCGGCAAGGCTGGGGCAACATGACCCTTTCCCCTTGGGCCTCAACAGAGTATCAGGCCCCGTCCGAAACCAAGACTCATAGAAGGATCAAAAGGATCATGGGTTACAAAATCGTCGTCGTAGGCGCCACAGGCAATGTGGGCCGCGAGATGCTGAACATTCTGGATGAACGCCAGTTTCCAGTGGATGCAATCGAGGTTCTCGCCTCCCGCCGTTCTATCGGCACCGAAGTTTCCTTCGGCGACAAAACCCTGAAGACCAAGGATCTGGACACCTTCGATTTCACCGGCTGGGACATGGCTTTGTTCGCGGTCGGCTCCGAGGCTACGAAGAAATACGCGCCGCTGGCCGCCAAGGCTGGCTGCGTGGTGATCGACAACTCGTCGCTCTACCGCTACGACCCCGACGTGCCGCTGGTGGTTCCCGAAGTGAACCCCGAAGCCGTGTTGGACTATTCCAAGAAGAACATCATCGCCAACCCCAACTGCTCCACCGCGCAGATGGTTGTGGCGTTGAAGCCCCTGCATGACCGCGCCCGCATCAAGCGCGTCGTGGTGTCCACCTACCAGTCGGTGTCCGGCGCGGGCAAGGACGGTATCGACGAGCTGTGGGACCAGACCAAGTCGATCTACAATCCGGTAGACAACAAAGAATTCAACAAGTTCACCAAGCAGATTGCGTTTAACGTGATCCCGCATATCGACGTGTTCATGGAAGACGGTTCCACCAAGGAAGAATGGAAAATGGTCGTCGAGACCAAGAAGATCATCGACAAGGACATCAAGGTCACCGCGACCTGCGTGCGGGTGCCGGTATTCGTCGGCCATTCCGAGGCGATCAACATCGAGTTCGAGGACCACCTGGACGAGGACGAGGCCCGCGACATCCTGCGCGAGGCCCCGGGTGTCATGGTCATCGACAAGCGCGAGGACGGCGGCTACGTCACTCCAATCGAATGTGTCGGCGATTTCGCGACCTTCATTTCGCGTATTCGTCAGGACAGCACGATTGATAACGGCCTGAATTTGTGGTGCGTCAGCGACAACCTGCGCAAGGGCGCTGCCCTGAATGCAGTGCAAATCGCTGAAACGCTGGGCCAGCGGGTGCTGAAAAAAGGCTAGGCTTGCAAAGCCTTCCACGACACGAAACATTGGGCCTCAGATCAGTTGATTTGAGGCCCTTTTGCTATGCTCCGCCCCCTTGCCATTTCCGCCGCCCTTTTGTCCTCAGCCGCTTACGCTGAGGACTTTCAGGTGGTGGCTCCCGTCTCCTCCGTCACCGTCTATCCGCAAGGCGCCACTGTGACCCGCGTGATTGCGGCGGAGTTGCCGCAAGGCCAACACCGCATCCTGATTCCCTATACGGGCAACCAGAACGACGGCCCCCCGCGTGTGACTGCACCCGATGGCGTGGTGATCGGGGCGATGGAGGTGTTGAACGGCTACCTGAGCGATCCCGAAGCCGCCTACTCCCCCGCCCAGACCGCTGCGTTGGAGCGGGTCGAAGCCGCCAAAGACAGATTGCAGGAGCTGGAAGATGTCGTGGTGCGCGGGCAGGCAGCCGTAGAGGCGCAGAACAGCAAGAACGCCTATCTGCGGACGCTCACGGGGGCGTCGCTTACCGGTGTTGATGTCGAGGCGATGCGTGCGGCCAGCGACATGATTGCCGATGAATTGGAAAAGTCATGGCAGGCACAATACGCCGCCTCCGTCGCCCTGCGCGATGACGAGAGGGCGCGCGACGGGGCGAAAAAGGTGCTTGCACAGGCCGAGCAGGACTTGCGCCGCCTGTCGCCACCCAGCGGCAATGTGACGATGTTGGCTCTATCGGTCGAAACCACCGCTGCTGGCCCAGTCGAATTGACCCTAAACACCCTGAACTACAGCGCTGGCTGGCGGGCGGACTACGATCTCGACCTGACCCGAGGTGACGACGCAAGCGTTGCAATGGAACGCAAGGTGGTCATGCAGCAATCCACGGGGGAGTTGTGGTCGGACGTCGATCTGATCCTGTCCACCGCCAACCCGTTTGCGCAGGTCGATCCGACGGAGCCATACCCGTCGCAGGCCTATATTCAGGCGAAGGGCAAGGCAGGCCTTGGCTCCGTTAGGAGGTCTGCACCGCAAGCGGAGTACAGCCTCGATCTGGCCCGTGCCGATGAGGGCGCACCAGAACCGGTCCTCGTTGCCCCTCGCGCCCAAGCCGTTATAGATGGCCTGTCTGTCACCTATGAATATCCCGAGCCAGTCAGTCTCGCCACTGGCGGTGGCGAGTTGATCCTTGCTTTGGACGATTTCACCTTCGACGCCCGCGAGTTCAACCGCGCAGCACCTCGCTTCGACAAAACCGCGTTCCTGATGGCAGAATTCACCAACTCCACGCAGGAACCCTTCCTGCCCGGTCAGATGTCGGTATCCCGCGATGGCGTTTTCGTCGGGCGCAGCGCCCTGCCGCTGGTCCCCGCAGGCGACAAGGCGGAAGTGTCGTTCGGCACCCTCGAAGGCCTGCGCCTCGACTACAAGCTGTTGGACAACGACACGGGCGACCGTGGTTTCCTGACTTCCAGCAGCACCCGCGTGCAGCAGATGGAGTTCTCGGTGGAGAACCTTCTGGCCACGTCAGAGCAGGTCCAGACCATCTTCGCGCTGCCCTATGCAGAGCAGGAGGACCTCAGCATCTCCGTCACCGCCCGCCCGTCGCCGGACGAGCGTGACTTCGAGCAAAAACGCGGCGTGTCCGTCTGGAACCTAGAAGTCGGCCCCGGCGAGAAAACAACCGTGCGCGTCAATGTGGATATGGATTGGCCGGAGGGGCAGGAGTTGTTCTGGCAGCCGTAGCCTAGAACCGCTCCGCCCGCAGCACCTGACAGTCGGTCACAGTAACGATGCCGATATACCGCTCGACCACGGCAAACGCCGCTTCGAGCAGCTTGTCCAGCTTGTCGGGGTGAACGATACAGATCACCTGCACCATGCCGCCTGCGCGGCTGACCTGCCCCTCGCGGCTCCATGGTCCTGATCGGCCTGAGCCGCCAAGGACAGGAAGGATGGAGTAGCCCGTCACGTCCGCCGTTTGCAACGCGTCGGTAAGGCGGCCTTCCATCACGGCCTCGATTGTGATCACTACGCGTTTGGCGTCATGGGTTTTCATGGGTCATCCTCCGGTTACTTGGCTGGCAATCGCGATATAGGCGGGGATGCCAAGGGTCAGGTTGAAGGGAAAGGTGATCCCCAAGGATAGTGTCAGGTAGATCGAGGGGTTGGCCTCCGGCAGCGCCACGCGCATCGCCGCGGGCACCGCGATGTAGCTGGCCGAGGCGCATAGCGTCATGAACAGCGCTGTGCCGCCTATGGACAGACCCAGCACCAAACCGGCGGCCAGCCCGAAACAGCTGCCTATGACCGGCATCAGCATGCCGAACACGAACACACCCGGCGTCAGATACTTGCCGCTGTCCCGCAGCCCGCGACCCGCGACAAGGCCCATATCCAGCAGGAATAGACACAGAACACCCTGAAACGGCGACACGATGAAGCTGGCAATCTTGTCCAGACCGTCCTGCCCTGTAATCGCCCCGATGGCGAAGCTGCCGATCAGCAACACGATGGAGCCGTTCAGCAAGATTTCCCGCCACAGCTCTCCGTCCATCTGGCTGCCGCCTGCCTTGCGTGACACCAGCCACAGTGCGGACAGGATCGCGGGCGCCTCCATGACGGCGGCGACGGCGACCATATAACCCTCGGGGTCCAGTCCGCGCCCTGTCAGTGCGCTGGAACATGCCACGAAGGTAACGATGGAAATTGAGCCGTAATGCCCCGCAACAGCAGCGGCGTCGGTGGTGCTGAGTTGTGTCATCACGCGCAACAGCGCGAAGGCCACAAACGGGATCGCGGCGGACAGGACGCCGCCGGCCAGCAGTGAAAGGATCAGGCCGGAATCCACACCATGCGCGGCGACGGATGCGCCGCCCTTGAAGCCGATGGCAAACAGCAAATAGATGGAAAGCGCCTTCGCGGCGGCCTCCGGGATAGTGAGGTCGGATCGCGCGAATGCGGCGAGAACGCCCAGAACGAAGAACAGGATCAGGGGGGACAGCAGGTTCTCGGCTGCCAGTGATAGCACGTCGCCCATTTGGGGTCCTCCGGCGAGTTAGGGTCTAAACCGGGACGAACCCCGTCCCTGCGACGTAGTGTTCAAGCGCACCTTCGCCAGTGTCGGTCCAAAGACCGTGCAGGCTCAGCATGCCTTGCTCCATCTCATTTGCGATGAACGGAAAGTCGGCAAGGTTTTCCAGCGAGATCAGGATCGCCTCTTTCTCAAGTGCGCTGCGACGCTCCGCCTCGTCTTCAATATCTTTCACGCGCTCGTAACCGGGGCGCAGAATATCCATCCAGCGCCCGATGAAGCTGGTTTTTTCTTCCAACTCGGGAGCATTGCCCGAACACATGTCATGACAGCCGTTGACGCCGCCGCAATTGGAATGGCCCAGCACGATAATATGCGAAACTCTCAGAGCTCTTACGGCATACTCGATGGCCGCCGAGGTGCCGTGATACTCGCCGTCAGGGTTGTAGGGCGGCACAAGGTTGGCGATGTTGCGATGGATGAAAAACTCGCCTTGTTCTGCCCCGAAAATGGAGGTGACATGCACGCGGCTGTCGCAGCACGAAATCACCATCGCACGCGGGTACTGCCCGTCGGCGGCGAGGTGGCGATACCAAGGCTCATTCTCGGCGTAGGTCGTCGCCTTCCAACCTTGAAAGCGTTTGATCAGGTACTGCGGCAGCGGTTTCGCGCGGTGCATGGGGCCCTCCGGTATGTTTTGGGGATAACTAGGTCGAATTGACGTGAAATTCGAGCGAAATCTACGCAAGCGCGAAAGAGTTTGTTCAGCTTCCCCGTCGATGGTCACCCGGTGCTGTGAGGGGCACAGGATTAGGGGTGCTATATGCAAGAGATCGTAAAACTTGAAATGCGCGAAGTGGTGCGGGTTGACCCGGACCGGTTGGTCGAACTGTGCGTCTCCTTCGGGGAGGGTCAGGCCGAGGCACTGATCACGACGGCGATGGACGAGTTGGCGCGGGGGATGGTGGATGTCGAAGACGCTTATCTGGCGCAGAACATGGACCTCCTCAGCAGCCGCGCAGCCGCGCTTGTCAGAACGTCGCAACATATCGGCATGACCAGCTTCGCCCGCGTGGCTGACGACGTCATGACCTGCGCCCTGCTTCGGGAGGGCATTCCGCTCGCCGCAACGCTAAACAGGCTCAGGCGCATCGCGGACCGCTCGCTTACCGCAGTGTGGGATATGCAGAACTTACCGGGCTAGAGCCCTGATTTGAGCGCACCCGGTCTTGCAGATCGCGCCGCAGGCAGTAGGCTGGCGACGCAAAATCAAGGCGGGCAGAATGTTGAACCACACACGGCTGAAATTTGCCGACCCCAAGGCCGACGCGGTCGAGCTTTTCGCGCTTTCAGCGGACCAGCTGGACGCTTGGTCGAAAGACCAGCCACAAACAGTGCGGACATGGGTTGACCGTCACGGTTTCAAGGCGGCGTCTGGCGCAGTCTGCACCATTCCGGGTGAAGGTGGCGAGGTCGCCATGGCGCTCGCCGGTCTCGGTGATAACAAGACCCGCGCCCGTGAACGGTTCGTGATGGCGACTGTGGCTTCCAAGCTGCCTAAGGGAAATTACAAGCTCGCAAGCTCGCACGACATCGAGGACGCCGAAGAACACGCCCTGGCGTGGCTTCTGTCGCAATACGCATTCGAGATATATCGCGCCCAGCCGCCACATGAGGCGAGGTTGGTGTGCCCTGAAGGCGTGGATAAGGACAAGCTGGAAGCCATCGCCGCCGGAGAGGCGCTGACTCGCGACCTGATCAACACGCCCGCGTCGGACATGGGGCCGGATAAACTGGAAGATGCGGCGACCGAGTTGGCAAAGGCACATGGCGCGCAGGTTAAAATGATCACGGGCGACGCTTTGCTGGATCAGAACTTTCCGATGATCCACACCGTCGGCCGCGCTTCTGCCACACCACCGCGTCTGATTGATATGACGTGGGGCTCTGAAGGCCCGACGCTGACCTTGGTTGGCAAAGGCGTGTGCTTTGATACCGGCGGGCTGAATATCAAGCCTGCGGGGTCCATGGGGCTTATGAAGAAAGACATGGGCGGTGCTGCGACGGTGCTGGGACTGGCGCATATGATCATGGCGACTGGTCTCAAGCTGCGTTTGCGGGTCCTGATCCCGGCGGTGGAGAACTCGATCGACGGCTCTGCCTACCGACCGCAGGACATTCTGACCTCGCGCAAGGGGCTCACGGTCGAAATCAATAACACCGACGCGGAAGGCCGCTTGGTTTTGGCCGACGCGCTGGCGCTTGCCGACGAAACCCCGCCCGATCTGATGATCTGCATGGCCACGCTGACCGGCGCGGCGCGCGTGGCGGTCGGGCCTGATATCGCGCCCTTCTTCACGGATGACACGCCGTTGGCCGATGCCCTGCGCAATGGCGCGCGGCAAGCTCGCGATCCTGTTTGGGAGCTGCCATTTCACGACCCCTATGAGACTATGATCGAGCCGGGCATTGCCGATCTGGACAACGCCCCCAAAGGCGGCTTTGCGGGAACGATCACCGCCGCGTTGTTTCTGAGGCGTTTCGTCACCGACACCTCCAGATTTGCGCATTTCGACATCTATGGCTGGCAACCTTCCCCCGCACACGCACGCCCTAAGGGCGGCGTGGGTATGGGCGCCCGTGCCATTCTGGCGGCCTTGCCCAAGGTGCTCGACCTGTGAGCCATGACACACGTATCACTCCGGCCAATGGCCGCGTCGCCGCTAGCTACCTGCGCGGCGAGGTGGATGCCCCCCGCTACACCGACGGCGAAATTGCGCAATGCGGCTCGGCCTTCGCAGATATCATGGGCCGTCCGGAGGGGCGTCGCACCGCGCAGCTGATCTATGGCGATCTGTTCAACGTACTGGAGCGGCGCAACGGCTTTGCCTTCGGGCAGGCGGTGCATGACGGGTATTGCGGCTATGTGCAGGAAGACCTGCTCGACCGCCCGCATGACGCCAGCCATTGGGTGTCGATGCCGTGCACCCACATCTATCCCGGCCCCAACATGAAGCTGATGAACCAAGGCGCGCTCTACCTCGGGTCCGAGGTTCAGGTGATGGAGGAGGAAGGCACATGGTCACGCCTGTCCAATGGCGGCTACGTGCCGACGGCGCACCTGTTGCCGCTCGGGCAGCGGATGAATGATCCGGTAGCGGTCGCTGATCTGTATCTGGGAACGCCATATCTTTGGGGCGGCAGCACGCGGCACGGTATTGATTGCTCCGGACTGGTTCAGATCGCCTGGCGTAGCTGTGGCATGGACTGCCCCCGTGACAGCGACATGCAGGAAGCCGATATCGGAACCCTAGTGGATGTCGCTGACGCGCAACGTGGCGATCTGGTGTTCTGGAAGGGTCATGTCGCATTGGTGTCGGGCGAGGATGCCATCCTGCACGCAAATGCCCACCACATGGCGGTCGCCTACGAGGGGTTGTCGGATGCAATCAAACGCATCGAGTCTGCGGGTGGCGGGCCGGTCACGTCTGTCAAACGGCCCTAATCGACTGCGCGGATCAGTTTCTTTTCCAACACCCGCAACACCTGCTTCAGGTCCGCGCCCCGCTTCAAGATCCGTCCGTCCATGCCGATGACCGCGTAGGTCTGCTGCTTGGTGGCAAGCTTGGGGCGCTTTTCGATCCGGTAAATGGGATGTTCCGCCGCGCGCCTGAAGATCGAAAACACGGCCACGTCCTTGAGCATCGAGATGCCGTAATCCCGCCATTCACCTGCGGCGACCATGCGGCCATACAACGTGAGGATGTCTCCCAATTCCCGACGCTGAAAGGCGACCTTTTCGGCCGGACCGGGGCGGAACGGGATCGGTGCGTTTTGGTTCATGATGATATGGTGGGGCGGCTTCGCCCTCAAATCAAGCTCTGCCTTCAAAATGCCGCGCGATAACCCAAGCAATATCATTCTTCGTCCGCGATACCGCCTCAGTTGCAGGTGAAACATCGACCTGTAGCGAGTGTAAGCTCAAGCCCGGTGCGGTGTGATCAGCCCCCACCCAGATCGCCGCATCGGGTGCTACATAGACAAGAGCCTCGGTCTGATGGTCAGATCGGGGCTTTTTCTATTCAGGCATCTTGAAGGTCAAGGATGCCCACAGCGACAGCCAAACCGGAAACTTGGCGGGGTCGCCTTCGTTCAGGGGCAATAGCTCCACCGCGTCGACCAGATATTCATGGCCTGCCTTGACCGGAAATGTGGCGATGCCTTTTGCGTCGGTGCGATAGAGGGTTATGGCAACTTCGCCGTCGGGGGTCTTCTCGAACAGCTCGACCTGCGCGTCGGCGCGGGGGGCGCCGTCCAGCAAGACCTTCACCGGAAATTCCGTTAGCGCGTCCGTATAGGGGTTGGCCAGCGCCACGATTTCAGTTCTCAGCCCCACTTCGCTGTCTGCCCCTTGACCGTCGCCCACTGCGACAAGGCTCTTTGCGTAGCGACGGTAGCGCTCCATAAACCGGTCGGTCGGCAGCCCGCGCTCGACATGATCCTCGACGGCCCACTCGAAATCCTTGTGTTTCGCGAACTTCGCGAACTTTTCGAGACTGGTATAGGTCAGCAGGTTGTCTCCGGTCTCGTGCACGATAGTTAGTAGTCCACTGTCAGGTGCGGCCATGTTCAGGGCCGGGCTGTCCCCCAGCCGCCCTGTAACAGGGGTCACTTGGCTGTGCGCCACCAAATCGAACCGTCCGAAGCGCTTGGGATTAAAAGAATATGAGGCACCGCCAAACTCCTCCCCCACCCGAAGTTGCGCTTGAACCTTGCCACCGTTCTGGGTCACGTAGGCCTCGGGCGAAATCCAGAACTCGTGCGTGTGGCCAGCGGCGGCCCACGACACCAAGGCGGCGGAAACAAGAATGCGGAAGGGCGACATGAAAAATCCTTTGAGAAACCTGCTAACCATGCTGGGGCAAGTGGCGGTATTGTCAATGCTGGCGATGTTCACAATGGCGTCGGCCACATCCGCCCACGAGATTAGGCCAGCCATCGCCGACGTCGCCCTTTCGGACGACCGGATCGAAATGACCATCCGCCTGACCGCCGAGCCGCTGGTCGCAGGCATCGACCTCGAAGGCCTGCAAGACACCAACGAGTCACCGGAAGCCGAGCAATATGACGCGCTGCGGGCGCTGCCACCTGCGGAGCTGGCAACGCGGCTTCGGGAAACATGGCCCGATATCGCCGACAGTCTTACAGTTTTCGCGGGTGACACTCCCGTGTCGCTCGACCTGATGGACGTCAGCGTGGCCGAACAGCCCAATCTGGAGTTGCCCCGCGATACGACCGTCACCCTGTCCGGCGCCCTTCCCGCTGACGGCAGCGACATACGGGCTGGATGGCAGGCGGCGAATGGACCGATCATCATTCGTCAGGCCGAAGGTGGTGAAGACGCCTATGCGGGGTATCTGGAAGGCGGCGCACTCAGCGAGCCACTGCCGCGTGCAGGCGCGGCCAGTGAAAGCGCCATGTCCGTTTTCGTGCGCTATATCGGGGTGGGCTTCGACCACATCATCCCCAAGGGTCTGGACCACATCCTGTTTGTCCTTGGACTGTTCTTTCTGTCGCTTCACCTGCGCCCGTTGATTGTGCAGGTCACAGTCTTCACGGTCGCGCATACGGTGACACTGGCGCTGGCCAGCCTCGGCTATGTGTCGGTGAACCCCGCTATCGTGGAGCCGCTTATCGCGCTGTCCATCGTTTACGTTGCGGTCGAAAACATCTTCACCAGCCGCATAACATGGTGGCGGCCCATCGTCATTTTCGCATTCGGGCTGCTACATGGTTTAGGCTTTGCCTCCGTGCTGGACGAATTCGGCCTTGCGCCCGGCCGTTTCGTCGCGGGCTTGATCGGGTTCAACGTGGGTGTCGAGGTGGGCCAGCTCACCGTTATTGCGCTGGCCTATCTGGCGGTCGGCTACTGGTTTGGCAAGAAGCCATGGTATCGCGCCCGTATCGCAATCCCTGCGTCCGTCTTCATCGCGATTGTTGGCGCTTACTGGGCGATAGAGCGGGTTTTCCTGTAGGGTCGCGTTCGACGTCATGAAAAGGCTTATTCACCGCGTCGCGCTGAAAGCAGAGCATCTCTTCGACAGGGTCTTCGGGCGAACGGGCAAGGGACGCGTGATCGACCCCTATATCGGCTATGCGACGCCGGATGGCTTGGTGGTGCGCGGTCGTGTCTTGTCGAAGATCGCGCGAAACAAGCCCGCCAAGGGGCAGCGGCTGCTAACGAACATGCGGCAGATGCTGTCCCTTTTCCTGACTGACGAGGTCAAGGCGGTGGAGGTTCGTTCAGGCGACGTCACAACCAAAAGCGACGAGGAGGGGTATTTCACCCTCCACCTGCCACGCCCCGCAACTGCGGGCTGGCATGACATCGAAGTAATCATCGAAGGTTTCGAGGATATCGCCATTTGCCCCGCACTGGTGCCGCGCGGGGACGCTCGATTTCTGGTGATCTCCGACATCGACGACACGATGATCCAGACCGGAGCCTACGTGCTGTGGAAAAACCTGTGGACTTCGCTCACCGGCAACGCTCTGACGCGGCACGTGTTTCCGGATGCCGTCGCGCTGATGGAGCGGCTGTCGCAGGACGGGCGCAATCCGGTTTTCTACGTCAGCTCCAGCCCGTGGAATTTCCACTACTTCCTGCAACACATTTTCCACCACGGCGGACTGGTGCGTGGACCGATGTTTTTGCGTGATCTTGGCCTAAGCGAAAACCAGTTCATCACCGGCACCCATGGCGACCACAAGGGCGGCAGCATCGACACCATTCTTGCCGCGAACCCCGACCTGCCGGTGATCTTGATGGGCGACACCGGACAGCACGACGCGCAGGTCTATCTTGATGCTATCACCCGTCACCGTGACCGTATCCACGCAGTTGTGCTTCGAGAACCCGGCCCCGGCCCGGATCCCGAGGTGAAAGCTGTCATGGACCGGATTGCAACCACCGGCGTCCCATTGCTGCACGCGCCGGACTTCAAAGGCATGGCACCCGAGACCGGCCTGACCTAGGGTGCGCGGTATGGATAAGCCGGTTCAGAATATTCCCAAGGCGATTTTCTCCAAGCTCGGCGCCGTCGTGTTTTTCATGGCCATGGCAACCTTGGTGAAGATCGCGTCGGAACGTGTGCCTCCGGGCCAAACGGTGTTCTTCCGCTCGATCTGCGCGTTGCCGATTATTCTGGGCTGGATCGCCATGCGGGGCGAGTTGATGACCGGCCTGAAAACGAGCAACCCGCTGGGCCATTTCTGGCGCGGCTTGATCGGCGTCACGGCCATGTCGATGGGCTTCGCTGCGCTTGGGCTGCTGCCACTGTCCGAGGTGAAGGCCATCCAATACGCCCAGCCGGTGCTGGTGGTCATCTTCGCCGCGATGTTTCTTGGCGAGCGCGTGCGCGCATTCCGCCTGACTGCAGTGGCCTTGGGGATGATCGGCGTTCTGATCATCATGTCCCCGCGCCTGACCGCATTCTCCGACGCTGGCGCTGATCCTTTTCTCGCGCTTGGCGCTATCCTGGCGTTCGGCTCGGCAGTTCTTGCGGGCCTGGCGCATGTTTTCGTGCGCAAGCTCACCATGTCGGAGCCGACGTCTGCCATCGTGTTCTGGTTCTCCATCACCGCAACGGTGCTGTCGCTAATTACGCTGCCCTTCGGATGGGTCTGGCCGACCGGCCCCGAGGCGGCGGCTCTGATCGGCGCGGGCATTTGTGGTGGTATCGGCCAGATCCTCATGACTTCCAGCTACCGGTATGCCGACGCATCGGTCGTCGCACCGTTCGAGTATTTCTCGATCCTGCTGGCCATCGGCATCGGCTATTTCGTTTTCGCGGAGGTGCCGACGCTGGTGATGCTGGGCGGCATCGCCCTGATTATCGCTGCTGGCATCCTGATCATCTGGCGCGAACACAAGCTGGGCCATGAACGCAAACAGGCCCGCAAGGCCATGACGCCGCAAGGGTGACGGCGGCGTAGGCCATTTCCGACCGGTCAAGTTGTACTTACTCCAAATCGGGCAAACCATGTGATATGGTGCTTCGACCAGCAAAGGAGTTTTTGCCATGAAACATGTCCTAGACAAGTCATCAACAACCTCCAGCGACACCGCAAAGCGGCAGGCTTTTGCGTTTGAGATCAAGAGCATGCCCAGTTCCGCGACCCTCGCGCTGCAACGCCGCAAAAAGGCCGCACCGAAAGATTCGGGACGGCCTCAGCAGTATTCCAGAATTGAGCGTGGTATTCAGGCCTAGGCCCGCACCAGTTTCTCGTAGCTTTCTGCGATGTCGCGGGTGATCGCGCCCACTTCGAAATTGTAGTCGCCGATGGACCCCACGGGCGTCACCTCGGCGGCCGTGCCTGTCAGCCAGCACTGCTCGAAACTTTCCAACTCCTCCGGCATGATGTGACGCTCATGCACGGTGATCTGGCGGTCTTTCAACATGCCCACGACCGTCTGGCGCGTAATGCCGTTCAGGAAGCAGTCGGGTTTCGGCGTATGCACCTCGCCGTCCTTCACGAAGAACATGTTGGCACCCGTCGCCTCTGCCACGTAGCCGCGGTAGTCGAACATCATCGCGTCGGAGCAGCCCTTGGCCTCCGCCGCGTGCTTGGACATGGTGCAGATCATGTAAAGGCCTGATGCCTTGGCGAAGCAGGGGATCGTTTCGGGCGACGGGCGCTTCCACTTGGAAATGTCCAGCTTCGCGCCTTTCATCTTGGCGTCGCCGTAATAGGCACCCCATTCCCAAGCGGCGACGGCCATGCGGACAGGGTTTCTGGCGGATGCTACGCCCATATCCTCACCCGCGCCGCGCCAGCAGACCACGCGCACATAGGCGTCGGTCAGGTTGTTGGCTTTCAGCACCGCGTATTTTGCGGCTTCGATCTCGTCCACCGTGTAGGGGATCGGCATGTCCAGTTGGTCGCCGGAATAGCGCAGCCGTTCGGAGTGCTTGCGGCTCTCGAAGATTTTGCCATTGTAGCAACGCTCGCCCTCGAACACCGCAGAGGCGTAGTGCAGCCCGTGGGTCAGGATGTGGACGTTGGCCGAACGCCAGTCCACCAGCTTGCCATCCATCCAGATGACGCCGTCACGATCATCATATCCACCAGCCATTACCCTCATCCTTTTCCGTTTGTTGCGCGTGAAAGGCCCGTTTCGGACATTTTATTTCACTAAACTGGAGATTCGCTATCATTCGATACTTGGAAAGTCAACAAGGCTGACATAAAGTGACCCGAACGGAAGAAACCAAGGGAGCTTCCCCATGTCAGACAGAGGAACGGGTCAGACACCGGTTAGCGGCGAAACCCTGTTGTTTTTGACCGACGACCAGTTGCGGCGCGGGATCGAGGCGATGTTCTTCGCCTATCGCGGCTTCACCGCCGACCCGGATCGCATCTTGCAGGAATATTCCTATGGTCGCGCCCACCACCGTGCGGTGCACTTCATCAAACGCAGCCCCGGCACGACGGTCAACAACCTGCTGAATATTCTGGGCGTCACCAAGCAGTCTCTCAACCGCGTGCTGCGTGCGTTGATCGAGGACGGTCTGGTCGAAAGCCGCGTTGGCAAGCAAGACCGCCGCGAGCGGCATTTGTATCTGACCGAGGCGGGGCAGGAGCTTGAGAAAGAGCTGTCGGAGGCACAGCGCGGCCGGATGCGCGCCGCCTACCGCGATGCGGGGCCGGAAGCCGTGGCGGGCTTTCGTCAGGTGTTGGAGCAGATCATGGACCCCGAAATGCGCAGGCATTTTCAGACCTTCAAGGAGGGCTCGTAAGTGTCGCAATCCCAAAATGACGCCCACCTGCTGATTGTCGATGATGACGAACGCATCCGCAAACTGATCCAGCAATTCCTTAGCCGGAACGGATTTTTCACCACCTCCGCCCGCGACGCCGACCACGCAAGGCGCTTGCTGGAAGGTTTGGACTTCGACCTGATCGTGCTGGACGTCATGATGCCGGGCGACGACGGCATCACCTTCACCAAGGAACTGCGCCAGACCCGCGACACGCCGATCCTGCTGCTGACCGCCAAGGGCGAAAGCAGCGACCGGATTTCGGGTCTGGAGGCGGGGGCGGACGATTACCTGCCCAAACCGTTTGAGCCGAAGGAATTGCTCCTTCGCATCAATGCCATCCTGCGCCGCGTGCCCCACACCGAGGACGTGGTGGAGGCCCCGAAATCCCTGTCGCTGGGCGACATCCGCTACGACCTTGACCGCGGCGAGATGTGGCGCGGGGAAGACCTGATCCGCCTGACCGCCACAGAAGTACAGTTGATGAAGATATTTTCGACCCGACCGGGGGAGCCGGTTTCCCGCGCCAAACTGGTGGAGGATCTCGGCCGCGACCGTGGGCAGGCGCAGGAGCGTGCGGTGGATGTCCAGATCACCCGCCTGCGCCGCAAGATCGAAGCCGACCCGAAACAGCCCCGCTATTTGCAGACCGTGCGCGGTTCCGGCTACATGCTCGCGCCAGACTAAGGAAACGCGATGACCACTGCCCTGCTGACCCACCCCGACTGCCTCAAACATATCACGCCGCATGGCCACCCCGAACGGGTGGATCGCCTGATGGCGATCTATGCCGCGATTGACGGCATGGACCAAACCGGCCTGACCCGTGTGCAGGCGCCGCTTGGAGATGACGCGGCTATCCTGCGGTGTCATCCACAGTCCCATATCGACGCGATCAAGGCCGCTGCGCCGGCCGATGGCTCGATCGCGCTGGACGCTGATACGCACATGTCCGCAGGGTCGCTGACCGCCGCTTATCGTGGTGTCGGGGCGATGACCACGGCGGTCGACATGGTGCTGGGTGGCGAGGCCCAAAACGCCTTCGCCGCGATGCGCCCGCCCGGCCACCACGCCGAAAAGCAAACGCCGATGGGGTTCTGTCTCTTCGGCAATATCGCCATCGCCGCCAAACACGCGCTCGACGTCCACGGGCTGGACCGCGTGGCGATCGTCGATTTCGACGTCCACCACGGCAACGGCACGCAAGACCTGCTGTGGGACGAGCCTCGCACGCTGTTTGTGTCCAGCCACCAGATGCCTCTTTATCCCGGCTCTGGTGCCGCAGACGAAACTGGCGCGCATAACAATATCCTCAACGTCCCGCTTGCACCCGAAACTGGCGGGGCGCAGTTGCGCAAGGTCTACGAGGCGACGATCCTGCCCGCCCTCAACGATTTCAAACCGCAGCTTGTCCTGATCTCGGCAGGCTTCGACGCCCACCGCAATGACCCGCTCGCCAATCTCAACTGGGACACGGAGGATTTCGCCTGGGCGACCGAGCAGCTTTGCGACGTGGCCGACACCCATTGCGAGGGCCGCATCGTCTCGACTCTGGAGGGCGGATATGATCTTGATGCCCTCGCCGCGTCCACCCGCGCGCATCTGGAAGTTTTGATCAAGCGAGGCACCCATGGCTGACACAAAAGTAGACGAAATGAGCTTCGAGCAGGCCATGGCCGAATTGGAGCAGGTCGTGGGCCAACTGGAGCGCGGCGACGTGCCGTTGGACGACAGCATCAAGCTCTATGAGCGCGGCGCAGAGTTGAAAAAGCGCTGCGAGACCAAGCTGAAAGAGGCCGAGGAGAAGGTCGCGCAGATTACCCTAGGCAGCGACGGCCAAGCCACAGGAACCACGCCTGTCGAAGGCCTGTAACCACGTGTTCCAGGACGCCCTGACCGACGCGCAAACGCGCGTGCAAACGGCGCTCGACGCCGCGATGGAGCCGCTGGACGGCATAATCGCGGACGCCATGCGCTACACCTGCTCGGGCGGCAAGCGGCTGCGGGCATTTCTGGTGATGGAGGGCGCGCGGCTGCATGATGTGGCCCCCGACGTGGCCGACCAGACGGCGGCGGCAATCGAAATGATCCACGCCTACAGCCTTGTGCACGACGACCTACCCTGCATGGACAATGACGACCTGCGCCGTGGCGTGCCCACGGTGCATATCCAGTGGGACGAGGCCACCGCCGTCCTGACAGGCGACGCGCTGCAAACATTGGCGTTCGAGGTGCTGTCCAATCTCGACGCCTATGCGGAGGTTCGGCTGGCGCTGATCTCGTCGATGGCGAAGGCTGCGGGGGCGCAGGGAATGGTGCTTGGGCAGGCGCTCGACATCGCCGCCGAAACTGCCGAGACTCCCTTGACTCTCAAGCAAATCACCCGCCTGCAAGCGGGTAAAACCGGCGCGCTGATCGAGTGGTCGGGTCAGGCGGGCGCAATTCTCGCCGAGGCCGATCCAGCTCCGCTGCGCCAATATGCCCAAGCCCTTGGACTTGCCTTCCAGATCGCGGACGACATCCTTGATATCGAAGGCGACGCGGAAAAAGCGGGAAAACGCCTGCAGAAAGATACCGAAGCCGGGAAGGCGACATTCGTGTCGCTGCTTGGTATGGAAGGCGCGAAAGCCCGCGCAGACGAGTTGATCGTGCAGGCTTGCGACGCGCTTTCCCCTTACGGTGACGCGGCGGGGAACCTAAAAGCAGCGGCGCGGTTCGTTATTGACCGGGATACCTGAAGGACGAAGTAGATGAGTGATAAACCGCAGACACCCCTTCTGGACCGGGTCAAAACTCCCGCCGACATGAAGGGCATGTCCGACGCCGAGCTGACCCAGCTGGCGCACGAACTGCGTCTGGAAACCGTCTACGCCGTCTCGGAAACCGGCGGCCATCTAGGTGCGGGGCTTGGCGTGGTCGAGCTGACCGTCGCCATCCATGCCGTGTTCGCGGCCCCGAAGGATCGCCTGATCTGGGACGTCTCGCACCAATGCTACCCGCACAAAATCATCACCGGACGCCGCGACCAGATGCGCACGATCCGCCAGAAGGACGGGCTGTCCGGCTTCACCAAACGGTCCGAGTCGCCCTACGATCCGTTCGGCGCGGCGCATTCGTCCACCTCCATTTCCGCCGCGCTTGGCATGGCCGTCGCCCGCGATCTTGGCGGCGCACCGGAGCATGGCATCGGCGACTGCATCGCGGTGATCGGTGACGGCTCGATCTCTGCGGGCATGGCCTACGAGGCGATGAACAACGCGGGCCACCTCGGCAAGCGGATGATCGTCATCCTTAACGACAACGAAATGTCCATCGCGCCGCCCACCGGTGCCATGTCATCCTACCTGTCGCGTCTCTATGCAGGCGCACCGTTTCAGGAGTTCAAGGCCGCCGCCAAAGGCGCGGTCTCCCTGCTGCCACCGCCCTTCCAGGAAGGTGCCCGCCGCGCCAAGGAGCTGCTGAAAGCCGCGACCGTCGGCGGCACGTTGTTCGAGGAACTTGGGTTTTCCTATGTCGGCCCCATTGACGGCCACGATATGGAGCAACTGCTCGCCGTTCTACGCACCGTCAAATCCCGCGCTGACGGTCCGGTGCTGATCCACGCGATCACCAAGAAAGGCAAAGGCTACGCCCCCGCCGAAAACGCGGCCGATGGCGGTCACGCCACCGCGAAATTCGACTTCGTGACCGGCAAACAAAAGAAATCCCCCTCCAACGCGCCCAGCTACACCTCGGTGTTCGGCAAGGCGCTGGTGGATCACGCGGCCGAGGACAGCAAGATCGTCGCCGTCACCGCCGCCATGCCGGATGGCACTGGCCTGAAATTGATGGCGGAACGCTACCCCTCCCGCACCTTCGACGTGGGCATTGCAGAACAACATGCCGTCACCTTTGCGGCAGGCCTTGCGGCGGGTGGCATGAAGCCGTTTTGCGCGATCTATTCGACCTTCCTGCAACGCGGCTACGACCAAGTCGTCCACGATGTCGCCTTGCAGCGCTTGCCCGTCCGCTTCCCCATCGACCGCGCCGGTCTGGTCGGGGCTGATGGCGCGACCCACGCGGGCAGCTTCGATATCGCCTTCATGGCGAACCTCCCCGGCATGGTCGTGATGGCCGCCGCCGACGAGGCGGAGCTGGTCCACATGACCGCCACCGCCGTCGCCCACGATGACGGCCCCATCGCCTTCCGGTATCCCCGTGGCGAGGGCGTCGGCGTCGAGATGCCGGAAAAGGGCCAAATCCTTGAAATCGGCAAATCCCGCCTGATCCAGAACGGCAACCGCGTCGCCCTCCTGTCCTTCGGCACCCGCCTGTCAGAGGTGATGAAAGCCGCCGAAAACCTCGCCGCCAAGGGGATCACCCCCACCGTGGTCGACGCCCGTTTCGCCAAGCCGCTGGACGAGGACGCAATCCTGAACCTCGCCCGCAACCATGAGGCGCTGATCACCATCGAGGAAGGCGCCATTGGCGGCTTCGGCTCTCACGTTGCGCAGCTGCTGGCAGAGAACGGCGTGTTCGACAAAGGCCTGAAATACCGCTCCATGGTGCTGCCCGATATCTTCATCGACCAAGCCAGCCCGTCCGACATGTACGCCGCTGCCGCCATGAACGCGCCGCAGATCGAAACCAAGGTTCTGGAAACCTTGGGCATCGCGGATATCGCCACCCGCCGCGCTTAGTTGCGGGCTTTGATCAGCCGTTCGATTTCGTTCAACCGCGCCATGACATCGTCGCGATAGCTGTCTGTCGCGGCGTGCTCTTCCTCCGAATGGGCGTTCTGCATCGAGTTCACGATCAGGCCCACCAGCAGGTTCACCACGGCAAATGTCGTCACCAGAATGAACGGCAGGAAGAACAGCCACGCGTAGGGGTAGACCTCCATCACCGGGCGCACGATGCCCATGGACCAGCTCTCCAGTGTCATGATCTGGAACAGGGTGTAGCCCGACAGGCCAAGCGAGCCGAACCAGTCGGGGAAGGCCGCGCCGAACAGTTTGGTCGAGACCACCGCGCCGATATAGAACAGCAGCGCCATCAGCAAAAATACCGACGCCATGCCGGGCAGGGCGGTGACCAACCCCTCCACCACGCGGCGCATGGAGGGCGCGACCGACAGCACCCGCAACAGCCGCAACACGCGCAAGGCCCGCAGGACCGAGAACGCACCCGAACCGGGAACCAGCGCGATCCCGACGATCACGAAGTCGAACAGGTTCCAGCCTTTGCGGAAGAATTGCCCCCTTTGTGCGAACAGCTTGGCGGCAATCTCCACCACGAAAATCGCAAGGCAAAGCGTGTCCAATGCAAAGATCAGGGGGCCTGCGACGGCCATCACAGGCTCCACCGTTTCCAGCCCCAGAATGATTGCGTTGAACAGGATGACCGCCAGAATGAAGTTGCGGGTCAATGGACGGTCAAGGATGGCTTGCGTGCGGGCGCGCAGGGACATGAAAGCTCCGGTTTAGGGTTTCAGCCCATATGGGGTTTGGTGAACTGCGCCGCAAGTTCCACATGCGAGGACCAGCGGAATTGGTCCACCGGCTGCACCCAATCAAGGCGGTATCCCCCCGCGATCAGGATTTCCGCGTCCCGCGCGAAGCTGATCGGGTTGCACGACACCGCCGCGATCCGCTTCACGCCGCTCTGCGCCAACTCGACCGATTGCGCCTCCGCCCCCGCGCGCGGCGGGTCGATGATAACCGCGTCCGTCTTGCGCAATTCCTGCGGCAACAACGGGCGGCGGAACAGGTCGCGCACCTCGGCCTTGACCTTCTTCAGCCCCACAGCTTTCCGCCAACCGGTGTCTAACGCATCAATCAACGCGGCCTCGCCCTCCAGCGCCCACACTTCCGCCTTCTCGGCGGCGGGCAGGCTAAACGTGCCGCAGCCCGCGAACAGGTCCACGACCTGTTTGGCATCCCCCAAGGCATCCTGAACGCAGGCCAGCAACGCCGCTTGCCCATGCGCGGTCGCTTGCAAAAACGCACCGGGCGGCGGGGCAACCCTGGCCTTGCCAAAGCTTTGAACCGGCGGTTCGCGGGTCGCCACGGCCTCCCCGTCCCAGCTTAGCCTTGCCAGCTTGTGTCTCTCGGCCAACGCCGCCATTTCAAGAATGCCCTGTGGTTCCAGCGGCTTGGCGTCACGAATGTCGATATCAAGACCGGCCTCCGACAAGGTCACGACAAGCCCGACAGTGCTTTTCCGCGAAGCCGCAGCAACGGTCAGTTCCTCCAACACCGGAAAAGCCGCAATCAGCGCAGGGTGCAGCAGTTTGCAATCCGGCACGTCGATCAGCGCGTCAGAGCCGCGCCCGAAAAATCCGACCATCGCGCCCTTTTTGGTCCGCCGCCCGTGCAGGGTCGCACGGCGACGCGATTGCGCGGGCGAGGTCAGAATGGGCCGTATCTCGGTCTCGACCCCCCGCGCGGACAGGCCCAGCCGGATCACATCCGTCTTCCACGCGGCCACGAAATCGTCGCTGGCATGCTGCATCGCGCAGCCGCCGCAGCTTTTATAATGCCGACAAGGGGCCGCCACCCGCGCGACCGAGGGCGTCACGATGCGCCCGTCTTCAACCACCTCGTCCGGCAGGACGCGCGGGATCGGCGCACCTGTCTCCGGCACGCCCTCGCCCTTGTGGTTCAGTCGTAAAATGGTCTGTGTCATGGGGGCTTACTCGGCTGCTTCTGCAATGCCTATAAACCCGCCGGACTGCCGCCGCCAGTAGCCCGCGTAACGCCCGTCCTGTGCCAGCAGTTCCGCATGGGTGCCATCCTCGACGATGCGGCCTTCTTCCAGCACCACGATCCGGTCCATCCGCGCAATCGTGCTCAGGCGGTGGGCGATGGCGATCACAGTCTTGCCTTCCATCGCGCGTTCCAGCGCATGCTGGATGGAGGCTTCCACCTCGCTGTCCAGCGCGCTCGTCGCCTCGTCCAGCACCAGAACCGGCGCGTTTTTCAGCAACGCCCGCGCCAGCGCGATCCGTTGCCGTTGTCCGCCAGACAGTTTCACACCCCGCTCGCCCAGATGGGCCTCGTAGCCTTTGCGCCCCTTGTGGTCCTCAAGCTCCAGAATGAAGTCGTGCGCTTCGGCCCGCTTGGCGGCGGCGATCATCTGCTCCTCGGTCGCGTCGGGGCGGCCATACATCAGGTTGTCGCGGGCGGACCGGTTGAACATTGCCGTTTCCTGCGTGACCATCCCGATGCTCTGGCGCAGGCTTTCCTGCGTCACCTCGGATACGTTCTGCCCGTCGATCCGCACGGCACCGGTTTCGGTGTCATAGAGCCTGAGCAGCAGGCTCACCAAGGTCGATTTGCCCGCGCCGGATGCGCCCACCAGCCCCAGTTTCTGCCCGGACGGGATCAGCAAGGACACGTTGTCGATCCCCCCCGCCTCGCGGCCATAGCGGAAGGTGACGTGGTCGAATTCAACCTCCGCCGATGACACCTGCAACGGGGTCGCCCCCGCTGCGTCCAGCAAGGCGTGCGGCGGGGTCAACGTGCGCATCCCGTCCTCGACCTCGCCGACATTGGCATACATCGCCATCAGCGAGAAGCTGACCCAGCCGGTCATTTGCGCGATGCGGATGGAGATCGCCCCAGCCGCCGCGATGTCGCCTGGCGTGGCAATCCCCGACTGCCACAACATCACCGTGCCGCCGATCAGCAGCACAGGCAAAACCCCCGCCGCCGCCATCAGCGCAAAGCGGAAACCTGTGGACAGGCGGCCGAATTCCAACGCGCGGTCGCGCAGCACGGACATGGCATCCAGGGCCGATTGGTCCTCGAATTCCGAATGGCCGAACAGCTTCACCGTCTTGATGTTGGTGATCGTGTCCACGACCTGCCCCGTCACCATCGTCCGCGCCCCCGCCCGCGCGGCGGAACGTTTGCGGATGCGTGGCATGAACCAGCGGATCATCAGGATGTAGCCCGCCAGCCAGACCGCCAGCGCCAGTGCGACCCAACCGCTGATCGTGCCCAGCAGCAGGACGGAGCCCATGATCGACGCCAGCGCGAACGCCACCACGTTGATCGCCTCCGCCGTCACTTCCGTCAGCGCGCGGGCCGTCTGCATCTGCTTTTGCGCGATGCGTCCCGCGAAATCGTTGTCGAAATAGTCAACCGAATGGCCCAGCGTCCAGCGGTGCAGGCGGCTTTGGATCAGCGGGTAGACATTCGGTGGCACCACGATGCCGTTGAACGCCGCACTTACCCCGAAAGACAGCGGGCGTAGGATCAGAAAGAAGCCCACGAACAATGCGATCAGCGACCAGTTTTGCGCAAAGAAGCCCTCCGGCCCCGTGACAGAGACCGCGTCGATGACCCAGCCCAGCAACATGGCCGTGACCGCCTCCATCGTGCCGGCCAGCGCCGAGAACAGCGAGGCCAGCACCAACACCGGCCACGACCCCGCAAGGCACCATTTGCAAAACGCCCAAAGCGTGCGGGGCGGTGCCGACTCGGCCTCGCGGAACGGGTCGATGCTGTCGCCCAAACGGGTCAACACCGGCTCCAACATTTTGTCCATAAGTCCCGTCATTCCGCCGCATCCGTGTTCAGGAACCCGCCCGATTGACGCGCCCAGAACCCTGCATATAGCCCGCCCTTCGCCAAAAGCGCGGCGTGGGTGCCTTCCTCGGCAATCTTGCCGCCGTCCAGAACTACGATGCGATCCATATGCGCAATTGTGCTGAGGCGGTGGGCGATGGCAATGACGGTTTTCCCTTCCATGACCCCGTAAAGCGTGTCCTGAATAGCCGCCTCCACTTCACTGTCCAAAGCGCTCGTCGCTTCGTCCAGCACCAGTATCGGCGCGTCCTTCAGGATCACCCGCGCCAGCCCGATCCGTTGCCGCTGCCCGCCCGATAGCTTCACGCCCCGCTCGCCCACATGGGCGTCATAGCCTTTGCGCCCTTCAGGGTCGCTCAGGTCCAGAATGAACTCGTGCGCCTCGGCACGCTTCGCGGCCTCGATCATCTCGGCCTCCGATGCATCGGGGCGACCGTACAGGATGTTGTCGCGGACCGAGCGGTGCAGCAGAGAGCTGTCCTGACTGACCATCCCCGTCACATGCCGCAGACTGTTTTGCGTCACTTGGGTGATGTCCTGCCCGTCAATCTCGATCCGACCGCCTTCGGGGTCATAGAACCGCAGCAGCAGTTTCACCAAGGTTGATTTCCCCGCACCGGACCGCCCGATCAGCCCGACTTTTTCCCCCGCACCTATTCGCAGGGACAGGCTTTCAAGCCCGCCCTTGTCGCGCCCGTAATGGTGCGTTAGCGCCTTGAATTCCACCACACCGTCGGTCAGTTCCAGCGGCTTGGCGTCGGCTGCGTCCACCAGCGTAATCGGCTGCGCAATCGTCTCCATCCCTTCCGCCACCACACCAAGCGAGCGGAAAAACGACGACAGCGCCCACATGATCCAGCCGGTCATTGCGTTCAGCCGCAAGGTCAGCGCCGTCGCCGCCGCAACCGCGCCCACCGACGCGCTGCCTTGCGACCACAGCCAGATCGCCCAGCCAACGACACCGACGATCAACAGCCCGTTCAGCGTCACCAGCATCACGTCCATGATCGTGAATATCCGCATCTCGCGGGCAAAGGTCTGGCGGGTTTTCTCGATGGCGTCCTTGGCGAATGCCACCTCGCCCTCGTGATGCGCGAACAGCTTGACCGAGTGGATGTTGCTATAGCTGTCCACCACCCGCCCCGTCGTCATCGACCGCGCGTCCGACGACGCCTTCGATGCAGGCCCGACCCGCTTCATCGTCCACGACACCAGCGCGGCGTAGAGCAATAGCCAGAACACCAGCGGGATTGCCAGTCTGGGGTCCGCTTCACTCAGCAAAATGAACGCGCCGATGATGTAGGCGACCGAGAATGTGATCGCGTCGAACACCTGGAAAATCGCCTCACCGGCGGCGGGAGGTGCCTGCATGATGCGGTTGGCGATGCGTCCGGCGAAGTCGTTTTCGAACCAGCCGACCGACTGCCGCAACACATGCTTGTGCGCGCGCCAGCGAAACAGGGTGCCATAGTTCGGCAGGATCGCGTTGTTCAGGATGCCCACATCCGCCGCCTGTATCAGAGGGCGGATCAGCAGGATGAACACGGCGGCAAGGATCAGCTCCAACCCGTATTGCTCCAACACCTGCGCCGGTTCGCCCGCCGACATCAGGTCCACGACGCGGCCCATGTAGTAGATCAGTCCGACCTCGACCACCGCCACCATAAGCGACAGAAGTGCGGCCCAGATGAACACCTTCTTGAACGGCTGAGAGTATGACTTCAGGAATGGCCACAGCTTGCGCGGCGGGGCGTCCACCTCGTCATAGGGCCCATAGGGGTCCACCAGATTTTCCAGAAATCGGAACATTCATACCTCTGCGTCAGCCCCTTTATATAGGCCGCGTGTCAGAGGAAAACCATGACAGCCGAGGCCGCCAATGCAAGCGCCATGACGCTCATGAACCCGCGCCACCACAGGGGCCGCGTCATCAGCACCGCCAGCAGCGACCCCGCAAAGGTCCAGAACAGGCACACGAACAGGTTGATGCCGGAAAACGCGGTGCCAAGCCGCAGCGCTTCCTGCGCGGGCGGCAACCCGATGGCGTAGCCCGATGATGCCGCCATCGCGATCGCCCAGATTTTCGGATTCACCCACTGGAATAAGACCGCCTCAACGAAGGTAAACGGCCTGTCCCGCCCTTGCGCCCGTGGCCCTCTGGTGGAGCGGAACAGCTTCCACGCCATCCACAAGATCCACGCCGCCGCGAGGCATTTCAACGTGAAGGTCAGCGCCGGTTGCGCCAGCAACAGCGCGCCGATCCCGTAGCCCGTCAGAGCCGAGGTGATGCCCACCCCGAACGCCACGCCCAGCACATGAGGTAAGGTGCGCCGGAACCCGAACCGCGCGCCGGATGTGGTCAGCAAAATGACATTCGGGCCGGGTGAGAACAGCCCTGCAATGACGAAGGCATAGAGCGGGTCGAAGCTCACCCAAGCAGCTCCGCCCTGGTCAGCGCAAACCCCGAGGCGATCCAGCGCGTCTCCAGCTCTTGCAGCTTCGCCCCAAGGGCAGGGCCGGAAAACTCCGGCATCAGGTCGGCGGCTTTCACAGGAAAGACGGCCCCTGCTCCCGTCGCAACTTCGTCCTGCATCCCGTCCGGCAAGGGCTGTTCAAACAGCGCAGCACGTAGCAGAGCCACGTCCCGCGCGGCGTCGGCACCGTGTCGGTAAGCAATTTCCGCCAGTCCCGTATCCGCCCCGATCAAGTCCCGCAGCAAGGCAATCTCCGCCGCCTCCGCCTTCGACAATCGCCAGCGGTCTTTCAGGTCCTCGCCGCCCAGACAGGCCACGCGCCGCGTAAATCCGGCGCCGTCTTCCAGATGCACCAGAACCGGCAGCGCCTTGGTATCCGCCCCCGGCATCACCCGCGCCAATATCCCCGCCTGCGCCATCGCGGCGACAGCGGGCGCAGGGTCGGGTGCGCTTAACAGTTTCTTCATCTCCGCGCCGACCCGCTCCGCCGACAATTGCGCCAACCCGTCCGCGCCAGCAGCACAGGCTGCCAGGCCGTCCGCGTCCAGCCCTCCGGCAGGGTCGCCATACCACGCATGAAACCGGAAGAACCTCAGGATACGCAGGTAGTCCTCCGCGATCCGCGCATCCGCGTCCCCGATGAACCGCACCCGCCGCGCGTTGAGGTCAGGCAAGCCGCCCACAGGGTCGGTCACCGCACCGCGCCGGTCCGCATAGAGCGCGTTCATGGTGAAGTCCCGCCGCGCCGCGTCTTCAGCCATCGACGCCGAAAACGCGACTTGAGCACGTCGCCCGTCGGTTTCCATATCGCGCCGGAATGTGGTCACTTCATGCGGTATCCCGCCCGACACCACTGTCACGGTCCCATGGTCGATGCCTGTCGGCACCACCTTCAAGCCCACCGCCTCCGCCGCTGTGCTCACCTGACCCGGTGTTGCGCTTGTGGTCATGTCGATATCCGCGACCGGCGCCCCCAACAGCGCGTTGCGCACGCATCCGCCGACAAAGAACCCGTCGATGCCCGCCGCTACCAGCGCGTCGAACACCGCTTGGGTTGCGGGATTGGTCAGCCAGTCGCCCGTTACGACAGTCACGGGCGCACCTGATCGGCCAGAGACCGCAACATCCGTGCCGTGGCGCCCCAGATGTAATACGGCCCATACGGCACCACGAAATATTGCCGCCACTGTCCGCGCCAGCGCCGCCGCTCGATCACGTAGTTGTCGAGGTCCAGTACATGATGCAGCGGCACCGAGAATATTTCCGCCACCTCGCCTAGCTCTGCCACAGGATTAAACGGACCTTCGATCACGCCCACATGCGGGGTCACCTGAAAGCTGGTCACGGTCTCATGCGGCGGCAGCGTCCCGATCAGGCGCACCTGTCTGCGGTCCAGTGCGATCTCTTCCTCCGCCTCCCGCAGCGCGGTCGTGGGCAGGGTCTCGTCCCCCTCGCGTTTGCCGCCGGGAAAGGAAATCTGGCCAGGGTGGTGTTTCAGTGCCGACGAGCGTTTGGTCAGCACAACCCGCGCCCCATCGGGTGAGGGCATCAGCGCCACCAGCACCGCCGCGTCGCGCAAAACGCGCCCCTCGGGCAGCACCACATCGGGGTTCAGGTCATAGTCGGACGTGGCCGCGCCGGGGCGTCCCAGCGCGGCCTCTACAGTTTCGATCAGGTCATTGCCCGTCATCGGGGGTCTCGGCCTCGAAGCCCAGCGTCGTCGGGTCCATCACATAATGGGCACCGCAGAACTGGCAATCCGCCGTGAGGGTACCGTCGTCCTTGGTCATGTGCCCAAGGTCGCGGGCCGAATAAATCGACAGGCTTTGACGCACCTTTTCCTCGGAGCATGTGCAGCCGAACTTGACCGGTTGAGCGCCGTAGACAACCGGCCCTTCCTCGTGGAACAGGCGGTAAAGCAAATCAGTCGGCGCGATGCTCGGCCCGATCAATTCCAGCTCGTCCACCGTATCCAACAGGATGCTCGCGCGGTTCCAGTTTTCCTGCTCGTCGCCGTCCAGAATATCCTGCGCGGCCAGCAAGCCCTCCTCGCCGGTCGCATCGTCCTGCGCCATCAGCGGCGAGGCTTTTGGCATATGCTGCAACATCACCCCGCCCGCACGCCAGCTTTCGGCCTCGCCCCGTTCGGTCGAGCGGCCATAGGTCAGCGCAAATTTCGTCGGCAGCTGTTCGGACTGCGCGAAATAGGTCTCGGCGCAGGCCGCCAGGCTGCCGCCAGACAATGGCGTGATGCCCTGATAGGGTTTCATGTCGTTGCCTTGGTCGATCAGGATCGCAAAGAACCCTTTGCCGATCTGGCTGAACGGGTTGGCATCAAGGTCGATCGTTTCCGCGTCATAGCTCGCATAGGCACGAATCCGGGCGGGCTCCCCGTCCTCGCTCGGCCCGTAGTAATCCGTTGCAATCAGCCGCAACGGTCCGTCGCCGCGAATTTGCAGCGACAGCTTCCAGCGCAGCTTGATCGTCTGGCCGATCAATGCGGTCAGTAGGGCAGCTTCCGCCACCATCGCCTCGACCAGAGGCGGGTAGTCATGTTGTTCCAGCACTTGATCCAACACGCCATCCAGCCGCGCCACGCGGCCACGGATGTCGATTTTGTCCAACTGGAAGGGCAGGACGGTGTCGTCCCACGCAATTTTTTGTCCAAGGGTCATGGGGTTTCCTTACGCCTGAGGGCTTGGCATACCGTGTCTAGATAGGCGCGACAATCCATTCCCCAAGGGGCAGGCGCCACACGCAGGGCAGAGTTGCACCATGATCAGACGCTTTGGCGAGACCTTTCAAGCCGGAAAACCCTATCGCCGCAGGCCGGGGGCCTACGCGATTCTGTGGAATGGCGAGGACCTGTTGACTACGATTCAAGACGGCCCGCGCCCCGAGGTCCAGCTGCCCGGCGGCGGTGTCGATCCGGGTGAACACCCGATCCCGGCGCTGCACCGCGAGGTGCTGGAGGAAACCGGCTGGACCATGGCCGCCCCGCGCAAGCTGGGTGCGTTCCGCCGTTTCGTCTATATGCCCGACTATGGTTACTGGGCGGAAAAACTGTGTAGCGTCTACATCGCCCGCCCCGTATTGCAGCGCGGCCCGCCGACCGAGCAGGGCCACACCGCCCTGTGGATGTCACCGGCGGACGCTGCGCGGATGTTGGGCAATGACGGCGACCGCCATTTTGTGCGAAAGGTGTTCGGGCTCTAGGCGTCATGGTGGCCCGGTATAGTCGAAAACCAACGCAGACACGTCGTCGTCGAACTCGGTCGATCCGGTATAGGCACTTAGCGCCGTCAGCAGGTGGTCCAGGGCGTCCGGTCCATCCTTGTCTCGGGCGCCATCAAGAATGATGTTCAGGCCGTCTTCCTCCAGCATTTGTCCGTCCGCCGCTTCTGCCTCCGTGATGCCATCGGAGTAGAGGACCAGCCGGTCGCCGGGTCTCAGCTGTGTTTCATACGACTCGTAGGGCGCGTTGGAAATCAGTCCGACGGGCATGCCCCCGTCACCCAGAAGTACCGGAGGATACCCGCGCCGTTGCAAGACAGCATGCGGATGGCCCGCCTGCACGCTGCGCATGCGGCCGGTCGTCAGGTCGACGATGCTCAGCGCAATGGTGAAGTAATGCTCCGTCTCCAGCTCCCGCAGCAGCAGGTCGTTCAGGTCGCTGACAGTTTGGGCGGGATCGCGGGCCTTGAAGCTTCCGTCGTCCATACGGTCCAGCGCCATATTCTGGTTCGGTGTCAACCCGCTCAGATACCCTGCCAGCCGCGCGGTCATCAGCGCCGAGGTGACGCCATGCCCCGACACATCCAGCGAGAACAGCCCGATCTGGTGGTCGTTGATCCGAAACTGCCCCACAAGGTCGCCGCCCACATGCCCGCTGGGGGTCAGGTTCAGAGCGATGCGGCCTTCGGCAAATTCAATATCCGTCTCGCGCACCAGCGATTGCTGAAGGTGTCGCGCCTCCGACAGGTCGTGGTTGAGGGCGTCATACAGCGTTTCGATCCTGCTTAGCGCGGCGTTGACGATATGGTTTTTGTCCACCAGCGCGGCCTGCATCTGCAACACCCGCTCGCCCGCGCGCAGCCGTGCGCGCAACTCGCCGGAATTGACCGGCTTGGTCAAAAAATCATCTGCGCCGGAGTTCAGGCCTTCGGCGATCTCGTCGCTGCTGCCCTTGCTGGTCAGCAGGATGAAATAGCCATAATCGTCGCGTCCCATACTACGGTAGGCCCGACAGAATTCCGGCCCCGACATGCCCGGCATCACCCAATCGCTGAGCACCAGCGAGATGTCATGCTCCTTGCACAAGGCCAACCCGTCCGCCCCCGACGCGGCCTCCAGCACATCATAGCCCCATTTGCGCAGGCTGGACGATAGCAACCGTCGCTGCATCCGGCTGTCATCGACCACCAACACCCGTTGCGGCAGCGACGGGTCGGTGTCGCTGGTGTCTTCCCAATCAAGGGCTTCGAACTGATGTGTTTGGGCGACCGCGCGGGCCGCTGAATTCGGGCGTATCATGCCTGCACATGACCGCTCGGGACTTAAGAGATGGTGAATGGTCAAATTGGATTGAATACAATTTGAACAGTTACGGCTCGTTAAGATTTGGGGCGCAGCGTGTCATCGTGAAGAGTCGTATTGGGAATATTGTTGATGTTGAACTGGTCAAGAGTAGCGGAATTGAAGGATGATCTGGGGGCAGAGGATTTTCAGGAAGTCACCGCCTTGTTTCTGGAGGAGGTAGAGGAAAAGCTGGCCGCATTAGGCGATGCGCCGCCCGCCGATGATTTGCATTTCCTCAAGGGCAGTGCGGCGAATCTGGGGTTTGAAGGCTTCCGCGCCATGTGCGAACGGATGGAGCAGATGCCTGCCGCACCACCGGTGGCCGAGCTTCACGCGCTTTATCAACAGTCTAAAACCGCATTTCTGGAGGGCTTGCAGACCTAGATCAAGAACTCTGCCAGCACCTCATCATTGGTGATGTCGCGATGCTCGAACCCGCCCTCGGTCATGGCTTGGAACAGGCGGGCGAAGGCGTCGGGGTCTTTCGTCTCGATCCCGATCAGCACAGAGCCGAAGTTGCGGGCGGATTTCTTCAGATACTCGAACCGCGCGATATCGTCATCAGGGCCAAGCAGCGCAAGAAAATCCTTCAACGCACCGGGGCGCTGCGGCATCCGCAGGATCAGGTACTTCTTCAGTCCGGCGTAGCGTTGGGCGCGTTCCTTGACCTCGGGCAGGCGCTCGAAATCGAAATTCCCGCCGGAGGTTACGCAAACGACGGTCTTGTCTTTGATCTCGTCGGCTAACTCGTCCAGTGCGTCGATCACCAGTGCGCCAGCCGGTTCCAGAACGATGCCCTCGACGTTGAGCAGGCGGATCATGGTGCCGCAAATGCGGTTTTCGGGGGCAAGCAAAACGTGGCCCGGGTCAACGTGCTTCAGCACCTCGAACGTATGCTTACCGATCTGCGCAACGGCGGCACCGTCGACGAAGGTGTCTACATGGGCCAGCTTGGTCGGCTTGCCGTTGGCCAACGCGACGGTCAGGGACGCGCCGCCCAAAGGTTCGATGTAGCGAAAGGAAATATCCGCGCCGGTTTCGTTGAAATAGCGGGTGACGCCCGCAGACAATCCGCCGCCCCCAACGGGCAGCAGCACCATGTCGGGCGGAGTGTCCATCTCCGCCTCGATCTCGACCGCGACGGAGGCTTGGCCGATGATCACATCAGGATCGTCAAAGGGCGACAGGAAATACGCGCCTATCGCTGCGCAGTGGTCCTGTGCTGCCTGCAAGGTCTGGTCGAAATAGTCGCCGGTCAGACGGATCTTGACGAACTCCCCGCCAAAGGCGCGGGTCTTGTCGATCTTTTGCTGCGGCGTGGTGATGGGCATGAACACCTCGCCCGTCACCCCGAAATGGCGGCAGGCGAAGGCGAAGCCTTGGGCGTGGTTGCCCGCGCTGGCGCAGACAAAGTTGCGCTGCTCGGGGTCGCTGGCCAGCCGGTTCGACATGGCCGTGACGGCACCGCGGATCTTGTAGGACCGCACCGGCGACAGGTCTTCGCGCTTGAGGTAAATCCGCGCGTCATACATCTCCGACAGGTAGTCGTTCAGTTGCAGCGGCGTCGGCTCGAACAGCGGGCGCATCGCGGCGCAGGCCGCGCGGGCGGCATCGGTGAAGGCGGTCATTTCGTCACCGGCGGGATGCGCCGGAAGATTGCGACCAGCCAGCCGGTACCGATCAGCAGGATGAGCCACGAAGAAATAACGCTGTAGACGTTGCCGGGGATAAGCAGACCCGCAAGCAGGACAGAGGGCGCGGTGAGCACGACCAGCAAGATGACGGCCAGTATCGCCAGCAGCCAAAGCGCGGCACCGCGAGAGCCGGACCATGCTTGCCTCAGTGACATGATTTGCCCCGCCGCCGAGGCAGGGATCGCCGCGCCAAGCCGTAGGAACAGCCAGATCAGAACGTATAGGCCCACCAGCGGATAGACGAAGAAGCCGACCAGAAGCGGCATGTAGGGCAACGCGAAGGAGCCAAGGAAAGACAGCACGAACGCCGCCGCGCCCACCGAGGCCAGCACGAGGATCAGCGTCAGCAGGTGGCCGCCGACCGGCATCCCCTTGAAAGATGGCAGCAAGCCGCGCGGGATGTCCGCGCCAAGGCAAAAACGGCTCCATAGTAGCGTGACCCATGCCCCGGCCAGCAGATTGATCGCAATCGAAACCGTGGTGAAGGTGGCGGACAGCGCCGGCATCTCCCCCTCTGCATCCGGGAGCACGGACATAGCCCCGATGGGCAGTCCAACCATGGCGTAGCCAAGTGCGTAGACTGCAAGGCTCGCCAGCAGCCAGATCAATCCGGTCAACCGCAACGCGGTTCCGAAGTTGCCGAACAGCTGTGTGAGCCCGTAGCTGAAGATGTCGAGTGCTTGCCGCATTGTATCCGTTGCCCGTGCTTTTTCTTTGCGGCGACCCTGCTTGCAAACGCCGTTAGCGTCAATCACAGCCATGCACGCCCTTGCACCCCTGTGACATTGACGCTATCGCCCATGGCGTCCTTTAGCTTAGTCGGAGACACCCAAATGTCCGCCCCCAAGAAAGTTGTGCTCGCCTATTCCGGTGGCCTCGATACCTCGATCATCCTGAAATGGCTGCAAACCGAATATGGCTGCGAAGTGGTGACCTTCACCGCCGATCTGGGGCAGGGCGAGGAGTTGGAGCCTGCGCGCAAGAAGGCGGAGCTTCTGGGGATCGCGCCCGAGAACATCTATATCGAAGATGTCCGCGAGGAGTTCGTGCGCGATTTCGTCTTCCCGATGTTCCGCGCCAATGCGGTCTATGAGGGACTTTATCTGCTGGGCACCTCCATCGCCCGGCCATTGATTTCCAAGCGTCTGGTCGAGATCGCCGCTGAGACCGGCGCTGACGCCGTGGCACATGGCGCGACGGGCAAGGGCAACGACCAGGTGCGGTTTGAGCTTAGCGCCTACGCGCTGAACCCCGACATCAAGGTGATCGCCCCTTGGCGGGAATGGGATTTGTCGTCCCGCACCAAGCTGTTGGAATTTGCCGAGCAGAACCAGATCCCGATCGCCAAGGACAAACGCGGCGAGGCGCCGTTCTCGGTTGACGCGAACCTGCTGCACACTTCGTCCGAGGGCAAGGTTCTGGAAGACCCCGCCGACGAGGCGCCGGATTACGTCTACCAGCGCACGGTCCATCCAGAGGATGCCCCCGACACGCCGGAATTCGTGGAAATCGGGTTCGAGAAGGGCGATGCGGTGTCGATCAACGGCGAGGCGATGTCGCCCGCCACGATCCTGACCAAGCTGAACGAGTTGGGCGGCAAGCATGGTTGCGGCCGCCTTGATCTGGTCGAGGGCCGCTTTGTCGGCATGAAATCACGCGGTATCTACGAGACCCCCGGCGGCACCTTGCTGCTGGAAGCCCATCGCGGGATCGAGTCGATTACGCTGGACCGCGGCGCGGCGCATCTGAAAGATGAGCTGATGCCGAAATATGCAGAGCTGATCTATAACGGCTTCTGGTTCTCGCCAGAGCGCGAGATGCTGCAAGCGCTGATCGACAAGAGCCAAGAGCATGTCACCGGCACCGTGCGCCTGAAGCTCTACAAAGGCTTGGCGCGGACCGTGGCGCGGTGGTCGGATCACTCTCTCTATTCCGAGGCGCATGTGACGTTCGAGGAAGACGCGGGCGCGTATGACCAGAAGGACGCGGCGGGGTTCATCCAGTTGAACGCGCTGCGGTTGAAGCTGCTGGCAGCCCGCGATAAGCGCCTGAAGAAGTAACTAAAACGGCGCCCCGATAAGGGCGCCGTCCTAACTCGTGCACTCGCTAACGCACTAACTCTACTTGGCGGTGATGACCTGCATCACCAGCTTGCCGTCGGGCTTGATCGGCCCGTCTTCCTTGGCGCCAAGTGTGTATTCGAAGACGCCGGTTTTCATGCCGCCTTGCTCCGCGTGGACCATCAGCATCAGCATATCGCCCGAGGCTACTGGTTCTTGCAAAATGGCGGCGACGTCGGCGTTGTCACCCATACGCAGGGGGGCGAAACCCACCACTGGGCCAGGCTTCATGTCGGCACCAGTGCGGTGGACGACCAGCCAGCCATTTTCGCCAGCGGTGACGGCGTCAGCAGAGACGACCCCGTTGGAGACGTCCTGATCCATTGCCGTGACGCTTGGCGTTGGTGCATGGCCGTCGGCCAGAGCGGACCCAGCGATTGTCAGGGCAGCGGCGGTTGTAGCGATGAAGAATTTCATGTGTCGTAACTCCTTTAGCTCACGTCCCCCGGTATGGGGGGTGTGCTTGGAGTCACGTGAACGGCGGCGCAGAAGTTTCACCAAGGGCTAAAAAAGATGAAAGATGACGGTAACCCATGGGTTACCTTGGTCTTTTTGGCGTTAATCTTCTTTGGCTGATCTTGCTCGATTTTCCGATTTCGCGTTTACAGGTGTTGAAATTCCGTAAACCCAATCAAATCAAAAACCCACCATTTATGATGCGATTAGCAATTTGCGGGCTTTCAGCGCCTCGTAATGCGGCAGGGCCATTTCGCACAATTCCGCCGCCTCCCCGTCCAGTTTTGGCAGCACCCCTTCCGGCCCCGCGAAGCCGGTGGAGCGGTGAACCGCGCCGTACCAATGCGATGCCCAGACCCCGTCAAAGGGTTTGGGTCCGGCGGGCCAATGCAGCATCGCGTCGGAAAACGGTAGACCGATGGCGTCGCACAGCACCCGCAACGCGGCCTCGGGGTCTTCGCGGATGTCGTGGCTGTCGATCACCAAGCCGCCGATCTTGTCATATAGTGCGGTTTGCTGCGGGTAGCCGATATCCTCCAGAGTCGGGTTCTCGCGCTTGGCGGCGTAGCTGGCGATCACGCGCGCGGGATGGCGGATCAGGTGGACGTTGACGCAGCCCTCGGCCCAGTCCAGCGGGAAGTAGTCGAGCATATGGTGCGGCATATGCTTCATGTAGCGATGCTGCGCGGGCGGCGCGGCGCAGGCGGCCGCGACCTTTGCGGGGTCGGTTTCCTGCGATGCGATGACCTCTGCGCCCATCGGGTGCTCGATGCCCGTGGCGTGCAGGTAGGCGGCGTAAAACGGCTCGTCCACGGCCTCGCAATCGGGGCGGTTGCCGAAACTGTACATCATCGCCGTCGACAGATTGCGCGGGCCGGACCACATGGCGATCTTCATTGAACTGCCCGCCGCGCCAGGCGGATTTCCTCAAGATATGTCATAGGTGCCCTCCTTCCGCCGATTTAAAGCCGGATTTCACGGCTAGGACCAGCGGAATTCGCTAGCGTCATAAGGGATTCCCAAATATCGCTGGCCCCGTTATTACGTTTGACAAAAAGCAGTCATTGGACAGAGGAAATTTACAATGAGTGAGAGCTTACCAGTGGGCGCGAAGCCCTTCGAGTTTACAGGCAACGCCAAGGAATGGTTCGGCATCTGGATCGTCAACCTGCTGCTGAGCATCGTGACCTTGGGCATTTACTCGGCTTGGGCGAAGGTCCGTCACCGCAAATATTTCTACGGCAACACCTATGTCGAGGGGCGCAACTTTGACTACCATGCAACCGGCAAGCAAATCCTGATCGGGCGTCTGATTATTATTGGCGTTTATGTTTTGCTCAACGTACTGCTGCTAGCGGTACCGCCTTTGGGTTGGCTGATGTTGGTCGTGTTAATTTTTGCTTACCCTTGGCTGATTGTGCGCGGCATGCTTTTCAACGCTCGCATGTCCAGCTTCTCAAACGTCAGGTTCGGCTTTATTGGCACAACGGGTCGGGCGTTCTTGGTGTTTCTCGTGTACCCGATCCTAATGACGCTAACACTATTTACAACCTTTCCAATATGGGATCGCGCGCTCAAGAGGTTCTCCGTCGACAATCACAAACTAGGGCAGGCAACCTTCAAGTTAGACGTAAACTTGAGTGCTTTTTATATGGCCTTTTTGTGGGCAATTGGCTTTGTAGTTTTGGTCAATGTCATCGGAACATTACTGCTGTATTTCGTCTTTCACGATGCCGTATCGCCTACACCTGATGGTGTTCAAAATCTACCAGTCCTAATTCTAATTCAAGTTTTGTTCTTCGCGGCCTTCCTGCCGGCGGCGTTTATCTATCAGGCGCTGACCCGCAACGCGGTTTACAACAACACCACCCTGCAAGGCGGCCACCGTTTCGCATCGAACGTCACCGCGCCGAAGCTGTTGTGGATTGCCGTGTCAAACATGGTCGTCGTGATTTGCACGCTGTTCCTGATGCTGCCTTGGGCTCAGGTGCGTATCGCGCGCTATCTGGCGGACCACACCGGCCTCATTCCGGGCGGTTCGCTTGATGACTTCGTAAGCCAACAGCAGGAAGCTGGCGGCGCGTTCGGGGATGCCTATGCGGACCTCGAAGGCATCGACGTCGGCTTGCCGATCTAGACGATGGGGGACGCGCCCAAGCTTCCGGGCCTTCGTGGCCACGCCTACGCGGCGCGTTCCTCCCACCGCCAGCCTGCGCGCTTGTTGACGCGTGAGGGCGGCGAAGACCTGTGGGTCGATCTGCAAAATGACGAGCGGGCGGTGCTGGCCAGCGCCCATCTGTCAAAGTTGCGGATCGACGCGCCGCTGGGCTCCGCCCCGCGCAAGATCACCTTTCCCGACGGCGCGGTGTTCGAGACCCGCGACCACGAGGCCATTGAGGCGCTGACCGGCAAGACTCGTGGCTCGATGCTGCATCATTACGAAGGCTTCAACGCGCGCCTGTTTGGCGTCGTCGCCGTTTGCCTTGCCGCCGTTTGGGTGATGTGGCGCTACGGGCTGGACATTATGGCAGCGGTGGCGATTGCCTTCACGCCGCCTGCGGTGATCGAGCAGATCGACGCGGGCTCGATGCAGAGCATCGACTTCACCATGGCGGAGCCGTCGAAGCTGACGGACGAACAGAAGGACGAGGTCGAGAAGGTTTACCGCCGTCTGGTGCGCTCCCTGCCTGACGACGTGCAGGAGAAGCACAGCTTCGATCTGCTGTTCCGTGACCTGCCCGGCATGGGGCCAAACGCGTTCGCGCTTCCTGGCGGCACGATGGTCATGACCGATGCCTTTGTGAAGCAGTTCCCCGACCCCAACGTGCTGGCGGGTGTGCTGGGCCACGAGATCGGGCATGTGGTGGAAGAACACGGGCTGAAGCGGCTCTACCGCTCGCTCAGCACATATCTGCTGATCGCGTTCCTTGCGGGCGATGTGGGCCCGATACTGGAAGACGTGGTGCTGGAGGGCAACGTGCTGTTGTCGCTGTCGTTCAGCCGCGCACAGGAGACCTCCGCAGACGAGTTCGGTCTGGCGCTTTCGGACGAGGCCGGGTTTGACCCTGCGGGCCTGAAGCTGTTTTTCGAGAAGATGGGCAAGGAGTATGGCGATCAGGAGCCTGCCCAGTGGATGTCGACCCACCCGTCCAGCGCGGAGCGGGTGCGGGCGATCGACGCGTTCATCAACGAATTGCGCTGAGGCTGCCGGAACAAATCACGGCAAGTTTGGTTGAGTGTGAGAATGTGGGGCGTCAGATTGCCCCTCAAGACCACTCGGATGACCTGATTTGGAGATGACACAATGCCATTCCTTTCCCGCACACGCTGGTATCTGACGGGCTTCGGCCTTGCCGTTCTGGCCGGGGTTGCGACCCAGCCCAACTTGGCGAAGGCAGCGGAGATCACCGTGGCAGGCGGCTGCTTCTGGTGCGTCGAGGCGGACTTCGAGAAGGTCAGAGGCGTCAACGACGCGGTGTCCGGCTTTACCGGCGGCACGGTGCCCAGCCCGACCTACAAGCAGGTGACAAGCGGTGGCACGGGTCATCTGGAGGCGGTGCAGATCGACTATGACCCCGAGACCGTATCAGCACGCCAGCTATATGATTTGTTCTTCCGCTCGATTGATCCGACAGATTCCGGCGGGCAGTTCTGCGACCGTGGCGAGAGCTACACCACCGCGATATTCGTGACCAACCGCCCCGACCGCGAGGCTGCCGAGGCGGCGAAAGCTGCGGCGGAAAAAGAGTTGGGTCAGAAAATCGTGACGCCCATTCGGGACGCGGACTCGTTTTTTCCTGCCGATGATTACCATCAGAATTACTACAAGCAGGACAAGACAATCCTGACACGGTTTGGTCCGCAATCGAAAGCCAAAGCCTACAAGAAGTATCGCGACGCCTGCGGGCGGGACGAGCGGGTGAAAGAGCTTTGGGGCGATGCGGCACCGTTTGTGAATTGACGCGGACCAACCCTCCGGGGGGAATATTTTTTGAAGCAATGAAGATGTAGCGCGCGCCCCTGTTCTCAGGTGGCGCGCGTTAACCTTAATGCAGGGTCTACAGGAACAGGCCTGCGTTGTTGCGCAGGATGATCTCGATTGCGTAGATGCCCAGAAGCGCCACGATAGGGCTTAGGTCGAGGCCGCCCATTTGCGGCAGGATGCGGCGGATCGGGCCGTAGATCGGCTCCAGCAGGCGGTTCAGCCCGTCCCATATCTGCGCGACCAGCGGCTGGCGCATGTTGAGCACACCGAAGCTGATGAGCCAGCTCATGATGAAGTGGATCAGGATAATCGTGCGTGCGACCCCGAGAAGGAGCATCAGGATTTGGAACAGGCTGGTCATGCGGGGTCTCCGGCTAAAGGTTGCGCGTTAGGTAAGCGTCGCGCCGCCCGCGTGCAAGGCGTGACGCGATGTTGCAGTTGACGTCGCCGTCAGTTGGTTCATGTCTCGCCCCCTAGCAAGGAGCCGCCATGTATCCGTTCGTCCGCCTGATCTACCAGTTCTTCGTGCACCGCAACGACGCTCCGCTGGGGCCGCTGGACACGCATGTGTCGCATCATATTTGCTGGCCGTGGGATCTGGATCTGTGGCGGGAGCTGAATAACGGGCGCACGCTGACCTTGTATGACATGGGGCGTCTGCCGCTGGCGGGGCGTGTCGGGTTGATCAAGGCGTTGAAAGAACACCGCTGGGGGCTGACCATGGCGGGTGCTTCGGTGCGCTACCGCCGCCGCGTGCGGATGTTCGACCGGATCGAGATGCGGTCGCGGGCCGTGTGCTGGGACGACAAGTTTCTGTATCTGGAGCAGTCCATGCGCGTGCGCGGCGAGGCGACGTCGCATATCCTGTACCGCTCCGCGATCACGGGCAAAACGGGCATCGTGCCCCCTGCGCAGGTTATGGAGACGCTGGGACTGGAGGTGGCCACGCCCGAGACGCCGGACTGGGTGAAGGCATGGACCGAGGCGGAAGCGCTGCGGCCGTGGCCGCCGTTTTAAGCCGGAATGTGACGTTCACGTCACTACCCTTGGGTAAGTTATTCCTTGCTTAAAAGGGCCGGATAGCCCTAGGTCTTTAAATCCGTGCTGGGAAGTGTGTTACGATGACGGCGTCTGCCAAAAAGCGTATTTGGGGATGGTTTATGTTCGACTGGGCGTCCCAGCCGTACAACACGCTGTTGCTGACCTTCATTTTCGGGCCCTATTTTGCAGAGATCGTGACCGCCCGCTATGTGGCGCAAGGCATGGATGTGGAACTGGCCAAGGCCGGTGCGCAGAGCATGTGGGGCTGGGGGCTGACCATCTCCGGCCTGTTGATCGCGGTGTCGGCCCCCGTGCTTGGCGCGGTTGCGGATAGCACGGGGCGCAAGTTGCCGTATATCTATGTCTTTTCAATGCTCTATGTCGTTGGTGCCGCCGGTACGTGGTATGCGGACCCTGCGGGGTTCAGCCTGCCATTGGTGCTGGGCCTGTTCATCGTGGGACTGGTCGGGATGGAGTTTGCCACGATCTTCACCAACGCCATGTTGCCCGATCTGGGCACGCGCGAGGAAATCGGGCGCATTTCCGGCTCTGGCTGGGCGATGGGCTATCTGGGCGGGCTGTTGGCGCTGGTGTTCGCGCTTCTGTTTTTGGCTGAAAACGGTCAGGGCCGGACGTTGATCGGGATCGAGCCGATAGGCCGTCTGGACCCGGCCGCGCGGGAGGGGACGCGATTTGTCGGCGTTTTTTCCGCCATATGGTTTGTGGCCTTCATGGTGCCGTTCTTCCTGTGGGTGCGCGATCCGAAAGACCGCCCCTTGCGCACCAAAGGCGTGGTCACCGCTGGCCTGCGCAGTTTGGGGCGCACGATCATGAGGTTGCCCAAAAGCCCCAGCCTTGCAAACTATCTGGCCTCGTCGATGCTGTATCGCGATGCGCTGAACGGGATGTACACCTTTGGTGGGGTCTACGCCGTGGGCGTGCTGGGCTGGAGCGTCGTCGATGTGGGTGTGTTCGGAATTCTAGCGGTAATCGGAGGCGCGATTGCGGCGTTTCTGGGCGGGCGGGCGGATAGCCGGTTCGGCCCCAAACCCGTCATTCTGGTGTCCATTCTGGCGCTGATTGCAGCGGCCTTTTCCATTGTGATGATCACGCCCGACGCGGTCTTCGGGATACCCGTCACCGATGCAGGGATCATTGCGGGCCGCACGGTGTCGGACATCGCGTTCTACCTTGCGGGCATCCTTGTGGGCGCGGCGGGTGGGACGATCCAGTCGGCGTCGCGCACGATGATGGTGCGTCAGGCCAACCCGCACCGCATGACGGAGGCCTTTGGTCTTTATGCATTGGCGGGTAAGGCCACGTCGTTCCTTGCGCCCGCCTTGATCGCGTTGACCACCATGCTCACGGGATCCCAAAGAATTGGCGTCACACCACTGATCGGGCTCTTTCTTTTGGGGCTCGTCCTGTTACTCTGGGTGAAACCGGACGGAGAGGACGCAGCAGTATGGGATTCCGAAATCTGATCGCAGGCATCGCCGTTGCATTCGTTGCCGGATGCGCGGGGTCTGCGGATAACAGCGTGGCGGTCACGCCGGAGGTCCGACGGGACCTTGGGCCACAGGGGCAAATCATTGCAAAGCAGCTGTTCGGGGCCAAGACGCGAGGGTCGCAGCAAGCCGCCGCGCCTTTCGGGTCATATTCGAACGGCTGCGCTGCCGGGCTGGTCCAACTGCCCGAAACCGGCCCCACATGGCAGGCGATGCGTCTGTCGCGCAACCGCAACTGGGCGCATCCTGACACCGTTGATTTCGTGCAAGACCTGAGCCGCGTGGCCCGCGCCCAAGGGTGGGCGGGGCTTTACGTGGGCGACATGAGCCAGCCGCGTGGTGGGCCGATGTTGACGGGGCACCGCTCTCACCAGATCGGGCTGGACGCGGATATCTGGATGAACCCCGCCTCGACCATGGGGATGAGCCGGTCGGCGCGGGAAAATATCTCGGCGATTTCCATGCGTCGGGCGAACGGCGCTTTTGTTAACAACAAGTGGACAACGCAGCATCATGAGGTGCTGAAGGCCGCCGCGTCGGACAAGCGCGTGGCGCGTATCTTCGTGTTTCCGGGCGCCAAGGTGCAGATGTGCAAGGACGAAAAGGGCGACAGGTCGTGGCTGCGTAAAGTCCGGCCCTGGTGGGGGCATCACTATCATTTCCATGTGCGGCTGGCCTGCCCGAAGGGCGCGCGCGGTTGCGTCAATCAAGACCCACCCCCAGCGGGCGACGGCTGTGCGGATGCGCAGAAATGGGTGAACAACATCCTGAACCCCCCGCCACCGCCGAAAGATCCGCCCAAGGTGAAACCACGCAGGGAATTGCGGCTTGCTGATCTACCAAACGCATGCGTTGGCGTTCTGAACTCCAACTAGCGCTGGCAGTCCTCGGGCTGTCCGCCGGGCTTGCCTGTGCGCAGTCTTTGGAATTCGTCAGCCGCTACGAGTGGCAGAGCCGCGTGGAAGGGTTCGGCGGGTTTTCCTCGCTGGAGATCAGCCGCAACGGCGAGAGCTTTACCACGACCTCGGACAAGGGGTTGATCGCGGAAGGGCGCATCGTGCGCGACGGCGGGCGCATCCGGCTGCTGGACAACCTGCGGTTTGACAGGCTGCGCGACCCGCAGGGCGAGCCGTGGCGCAGCTATCAGACCGACGCCGAAGGGCTGGCGATTTCACCCTCCGGCACGATCTACGTTTCTTTCGAGGGGATGCACCGGATATTCGCCTATGACAGCATCTCGTCACCCGCGCGACCCTTGCCCGATCTGCCCTGGCGCGACTCGCTGCAAAGCAATTCGTCGCTGGAAGCGCTGGCCATCGACGAGGCGGGGGTGTTGTACACAATGCCGGAGCGATCCGGCAATCTGGACCGCCCGTTCCCCGTCTACCGCTATCGCAATGGACGCTGGGACGACGCGTTGTCGATCCCGCGCCGCGGAGGTTTCCTGCCGGTGGGCGCGGATTTCGGGCCGGATGGCAGGCTCTATATTCTGGAGCGCGAGTTGGTGGGGCTAAGCGGCTTTGCCAGCCGCGTGCGCAGCTTCAAGCTGAGCCGCAACACCCTGACGGACGAGCGGGAGCTGCTGCGCACCACGGCAGGGACGCATGACAATCTGGAAGGGTTGGCGGTCTGGGCCACGCCGGAAGGCGTGATCCGCGTGACGATGATTTCCGACGACAATTTCAGGTTTTTCCAGCGCACGGAGTTGGTGGAATACCGGCTGGTTCAGTGAAGCTTTGAGGGCTGCGGCACTGACCCTTCTCATGTGCCATCGATTGAGCCGGGTCGTTAACGCCTGATAATGACGGACCTCGCGCGGTTGGTGATGATGTCACCGACCGGCGTTCGAATCCTCGGTAATCTTGGGAAAATGCAGGGCAGATCGGTTGGCGCTTATTGGGAGCCATCCGCTGGTCGCCGTGCTTCGGGCACACGTATTTGGCGTCAAGGGGGTAGGGCAAATGTCAGTTATCGAACCGGATCAGGCTACGACATCACGACTTGCGCATTTCCCCATTACGCTGTTCGCCATCGGTATGGGCATGATGGGCCTGACGCTTGCCTTGCGTGCCGCCGAGAGCAGTTTTGGGTTCGGGCATGGTGTGTCGATGACCGTCCTGACGGTGTCCGTTATAATGCTTGTCGCGGTCTCTTCGGGGTATCTGTCAAAGGCGCTCCACTATCCCGAAAAGGTGGCGGAGGACTGGCACCATCCCGTTAAGATCGCGTTCTTCCCTGCAATTTCGATTTCTCTGTTGCTGCTCGCCACCGCGCTGATCGAGGTGAGCCCGGCAATAGCCGAGCCGCTCTGGCTGTTCGCGACCGCATTGCAGGGCGTTCTGGCCTTGTCGGTGATCTCGGCTTGGATCGGGCACCGGCCATTTCAGACCCAGATGATGACGCCCGCCTGGTTCATCCCTGCGGTGGGTAACGTGATCGTGCCGTTGGCGGGCAGCAAGCTTGGCTACGTAGATCTGTCCTGGCTGTTCTTTTCCGGCGGGCTGATCTTTTGGGTCGTCCTGCTGACGCTGGTCATGAACCGGTTGATGTTTCACGACCCGATGCCTGGCAAAATGGTCCCGACCCTGATGATCCTCGTGGCGCCGCCCGCCGTCGCTTTCAGCGCGTGGCTGGGCCTGAGCGATGAGGTCGGCGCGTTCGGGCATTTCCTGTTGAGCGCCGCTTACGTCTTTGCGCTGGTTGTTCTCACGCAGGCCGCCAAGCTGAGCAAGCTGCCCTTCGCGCTGTCTTGGTGGGCGCTGTCCTTTCCAATCGCGGCGCTTGCAATCGCCAGTTTCGGATACGCGCACAAGGCGGGGTCCGTTCCGCACCAATGGGTCGGGTCCGGCTTGCTGGCGCTTCTGATCCTGGTTGTCGGGCTGCTGATCGCCCGCACGGCTACGGCGATGCGGGCAGGCACGATTTGCGTCCCCGAATAGATCTTCCCAACGCATAAAAGGAGTTCCAAAATGCGTCTTTCCAAAATTCTAGCAGCGTCCGCGCTGGCGCTTGGTCTTGCAACGACGGCGCAGGCCGACGCGCCCAACAAGCTGATTACCATTCTGACGGCCGCAGAGCCGCAAACCCAGCTTATGGCCATGGTGCTGACCATGAACGCCATGGCAGCGGGCTCTCCGGCTGAGATGATGCTGTGTGGTCCAGCTGGCGACATCGCCCTGAAGGACGCCCCTGCGTCTGCCACCACGGGCCAACCGCCCAAGGACGCCAGCCCGCAGGGGTTGATGAAGACGATGATGGAAAAGAACGCCCTGAAGGTTCAGGTCTGCGCGATCTATCTGCCCGGTAAGGGCGCGGATGCGTCTGTGCTGGTGGATGGTGTAACTGCCGCCGCACCTGATGCGATGGGCGCTGCGATCGTGGCCGATGACACGACTGTCATGAGCTTCTGATCTGGGCCGAAGGATAAGAACCTGCCGCCCCCGCATGCGCGGGTGCGGCTTACCCCGAAAAGGCCGGAATGGCAGAGCCTTCTGGAAGGAACCGGACAATGACAAGTGACAATAGTATTCATACCTCGCGCCGTACCTTTCTGGGGCTTGCTCTTGGCGGATTGGCGACCGCCGCATCGGTGCGGCCCGCGCCTGCGCAACGTGTTCAGACGAAAGCGCGTATCGTTATCATCGGGGCGGGGGCTGCTGGAACGTCCGTGGCCAACCGCCTTGTGGAGCGGCTGGATGGGGCGAGCATTACCATTCTCGACCCGAGCGCCGAGCACTTGTATCAGCCGGGCCTGTCGCTTGTGGCGGTGGGATTGAGACCGGCTTCCTACACCCAATCGAACACGGCGGACTGGCTGCCGAAAGATGTCACTCTGATACCCGAGGCGGCGGCGGCCATTGACGCTGAGGCCAAGACGGTCGGAACAAGCGACGGCCAGACGCTGAGCTATGATTTCCTCGTGGTCGCCCCCGGTCTGGTTCTGGATCACGACGCGATTGAGGGCTTCTCGCTTGATATGGTCGGATCGAACGGGATCGGCGCGCTTTATGCCGGTCCGCAATATGCCGCCAAGACGTGGGAGGCCGCGTCGAAATTCACCGAAGACGGAGGTGTCGGCGTCTTCACCCGCCCTGTGACCGAGATGAAATGCGCCGGTGCGCCACTCAAGCATACGTTCCTGATCGAGGATATCGCCACCCGCACCGCTGGGGCGGGCAAGCACGAGATGCACTATGCCGCCCATGACGGCGCGTTGTTCGGCGTCCCGATCGTGTCGGAGAAAGTGCGGATGCTGTTCGGGGATCGGGGCATCACGCCGCATTACCGTCATGTGCTGAAAGCCGTGGACGGCGGACGCAAAATTGCGACCTTCGAGACGCCGGACGGCGATACGGAGATGGAGTATGACTACCTCCACGTCATTCCGCCGCAACGCGCGCCCGAAGTGATCCGTCAGTCCGGCCTTAGCTGGGCGGACAAGTGGACGGATCAGGGCTGGGTCGAGGTGGACATGAAAACCCTGCGCCACCTGCGCTACCCCGACATCTTCGCGCTTGGCGATGTGGCGGGCGTCCCCAAGGGCAAGACGGCGGCTTCGGTGAAATGGCAGGTGCCTGTGGTCGAGGACCATCTGGTTGCCGCCATAGAAGGGCGCGAGGGCCGCGCGGCATATGACGGCTACACGTCCTGCCCGCTGATCACCCGCGTCGGTCGCGCGATGCTGGTGGAGTTCGACTACCACAACAATCTGGTGCCTTCGTTCCCCGGCATGATCGCGCCGCTGGAAGAGCTGTGGATCAGTTGGTTGATGAAGGAGGTGGCCCTGAAAGCCACCTATAACGCAATGCTGCGCGGCAAAGCCTGAGGAGAGTTTTCATGGAACAACTGACACCAGAGACCCTGATCGCCGTATTCGAGGAAATCTTCGGCGGCCCGCTGTTCTGGGGCATGGTCGCCGTGGCCGTCGCCGTCACGCTGGCCTACCTTTACGTGCTGATCCGAGACCGCTCGATGTCGATGCACAAATTCCTGTGGGCGCAGTTGTCGATGCCCGTCGGTGCGGTGGCGGCTGTCGTGTTCGTGCTGGCCATCACCCATTCGAACATGCGCGACATCGGTGGCCCGATTGACGTGATCGTGCTGCTGGGTGTTGCGGCCATGGGTGCCGTGGGGTTGGCAATTCTGGTCTATACCGTGCAATCTCTGTTCCGAGGATCGCAACAGACAGACTGACCGGACAATTCGCGCATTGGCCAAGACGCGCGAATGTGGCTACGGATGTTGAAAGCGATCGGATAACGAATGAACGACAAACCCGAAGACGAGCTTCCGCTCGAAATCATTGAGCACGGTGGCGGTCAGGACAGTCAGACTCCGACGCGGCGGCGGTTTCGCAAAGGCTTTCTTTGGGTGCTGCTTATTCCGGTGTTTCTGTTCACCGGAGCCGTGATCGGGATGTATTTCCAGCCGCCCGGTCTGCAGAAATTCTATTCGCTGACAGGTTTGCAGCCGGGGGGCGGGTCTGCGTCCCCAATCGCGCTTCCTCCCGAGATCGAAGTGCCTCGGGAGATGGTCGAGACGATGCGCGTCACCGATGTCATAGGTTTGGCACGGCTGTTGCCGCGCGGGGATGTGTCGATTGTGGCGGCCCCCTACGGCGCCGGAGACGCGCGTGTGGCTGGAATTTTGGTGGCGGAAGGCGACAGGGTTGAGAAGGGCACGCCGGTGGCGCGGCTCGACAATCACGGCGTTCTGGAAAGCGCCGTTCTACAGGCCGAGGCTGCCGTTGCGATACGTGAGGCGACCCTGACGCAAACACGTGCATCAGTGCAGAACAGCCGGGACGAGGCACAAGCCGCGCTGGATCAGGCCCGAAGCGCTGCGACGGAGTCCAAAGCAGAGCTGGAGCGCACGCGATCGCTGTTTGACCGTGGCGTCGTCACCCGTGCGACGCTGGATGCCATGATCGCAAGCGAGCAGCAGGCCGCCCTAGCGGTGACGAAGGCCGAAGCGACGCTGGCACGCTACGCTTCGGTCGCTGTGGATGCGCAGCCGGACGTCATCGTTGCCGCGCGCAATCTGGACGCTGCGACGGCTGATCTGGACCGCGCGCGCCGTGACCTTGCCCGCGCCGATGTGTTGGCTCCGATCACCGGCACGGTGCTGGACATTCATGCAACGCCCGGTCAGAGGCCGCCGACCGAAGGCATCATGGAGATGGGCAACACCGACCAGATGATGGCCGAGGTCGAGATTTATCAGGACCGCATCGCGAAGGTGCAGTCCGGTCAGCCTGTAGAGCTTGCCTCGACCGCCTTGGGGCAAACCCTTCAGGGGCGGGTCCAGTCCATCGGTTTGACTGTGGGGCGGCAAGGGCTTGTGTCGGACGATACCGCCGCGAACACTGACGCGCGGGTGATCCGGGTGATGGTCGAACTTGATGTGGCGTCTTCCGGCATAGCGGCGCGGTTTACCAATCTTGAGGTCATTGCCCGCATCGACACTGACGAGCCCGCGCGCCAATGACCGGCCTTCTGCACGCGCTTCTCGGGCGGTTGCCAATCGGCTGGCTGCAACTGACGCATAGCCGCGCACGCTTTGCCGCCGCGCTTGCGGGGGTGGCGTTCGCGAATGTGCTTGTCTTCGTGCAGCTCGGGATCATGAATTCCATGGCTACCGCGACCCTCAAACCTTACGAGTTCTTCTCGGCGGATATCATGATCTCGGCCTCAGATGCGAATTCTATGACCGACGGCGGCAATGTCGCCCGCCAATGGATGTTGCAGGCGCTGGCGGACCCTGACGTGGAGGCCGGTACGGGTCTGTTCGTCGGCAACGTGTCGTGGCAGCGCGGCGCCCAGTCGCTGGGCCTGACCACCTACGGGATTGACCCGACCGAAAGCCGTTTCCTGTCACCTGACATAGCGGCCAAGAGTTCCATTTTGCAACTTCAGGGGGCCGGTCTTCTGGATCGCTTCAGCCGCGGGCTGCCACGCGACGAGGCGGCGTCGATCCGTCCGCAAACGCCGCTGTCGTTCGAAGTTTCCGGCAAAACGCTGACGCTGTACGATACTTTCGCGGGGGGCGGGGGGTTTGGCGGTGACGGATACATGATCCTGTCCGACCAGACCTATCTGACGATGTTTCCCAAACGCAGTTCCTCGGCCCCCGATCACGTGCTGCTGCAAACGCGCCCGCATGTGGATGCTGCCAAGGTGGCGGAGCGCCTGCGCGAGCTGGTGTCCGACAAGACCCTGCGCATCCGCAGCTACGCAGACGCCGCGCAAGAGGATCTGTCCTACCAGCAGACCAAACGCCCCACCGGCATCATCTTCGGCTTCGGGGTCATCATCGGCATTCTGGTGGGGATCGTCATTGTCTATCAGGTGCTGTCCACCGACGTGTCCGACCACATGCGCGAATATGCGACCTTCAAGGCGATGGGCTATGGTCACAGTTTCTTCTTGGGCATCGTGTTGGAGGAGGCTCTGATCCTGGGCATTCTGGGGTTCATCCCGGGGCTTGCGGTCGGGACGGGAATACTGACGGGGATGGCTGCTGCCACGACCTTGCCGCTGGAAATGACGGTTGGCATGGCCATTGCGGTGTTTGTCGGCACGGTCGTGGCCTGTGCGCTGTCAGGCGCGATTGCGACACGGCGGCTTGCTGCTGCCGATCCTGCGGATTTGTTCTGAGATGGATAGCAAACATCCTATAGCCGCCCGAAATCTGAACCATTGGTTCGGCACAGGTGAGGCGCGAAAGCAGGCGTTGTTCGACATCAATCTGGAGGTCGAGCTTGGAAGCCTGACCGTGCTGGTCGGCCCGTCAGGGTCCGGCAAGACGACGTTGCTGACGCTTCTGGGCTGCCTGAGGGAGGTTCAGGACGGCTCGGTCGATCTTCTGGGCCATGAGTTGCACGGCGCAAGCGGAGCGTTGTTGACCGCGCTCAGACGGCGGTTGGGCTTCGTCTTTCAGGCGCATAATCTCCATAACAGCCTGACGGCTCGGCAAAACGTGGTCATGGGCCTTCAGGTGCACGGCAACCTGCCCGCCGAACAGGCGGACGCGGCGGCCAGCCATCTGCTCGGTCTGGTCGGTCTGGGGGATCGTCTGGACTACCTGCCCGCCAACCTTTCAGGCGGGCAGAAGCAGCGTGTCGCCGTAGCGCGGGCGCTGGTTGGCAATCCCGATATTATTTTCGCGGACGAACCCACGGCGGCGCTGGACCGCGTAACCAGCGCCAATGTGGTGGCGCTGATCAAGCGGCTTGGGCGCGAACGGGGAACGACAACCGTGATGGTGACCCATGACAACCGCATTCTCGATCAGGCGGACAGGATCGTGACGCTGGAAGAAGGGCGCATCGTGAAGTCTATCGACGCCAACGCCTAAGCGTAGTCGTCGATGATGGCGATGGCTTCTTCGGCGGTCTCGACGAAGTGGAACAGCTCAAGGTCATCCGCGCCGATGGTTCCGGCTTCTTCGAGCGCTTCCCAGTTGATGATCTTGCGCCAGAACGCCTCGCCGAACAAAACGAAGGGGACGCGGTTCATGCGCCCGGTCTGGATCAGGGTCAACGCCTCGAACGTCTCGTCCAGCGTGCCGAAGCCGCCGGGGAACACGGTGATCGCGCAGGCGCGCATCAGGAAGTGCATCTTGCGGATGGCGAAATAGTGGAAGTTAAAACACAGCTCGGGCGTCACGTATTCGTTCGGGGCCTGCTCGTGCGGTAGCACGATGTTGAGGCCTATGGACCGCCCGCCAGCCTCTAGCGCACCGCGGCTCCCGGCCTCCATGACGCCGGGACCGCCGCCGGTGCAGATCACGTTATGATTGCCATCGGAGCGCTTGGTCATGAGATACGCGAACTTGCGGGCCTCGTCGTAGTATTTTGACAACTCGGCCAACGTCTCGGTGCGGGCGGTGTCCTTTTTGGCAGGCTCGGGGATGCGCGCGCCGCCGAAAAGGACGACTGTGGAGACGATGCCGGCCTCGTCCATCATCAGTTGCGGCTTCAGCAATTCCAGTTGCAAGCGCACGGGGCGCAACTCTTCGCGGCACATGAAGTCATTGTCGGTAAACGCCAGCTGGTAGGCAGGGGATCGCGTCTGCGGTGTGTCGGGGATCTGTTTGACCTCCTCCATGTCCTGCCGGGAGTGACGCATGGGGTGCCTGCGGTGGTCGTCTTTCATATTGTCTGCCTCTTCATTGCGCGGGTGCGTCATTTCGGTCTATAGGCGTTCAAGTTTTGAAACCAGAGACGATTGAGGGAACCCGACCATGTCCAATGCTCAGCTAGAGACCGCTATCGAGGCCGCCTGGGAGGCCCGCGACACGATCACCCCCGCCACCAGCGGCGAGACGCGCGACGCTATCGAAGACACGCTGGCCGCATTGGACAGCGGAAAGTTGCGGGTTGCCGAGAAGCAGGATGACGGGTCGTGGCATGTGAACCAGTGGGCCAAGAAGGCGGTGCTGTTGGGCTTCCGCATCAAGGATATGGAACATCAGGACGGCGGGCCGCAGGGTGCTGGCTGGTGGGACAAGGTGGATAGCAAGTTCAAAGGCTGGGGCGATAACCAGTGGAACGCCGCGGGCTTCCGTGCCGTGCCGAACTGCGTGGTGCGCAAGTCGGCTTATATCGCGCCCGGCGTGGTGTTGATGCCGTCCTTCGTGAACCTTGGCGCTTATGTCGACGAAGGCACCATGGTCGACACATGGGCCACGGTCGGGTCCTGCGCGCAGATCGGCAAGAACGTGCATCTGTCCGGCGGCGTCGGCATTGGCGGCGTGTTGGAGCCGATGCAGGCTGGTCCGACGATCATCGAGGACAACTGCTTTATCGGCGCGCGGTCCGAAGTGGTCGAAGGCTGCATCGTGCGCGAAGGTTCGGTGCTGGGGATGGGCGTATTTATCGGCCAATCCACCAAGATCGTGGACCGCGAAACCGGCGAAGTGATGTATGGTGAAGTGCCGCCCTATTCGGTGGTCGTGGCGGGCTCTATGCCGTCGAAGAACAACGTGTCGCTTTATTGCGCGGTGATCGTGAAGCGGGTGGACGAGCGCACGCGGTCCAAGACCGGTATCAACGAGTTGCTGCGTGACTGATGGCAGAGCTGTGGACGGAGGCGCATGAGCGGCTGATGGTTAAGGACAAGCCCAAGAAGCAGCACAAAGTGTTCACCCTTCTGGTCGAGGTCGGCCGGAAGGAGGAGGACGGGCTGCCGGATCACGCCTCGGGTGCTGCGCTGATGTGCTACGCCAGCGGCGTGGACGAGGCGGAAGCGGTGCGCGAAACCGTGGCGCTGATGAAGCAGGCGGGGCTGGCCCCGCTGGACGTCACGGGCTACGGCTCGCTGGATGACCGGCTGGCCGAAGGGCATGACATTGAAGAGGAAGAGCGCGCCCTGATGCAACGCGCGCTTGAGGAGAACTCTGTCGTGGTGGCGCAAACCACCGCGTTTTACGAAGGTGACGCCTAGTTGTGGTAGCCGCTGCGATGCTCGGTGGCGAAGCAGCGGGCTTCTTCGTCGCTGAGGACGCGGCCTTGGGTTGCCCCGTCCTTATACAGCGCGGAAACGGCGCAACGCCCGATCGCCAAAGGCGCGGGCGTGTCGAGTTGTAGCTGATACATGCGGTCGGATTTGCGGGTCTCGTAATGGCCGACCCTGCGGCCATCGCTCAGCGCCCAGACTGGCATGATGACCGTTTCCTCCCCGAACAGGTATTCCGCGATGTCGGAGGTGACGACGATCCGTTGGTCAGGTGCCGCGACGATGTCGTGGTCCAGCCCGAAATAGGGCGCGCGCAGCATGAAAGCGTTGCGCGGCGCGTCGGTGGTCAGCACGTGGCGAACGGTTGCGGTGCGGCCTTCGGCGTCAAGAACGTGATCGCCTGCTGACAATTCGTCGATACGGCGGGGGCCGTTCGGCGTAGCAACACGGGTGTCCGCCATCATGCCGGTATTTGCCGGAGCTTCTGGCAGATCGTCGATGTTTGCAAAAGACGGAAGGATATCGTCATCGTTGGCGACGCGGCCATTGGCCCGCAGCGCCATCGTTTGGAACTTTTCGACGTGCCCCAGCAGGGCTTCCCGTCCGTCAATTGTCAAAGCTACGTGTTTCATTACTTGTTACCCCACAACGAGTCAGCGTGACCCTTGCTTGGGTAACAAATGACCTTGGTTCGGGCCAAAAGCATGGAACACCCGTGGTCATTCCGTGGAACAACCAAGGCATTGTTGCCGTATTTGAAGTTAATCCTATGCCGCATAGCCCTGTGACAGCAAAAGCTGTGCCTCGTATCCCTTGAGCGCGGTTCGCGCTGCTGCTCCGTATCCGTGTCCGGTCATAGGGTTAATCTCGGGGAAAATCGTGCAGATTTCGTTTACGACGTCATGTTCGAAGGATTGAAGGCTTTGGGGGCCGGGCAGGAAGCTCTCGGTTGCCAGACCTTCGGAATAGATGACCTGATGGGTGTCGAACAGGATATGCACGTAAGTTACCTGCGCCTGCGAGGTGTCGCGGCGCACGGTCAGGTCGTTGACCAGATCCTTGGCGGCCACCAGCACTTCTTTGTGGCCAAACAGAACCTCCGCCATCTCATCGGTGATCAGCACGCGGTGTTGTGGCGAAACGGACAGGGTGTCGTGGTCGCCGAACGCGCCCGCCTCTATGCGGATGGGGGCAAGCGCACCGGTCGCATCCACGGCGCGCGAGCCGATCCAGCGCACCGGTTGCGGGCCGTCATCCTTGGTCAGCACCAGATCGCCGGGGGCCAGCTTCTCGACCGCGCGGGGGCCGGACGGGGTTTGCACCAGGGTGCCCGCGACGAAGCAGGGGATGGTATTGACGCTGACAAAGGCCGTGTCCGACACGCCGGAGCTGTTCTCGGCGGTGTAGGTGAAGCTGACCTCTTCGAGGTCGGCGTCGTTGGCATATGCAAAGGTGCCATCCGCGTTCAGCGTGACGGTTGCACCCGTCGCCAGCGTCACGGTGCTGCCGCTGGTCACGGCCTGCCCGTTGATATGGGTGATCGTCAGCGTGCCGCCCGTGTGCTCGACATCGTTGCCCAGCACGTCCAGCGTGGGGGTGCCGTTTTGCACCACGTCAAAGGCGTCGTCATATGCCAGCACATCGCTTTGGATGGAGCCGCCCGCGATCAGCAGGTTGCTGTCGTAGCTGCTGTCCGACACGTCCGCGATGCCGATGCGGATGGAGTTCACCACGCCGGGGTTGACGTTGAGCGTCAATGTCAGCGTGACGGTGAAGCCGTCCATCTCGGTGTTGTAGTCGTCGTTGGTGTTGTCGTTGTACAGGTTCTGGTTGTTGGTCGCGTGGATGTTGCCGATGTCCGACACCCCGTCGCCCACGGCAAGCGACACTGGCGCACCGTTGACCCATACGCCTACGAGGTCGTTGTAGATGGAGTTGACGTATTCGGGATATTCCTCGGACGAATAGATAAACTGCAAAGACAGCGTGTCGCCGTCGGGGATGAAGTCGACATTCAGAATTGCCGCGTCATAGGTGTTGGTGCCGGCCAGCGCGTTGAACTGGCTGTCGTTGTTGACGCCGGGGGTGTTGGTCGAGGTGCTGTTGGACTGGTTGGAGGTGCCGCGCGAGTTGGTAAAGTCGCTGGCGCGGCCGGTAGACAGGATGACGCCGGTGTCCCCGGGTGTCGCACCTGGCGCAAGGCTATCGCCGTTGTAGTAGATGCCCGACGCCTGCGACCACCCCTGATAGGATGCGCCGACCACGGTAGACCCGTTGCCGAAAATCTCGTTTGCCATCCGCACTGCGGACGCGCCTTCCCAAATCGGAAGTTTCGCTGCTGCGACCATTACTGCCTCCGTCCCCGGAGATCAGGCGAGCGTCTTTTCAGAAGGATATCTGAACCCTTCGCATCAATATGAAACTCGGTAAATTCACGCTCGAGCGGCCCTTTTGCGGACCGCATACCCTGCCTCGGGATCAATATTATTAATGGATTGTTAACTTGGCGGCTCACAGGTGGGGAAGAAAATTCTGGCGCTTGCCGCGAATTGTCCCGAATTTTGCCTTGTTTTGATATCGGCTGTTGCGATTGCGCCGCACCTTGCGGGCGGGCTAGAAGGGGTCGGACAAGTGCGGAGAGTGACATGACCCAACCCATTGATCCTGTTGACCTAACGGCAGCGCTCGTGCGCTGCGCCTCGGTGACGCCTGCCGAAGGGGGGGCTTTGGTGTTGCTTGAGAGCCTGCTGACGGAGGCCGGATTTACCTGTACGCGCGTGGATCGTGGCGGGGTGTCCAACCTCTATGCGCGGTGGGGCGACAAGGGCCACGGGCGTAGCTTCGGCTTCAATGGGCACACCGATGTGGTGCCGGTGGGCGACGCGGCTGCGTGGAGCGTGGACCCGTTCGGGGCGGAGATCAAAGACGGCTATCTCTACGGGCGCGGCTCGACGGACATGAAGTCCGGCGTGGCCGCGTTCGCCGCTGCCGCCGTGGATTTCGTGCGCGACACCCCGCCTGACGGCGCAGTGATTTTGGCGATCACCGGCGATGAGGAAGGCGACGCGGTGGACGGCACGGTGGCGCTGCTGGACTGGATGGACGCCAACGGGGAGGCGATGAGCGTCTGTCTGGTTGGCGAGCCGACCTGCCCCGACAAGATGGGCGAGATGATGAAAATCGGCCGTCGCGGCTCCATGACCGCCTATTTCACGGTGAAGGGCGTACAAGGTCATTCCGCCTACCCGCACCGTGCGCTGAACCCCGTGCCGGTGATGGCGCGGCTGGCGGACCGTCTGGCGTCTCATGTGCTGGACGAGGGGACGGATCATTTCGACGCGTCCACCTTGGCGGTGACAACGATCGACACGGGCAACACGGCTAACAACGTCATTCCGGCAGAGTGCCGCGCGACGGTGAATATCCGGTTCAATGATGACCATAGCTCGGACAGTTTGATCGCATGGCTGCGGGCGGAGGCGGATAAGATCGCCGCCGAGAGCGGCGCTGTGGTCGAGATGAAAACCCAAGTCTCGGGCGAAAGCTTCCTGACCCCGCCCGGCGAGTTGTCCGCGATGGTGGCGAAAAGCGTGGAGGCGGAAACGGGCGTGGTGCCGGAGATGTCCACGTCCGGCGGGACGTCGGACGCGCGGTTCGTCAAGGATCACTGCCCCGTGGTGGAGTTCGGCTTGGTCGGCAAGACGATGCATCAGGTGGATGAGCGGGTGAGCGTGGAACAGGTGCGCCAGCTCAAAGGTATCTACACCCGCATTTTGCAGGACTACTTTGCGTAGAACCCTCGTCGTCATGGTCAAGGAGCCGCATCCGGGCCGCGTGAAGACGCGGCTGGGACGGGATCTGGGTATGGTAGGGGCCGCATGGTGGTTTCGCCATCAGACGGGCGCGCTGTTGCGCCGGTTGCGCGATCCGCGATGGGACTTGGTGCTGGCGGTGTCGCCTGATGTGGAAGGGCTGTCGTCTCGGGTCTGGCCTGCGGATTTGCCGCGATTGGCGCAGGGGCGTGGGGATTTGGGTGACCGGATGGGCGCCGCCATGGACGCCATGCCAGCGGGGCCGGTCTGCGTGATCGGCGCGGATATCCCGGGCGTGACGCGGGCGCATGTGGCCCGCGCGTTCGCGGCATTGGGCGGGGCGGAGGCCGTGTTCGGCCCCGCGCCGGATGGCGGCTACTGGCTCGTCGGCCTCAAACGGATGCGGCGTCATGCGGGGCTGTTCGACGGGGTGCGCTGGTCGACGGAACATGCGCTGGCCGACAGCGTTGCCTCGTTGCGCGGGGCGCGGGTGGCTTATGTTGATACCCTGAGGGACGTCGATACTGTGGCGGACCTTGGCGTTGTGAATATTTATGCCAAGATGAAGCAATGACGTCCCGCATGGGGCATGTTAGGCGGGGTCCATGAAAAATCTTCCCACCAAAGCCGATATTCTGTCCTTTATCGAGGACAACCCGACCAAGACCAACAAGCGCGACATCGCACGCGCCTTTGGCATCAAGGGCGCCGCGCGGATTGATCTGAAGCGGATGCTCAAGGAATTGCAGGACGAAGGGCATCTGGATAAGCGGCGCAAGACCTACCGCGAGGACGGGGCGTTGCCGCCTGTGTCCGTGTGCCGCGTTACCGGTGTGGATGCGGATGGCGACCTGTTTCTGGAGCCCGTGGAGCCAGGCGACACGCCACCGCGTGTGTTGTTCATCGCCAAGGATGGCGACCCTGCGCTGGCCGAAGGCGACCGTGTGCTGTGCCGCCTTACCAAAGTGTCAGGCGAGGATCACGCCTATGAGGCGAGGTTGATCCGGCGCATTGGCACGGGCCCGGCGAAGATTCTGGGCATCTACCGCAAAGGCGCGGAAGGCGGGCGGGTAACGCCGATCGACAAGGGCGACGACAAGGAATGGCGGGTACCGCCGGGGGCCGTGTCCGGCGCGCTGGACGGTGAATTGGTCGAGGCGGAGCAGACGGGGCCGAAGTCGCGGATGGGTCTGCCTCAGGCGCGGATCGTGGCGCGGTTGGGCGACCCTGCGGGGCCGCGTGCGGTGTCGCTGATCGCCATTCACCAGCACGGGATACCGGATGAATTCCCTGACGACGTGATTGCGGAGGCCGAGAACGCCAAGCCCGTCAAGCTGGGCAAACGCGAGGATTTGCGCGAGTTGCCGTTGATTACCATCGACCCATCGGACGCGCGGGACCATGACGACGCCTGTTATGCCCATGCCGATGACGACCCGAAGAACAAGGGCGGGCATGTGGTCTGGGTGGCGATTGCTGATGTGGCGCATTACGTCAGGCCCGGCTCCAAGCTGGACCGGGAGGCGCGCAAGCGGGGCAACTCCACCTATTTCCCCGATCGCGTTGTGCCGATGCTGCCGGAGGCGCTGTCGGGTGATCTGTGCTCGCTGCATGAAGGGGTGGAGCGGGCCTGCGTCGCGGTGCGGATGGTGCTGGATGCGAATGGCAACAAGCTGTCGCACAGGTTTACGCGCGGGCTGATGAAATCGCCTGCCGCGCTGAACTACGAAGAGGTGCAGGCGGGGCAGGACGGCGATCCGAACGACAAGGTCGCGCCGTTGATGGAGAGCGTGATCGCGCCGCTCTTTGCCGCCTATGACGTGCTGAGACTGGCGCGGCACAGGCGACAACCGTTGGAACTGGACCTGCCGGAACGCAAGATTGCGATGGACGAGGCTGGGAAGGTGATCTCGGTCGCCTTTCGGGAGCGGCTGGACGCGCACAAGCTGATCGAGGAATTCATGGTGCTGGCCAATGTCTGCGCCGCCGAGGAGTTGAAGGCCCGCAACACACCGCTGCTCTACCGTGTGCATGAAGAACCCAGCCCCGAAAAGCTGGATGCGTTGCGCGAAATCGTTCAGGCCAGCGGGCTGACGCTGGCCAAGGGGCAGGTGCTGCAAACGCGGCATCTGAACCAGCTTCTGGCACAGGCCGAGGGCACGGATCAGGCGGAGTTGATCAACATTTCCGCCTTGCGATCCATGACGCAAGCCTATTACGGGCCGCAGAATTTCGGGCATTTTGGCCTTGCCTTGAAGGACTATGCGCACTTCACCTCACCCATCCGGCGCTATGCGGATTTGATTGTCCACCGTGCGCTGATCTCGGCGCATAACTGGGGTGATGACGGGTTGGTCGATGACGACCTGAAGCAAACGGGCGAGCATATTTCGATGACCGAGCGGCGCTCCATGGTGGCGGAACGCGATACGACCGACCGCTATCTTGCGGCCTTCCTGGCGGATCGTGTGGGCACCGAGATGGAGGGCCGCGTCAGCGGGATCGCCAAGTTCGGGCTGTTCGTGCGGCTGGATGGATCGGGGGCGGACGGGCTCATTCCGATTGGCACGCTGGGACGGGAATATTTCGCTTATGACCGCGATGCGCAAACCTTGCGGGGTGAGAAATCGGGCGTCGTCATCGGGCTAGGTGCGCGGGTTCTGGTGCGACTGGCGGAGGCCACGCCGATCACCGGCGGATTGGTGCTGGAACTGCTGGAACTGGACGGAAAGCCCTTGCCACAAACGGGCGGACAGGGGCGACGCGGGCCGACGCAGGGGCGCAAAGCCGGGAAATATAAAGCGAAAAGCGCCAAGCTGAAGAAGAAGCTGAAGCGCAAGCGCGGCTAGCTTTTCACGGGCAGCGATTCTGGGTAGACTGTTTCCAAATCGAGAACACGAGCAGGTGTCCAATATGAGAATTGCAAGCGCGGTAGCGGCGGTATTGTGCATGGCGCAAGGCGCTGTGGCGGAAGGGCCTACGCCCCGTCCATCCGTGGGATCGCAGGTGGTGCAGGCGGCGCTGGTGATACCGCCGACCAGGTCGCGTTTGGCGGTAGAGCGGTCCTTGCGGCCTGTCATCCGCGAGGCCGCACCGGCGGAGCCCGCACCGGTAGAGCTGGCGGCGTCCAACGCCAGATTTCAGTTGTGGATAAAGGCGTTACGGCCGCGTGCCTTGGCTCAGGGCATCTCGGTTGCGACCTTCGATCAGGCCTTCCAAGGTGTGCGCTATGATGCTGATGTCATCAAGCGGGACCGCAACCAGTCGGAGTTTACCAAGACCCTATGGGACTACCTCGACAGTGCCGCCAGCGACGTGAGGATTGCCAACGGCAAGGCGGCGGTGGCGAAGCACCGGAGCACGCTGGAGCGGATCGAGGCGCGGTATGGGGTCGACAAGGAGGTCGTCGCCGCGATTTGGGGTCTGGAGAGCGCCTATGGCACGTTCCGCGGGTCGAAGGATCTGGTCGGCTCGCTGGCCACTTTGGCCTTTGATACAAGGCGCGGGGCGTTTTTCGAGCAGCAGCTTTTGGCGGGATTGAAGATCCTGCAATCGGGCGATGTAGCGCCGCGCAGCATGACGGGATCGTGGGCCGGAGCGATGGGGCATACGCAGTTTATTCCGACCTCTTATCTGGATTATGCCGTTGATTTTACCGGTGACGGCAAGCGGGATATCTGGGGGGATGACCCTACGGATGCGCTGGCATCGACGGCGAATTATCTGGCGAAATTCGGCTGGACCAAAGGCCAGCCTTGGGGCGTGGAAGTGACTTTGCCGCAAGGGTTCGACTACGCGTTGGCGAACCGTAAGGTGCTGAAATCGCCTGCAGAATGGGGCGCTATGGGGATCAAGAACATGGGCGGTCAGGACGTGCCGAACCATGGGGAGGCGTCGATCTTGTTGCCTGCGGGGGCCAAGGGGGCGGCGTTTATGATCTTCAGGAATTTCGAGGTGATCGAGCGCTACAATACCGCCGACGCCTATGTGATCGGGGTCGGGCATCTGGCGGACCGGATCAAGGGCGGGCCTGCGATACAGTCGGGGTGGCCGCGCGGGGACCGTGCCTTGAAGTTCGACGAGCGCAAGGAAATGCAGCGGCTGCTGACGGCAAAAGGCTTTGATACCAAGAAGATAGACGGCAAGATCGGGCCGCTGACCATTGAGGCGGTGCGGGGGTTCCAGCGGTCCATCGGGATGGTGCCGGACGGGTATGCGAGTTTGGATATCTTGCAGCGGTTGCGGTAAGCGGAGGTTAACGCCGCGGACGCCGAAAAGCCGCCCGCAACGCCTTGTCCGCGAATCGGAAGGTTAACGCCAGTAAATGCTGGGATTTCGGAGGTCTGCGAACCGTCTGCATCCTGTCGGCTTTGCGTCGGGCAACTTGTGCGGCTCGGGCGGGGTTAACGGGGCGGTCGGTAAGGATGGTTAAGTAAGTGTGAGCGGCTTCGGGGTGCGGGATGCCCGAGCGGGGGTGTGCATAGTTCGGGCTGGGCCGAACTATGTGTGGGGTGTTTGGGGCGGGGTAATGTTCGGCTGGAGCTGGATAATGCTTGGGCTTTTGATAGCTCATAGCGGCGCTTCATGCCCAACACAGTACATCAATTGATCGACTCAACTAATCTCAGGAAATAAACCCTTTTGCGCACTTGAGCCGATACGGTGATATCGCGCTTCACCGGTGTTCTTGTCGAAATCAACGACCATCTTCACTTTTAACTGGCTAGGCAGGTGATGTCTTAGGTCACAGATCATTACCCCTACAAGCTCAAGGTTTTGACGTGATCGTCCAGGAAGGAAAGCCACGTTATACTTCTGAGGAGACTGAACAGAACGGTAACACCAAGCGTCTTGGTATGGCAGATTGAAGAAGGTATCTGCTATTGCACGGGTGATCGAATACCTGTCTTCATGTCCAGGCGGAACGTCGCGCGCAAATTCCTCTTCAAGGAAAGAGTAAAACATCTGCGTCATATCATCTTTGGGTAGGGCTGATTTTTGGTAATCCCCAAGCACAGCAACATTGATCTTCCTAACAGACCGATAGACCATAACCGCAACATGATTATTGCCTCTTGCTCTTGCTTCATCAATCGCCAAATCGGGGTCGCCGGGACAGCAATACAGAATACCCTGTCCCACTAAATTAAGTCTGCCTTGAGTTCTTATAAACTCAGCGGGTGGTTCCCAAGCGTCAGCCTCGCAACTAATAGTCCTTAGCGGAATGTTAGTATCCGAATTATCAATCGCTCTCGCACGAAAGAACTGCGTTCCTTTTTCATAATGCCTATTCTGCGCAAGGAAGGAGAAGTCGCTGCCGAAAATAGAAGATAATCTCATAATAATATCAGCGTCTTGAATTCCTTTTTCGGCGTCACGGCGAAATTGCTCTATTCGTCTTTTGATTTCTTCAACGTGTATGTTGGAGGTAAACATTGGGTGCTCCGCAGGGTTTCGCCGCGAGGCTATCCATTTGGTAGAATTGGCCGCAAGAAATTTCTTAATGTTTGCCTTAATGATCGCGCCGTTCCGCAGACTGCGAGTTCCCCATGTTTCATAATGCAGAGACAACGCATGACCAGTTCGGCGGGCCGTGTTGCGACATTACACGAACTGCAGCTTTAGGTCGTCAGCGCCTGCTCACCGCTCCACTTAAAACACCAATCGCGCACCTTCACTCTGCCCCACCAGCCGGCCATCCGCCTTTTTACTAGCCTTTGTGCCCTTAGTGCGTTAGGTCGCGCGCAAACACTCCTTACAAGGCTACCCTGATGGACCTTCGCAATATTGCGATTATCGCTCACGTTGACCACGGCAAGACGACGCTGGTGGATGAAATGCTCAAGCAATCCGGCTCGTTCCGTGAAAACCAAGCTGTGGCCGAACGGGCCATGGACAGCAATGATCTGGAGCGCGAGCGGGGGATTACGATTCTTGCCAAGGCGACCTCGGTCGAGTGGAAGGGCATTCGCATGAACATCGTGGACACCCCCGGCCACGCCGATTTCGGCGGCGAGGTGGAGCGCATCCTGTCGATGGTGGACGGCGTTGTGCTGCTGGTGGACGCGGCCGAAGGGCCGATGCCGCAGACCAAGTTCGTGACCTCCAAGGCGCTGGCGCTGGGGTTGCGCCCGATCGTGGTGCTCAACAAGGTGGACAAGGGCGACGCGGAACCGGACCGTGCGCTGGACGAAGTGTTCGACCTGTTTGCCAACCTTGGCGCGGATGACGACCAGCTGGATTTCCCTGCGATGTATGCCTCTGGCCGGTCGGGCTGGGCGGATATGGAGCTGGACGGGCCACGCAAGGATCTGTCGGCGCTGCTGGACCTGATCGTGGAGCATGTGCCTGCACCCCGCCAGGTTGAAGCGCGGGGCGAGCCGTTTCGCATGCTGGCAACCACGCTGGGCGCGGACCCGTTCATTGGCCGCCTGCTGACGGGGCGTGTTGAAGCGGGCACGTTGAAAGTGGGCGAGACGGTCAAGGCGCTGTCGCGTGACGGCACCAAGATCGAGCAGTTCCGCGCGACGAAGATTCTGGCGGCGCGGGGCCTGACGCAGGAGCCGATCGAGGTTGCGGAAGCGGGCGACATCGTCTCGCTGGCGGGCATGACCAAGGCGACGGTGGCGGACACGATTTGCGCGCTGGAGGTCGAGGACGCGATCCCGGCGCAGCCGATCGACCCGCCGACGATTACCGTGACCTTCGGGATCAACGACTCGCCCCTGGCGGGCAAGGACGGCAAAAAAGTGCAGTCCCGCGTAATCCGCGACCGCCTGATGAAAGAGGCGGAGTCGAACGTGGCGATCAAGGTCACCGACACACCGGGCGGCGACGCGTTCGAGGTTGCGGGCCGTGGCGAATTGCAGATGGGCGTGTTGATCGAGAACATGCGCCGTGAAGGGTTCGAGCTGTCGGTTTCGCGCCCGCAGGTGCTGTTTCAGGAGATTGACGGCGTGCGGCACGAGCCGATCGAGGAAGTCACCATCGACGTGGATGACGAGTATTCCGGCGTGGTGATCGAGAAGCTGACCGGCGTGCGCAAGGGCGAGATGACGGAGATGAAACCGGCGGGCGCGGGCAAGACCCGCATCATCGCGCATGTGCCGTCGCGGGGGCTGATCGGCTACCACGGCGAGTTCCTGACCGACACCCGCGGCACCGGCGTGCTGAACCGCGTGTTCCACGAATGGGCGCCGCATAAGGGCGAGATTCCGGGGCGTCGTGCGGGGGTGCTGATCTCGATGGAGAACGGCGTGTCCGTGGCCTATGCGATCTTCAACCTTGAGGACCGTGGCAAGTTCTTCATCGGCGCGCAGGAGCCTGTGTATCAGGGCATGATCATCGGCGAGCATTCGCGCGAGAATGATCTGGAAGTGAACCCGCTGAAGGGCAAGAAGCTGACCAACGTGCGGGCCTCCGGCACCGACGAAGCGGTGCGGTTGACCACGCCTGTGCGGATGTCGCTGGAAGAGGCGATTGCCTATATCGACAATGACGAACTGGTGGAGGTCACCCCCAACGCCATCCGTCTGCGCAAGCGCCACCTTGACCCGCACGAGCGCAAACGCGCGTCGCGGGCGGCTTAGGCGCGTTCCAAGACAAATGCTCCGGCAGGTTTGCCGGGGCACGTGAACCGCGTGACGCCCTTGCCGAAATCGGCAAGGTCCTCGGGGGCCATGTTGGCGATCAGCGTTCGCAAGGTGACCGGCGCGTAGAAGCGGAAGAATACCCGCTTGCCGGTGTCGTCTTGCAGATAGGTGAAGCGCCGGAAGTGGCGGCGCAAGGCGCGCAGGCTGGCGGGGCTTTGCACGATGATACCTGCCTCATCCGCCCAGAGGCCGCGCTGGATGCCGTCTTTTTTGAACGCCGAGAACAGCGCCCGCGTGAGCGGAGCTTTGGGCGCGAGTTGCACGATATAGGGCGCGGTGTCGGCGAATTGCGTGGCGGCGTCGCCGCCATAGAGGCAGGCGAAGGGCAGGCCGGAGGCTTCCAGCCGCTCAAGCAGGCCCATGATGAGCGCCCCGTCGAGTAGCGCGTAGGTGCCGTCGTCATTGAACAGCATGGGGGCCAGTTCCGGCGGGGTGAAATCCTCGGTCGAGCCGTCGAGCGGGGTCATGTCGACCCCCCGCGACGTGAAGCCGCCGGTGCAATCGCAGGCGTCAACTTTTGCCAGATAGGCCGGACCGAGTGCGGCGTCGCCGTCCAGCGTCGCCGCCATGTCGCGGGCGGCGGAGAGGCGGGATCGGGCGAGCGGTGTGGCGGTGGCATCGGTGACCGTCTGGCCTTTGCTTTGGCATAGGTGTTCCACCGCGCTGCGGGCCGCGTGTTCGCTTGGGCCTGTGGCGACGGCCATGCGGTGATAGGCGACCCCGCCTTGGTCGCAATCCAGATCGAACACGAAGACCGGCTGACGTGTCATTCCTGCGCCAGTTGGCCTTGGGCGTTGATGGTGAAGGGCCGACCGCCCTCAAGCGCCTTGTCGAGGGAGAGCAGCAAAGTGCCGTCGCTGAGGCGGTAGATGTCGGTCGTCACGGTGTCGGCGGAGTGGCGGATCAGGGCGAATTCGCCGTTCTCGCCGAAGACCGGCTGGTCGATCTCGTGCAGTGCCTCGAATTGCGGGTCGGCGCCGGTTTCAAAGTCCACCACGCGGTAGCCGTTGAAGGTGTCGGAGAACACCGCCTCCACCCCGTAGCGGCCGCCTCGGGCGACCATCAGCCAGTTGGTGTCGTCGGCGGAGGGCGCGATATAGGTGCCGTCATGGATCGCCAGAACCACCTCGCCGCCGTTGCCGTAGACGTCCTGCGCGACCAGCCGTTGCCCGTCGCAGGACAGGTAGGCGGAGTCGGGGAAGACCGTGACGTCGCCCATATCCAGCTTTTTGGCAGGGGTGATGGTGCCGCTTTCGGCGTCCAGCGCGTACATCTGCACCATGGTGCCGTCGGCATTGGTGAAGGCCAGCGCGTCTGTCAGGCAGGCGGTTGGCTGCTGGCCGTGGAGGAAGAGCAGATCGGGCAGCGGCGTCTCCGACCCGCCTTGGAACGTGACCGTCGCGCCGTCCGCGCCTTGTGTCACGGTGCAGGCCCCGTCGCAGGCGGGCCAGCGCGGGGTGTCTGCCATGGCGGGGCCAGCCAGCGCGGCGCAAAGGATCAGGGATTTTTTCATCGACGTGTTCCTGTGTTCAGGCGATCTGCGATCTCGGCGGTGGTCAGGGCGGTGTCGGGTTCTATGACGCTGCTCCAAGCCTGACCTTTGAGCCGGAAGTTACCTGCGCGCGCGCCTTCGGTGCCACCATTGTAGTAGACATGCCGACCGCGGTCACCCGCCGGCCCGTTGCGTTCGTTTTCGACGGCTGAGTATTTGGGGCTGGTGCCCCGGTCGATCTGGGCGTTCATGCGCCGCTCGGCCCCGCCGCCGGGGTCCACGCGCCCGTCGCCGCCTCTCCCCTGAAAGGCGCGGATGGCGGCGATCGTCGGGTCGTTCGGGTCGGCCTCGTTTATGACCCCGTTGGTCGGGCCGGTGTAGTGGCCGGTGCGGGTCAGTACCTCTTGCACCGCGCGCACGTCGGGGGCGCTGTTCATCACCGCCGCCGTCGAGGTGCCCCGCGCGCCAACGGGGTTCTGGATGTCCAGATCGCCATAGATCGAGTCGGTGCTGGCCAGCGTGCCGTTCGGGTCGTTCAGGATCAGCCACTCGGATTCGTCGTCATGTTTCACCACCGCGCCGATGACGATCATCACATGCCCGTCGGTCGCATAGGTGGAGGTCACGGTCGGCACGCCCTCGCCCAGCAGCTCCGTCAGGCTGTCGGCATAGGCGCTGGGAATGGTCTCGACCGAGCCACCCGCAGGGCCGTTGCCAACGGAGTAGGTGTTCGGGTGCGACGCGTCCACCAGCGTCGTCATGGCGCCGCGCAGGTTGTCCCAGTTCTGCCAGTGACGGGGGAAGACGCCAAGCTGGTAGCCTGTGGTGTTGCGATTGTAGGCCTCCATCATGATGTCGTAGCGCGTGATATCGGCGCGGGTTTCCGGCGTGGTGGCGGTCGCGGCGGTGACCTTCTGGATGCCCCAGTAGCGGCCCTGCATTTCGCCGGATGTGGGCATGCACAGGATGGCCCCGCGCTGGGCCACGTTGCCGATCGTCTCGGCGGAGTCGTTCTGGTTGCGGTAGGGGACTTCCAGCGAGATCGTCGCCAGCTTGATCGTCACATGCAGCGTGCCTGCCACGACCGTGACTTGAGTGGCGTCGGCGGTGTAGGTGTCCTCGAAATCCTTGTCGCCGGGAAAGCCGCCGTCGCCGGAGCCGAACACGTCCTGCACCTTGGCGATGAAGTTGCGGGCCTGTCCGGCGGTGGCGGAGGTCAGGGGCAGGGAGAGGCCGGTGACCTCCAGCGTGGCTTCCTCGGTCTTTACCCGTGCGTCGGCGTTCTCATAGATCGCCTTCAGGGTTACCGCGCCGTCGCAGGTCGACACGGAGCCCATGGCGATGCCGTTGCTGTTGGTCACGCCGACGCGCACGCCGTCGCCTTCGACATAGACGCCCTCCACGGGGATGTCGCCCGTGCGGGTCAGGACGGTGACGACGCAGGGGGCGGGACAGGTCAGGGCCGCGGACTCGACCTCGCCTTCGCCTGCGGCCTGCGCGGCTGTTTGTGCGGCTACGGGATCGGTCATGCGGACAGCCCTTCCAGATCGGCCATCAGGCTTTCGGGCGTCGGTCGTGGCGCGTCGCTGTTCGGGTGCATCTTCGCGGCAAGGGGCTGGTAGCGGGGGTCCTGCGGGAAGCGGCTGCCGAGGTGCAGGGCGGCGGTGGTTAGAAACACGGTTTCGTTCTGCGGCAAGGCCAGGGAGGTGGCGAAGGCCTGCGACTCGCGCAGGAAGTCGAGCAGATCGGGCGGGTTGGCGGCCATGGCCCGGTTGGGCCAGATGGCACGGAGGCTGTCCAGAATGGCAGGCTCATCCGGCCATGCGCCAAGGCGCAGGACTTCCTCATGCAGGATCGCTGCGGGCCAAGGTTCGGTGTCCAGCGCGGTGAGTTCCTGCCAGCGGCCTGCCCATGCGAACAGCATGTCAAAGCTGGATATGCGCAAGGCGGTGCCGTCTGCGGACAGCCAGCCTGCGCGCCTTATGGCGTGGCGGTGCAGCGGGTTCCGCTCGAACCCCGCGCCGAGATAGACTGTGATGGCAAGGTATTGAAGGTGGTCGCGGATGCGCTTGATGCCACGGCGCTTGGCCGTCCCGTAGGCGGAGCGGATAAGTGCCAGTTCTATGTCCGCGCCGTGACGGGCGTGATGTTCGGGGAAGGTTTCTTTCAGGTAGCCAAGGGCGCGATCTTCGTAATCCGCGACTCGCTCTTGACGCAGGGCGTCCTTGCCGCTTTCAGATAGTACTTTGGAAACAAGCATTTATGGCGTCCCGTAATTGGGCTGAAAATGAACGAACGTCTTTAATCAGTAAAAGTTTAAGGTCTGGTCGGCGCCGCAGGAAGCTTTTTTGCCACGATCATGCCGCTGCCGCTTTTCACGCGTCGAGAAGACGGGCATTGTCCGGCGGACACTTGAGGAGGCCGAGCCATGTCGTTGCGTAAATTTGCCCTTGTTTTGATGCTGCCGCTGGCAGCCTGCCTTGACGTGGAGTCGGAGGTCACGATTGGCGAGGACGAGGTGATCACCGCCGACACGACCATGGTTCTGGGGCGGCAGCTGTTTGACATGATGCAGATGATGGGCGATCAGGGCACCGGCATTTGTCCGCCAGAGGCCGAGAAGGTCGAGGGGCCGGACAGCGTGTCCTGCCGGACCACGGACACCACCACGATTGACGAGGCGATTGCGGAGGCTGACCGTGCCAGATCGGAGGACCCGTTCTTTGCCGAGATGAAGTTCGAGCGGCTGGATGACGAGCGGCTGAAGATCAGCCTGCCGCTGGATTTCGAGAATATCGAGGGCAAGCCGACGGAACTGACGGCGGAAAATCCGATGTTCGGGATGATAACCGGCGGGCTGGAAGGCGCCGAGATCGTGGTGCGGTTCCGGGCGTTGGAGGTGGAAAGCTCCAACGGGTTGATCTCGGAGGACGGGACCACGGTGGAACTGGTGGTGCCGACGATCGAAGTGATCCAGCCGTCGGGCACCTTGCCGAAGAGTTTTGAGGCGGTCCTGAGATACCGCGATTGCGGGCTGTTTGGCTGCTGACGGAGTTTGAGTATTTTTGACCAAATGGAGACAGGGGGGTGCCCTGCTTCATTTGCGTTGTCGTGCGGGGTCAGGCCCTTGCCATGTAGGTGTCCCACATCGCGTGGCGGAACAGGTTGGAGGGGTCCATCGCGCGTTTCTTGGCCACGAAGGGGCGCAGGCCGGGATAGGCGCGGGCCATCTGGTCGCGGCGGGCATGGGGCCGGTAGGGTAGATAGTAGCTGCCGCCGAGATCCAGCGTGCGGTCGATAAGCTCCTGTGTCATGCGCTTCATGTCTTCCTCGGCGCGGTGGGACTTTTCCTGAGAGAACAGCAATGCGCAGGCGATGCGGTCGGCGGGGGCGTAGCTGAGCCAGCTTTCGCCGTCCTGGGCGACATAGCGGAGCGTGATGTCGAGAAGCTCCTGATAGCTTGAGGGGATCACGTCGCGGCAGGCATTGAGCCAGCCTGCGAACTTGTCGGGGGCGATGAAATATTCGTGCAGGATGTCGGTGCGGGTGTCGTCGCGGTCGTCGAGCGTGCCCGCCGGCTCGTTCAGCAGCGTGTTACGGGTGATCTCGCCGCTGCCGATCCACGGGCCGAGGCCGGCTTCGAACCACCAGCGGCGGTGCTTGGCGCTGTCGGAGCCGAGCTGCGCGCGGAACAGGGCGCGCGAGGTTTTGGACATGGAGCCGGTGTCCGGTGCGGCGGGTAGGTCGCTTTGGTCTTGCGTGGGGCGATAGGTGACCATCAGCGCCTCGTCGAAGAAGCGGTCCTTGCTGACCTTCAGGCGACCGTAGGCCATCTGCACGCCGCTGCCGCCTTTGACGGCCTGCGCGAAGCGGGGGCCGAACTGCTCGGCGTCCATCTTCTCGAAGGTGGGTTCCAGACGGGTGTTGGCGACCATCTTTACCGTCATGTCGGTGATGACGCCCAGCAGGCCGTAGCCGCCCATCGCGGCGTAGAATATGTCGGCGTTTTCCTCGCGGGAGCAGGTCACGTGGGAGCCGTCGGCCAGCATCATGCGCAGGCTGGTGACGGTCGACCCCATCCCCGAATAGGGCGCGGGCCAGCCATGGGCGTTGACCGAATAGCTCGCCGCCACACCGAAATCGTTGTGGGATTGCATGACCGCCGGAGAGAAGCCTTCGGCGTCGAGCCGGGCGATGATGGTGGACCAGCGGGTTCCGGCCCCGCAGCGATAGGTGAGCGCGGATGTGTCCAGCTCGACCCAGTCGTGATCCATGGTGATCGTGGTGCCTGCCCGCGCCATGCTCTGGCCGCCCATGGAGTGCCGCGCGGCCGACGCGATGAGCGGGCGGCCTGCGCGTTTGGCGTCGGCCAGTTCGGCGCGGAGGGCGTCGATTTGTGCGGCGTTGATGCGGTCGGTGAGGGTCAGGTGCTTGGCGACGCGGGTGGGTGACAGTTCTGACGCGTCATTGAGGATCAGGGGGTCCGTTGTGAGACCGCCCAGAAGCCTGCCCGCCGGATCGGGCGTGGTGTAGTAGAGCCGCGTTGCGTAGGCCCCGGCCAAGGCTCCGGTGCCGAGCAGGAAAGCGCGTCTTGTGTTGCTCATCTGGTGTCCTCTGCCCTGCGCCCGTCGTTGATGGCTATGCGGGCTTTGGCGATTTGGGACAGGTTAGGCCGGATTTGACGATTTGGCAAAACCGTGTTGGCCCCTGCTGGCGGATCGGCGCTTGGCGGAGCGGCCCTCCGGGGGAGGTATTTAGGGAAGAAAGAAGCCCAAGGGTGGTGGGTCAGGAGGCCTTGGCGAGTGCCTCTGCGCGCAGGAAGACGGGACGATCGGGCGTGGAGCGGTCGGGCTGGTAGGTATAGCCGCCGGTGTCGAAGTCGCGGATATGTTCCGGCTTGGTCAGGCGGTTCTGGATGATGAAGCGGGCCATCGCGCCGCGGGCCTGTTTGGCGTAGAAGCTGACGATTTTGGGGCCGCCGGGTTTGTCTTCATAGAACTGGGGCGTGACGATGTTGAGGTCGAGCGCATCCGCATCGACTGCGCCGAAATATTCCTGACTGGCGCAGTTGATCAGCGTGTCGGTTTGCACCTCTTGCGCCTGCTGGTTCAGAGCCTTGCTGATGGTGTCGCCCCAGTAGTCGTAGAGGGACTTGCCGCGCTGCGTTTTCAGGCGGCTGCCCATTTCCAGGCGGTAGGGCTGGATCGCGTCGAGGGGCTTGAGCAGGCCATAGAGGCCGGACAGGATGCGCAGGTGGTTTTGGGCGAAAGTGATCTCGTCTTGGTCGAGGCTTTTGGCCTCAAGGCCCGTATAGGTGTCGCCTGCGAAGATGAACATCGCGGGTTTGGCGTTCTCGGGCGTGCTGGCATCGGCGAAGTCGCGGAAGCGGTCGCGGTTCAGCTTGGCGAGGTTTTCGGAGATGTGCATCAGCTTGCGCAGATCGTCCACGGACAGGTCGCGGGCCACTTCTGCCAGCTCGTTCGCCTGTGTCTGGAACTCCGGCAGGGTCGGGGTCACGTTGACCTCGGACATATCCAGTTTCTTGGCGGGGGAAATGACGGTCAGCATGGGCGGTCTCCTTTGAGGCCTAATGTAGGGGGCTGGGCCGCAGCCTCAAGAGGCGCGGAGGACATTGAGGAATGCCTCGCCGAAACGCTCGGCGCGGCGGTCGCCCAAAAGGCGGGCCATGGAGTTGGGATCGCTTGGTTTGACCTCTGCCACCTTGGCGATGAGGGAGGCGGAGCAGCTGAGGGGTTTGTCGTAGCCCTCGGGGCCGCGTGACAGGTTGGCTTGTGCCTCCAGTAACTGATCGTAGAGCGCGCCGCTGTCGCGGCCTGCAAGCTTACGGCGGGTCGGGTGCAGCTCCGGCGTGGGTGCGCCGTTGATGACTTCGAGGAAGGCCGCGCCGAAGCTTTCGAGTTTCTTGGCTCCGACGCCGGAGATGCGGGCGAAGGCGTCCAGATCGGCGGGGCGGGTTTCGGCCATCTCTATCAGGGTCTTGTCGTTGAAGATGACGTAGGCCGGGACCCGCGCGGCCTCGGCGAAGGCGCGGCGTTTGGCCTTCAGGGCGGAGAGCAGCGGCGCGTCCTCGTCCGAGACAAGGGTTTTGACGGCGGGGCGGTTTGCGCCTTTCTTGATGGTGTCGCGGCGCAGCGTGATTGTCGCCTCGTCGCGCAGGATCGGGCGGGCGGCTTCGGTCATGCGGAAAGCGCCGTGGCGGGAGGGGTCGGGACGGATCAGGTCGCGGCCCATCATTTGCCGGAACACCGCCTGCCAGCCGCGTTTGTCGTATTCGCCGCCAATGCCGAAGGTGGGCAACTGGTCATGGCCGCGGGCCTGCACCTTGTCGGTGGAATTGCCCAAGAGGATGTCGATCAGGTGGCCTGCGCCGAAATATTCACCGGTGCGCAGGATGGCGGACAGGGCCTTGCGCACCGCGACGGTGCCGTCGAACGTGTCGGGGGCCTTGTCGCACAGGTCGCAGTTGCCGCAGGTGATGTCGGTGTCGCCGAAATATTCCAGCAGGGGTTTGCGGCGGCATTCCAGCGCCTCGGCCAGCCCCAGAAGCGCGTTCAGGCGCGCGTGGTCGGCGGCTTTGCGGTCGTCGGGGGCAAGGCCTTCGTCGATCTGCTGGCGGCGGAAGCGGATGTCGTCGGGGCCGTAAAGCGTCAGCGTATCGGCGGGCGTGCCGTCGCGGCCTGCGCGGCCGATTTCCTGATAATAACCTTCGATGGATTTGGGCAGGTCGGCATGGGCGACCCAGCGGATATCGGGTTTGTCGACGCCCATGCCGAAGGCGATGGTGGCGACGACGACAAGGCCGTCTTCTTGGGAGAACCGACGCTCCACCTCGCGGCGGTCGTCCTTGTCCATGCCGCCGTGATAATGGCAGGCGGAATGGCCTGCCTCGCGCAGGGCCTGGGCCAGCGTTTCGGTTTTGGCGCGGGTGCCGCAATAGACGATGCCCGCCTGATCGCGATGCGCGGCGGCGAAGTCGAGGATCTGGCGGCGGGGGCCGTCCTTGACCTCGAACGCGAGGTTCAGGTTGGGGCGGTCGAAGCCTTGCATGAAGGTTTCGGGCTGCACCCCGTCGAACAGACGGGTGACGATTTCCTCGCGGGTTTCGGCGTCGGCGGTGGCGGTGAAAGCCGCCAGTGGCACGTTCAAGGCACGGCGCAACTCGCCGATGCGCAAGTAGTCCGGGCGGAAGTCGTGGCCCCATTGGCTGACGCAATGCGCCTCGTCCACGGCGATCATGGTGCAACCCGCGCGGGTCAGCATGTCGCGGGTGCCGGTGGAGGCGAGGCGTTCGGGGGCGATATAGAGCAGTTTCAGGGTGCCCGCGTGCAGCGCGTCGAAGACCATGTCGGTCTCTTCCTCGGTGTTGCCGGAGGTGAGTGCGCCTGCCTGCACGCCTGCCGCCCGCATGGCGCGGACCTGATCGCGCATCAGGGCAATCAGCGGGGAGATCACAACGGTAAGCCCGTCGCGGGCCAGCGCGGGCAGCTGGAAGCATAGCGACTTGCCGCCGCCTGTCGGCATGATGGCCAGCGTGTTTTTCCCTGCGCAAACGGCATCCACAATGTCGCGTTGACCGGGACGGAAGGCGTCGAATCCGAATATATCGGCCAGCAGCGTTTGCGGGTCTTGCATGGGGGTTTCGCCTGTTTTTGTCATTTGCTCGATTTTGACCGAAACTCCCATATTTTACTTGTGCAAACAATACCCGTGACCACTACATCTAGAAGAAGTTTTTGCGAATGACTTGCAACTACGGGATATTTACTTACATATATGCTGCGATGCAGCTAAAGCTTCGCCAACCGATCTTGCAAAAGGAGGTCTTAAGATGACCTTTCTGAAAACCACGACTTTCGCCCTTTTCACCATGGCAAGCGCCTCTGCGGCCTTCGCCCAAGAGGTCACATTGCGGTTCCAGCATTTCGTTTCCCCGAAATCGGCCAACCCGACCTATTTCATGCAGCCATGGGCCGAGAAGATCGAGAAGGACTCGGGCGGGCGCATCAAGGTGGAGTTGTATCCGTTCATGCAGTTGGGCGGCAAAGCCCCGACGCAATACGACCTGATCCGCGACGGCGCGGTGGATGGCGGCTGGGTGATCCCCGGCTACCAGCCCGGACGTTTCCCCGAGGCGGAGGCGATGGAACTGCCCTTCATGACCACCAAATCCGGTGAACAAGCGTCGGTCGCGGCTTGGAAGTTTACGCAGAAATACCTGATGGACGACTTCAAAGACGTGCACCTGATCGCGGCCCACATGCACGGGCCGGGTATCGTGCACAAGAAAGGCCCGTCGATCAAAACGGTCGAGGATTTCAAGGGCCTGAAACTGCGCGGCCCGTCGCGCCCAGCGACGCTGTTGCTGGACAAGATGGGAGCCACGCCTATCGGAATGCCGGTTCCGGCCTTCCCTGAGGCACTGTCGAAAGGTGTCGTCGATGGCGGCGTGATCACCTGGGAGATGTCGCCATCGCTGAAGCTGGACGAATTGACCGACAGCCACACGGATGTGGCGGGCGATAAGGCGCTGTATAACCTCTATTTCATCTGGGCGATGAACAAGGACAAGTATGACAGCCTGCCCGATGATCTGAAAGCCGTGATCGACGCCAATTCCGGCGAGTTCGCATCCGCCTGGGCCGGTCGTGCCCATGACGAGGGCGACGTGGGCGGCAAGCAGGTCATGACGGATGACGGCAACGAGATCGCGGTTCTGTCCGAAGAAGAGACCGCCCGCATCAAGGCGCTGGGCGAGGAAGTCACCGCTGAATGGATCGCCGAGGCGACGGAGAAGGGTCTCGACGGGGCCGCGTTGGTCGAAGACGCCAAGGCGTTTGTCGCCGAAAGCCTGTAATTACCCGCGTAACGAGTATGCATACCCGGCCGCTCCGATATTCGGGGCGGCCTTTTTCTATGCGGGTTCGAGGAAGGTGATGTGGGTTGAGCCGTATTTTTTGGCTTCCAGCACCGCGAAGCCTTCGGGTGCTGTCTGCGGGCTTTCCTCCTCCCACACGATCAGGGCGTCATCCGCGATCCAGCCTTGCGCCTTTGTGCAGATGAGCGCGGCAGGACCGAGCGCCTTGCCATAGGGCGGGTCCAGAAACACCAAATCGAAGGGCTTGTAGGGGTTGGCGGGCAGGCGGGTGGCGTCCCATGTGAGCGCGTTCGTGACCTCGCCCGCGCGGAGCTTGGCGATGTTCTTGCTGAGGATTTTATAGCCCGCGCGGCCCTTTTCGATGAAACACACTTGCGCGGCCCCGCGTGACAGTGCCTCCAGCCCCAATGCGCCGGTGCCTGCGAACAGGTCCAGCACCCGTGCATCGGTGAGGGGGTCGCCGAAGCGGCCCCCTGCCAGCACGTTGAACAGGCTTTCGCGGATGCGGTCGGTGGTGGGGCGCAGGTGGCCCGCCTCGTCGCCTTTGCCGACGGGCGTCAGGGCGACGGATCGGTGGGTGCCGCCGATGATCCTCACTTCAGCAGGGCCTTCATGTCCGTGTCAGGGTCGCTGACCAAATCCGCCGAGGGGCTTTTGCCCGCCTCGATCAGGCGCTTGCCGATCATGTAGCTGCGCGGGTCGTTCATCGCGTCGACGGCGAGCAGTTTGTCGCCTTTGTAGTACCAATAGGACACCGCGTCGCCGATATGGCGCACGACGATCTTGTCGTAGCCGGTGTTCAGGCCCGCGATCTGCAATTTGACGTCGTACTGGTCGGACCAGAACCACGGCATCGGCACGTAATCCTTGCCCGCGCCCATGATGTTTTCGGCCACCAACTCGGCCTGGTCGATGGCGTTCTGCACCGATTCAAGCCGGATGCGCCCGCCCTGCCACGGGAAGGAGGCGCAGTCGCCCGCAGCCCAGATGTTCGGGTCGGAGGTGCGGCCATGCGCGTCGGTCTCGATGCCGTTGTTGATGGTCAGCCCGGCATCTGCGGCCAGTGCATTGGCGGGGGTGATGCCCGCGCCGACGATGACGATATCGACGTCGATATGGCTGCCATCGGTCAGCCGCGCGCCACTGACATGGGACTCGCCCAGCAGGCGGTCCAGCCCGACACCTTCGCGGATATCGACGCCATGCGCGGTGTGCAGCTTGCGGAAGTAGCCGGAGGTCTCGGGCGCTGCGACCCGTTGCAGGATGCGGTCGGCCATTTCGATCACGGTAACTTGGAGCCCCATCTTGGAGGCCACTGCGGCCGCCTCCAGCCCGATATAGCCGCCGCCGACGATCAGGGCGCGTTTGCCCGGTGCCATTTCCGCGCCCATGTCGTCCACATCGTCAAGGCTGCGCACCACATGGACGCCGCCAAGCGCGCCGCCGATGCTGGCGGGCAGGTGGCGCGGGTTGGAACCGGTGGTCAGCACAAGCTGGTCGTAGGACAGTTTTTCGCCCCTGACGGTCACAGTCCGGGCGGCTGGGTCGATGGCGGTCACCGGCGCACCGAGGCGCAGGGTGATGTTCTGGTCGGCGTAGAACTGCTCGGGTCGCAGGAACAGGCGTTCGCGGTCCATCTCGCCCAGCAGGTAGGCCTTGGACAGCGGCGGGCGCTGGTAGGGTGGCACATCTTCCGCGCCGATCAGGGTGATGTCGCCGTCAAACCCGAGGTTGCGGAGCTTGGCTGTCAGGGATGATCCGGCCTGCCCGGCCCCGATCACGATAATATGGCTCATTGGGCTGCCTTTTTCTGGTCTCGCACTTGCGAAGACCCTATATCCATGAGCAACGGTAACTCAATCAGGGAAAATCATCATGGCCATTTCAACCGGCGACACGCTGCCCGACGTCAACCTCATCCGCCTTGGCGCGGACGGGCCGGAGGCGGTGTCGCTGTCCAGCCTGACCAAAGGCCGCAAGGTGGTGATCTTTGCCGTGCCGGGAGCGTATACGCCGACCTGTCATTCCGCCCACGTCCCCAGCTTCATCCGCACCAAGGGCGATTTCGACGCCAAGGGCGTGGACGAGATCATCTGCGTGTCCGTCAACGACCCGTTCGTGATGAAGGCATGGGGCGAGGCGACTGGGGCCACCGAGGCGGGCCTGACCATGCTGTCGGATGCGGGGTCCGAGTTCACAAAGGCCATCGGCATGGATTTCGACGCGCCGCCTGCGGGCCTGATCGCCCGCTCCAAACGCTACGCGATGTATGCGGAGGACGGCGTGGTGAAAGTGCTGCAAGCCGAGGAAAGCCCCGGCCAGTGCGAAGTGTCCGGCGGCGAGGCGCTGCTCGCCAGCCTGTAAGATGTGGAGGCCCCGCCGGATTGGCGGGGCTTTGCCAATCCGGCAGGGCCTTTGCCGCATGTGAGAAAAACGTGATGTCCTTGGGGCAGTATCGGGAACTTGCTAGCCTTTCCAAGGGAATGGCGGTGAGTTCACAGTGGCTAAACGACTTGGTATCTCTTTATTCGGCCCCTGCGTCGTTCGCGTAGATGGTGCCGATGGCGTCGAAATCACCGGCACAAAGCAAAGGGCGCTGATCGCGTTATTGGCGACTGCGCCTCTGGGGCGGCGGACGCGGTTCTATCTTCAACGCAGCTTGTGGGGACCGTCTTGCTATGATGGCGGACGGCAAAACCTGCGCCGCACGCTCTCGGACATGCGCCTTCTTCTCGGCGAGGACTTCGACCGATTTTTCAAATGCACTAATAGCGATATTGAACTGGACTTGTCGCTGGTCAGCTTTCTGGGCGCTCCGGACGATGGTGCGTTCATGGAGGATTCCGGAGTTTTCGCTGAAGGCTTCCAAAACTGGGTGACGACGGTGCGGGCAGACGAAAGCCAGATTGCGGCTCTGTATCGAACGACGCCACGCTCTCAGCATGGACGCCCATTACCGCGCGTTTGCGCATTGCCGTTCCGGCGGGTACTGGGTGGCGACAACCTGTGGGTGTTGGGGGACTGGCTGGCAGAGGAAATATGCCGCTCTCTGTCCCGATCACACTTGCTTTCGGTTACGTCTCATCTGTCCAGCCGCGCTTTGGCGACACGCATGAACAGCACTATGGATGTTCGTTCGCAACTGGACGTCGACTACTTCGTAACCGGCTCCATGCGCGACATCGGGGGGCGGATCGTTGCGGATATGGATTTCGTGGATGCGCGCGATGGCAGTATTTTGTGGACCCGTCAGATTGCTGGTCCGTCGGCGGGTTTTCGGGGTGATCTTTCCAATGGCCTTGATGATGTGGTGCGCGCAATTGGACGCTCCATCGCTGACGAGGCGATCTCCTATGTGAGCGACCGAGTGTTACCCGCGCTTGAAGATCACCATTTGATTATCGGCGGCGTGTCCTTGATGCACAGCCCGATGTTCCGCGACTTCGCCAAGTCGCGTGCCCTGTTGGAAGAGGCCGTATCCCGCGCGCCCATGGTCGCTGAAACACATGCGTGGCTGGCGAGATGGCATGTTTTGAACGTCTTTAACGGCTGGACGACGGATCGTGGGAAAGACACACAGATGGCGCTGGATGCGTCTTCGAGGGCGCTCGATATAAATCCTGACAGTTCATTTTCTCTGGTGATCGACGGTCTTGCGAATAACTACCTGCCGCCGCAGATGGATGTGGCCAGCCAGCGCTATGACAATGCGATCAGCATCAACCCAAGCGAAAGCCTGTCTTGGCTTTTGCGTGGGGCGCTTCTGGCGTTTCAGGGCGATGGCGCGAAAGCCATTGTGGCGGCGGAGAAAGCGCGCAGACTGTCCCCGCTCGATCCGTTCGCGTATTATTACGACAGTCTGCTGAGCACAGCCTACGCTGCGGCGGGAAAATATGACCGGGCCCTGAATCTTGCAGACGCGTCCTTGGCGCGCAACGACCGGCATCTATCGACGCTTAGGGTGAAGATCATTGCGCTGCATTATCTGGATCGAGGGGAACAAGCCCGCAGCACTGCCGCAGAGCTGTTGCGAAGGTCGCCGACGTTCAGCCTTGATGCTTACAAAAAGGCGCATCCGGCGGCAAAATCAGGTCTTGGAGACAAGATCATATCGGCGCTGACCGCTGCAGGAATTCCCGAGACATGATCCCGCAGTCGCAATGCGAGATTGTGCCAAAGCTCCGTCGCGTGAAGCTACGACGCCTGACTGACAATCGTGCGTGTTGGAAACGGGATGTCGATATCCGCCTCGTCCAGCGCCTCTTTGACCTTGCGGGTCATGTCGGTGGTGAAGGCCAGATAATCGGTCCGGTCGCACCAGACCCGTACCAGAAAGTCGACGGAGCTGCCGCCGAGGTTGTTGACCTGAATGAACGGCTCTGGGTCGGTGTGGGCGCGCTCGTCGGCCATGATGGTGTCGCGGATGACCTGCTCGGCCTTGGCCAGATTGACGCCGTAGCCGACGCCGAAGGTCCATTCCGCGCGGCGGGTCGGGTAGACGGAGTAGTTGGTGATCGTGTTACCCCAGACCTCGGAGTTGGGGACGATCACTTGGGTGTTCGACGTGGAGGCCAGCTCGACATAGTTGAGGTTGATCTCCTTCACGGTGCCCATCTTGTCGTTGATCTCGACGAAGTCGCCCACCTTGATCGGGCGGAAGAACACCAGCATGACCCCTGCGGCCACGTTAGACAGCGTGCCTTGCAGCGCAAGGCCGATCGCCAGACCAGCCGCACCGATGGCGGCGACGATGGAGGTCGTCTGGATGCCGAAGGTGTTCAGGACAAACAGCACCGCGAAGGCCAGGATCACATAGCGGGCGAGGTTGGACAGGAAGTCGAAAAGCGTCTGGTCCAGTTTGGCGTGTCTCTCGCTCATCAGGCGGATGCGGCGGCTGACCCATCCCGACACCATGAAGGCGATCAGCAGGATGAAGATGGCGCTCAGGATGTTGCCGAGGACGGATACCATCATGTCGAGGGTCAGATAGTCGGCGATGCTCTTGCCGTTCCAGATTTCGGTATTCAGTAGGTCTTGCACTTAGTCCTCGTGTAGTCGGTCCATTATCCGCGCCAGCTTTATATCCAATAGGGAGAGCGCGTCTACATCATGGGTGGTCAAAGTGACCTCCACCTTGTTGTAGACGTTTGACCACTCTGGATGGTGGTTCAGCTTTTCCGCATGGATCGCGGCACGGGTCATAAACCCGAAAGCCTCTATAAAGTTCCGGAACTTGTAGGTTTTCGTGATGGCGTCGCGGTCGGAGGGCTGCGACCAGCCGTTTGCGAGCACGTCTTGCAGGTCGGTCTTGCGCTCGTCTGCGGTTAAAGCGTCGGTCATGGGTCTACCTCCTTGGCGGTTTTCTTGAAGGGGCCGTATTCGGTCATGATCTCGATATCCTCGTCAATGGCAGTCTTTTCGGCATGCAGGAATTGTTGCACAGCGTCGCGGAAGCCTTCGTCGGCGATCCAGTGCAGCGAGTGGGTTGCGACAGGCAGATACCCCCGCGCCAGTTTGTGCGCGCCTTGCGCACCCGCCTCGACGCGGGTCAGGCCGTGGGTGATCGCCCAGTCGATGGCTTGATAATAGCACAGCTCGAAATGCAGGCAGGGGTGGTCCTCCGTGCAGCCCCAATAGCGGCCGTAGAGTGTGTCGCGCCCGATGAGGTTGAGCGCGCCTGCGATGTAATGCCCGTCCCGTTCTGCGAGCAGCAGCAGCATGTCGTCGCGCAGGGTTTCCTGCGCCTCGTCGAAGAATGCGCGGGTCAGGTAGGGGGTGCCCCATTTGCGCGCGCCGGTGTCTTGGTAGAAGCGCCAGAAGGCGTCCCAATGCTCCGGCTGGATCTGGTCGCCGGTCAGGGCGTGGATGGTGCCGCCGAAAGCCTGCGCCTGCGCCCGTTCGCGGCGGATGTTCTTGCGTTTGCGGGCCGACAGCGAGGCAAGGAAGTCGTCGAAGGTCTTGTAGCCCTGCGACTCCCAATGAAATTGCTGGCTGATGCGGGGCATCAGGCCCATTTGCGCGCCCGCGTTGGCCTCGGCGTCGGTGCAAAAGGTGATGTGCAGGGATGACAGGTGGTTTTGCGCCGCCAGTTGCACGGCGCCTTGCACCAATGCGGATTGGCCGACAACCTCGAAGCCGGGTTTGACCAGCAGCCTGCGCCCCGTGGCGGGGGTATGTGGCACGGCCATTTGCAGCTTGGGGTAATACTGCCCACCCGCCCGCTCATAGGCGTGCGCCCAGTTGTGGTCGAAGATGTATTCGCCCTGCGAGTGGGTCTTGGCGTAAAGCGGCGCGGTGCCGATCAGGGTGCCGGTCTGGCGGGCCAGCAGATATTGCGGTTGCCAGCCGGTGCCAGCGCCGACCGAGCCGGAGCGTTCCAGCGCCAGCAAAAACCTGTGCGTGGTGAAGGGGTCGATGGGGCGCCCATTGGCGGCCTCGGGGCAGGCGCAGGCGTCCCAGTCGGCGGGGTCGATGCCGCCGAGGCTGGGGATCACACTGATCTCTATCTGCGTCTCCGCCCTATCATCGGTCCCGTCATGCATGGGTCAAAGATGGGGTGTGGGGGGCTAGGGTCAAGCGGGGATGAACCCTTCGAAAGTGATGTTGTCGGCCACTTCCAGCGCCTTGTTCGCCTGTGCTTGCGATTTGATCGTCCAGCACAGGATCGTGGCCCCTTGCGATTTCAGCTCTGCCACGCGGGGGCGGTTCAGGTCTTCGGCCTCGTGCGAGATGAAGCTGGAGCCGCTCCGCTCATAGTCGGGTATGTCGCGCAGACGGTCGCGGACATTGGCAGGCAATGTTGACCAATCGTCCGCGCTATAGGCGCTGGTCACCAAACCACGGGGGCGCTTCGGGGATAGATCGCCCATCATCGCCGTTGAATGGGGGTTGAACGACATTACCGCCGCGTCACCCTTGTAGCTGCGCAGCGCCTCCGCCACAGCCAGCTCCAGCGGGCCCACATTCGGGCCCATCGCGCCGTCCTGATCCTTCAGCTCGATCAGCAGCGGCACACGACCTGCGACCATGTCCAGCACGGCGGGCAGGTCGAAGATCGTGTCGTCGCTATCGCTAAGCGTCATGCCACGCACGGTTTCCGCGGTGCGGGTCTGGATCGGGCCGCCTTGGCTGGTCAGGCGCTTCATGTCGTAGTCGTGAAACACCATGGCCTGCGCGTCGAAGGACATCTGCACGTCCAGCTCGATCCCGTAGCCCGCGTCGATGGCTGCCTTGAAGGCGGACATGGAGTTTTCGATCACGCCCTTGGCGCGATTGTGAAGCCCCCGATGCGCCAGCGGACGGTCGAGGAACGCGGCTGGCAGCGTCATGATTTGATCTGGAAGATGCCTTCGATTTCAACGGCGACGTTGAACGGCAGCGCGCCCGCGCTGACGGCGGATCGCGCGTGCTTGCCGGCGTCGCCCAAGGCCTCCACAAGGAAATCCGATGCGCCGTTGATAACCTTCGGCTGGTCGGTGAAGTCGGGGGTGGAATTGACGAATCCTGTCAGCTTTACCACGCGCACAAGGCGGTCGAGATCGCCACCGCAGGCCGCTTTAACCTGAGTAAGAAGCGAAATGGCACATCTGCGGGCGGCGGCGACGCCGTCCTCGACACTCAGATCGGCACCGATTTTGCCGGTGATGAGGCCGTCAGGGCCTTGGCTGACCTGGCCGGAGATATAGACGATGTCGCCCACAATGACACTTGGCACGTAGTTGGCGGCAGGTGCAGGGGCGTCGGGCAGGGTAACGCCCAGTTCAGAGAGGCGGGCTTCGTAGTTGGACATGGAAAATCTCCGTTCAGGTCTCGCGGAATGCGCGGTTGAAGTAATCGGTAAACGGTTTCAGCAGATATGTCATCGGCGATCTGTCGGCGGTGCGGATGAACCCGTCCACGGGCATGCCCGGCACAAGGTCCACATCGCCAAGCCGGGACATTTCGCCTTCCTTCAGGGTCATCTCCACGCGGTAGAAGCTGCGGCCCGTGGTCTCGTTGCGGAAAGCGTCCCCCGAGATGGAGGAGATGGTTCCGAACACCTCTGGCGTGGTGCGGGCGTCGAAGGTCGAGAAGCGCAATGTGACGTCCTGGCCCAGGAATATTTCGTCGACATGGATCGGCTCCACCTCGCCGGTGATGACCATGGGGCGGTCCTGCGGGACGATGAACATCAGCGCTTCCGCGGGTTGGACGACCGCGCGTTCGGCAAAGACGGTCAGCCCGAAGATCAGGCCGGAGACAGGTGCGGTGATGTCGAGCCGCTCCAGCCTTTCGCGCAGCGACAGGCGTTTCTCGCGCAACTCGAACTCACGGTATTGCAGGTCGCGCAACTGGGTGATTGCCTCTTCGGTGCGCTGGGTGGCAAGGCGCAATATCTCTAGGTCGATCTCGGTGATGCGGCCCTCGCTTTCGGCGACCGACGCGGTCAATTCGCCAACAGTGCCGCGCAGACGGGCATCCTCGCGGCGCAGCGCCAGCACGCGGCTGGATTGCGCCAGGCCCTTGTCCAGCAAGCCCTGTTGCGCGGTCAACTCTTCCTGCAACAGGCTCAGCTGTGCCTCCAGCGCGTCTTGCTGGGCGCGAACACCGTCGACTTGGTTGGCGATCTGGGCTTTGCGCTTTTCCAGCTGTTCGATGGCCTGCGCCGCCGAAGTGGCGCGGGCTTGGAACAGGCGCTGTTGCCCGTCGATGAGTTCGTGAAGCTGCGGGCGGGTTTGTGCCGCGTCGAGCAACAGCGGGTCGAAGGTAATCTGGTCCGCACGATCACGTTCCGCTTTGAGCCTGCCGCTTCGGGCGATCAGCTCGAACAGTTGGCCTTCCACGATCAACAACTCGGAGCGCAGTCGGGTATCGTCCAGCCGCACCAGAAGGTCGCCTTTCTTGACGCGGTCGCCCTCGCGCACGGCGACTTGCGCGACCACCCCGCCATCGGGATGCTGGAGCACCTGCCGGTTCTGATCCACCTCGATACGCCCCGGCGCGATGATCGCGCCTGCGATGTTGGCCTTGACCGACCAGAAGCCGAAACCGCCGACCAAAACCAGCAATGCGATGATACCTAGAACCACGGGTCTGCGGGCAGACCACTTACGCTCGGTGCTCATGTGACGCCTCCCGGGCCGGGTTTCTGGGCTATGGTTGTGTGATTTGCGACCGTGCCTTTGAGCACTTCGTCACGTGGCCCGAATGCGCGGCGCAGGCCTTGGTCAAGCACCATCAACAACTCGCATTCCGCGATGGCCGAGGGGCGGTGCGCCATGATTATGACCGACCCGCCGCGCGCCTTCATGGCGCGGATGGCGGTGTTGAGCGCGTTGGAGCCGTCGTTGTCGAGGTTGGAATTCGGCTCGTCCAGAACCAGCAGAACCGGCTCCCCGAACAGCGCGCGGGCGAGGCCGATGCGTTGCAATTCGCCGCCCGACAGGCGCCCTCGCGTCGACGAGATCTGCGTGTCGTAGCCTTGCGGCTGGCGCAGGATCAACTCATGCGCGTCGGCCATTTGCGCGGCTTTGATGATCGCCTGAGGGTCGGCATCCTTTTGCAGGCGGGCGATGTTCTCGCCGATGGTGCCGTCAAACAGGGTGACCTTCTGCGGCAGGTATCCGATATGGCTGCCCAAGGTGTCCGGATCGTATTGATCCAGCGCCGCGCCACCCAGCCGGATCTTGCCCCCCGCGACCGGCCAGATGCCGGTTAGCGCCTTGGCCAAAGTGGACTTTCCGGCCCCCGACGGCCCGATGACGCCCATAGCCTGCCCGGCTGGAAGGTCGAAAGAGATCATCCGCAACGTCGCCTGCTTTTCGCCCGGCGGAATAACGGTGATCTGCTCGCCGCGCAAATGCGCCTCCGGCCTTGGTAGGGGCGTGTGCGCTGGCAGCTGGGAAACCTCGGTCAACAGCGCCTGAAGGCTTTGCCAGCCCATCACGGCGCGTTGCACAAGCGCCCATTGGCCGATTGCCAGCTCGATCGGGGCCAGCGCGCGGCCCAGCAGGATGGAGCCTGCAATCATCGCACCGGCGGTCATCTGGTTTTGCAGGACAAGATACGCGCCCAGTCCAAGCATGGCGGATTGCAAAAACAGCCGCAGCGTCTTGGTCGAGGCGGTGATCGCCCCTGCCCGGTCGGCCTTCTGCATGGACTTGGCAAGCGATTCCGAGCGGAGCTTCTGCCAGCGGTCGAAGCTGGCCTCCCGCATGCCGAGGCCCGCGATGATTTCGGTCTCATCCATGATTTCGTCGGACATGCGGTTGGCTTGTAGGCTGGACAGACCGGCTTCCATCTGGGGCTGGCGGGTCATGCGTTGGTTTACCAAGGTTAAAACCACCAGCAACGCGCCGCCTGCGACGGCCAAGAAGCCCAGCCACGGGTGAAAGATGAAAATCGCGGCCACGAAAAGCGGCGTCCACGGCATGTCGAACAGCGCCAGCAGGGCGGGCGACGACAGCAGTGTCTGCACGGATTCAAGGTCGCGCAGGCCGGTGTTGTTGTCGCCTGATCCGGGCGCGAGGTTCGTTTTGCGCAGCATTGCCGAGAATACCCGACGGTCCAGTTTGTCCTGAAAGCGGGCACCGATGCGCGACAGCACGCGCCCGCGGGCGTAGTCGAGAATGCCCATCATGCCGTAGAGAAAGGCCACCAGAACAGACAGGGCGACCAGCGTTTCCTCGGACCGCGATCCGAGTACGCGGTCGTAGATCTGCAACATATAGAGCGGGCCGGTCAGCATCAGCAGGTTGACGAAAATACTGAAGACGAAGGCCGCGAAAAATAGCGGGCGGCTTTCGCGGCGGGCGGCAAGCAGTTCGGCTTTGCCGAGGTGGTTCTTTTCTCTTCTCATGCGGAAGTCTTAACCTCATTTTGCATGGACCGCGCCAGCCTCTTGTGAAATCGCCAGTCGATTGTGCCCTTCAATCCTCAATCATCAAAAGATTGAGAATGGGTGTCCTCGACGTCTGGGATTCTATAACATCGTCTCATATAGCTCCACACTCTAGTCTGGGCTGCCGCTGATCGGGGGAATGATGAATAAAATGCTATATGCTTTATCCAAACGCGCGGGCGTGTTGCTCGCTGCGGCGGCTCTTGCAGGCTGCACGGCTGCGCCGATTGGCGTTGGCGTCAACGACCCCGTGGAGGCGCAAAACCGCAAGACGCATGCGGCCAACCGCGCCTTGGACAAGGTGTTCGTGCGCCCGGCATCGAAGGGTTACGGCAAGGGCGTGCCATCCCCCGTTCGCACGGGCGTGGCCAATTTTGCGTCCAACCTGAACCTGCCGGGGCAGGTGCTTAACAACCTTTTGCAGTTTCGTATCGAAAATGCAGGCCACAACACGTTCCGCTTCCTGGTGAACACGACGTTCGGTTTTGGCGGCTTGCTGGATGTCGCCACCGATGCGGGGCTTGAGAACCGCCGCACCGATTTCGGCGAAACGCTGCATGTCTGGGGCGCGCCGGAGGGGGCTTATGTCGAACTGCCGCTTATAGGGCCGTCGACCGAGCGTCACGCGGCTGGCCGTGTCGTCGACATCCTGATGAATCCGCTGAATTTTGCCACCGAAGGCTCGCTGCGCAGCGCATCGTCGGGTGCCAGCGTGGCCGCACGGTTTGGTGATCGCTACCGCTATTCCGATCTGGTAGACTCGGTTCTATATGAAAGCGAGGACAGCTACGCGCAGGCGCGGCTGCTGTATCTGCAAAACCGGCGCTTCAAGCTCTCGGGCGGGGCGCAGCCGGACTATATTGATCCATACGAGGACGTTTATGGTAGTGAATAATCTCTTTTCCCGTCGCACCTTCGTGGCAAGCATTGCCGCGCTGACTTTGCCGCTTCCCGCGTTTGCAATATCGGGCCCGGCCGCTGAGAGGCTGGTCCAAAGCGCGGTTGCCGACATCAACAGGATCATCGCGTCGGGCAAGTCCGAGAGCGCCATGATCCGCGATTTCGAGCGCGTCTTCGAGCGTTATGCCGACGTGAACATCATCGCGTTGACCACGCTTGGGCCAGCCCGCCGTAGTGCCAGCAATGCAGAGGTTGCGGCTTTTGTGCAGGCCTTCAAAGGCTATTTCACACGTAAATATGGCAAACGTTTCAACGAGTTCGTTGGCGGTCAGATTATCGTCGAAGGCTCCCGTGCGGCAAAAAGCAACGTCGAAGTTCAGTCCACCGCCAAGCTGCGCGGCTCCGCGCCGTTCAAGGTGACGTGGCTGGTGTCGGACAAATCCGGCAGCCCGAAAATCTTCAACATCATCATCGAGGGCGTGAACACGCTGACTTCCGAGCGGGCCGAAATCGGCGCGATGCTGGATCGTCGCCGTGGCGACATTAACGCATTGACCGCTGACCTCAGGAAGATGGGCTAGTTCCCGCCAAACAGTTGACCGAGCAGATTGCCCACGTCGCGGATGATCTGCTCGGTGACGTTCTCCAGATTTTGACCGCCGTTACCACGCGGGCTTCGTGCCACGCGGGGCTGCTGCTGGACAGGCTCGGGACGCGACACGCGCGGTGGGGTGGCGGGGCGGATCATCGGCAGCGGTTCCGCCGCAAGGCCGTCGGTGACCCGCACCATCGTCTCTTTCCAGATATCTGCCGGCAATCCTCCGCCGGTCACACCGTTCAGCGGGGTGTTGTCGTCATATCCCATCCAGACGCCGACCACATATTGCGCGGTGAAACCGATGAACCAGGCATCCTTTGAAGCACTTGTGGTGCCGGTCTTGCCCGCAACTTCGCGGTCGCCCAACTTGGCGCGTTGGCCTGTGCCGTCATTGACGACGCGGTACATCATATATGTCAGCTGACGCGCCGCATCCTCGGTTATGACCCGCTCGCCAAAGCCGCCATCCTGACCCATCAAGGCCTGGTTGTCGCCTTTCAGGCGTAATTCGCGGATGCCATAGGGTGACACCGCGCGGCCCCCGTTCAGGATGCCCGCGTAAGCGCCGGTCATTTCCAACAGCGTGCTTTCAGACGCCCCAAGCGCCAAAGCGGGACCGTTCGCCAGTTTATTGTCGATGCCGAAACGGGTGGCCACGTCGCGCACGTTGTCGCGGCCCACGGCCTCGGACACCTTCACTGCGACTGTGTTGATCGACTGCGCCAGAGCGTCCGTCAGCGTCATCTCGCCCTTGAAATTGCGGGTGTAGTTCTTCGGTGTGTAAGGGCCGGAGCCGGGGACATTGATGGTAAACGGTTCATCGACCACGACGCTGTCATACTGGAAGCCCAGATCCATCGCGGCGGCATAGACGAACGGCTTGAATGCCGAGCCGGTTTGCCGCTTGGCCTGCACCGCACGGTTGAAAGCACCCGACACTTTCGCCTGACGCCCGCCGACCATCGCCCGCACAGCGCCGTCTGCCGACATGACCACAATCGCGGCCTGCGCTTCGGAGCCTTCGCGCACCTTCTCGTCGAAGATGTAGTCCAGCGCGTCCTCCGCCGATTTTTGCAGTTTGGTGTCGAAAGTCGATTGGATCACCACATCTTCTGTGGTGTCGCTGGACAGGAAGCCCGGTGCCGTGTCCATGACCCAATCCACGAAATACCCGCCCGCCCGCGCTTGCGCAGTCTTGGATAGGGTGGCCGGGGCAGCGTTTGCCGCCGCTTCGTCGGAGGACGATATATAGCCCTGCTCCCGCATCAGTTTCAGCACGGTCGCCGCGCGGTCCTGTGCGCGTTGCAGGTTGTTGGTGGGGGAATAGACGGACGGGGCTTTCAAAAGCCCTGCCAGCATCGCGGCCTCCGGCACGCTGACTTGTGCCGCGTGCTTGCCGAAATAGACCTGCGACGCGGCCTCGAAGCCACGCGCGCCGCCGCCCAGATAAGCGCGGTTCAGGTAGACCGACAGGATATCATCCTTGGAATACTTCGCCTCCATCGCCATCGAATAGAGTGCTTCCTTGCCCTTGCGGGCCAGCGTCGTACGGCGGCAGTCGGCCTCGTAATCGGCTTCGTTCTTCCATTTTTTCGGGTCGTATTGCACGCCAAGGCACAAGAGCTTTGCCGTCTGCTGCGTCAGGGTAGAGCCACCATGCCCCTGCCACGGCTTTCGCCCTTCGCGCATGTTGATGCGCATGGCCGACGCGATCCCGCGGGGCGACAGGCCGAAATGCCAGTAGAAGCGTTTGTCCTCCGTCGCGATCACCGCGTTCTTCAGGGCAGGTGCCACCGATTCCGCGCGGATAGCGCCGCCGAAATTGTCGCCACGCCACGCAAACACCACGTTCTCGCGGTCCAGCACCGTGACAGAGCCACGGGTGCGACCGTCCAACAATTCCTCGACCGGTGGAAGCTGTGCGTAGGTATAGGCCACCGCGCCCACCAGCAGGACCGCAGCGACGGCGGCGATCCGCCATGTCAGCCGCCAGATAAGCCGGAAGGTCCACACGAACGGGAACAGAATCCAACCGATCAGCCCACGTTTCTTGGACGCAGCCTTGCGTTTGGTCACGCGCCGCTTCGGTTTGGCTTTTGGCTTCGGCTTCGCCGCAGCGGCCTTGCTATAGCGTTTTTCGGCCACCAATGGGGGCTTTTTACGTCCGGAATTGCTCATGTACCTGCGCTTCAAGGCTGCTTTTTGTCGGTTCAATATAGGGCGACACGACGCGGATGTGGAGGGGAAGTCTGCGCCATGTGCGTCTCATTTGTGCCTAATACGCAGGCATCGGCTGAAAATTGTGCAAAAATTCATGCCGCACGGCAGCATTCTGCGCCCTTTGGCTGCGTGCGCCGTTGCCGCGCGTCGTCTTTCCCCGCTGTCCTGTCGCTAGACGTGCCCCGCCTATCGGGGTGAAACCGAAGGGAAAGACAGTGAAACTGATCATTGCAGCAATCAAACCGTTCAAGCTGGAGGAGGTCCGCGAAGCGCTGACCGCCATCGGCGTGCGCGGGATGATGGTGACCGAGATAAAGGGCTTCGGCTCCCAGTCCGGTCACACCGAAATCTACCGTGGTGCGGAATACGCCGTGAACTTTGTGCCCAAGGTCAAGCTGGAGATCGCGGTGACCGCCGCCATGGCCGACCAGGTGGTCGAGACCATCACCACCACCGCGCGGACCGACAAAATCGGGGATGGCAAAATCCTCGTGCTGGACGTGACGCAGGCCGTGCGCGTGCGCACCGGCGAAACCAACGAAGATGCGTTGTAAGGGAACCCAACACATGAAACTCGCTCACATTCTACCCGCTGCCACGCTGATCGCGCTGCCAACCACGGGCTTTGCCCAAGACGTCAAAACCTTGCCGGTCGGCACGGAAATCGGCTTTATCTTCAACACCTTCATGTTCCTTGTCGCGGGATTCCTCGTGTTCTGGATGGCGGCAGGCTTCGCCATGCTGGAGGCAGGTCTGGTCCGCTCCAAGAACGTGGCGATGCAGTTGACCAAGAACATCGCGCTGTTCTCGCTGGCGGCGATTGCCTACTACCTTATCGGCTACAACCTCATGTATCCGGGCGACGGCTGGAGCATCAACGGTATCCTCGGCGCATTTTCCACCGCCTCGCTGGAACCCGTGGGCCTAGACGGGGCAGCGCCGGATCTGACCTACGCCTCCGTCGGCTCCGACTTCTTCTTCCAGCTGATGTTTTGCGCCACGACCGCGTCCATCGTGTCCGGCACATTGGCCGAGCGCATCAAGCTGTGGCCCTTCCTGTTCTTCGTCATCGTGCTGACCGCGTTCATCTACCCTATTCAGGCGTCGTGGAAATGGGGCGGTGGCTTCTTGCAGGAAGCGGGCTTTCAGGACTTCGCAGGCTCGACAGTGGTTCACTCCGTCGGTGGCTGGGCGGCTCTGGCTGGCGCTTTGATCCTCGGACCACGTATCGGCAAATACAAAGACGGCCGCACGGTGCCGTTCATGGGCTCCAACCTGCCGCTGGCCACGCTGGGCACATTTATCCTGTGGCTCGGCTGGTTCGGCTTCAACGGCGGCTCGCAGCTCTATATGAACACCGCGGGAAATGTGGGCGACATCAGCCGCATCTTCGCCAACACCAACACCGCTGCCGCCGGTGGTGCGGTCGCGGCACTGATCCTGACGCAGCTGCTTTATAAGAAGGTCGACCTGACCATGGTGCTTAACGGTGCGCTGGCCGGTCTGGTGTCCATCACCGCAGAGCCGCTGGCGCCCACGCTGGGTGCGGCTACGCTGATCGGTGCAGTGGGCGGTGTGATTGTGGTCTTCGCGGTGCCGTTCCTCGACAAGCTGAAGATCGACGATGTGGTCGGTGCGATCCCGGTTCACCTGTTCGCAGGCATCTGGGGCACCCTCGCCGTGGTCCTGACCAATGATGCGGCAAACATCGGCACGCAGCTTTACGCGATCCTTGTGGTCGGGGCGTTCGTATTCGTCCTGTCCGGCGTGATCTGGGTGGTGCTGAGGGCTGTCTTCGGCATCCGCGTCACCGAGGAGGAAGAGGTCATGGGGCTCGACATGGCAGAGCTGGGGATGGAGGCCTACCCCGAGTTCACCAACTGACCCAAAGAAAAAGGGCGCGGCCAAATGGCTGCGCCCTTCGCTATTCCGAACTGGAAACCGGCTTAGACGGTTTCTTTGATCCAGCCTTCAAATGCCGATTTCGGGGCAGCGCCCACGCGGTTCGAGACCACTTCGCCGTCCTTGAACATGAACAGCGCAGGGATGGAGCGAACGCCAACGGCGGCGGCGGCGTTCGGGTTTTCGTCGATGTTCACTTTGACGATTTTCACCTTGCCTTCATACTCGGCGGACAGCTCTTCCAGAGCGGGGCCGATCTGCTTGCAAGGACCGCACCATTCGGCCCAGAAATCGACCATAACGGGAATGTCGGAATTGCGCACTTCGGCGTCGAAAGTTGCATCGGTAGCTGCGACGGTGGCCATATCTAGCCCTCCAAACTGTGTGTAAATTACGTTGGTTGGAACGTAGGTAGCCCTGCGGGGCGCGTCAAGATGTATGGGTTGCGACCAGTGCATGCCTCACGATGTCGTGCGGAAGTGTCATAAGTCGGGCGTTCTGGGTCCAAAGGATTGCCACCTCTACAGATTTTTGCGGGTAGAGCTGTTCCAGCATCTCCAGATACGCGCCCATCTGCGCCAAGATTCCTGATGGTGTTTTTTCGGGTGCATCCGGCACCACGACATTCGACTTGAAGTCCACGGCGAGGATTCGGTCGTCGTCGATGATCAGCCGGTCAATCGTCCCCAACATTGCGCGACCATCCAGCGAGGGCAGTTTGGCGGTCAAAGTAACCTCCGCCAACGTGCCTGTTGCGAAGATATGCGCGACCGAAGGCTCCGCCAAAACGGTCTGCGCCAGGGGCAACAAGTCCTCGTCGTTCGGGCCGTAGCGCCCCAGCCGGTTTGCCAGATCCATCGCGTCGGGCGCGTGCGGCAGATGTTCCAGCAAGCGGTGCAATGCGGTGCCGCGCGCCTTGGCGTCCTCTTCCGATAAGGCCACGCCGCTGGGGTCGGGTAATGCCTTCGGGCCATCCAGCTTCGAGGGCGAAAGCGGCTCTAACACGGGCTCAGGCATCGCCGCTTTCACCTCCGCCCAAGCGGGCAGCGCGGTGCGTTGCGGCGCGGCTTCCGAATCGCGTCGGGGCAAATCTTCAGGCCATTGCAAATGCTCCAGCCGCCCGTCGACCGCACCCGCCTTGGCCATCCCGGCCTCCGCCACCGCATACCAGCCGCCGTCCTCCAGCTTGGCGGGCTTGCCCGCGCCGCAGATAATCAGCCAGCTTTCCGCCCGCGTCATCGCCACGTACAGCAGCCGCATCCGCTCCTCGCGCTGACGTGTCTTGATCTGCTCAGCCAACTCCACCTGCGCAGGCGGCATGTCGTCGGACTTGGCCTTCCACAAGGCCACCCCGTCGCGGTTCAGCACGTCATCACGGACCGAGTTTCGCATCTGCCCCGTATCCGGCAAAATCACGATCGGCGCTTCCAGACCCTTGGCCCCGTGCACCGTCATCACCCGAATAGCATCGCCCGCGCTGTCCATCTGGCGTTTGATCGTCACCTCGTCGCGGGCCAGCCATTCCAGAAAACCCGTCAGTGACGGGATGTCCGCCCGCTCGTAGGCCATCGCCTGATCCAGCAGCGCGGCGATGCCTTCGTCGGCCTCCACCCCAAGCCGCGCCAGCAACTTTTCGCGGCCATTGTGGCGGGTCAGCACCCGCTCCAGTAGGTCGTACGGGCGCAGGTAGTCCGCACTGTTTCGCAGGTCACGCAGCATCTCGCTCACATGCGCAAAGCGGTCTTTCTGCTCCTCCAAAGCGCGCGTCAGATAATTTGGGCGTCCATGAGCAAGGTCGAACAACTCCCCTTCCGACAGCCCGCATAAGGGGGAGCGCAGCACGGCGGCCAGCGACAAGTCATCCTCAGGCGTCGCCAGATAGCGCATTAGCGCGGTCAGGTCTTTCACCCCAAGCTCCGCCCCGATCCGAAGCCGGTCCGCGCCCGCCATAGGTAGGCCTGCGTCCTTACAAGCGCGGATAATCTCGTGGAACAGGGTCGATCTGCGCTGCACGAGGATCAGGAAATCCCCCGCCTCGATCCGGCGGGTTTCCTGCACATCGCGCCCGTCCACGCGCTTCACCTCGGTGATCTGGCCGTGCAGCAAGCGATCCTTGATCGTCGCCGCAATTTGACGCGCCAGAATGACGGAGTGGTGGTCGTCGCCCACCGTATCGACCGGATCAAACCAGTCCTTCTTTTCAGCCTTTTCGGTCTCGTCGACCCAGTCCCACAGGTCGACCCGTCCGGGCAGGTCTTGCTTGAAGGCCACATGTTCCACCCGGTCGCCCATGCCACGCATCAGATCGCCGGTGAAACTGGCGTCAACCAGACCCAAAACCGCCTTGGAAGACCGGAAAGAGTGCAACAAGTCCTGCCGCTGCAACGGCTGCCCGATGGCGGTCAGGGCTTCGTCGAAATGGGCGCGCATGGCTTCGAACGCGTCGGGGTCCGCGCCTTGGAACGAGTAGATCGACTGCTTCTGATCGCCCACGACAAAGATCGTTCGCTCTGTGTCTGCCCGCGCGCCTTGGCCTGCCGTGAATTCCTGCGCCAGCAGACGCACGACGTCCCATTGGCGCGGCGCGGTATCCTGCGCCTCGTCCACCAGAATGTGGTCAATGCCGCCATCCAGCCGGAACAGCACCCAAGCCGCGACGCTGGGGTCGGTTAAAAGTCCCCGCGCCTTCAGGATCAGGTCGTCAAAATCCAGCCATGCCCGCGCCTGTTTGCGCGCCTCCAGCAGCGGCAGGTAAGCCCGCGCGAAGCTGTGCAGCGCTACGGTGCGGTGGTGCGCGGCCAATGCCTGCCGCATGGGCCGCGCTTCGCTAACGCGCATCCGAAGCGCGTCGAAAGGGTCTAACAACGCCCCAAATGCCTCTTTCGCCGCTTTGGTCGGCGGGTGAGACTTCGGCAGCCCCGCCGACTTGCCTGACGCGCTCAGGAACAATCCCTCCAATTGCGCGAGCAACGCCAGATTGGGGGCCGAGCAGTCGAGCAATGCCAAATCGCGCCCCAGCTTGGCGTCCGTCTTGCCGGTGCAGGCCTGCAACACAGCGGCGATGTCGCGCAACATTGCCGCCTCGTCCCCGTGAAACACCGCGTCAAGGATCGTGGCCTCCGTCACGCCTTCGCCCAAGCCTCCGGCCTGCCGCAATTCCGCCTCGGACACGGGCGCGTCAAACAGCTCCTCCCGCCCCAGAACTTCCTGCAAGAACCCGTCCAGCTCCGCGCCGGTGAAGTGCCGTGCCAGCGCCGCCATCGCGTCCGGTTCGCGCAGTGCGATTTCTTCCATGACCTCTTCGCGCAGCGCTTTTGCTGCGCGGTCGTCCATCTCGGTGAATGCGGGCGACACGCCGGCCTCCAGCGGGAACCGCCGCAGCAGAGACGCGCAGAACGAGTGGATCGTCTGGATCTTCAACCCGCCCGGCGTCTCGATCGCCTTGGCGAACAGGCGCCGCGCTTCCGACAGCACGTCCGGCGCAATCTCCGACGCGCCCAAGGCCGTCAAGCTGTCGCGCAATTCGGCGTTAGGCATCATCGCCCAGTCGCCCAAGCGCTGGAACAGGCGGTTCTGCATCTCGGACGCCGCGGCTTTTGTATAGGTCAGGCACAAAATCCGCTGCGGCGGCACGCCGTCGAGCAGCAGCCGCGCCACGCGGTCGGTCAGCACCCGCGTCTTGCCCGAGCCCGCATTGGCGGCAAGCCATGTGGACGCCTTCGGGTCGGCTGCGGCGACCTGCGCCTGTGTTGCCGCGTCACGCTTCATTGACCCACCTCCTGCGCAACCGCGTCGTCGGTTTCGTCCCATTCGCCAAAGCGGGCGAGGTGGTCGTAGTTCTGCTCCCACCGCGTCTCGAACACCGCGCGGCGGGCGGAATAGCCCTTGTCCGGCTCCATATAGGCGCTGATCAGCGTGACCAGTTCCGCCCACACCTTGTCCAGATCGCCATGCTCAAACCGCTCGCCTTCTTGCTTGGGGTCAGAGCCCAGCCCGATATAGTCCGCTCCCAGCACTTTGCGCCGTGTTAGACCCTTAAATCCGTCCCGATCCGCAATCGCGGCCAGCAGTGGAAGCTGCTTGTTGAAGTGTTCGCGCTGTGGCTTCGTGGGCAGGCTGCCGGTCTTGTAGTCATACAAAAACAGCGCCCCGTCGCTGGCCTCGTCAATGCGGTCGGCGCGGCCTTCCAGCGTGAAATCCATCCGGTCCAGCGTCACGCCGCCCTTGTCCTCCTGCCGCAACGGGCGGGCATACTGGCGGCGGGTGCGCTCGGTGTCGACGAACCACGGCGCGACGCGGGCGAGCTTGGCCTGCCACATCGCGCGGGTCGCGGGCCACGGGACCATTTCGTCGAATACCTCGTCCGCCATAACGACCAGCTTTTGCACCGCGTCATCCGGCAGATGGGTCGCCGTTTCCTTGATAAAGCGGTCCAGCACCTCATGCAGCGCCAGCCCGCGAAGCGGCGCGTCGGCGGAGGCGTGGAGCGGATCGAGCGGTTTCAGCTGCAACACGTAGCGGGCGTAGACGGCGTAGGGGTCGCGGATCAGGGTCTCGATCTGCGTCACGGGCAGCTTCTTCGGGCGAGCGGTCAGCGGCGGGATCGGGGAGGGACGCTGCGCAGGCGGCACTTCCATACGTGGATGGTCCAGCGCTGCGGCCAACTCCAGCCACTTCGCCCCACGGTCCAGCATCGCATCCCTTGCGCCGCGGCCCTGATCCAGCCCGCCCAGCAAGTTGGTCAGCCGGTTGATCCAGCGCGACGGCACGGTTTCCGCCTCCGCATCGCGCTTGGCGCGGGTCAGCCACACCTCCGGCGCGGCGATCGCCTGCTGGAAGTCATGCGCCGACAGCCCGATACGACGGTCGGGCAAGAGCAAACCAGCATCGCGGCGCATCTGGCGGTTGAGCCACGGGTCAGGACTGGGCAATTCCGGCCAGATGCCGTCATTCAGCCCCGCCAGAATGACCATGTCCGCGCCTTGCACCCGCGCCTCCAAGGTGCCCCAAATCATGATGCCGGGATGGGGCGCTTTCGGGTCGCGGACCTCGTGCTGGTTCAGCACGAAATGGATCAGGTCGCCATAGGCCGCGCAGTCCAGCTCGCCCCCGGCCTCAGCCGCGTCGCGCAACGCGGTGACGGCTTTGGTGGCTTCCTCGCCCGTGGGTTTTTCCCAAAGCGTGCCTGCGCCGGCTTGATCCGGCCCCGCGCAGAGCCGTTCGGTCAGGGTGATATGCTGCTCCAGAAGTTCCGGCAAAGGGGCCGTATCGCAAGTCGCCAGAGCGTCCAGAATATCCCATAGCCACGTGATCCAGGCCTGCACGCCGTCATCCGACTTGCGCTTCGCCTCCCTATCCAAAACGTTTCGACGGGTCGGAAACGGGGGGCCGCCGCGCAGCAGCTTCAGTTCCATATCGCGGGTGTGTTTCAGGTGGTCGCCACGGTCGTTCCGCGCCACCAGCGGGTGCTTCAACAAAGCCAGCAACTTGTCCGAAGGCAGCGTGCGCCCCATCAGCTCCGCCGTTTGCCGCAATATCCGGCCGCTTGGTGTCTGGGGCAAGGGGATGCCCGCGCTGTCGTCCGGCTCGATCCCCCAGCGTTGCAGCGCGGCGGTGACCTGCCGCGTCAGCATCCGGTCTGGCGAGATCAGTGCGGCGCTCTGCCCGTCCTCCGCCGCCTTGCGCAGCCGCAGGGCAATTGCCAGAGCTTCAAGGCGCGGGGTCGGGGCTTCGATCAGGGTCACGTCACTTGCAGCGACGCCCAACTTTCGCAGCTTTGGCCCCTCGACAAGCCACTCGTCCGTGACCGGCGCAGGCCGCAGCGCCAGCGACACCAGCGCGTTGCGATCAGGCTGCGCGGGGGGCGTGTCATCCCAAAGCGGCACGTCCTTCGCAGGCAGGTCCAGCGCGCGCAACAAGGCGTGGAAGCGGTATTGCGGATGGTCCTCGCTCGTCATGGCGTCGTCGAGCTGATCCCACGCGGTTTCCGGCATATCAGTGTCGAATCCTGGCAAAACCAACGCACCCTGAGGCAGCTTCGCCACCGCCTCCATCAGCAGCCGCGTGGTGCCGCGCGAGCCGGTGGAGCCCGCGATGATCACCGGATGCTCCGGCGGCGTGTCCTGCCACTGCGCAATCATCCGGCTGACGACAACCCGCTGGCGGGCTTCCGCATTCAAAGGTGCGTCCGCGGCGAAAAACTGGGTCACGAGACTCAGGAATTTCCGGCTTCGCTCCCAATGTGCCGAATGCCGGTCCACATCCAGATCGGCCAGTGTGTCGGGGTGAACGCCCTCGCCCTGCAACTCTTCCATCAGCGCGGCAAGGCTGTCGGCCAGATCGAACACATGAGCGCGGGAGGCCACATCGGGCTCCGCTTCGATCAACCCGCGCACCAGTTGGGCCAGTTCCAGCCGCCGCGCCAGCGGGTTCACCGCGTCGGGCAGGTCGCCGATGTCGTCACGTCCCAGATCGGTGATAAGCCGCAGCTTCGGCAGGAAACTCGCGCCACTCTGCGCAAACAACTCGCGGATGCGGCGCTGCATTCGGGCGGTGTTCACCAGCAATTCCACCTGCGCCATGTCATGGGGCGCGGCCCCCGCCATGCGGTCGCGCAGGCCTTTGACCAAAGCGGCGGGGAAGTCGACACCCGGCGGCAGCGCAAAGACGCGAGGGTGGTCTGTGGGATCAAACATTTGTGTGCCGCTCCAGCATGTTCTCGGCCAATCCGATGCCCTCCGGTGTGCCGACATCGGCCCAGTAGCCGGGGTATTCGACGCCGAACAGCACGCCTTCGGCCAGCATCTGGTCCCAGAGAATATTCAGCGAGAAACTCTCGGAATCGACCCTGGCCAGCCCGTCCGTGTGCAGCACCTGCGCACCCGTGTAGACCATGCCGCCCGCATCACGCGTCAGCCGTCCGCCCGCACCGGCGGCAAAGTTGCCCGCCCGCGTGTAGCCGACCGTGCGTTCCAAGGGTACGAGCAGCAGCAACGCGCCCATCCGCTCTGGTCGCCACACCGCTCGCAGGCACTCCAACGGGTTCGGGCCTGCCCACACGGCGTCCGAGTTCAAGGTAAACACCGGCCCCTGACCCAATCGCGGCAATGCCGCTTTCAACCCGCCGCCCGTGTCGAGGATGTCCGGTTGCTCGACCACCACCTCCGCGCGGTCGCCCACATGGTCCGCAACCATCTCCGCCTTGTAATGCGCGTTTACCACCGCACGGAGGCCTGCCGCGTGGGTCTGCTCCAACGCGTGATCCAGCAAAGCGCGGCCCGCGACTTCGATCAGCGGCTTGGGGCGGTCCTTGGTTAACGCTCCCATTCGTGTGCCAAAGCCCGCGGCGAATACCATGGCGGAGGTCGGCTCATCCATGCCGTGCCGCCTTGATGCGGGCGACGATCTTGGCGTCGGGCGGCGGAATATGCGCGGCGATGAACGCCTGCAATTCTGCCAGCGCGGGGTGGCTGAGGTCGTCCACAAGGTTGCGCCAGACACGCGGCATCAGATCGGGGTAGCCCGATTTGCCGTCGCGCACGCAAAGCCGCGCGAACACGCCCATGATCCGCAAGTTGCGCTGCGCCGAGCACGCCGCATAGGCGGCGGCAAAATCGTCCGCATCCACGCCGGTCTGGCCAACGTAGTAGGCCAGCATGTCGCGCTGCACATCCGCCGCCACATCGCGCCGCGCGTCTTTCAGCAGCGAGGCCAGATCATAGGCGGGATGTCCCAGCATCGCGTCCTGGAAGTCCAGCAGGCCGACACGGGCAGCCCCGTCACGTTTGGGTAGCCACAACAGGTTTTCGGCGTGGTAGTCGCGTTGCACCAGCACCGGCTGGCCCGTCATCAGACGCGCCAGCATGTCTCGCACCAGCGTGTCATAGTTCTTGCGCAAGGCGTCCGGCTTCGCGGCGCCCGTCGCGTTCGGCAAATACCAGTCGGTCAGCAGCATGGCGGTGGTTGCCATGGCCTCCAGATCATACGGAGCAAGCGCAGGTGGCGGGGCGTTCTGCGCCACGATCAGCGCGTCGATGGCGGCTTGGTAAAGTTGCGCTTCCAGCGCAGGCTGGCGTTCCAGAACGCGGGCGAACAGGTCGTCGCCAAGGTCTTCGATCAGCAGGAAGCCATGCGCCACGTCTTCGGCATAGATCATCGGCGCGCTGAGGCCCAGGTCGGTCAGATGCCGCGCGATGGCAGTGAAGGGGCGGACGTCCTCGCCCTTTTCCGGCGGCGCGTCCATCAGCACGGCGGGCGGCAAGCCGTCCTTATGCACGCGGTCATACTTGCGGTTCGAGGCATCGCCCGCGAGGGGCGTCTGCTCCGCGCCGTGCCAGTCGGTCGACGCAAGAAAACCCTGCGCCAATTCGTGCCGCTCGTTGGTCATCTGGAAAGGCTCTCCGTCGCGCGGCGCAAGCGCGCGACCAGTGTTTCAGGACCGCTGATGCGCGCGGAACGTCGGTCCGGGTTCTGGGGATCAGGCGTCAGGTTCAGCGTCACCGCACCCTTCGGGTGCAGGCCGCCGAGCCGGTCCGGCCATTCAATCAGGCACAGCGCAGTCTCGAATGCCTGATCCAGACCCAGCTCGATCAACTCGTCAGGGTTTGTCAGGCGGTAGAGATCGGCGTGCCAGACCTCCAGCGGACCCAGATCATAGGTCTGCACCAAGGTGAATGTCGGCGACGGCACGTCTTCCACGCCGCCGTGTCGGGCCATCAAATTCTGGATCACCGACCGGGCGAAAAAGCTTTTGCCTGCGCCAACCGGGCCTTCCAGCAGGATGCAGAGACCGGGCATCGCCAGATCGGCGAAGGCCCGTGCCATTGTGCTGGTATCATCGGTGTCGCGCAGCTGCACGGTCAGCTCGGACTGTTCGGCGGACGCTTCGTTGGGGGCTGGGGCGGGTGACGTCATATGGCGCAGTCTTACGCCAACTGGGTCTGCCTTCAAGCGCTGATCAGGAGGAAACTGCCGTTAGCAGAGCCGGTTGTGGCGGCGGTGCTGCGTTGGGATGGGATGCAGTGAATCCTACCAAGGTCGCCCCGCCGCCCAGAGGTTGGAAGCGGCAAGTCAACACACGACCGTTGCTGAGCGTTGCCGTGTCGCTCCATTCCGAGCGGTCGCCGCGCTGGATGACAAAATCCCGCGCGTCGCCCCAGATCGGGCTGGGGCTGCTTTGCGACTGCCAAAGTCGCGTCGCGTCAGTGATGGTCAAATGGCTGATCGGGTCTTCCGGATCGGTGCCCCAGAGCTCGTCATAGGCCGCGTTGGTCATGGTGATAACACCGTCATCGCCGAACACCGCCAGCGCCTCCGGCAGGTGGTCCATAAGTGTCTGGTTCATCGACAATTCGCGACGGAACTTGCGAGTCAACGTGATCTCTGCCGTGATGTCTTCGAGCAGGAACGCCACCGCGCCTTCAGGGTGGGGCCGGCCCGTCACGCGGTAAATCTGGCCGGTGGGCAGGTTCCATGTTTCGCAATAGGTGCCGTCGGCCGCGGATTTTTCCAGCGCCGTGATCTTCTTGCGCCAGTCGGCGAAGTCCCGACGTTCCGGCAGCATGCGGTTTTCGCGCATCTGGTTGATGAAGTCATACAAGGTCGGGCGGGCGCTGAGCCATTCCGGCGGCAGATTGGTCAACTCCATCAGCGCGGGGTTGAACATGACCAATGCGCGGGAGCGGTCGAAGATCGCCAGCCCGATGGGCAGGGACGCGAAGGTCTGGGTCAGGGTCTGCATGAAGCTGCGCAAAGATTCCTCAGCCGCCACCGTTGCGCCTACGTCCAGAGCAAAGTTCAGCGTGCCGCTGCCGCTGCCAAAGCGCGTCACTTCATATGTCGTCTGCCCGCCGGATTTCATCGCAAGCACCGAACGCTTCGACCTTGCCGCGTCGCCACTGGTGCTGACAGGTCCGCCGTGAAACAGCCGCGCGGGAGGCCAGGTGCTGGCGTTTTGTGCAATGTCCGCCTTCGACAGCGCGGCCAGATAGGCCTTGTTCGCCCAATCCACCGTGCCATCCGCCGTCTCGCGCCATGACAGGTAAGGCGCGGCCTCGACCGTTGCCCGCATGACGGCAAGCTCGGCGGCGGCGGCGGAGACCTGATCGCTGTCCAGCAAAACCTTTTTCGACAAGGGCGCGTCAATACCCGCAAGACGCAGGTGCAGCACCGCACCTTCATATGTCGCCTCCAGCATCGCGGGGCCGTTCTGGGTCGCCTCGCTCAGCGTGAAGCTGTCGCTGTGGTTCAACGTGTCCGACAGGCGCTTTTGCAGGTCAGGGAAAATTTGCGACAGACGGTCGGTCAGTTGGTGATACACGTCCTCGTCAAGGTCTTCGAGGCTCAATGCCCGCCGGGCACGGGCGCAGGCGCCGACCAGTTCGCGGTTCTCGAAACGGAATTCCAGTTGCGGCTGCGCACTAAGACCGTTTGGTCGCCGCCGCCTTGTCCAGATATGAAGCGCTGCTGCACCAATCACGATGCCAAGGGCCGCCGACGCGGCCAGTTGAAGCAGTAGGTCTGTCATTAGTGTCACCTTCGATGCTGACATCGGTTCACCGGTGAAACTGACTCGCTATTCGTTAAGGGTAGATTAAATCTCGATGGGTTTGTTCTCGCCAAGCGGCCGCGATGCACCATCGCGCCGCTCTACCAGCGTGTCGGCGGGCCAGATTACTTCGGCAATCGCACCGTAGCGCGGCGTTGACGCCCCCCGCAGCCGGTCCGTGCCATTGGCGAAATTCACCTGCGCACCGGAGCGTTCAAGCAGCGTCTTGGCGATGAACAGGCCCAGCCCCATGCCCTCGTATTCCGGGCGCGAGGCGTCCTTCTCACGCCTGCCGCCACGCTTGATGAACGGGTCACCGATGCGTCCCAACAGGTCGGTCGGGTAGCCGGGGCCGTCATCCAGCACCCGCACGGTAACGGTGTCGCCGGACCACTTGGCCTCGACCCAAACTTGCGATGCGGCGAAATCCACCGCGTTTTGCACGAGGTTGCGGATGCCGTGGATAACCTCTGGGCGGCGGTAGATATGCGGCGTCTTTTCCGTCGTGCCGCCGTCAGTTCCAAACCTGAAAGTCACCGCCTTGCCGCGATTGGCGTGTGGCTCCGCCGCGTCGCGCAGAACCGAGCTGAGAGGCGCGGTGCGCAAATGCAGGTCGTCCTTTCCGGCGCGGCCCATGGAATGCAGGATATCGCGGCACCGGTCCGCCTGATCGCGGATCAGCGCGGCGTCCTCGCGCAGTTGCGGGTCCTCCAGCTCGTCCAGAAGCTCCGCGCTGACCAGCTTGATTGTGGCAAGCGGGGTGCCAAGCTCATGCGCGGCGGCGGCGATCACACCGCCCAGGTCGGTCAGTTTCTGTTCCCGCGACAAGGCCATCTGCGTGGCCAGCAACGCGCGGCTCATGGAGGTCGTCTCGGCGGTGACCCGCGATGCGTAGATGCCCAGAAACGCGATGCCGATCACCATGGCGACCCAGAACCCGACAACGAACAGCTGAGGCATACGCAAGACGAACCCCAGATCAGTGCGCAATGGCACGTAGAAGAAGCCCAGCAGGGTCACGAACAACACCGCAAGCCCGCCCAGAAACAGGGTCGATTTTACCCGCATGGTCATGGCTGAAACGGTCACCGGCGCCAACACCAGCAGCGCGAACGGGTTGTTCAGCCCGCCGGTTAGATACAGCAGAAAGGCCAGCTGCGTCAGGTCGAACAGCAGGGTGATGAACACCTCGCGCTCGGGCAGTCGGTGGTTTTCGGGGTATACGAAGATCGCCACCAGATTGGTAATGACCGACGCGCCGATAGCGAGAAAACACAGGCCCAGATCAATCTGCAAATCCAGATAGAAGCGCGCCACCAACAGCGCCGCGATCTGCCCCGTGACCGCAAACCATCGCAGAATTATCAGCGTGCGCAGCCGGACAACACCGCCTTGGGCGTCATTTGGCAGCAAGCCAAGCGTGGCGTTTACCATCGCGTAGATGTGAGCGGCAGCGTCATAATGGCCGATTGATACAGGCGGCGCGATGTAGGATCAACTGAGGCGTTGGAATTGAAGGCGGAGCAGCGGAATGAACAAGATATATGCAACAACGGCGATCGGTCTGGTCGTGGCAATGTTGGCTGGAACCGCTGCGTTCGTGGTGATGAACCGTGGCGGCGAGGACCAGTTCGCGTCTTGCCGTTCCTCTGCCGTGGCAGGTGGTGACATTGGCGGCGCGTTCGAGCTGGTCAGCGAAACCGGCGAGACGGTGACCAACGCCGACGTCATCACCAAGCCCACGCTGGTTTATTTCGGCTACACGTTCTGCCCCGATGTCTGCCCGCTGGACGCCGCCCGCAACGCGGAAGCGCTGGATCTGCTGGAGGAACGCGGTGTGGATGCGTCGGCGCTGTTCATCTCCATTGACCCGGAGCGGGACACGCCGGAGGTGATGGCCGAGTATACCGACGTCATGCACCCCAGGATGATCGGCCTGACCGGGACGCCCGAGCAAGTCAAAGCCGCGTCGCAGGCCTACAAGACCTACTACCAGAAGCAGCCGGGTGATCCGGAATACTATCTCGTGGACCACTCGACCTTCACCTACTTGGTATTGCCAGAGGTCGGTTTTGCCGAGTTCTTCCGCCGTGAAACCACGCCCGAAGAAATCGCTGAAACCGTGGCATGTTACGCCACGGCGTCGAGCTAAAGCGCGGCGTTCTGACGCGGTAGTGTTTGACGCGCCCCCTCCTGCGACCTACACCTTGTTAAAGGCCGCAACGCAGAGGGAATTTCCATGAGCGACAACGCGCTAAAAGATATTGGCGAGGATAACACGCTGCTCATCGTCGACGATGACGAGCCGTTTCTGCGCCGCCTTGCGCGTGCCATGGAAAAACGCGGCTTCGCGCCGGAAACAGCCGAAACCGTCGCCGCCGGTCGCGCCATCGCCACCGCCCGCCCGCCTGCCTATGCGGTGATCGACCTGCGCCTTGGCGACGGCAACGGTCTCGACGTGGTCGAGGTGCTGCGCGAGAAGCGTCCCGACGCCAAGATCGTGGTGCTGACGGGCTACGGCGCAATCGCCACCGCCGTGGCGGCGGTGAAGATCGGGGCGACGGACTACCTGTCCAAGCCCGCCGACGCCAATGACGTGACCAACGCGCTACTGGCCAATGGCGATGAGTTGCCGCCCCCGCCGGAAAACCCCATGTCAGCCGACCGTGTGCGTTGGGAGCATATCCAGCGGGTCTATGAGCTGTGCGACCGCAACGTCTCAGAGACCGCGCGCCGGCTGAGCATGCACCGCCGCACGTTGCAACGCATCCTTGCGAAGCGGTCGCCGAAATGAAACGTGCGCTGGCGTGTGTCGGCCTGTTGGCGGCCTGCGCCCCTGCGGGGCCGAACGTGCCGCGCTCTGACCGTATTCCCTACACGCTTGACGCGGGTGGTGTGCAACTGTCCGACCGTGCGCAGCGCATTGATTTCGGGCGCACGGACCACTCGACCATCCCTGCCATGACCAAGCTGGTCGGACGCGGACCCACCGCCACGCGTGATTGCGCAGGCGGCGGGCAGCAGGTCGAATGGCCCGACGGCACCGCGTTGGTCTTTGCCGCAGGGGAGTTCCGCGGCTGGACCAACGCGGCAGGCAGCGCTGGGCTTAGCTGCTGAGCAGCCCAGCCCCCATCGCCGCCAATGCGACGGCGTGGATCAGCATGATCGCGCGGTCTTTCCACAGGACACCCACCGCGAACCATCCGATCAGGCCGACCAGAAACAGGTAAATGTTCAGCGGCGCCATCCCGAATGCGGTCGTGGCGTAGCCCGCGATCTGGACCAGTGAGGCCGCCCATTTCAGGGAGAATATGGCGGCCTCACGGTCCAGCGCTCTGAGGGTGGACGTTACCATAGGTCGCGTCCGTATTGCTCGGAGCGTCGCGACACGCCGTCCCGCCGCGCCGCACGGGGGGAGCGGATATAGCGGTCGGCGTGATCCTTCAGATGGTCGGGGAAGTCCGCGCGGCGGCGCATGGCAGTGATCAGGCTGTCGGCGATGATACTAAACATGGGTTATAGTCCTTCTATGAAGTGATAACCCATCATGCGCTGCTTGCCTTTGCCATGCACGTCAGTATGATTTCACATATGTTAGCTCAACTTTCATATACCTGATGGACTGGCGCGATATCCCGTCCTTGTCAGCGCTCAAGGCGTTCGAGGCCACCGCGCGGCTTGGCAGTTTCTCGGCTGCGGCGCGGGAGTTGAACGTGACCCACGCTGCCATCGCCCAGCATGTGCGCGGGCTGGAGGCGGAGTTCGGCGCGGAGCTGGCCTTCCGCGAAGGCACCGGCATGGCGCTGACCGAAGCGGGACGGGCGCTGTCCCTGTCCTTGGGTGAAGGCTTCGGCACCATCGCCAGCGGCGTGCGCGACATCGGGGCGCTGCGCCAGAACCAACCGCTGAAGGTTGCCCTGACCGCGACCTTTGCAGAAAACTGGCTGATGCCGCGCATCGGCGCGTTCTGGGCAGAGCATCCCGACATAGAAGTCGCCTTGCAGCCATCCAACGCAGTCGTCGACATGCGCCGCGACGGCTTCGATCTGGCGATCCGCTACGGCCATGGCGACTGGGCGGGGCTGGAGGCGGAATTGCTGGTCCACGCCAACTACGTCGTCGTGGCCTGCCCCGAACTGGCGGCTAAGACGAACGACACCACAATGCTGGGCCTGTGTTCCCTGCCATGGGTGTTCGAGGCCGGACGGATGGAGCAGCGCGTCTGGGCGGAGGAGGTCGGGCTTGATCTGTCCTGCACCACCAGCATCGACCTGCCTACCAATTCGCTGGTTCTGTCCGCGACGCGCGGCGGTGCGGGGTTGTCGATCCAGACACGCGCGATGGTGGAGGGCGACTTGCAACGCGGCACGCTTGTCTGCCTGCAAGAAGCACCTGTTTCCACGCTGGGCTACTACCTTGCGACCCGCCCCGTGCCTCGATCTCAGGCCCTCAAAACCTTCATCAGATGGCTGAAATCGGCGGCGGCCTGAATCTGGCCGCGACGCTAATCAAATCAAAAACACCCCCTTTTTGATTTGATTGAATTAACCACCTCGAAACAGGTGTAAACGCACTCTCAGCCATCGCCTTGCGGGCCTGCAAAAGCTGGTTAACGCTCGCTACAGTGCAGCGTAACCCATGGGTTACCTCAGGTGCATCCGCTTGTGGACACGGTCCACGGGTGTTCCGTCACTCAAAGGCACGGCGCGGGTCACGGAATGGTCCTCGAACCCCATCTTGGAATAGTAGGCCAAGCCGCCCGTATTGTCGGCGCGGATGGTGGCGTCGAGCAGCGTATACCCCACTTCACGACAGCGTTTCAGGGTCTGTTCGAACAGCGCTGAGCCGATGCCACGCTGCATGGTTCCGGGCCGAGCGAAAGTTGCAATAGTCCCCATACCGTCCTTGTCGGGGCTCATCCATTGAAAGCCAACAATCGCGCCGTCAGCTTCGGCCACATGCAGAAAAGTCCGGTCGTCTTCGGGTGCGATGAAACGGTCGAAATGCGAAGACTCAATCGGTTTCTGGTAAGCGGTCGTGCCGCCAATCGCGATGACCTCGTTCAGGATCGCTGTCATGGCGTCGCGGTCCTCAGGGGCGACTTTGCGGATAATCATAACGCCTCCGACAATGCGTTGAAGCGGGCCAGAAACTCCGCCTTCACCTCCATAGGCGGGCGAGGGACCAGCTTGTCGGGTAGGGGTATGCTGCCGCGTGGCGCGCCGAAGAACCTGTTGCTCTCCTCAATGGAAAACCCCGCAATCTGCGTCGCCTCCAGCCATGCCGACAGCTTGTCGGCTTTCTTGATCTGCTTTTTCACCGCCACCGGAATCGCCGCGGGCAGGCCAAAACGCAGATGGATGGCGGCGGTCAGCCGGTCATCGAGTTCCGCATATCCCGGCCCAACGGCGTTCTTCACGGGCGAAATCATGTCCCCGATCACATATTCCGGCGCATCATGCAGCAAGGCGGCAAGTTGCCATTTAACTGGCGCGTTAGGGTTGGCGGCGGAGTAGAGCCGTTCGACCAGCACGGAATGCTCCGCCACGGAATAGGCGAACTCGCCCATGGTCTGCCCGTTCCAGCGTGCGACAAAAGCCAGCCCGTGGGCGATGTCCTCGATCTCTATATCCATCGGGGTCGGGTCCAGCAGGTCCAGCCTGCGACCGGATAACATGCGTTGCCATGCGCGGGGTTGTTTCATGTCTATCCCACCTTTTCGTGATCGTCTGGAACTTCGGCGCGGTTGCCCCGTTCTATCCCCGAAGGAGAAACCGATGAAACCGCTTTTTATTGCCGCCGCACTTGCCTTTAGCACCTTGCCTGCCGTCGCGCAGGATGACGTGGTCTGCATGGCCACGGAGGAAATGGAGGCGTCGCTGGTCGACTGGTATGACGAAACCCCTGCTGTGATGGCCGAGGACGGCACCATCGTGTGGGCGTCCGGCATCGGTGGGACGTGGACAATGGTCAGCTACAACGAAGACGGCACAAGCTGCGCATTGGCCCAAGGTGACAACTGGTCGCCGAAGATGGACGCCGACGCCTTGCTGGCAAGCCTGCCGTTCGGCCAAGGGTAGCCGGTTCCCATTGAGATCAGCGCATTTAGCTGTTACGCGGTTCGCAAATTCCCATGAGGACCGCATCAATGGCAAACGACTACATCGTCAAGGACATCAATCTGGCCGCATTCGGCCGCAAAGAGCTTGATATCGCAGAAACCGAAATGCCGGGGCTGATGGCCCTGCGCGACGAGTATGGCGAGAGCAAACCGCTTGCCGGGTCGCGCATCGTCGGCTCACTGCACATGACCATCCAGACGGCTGTTTTGATCGAGACATTGGTGGCCCTTGGTGCCGATGTGCGCTGGGCGTCGTGCAACATCTTCTCGACCCAAGACCACGCCGCTGCGGCGATTGCCGAGGCTGGCGTTCCGGTCTTTGCGATCAAGGGGCAGTCGCTGGAGGAGCATTGGGATTACCTCGACAAGTCGTTCATGTTCCCGGAGGGCCCGAACCTGATCCTCGACGATGGCGGCGACGCGACGCTGTATATCCTGCTGGGTGCCCGCATCGAAGGCGGCGAGGCCTTTGGCGTCGCAACCTCCGAGGAAGAGGAAGCCATTCAGGCCCAGATCAAGAAACGCATGGAAGCCAGCCCCGGCTGGTTCACCAAGATGCGTGACCAGATCAAGGGCGTATCCGAGGAAACCACCACCGGCGTGCACCGCCTCTATGATCTGGTGAAGAAGGGGCAACTGCCCTTCCCCGCGATCAACGTGAATGACTCGGTGACCAAGTCGAAGTTCGACAACAAATACGGCTGCAAGGAATCGCTGGTCGACGGCATCCGCCGCGCCACGGATACGATGATGGCGGGCAAGGTTGCTGTGGTGATGGGCTATGGCGACGTGGGCAAAGGCTCGGCTGCTAGCTTGCGCGGTGCCGGTGCGCGGGTGAAGGTGACCGAGGTCGATCCGATCTGCGCGCTGCAAGCGGCCATGGACGGGTTCGAGGTTGTGCTGCTGGAGGACGTCGTGTCCTCCGCCGATATTTTCATCACCACCACCGGCAACAAGGACGTAATCCGCATCGAGCATATGCGCGAGATGAAGGACATGGCGATCGTCGGCAACATTGGCCATTTCGACAACGAAATCCAGGTGGCCGCGCTGAAGAACCACAAGTGGACCAACATCAAGGAACAGGTCGACATGATCGAGATGCCCAACGGCAACCGCTTGATCCTGTTGTCCGAGGGCCGCTTGCTGAACCTTGGCAACGCCACCGGTCACCCGTCCTTCGTGATGTCCGCCTCCTTCACCAATCAGGTGCTGGCGCAGATGGAGCTTTGGACCAACAACGATGCCTACAAGAACGACGTCTACATCCTGCCGAAGCATCTGGACGAGAAGGTCGCGCGTCTGCATCTGGACCGGATCGGCGTGAAGCTGTCGAAACTGGACGCAGAGCAAGCCGCCTATATCGGGGTGTCGCCTGACGGTCCGTTCAAGCCGGAACATTACCGCTATTAAGGGGTCGGCGTCATAGCCACCTTTCGCATATTGCTGAGTATTCTGAGCGCCATCGCGGCTTTTTCTGCGGTGGCGTTTGGTATTTACTGGGCGTTTACCGATCCACGCAGTCCCGTTCCGCGCGAGTGGAACCCGTTGGAGGAACTTGCGGTCTCCGACCCCGTGACGCCGGTGACCGCATTCAAGCTGCGGCGCGTGGTGGCTGATCCCGCCACCTGCCTGCGGGTGCTGGGCGGCGCCGCACAATATACGCCCATGGAACCCTTGGAGGCCGCGGATCGGTGCGGCATTGCCAACCGCGTCGACCTGTCCGGCGTCGGGGCTTCACGGTTGCAAACGGTGGAGACTGCCTGCGAAACCGCGCTGAGGCTGGCGATGTGGGAGCGTCACGGCATCCAACCCGCCGCGCTGGAGCATCTGGGGCAGGGGGTCCGGTCCCTGCGTCATATCGGCAGCTACAACTGCCGCCCTATTCGGGGCTCTCGTTCGCGGATGAGCACGCACGCCACCGCGTCCTCCATCGACATCGGCGGGGTGACATTGGTGGACGGCACGCGGGTGGAATTGCTCAGCGATTGGGACGGCACGCCCGCACAACAAGCCTTCCTGCGGGCATTGCGCGACAGCGGGTGCCAGTGGTTTTCCACGGTGCTTGGGCCGGACTACAATGCGCTCCACGCGGACCATTTTCATTTGCAAAACAAGGGTTGGGGCACCTGCCGCTAGGCTCGATGCCGCTTGCGGGGAAAAACCGGGGATTTTTTCCTTTGGATTGGCTGATTTAGTGCCTATTGTCCGCTTTAAGACCTGTTTTGGGGTCTGCAACAGGGCCGGATGCGCCTGAACATTGGTGGGAGAAATTACTATGGGAAAACGTGACGAGCTGATTGCTGTCTACGCCGACGATCTGAAAAACAAATGCGGCATGACGCCTGACATGGACCTGCTGACCAAGGTCACCATCGGCTGTGGTCCGGCGATCTACAATGCCGACGCCTCGACCGTGGCAGGCAGTCAGCCGGAAGAGCTGGAAACCGTCAAGAACAACTTCCTGATCAAGAAACTGGGCCTGTCCGACAGCCCGCAGTTGATGGAAGCCATCAACTCGGTGATCGAGACTTATGGCAAATCCGAGCGCAACAAATACCGCGCCGTGGTCTATTACATGCTGACCAAGCATTTCGGCAAAGAGTCCGTCTACGGCTAAACCCTGCCCTTTACACAGTTTCTAACGCCCGCCGGTTTCCGCGCGGGCGTTTTCCGTTCCGGGTCTGGAAAATTTGACAGAAATGGGGATCGAATTGCGCGGATAGTTTGTTTGCAATGCGCGGTCCCTGCGGCTACCCATAAGACACCGAGCCAGTAAGGCCGGATCCAGTTTCAAAGACACGTGGTGCGAGTAACCAAACACGTGGGGTAGAAGAGGGTTCCGGGGGGTCGGAACCCTCTTTTCATTTGTAGAACCAAGCCAGTAAAGTTGAGCGCTAGAGGCGTCTGGTGAAATCCATAACGGCCTCGGCGCAGAGGGTAGGGCGCATTTGCAGCAGAAAATGGGGGCCTTCGATCTGCACTACTTTTGCGCCTTTGTCAGCGAACTGACGTGCATGTCGCTTTGGCACCAACCGATCATGATTAGCCCTCAGATAGAGCATCGGGTGCTTTGGCGTGGCCGTATGACGCGATTGCAAGGTCTGTGTCAGTCTGTAGGCCAAGGTGTGCGGCGGCACACTTGCGATAGCAGTTTTCAAGGCGCCCGAAAGAGTGCTGCGCGTGAGCGTATTGATGGTGAATAGCTGCATGAGCCTTAGAAAGAGCGACGTTCGTAACGGCATATAAGCGAGCGCCTTTGCAAAAACGGGCGGGATGGCCCGAACCCGTGCGGTGAAGCTGGCGACGAAGGCGATACCGCGCAGATTTGTCCCTGCCCGCGCTGCGAGGATCACAGCAAGCGGACCTGCGAAAGACTCGGCGACCAAAACATAACGCTCGTCGGTCGGGAGTAGCGGTGAGATATAGTCGGCGAGGTCGGCGTAGCTGGTTAGAGCGGTGGGATAGGTCATGACGTCGAGTTGTGTGATCGGCTTTAGGGCTTTCTTGAACTCATCGTGCAGCAGGCCGGTCCCATCGAGGCCGGGCAGCAGAACAAGCTTCAAAGTCCGCCCATCTTGCAGACGATTTTCCACTCCTCGGCGGTGACCGGTTGCACTGACAGGCGGGCCTGCTTGACCAGTGCCATGTCGTCGAGCCGCCCGTCTGCCTTGACTTGATCCAGCGTCACGGGTGTTTTCAAAGGCTTCACAGCCTTGATGTCCACGCACTCCCAGCGGTCGTCGTCGGTGGTGCTGTCGGGGTGGGCCTCGGCGCAGACTTCGACTATACCGACGATCTCGCGGTCCTTTTGCGAGTGGTAGAAGAATCCGCGGTCGCCTACCGACATCTCCCGCATGAAGTTGCGGGCCTGATAGTTGCGCACACCGTCCCATTCCTCGCCCGCGTCGCCTTTGGCGACTTGGTCGTCCCATGACCACGTGGACGGCTCGGATTTGAACAACCAGTAGCGCATCAGCCGATCACCTTGTTCCACTGCTCCAGCCGCACCTCGGAGAACAGTCCTGCCTGGGCGTAGGGGTCGGCGGCAGCCCAAGCGTGGGCCGCATCCATATCCGGCACGTCCAACACAATGAGCGAGCCGGACATATCGCCGGATTCATCGAGAAACGGGCCTGCCTGCACGACTGCATCGGTGCTTTTCAAATAGGCCACATGCGCATCTCGATTGGCAAGGCGGGTTTCCAGATTGTTCGGTTTATCGGTGCAAATCAGGGCGATAAGCATAAGGCCATTCCTTTGTCAGCGGTCGGGACAGCAGCATCGAGACCGCTTGTTCCAGTGTCAGTTTCTCTTCTACCATTCCGGCGACCATGTTGGCGATGGGCATATCCACGCCTTTGGCCCCGGCCAGCTTTACGATGGCGCGGGCGGTGTGGCGGCCCTCGGTGGTGGCGGACGGGGCGGGGCCTTTGCCGCCAAGGGACAGGCCGAAGGTAAAGTTACGCGATTGCTCGGAGGTGCAGGTCAGCGCCAGATCGCCGAAGCCCGCGAGCCCTGCGAGGGTTTCGGGTTTGGCCCCCATGGCGACGGCCATACGCAGCATTTCGGCCATGCCGCGTGTCATCAGCGCAGCGCGCGCGCTTTCGCCAAGGCCCGCCCCGATACAGATGCCGCAAGCGATGGCGATGACGTTTTTCAAGGCCCCGCCAAGTTCAGCCCCGATGGGATCGTGGGACAGGTAGAGGCGCAGGGTGTCGGTGGACAGGGCCTCCTGCAACTCCTCGCCCATGTCGCTGTTGGTGGCGATGACCAGCGCGGTGGGTAGGCCGCGGGCGATGTCTGCGGCGAAGCTGGGGCCGGTGAGGATGGCAGAAGGCGCGTCCAGTAAGTCGTCGATGATCGCGGTAGGGCCGCGCCCGGTGGCAAGGTCCACGCCCTTGCTGCACGCGATGGCGGCTTTGGGCTTGGGTTTCGTGTCCTCCAGATAGCCCGATAGCGCCTGCATTGGGACGGCGAGCAGCAGCAGGTCGTCTTGGGTCACGTTCAGCACGGTGGTGAGCGTGATGCTCTCAGGGATCGGCACGCCCTTCAGGCGCGGGTTGTCGCGGCTGGTTTGGAACGCGTCGACATTACGGCCCACAAGCGTGACCTCGCGGCCTGCCATATCCAAGGCGACGGCCAGTGCGGAGCCGAACGCGCCCGCGCCTGCGACGGTGATTTTGGTCATGCTTTCGCTCCTTTTTTGCCGGAGCCCAGCATCGCAGGGGCGGCGGCATCCAGCGGCCAGCGGGGCCGCGCGGTGAGGGTCATATCGTCGATCAGGCCAAGGCGGTATTGCTCAATCCCCGCCCATGCGATCATCGCGGCGTTGTCGGTGCACAGCTTTAGCGGCGGGGCGGTGAAGCGGACGCCGTGCTGCTCCGCGAGCTCCGACAGGCTGTCGCGGATGGCTTGGTTCGCGGCGACGCCACCGGCGACGGCGATGGCGGGGGCTTTCGGCTCCAACGTAAGATACTGCGTCAGGGCACGGCGTGTCTTTTCGGTCAGCACATCCGTCACGGCGGCTTGGAAACTGGCGGACAGATTCGCCTGATCTTGCGGGTGAAGCCCGCCTTGCTCCGCGACCAGTGCATCGCGGGTTCGCAGGGCGGCGGTTTTGAGGCCGGAAAAGGACATATCATACCCCTCGCGGTCCAGCAGGGGGCGGGGCAGCTTGTGGGATTGGGAGTCGCCATTTTTAGCAGCCTGTTCGATCGAAGGCCCGCCCGGCTGCGGCAGGCCGATCAGCTTGGCGACCTTATCGAACGCCTCGCCGGGCGCGTCGTCGATGGTGCCGCCGAGGCGTTGGAATTCCGTGACGGAATGCGCAATGAGGAATTGGCAATGTCCGCCGGAGACCAGCAGTATCAGGTAGGGGAACTCCAACTGATCCGTCAGGCGCGGGGTCAGGGCGTGGCCTGCGAGGTGGTTCACGCCCACCAGCGGCTTGCCCGATCCAGCGGCCAGCCCTTTGGCGCACATCACGCCGGACATGACCCCGCCGATCAGGCCGGGGCCTGCGGTGACGGCGATGGCGTCCATATCCGCAAGGGTCAGGCCGGCCGTGGCAAGGGCGGCCTCCACCATGACGTCCAGCTTTTCGGCATGGGCGCGGGCGGCGATTTCAGGGACGACGCCGCCGAAATCGGCGTGCAGGTCGGTCTGTCCGAACACCTCGTTCGACAGGATTTCGGGCGGATGGCCGGGCGCGTGGCGCACAACGGCGGCGGCGGTGTCGTCGCAGCTACTTTCGATGCCAAGGAGGGTGAGGGTTTGCGCCAAGGTGTCGGGCCTGTTGTGCGGGGCTTTGGCAACGGGTAACACCTTTGACATGACACAGACAATCCCAGCGACCGTGCTTCTGACCCGCCCCAAGGCGGCGGGGACGCGTTTTGCAGCAGATTTGGCCGCGCCGGTGATCCTGTCGCCGTTGATGAAACGGGTGTTTCTGGACTTCGAGCCGTTGGACGAAGCGCCCGACGCGATGGTGTTCACCTCGGAGAATGGCGTGCGGGGGTTCGTGCGCGGCAGCGAATGGCGCGGGCGGGCGTTTTGCGTGGGGGACCGCACCGCGCAAGAGGCACGGGATGCGGGGTTTGACGCGGAAAGCGCGGGTGGCGACCTGCGCGACCTGCACGCTTTGCTGGCAAAACGCGCCCAAGGGATGCGCCTGATCCATGCGCGGGGGCGGCATGTGGCGGGCGATGTGGAGATGGGCGCAGTGCCCCTGACCGTCTATGAGCAACGCGCCGTGCCCATGTCCGCCGAGGCTCGGGCGGCCTTGGCGAAGGATCAAACGGTGATCGTGCCACTGTTTTCCCCGCGCAGCGTGGCGCTGTTTGCGGAACAATTGACCGGCAAGGAAGTTGCGTCCTTGGTGCTGATCGTCATCAGCGAGGCTGCGGCGGATGTGGCACGGGGACGTGGATTGAGCGTGGACCGCGTGGCAGACGCCCCTGACGCAGCGGCAATGTTACGCGCTATCGAGGATGTGCGCCGCTAGGTGTTCTGCTTGAGAGCGGACAAGTTGTTGGTCTAAGGTCGGGTGTCGGTGATGGATAGAGTCGCCGCGCACGGTCGAACTGAAAAGGAACACGCGCCTTGGCCCGAAAGAAAAACACTCCGTCCAAGGCTGACGCGCCCGAAGACAGCAAGAAATCATCGAAGGCCGGTGCAATCTCCGGTGTCGTTAAGGGCGCGGAGTTCGACGAGCCGGACGCCGCGATGGCTGACACCAAGGCGGAAGGCGTCCGCGTGGGTGAAGACGATGCAACGGACGACGATACGCCTGTGCAATTGCCCGCCGTGGAAACCCACCGCGAAGTGGTGATGATGGAGGGCGAAGTCGTCGAAGAGGGTGCCTCCGACGATGGCGAGGACGCGAAGCCGCTTCATGAACCAGAGGACAAACCGGCCGAGGAGCCTGACGCCGAGCGGGCCTCGGAAGAGCCCGCACCTGTGCCACCTGCTCCGGTCACGGTCGTGGAAAGGCGCGGCGGCTTCTGGTCGGCGCTGCTGGGTGGCATATTGGCAGCCGTGATCGGCTTTGGCGGTGCGATTTATTTCAAGGCGGCGGAATGGCCCATGTTCGGCGCTGGGGGTGCCAGCGATCTGGAGGGGATGATTGCGCAGCAATCCGAGACCATTGCGACTTTGCAGGCCGCACTCGACACCGCGCAGGCCAGCGATGCCGAAGCACGCAACGCGTTGAGCGCCAGCATTGACGAGTTGAGCGCCCGTGTCGATGAATTGCCGACGACCGCCAGCATGGAGCCGCTGCCCGCAGATGTGCAGGCCAAGCTGGACGCGCAACGCGCGGAGCTGGAAGAGCTGGAAGGCACGCTGGAACAGATGCGCGCGTTGACGCAGGACCAGATCGCCAGCGCTCAGGCGATGCAGGAAAGTGCTGCGCAGGCGGAGGCCCGCGCCAAGGCGCGCGGGGCGCTGAACCAGTTGCGCACAGCGCTGAACACGGGCGCTTCTTATGCGTCCGTTGTGCCGGAAATCGCTGCGGCGACGGATGTGCCGGAGGTTCTGGCCGCCAATGCGGAAACCGGCGTGCCGACGGCCGCCGCTTTGGAGTCGCAATTCGCGGATGGTGCGCGGGCGGCATTGTCGGCCTCGCTGAAAGCGACCGCTGGCGACAGCACCCGCGACCGGCTGACCTTCTTCCTGAAGGACCAGCTTGGCGCCCGGTCTCTCACGCCGCGCGAAGGCGATGACCCTGACGCGGTTCTGTCACGGGCAGAGGCTGCCTTGAAGGCAGGTGATATCGACGGCGCCCTTGCGCTGGTCGAAACCTTGCCGGACGCAGGCAAGGCGGAGCTTCAGGATTGGGCCGCAGCCGCTGCGACGCGCCGCGACGCGCTTGCCGCTTTCGACAGCCTCTCAGACGCGCTGAACGCGAATTAGGATAATTATATGCTTTGGTCTCTTGTGAAAATTCTGGTGTTTGTGGGCGTCATCGTGGCGGTCACCCTGGGTCTGGGCATGTTGCTGGAAACCAGCGGCGGGGTAAGGGTTTCGGTGGCGAATACCGAATTCACCCTCAGCCCGTTGATGACGATCCTCGGGCTGGTGGCGCTGCTGGCGGCGTTCTGGGTGACGCTGAAACTGCTGGGATTGTTGTCGGCGACGTTCCATTTCCTCAACGGCGACGAGACCGCGATCAGCCGCTATTTCACCCGCAACCGTGAGCGCAAAGGGTTCGAGGCATTGGCCGACGGTCTGATGGCGCTGGCGTCTGGCGAAGGACGAACAGCGATGGCAAAGGCGGCGAGGGCCGAGAAGTATCTGGCCCGCCCGGAACTGACCAACCTTCTGGCGGCGCAAGCTGCCGAGAGCGCGGGCGACACCCGTAAGGCGCAGGAGGTTTACAAACGCCTGCTGACGGACGACCGCACCCGCTTTGTGGGCGTGCGTGGCATCATGAAGCAAAAGCTGGCCGAAGGGGATACCGACACGGCGCTGAAACTGGCGGAAAAGGCGTTCGCGCTGAAACCCAAGCATGAGGAAACGCAGGACGTTTTGCTGCGGTTACAGGCGGAAAACCACGACTGGTCCGGCGCGCGCAAGACGCTGAACGCGAAGCTGAAACATGGCAACCTGCCGCGCGACGTGCATCGTCGCCGCGACGCGGTGCTGGCGCTGTCCGAGGCGAAAGACGTCATGGCCGATGGCGCGACGATCGAGGCACGGGAGACCGCGATCGAGGCCAACCGTCTGTCGCCCGACCTGATCCCTGCCGCCACGCTGGCCGCGAAAAGCTACATCGAGCAGGGCAAGCCGAAATACGCGACACGGGTGATCAAGAAAGCATGGGCTGCGCAGCCGCATCCGGATCTTGCCGCCGCGTTTGCCGAGATTGCCCCGAACGAGACGCCACAGGAGCGGATCAAGCGGTTCAACGTGTTGACCCGTGCCCAGCAAGATCACCCCGAAACCAAGATGCTGCTGGCGGAGCTGAACATCGCCGCCGAGCAGTTCCCTGAGGCCCGCCGCGCGATTGGCGATCTGCCGGAGACAACTCCGACCGCACGGGTGCTGACAATCATGGCGGCGATTGAACGCGGCGAAGGCTCCGACGACGCTGTGGTGCGTGGCTGGCTGACCCGCGCTCTGTCCGCGCCACGCGGCCCGCAATGGGTCTGCGGCAACTGCCAGACGGTGCATCCGGTCTGGTCGCCGACCTGCACCAATTGCGGCAGCCTGGATACGCTAAGCTGGACGGAGGCGCCGGAAACCTCGGTCTCGATGCCTGCGGGCACGGCTATGCTGCCGTTGATCGTGGGTGCGATTGCCGACAAGACCGCGACGCCCGATACCGAGGACGCGGAGATCGTGCCGGATCACGAGGTCGTGGTGGTGGAATTGAACGACGACGCGACCGAGACAGAAGAGGGCGCGAAGGCAAATTAGCCCTTCCCCCATGCCGCGCAGGGTGCTATTGCCCGCGCCGTGGCCGCTGTAGCTCAGATGGTAGAGCACGTCATTCGTAATGATGGGGTCGTAGGTTCGAGTCCTATCAGCGGCACCACTTTTTTCGCACAGCGGATCGGGGTTACTCCCACATTCCGAAGTCCAGCATGGTCTGCACCACCTCGACATAGGCGGTCGGGCAGTGCAGTGCGAGATTGGCATCATAGTCCATGATGCACAGTCATGTTGACACTTTCCAGATTCAGCATGTTCAAGCGATCGGGCTTAAGCCATCTCGCGGCGCAGGTGCTCTGCGTCCAGCGGAATGTCGGTGAAGATGCGCCATGCGTCGATGCCTTGGCCGAAGAACAGCTCGTAGCCCGACAGGGTGCGCAGGCCTGCCGCTTCGGCGTCGCTGAGAAATCTTGTGTCGCGCGGCGTGTAGACGGCGTCAAAGGCCCAGCGGCTCGTGGTCATGGCATCTGCGGGAAGTGGGCTGCCGCCGATGCCACCCATGCCCAAGGGTGTGCAATTGACCAGCCCGTCTGCGCCGTGTGCGGCGGCGGTTGCGTCCGGGTGGACCTCTACTTGAACAGCCTTGCCCAAGCGTTCAAGGTCGCGGGCCAGAGCATCGGCCTTGTCCGTGTCCAGATCGACCAGACGGATGGTCCGAGCCCCTAGCATGAGCAATCCGAAGGCCACCGCACGGCCTGCGCCGCCGGTGCCGATCAGGCAGACGGTGCCGACAGGCATGTCGCCAAAGGTGGTGCGATACGCATTGATGAAGCCGGAATAGTCGGTGTTGTAGCCTTTGGCGCCGTCGGGCGTGAATAGCACGGTATTCACCGCGCCGATGCTGCTTACCTGCGGGTCTTCGATGCTGACATGCTGCACCGCGCGTTCCTTATAGGGATAGGTGATGTTGAGACCGGTGAAGCCCGAGTCTCGAGCGTGGGTGAAAACCTCCTCGAAGGTCATGCCCATGTCTGCGGGAACCAAGCGTTCGTAGGTGACGGGGTGGCCGGTGATACGTCCGGCGGTTTCGTGCAGGCGCGGGGCCTGTGATGCGGCGATATTGTCGCCGATGAGGCCCAGTTTAAACATGCGCCGCGAAGTCCTGCCGGATCAGGGAGAGCTTGGGGTCGATGTAGCGCGTGCAGAACGGCGCATCCGCGTGGGTGGCGTAGTAGTCCTGATATGTGTCGGGCGAGGGCTCGAACCCGCGCAGCATCAGCGGCTTGGTGACAAGTGGCCGGTCGAATTGCGATTGCAGGTCTGCGAGGATAGCAGCGACTTTGGCGTGCTGAGCCGCGTCGGTCGTGTAGACCGCGCTGCGGTATTTGCCGCGCATGGAGTGGGCGGAGGTGCTGGCATGGGTGCGAAGATGCACTTCTATCAGCGTTGAAAGCGGAATGATCGCGGGATCGAACCGCACGACCACGCCTTCCGACAAGCTGTCGTCAGGCGGGTCGGCACGGATGAAGCCCTGGTCGACATGCGCGACCCCGCGCAGGGATTGAAACACGGCCTCGGTGCACCAATGGCAGCCACCGCCGAAGCCTATCGTCTCTGGCTCCATCGGCGGCTATTCAGCCGCTGCGCGTTTGGGCAGCACCCAGTCTGGGCGCACGAAATGGCAGGTGTAGCCGTTGGGGATGCGTTCCAGATAGTCCTGATGCTCCGGCTCGGCCTCCCAGAAATCGCCTACGGGTTCCACCTCGGTCACCACCTTGCCCGGCCACAGGCCGGAGGCATCTACGTCGGCGATGGTGTCCAATGCCACCTCTTTCTGCGTCTCGTCGACGTAGTAGATGGCAGACCGATACGACATGCCACGGTCATTACCCTGCCGGTTCGGCGTCGTCGGATCATGGATCTGGAAGAAGAATTCCAGCAGCTTGCGATAGCTCATCACGTCAGGGTCGAAGATGATCTCGATCCCTTCCGCATGGGTGCCGTGGTTGCGGTAGGTGGCGTTTTCCACATCGCCGCCGGTGTAGCCCACGCGGGTGGACACAACGCCGGGCATTTTGCGGATCAGGTCCTGCATGCCCCAGAAGCAGCCACCGGCCAGAACAGCGCGTTCAGTCATTCGATTTCCTCCACTTGATCCAGATATTCGCCGTAGCCTTCCTGCTCCATCTCGTCGCGGTGAATGAAGCGCAGGCTGGCGGAGTTGATGCAATAGCGCAGGCCCCCGCGATCGGCGGGGCCGTCAGGGAAGACGTGGCCTAGATGGCTGTCCCCATGCATGGACCGCACCTCTGTGCGGACCATCCCGAAGGATGCGTCGCGGTGTTCGGTCACGTGATCTGTGACGATGGGCTTGGTGAAGCTGGGCCAGCCGCAGCCGGATTCGAACTTGTCGGACGACGCGAACAGCGGCTCGCCAGACACGATGTCGACGTAGATGCCGGGCTCCTTGTTGTCGGTCAGCTCCCCGGTGAAGGCGCGTTCGGTGCCGTTTTCCTGCGTCACGCGGAACTGTTCGGGGGTGAGCTTGGCAAGGGCTTCATCGGTCTTGGCGTATTTCATGGGCAGGTCCTTATCTATGCGGGTCCGTTGAGTGCAAAGATAAGCAGTCAGGCTGGGTTTTTCCACTTTGTCCCGTCACTAACCCGTGTGCGGTTCTGTCGGGAAAGTATCAGGCAGAGTCCGCCAAGGCGCACAGGGTTTCCTGTCTGTCGGACGCAGTATTCTGTGAGAGATATACTATTATGCAGGTATGCGACCCTTCGTAGGGGTAAATATGCAGAAAAAGTATCACTCCTTGAAAAAATGGTATTGGCTGAGAATCGGTAAGAGCCTCAGGGTTACGTCACGGAATATGAAAGCACCGTGATTTCAGGGAGGAAAACATGAAATCTCTTCGCAATACCGCGCTTGGTCTGGCCGTCGGCGTCGCTGGCGCATCGACCGCATTTGCCGGTGAGTTGACCATCGCAACCGTGAACAACGGCCACATGATCGAAATGCAAAAGCTGACACCTGAATTCGAGGCGGCCCATCCGGGCACGACGCTCAACTGGGTGACGCTGGACGAGGGCACCTTGAGGTCCCGCGTGACCACGGACATCACCACCAAGGGTGGCCAGTTCGACGTCATGACCATCGGCATGTATGAGGCTCCGATTTGGGGATCGCGCGGTTGGTTGCAGCCGCTGGAATTCGACGCGGAGTATGACGTCGAGGATATCCTGCCCGCCATGCGCGGCGGTCTGTCCCACGAAGGGAAGCTCTACGCGGCACCATTCTACGGCGAGTCGTCGATGATCATGTACCGCAAGGATCTGGTCGAAGAAGCCGGCATGACCATTGAGGATAACCCGACCTGGGACCACATCCGCGAAGTTGCCAAAGCGATCACCAACAAGGACGAAGGCGTCTACGGCATCTGCCTGCGCGGCAAGCCGGGCTGGGGTGACAACATGGCGTTTCTGACGACCATGGCGAATTCGTTCGGCGCGCAATGGTTCAACGAAGACTGGACCCCCGCACTGGACTCCGACGCTTGGCAGGAAGCTGTGACGTTCTACGTCGAAATGCTTGAAGAATCGGGCCCTCCCGGTTCGGAAGGCAACTCGTTCAACGAAATCCTTGCCCTGATGAACGAAGGCAAGTGCGGCATGTGGATCGACGCAACTATCGCGGCATCCTTCGTGACCGATCCCGACCAATCCAAAGTGGCTGACAAGATGGCCTTCGCTCAGGCTCCGCAGAAAGCGACCACCAAAGGTGCGAACTGGCTGTGGGCATGGTCCTTGGCAATTCCTGCCGGCACCGACCAGGCAGAGGAAGCCATGGACTTCATCGAGTGGGCAACGTCCAAGTCCTATATCGAGCTTGTGGCCGAGAAGAATGGCTGGGGCAACGTCCCGACCGGCACCCGCCAGTCGACCTATGACAACCCCAACTTCCAGGAAGCCGCGACCTTTGACGAGGCCGAGCTGAAGGCGATCCTGTCTGCGAACCCGGAAGACAGCACCCTGAACCCGTCGCCTTATGTTGGTGTTCAATTCGCTGCGATCCCCGAGTTCCAAGCCATCGGCACCGCAGTTGGTCAGCAGATGACCGACGCGCTGGCTGGCAACATCACGGTCGAAGAGGCGCTGGAAAACAGTCAGGCCATCGCGGACCGCGAGATGAAGAAAGCCGGCTACTACTAAGCCTTGGCAACGGTGTGGCGGGGTGAACCCCGCCCTACCCGACAATTGTAGGGCGGGATTAGTCCCGCCTTACCCACCCACCCTGCAAACCAAGGGATGATCTCCATGAACCCGACACTCGTCAGATGGCTACAGGCCCCCAGCGTTGTTCTGCTGCTGATTTGGATGATCGTGCCGCTGAGCATGACGCTCTATTTCTCGACCATCCGCTACAACCTGCTCTACCCGGAGCGCACGGGGTTCATCGGTCTTGATAACTACCGGTTTTTCGCAACCGATCCGGCTTTTGGTCCTGCGCTGATAAACACGCTCGTTCTGGTTGGCTCGGTTCTTGCCATTACCATCGTCCTTGGCCTTGCGGTTTCCATCCTTATCGACCGCCCTTTCCGTGGTCGCGGGATTGCCCGGGTGATGCTGATCTCGCCGTTCTTCATCATGCCGACCGTGTCCGCGCTGGTCTGGAAGAACATGCTGATGGACCCCAATAACGGCCTGTTCGCCGCGTTCTCGAATGCGCTCGGATTGGAACCTGTGGAGTGGCTTGCCCAGTATCCGCTGTTCTCGATCATCCTCATGGTCAGCTGGCAGTGGACGCCCTTTGCGATCCTGATCTTCATGACGTCGCTGCAGTCCCAAGACCAAGAGCAGAAAGAGGCCGCCACCCTTGACGGCGCCGGTTTCTGGTCGCAGTTCTGGAACCTGACGCTGCCGCATCTTGCCCGCCCGATTTCCATCGTGCTGCTGATCCAGATGATCTTTCACCTGTCGATCTTCGCCGAGATTTTCGTGACCACTTCTGGCGGTCCCGGCGTGTCGTCCACCAACCTGACCTACCTGATCTATATCCAGTCGCAGCAGGCCTTCGACGTGGGCGTTGCCTCCGCCGGTGGTGTCTTTGCAATCATCCTCGCCAACATCGTCGCGCTGTTCCTCATCCGCGCTGTTGGCAAAACATTGACGGTGTAATCATGACAGATAGACAACGCCAGATCTGGATCGACCGCGCCGCCGTAACGGCCGCATGGATCGCCGCCCTCGTCTTCTTCTTTCCGATCTTCTGGATGGTGCTGACCAGCTTCAAGACCGAAGGACAGGCCATTCAGGTGCCGCCGCTGCTGATCTTCGAGCCGACGCTGGAGAACTATCTGGAGATTCAGGACCGCACCAACTACTTTAAGTTCGCCATGAACTCGGTCATCACGGCCTTTGGCGGCACCTTGGTTGCGCTGCTGATTGCCATTCCTTCGGCTTATTCCATGGCGTTCAATACCACGCACCGCACCAAGGACGTGCTGATGTGGATGCTGTCCACCAAGATGCTTCCTGCGGTGGGCGTGCTGATGCCTATCTATTTTCTCGCGCAGAAGTTCGACCTGTTCGACACGCGAACGCTGTTGGTGGTCATCTACGCGATGATGAACCTGCCTATCGTGATGCTCATCCTGTTCAACTATTTCCGCGAAATCCCCAAGGAAATTCTGGAAGCCTCGCGGATGGACGGGACATCCACCTTCAACGAGATTCGCCAGATCGTGCTGCCGCTGGCATGGGGCGGAATCGCCTCCACCGCGTTGCTGTCCATCATCTTGTGCTGGAACGAGGCGTTCTGGTCCATCGTTCTGACCACAACGGATGCCAGCACGCTGACCGCCTTCGTGGCGTCGTTCCAAGCGCCTGAGGGGTTGTTCTGGGCCAAGGTGTCCGCCGTGTCGACGCTGGCCTGCGCACCGATTGTGGTGTTCGGCTGGATGGCGCAAAAGCAACTGGTGCAAGGCCTGACCTTCGGAGCGGTGAAGTGATGTCACTGATCCATCCGGAAATCGAGGTCGTCGACCGCGCGACAGAAAGCATCCGCTATCTGGAGCACGGCTGGCCGACCGAGCTTTGCCGCTGGCACAGCCACCGCGAATATGAGTTGCATCTTATCACGGCAACACGCGGCAAGGCTTTCATTGGCGACTATATCGGCGACTTCGGGCCCGGAACGCTGTTTCTGACCGGCCCGAACCTGCCGCATAACTGGATCACCGACGAGGTCTACAAAGAGCCGGTCGAGATACGCGACATGCTGGTGCAATTCAGCCAAAGCAGCCTTGACCGTCTTGCCACCGCCTTCCCCGAATTTCAGGACCTGCGCGCGATGCTGACGCTGGCCCAGTCCGGCATTGAGTTCGTCGGCTTCAACCCGACCTTCGCGCAGGGCCATCTGGAGGCGATCCGCGACACCAAAGGGCCGGAGCGCATCGTCGCCTTGCTGCGGTTCCTGATCCGTATCAACGAGCACGCCGAGAAGAAGGCGCTGTCGGTGATGAAGATCGTCCAGCCCGAGGGCAGCAGCAAGCAGTCGCGCATCGCGGAAGTGATCAATCATATCGTGGCGAATTACGCCGAAGATATCTCGGTCGATCTGGCCGCCGACAAGGCGGGAATGAGCGCGACGTCCTTCTCGCGCAACTTTCAGGCGGCGACAGGTCATCGCTTCGTCGAGTTCGTCAACCGCGTGCGTATCGGGCAGGCCTGCGGGAAGCTCTATGCGACCGACGATCCGATCTCGGCCATCTGCTACGATGTGGGGTTTCAGAACCTTGCCAATTTCAACCGTCAGTTTCTGAAGATGAAGGACATGACACCTTCGGCCTACCGCGATTTTGCGCGGCGGGAACTGGTCACCAAGGGGGCTCGGGCGTTATGAACAAGCGAAATCCGCAGGCTCTCTATGCGACCGGCTATGACCGGGCGGCTTGCGATATTGGTGTCGTACATCTGGGTTTTGGCGCGTTTCACCGCGCCCATCAGGCGATGTATATCGACGACACGATGGAGGCGACCGGCGACCTGCGTTGGGGCATCGCAGCGGTTAACCTGCGTGCCGCGGAGGCGAATAGCTTTGCCGCGCATCGCAAGGACGGGTATATCATCAAGTCGATCTCGCCGGACGGGCAGGTCACTTTCCGTCAGGTGCGATCGCACGTGGCTTTCGCGGACTGGAGCAAAGACGCATCCGGCGCGGAGGCATTGCTGTCTCTGGCCAGCGTCCACATGGTCACCATCACGGTGACCGAAAGCGGCTACTACACCGATGATGCGGGTGCTTTGAATCCTGACGATCCGGTCATCAAGGCCGAGGTCGCGGGCGGTGCGCCTGTGTCCGTCTACGCCTATCTTGCCGCCGCGTTGCGCGGGCGGATGAAACACAGCGGGGCGCCTCTGACAGTGCTGTGCTGCGACAACATCCGCGAGAATGGCACCAAGCTGGGCGCGAATTTCGCGGCCTATATGGGGCTACTAGGTGACGCTGATCTGGCCAACTGGGTGGCGCGGAATGTGACGTTCCCCTGTTCCATGGTCGACCGGATCACGCCGCGCAGCAGCCCTGACCTTGCGTCGGAAATGCAGGCGATCTTTGGCGAGCGCGGGACGTTCCCGGTGATTGCGGAGAGCTTCGTGCAGTGGGTTCTGGAAGACAAGTTTGCCGGCCCCATGCCCGACCTTGCCGCCGCTGGCGTCACGGTGACGACGGACGTGCATCCCTATGAGGAGGCTAAGATTCGCATTCTGAACGGCGGGCACACCGCGCTGACCTATCTGGCCGCGCTGCACGGGCTAAAGACCTTCGACGCCGCCATGCGCGATGCCGATCTGGTGGCGCATTTCTGGGCCTACGAGCGCGACGAGGTGCTGCCGGCCCTGACGCTGGACCTGCCGTTTGACCGCGCGGAATACCTGCAAAGCATCGCGGACCGCTTCGGCAATGCAGCTATCGCCGACTCGGTGGAACGCATCTGCGCCGATGGCATGGCGAAGTTTCCGATCTTCATCCGACCCACGCTGGAAGGCTGCCTTGCCCAAGGCATCACGCCCGATGCGGGCTTTCGCTCCGTCGCCAGTTGGTACGTTTTTGCCCAGCACATCGCGGCGGGTAAATTGCCACTGACCTATCTCGAACCCAGCTGGGACACGCTTCAGCCGATGCTGCGCGATGCCGCCGGACTGGAGGCGTTTTGCACATCTAAACTCTTGTGGGCGGACCTTCCGGACCGCTTTCCCGACTTCGCGGGCGCTCTGCGCGGCGCTATCAAAGAAATGGAGCTAACATGGCCGGTCTGACCATTCGCAATCTGGTGAAACGTTATGGCGAGGTGCAGGTCATGCACGGCGTCGATCTTGATATCGAAGACGGCGAGTTCGTCGTCTTCGTGGGCCCGTCGGGTTGCGGCAAGTCCACCTTGCTGCGGATGATTGCCGGGCTTGAGGACATATCGGGCGGGACCGTCGCCATCGGGGATCGGGAGGTCAACGAGGTCGCCCCTTCCAAGCGCGGGGTCGCCATGGTGTTCCAAACCTATGCGCTCTATCCGCATATGACGGTCTACAAGAACATGGCGTTCGGCTTGCAGCAGGCCAAGACGCCGCAGGACGAGATTGACCGCCGCGTGCGCTCTGCCGCCGAGGTGTTGCAGATCACCGACTATCTTGAACGCAGCCCGCGCAACCTGTCGGGCGGCCAGCGTCAGCGGGTCGCCATCGGCCGCGCCATTGTGCGCGACCCCGAAGTGTTCCTGTTTGACGAACCGCTGTCCAACCTTGATGCGTCCCTGCGCGTCCAAACGCGGCTGGAAATTGCCCGTCTGCACGAGCGGCTAAAATCGACGATGATCTATGTGACGCACGATCAGGTCGAGGCCATGACACTGGCCGACAAGATCGTCGTTCTGCGCGACGGCCGGATTGAGCAGGTCGGCTCGCCCATCGAGCTATACGAACGCCCCGCGAACAAATTTGTGGCGCAGTTTATCGGCAGCCCGAAGATGAACTTCTTCATCGCCGCCGATGTGCCGCCCGCGTCGCGCCCTGACGGGTTCGCGGATTCCGACACGCTGGGTATCCGTCCTGAACATCTGGTGCGTTGCGACGAAGCGTCCGCGCGTGTGGCTGGCAAGCTGGAACTGGTCGAACAGTTGGGCGAATACGCCTTGGCGCATTTGATCACGCCAGAGGGGTCCGAATTTATCGCCAAGATGGAAACGCCCCCCACCGAGGCGCATGGTGAGATGCTCTATTTCACCGCCGTGCCGGAGCGTATGCACGTGTTTTCCGCTGACGGGCTGTCAAAAACGGCATGAGGCCTTGACCTTCCAGTAGATGGAACCCCCATATGAGGAGTCGCTGACACATTCCAGAGGCTCGTCATATGTCCACCTCCACCCATTATTCCTTCGAGATCGAAGGCCTGTCCTGCGCCTCTTGCGTCGGGCGGGCGGAGCGTGCGTTGCAGGCCGTGCAGGGCGTCGTGTCGGCTGGAGTCAATCTGGCGACCTCCCGTGCGGAGGTTGATGCAGACGGCACGGATGCTGCCGCACTTGTGGATGCGCTGGACACGGCTGGTTATCCGGCGGTGACCGAACAGGCGCGGTTTTCCGTGGACGGGCTGTCCTGCGCGTCCTGCGTCGGGCGGGCGGAACGTGGCGCTCAAGGCTTGGCGGGCGTGGTGGATGCTTCAGTCAATCTGGCGAACGGAACGGCGACTGTCACATGGCTGAAAGGCAGCGTCACGCGCGAAGAAGTGGCCCGCGCGATTACGGATGCAGGCTACGCGGCAGCGCCACTTGATGCCACGGCCCCGCCGGTGACGCAGGACGAAAAGCGCGACGCGGAGGCAGACAGCCTAAAGCGCGACACACTGATCGCCGCCGCGCTGACTTTGCCGGTTTTCATCGTCGAAATGGGCGGCCATTTGATCCCCGGCATGGCCGATCTGGTCGAACGCACGATGGGCCAGCAGGTCAACTGGACGCTGCAGTGGGTGTTGACCACGATCGTCTTGCTCTGGCCCGGCTGGCGCTTCTTGCGCGACGGCTTCCCCGCCCTGCTGCGCGGCGCGCCCGAGATGAACGCGCTGGTGGCGCTTGGCACCTCGGCGGCCTGGCTGTTCTCCTCTGTCGCACTATTTGCGCCGTCACTTCTGCCCGAAGGCAGCCGCGCGGTGTATTTCGAGGCGGCGGCGGTGATCGTGACGCTTATCCTGTTCGGCCGCTGGCTGGAGGCGCGGGCAAAGTCGCAGACCGGCTCCGCAATCAAGTCGCTGCTGGGCTTGCAACCTTCCGTCGCACAGGTGCGGCGGGGCGAGGACTGGGTGGAAGTTCCCATCGCCGAGATCAAGACAGGCGACGTCGTTCTGGTGCGCCCCGGCGAGCGGGTGGCTGTCGACGGAGAGATCGTCGAGGGCAATTCTTATGTCGATGAAAGCATGGTCACGGGCGAGCCGGTTCCGGTGGAACACGCGCAGGGCGACGCGGTGATCGGCGGCACGGTCAATGGCACAGGCGCGTTGCAGGTGAAGGCTACCGCCGTGGGTGGCGACACGGTGCTTGCGGGGATCGTGCGCATGGTCGAGCAGGCCCAAGGCGCGAAGCTGCCCATTCAGGCGGTGGTCGATAAGGTCGTGCGCTGGTTCGTGCCCGCCGTTTTGCTGGTCGCTGCGGTGACGGTGCTGGTGTGGCTGATCCTTGGCCCGTCGCTGGCACATGCCTTGGTCGCGGGCGTGTCGGTTCTGATCGTGGCATGCCCTTGCGCGATGGGTCTGGCGACGCCGACCTCGGTTATGGTCGGCACAGGCCGCGCGGCGGAGTTGGGGGTTCTGTTCCGCAAGGGCTCGGCCCTGCAAACGCTGTCGCAGGCCAAAACGATAGCGTTCGACAAAACCGGCACGCTGACGATGGGCAGGCCTGAGTTGACGGACATCGCGGTGGCAGACGGCCATGACGAGGCGACGGTTCTGGCCACAGTCGCGGCGGTAGAGGCGCTATCGGAACATCCCATTTCCCAAGCCATCACCCGCGCCGCCGATGTGCGGGGGCTGGACGTGCCGACCGTCTCGGATTTCGCCTCGGTCACGGGGATGGGCCTGCGCGGGCAAGTAAATGGCGCGGAAGTGCTGATCGGTGCGGGCCGCTACATGGCGCAGAAAAGCATCGACCTGAAAGAGTTTGAGCCACTCGCAGACCAATGGGCAGGCGAGGCGAAAACCCCTGTGTTTGCCGCGATTGACGGGGCCATAGCGGGGCTGATTGCCGTGGCCGACCCTGTGAAGCCCGAAGCCGAAACGCTTGTGAAGAACCTCCATGACAAGGGCATCAAGGTGGCCATGATTACCGGCGACACCGTGCAGACCGCCGAAGCTGTCGCGCAGCGCCTTGGCATCGACACCGTCGTCGCAGGCGTCATGCCTGATGGCAAATCGGATGCGATTGCGCGGATGAAGGAAGACGGGATGCTCGCCTTCGTCGGCGACGGCATCAACGACGCCCCCGCGCTCGCTGCCGCTGACGTGGGCATCGCGGTTGGCACCGGCACAGATGTGGCGATCGAGACGGCGGATGTGGTGCTGATGTCGGGCGAGTTGTCGGGCGTCTCGAAGGCGGTGAACGTCAGCGGACACACAATGGCCAATATCCGGCAAAACCTGTTCTGGGCCTTTGCCTACAACACCGCGCTTATCCCGGTGGCGGCGGGTGTGCTCTACCCGCTCTGGGGCATCCTTCTGTCGCCAATGCTGGCGGCGGGGGCCATGGCGCTGTCGAGCGTATTCGTGGTAAGCAACGCCCTTCGCCTGCGCGGGATGAAGGGGGACTAGATGAACATCGGACACGTCGCAGACCGGTCGGGACTGCCCGCCAAAACGATCCGTTACTATGAGGACATCAAGCTGATCCGCCCCGCCCGCGATGCCAACGGCTACCGTGCGTTCAGCGAGGCTGACCTGCACAAGCTGACATTTCTGAGCCGCGCACGGGCGCTCGGGTTTAGCATTGAAGACTGCCGCGCCCTGCTGGCGCTTTGGGAAGACCAGTCGCGGGCCAGCGCTGACGTCAAGCAGATTGCAGGGGAGCATCTGGACGAGATTGACCGCAAGATTGCCGACCTGAAAGCCATGCGCGACACACTCGCGGGGCTGGTGCGCGATTGCGCAGGCGACGGGCGGCCCGACTGCCCGATCCTCACAGGGTTAAGCAAGCCGAGGGGATAGCTCGCAAGCTATTGCCAAACCACGTTCCGATATGTCTGATGCCCGAATTACAGGGGGAGGAGGACAGGATCATGCAGGCACCTTTGAAAGCAAGCTACGACGTGGTGATTGTCGGCGGGGCGATTTACGGCTCCTCGGTCGCGTGGTGGCTGTCACGAAACCCGGATTTTGACGGCTCGACCCTTGTGGTGGAACGTGACCCGACCTACGAGTTTGCCTCGACCTCGCACACGAACAGCTGCATCCGGCAGCAGTTCTCGGCAGAGGTGAATATCAAGATTTCCCAGTTCGGGGCGGAGTTTATCCACGGCTTCAAGGAGTTCATGCAAGACGACGCCGCGCCCAAGATCGTGTTGCAAAGCTATGGCTATATGTATCTGGCCGACAATGAGGCCTTCGCGCAGACCTTGCGGGAAAGCCAGCAGATACAGCAGCGCCTTGGCGCGGGCACCAAGTATATGACGGCAGACGAGATCAAGGCGGCGTATCCGTTTTACAACCTCGACGACATCATCGGCGGCAATCACAACCTGATCAACGAAGGCTATTTCGACGGCGGCACCATCTTCGACTGGTGGAGGCGCAAGGCCCGCACTCAGGGGGCCGAGTACGTTCATAACGAGGTGCGCGGCATCACCCGTAACAGTGCCGGCGACAGGGTCGAAAGCGTCACGCTGGCGTCGGGAGAGACCATCTCTTGCGGCACCTTGGTGAACTGTTCCGGCCCTCGTGCGGCGCTTACGGCGCAGATGGCGGGGCTGGATATTCCGGTCGAGCCGCGCAAGCGCTACACCTTCATTTTTGACGCCAAGACGCCGCTGGACCGCGACCTGCCGCTGACCATCGATCCGAGCGGTGTGCATATGCGCAGCGACGGGAAATACTACATGGCGGGCTGCCCGCCGGACGACGATCCTGCCGTAGCCTATGACGATTTTGTCGAGGATCATTCGATCTGGGAGAACAAGGTCTGGCCCGCCGTAGCGACCCGCGTGCCTGCCTTCGAGTCGGTAAAGCTGGTGAACTCGTGGGTCGGGCATTACGCCTACAACGCCTTCGACCAGAACGCGATTGTCGGCCCGTCGCCCGAGTTGGAGAACTTTGTGTTCGTCAACGGCTTCTCCGGCCACGGCCTCCAGCAAAGCCCTGCCATCGGGCGCGGCGTGGCGGAGTGGGTCGTCTATGGTGAATACCGCTCGCTGGACCTGTCGCCCTTTGGAGTCGAGCGGATTATAGCGCGGGAGAGCTTTGTCGAGCGGGCGGTGATCTAGAACGCGGTTTGGTCGCCGCCTTTCAGCGCCAGCCTTGCCCGCGCCTCGTCCGGTGTGGCGAGGCGTCGGCCCACGCCTTCGATTATTTCCTTCGCGCGGGCGACCTGCGCCGCGCTGGACGGCGCCATCACGCCTTTCTCCAGCCACAGCGAATCCTCCAGACCGACCCTGACATTGCCGCCTTGCGCTGCGGAAATTGCCGCCAGCGACATCTGGTGCCGTCCGGCGCCCAGCACCGACCAGACGTAGTCATCGCCAAACAGCCTATCCGCCGTGCGCTTCATATGCGCCACATCGTCGGGATGCGCGCCGATGCCGCCCAGCAAGCCGAACACGGTTTGGATCAGCAACGGGCCTTCGACTTTGCCTGCATCGCGGAAATAGGCGAGGTTATAGAGGTGGGCGGTGTCGTAGCATTCGAACTCGAACCGCGTGCCGCTGTCGCGCAGGGTGTCGAGGACGAAACTGATGTCTTGGAAGGTGTTGCGGAAAATGATGTCACGGTTGCCCAGATAGTCCTTTTCCCACTGATGCTTCAGGTCAGGGAAGCGCCCCAGCATCCCGAACAGCCCGAAATTCATCGACCCCATGTTGAGCGAGGCAAGCTCCGGCTGCCAATGCTGCGCGGGGCGCACCCGCTCGGCAACGGTCATCGTGGGCGCGCCGCCGGTGGTGATATTGATGACCACGTCCGACCGCGTCTTGATCGCGCCAAGGATCGGCTCGAACGCTTCGGCGCTCTGGTCGGGCGCGCCGTTTTCGGGATTGCGAGCGTGCAGGTGGACGATGGCGGCTCCGGCCTCTGCCGCACCCACGGCGGCGTCCACGATCTGCTCCGGCGTGACGGGCAGGGCGTCCGACATGGTCGGCGTGTGGATAGCTCCGGTGATGGCGGCGGTGACGATGACGGGATCGGGCATTGCGGGTCTCCTTTTCGCTGATACTGTCTGAGGATCGGGATTCAGGGAAGGGGTCACTATGGATTTGGGTTTGAGAGGTCACCGCGTGATCGTCACCGCGGGGGCCAGTGGGATTGGCCGTGCCATTTCGGAAGGCTTCCGCGACGAAGGTGCAGTGGTGACGGTGTGCGACATTGATGCGGAGGCTTTGGCCACGGTTAAGGGCATGACCACTGCGCAAGTCGACGTCTCCGACCGCGACGCGGTGAGCCGGTTCATGGCGAATGCGATCAGCGACATGGGCGGGCTGGACTGCCTTGTGAACAACGCAGGGATTGCGGGGCCGACGGGCGCGGTGGAGGACATCCCACCGGATGGCTGGGACGACACGCTGACCGTCTGCCTGACCTCACAATTCAACACGACGCGCTGCGCGGTGGAGGCATTGAAAGCCAGCGCCAATGGCTCGATCATCAACCTGTCTTCGCTGGCGGGGCGTGTCGGCTTTGCGCTGCGAAGTCCCTACGCTGCCGCCAAATGGGGTGTGATCGGCTTCACAAAATCACTGGCGCTGGAGCTTGGCCCCCACGGCATCCGCGCCAACGCGATCCTGCCGGGATTGGTCGCAGGCGACCGCCAGCGCCGCGTGCTGGAGGCCAAGGCCCAACGGCTTGGCCAGACCTATGAGGCCACCGAGGCAGAGGCGTTTTCGCATGTGTCGATCAAGGATTATGTCACCCCGCAGCAAATCGCGGACCAGTGCCTGTTCCTTGCTTCAACGCGGGGGCGGACAATTTCCGGGCAGGCGATCTCGGTCTGCGGGGACACGCAAAAGCTGGCCTAAGCCGCCAGCGCCGCACGCGTTTTGCCGATCATAAGCGCGGCTTGCGCCGCCTCGCGGCCTTTGGTGACGAAGTGGTCGCGGTAGATGGCCATGTGGTGCTCGGTCTCCTGAAAATGGTGCGGGGTCAGGGACACTGACAGGACCGGCACGCCGGTATCCATGCCGGCCCGCATCAACCCGTCAACGACCGATTGGGCCACGAAGTCGTGGCGGTAGATGCCGCCATCCACGACTAGCGCGGCGCAGGCCACGGCACCGTAGCGTCCGGACGCCGCCAGATCGCGGGCCAAGAGCGGCATTTCAAACGCGCCGGGGACGTTGAACACGTCCACCTGCGCTTGTGGGATCAATTCGCAGAAACCGTCCAAGGCGCGGGAGACAATCTCCGAGTGCCAGTTGGCTTTGACGAACGCGTATCGGGTGGGTGTCATGGTGATCTCTCCTTTTGCAACAGACACGTCACCCAAGGCGATCACGGGCGCTCTGCCCCAAGGGACAAACCGCTCGTTCTCTTTCATCCGGACTATGACCGTCGGCTCAGGAGTTGCACCTGATCTGCTGACCCTTCACTAACGCGAAGGCGCTCGCGGGCTTACGGAGTGATCCGCTTACCGCCGGTGGGGAATTCCGCCCCGCCCTGAGAACAGGGGCAAGATGGCGAAGGATCCCGGGCGGAGCAAGCCCAAATGCGCCCTAACCGGCCGCCCGTGCGACCATGCCGAACAAGTCGCGCGGGTCGTCGGGGTCGGCGAGCATGTCCAGCTCGACATACGTATCGTGGTCCTTCAATTGGTCGCGGATATAGCGCAGGGCCGAGAAATCCTCGGTCGCAAAGCCAACACTGTCGAACAGCGTGATCTGGCGGGCGTCGCGCCGCCCTTGCGCCTGACCCGTCATCACGCGCCACATTTCGGTAACCGCGTGGTCGGGGGCAAGCTGCTGTATCTCGCCCTCCACCCGTGTCTGCGGCGGATATTCCACGAAGATGTCGGAGCGCAGCAGGATATCGCGGTGCAACTCCGTCTTGCCGGGGCAGTCGCCGCCGATGGCGTTGATGTGGACCCCGCTGCCGACCATGTTGTCGGTCAGGATCGTTGCGTATTGCTTGTCAGCGGTGCAGGTTGTGATGATCTGCGCGCCGGTCACCGCCTCTTCGGGCGAGGTGCATTTGACGATTGTCAGCCCCGTCGAGGCAAGGTTCCGCGCCGCCTTTTCGGTTGCGTCGCGGTCGATGTCATAGAGCCGCACCGTGTCGATCCCCAACACCGTCTGGAACGCCAGCGCCTGAAACTCGCATTGTGCGCCATTGCCGATCATCGCCATGGTCTTGGAGCCTTCAGGGGCCAGATATTTCGCCACCAAGGCTGAGGTCGCCGCGGTGCGCAGCGCCGTCAGTATCGTCATTTCCGACAGCAGCACCGGATAGCCGTTATCCACCCGCGCCAGCACGCCGAACGCCGTTACCGTCTGGAACCCCCGCGCCATATTGGCGGGGTGGCCGTTGACGTATTTGAAGCCATAGCTTTCCCCGTCGGAGGTTGGCATCAACTCTATCACGCCTTCGTCCGAGTGCGCGGCGACGCGGGGGGTCTTGTCGAACTTCTCCCAGCGTTTGAAGTCGGCCTCGATATACTCCGCGATCTCGGCGATCATCTTGGCGGGGCCGATCGCGTTGACCAGCTTCATCATGTTGTCGACCGACACGAACGGGACGAGGGCAAGTTTGGATGGCGTCGTCATATCAGAATCTCCGGGTTGGGCGGTCGAGAACCTTGCGGCCCATCAGGCTTGCGCACAGGTCGACCATCAGACTGGCGGTGCGGCCGCGCTCGTCCAGAAACGGGTTCAGCTCTACCATATCGAGCGAGGTCACGAGGCCGCTGTCACACAGCATTTCCATCACCAGATGCGCCTCGCGGAACGTGGCACCGCCGGGCACCGTGGTGCCGACGGCGGGGGCGATGGATGGCTCCAGAAAGTCCACGTCGAGCGAGACGTGTAGCGCACCGTTCGCTTCGCGCACCCGCTCAAGGAACGCGCGTAGTGGGGCGGCGATGCCATGCTCGTCAATCGCACGCATGTCGCTCACATCCACCTCACGTTCCGCCAGCGCGGCGTTTTCTGCCGGATCGACCGAGCGGATGCCGAGCATACACAGGTTTGCCGGATCGACGGGCGCTGCCAGCGGCGGATAAACCTCGAAGCCCGGCAGCCCGCTGAAATAGGCAACCGGCGTACCGTGAAGGTTGCCGCTGGAGGTGGTCTCCAGCGTGTGGAAGTCGGGGTGCGCGTCCAGCCACAGGACAAATAACGGGCGGTCTTTCGTTGCCCAATGTCGCGCGATGCCTGGCACGGTGCCGATGGACAGGCTGTGATCGCCGCCCAGAAAGATCGGCATGTCGGAACTTTGCGCCGCCTCGAACGCTGCGCTTTCCAGTGCCTTCGCCCACGCCACTGTCTGCGCCAGATCATGGATCGCCCCGTTAGAGTGGCTCACATCCGGCAAGTCGGTCGCGCTGACATTGCCTGTATCGCTGACGCTGTGGCCAAGCTCACCCAGGGTTTCTGCCAGCCGGGCCGTGCGAAACGCATCCGGACCCATGATACAGCCGGGCTGACTTGCGCCGGACTGGACGGGCGCGCCGACGAGTGTGCATGTCTTCGAGGTCATTGATCTCTCCTGTGATGTTGGTTTCAGGATAGGTGGTACGATTGACATTTGCGACAATCACTATGGCAAAATTGATGATATTAATTTACAATATACATAGTGCGTTAATCATATTGGTAGGTTGATAGCGAGATGGACGATACTGACCAGCAGCTGATTGCACTTCTCAAGCAGGATGGCCGCGCCTCGATCACCACTTTGGCGGGGCAGCTTGGCGTGTCCCGGATGACCGTTCAGACCCGGCTGGACCGGATGCGGCGGGATGGAACAATCCGGCGCTTCACGATCGAGTTGGGGCAGGTTGGCCTGGATGATCTGATCCATGCCGTGATGATGGTTGAGGTTAAAGGCGCGCAAACGGCGTCGGTCGTCAGACAGCTTCGGCGGATGCCAGAGATTGTGGATCTGCATACGACAAATGGTGTTTGGGATCTGGTCGCGCGGATCGAAACCGTAAGCCTTCCCGATTTCGACCGCGTCTTGCGGCAGGTCCGCGAAGTCTCCGGTGTGACTGGCAGTGAAACCTCCCTGCTACTTGACCGCGCGCGGGGATAGTCCCGAAAATTGTATCTGTTAACCGGGGTTTCAGTCGCCCCTGCTTATCTTGTCCCACGATTCTGCGAGGACCGAGATGAGCGACAACGCCCGACCCATCATCATAAAGCGCAAGAAGGTGATCGTCAGTGGCGGGCATCACGGCGGCGCGTGGAAGGTTGCTTACGCTGACTTCGTGACCGCGATGATGGCGTTTTTCATGCTCATGTGGCTGTTGAATGCCACTACCGAAAAGCAGCGCAAGGGCCTGGCGGACTATTTCGCTCCGACAATCGCGGTGGCGCGGGTGTCGGGTGGCGGGAACGGTGCCTTCGGCGGTGATTCTCTGCTGATACAAAGCCGTTTGCCGCAATCGGGGCAAGGTGGCCTGCCGGATACTCCGACCTCCGCCAACAGCCCGCAAGGCGCACTGGGCGAGGAGGAGCGAGCCGAGCTCACAAAACTTGCAACAGGCATCATGGGAAAAGGCGGCGAAAGCCTGATCAAGGAAATGGCACTGGAACACATTATCACTGATGTTACCGACGAAGGTCTGGTGGTCGAGATTTTCGATCTGGACGGCGCCCCCCTATTCGAGCCCGAGACCGGTCGTCCGACGCAGATCCTGCGCGAGATATCTAAAATGCTGGTCGAGGTTTTTCAGATTGCGGCCAACCGTGTTTCCATCTCTAGCCACTCCCGGGCATACCCATCGGTTCTGGCAGAAAATCCCGCTTGGGATGAAACGACGACGCGCGCGCATTTGATGCGCGACCTGATGGATATCCACGGTTTCGATCCGGCGCGCTTCGAGCGGTTGACGGGCTATGGTCAGAGCACGCCCTTGCTCGACGATCCCATGGCGCCGCGCAACAACCGGCTGGAAGTCACCCTTTTGCGGGCCCGGCAGTAAACTAGGTTCAATTGTACCTGTTAGCGCGATGTTAAGGCACCGTGCGCATAGTCGCCTTCAAGTTCTATGCTTCAGAAAGGCGCATTATGACGATTTCATCTTCCCTGAATGCCGGCGTGGCCGGTCTTGCCGCCAACGCAAGTCGCCTGTCGACGATCTCGGACAACATCGCCAATTCCGGCACAAACGGCTACAAGCGCGCGGAAACCGAGTTCCACTCCATGGTAGTCTCGAACGGGCGCGGCAGCTATTCTGCCGGTGGTGTCCGTGTGACTTCGCAGCGGCTGATAGATCAGGCGGGCTCGCTCCTGACGACCACGAACTCGACCGATCTTGCGGTTCGTGGACGGGGCTTTCTTCCCATCACAACGGAATCCGCCGTCAATGCGCAGTCGGGTGACCTTCCGTTCCGGCTGGCAACGACAGGTTCGTTTCGTACCGATTCTCAGGGTTACCTGACCACTGACAGCGGCATGGTTTTGATGGGCTGGCCCGCCGATGCGGACGGCACCGTGCCCACTTTCCCGCGCGATACGGCCGACGGGCTGCGCCCAGTCCAAATCAACGTAAACCAATATGCAGGTGAGCCGACAACGCGCATGGGTCTTGGCGTCAACCTGCCTGCGACCGAAAGCGAGGCCGGTGCCAGCGGCGAAAGTCTGGAATTGTCGGTGGAGTATTTCGACAATCTCGGGACGTCTCAGAACTTGATGGTCACCTATACACCCGTCGTTCCGGCGTCCGGCGCGTCTAACGAATGGACGATGGAGCTGCGCGATTCCGCCAGCGGCGGCGCGTTGGTCGGACAATATACCATGGTCTTCGACGACACTCGCGGTCAGGGCGGTACATTGGCGTCTGTGACCCGCACGTCAGTGGAAGGCGGGGACTATGATCCGGCGACAGGCAGCTTTGAAGTAACTCTCGACGGCGGCCCGCTCGACATCACCATCGGTGAACTTGGCTCCGGCGTAGGCGTAACCCAGTTGTCCGACAGTTTTGCCCCGACGCAGATCACCAAGGACGGCTCTCCTGTCGGCAACATGACCTCCGTCAATGTCGACGCTAACGGGTATGTGCAAGCAACCTTCGACATCGGGATCACCCGGACAATCTACCAGATACCTCTGGTCGATTTGGCCAACCCGAACGGGTTGACGGCAATGGACAACCAGACCTACGCGCCTTCCAGCGAAAGCGGCTCTTTCTTCCTGTGGGATGCGGGAGATGGTCCGACAGGAGAGGTTCTCGGCTACGCGCTGGAGGAGTCCACCACCGATGTCGCGGGCGAGTTGACCGCGCTGATCCAGACCCAGCGGGCCTACTCCTCCAACGCAAAGGTCATCCAGACAGTGGACGAGATGTTGCAGGAAACCACCAATATCAAACGCTAATCCAGACCAAGGACCCCCATCATGAGCATGTCCGCGTCCCTTTCCAACGCAATCTCCGGTATAAACGCGGTGTCCCGCGCCGCAGAACTTGTATCTGCCAACGTCGCCAATGCCATGACCGAAGGCTATGGCCGCAGGGATCTGTCCCTAGGGTCGGCGACCGTCGGCGGCGTGCAGATCAACGGCGTGGAGCGCGTGGTAAGTCAGGCTGCAATCGCTGACCGGCGTTTGTCGCAGGCCGAACAGGGGTTTCAGGACGCACGCGCCAGCTTTTTCACACGGGTCGAGCAGGCGGTGGGCACACCGGACAGCGCGTCGTCGTTAACAGCCTTTATGGACCGGTTCGACCAAAGTCTGATCACGGCCAGTGCCGATCCATCCAATGCGTCGCGCCTGACTGCGGTTCTGGACGCGGCTGTCGGTTTGGCGGGCAAGATAAACCAGATATCGGATGGCCTGCAGTCGGACCGCGAAACGGCAGATCGCGCTATCGGCTCGCAGGTCAACCAGTTGAATTCTGCCTTGCAGGATGTGGCGCGACTGAACAAGGAAATCCACCAGCAGGTCAATTCTGGCGGCGACCCGTCGGGGCTTATGGATCAGCGGCAGGTGCTGATCGACAGTGTCAGTGCAGTCGTCCCGGTTCAGACGGTTACCAGAAGCTACGGGCAGGTTGCGCTTGTCACTCCGAACGGTACGACGCTGGTCGACTATCAGGCGGCCCAGTTCAGGTTCAGCCCAACAGGCACCATTACGCCGGACATGAGCCTTGCAAGTGGCGCACTCAGCGGGCTGGAAATCGACGGGGCGTCCAGTGTCAGCGGCACGCCGTTCGACGCAATCGCGGGCGGTTCACTGGCTGCGTCCTTCACGCTGCGCGACGACGACATACCACAGCTTCAGGCCAATCTCGACGCATTGTCGCGCGATCTTATGGAACGCTCGGCAGCCGCAGATAGCTCGCCGGCCCCTGGTCAGGTCGGGCTTTTCACCGACCGCGGCGTATCGCTTGACCCGGCTCTGGAGGCGGGGCTGGCGTCGCGCCTTGCCATTAACGACGCGGTCAGGCCGTCGTCTGGCGGCGCGGTTTGGCGACTGCGCGACGGTATAAATGCCGCAACGCCTGGCCCTGCCTCCGACGGCACACTTCTCGGTGCCTATGAGCGGGCCTTTTCGGACGCAGGGCTGCCGGTAAGCGGGGCCTTCTCAAACGGGGGGTCCAGTTCCGCCTTGATGGCAGACTTCACATCTCAGATTGGGCAGGAGCGGCAGCTTGCGAGCCAACGCCAAAGCTATGCCGCCGCGAAAGTCCAGGCGTTCCAAGATGTTGAGCGCGCAGGCGGCGTCAATACTGATCAGGAGATGCAAAAGCTGCTGCTCATCGAAAGAAACTTCGCCGCCAATGCCAAGGTCATTCAGGCCGTCGACGAAATGCTGCAATCACTGCTGAGGATATAATATGAACTATGGCAGCCTAAGCGATCTGGGCCAAAACATGATGCTACGCCGGCAAGGAGCGGGGTTGAAGACCTCGCTGTCCACGCTAACCACCGAATTGACGACCGGCCGACGCGAAAATGTCAGCGATTATGTGCGTGGGGATTTCGGCCCGCTCGCCGCACTGGAGCGCTCGGTGAAGCGCCTCGACGGGTTTGCACTAGGCCGCGATGCGCTGAGCCTACGCGTGACCGGGGTGCAGACCAGCCTTGGTGCGATGCAAGACACAGTTGCCACCTTCGGCACGGACCTGATCGGCGCAGCCTCGTTGGAGCAACCCGGCGTACTTGACGCAAAGCTTGCCAATGCACCGGAAAGGTTCAATCAGGTCGTCTCCTACCTCAATGCCCAGGTGTCGGGGCAGTATCTGTTTTCCGGCGTAGCATCGGACCGCAAACCGCTGCCCGACGGGGCAGAGTTGCTGACGCACATACGCAATATCGCGATGACAGCGACGGACGCTTCGGATTTTGTCACTCAAGTGAACAGTTGGTTCGACGACAGCGGCGGTGGGTTCGATACGCTCGCGTATAACGGTGCGGCGCAAGCACAGTCAGGCGTAGCAATTTCCGAGGCTCATACAATCGGGCTGCCGGTCAAGGCCGACGACGGCGCAATACGGTCCATGCTCAGGGATTTGGCCATCGCCGCGGTCGTGTCTGAAGGCACGCTCCCTATGTCCGACATGGAAAAGCGCGCGGTCCTGTCCAGTGTGGGTGAGGGCTTGATCGCGTCGGAGCAAGCCCTGATCAGCATGCGGCGCGATACCGGCGTGACCGAACAGTTGCTGTCAGAAGCAGATGTCGCGGGCCGCGTGGAGCGCGGATTGCTCGACGGGGCGATTTCCAAGATTACCTCCGCCGACCCATATGAGACCGCCAGCGCGCTGGAGGCCGTCCAGCACCAGATCGAAACGCTCTATGTGCTGACTGCCCGTACGTCGCAATTGCGCCTTTCGGACTACCTGCGATGATCCGCGCGGCACTCCTTGTCCTGACGCTGGCGATCATGCCAGGCGTCGTCGCAGCCTCCAGCGTCCGACTCAAGGATCTGGTAGAATTCGACGGTGTGCGTGGCAACGATTTGGTCGGTTACGGGCTGGTCGTGGGGCTGAACGGCACAGGCGATGGCCTCAGGAATTCGCCGTTCACCGAGGAAATGATGGTGAACATTCTGGAGCGACTGGGCGTAAATGTCGGCGGCGAGCAATTTCGCCCCAAGAATATCGCGGCTGTTCTGGTCACGTCGTCGCTTCCGGCGTTCAGTCGCGCGGGCAGCAAAGTCGACGTGACGGTCTCCGCCATCGGCGACGCGAAAAGCCTGCTGGGCGGAACCCTGATCATGACGCCCCTGAACGCTGCCGATGGCGATGTATATGTGGTGGCACAAGGCACTGTAATCGCCGGGGGAATAGCTGCTGAGGGCGACGCAGCCCGTGTCGTTCATGGTGTGCCGACCGCAGGCATCGTGCCGTCCGGCGGTCGGGTTGAACGCGAGGTCGAATTCGAGTTTGCAGATATGACAAGCATCCGTCTGGCGCTCCGCACGCCCGATTTCTCTACCGCAGAAAAGATCGAACGTGCGATCAACGCGGCTTTGAACCGCCGCGTGGCGTTGATGCTGGACGGCGGCACGGTGGAACTGGATATTGACGCCACCGGCCTGCGCTCTCCGGCTCATGTGCTCAGCCGGATCGAGAACATCATCGTGGAGCCGGAAAGACGCGCAAGAGTGGTCGTCGACCAGCGCTCCGGCACCATCGTCATGGATGAAAACGTCCGCATCTCCCGCGTTGCAGTTGCGCAGGGAAACCTGACACTCACCATCGAGGAGGGGCCGATGGTGGTTCAGCCCAACCCGTTCAGTGAAGGGGAAACTGTCGTTGTTCCCCGTACGACCGCTGCGATCAACGAAGAGCCCGGAACCGGCCTCGCGGAACTGGCACCGGGTACGACGTTGAAAGATGTGGTGTCAGGCCTCAACGCGCTGGGGGTCTCGCCGATGGACATGATTGATATCCTGAAAAGCATCAAGGCCGCAGGGGCCTTGCATGCAGAATTCATCGTTCAGTAGGGGTTCAGACGTCGAGATTTTCGACACTCAGCGCGTTGGTCTGGATAAAGTCGCGCCGCGGCTCCACCACGTCGCCCATCAGCTTGGTGAAGATGTCGTCGGCCTCGGCCACGTCATCGACCTTCACCTGCAACAGCGTGCGCGCATCAGGGTCCAGCGTGGTTTCCCAAAGCTGGTCAGGGTTCATTTCGCCCAGTCCCTTGTAGCGTTGCAGTGACAGGCCCTTTTCACCTTCTTGCAGAATGGATTGCAGCAGGTCGATCGGCCCAAATACCGGCTGCTCGCGGTCTTTGCGGATCAGCTTCGCGGGCTTGCCATAGGTTTCCTGAAGATTGCCCGTCAACTGCCCCAAACGCAGCGCCTCGCCGGAGCGTAGCACGCCACCATCCAGCACCCGCACCTCGTCCACGCCGCGCAGCACGCGCCACAGGCGAATGCCCTTGTCCTGCGTCGGGCGGCCTTGCCAGCCCTTCTCGTATTCCAGCGCAATCAGGTCCAGCCGCGCCGCCACGGTATTGGCGACGCCTTGCAAATCACGGTCCACCTGTCCGGCCTCGAAGGCACCGGCAATGGCGGATTGCTCCAGAATATGCTGCGGATAATGGGTCGGGAACGCTTGCAGGATGCGGCGCACCGTGCGGGCTTCCTCAATGACGCGCCGCAAGTCCTGCCCGACGATTTCCTCACCCGAGGCCAGCTTCAGCACCGCACCTTCGACGCCCTGCTCGATCAGATAATCCTCCATAGAGGCCTGATCTTTCAGATAAACTTCAGACCTGCCGCGCGAGACCTTATACAAAGGCGGTTGCGCGATATACAGGTGCCCTTGCTCAATCAACTCAGGCATCTGCCGGTAGAAGAACGTCAAAAGCAGCGTCCGGATATGCGCGCCGTCCACGTCCGCGTCCGTCATGATGACGATCTTGTGGTAGCGCAGCTTGGAGATGTCGAACTCGTCGCGCCCGATGCCCGTGCCAAGCGCCATGACCATATTGCCGATTTCCTGACTGCCCAGCATTCGGTCGAACCGCGCCCGCTCCACGTTCAGGATCTTGCCTTTCAGCGGCAGGATCGCCTGAGTCTGGCGGTCCCGTCCCGTCTGGGCGGACCCACCGGCGGAGTCCCCCTCCACCAAGAAAATCTCCGTCTTGGACGGGTCCTTGTTGGAGCAATCCTTCAGCTTCGAGGACAGGAAATTCATGTCCATCGGGTTCTTGCGGCGGGTCAATTCCCGCGCCTTGCGGGCCGCTTCACGGGCCTGCGCGGCTTCTACGATCTTGGATACGATGATCCGCGCCTCGTTCGGATTTTCCTCGAACCATTCGGCCAGCTTTTCGTTCATCAGCCCTTCGACGGCGGGACGCACTTCGGACGACACCAGCTTGTCCTTGGTCTGTGACGAGAATTTCGGGTCCGGCACTTTCACCGACAAAACGCAGGTCAGCCCCTCGCGGGCGTCGTCACCGGTAAAGGAAATCTTCTCTTTCTTGGCGATCCCGCTCGACTGTGCATAGGCGTTGATCGTCCGCGTCAGCGCACCACGAAAGCCCGCCATATGCGTGCCGCCATCGCGTTGCGGGATGTTGTTGGTAAACGGCAGCACCATCTCGTTGTAGCTGTCGTTCCACCACATCGCGACTTCCACGCCGATATCGTCTTTTTCGCCAACGACATAGATCGGCTCCGACATGATAGAGCTTTTGGAGCGGTCCAGATACTTCACGAATTCCTTAACGCCGCCCTCATAGAACAGCTCAGTTCGCAGGGCTTCGGCGGGGCGCTCGTCTTCCAGAATGATCCGCACGCCGGAATTCAGGAACGCCAGTTCGCGCAGGCGCTTTTCCAGCGTCTCGAACACATAGTCGCGGTTCGAAAACGTCTCGGTCGACGCCATGAAGCGCACTTCGGTCCCCGTGCGATCGGTCGGTCCGACGACTTCCAGATGCTTGACCGTGAAGCCGCCCTCAAAGCGTGCGATATGTTCCTTGCCCTCGCGCCAGATGCGCAGCTCCAGCCAGTCGGACAGCGCGTTCACCACAGACACGCCGACGCCGTGCAGGCCGCCCGACACCTTGTAGGAGTTGCTGTCGAACTTACCGCCCGCGTGCAGTTGGGTCATGATGACCTCGGCCGCCGAGACGCCCTCTTCCTCGTGGATGCCCACCGGAATCCCGCGCCCGTTGTCGCTGACCGAGACCGAGCCGTCGGCGTGGATTTTCACGTTCACCGCGTCGGCGTGACCGGCCAAAGCTTCGTCGATACCGTTGTCCACGACCTCATAGACCATGTGGTGCAGGCCGGAGCCGTCATCGGTATCCCCGATATACATACCGGGCCGCTTTCGCACAGCCTCCAAGCCCTTGAGAACTTTGATGGAATCGGCACCGTAGTCAGCTTTTTGTTCTTGTTCGTCGGCCATAAATTCTGTCCCGTTGATTTGAGGCAAAATATATGGCTTTTACAGGGGAATGTCACGCAAATGGCGCAATATATTGTGCCTCGCGCCGCGACGTCGGCGGGGCGTGTTTCGACATGTGCTGGCGGGCTAGGTCAAGCCGATCACGATACCCACGCCGACCAGCAACCAACCCGCGATTGTGTTCATTCTGCCGACTGCGCCGGGGGCTTTCAGAAGGCCCCTGACGCGGTCGACCGACAGGGCAAGGATCAGGTTGCCGGTCAGCGGCACGATGAAGCTGAGAAAGCAGATCGCCGCGATATCGGCCCACGTGATGCGTGTCAGGTCGAAGAAGCCCGGCAAAACCCCCATGTAGAACAGCACCGCTTTCGGGTTCGCGAGGATGACGACTAGCCCGGCTATGAACCCCGCCCACATGCCCGGGCGGGTCAGGCGGCTATCCTTGGACAACTCCGCATCAGCGTTGCGGATCAGAAGGCCGCCCATGACGATGAACATGAGCACCGCAACCCATTTGAGCACATCCATGAACCAGCTGACCTGATCGACGATCCAAGACACGCCCAGAACCGCCACCAGTGGCCAGATGACATCGCCCACGACGACGCCTAGCGCCAGCGGCCATGCCGCGTGAAAGCCCCCCGACATGGATCGCGCCAACAGCGCCACCCAAACCGGTCCGGGGGTCAGAAACAGGATCAGCAACCCGCCTGCGTAGAAGAGAAGCTCGAATGGCGTGATGGTCATTTGTACAAACTGCGAAAAACGATGTGCGTGGCGTACGTGTTGTACATTTTCACAGCCGTGTCACCCGTGATGTGCCGTCGATTTCGGAGACTTCGAAATGCTGCGCACGGTCGCCCAACTCCGCGAACAACTCCGCACCCGTTCCGGTCATCCAGGCTTGCGCTTTGAGAGCGCATATTTCGTCATAAAGCGCGGCGCGCCGGTCAGCGTCCAAATGCGCGGCGACTTCATCAAGCAAGATGATAGGGGCCGCGCCAAAATCTTCGGACAGGGCACGGGCATTTGCGAGGATCAGAGACAGCAACAAGGCCTTCTGTTCGCCGGTAGAACATTGTTTTGCCTCAATATTCTTGGTCTTGTAAATGGCCTTCATATCAGCGCGGTGCGGCCCGGTTAGGGTGCGTCCGGCCCGTAAATCTGTCTGGCGCGATGCTTGAAGTGCGGCAAGCAAGGCATCCGCGCTGTCAATAAAATCAGCGTCTTGCGGGTTCTCAATCGACAGTTCCGCCGTTGGAAAAGAGGTCCGCGCATCATCCATCGCGCTTTGCAGACGGGCCAGCGCAGTCGCCCTGTTCGCAATGATCCGCGCCCCCGCCTCGGCCATCTGCGCCTCCAGCGCGCCATACCACATCGCGTCGCGCACCATGTCTTTTAACAGTCGGTTCCGCTCTCGCATTGCCTTCTCGTAAGCGACTGAAACTTCGGCATGCTTCGGCTCGAAACTCAGGGTGATCCGGTCAAGGAACCGTCGCCGCCCGTCGGCCCCCTCGAGCCATAGGCGGTCCATCGCGGGCACCAACCAGACCACGCGCGCAACGCGGCCAAGTGCGACCTGAGGCGCGGTTTTGCCGTCAATGCTGACTGTGCGGTTGCCGCCAGCCTCGGCCTGCGTTTCGACTTCATGGATTTGGGTCAAGCTGTGCAGCACGCCAGAAACCTTCCAACCCACTGCCTCCGGCGTTCGGGCGATCTCGTCGGCTTTCGCGCGACGCAACCCGCGACCGGGTGAAAGCATTGAAATCGCCTCTAAAATGTTGGTTTTCCCGGCACCGTTTGCACCGAATATTGCGATCGGTCGGGCGTCAAGTTCCAGCTCCACCCGCCGGTGTGACCTGAAATGAGATAGGGTTAACGCAGAGAGGTGCAGCCCCGCCATCGTCGCGCGTTAAACGCGCATTGGCATCACGACATAGACCGCTGACTGGTCATTGCCTTCGCGCATCAACGTCGGATCGCCTGCTGAGTTGAACATGAAGACGGCGTTTTCGCGGTCAACTTGTCCTGCGATTTCAAGCAGATACTTCGCATTGAAGCCGATTTCCAAACGCTCGTCACTATAAGCCACGGCCAGTTCTTCCTCCGCCGCGCCGCTATCAGGGGCGTTGACCGAAAGGATCAGCTTGTCCGCATCCAGTGACAGTTTGACCGCACGGGAGCGCTCCGACGACACGGTCGCCACGCGGTCAACCGCTTTGGCAAACTCAGTCGCATCAACTTCGAGCTTGCGCGTGTTGCCCTGCGGAATAACTCGCGTGTAGTCGGGGAACGTGCCGTCGATGACCTTGGATGTCAGGGTGATATCCGGTGTCGCAAAGCGCACCTTGGTTTCCGATACTGAGACGGCGATTTGCATGTCATCATCTTCAAGCAGCTTGCGCATCTCCGCGACGGTTTTGCGCGGGACAATTACGCCGGGCATGTCAGCGGCACCTTCCGGTAAATCGGCGTCGATACGGGCAAGTCGGTGACCGTCCGTCGCCACGCAGCGCAGCACCTTGCCGCCGTCCGCATCGGCCACATGCATGTAGACGCCGTTCAGGTAATAGCGGGTTTCTTCGGTGGAAATTGCAAACTTGGACTTGTCGAATAACCGGCGCAGCACCGGCGCAGGGGCGGAAAAGTTCGATTGATATTCGGACGAAGCCATGACGGGGAAGTCTTCTTTAGGCAGCGTCGCCAAGGAAAAATTGGAGCGCCCGGCTTCAACCGTTAGCCGACCAGAAGCGCCATCGTCAGTCAGGGACACCAAAGCCCCGTCAGGGAGTTTTCGGACAATTTCATGCAAAGTTGTTGCAGAAACTGTGGTCGCGCCAGCGCGTTCGACCTGTGCAGGGGCCTTGTCGACCACCTCAATGTCGAGATCCGTTGCGCGGAAGGTGACATCGTTGCCTTCTGCCTCGATCAAGACGTTTGCGAGGATCGGGATGGTGTTGCGGCGCTCGACCACGGATTGGGCCTGGCTGACCGCCTTGAGCAAGGCGCTACGCTCCACACTGATTTTCATATCCGTCCCTCTTTGGAAGATAGCTGGGGCGGAGAAGGTATCCTCTCCGCCCGCTTATGCAAACATTTTGTTGAAAAGTCCGCTTTTCTTGGGGGGTCGTCAAGCCAATTAGGCTTCCAGCATGCGACGCAACATTTCTGCATCTTCTGCTACCTGACTGTCTTGGGCTTTCAGTTCGTCGATCTTGCGCACAGCATGTATCACCGTGGTGTGGTCACGGTTTCCGAAACGCTTGCCGATCTCGGGATAGGAGCGTTGAGTTAGCTGTTTGGCCAGCCACATGGCCATCTGACGTGGACGCGCGATATTGCGGGAACGTTTGGGCGACAGCAGATCGGACATGCGCACGTTGTAATAATCGCAGGTCTTACGCATGATTTCGTCCATGGTGACCTTGCGATCAGACTGGCGGAGAATATCGGCAAGGCTTTCTTGCGCCATCTCCAACGTGATTTCACGACCTACCAGCGACGCCAAGGCGAACAGACGGGTCAGGGCGCCTTCAAGAACGCGAACGTTGTTGGAGATGCGGTGGGCGAGGAACTCAAGAACGCCATCAGAGATCTTAAGCTCCTGATATTGCGAGCGGTAGAGCTCGACTTTTTGTTGCAATATGCCCAAACGCAACTCGTAATCAGTCGGGTGCAGGTCAACCACCAGGCCCCATTGCAGGCGCGAGCGAATACGTTCCTCCAAGCCGTCGATCTCACCCGGTGCACGGTCGGCAGAAATGATAATCTGCTTTTGCTGGTCGATCAGCGCGTTGAAGGTGTGGAAGAATTCGTCCTGTGTGCTGTCTTTTCCGGCGATGAACTGGACATCATCAACCATCAGAACATCGACGGAGCGGAAAAGGCTTTTGAAATCCATCATTTGCTTGTCGCGCAAGGCTTGGATGAAACGATACATGAATTGTTCGGCGGATAGATACACGACCCGCAGTTCTGGTGAGCGGCTTTGAAGCTCCCATGCGATAGCGTGCATCAAATGGGTCTTGCCAAGACCGACACCGCCATAAAGAAATAACGGGTTGAAGCTGACAGGCCCACCTTCCGCGACCCTGCGGGCCGCTGCGTGGGCCAGTTCGTTCGGTTTACCGACGACGAAGCTGTCGAATGTGAAGCGCTTGTCCAAAGGCGCACCCAGAATAGTTTCATCTGGCGCGTTGGTGATTTGGGCAGATTTCTTGAGAAATTTCTCTGGAGTTGGGGAAGGTTTCGTGGCCGCGGCCATTCTTGGTCGGTTGGACTGAACGGAAAACTTCAATCGGTCAACGGGTTCACCGAGCTTGTCGAACTGACGCAGAATCTCGTCACCGAAGTTGCGGGAAACCCAGTCGCCCTGAAAGCTGGTTTGTACACCAAATTCCGCAACACCGCCCTCGCAGGAAACAAAGGTCAGCGGCTCTATCCACGTTTGATAGTTGTTCTTTCCGATGGTTGTTTGCAGCGTCTCACGTGCTTGGCCCCAAGTGTCGTTCGTCATTTTTACCCGTCCCGCAGATCATGATTGCCGCCATGGCAATCCATGGGCCTTCCAACCGGAAAGACCCCCCCGATGTTTCTCTGCGTCCAAATCGCCTTCGAACCCCTCGGCTACGTTGAATAGGTCCGGCCCCTGCGTATCTCCAGCCAGAGACGCCTGAACCGCTTTGGCTGCGCTCATGGAGCGCACGCCCGACCTGCAAATGAACAAGATTTTGGACGGAATGCTGCCGTCCAGAATATTGTTCAATTCTTCAACAAACCGCGGATTAACGGACATATCTGGATACCTTGCCCATTCGATCGTGATGATCGAACGATCAAGGCTCGACAGGTCAGGCTTTCCCACAAAAGACCATTCGGCCTTTGTCCTGACGTCTATGAGCACAGCGTTTGGGTCGTTTTCCAAAAGGCTCCATGCTTGAGTTGGCAGCAACTCTTGCACAGCCGGACCGGTGTCCGTGCTCATTCCATGTCCCCCCGAGACGAAGTGAATCGCTCGACATGGATACCGACTGTGAGGGGGCCATCGCAACTTATCTTCGCGCTTGACTCACAAGTTAGTCAAAACCCGATTCTGTGTGGCGATTGAGCTACGCCAGCTAAGTCCTTTGAATACAAAAAAACGCGCCCGTTAGGCGCGTTTCTAAAACCAAGTGTCGAAGTCTCGGCTCAGGATTAGCCCAGAGCTTTGACCCGCGAAGACAGTCGTGACATTTTGCGTGCCGCCGTGTTTTTGTGCATCACGCCCTTTGATACACCGCGCATCAACTCAGGCTGAGCGGACTTGAGTGCATCTTTCGCAGCGGAGGAATCACCGGAGGTGATAGCTTCTTCCACGTTGCGCAGGAACGTGCGAATGCGCGAGCGGCGCGCTTTGTTCACTTCGGTGCGACGCTCTGTCTGACGCGCGCGCTTTTTAGCTTGAGGCGAATTAGCCATACTTAAGGACCCCGATGGTTCGGTGTGTAAATCTGAGACTGCGCTTCTAGGACCGACTCACAGGCAAGTCAACGCCCTAAATGGTGTTATTTATCGCGGAACTGAGGTTCGCGTTTTTCCATGAAGGCGGCCATGCCTTCGGCTTGGTCTTCCGTTGCGAAGAGGGAGTGGAACACGCGGCGCTCGAACAGCAAGCCCTCGTTTAACGAAGACTCGTAGCTGCGGTTTACGGATTCCTTCACAGCCATGGTAGCAAGCGCGGATTTCTCGGCGATTTTTGCGGCAGTTGCCATCGCTTCGCTCATCAGCTTTTTGGCTGGGACGACGCGGCTCACCAGACCCGATCGCTCTGCTTCCTCCGCATCCATGAAGCGGCCGGTGAGGTTCATGTCCATGGCCTTTGACTTGCCAACGAAGCGGGTCAGCCGCTGCGTGCCGCCAAGGCCCGCCATGACGCCAAGGTTGATTTCCGGCTGGCCAAACTTGGCGGTATCAGAGGCGATTATGATGTCGCACATCATGGCCAACTCGCATCCGCCGCCCAAAGCGTAGCCCGAGACCGCCGCGATTATCGGCTTGCGCACGCGCAAGAATTTATTTGGAAACTCGGAGAACAGATCGCCACCGAAAGCGTCAACGAAGGTCTTATCAGCCATTTCGGTAATGTCTGCACCTGCGGCAAATGCCTTTTCGGAGCCGGTTAGTACAATGCAACGTACTTTGCTGTTCTTATCTGCTTCCACCAAAGCCTGAGAGAGTTCGGTCAATAGGGTAGCATTCAAGGCATTCAGCGCGTCGGGCCGATTCAGTTTGATAAGTGCTATATGATCTTCATTTTCAACGATAATTGTCTTGAATGCCATGATGGGGCCTCGTTTGTAACAGGCCACCAGACGTACCATGTTCGGAGGAAGGTTCAATTCATCTTTGACATTTCGGGCAGTAAAAGCTGGAGCGGCCCGATTGAACGATTCTGAATATCTTGCTTCCGCATTCGTTCTGGCAGGCCTCGCCCTCCCGATCGTAGACTGCAAATTGGTGCTGAAAGTAGCCTAGCTCGCCGTTGGTCTGGCGATGATCTCGAAGCGAAGACCCACCTGACTCTATTGCCTCGTTCAGGACGTCTCTGATCGCGGGCACAAGTGATTCTATTCGGGATGCGTTAAGATTCGAGGCTTTCCGCTTGGGTGAAATTCCAGTACGAAACAGCACTTCACAGACGTAGATGTTTCCCAGCCCCGCAATCACCCGCTGATCCAGGAGGGCGCTTTTGATCGGTGAGCTTTTTTTCTTGAGCGCGTCGATGAGATAGCTTTCGTCGAACTGGTTTCCTAAAGGCTCCGGTCCAAGCTTGTCGATCAGCCAATGCTGCTCAACCGCGCTTGTCTGCACCAGATCCATGGCCCCGAACCTGCGAGCATCGTTGAAGGCGATCCGGGTGCCGTCCTCCATGTGAAACACGACATGGTCGTGTTTCTGCGCAACTGGGGGGGAATGATGAAATTGTCCCGGTGTGGTGTGATCTATTTGCATGCGTCCAGACATGCCGAGATGGATAATAAGCGTCTCGCCGCTGTCGAGATCCGCTAGGATGTATTTCGAGCGGCGGCGCAGCAGCATCACGGTTCTGCCCGTGATCCGATCCGCCATTCGGTCAGGAAAGGGCCATCGCAAATCGGGCCGATTGACCTTGACCCGCGCAACTACTCGCCCCTCCATCACTGGTTGGAGGCCGCGTCGTACGGTTTCGACCTCTGGAAGCTCCGGCACACAATTCCCCTTGGTCCTTCGGGTCGCATTGTAACCCAGGAAGCTAAGCCTATAACAAGGGTGAGAATTTAAGGACCGCAAGAGCAGATGACTGAAGATTCGCAGAAAACCACGCATTTCGGATTTACCGACGTTCCTGAAGACCAGAAAGCCGGCTTGGTGCACGGGGTATTTACCAACGTGGCCTCCAAGTACGACATCATGAATGATGTCATGTCTGGCGGCGTCCACCGCATCTGGAAAGACGCAATGATGGACTGGTTGGCACCACGGTCTGGTCAACGGCTACTGGATGTGGCGGGGGGCACCGGCGATGTGTCTTTTCGTTTTCTCAAACGCGCCGGACAGGCCGAAGCAGTCGTTTTGGACATGACGGAATCGATGCTGATCGAGGGTCGCAAGCGGGCCGAGGCTTCTGCGATGACCGATAGTTTGGACTGGGTGGTCGGTGACGCCATGGCTTTGCCGTTTGAGGATAACAGCTTCGACGTCTACGCAATCAGCTTCGGCATCAGGAACGTCACGCGCATATCGGACGCGCTGTCCGAGGCTTATCGGGTCCTTCGACCGGGAGGGCGCTTGATGGTCCTGGAGTTCTCGCAGCTTCCGAATCCGATGATGCAGAGCGCCTACGACCTGTATTCTTTCAATGTGATCCCAAGAATGGGTCAGGTGATCGCTGGGGACAGCGAAAGCTACCAATATCTCGTCGAGTCGATTCGCAAGTTTCCTGATCAGGAGAACTTCGCAGCCATGATCCGAACTGCCGGGTTCGAGAACGTGAAGTACCGCAATATGACCTTTGGCATCGCAGCACTGCATTCAGGCTGGAAAATCTAGGTGCGTGGGCCACACAATATCTGGCGCCTTGTTCGGACCGGGGCGACGTTGGAGCGTACAGGCGCGATGAGCCTCGTGCTGGATGCATTCGATGCGCCCCCATCATTGCGTTTGGTGGCACGCGTGCTTGGCTGGCCGTTCAAGTGGCTGGGCCTGAAAGGTGATCCGAACATGCCGCCCGCGACGCGTGCCCTGACCGCGCTTGGGCCTGCGTACATCAAATTTGGGCAGGTGCTGTCCACGCGTCCCGATGTCGTCGGTGATGACCTTGCGCTGCAACTCAGGGTGCTACAGGACAAGTTGCCGCCGTTTTCTACCCGACAAGCACGATCAACGGTTGAGACCGAACTTGGTGTTCCCGTCGACACGGTTTTTTCGGAATTCTCAGAGCCGGTGGCCGCCGCTTCGATTGCGCAGGTTCACAAAGCCAGGCTCCGCACCACGGGCGAGGAGGTCGCGGTAAAGGTGCTGCGCCCTAATATCGAGAAGGCATTTCGTAAGGATATTGATGCCTTTTACCTTGCCGCTTCAATCATTCAGTTTGTTTCACCTTCTTCCCGACGACTGCGCCCGACAGAGGTCATAAAGCATTTCGACGGCGTGGTGCAGGGTGAGTTGGATTTGCGCCTAGAGGCTGCTGCGGCCGGCGAATACGCTGCAAAAACCGCAGATGACGCTGGGTTTGTCGTCCCACAAACGCATTTCTTCCACTCCGCGAAGCGGATGATGACAATGGAATGGGCGGAAGGGATTGCGTTTGGCGAGGTCGAGGCGATCGGGGCAGCCGGTCATGATCGAAAGGCCTTGGGCGAGAGGGTATTGCAGTTGTTTTTGCGACAGGCACTGAATGACGGGTACTTTCACGCCGATATGCACCAAGGCAACCTCAAGGTAAGTGCTGCCGGTGACATTATCGCCTATGACTTCGGTATTATGGGCCGGATCGACGAGTACACGCGCCGGGTCTATGCCGAAATCCTGATTGGTTTCATTCGCAAAGACTACCGGCGTGTGGCCGAAGTGCATTTCGAGGCCGGTTATGTCCCCGCGGATCGCGACGTGGACGAATTCGCGCAAGCCTTACGCGCGGTCGGCGAGCCAATTTTCGGAATGAATGCGAGCCAAATGTCCATGGGGCGGGTACTCGCGTATCTTTTCGAGGTGACGGAGAGGTTCGGCATGGAGACAAGGACCGAGCTTATCCTGCTACAGCGAACTATGGTTGTGGTCGAGGGCGTGGCCCGAACAATGTACCCCCAGATCAATATCTGGCAGGTCGCCCAACCCGTGGTAGAAGACTATATCAAACAAAATGTCGGACCTCGCGCGCTGTTGCGTGATCTGGTCGCCACGGCTCGCGTATTGGGCCGGTTTGGACCAAAGCTGCCCCATATGGTCGAGACGGCGTTGTCGCAGCAAGGCCGCGTAAGCTCGCCTGTGCAACCCACACGCAGGCGAGATCACTTGTTCAGTTTCGTAGCGGGTGCTGTTGCGGCTGCGGGTGTGGCAGGTTTAGTGGCTCTCCTATCGTAGCCCTGTCACGAGGGCGGCTTGGTAGATTGCGCCCCCGTCGACTACCACTACCGGCTCTCGATCCACCGTTCGAATCTCTGTGACTTTTGCGAAAATGTCGGGGACATGTGAATCTATCAGTTCCCCGTTTGCATAGGCGGCGACCTCGAAGCTGTAAGATCCGTGCGCGAATGGTTGGCCGCTACTTGTGACACCTGCCCAATCAAATGGGGCGTCGGATACCGGCACGGGAAGCCGCTGAACCTCATTGCCGTCGGCATTTTTCACAATGAGTTCGGCGCTTTGTGCGAAATTCGGTGGGTTGGCAACGATCTCGACAGGGGCACCGTCAAAGTACGCAGGTGCTGCCATTCTTGCTTCCATACCCACCCAACTCGCCATGTCACCCATGCTTGAGACCAAAAGTTTGGCGTTGAGTGCGCCAAGAAGGTCGTTGGTTTTTACCTGCTGTTCAACACCGGAAAACGTAGCGAGCTGTGTGGCGAAGTCTTGCGAATCAAGTGGGTTCAGCGGGTCTTGGTTCTCCATCTGTGTAGTCAACATGACCAAGAATGTTTCGAAATCCGAACTGATTACATTGCTTTGCGAGGACTTGCCCGAAGAGGCAGGATTTGTGGTCGTCGGCGATGACACTGGTTCCATATTGTTTTCCTTACAATTTGAGGTCTAAGCGCGCGAGCCCGGCTTGGAGGTGCTTCACGGAGTGCTGTTGTTCCCTCGTGTCAGACTGCGGCTCTGATTCGTTGAGGTCGGTAGTTTGCAAAGGGGCAGCTTGATCGCTCTTCCGTTCCTGCTGGAATGTGAAGCTCGCCTGCTCGTAGCCGAGGCTCTCAAAGTCTGATTGCAACATCCCAGAATGACGGCGCAGTAGCTCCAGCGTTTCCTGGACGTCAGTATAAATCGCGATATTCATTCCATTCTCTCTTGGTGAAAGAACGATGCGAAGACGACCCAGTTCTTCGGGGTCCAAGCGAATCTCAATGCTTCCAAATTTTTCACCGTTCACTGCAGTGCGAATTTGCGCAGCAACATGGTCGGGCAGTTGCGTGACAGGAACGGTTCGGGGGGCGCCATTCGCGAGTGGTAGCGTTTTGGGCTGAATTTCTGGAACGGAGGGGAGCGGAATTTGGGTTTCGCTGCCGGGTATGCTGGCATCTGCCAACGGAAATGACACCGCTGAGCCGGGCGCAGGTCGCGCAGTGACGGAAGAGCGCACTTCAGGTGGTGGAAACAGATTCTGGTTTTCGTGCTGATTGTTTGTGGAAGTCCTGCGCAGGTCTGAATCCTGTTGTGAATTGCGTCGAATGGATGATTCGAGGATCTCCATGATTGTTGGGCCGGGTCCATCCGACAGGTGCCCCCCACTGGTGGTGCCCAAGCTCACTTCCCGGGGTATCGAACTATGGGCTGTCGCCCCAAAAGGTTCTCGCGCGATTTGGGAAGCTGGCTCGAGTTTTCCTGCGATCTGCTCGATGGGCGAGCTAGTTAACCCATTCGCACCATCTACTGGAAGCGCCGCGACGTAGTCGGGTGCACTATTCTCTGGTTTTACTGGGGATTTCGCTGTGTCGCCGGATTGGACCCCCGAAGTCTTATGAACAAGCGAAGAGGTCATAGAACTTTGCAGCGACGACATCGATTCGTGGAGCAATTCGGAAACAATACTGGCACCAACCTGTCCACTGGGCTGATATGGCTGTGCGTCAGTGTTAACTGCCGCCCCGCTGTTGGCAGCCGCTTCCTGCATAATTAAGCCTCTCTTCTGAGAGACAATCTCTGATTGCTCTCCAATTTGAACCTGCCCATTGGTCATTGACCCCATTGGAGTTAAATCTGGGTTGCTCGCAGTAACCGCATGCCCAAATTCAATGCCGGACAGCAGAGGATCTTGAACGCGGTCCTCGGAGACGTCGCAATGAGGGTAATTTGCAGCTTTGACGTTTGCTGTAGAAAGCGAAGTTCCCGATAACACGATAAGGCTCTTTCTGTTCTGTTCGTCTTTATCTTTTGCACAACCGGGTTACTCAATCTTTACTAATGGGATTTTATCTAAGCGATATTAGATTCATACGAGGTCAATATGGAAATTTCATCCCAAGCAATGCCTGTTGGCCCTGAGGTCAACAGGTCAAATGATGCGCGCATCAAGGAAACTTCAAAGAATCTGGAAATCGCATTTGTGACAAAAATGCTTGATCTTGCAGGGCTGGATGGGGCCGGAGGAAGTTTCGGTGGGGGTGCCGGTGAAGAGCAATTCCAATCGTTCCTGAGAAACGAACAAGCTCGCTTGATTGTAGAGAGTGGCGGGCTTGGATTGTCCGAGCATTTTATGAAAAGCCTCGCGAAGAACTAGTACCGTGGGGTTTAGCAGTAATTTGGCAGGAGGCCGTTTGATTTCCCTACTCATTCAAGAGCATGACGCTCTTCGGAAAGGAGCGCTTGACAGCTTGTCTGATATTGCCAAACAAAAAGAGCGAGTACTGGTATCCTTGCACGAGGGAGCCAAGCGTCCGAGTATTCGTCAAGTCCAAGAGATCCAGAGGCTTTGTGACGAGATTGCACTTCTGCACAAGGCGGCGATCGACGGAATAAAATCCGCTCAGAAGCGAATTTCGTCGCTGAATAATGCGGACCAAGTATTCCATACGTATACTGCCGGCGGCCAAAGATGCCACATGATTGCTAGTGACAAGGAAACTCGTTTCTGAAGAGTTTTATAAAATCAGAGCATGTTTCTCATTTGTCTTTAGGAAATTCTTAGGGTGGATGCTTTCAAAGGGACAAGCATCCTGAAAAACCGGGATGGCGCGCGTCAGAAAAATATGACGGGCAGGTATCAAAAGATCTCTCGTGTTACTTTAGGTAACGAAATCCTGGCGTCAAAATCGCCACACAAGAGGAAAAATCATGTCTAGTATCCTAACTAATAACGGCGCGATGGTCGCCCTGCAAACGCTTAAGTCCATCAACTCTGATCTTCTCAAAACACAGTCGGAAATTTCAACCGGCAAGTCGGTTGCGTCCGCAAAAGACAATTCCGCTTTGTGGGCGATATCCAAAGTTATGGAATCTGACGTCAAAGGTTTCAAGGCGATCTCGGAAAGCCTCTCTTTGGGGGAGTCGACCATCGCCGTTGCGCGTCAGGGTGCAGAAACCGTGACCGACCTGCTTACGCAAATCAAAGGGAAAGTTGTATCAGCTCAGGAAGAGAACGTCGATCGGGAGAAGATTCAAACTGATATTGATGCACTAACCTCACAAATCGAGTCAGTCGTCGGAGCCGCTCAGTTCAACGGCTTGAACATGCTGAAGGGTACGGACGCAGTCGACATCCTTTCATCTCTGGACCGTCTTGGGGATGGTTCGGTGAGTGCTTCCAGCATCTCGATCGCACGCGCTGATTTGTCGGATAGCGCAGGTACTTATGGCGGAGGTGGCGTATCCCTCGCAGCAAATGCAATAGCATCCGCGGGGACAATTTCCAACGCAGGAAATACCGAAGCAATTACCTTCACGGACAGCACTGATATGTCTGCTGCTGACTTCCAGATTACTGTTGCAGGCTCGACGCTTAACTTTGCCGCCGGCACATTCGCTCCGACTGATACTGAGGAGCTGGCGATTGACCAAATTGCCGGGGCAATCAATGCACTTGGACTTGAAGGCATTAGTGCGGCTCGCAACGGTAGTGATCTTGAACTGACGTCCACCCGAGCGTTTCAAGCTGTTGATCTTTCGTTCTCCGGGTCATCCGTTTCCGATGGTACAGCAACCATCGCCGAACGTGCTGAGAATGTGACCTTCTCGGCGGTTGCCCAAGTAAATGCTGGAGACGGATATCGGGTCACCGTTGGTTCTGATGTGGCCACTTATGTCGCCGGAGAAGGTGAGACATTTGAAGATGTCGCGAATGGCTTGAAGGCTGCGATCGATGCGGCCGGTATGGAAGGTGTTTCGACGCGCGTGACGACGAATGACAATGGCGAGCGGGTTCTGAAGATTGACAATAACTCCGGTACACCCATTACGTCCTTTACGGCTGTTGGAGAAGATGGCGGGGTCGCGTCTGGCGGGCTGTTCGGACTGGGGAATGTCGATGTTACTACGAACCACGGAGCTGAAGCCGCATTGGGCAACATTGAGGTTCTGATCCAGAACTCGATTGACGCTGCGGCGGAATTTGGTTCTGCGCAAGGTCGAATTGAGACGCAGTCAGAATTTGTGGGCAAGTTGACCGATTCTTTGAAATCGGGCATTGGCACGCTTGTGGATGCGGACATGGAGGAAGCCTCGGCTCGGCTACAGGCGCTCCAGGTTCAGCAACAGCTAGGCGTCCAAGCGTTGTCCATTGCGAACCAAGCGCCCCAGAGCATCCTCTCGCTCTTCCGGTAATCAGTTCAAATTGTGGGGCGCAATGGTAGCGCCCCACAAGTCTTGCACACAATAGGATGATGAGATGACAGCTACTTCACAGGCAATGTCCGGATACGGAAAAGAGAGCGCGGCATTGCAAACAAGTCGGGGAATTGAGTTCCAGGTTTTTGCAAGAATAACCCGGGAGCTAAAGAGCGCGTATACTGCTAAAGACTCGAAATATGCTGAACTAGTCAACGCCCTTCATGCCAACAGAATGATGTGGAATGCTCTGGCGGTGGATGTTTCAAACACAAAAAACGAACTATCCAACGATTTGAAAGGCCAAATTTTCTATCTCTCAGAATTTGTGAATTTTCACACTAAGAAGATACTAAAGGGAGATGCATCGATTGCGGCCTTGGTGGATGTCAATCTGGCCGTGATGAAGGGGCTTGGCGCTCAGGAGAGTCATACATGACTGGTTTGGTTTTGAAGTTAGGTCCAAAAGAGCGCGTTTTGATTAATGGTGTTGTGGTGGAGAATGGTGATCGCCGTGGGCGTGTTAGCATAATCACGCCAAACGCAAAAATCTTGAGACTAAAGGATGCGATTCATCCTGATCAGGTTACGACGCCTGTTCGCCGAGTTTGTTACATTTTGCAGCTTATACTGTCAGGCGACGCATGTGCTGAAGAGGCGAAGCATCAAGTACTTAGGGGTATCGAACAGCTCAGCCAGGCGTTTTGGGATGTTGATAGTCGTCGAGTGTTAGATGCAGCCACAGACAGTGTGATTTCAGGCCGCTATTATCTAGGGTTGAAGTCACTTAGGCTGCTGCTTGCAAGAGAGGCGAGGCTGTTGAACGCGAGTGCGGAATGAGTTTTTTGGCCATAATACCCCAAGGGGGCCTTCAAGGCTGGGCGTATTTGAAGCGAACATTAGAGGTGCAGAAAAACACATTTGTGCAGTCCGGGACGGTCAAGCGTGATCTGGAATTTTTCAGGGCAGAGATTTCTAGCGTACGTTCGGCGGAAGATCTTGTCAGCAATCGTAGTTTGCTTTCAGTCGCGCTTACTGCCTTCGGGTTGGAGGCAGATCTACAGAACAAATTTTTGATCAAGAAGGTATTGGAGGAAGGAACCTTAGCCCCTTCTTCACTTGCTAATAGATTTTCGGACAAGAGGTATTTTGAGCTTTCCAAAGCGTTTGGTTTTGGTGATTATAGTGTGCCAAGAACAGCTCTCAGCGGTTTTCCAGATGAAGTGATTGAGAAATATACTGCAAGAAAATTCGAGATATTGGTAGGCGAGAAAGACAGCGACTTGCGGCAGGCACTGTCATTTGATCGTGAGATTGAAAGAATACTCAAGAAGAAATCGTCAGAAACAGCAAAATGGCTTGATATACTTGGAAATCCTCCGCTTAAAACCTTTTTCGATAGTGCATTCTCGTTGCCACTCGCCTTTGGAAAATTGCCACTTGATCGGCAAATTGATATCTATAAAGATAAAATGAGTTCAATTTTTGGTCGCTCAGATATAATTGTACTTGAAAAATCTGAAGCTCGTGATCAATTGCGAACAAACTTTCTGTTAGCGAAACAGCTTTCTGAAACCGTTAGTCTAAACGGAGCAACGACAGCACTCACATTGCTCCAAAACGGACTATCATTGAAGCTCTGATCAGAATTTCTGAAGCGAATTGAAGTTAATACAATTCGATAGCTGCGTGAAAATATCGGTAGATGATTTTGGCTTGCTGCCCGAAAGGAAAGCTTCAATTTTTGGGCGGGAGGAGATGGCTCGATCTATGTTTTCATCGGTGCCAACCTCATAAAGGCCTGCTTTGATCATAATGCTCGCGTCTTCATACTCACTCATCAAATTTCGGGCCTGCGTTAGTATCTCGAGCTCCTCTGGTGAGGCCGCGGAGGGCAGGCTTCGTGAGACGGACTTTAAAACGTCTATCGCGGGAAAGCGACCACGCTCTGCAATTTCGCGTGACAATACGAGATGCCCATCCAATATGCCACGCATAACATCGGCGATCGGGCCTTCCATATCAGAACCTTGGACGAGAACGGAAAACACAGCTGTAATATCGCCGGCTCCCGATTTTCCAGGACCCGCGCGCTCGCACAATGCCATCAACTCCTGTGACGTGGAGGGTGGAAAACCTTGAGGGCCTGCAAGTTCACCAGATGACAGGGCAATCTCGCGATGTGCCTCAGCAAAACGTGTCACTGAGTCTGCAAGGAGTAGAACATGTGCGCCCTTGTCCCTGAAAAATTCGGAGATCGCAGTTGCAACCCACGCGCATCGCCTGCGTATCATCGAAGACTGATCAGATGTTGCGGCGACCACAACTGAACGTTTCATGCCTTCCGAGCCAAGAACATCCTCGACAAAGTCTCGCACCTCACGGCCCCTTTCGCCAATAAGAGCGATGACGACTACGTCAGTGTCTACTCCTTTGGCGAGGTCCGCAAGCAGCGTCGATTTCCCGACACCAGACCCCGCAAATATTCCCATCCGTTGCCCACGTACGATTGGGACGAATGTATCCAGCGCAGCGACACCGGTGGACATTCGTCCTCCAAGCCGTTTTCGGGTGGCGGCCGCGGGCGGATTAGATTTGAGCGGCATCTCAACCATGCCGTGGATCAGTGGATTTCCATCCAATGGTCTAAGAAAGGGGTCGAGGACGCGACCTAGCCAGCTTTGATCCGGCATGATTCGCTGCGAACCCACATGTATAACCGCGTCTTTCAGCGAAACACCTTGGCAACCATGCTCTGGCAAAATTTCGATAGCCTGTCCCTGAAGTGAGAGTACTTCGCCAAACATTTCAGGAGAATCTTCGCGACGAATTGACACCAAGTCGCCAAGCTTAGCTGCTCCTGACAAACCGCTAATCTGCAGGGTGTTTGAACGAATTGCGGTAATAGCACCGCGTCTTTCGACGAGTGGGATATTCCTTATGGATGAGATAAGAGGTGCAAAGCTTGTCGACATTTTTGGGCTCTTTCATTTCGATTACTTTTTCTAAAGGAATCACTCTTAAAAGAATGTGTACAACTTCAAGGGAGAAGCCCAGATGTTCGGAAGTATCGCATTGCTACAGAAATCGAGCCTGTTGGCGCGTCATGCCGCTCTTCAGCAAAACGTGGTTTCGAAAAATGTAGCGAACGTCGATACGCCTGGCTATCGGGCACAGAAGGTTAGCGCTTTCACCGAGCTTGATGAAAATACCACTTCTGCAAGCGCAATGAAGGTTTCAAGGTCAGAACATATTTCAAAAAACTCGCTTTATGATGAAAATTTGATAGAGCGTGATGCTGATCATCTCGCCAAGCCCAATGGCAATACTGTTTCATTAGAGGCACAAATGCTCAGCGCAATTGAAGCCGAGCGCCAGCATTCGAAAGCCATGGCAATATACCAAAACTCTATGGACATTCTGAAAATTTCAATCGGTAGGGGAAGGTAGGGAACTGTGAGCGACATTTCTAACAGCCTTGTAATATCTGCGAGTGGCATGCGGGCTCACTCGGCGCGCCTACGCCTTACGTCCGAAAACCTGGCCAACGTTGATACGCCTGGGTACCGACGAAAAGTCGCTTCATTTGAAGAAGCTGCAGGCTTTAGTTCGGTGCCGGGCGAAGTCACGATCGGGCGAACCAAACTTGATCAAGCCGAACTTCCAGAAATTCATGATCCATCACATCCACTAGCCAACGCTGATGGATATTATCAGGGCTCTAACGTTGAATTGATGATTGAGATTGCAGACGCGCGGGAGGCGCAGCGAAGCTACGAAGCGAATCTGAAGATGTTCGAGCAAACTCGGAAGATGTCGACGTCGCTGATGGATCTTTTACGGCGTTAATCGCTAAGAACAGAAGGGCTATCCAGAATGGATATTACAACTACAGCCGCGCTTCGAGCGTATGGAGCAGCGAAGCCTGCTACCGAACCAGCAGCAGGTGAGCAACTTGGCCAAGCGGCAAAGAATTTTGCCGATGTTTTACAACGTGGCGAAGACGTCGCTATGGCTTCAATGAGTGGGGGCGCAGATGCCCATAGCCTTGTGGAGGCACTTACCCAGTCTGAACTCGCTGTGCAAACCGCCGTGAGCGTAAGGGACAAGGTCGTCGAAGCCTACCAAGAGATTTTAAGGATGCCCGTGTGATGCTGAGCGAAGCGGCATTCTTCGATGTGCTGCGACAGGGCTTGTGGGTGTCGGTGATTATCTCTGCCCCCATCCTCGCGGTAGCGCTTGGTGTCGGACTCCTTGTAGGTCTGTTCCAAGCGCTGACTTCAATTCAGGAGATGACATTGACCTTCGTCCCCAAGGTTGGCGCCATGTTGGCCGTGTTCTGGGTAACCATGAGCTTCATGACACGCCATCTGACTATCTATTGGTCCGACACACTCATTCCTCTAATCGCTGGCGGCTAACAATGGGGAATAGCTTATACTCGACGATTACCCGTCAATCGGGATTGATGAAAGAAATGCGCCTTGTTGCAAACAACATTGCGAATATGGCGACGACCGGATTTCGTTCGGAGAAGGCAATTTTCTCGGAGCATGTAGTTCAGCTAGGGCTCGATGGCGAAAGCTTGTCCATGGCAAGAGCTGGAGCTCATGTAACGGATTTTGCACAAGGTGCTTTAACCAAAACTGGTGGCACTTTTGACTTGGGAATTGAAGGCAACGGCTTCTTCCAGATCGAAACGCCTGCGGGTGTTCGGCTGACACGTGCGGGCGCTTTCAGTATTTTGCCGACAGGTGAGCTCGTTTCACCGGAAGGGTACCCATTATTGGATGCTGGTGGTGCCTCGCTTACCGTGCCGGTTGATGTGACCGATATTTCGATTTCTGGGGACGGAACAGTGTCTGCGGACGGCAACCCGATCGGTCAGATCGCTTTGGTCGTGCCATCGGATGAAAATGACCTAGAGCGGGAAGACGGCGTAATGTTCAAGACAGCGTCAGATGTACTTCCTGCTGAAGGAGCGAGCATGAGCCAGGGCTTCTTGGAGGCCTCGAATGTCGAAGCTGTTACGCAAGTGGCACGCATGATCGAAGTACAACGATCTTATGAAATGGGGCAGTCATTTCTTGAAAAAGAGGATGAACGTCTTCGATCTATACTGACACTTGTCGGTGGACGGTAGAACAAAGGAATTTGTTATGAATGCTCTAAAAATTGCGGCTACAGGCATGGCCGCGCAGCAAATGCGCGTTGATGTTATTTCCAACAATCTCGCGAATATGTCGACAACGGGCTACAATGCGCGCCGCGCTGAGTTTGCGGACCTACATTATCAACAGCCGAGCCGAGCTGGCAGCATCAGTGCGGCCGATGGAACTCTGGTTCCAGCCGGTGTTCAATTGGGGCTCGGTGTACGGCCGACTGCGGTTTCGGTTAATGTTGAGCAAGGTGCGCTGTCGCAAACTGGCGGCGATCTGGACCTTGCGATTGAGGGACGCGGCTATCTTGAAGTTGTGCTGCCGTCCGGCGCAGCGGCCTACACGCGTGATGGCGGGCTAAAGCGAACCGGGGACGGATTGCTGGTAACTTCGGATGGATTTCCGGTAGTTCCCAACATTACGATTCCTGAAGATGCGCGTTCCATTTCAATTAACCCCGAGGGCGAAGTTTTCGCATACTTCATTGATCGGATTGAACCGGAACAATTGGGGCAACTTACAATCTCCGGCTTTGCCAATGAGAAAGGACTGGAAGCTATTGGCAGCAACCTCTTTTCTGAAACTGGCGCTTCGGGCGGAGCTATCGTCGGTACTGCAGGGACGAACGGACTGGGAAGCTTTCGGCACGGATACCTAGAGGATTCTTCGGTGGATGCGGTGAGAGAAGTAACGGAGCTGATTGAGGCGCAACGGGGCTACGAGCTGAATGCAAAAGTCATTACCGCTGCGGATCAGATGCTAAGCGCGACGACTCAAATCCGATGATAAAGATCATTATACCAACTGTATTGGCTCTTACATGTGCATGCCAGTTATCCGCTCAAACGGTCGTGCCTCTGCACACTATAAGAGCAGGTGACACCATCGCGGCGGCAGATGTTCGTGTTGTCGATAGCGAGGTGGAGGCACCCATTTCCCGACTAGCACAGGTCATCGGACTTGAGGCGAAGCGCGCCTTATATCGTGACCGTCCGATTCAGGAAAATGACATCGGGCCTCCGGCTCTGGTCGAGCGGAATGCAATTGTTGCGCTGATATATCAGACGCGAACTTTAAGCATTTCTACTGAGGGTCGCGCCTTAGCCCGTGGTGCTCTGGGGGAAAGAATCAAAGTAATCAACCTCGGCTCGCGGAATGCGGTGGTTGGGCGGGTCACGAACACTGGCGAAGTAGTTGTAAGCGAAGGTTGGAGTGCCCGATGATCGATTTTAGCCGTGTATGCCTTTTCACCCTGATGGCCTTGGGCGTAACATCGGGATGCAGCCGTTTGGAAAAAGTTGGGCAAGCCCCTGAAATCAGTCCAATTTCGAATTCCGACGAACATTTTGCGATGATGAGGGTGCCGCTGCCCCAAAATACAGCTCCAGAATCGGCTGCGGATGACGCATCCTTATGGGAGTCGGGCCGCAATTCACTGTTAGGGAACCAGCGAGCGGAGCAGATCGGCGATATTGTCACCGTTGTAGTCGAGATTGACGAGCGAGCGGAGATATCAAACAGCACCTCACGGGCACGGGCTGGGACTGAAACTTTGGGTATTCCGTCATTTCTTGGCCTTCCTCAGAGAATTAACGATTCGCTTCCAGAGGGGGCGAGCTTGGATAGTGCCGTATCGACTAACTCAGCGAGTGCGTCCTCGGGGGATGGTTCTGTCCGTCGAAAGGAGAAATTCTCCGTAAGGGTTGCGGCCACTGTCGTTGATGTCCTGCAGAACGGAGTCCTGACAATACAAGGCTCGCAAGAGGTGCGAGTTAACTTCGAGTTACGCGAATTACTTGTCAGTGGATACGTGCGGCCAGCGGATATCAACCGAAAAAATGAAGTCTCGTATGATCGTATAGCGGCCGCCCGTATTTCGTATGGTGGCCGTGGGCAGATTACCGACGTTCAACAACCTCGCTATGGCCAGCAGGTTGCAGACATTCTGTTGCCATTTTAGGAGCTCGATATGCGGTTGGTGATTCCCTTGGTTTTACTGATAGTCGGTATAGCTGCTGGTGGGGCGGCGGGATTTCTTCTTCGACCTCCTGTCGACGAAAACGAAGCCAGTGATGCAACAACGAAAGATCTTCCTAAACCACAGGAGGATGAGTCCGAAGCTGACGCGGATCTGAGCTACGTTAAGATCAACAATCAATTCGTTGTGCCGGTGATCGAAGATGATCGGGTGTCTGCTTTGGTAGTTTTATCGATTAGCCTGGAAACCAACGCCGCCGAAACAAGCGCCATATACGATCGGGAACCCAAGCTACGAGATGCATTTCTTCAAGTCCTCTTCGACCACGCATACATGGGTGGATTTGACGGAGTTTACACCGCATCGCCGGCGATGGAATCATTGAAGCGCGCATTGCTGGCAAGTGCCAGAAACATCGCGGGTGCACATATCTCAAGTGTGCTGATAACGGATATAGTGCGGCAAGACGTCTAGCGCTCGACGTCCCCGATTATCCGCTTCATTGCTTCAAACCGACCTAACGCCTTCCCGAACTTCTGTTTGGCAATTCGCATATCAGCCTTCAGCTTGCGTTCACGATCGAGAATCTCGTCAATTTTTTCACGCCGCCAGCGTAGATGTGTTTCTCGGACGAGGCACAGGTCAACATGCTCCACATCGCTTGGTGGTACTTGGGTGAGGGAGACTCTTTGTGCTTCGAGATCGCGCAGTTGTAGAGCAAGTTTTTTGAAGACCTCTTCATCACGCAGGTAAATTGCTTCGAGAAGCGGCAGGAGTGCACGCTTCTTCATTTACTTCTTTCAGCAAGCGACGACATAGATCTCGTAAACCTGATCGCGGCCGCGACCGCCTGGTAGTCATCCGATTGAATTTCCTCACCCACCTTGATTTTGGAAAAGAGTGCGCGAGCGGTTGGTGGATCACTATATATCGGTATCGCGTGTTTAGTAGCTACCTCTCGTATTCTGGCTGCAATTTCGTCAACGCCTTTGGCAATGCAAATTGGTGCTGAGCCGCTGTGAATACTCCATTTCAAAGCGACCGCGTAATGGGTTGGGTTAACTATCACCACAGTCGCTTGTGGAATGTCAGAAAGCATCTGATTCATTGCGATTTCGTAGCCACGCTGTCTTCTGGCTTGCTTATTGTGCGGGTCGCCTTCTGATTCCTTATTCTCATCCTCTACTTCCTTACGACTCATACGGTTTTTACGAAGGTGCTCAGAAAGCTGCCATAGGTAGTCACCACCACCGACAATTAGTGAAACTACGAAAACCAACAACAGAAACGAGATGATTCCATTGCCCAGAATTAAGGTCATTTGTACGGGTTCTAGATCGAGCGTGAGTAAAATGTCAGGTAGACTCTTCTTTAAGAACCAATACATGATGACGCAAACTATCAAAAGTTTAATTGCTGACTTGGAGAATTCGAACAAGCCGGCTGCGCCAAACTTGTTTTTTGCGGACGTGATTGGAGAAATCCGACTGACCTTAGGCGAGAGTTTGGAAGGCGAAAACACAATCGCTTTCTGTGCAACTAGACTTAAGAGTACTGCTGCCGCTGGCGCTAGCATTAACGGTAAAAGGAAAAAGGATGATACCGAAAAGATGATGCTACTTATACTGCTCGCATCGAAGGATGAGCCATTTATCAGTAACTGTTCTGGGTTCGCGACGTAGTCGGTAAGTTTGTCAGCTGCCTCCAATAATGATGTCGGCCCCAGAACAGTAAGTGCCAGTATCAGGCCCAGGAATGCGGCTGAGGCCGATATATCCGTTGACTTAGGGACGTCTCCATTTTTGCGTACGTCGGCAAGCTTCTTGGGTGTGGGGTCGAGTGTCTTTTCGCCGTCTTCGGGTGCCTCTGCCATTAGAGCCCTATCCCTTCAGGACTCGTAAGCCTTACAAACGCACGGCCCCACACAGAAAGTAGAATCGGACTTGCGATCAACAGTAGTGTCAGCCCACCCAAGCTTATTGCCGGCGCACCAACCAATGCGACCATTAACTGCGGCATAGCTTTGTTGATTGCACCGAGACCCAAATTGTAAACTAGCGATGCAAAGACAAAAGGTCCCGCGAGCGAGAATGCCAATCCGAACGCGTATCCTACATTTTCAACGACCCAACCTGTTAGGACGGAACTCTCCAAGTTGGCCCCAAGCGGGAACCGTTCGTACGAATAGAGCAACAGCTCGACCACCCGTATGTGCAGGCCAAGCATTATCGCCAAACACAAGCCTGATATAACAAGCAGGGTGCTGAATGCGGGTTGAGGGTCGACGCCTAAGCCGCTTCCAAAGAACTGCGACAGTGACGTTGATTGCGCCGCAATAGTCCCGGCTATTTGCAGCGCAAATACCAACAGACGAAAGGCCAATCCGATCAATAGGCCGACTATAACCTCTGAAGCGATCAGGGCAAACCAATGCTTATTGGCCGGGAGGGTATCAATTTGTGGCCAAATCATTGGTGCAAGAAGTGCCGTTAGCGACAATGTTGCGAAGAGCTTTATTCGTGGGGGGACGACCTGCTCACCAAAGACAGGCAAAAAAGCCATCGCGGCACCGACACGGAAAACTATCAGCGAGACAAATTTTATTTCCGACATGTCTAAGCTGAGGAGTTCCGAAAAATCGATAGTCACGCCTGTACCATGCCGACAATCGCAGGTCGGCTATCATGTGCGATCTCTTCGTAGGAAAACACTCGTGCGCTAACTCCACGGCTTGCCAACAGTCGGTGTAGAAAGCGCCGCCGATCCACAGAGGTTACTAACCCGGCAAAGACGCCATTCTGGCTCAATTGCGACAGCTTTTGCGATGCATTGTCCGCCAAACGGGCATACTCTTCAGGAGGCAAGGCCACGCTGGTCGTTGTCTTGTCTGGCGAGCTATATTGGCTGAAGAGTTTCTCCCAATCATCAGCGAGTTTGACCAGGGGCAATGTGCCATCAGATCGTTTCAGATCGGAAAATAATTGCGCTCCGAGCCTTTGCCTTGTGTGCTCGCACAACTCTTCCGCTGAGGCGTGGGTGGTGCGGACCTCAGCGATACTCTCCAGAATGAGAGGAAGATTCCTAATTGAAATCTGCTCTTCAAGAAGTAGTCTAAGAACTTGTAAAAGCGTTTCAGTTGATACCTTTTCCGGAATCAGCTCGTTAAGTACCTTTTGATTAGCTGCACTTCTATTTTGATCGGACAAATTTGTGAACTCATCTAGAATACGTCGCATTCCCCTCAGGCTTAGCAGTCGGGCAAGATTTGCCTTTACCACCTCAAGAAGATGAGTTGCTAGTATTTCTGGAGGGGTAACAACTGTGCACCCCGCGAGTGCAGCATCCTCCTTATATTTTCGACCCAGCCATTTTGCGGGTGCTCCGTAGACGGGTTCTTTTACAATCTCACCTTCGATTGCATTGGGCGCGTCTGCTGGCAGCAAAGCCAAGATCGAGTCTGGTTGTAGCCGGTCCTCGGCCTTCGTTACGCCTTGAATGCGAATTCGATACTTGCCGGCCCCCAACGAGGCGTCGTCAGTCAGCCTGATTTCCGGCAATATCAGACCAAAGTTACTCGCAACGTGATTTCGCATGTTGACTATTCGGGTTTCAAGTCCAGTAACCGGGTCAAGGGCCATCATGACGAGGTCAGGTGAAAATTCAACGTGGATCTCATCAAGATCTAGAATGTCACCCATAGATTTTTCGGGGATCCTCTCTATTGAAAGGGGGATGTCAATTTCGGTTTCGCTATTAAGGTTTTTCTTGAAGTAAAGTGCGGACGCCAGAAGCCCGATTGCGCCAAAAAGAAAAGGTGCGAAAGGAAGGCCTGGTACAAGTGCGAAAAATACCATTAGTACACCAACCGTAGCTACCGCTGCGGGATGCCGACCAATTTGCTGTACCAGTGCGATATCTGTTGTCCCACTTGTCCCGCCGCGAGCGAGCAACAAGGCAGTGGCAATTGAAATGATCACTGCGGGTATCTGAGTGACTAGGCCATCTCCAACAGTAAGTATCGCGTAGGTTTCAAACGCTAAGCCGAGAGGCATGTCGTGTGCCACCGTACCTATGATCAAACCCATCACAAGGTTTAGCAAGGTGATGAGCAATCCAGCTACAGCATCACCTTTGACAAATTTGGATGCGCCATCCAGAGACCCAAAGAAAGTGGTTTCAGCTTGTTCTAGTTCACGGCGGGATTTTGCTTCCGCATGGTCAATTGCGCCCGCTGACATATCGCTATCAATGGCTAGCTGCTTACCTGGCATGCCGTCCAGGGCGAAGCGCGCCCCCACCTCGGCCATACGGGTTGCACCCTTTGTTATTACGATAAAGTTCACAATCATGAGAACGCAAAACACAACTAAACCGAGATATACGCTGCCCCCCATCACGAAGCTCGCAAACCCCTCGATCACGTCTCCGGCGGCGCCGGTTCCGGTGTGGCCCTCACCGATAATCAGCTTTGTGGAGGACACATTAAGCGAAAGGCGCAGCATAAGAGCGGCGAGCAAAAAAGTAGGAAATGCAGAAAAGTCCAGTGGGCGTTCAAGAAATAGAGTTGTTGTGAACATCAAAATCGCAAGGCCAAAGGACACTGCAAGGCCAAGGTCCAGCACCCATGATGGCATTGGTAGAATCATCATGACAATAATTGCCATCAACGCCACAGCCAAAATCACAGTTGGTTGGAAGAACATTTTCATCAGGGAGTCGCCTGCCAGCAGAGTCTGCGTTAACAACTCATCTTAAGGAAATCCGAGCTAACGAGGGGTTAATCAGAGTAACTTTATTCAACAATGGATTGATCTGACTGATTAGGCCCCGGTATTGTAAACGCCTTCTTCCCCGATTTTGAGGGAAAGAGGCCGTCATGTGGAAGCCGGATTCCAGTGAGGATTTCAAGCGATATGCGGTGCATCACATTGCATCTCGCGGGTATGCCGTTCGAGAGATGTCTGAGCGTTTGGGCGTCAGCAGCTATTCTTTGTACAGATGGATGAAGCTGTATGTGAAGGCCACGTCACAGGCGTCATCTGTGACCACGTGGCTGAGAACGCCAGGCTTAAACGTGGGTTGACGCGGATGATGGAGGAGCGTGACATCCTAAAATGCAGCCGCGTACTTCGCCAAGGATTCAAAATGAAATACGCGTTTGTGGCTGAGGCGGATGTCGCATGGATGTCAGATATCACCTACATCAAAACCTACGAAGGGTTCTTGTATCTGGCCGTCGTCATCGATCTTTACTCACGCCGTGTGATCGACTGGGCCACGCAATCACGGCGCCCAACCGACCTTGTTTTGCGGACGCTGCTCATGACCGTGTGGTGGCGTAAACCAAAGCGGTCCATCTTGTTTCACACTGATCAAGGTTCGCAGTATATCAGCCGGGATCGGGCGGCATTTCTGCGGGCTCAGGGCGTTGAACATTCGATGAGCAGGTGCGGAAATTGGCATGACAGTGCTGTCGTCAAGAGCTTCTTCAACCCATTCAAGCGCGAACGTGTCCACCGCCGGACTTAGAAACGCGGGAGCAGGCAAGACAGGACATCTTTGACGACATCGAGATGGTCTATAACCCCAAACACAAACATGCCAGAAACGGGATGCTGTCGCCCGTCGATTTTGAGAACAGGCAGCGCAATGTGAACCAAGAAGGTGTCGAAGAAACTAGGGGTTATTCACTACTTTCAAGTGCTACTTGAGCACCTTGCCTTGCCTGCCTGCTGGCCATCAAAAGCTCTTGTGCGCTCTTAATCGTCAATTCAGCTACCTCAGGACGAGCAATATTCACAGCATTCGGTATTTCTGACACAATTTCGACTTCGTCAGGCTGATAGTACAGTGGGGGCAAGGCCTGAAATGATCTTGAGAGCGCGGGCAATTCCATTTCTGACAGTCGGTCTGATATCGCGCGAATTTCTTTTTTGTCAAGATGCCTTGATGCGCGTTGCGAGCCGACCTGCAATGCAAACTTAGCGATCTTTGAGTTATTCTCTTCCTTCACTAAACGGCTCGCCGCGAACGATAGTATTTCGGAAGTGTGTGTTTCCAGCGAACTATCAAGCGCCACCCTTACGGCATCGGAGTAGTTTCCTCGATTTACGGAGTCTTTCGCTAGGAGCATGGCAATTTCCAGCGCAATACTGTCGCCTTTCTGCTGCACAACAAATGAGCTGGCAACCTGTCGCATCGTTGCGTCCAGAGGTGTGTTTCGGTCAATCTGTTGCTTTAAAAACGCGGAGATTGCTTCAGGCGTACTAGCGTTTGTCCGGCTTATGATTTTTTTGAGCTCATCTAGTTCTAGCGATTCAAAGTCGCTAATGCTCGGTTGGGAATTGGAAATACTTGATACCTTCTGCGCAATTGAATTTCGTATAACGCTTGCGCCAGCCGTATGGCCTTCTGATTGTAGTCTTGAAATAAGTTTTGGGCCCAAAACTGACTTTAGGTGCTGTGGAAGGCGATCAAAACTCTCAGTGATCTTCTTTGTTTGTGTTTCGGTTATCATTTCACGAGAAGTACTAAGTACCGCTGCCCATACGGATTGGGTTCCGATACACTCATTTTGCGGAAGGTCATAGGTCGCTTTCCCAGTTCCGGGGTTGTCCAACAGGCGACCTAGGATGCGTAGGAACTCCACTTGATGCCCTGTGCGGCCAAAAATCTCAAATACCGCGTTTGCCTCGGCGCCCATTGCAAAATACAAGTATAATTTAGCCAGTTGAATGACACCGTCTTCGTCAAGAGTATCAAATTCGCCGACTAGGCTTTGGCGGAGTGCTCCAATTTGCTGTGAGTATGGTTCTTCGGTTCCCCAGTTTTCGATATCGCCAAAGTTATCTGGTGGGCATATGGAATAAGGCGGTAATTCGTCTTGGCGAGTTTTCGCTGCGCGTTGAGTGGCGGAGGTGGTTCGAATGCGAAGTGTATCTGCAATTTGGGAGTGATCGCTAGTTGTTTTTTTCTTAGGCGCGCGTGGCTCAGCTGGAAGCAGGACGCCCTGTGTTTCAGCGTGAGCAATGCTCTCTGAAAGCTTTCTTGTAAACACGGAGAGAATTTCGTCATTCTTACTTTGAAGGATCAATTCTTCCCTCTCGGGCCACCTCTTCAGAGTTGTGTTCTGTGAGAAAGTGAGGGAATCAACTTCGGGCTTGTCTCGCACGTCCACCATTATTCCATCGCGCTTAACGGGTTTGACGACTACGTCGCAATTGCAGTCCAGGGAAAGAGTGATTCCGCTTAAGTCGCTCGAGACACTGGTAACTCGATTTCTAGGAATCATTGAAAAGACTCTTGATGTGTCAAACCCCGAATTCCATCCCTCAATAGCGATTGAGACAAGTTGCTCTTGGCGTCGCATGGACCATGATTGAGACTTTCCAGTATATAGAACCAGCCTTGAAAAATCGTCATGCTCACCTGACTTTATGACTGCAGGCTCTGAATGGGCGGCACCCGTTGAAAGTGCTGCAATAAACAGTACAAAAAATTTCAAGCGGCGTCCTTTCGACTGCCCTTTAGAGCAAGCTCTAATTCTGAATATGTTGGACGCATTGAACTTGGAGTATTCTGACGCCCAACCTCGATGCACATGTTCACTGGATGTTGGTGTAGGTTTGCAACAAGAACTTCACGAATGAGAGATTGAAAATGCGCTTCATCTTCGATCACACTTTTGATCTTGGCAGCGAATGGACCAACGAATCCGTACGCCAGAAAGACACCAAGAAAGGTCCCAACTAACGCACCACCAATTAGTTTGCCCAAAATTTCGGGAGGCTGGTCAATTGAACCCATGGTTTTGATGACTCCCAAAACCGCTGCAACAATTCCCAGCGCTGGAAGGCCGTCCGCGACAGTTTGCATCGCGTGACTTGAATGCATTGCATGATGATCATTTCCCTCGATGCGCTTGTCGAGAACCTCTTCAACCTGATGTGGATCATCGTAGTTCATCCCGCCTGCGCGCAAGGTGTCACAGATTAAATTAACAGTTTCGGTATCAGTTGCGATTCTTGGATATTCGGAGAATATTGATGACTCGGAGGGCGTCTCGATATGCGGCTCTAGCTCAACAGGGCTTCGTCTGGATACGCGCAAAAGTTCCGATAGAAGGCAGAGTAGATCTTGGTAATCTTGCTTTTTCCACTTAGGACCTTTGAAGACCTTTCCAACGTCTTTGATGGTGTGTTTCACGCCAGAGAAATCATTACTAATCAAAAATGCTCCGATAGCGGCACCGCCAATCATGGTAAGCTCAAAGGGAAGAGATTTAAGAATAATGCCCATCTTGCCACCGGCGGCAAGATAGCCACCGAATACCATTACGAACACCACTACAACGCCAACTATTCCAACCATCTTCTTTGTCGATACTCCGTTTTTCCAAACTACTAACGCTTCGGTGCGTTAGCGTTTCGCCCCGCTAAAATTACGCTCACAGCGTAGGCTTTTTCGGAACTTAGGCCCGCCATAATTCCCGCGGCAGATGTAGGACTCATTTTGGCGAGGAAGCCAGCGGCAAATTCCGCGCTCATTTTCTCGAACAGGGGCGCAGAATCCTTGGCCTTCATCGATTCGTAGACCTCGGTAAGACGCATTAAGTCTTTTTCGGATGCCCCGCTTACGTTGTGAATCGTCTCGGCTAGTTTGGCTTCAGCAGCTTCCAGCCGTTCCAAATTCAAAAGAATGTCGGCTTCAGATTTTTCCAAAGCGGCTCGTCTCTCTGCCTGTTCTGCTTCTTGAAGAGACAGCTCTTTAGCACGTGTCTTCAGCATCTCCAAAAGCTTTTCGGTCTCGGCGTCAGTCGCACACCCAGAAATTTCTCCGATCTTGTCTTTGGAAGATTCTGGCGGGCTTGATGCCACAGCAATCCCTACAGATCCCAGCTTTAGGCTGCCCGACACAAGTAGCATCATTACAACCACCAAAAGAATATATTTTGGCGACTTGGCTTTGTGTTTTGTATTCATCAAGATACTTTCCGCGCGGCATTTCTAATGAAAACATTGACTTCGCTGCGTGAGTTTTCCACCTCTTCTTCGAATCGCTCGTCAGCGACTCTTTCGAGATCAGTGACGTCCTGAAGGGCCGCGATCATGAACTCCAAACGGTCAGCTACGCTCGTCGCTGTATCCGTCTTCTCTTGAAGTTCGCTAGCAGCATCTCCTGCAGTTTCACGAGCTAGTGAGAGTATTCTCGTCATCTCATCGACCTGTCTGGAAAGTACCGCAATCGCGGACCCGAGTTCTTGGTCCAAACCTCGCAGCTTCGACAGTTTGCGTGAGAGAACGAAACAGTAGATCGCAGCTGCAATTGCGCCAAAGCCCAGTAAAATGTCTGCTAGAAAATCCATCTTGTTCCTTACGAGAATACGAATTCAGTAATCAAAAGATCTCGGACATGGCCTGTGCCCGTAACGATTTGTATGCGGCGCAGCATTTGTGCGCGCAGTCTTATCAACGACGCTGGATTTTCTAACTCGGCGAGATCTACCGCACGTAAGTATCCGTTCAGAACGTCTAGAATGCGCGGCATGAGCATCGCGACGTCCTCTGTTCTTTCCGGTGCTACTTCCACTTCTGCCCGAAATCGTAGCTGCCGCGATCCTGCTGGTCCGACGGTTACTACAATGGGCGGAATAGGTACAAAGCTGATGGCTGGAAGTTGCTCTGTATGTTCTCCGGGGGCCGCAACATCGTGTTCGCTTTCCGCTGAAAACAACATGCCGGAGTTGACGGTGAAAAATGCACCGCCTGCGCCAATCAGCGCGAGCACAAGTCCGACAATCAATCCCAGTTTACCCTTTTTGGCAGGTTCGACTGTTGTCTGTATATCTGTTTTATCAGGCATTTGATTCTCTCGAGGTTTTTTCAGCTATAGCGACTAATCGACTAACCGATTGTTAAGGCGAAGCACTTTAAGTGTTGGCTAGCGGGTCAGAATGACTCGCCAGTTGAAAGGTCGAGCAGTGCAACAATTCCAGGAACTTTGGGGCGCATTGGATGCAAGAAAGCGCGTTGTAGTCGTCGGCTCGACACTACTAGTGATGATCGGTGTTCTGTTTTTGACGCGGATGGCTGCGACTCCAAATATGAGCCTGCTCTACAGTGGTTTGGCACCCAACGCCGCTGGTGAAATCATCGCGCAGCTGGAAGCCAAGGATGTACCGTTTGAAGTGAAAGGCGGTGCAATATTTGTGCCTGAAGCTAGTCGCGACCAATTACGCCTGACACTTGCTGGCGAGGGATTGCCCGCGAATAGCGGCGATGGATACGAACTGCTAGATAAGCTTAGCGGATTTGGTACAACCTCCCAGATGTTCGATGCCGCGTACCTTCGTGCAAAGGAGGGAGAGCTTGCGCGGACGATCGTTGCGAATCCCCAAATTAGTGCTGCGAGAGTACACATCGCCGAATCTTCGCAAAGTCCGTTTCGACGTACGTTGCGGCCTACAGCATCAGTTTCCTTGCGTGGCGATGGTGGCAGCATTTCAAATGCCAGTGCAGACGCGATCCGTTTTTTGGTTGCGTCGGCAGTATCCGGACTTCGGCCCGAGGATGTCTCTATCATTAATGCTGATCTGGGTGCAGTGATGGCACAATCGGGCGAGGATACGCCTTCCAGAACTGCGCTCGAGCACGGCGAGAGACTGAAGCAGAATGTTGAACGCTTGGTTCTAGCTCGTACCGGCAGCGGAGGAGCGGTGGTTGAGGTCAACGTCGAAACTCTGACCGATGCGGAACGGATCACCGAACGCAAAGTTGATCCTGATAGTCGTGTCGCGATCAGCACAAATACCCAAGAGACCTCTAGTTCCTCCCGCAATCAAGGAGGAGGAAACGTGACGGTCGCCAGCAATCTACCGGAAGGGGAGGGGCAGGGGACAAGTGAGCGGTCGGATCAGAATTCTGACACGCGGGAAATCGTAAACTACGAGGTGTCCGAGACCACCCGTGAGGTGCATCGCGTCGCAGGATCGATCAAACGGGTTACTGCGGCCGTGCTGGTGGATGGAACGCGAAGGGTTGATGAAACAGGGGCAGAGATATGGGAGCCGCGCGACGAGAAGGAGCTTGCGGCACTTGAGGAGCTCGTTAAGTCCGCGATTGGTTACGATGAGGCGCGCGGGGACTCCGTTACCCTTCGCTCGATGGATTTGGCGCCGGCTGCCACCCTGGTTGAGACACCGGAGAATGGGTGGGTCTCGTCCCGCCCTCTCGATGTGGTCGGTCTCACGAAGATTGGTGTGGCCGCAGTGGTTGTACTTGCACTTGGCATTTTTGTGCTTCGCCCAATTCTTGTTGCGGCAAAAACCGGTAATGCTGAGCTTAATGAGTTGCCTCCAACTGATTTGTTGGCGGCCCCGAAGCCGGTCCCAGCATTAGAAGATAGGTCAGCTGCTGAGCGTGCACAGCGCAATGATCTTGCAATATCGGAGCAGGCTTCACGACCATCAGGCGGTGCCCTAACTGCGCCCGAGCAGATTAGTGATCCCGTTGAAAGGTTGAAATCTCTTATCGACGAACGGCAAGAGGAAACCGTCGAGGTGCTGAAAAGCTGGATTGAAGCGCCAGAGGCGAGTGCTCAATGACAAAAGCAACGGTTTTTGAAGATTTCTCGAGTGATGCCGAGAGCCCACATGTTACCACCAAGGTCGTGCAAGCCGATCCGCAACAATTACGCGGGTCTTTTGATGAGGGCTACAAGTGTGGCTGGCAAGATGCGTCTGATGCCGCCGACGACCAGGATCGCGATGTGAGAGAAGCTTTGTCGTCCGCGTTGCAGGCCCTCAACTTTACCTATTTCGAGGCGCGTCAACACATTATGCAGTCTGTGCGACCGATTCTAGAAGCTATGACAGATGCCGTTCTACCCGAACTGCTGGCCAGAAGCCTGGGCGGCAGGGTTGTGGAAATATTGAACGATCTGGCCGATGCAACCATGCCGCCAATCACCGTGGCATGTGCGCCCGAATGCGAAGCCATGCTGCGAGAGCTCGTGACGGAAACCGTAAAGTTTCCAATTGAGGTGAAGGTCGAGCCAACTTTGTCACCCGCGCAAGCTGTTTTGCAGCTTAAAGGCGGAGAGGTCCGTATTGATCTCGATGCCACAATCGAAGCGGTCCGCGAATGCATCGATACATTTTTTGAAACATCTAAGGCGAGGGGCCCCGTGCATGCCTGATCAAAAAAATCCAAAAGACGAGTTGTTACAGGGCGTGAGTGTTGATCTCCGTGTATGTGTCGGCTCGGCGTCTCCCACGATAAAAGAGCTGATGGAATTGACGCCGAATTCAATCTTGCCGCTCAGCACCAGAATTGATGACCCCGTTGAACTCTACATAGGTGATAAGTTGATCGCCAAGGGGTTCCTGGAGTCTTCGGCTGATAGTGAATACGGTGCCTTGGCGGTTCGACTCACTGCAATAGGCGATCCTACTGCTGACCTTTCATGACTACGCTACCACGGTATTACATTGGTTTTGCAGCACTCTTATTGGCGCTGATGACTATGCCGCTTCCGGCGTTCTCTCAGGATCTGTCAATTTCTTTGGGCGATGATACGTCTTTGAGTGCACGTGCCATGCAGTTGATTGCGCTGATGACGGTGCTGAGTTTGGCCCCCGGGATCGCAATCATGATTACCTGCTTCCCGTTTGTGGTCACCGTCCTATCCATTTTGCGGCAGGCAATCGGTCTGCAATCAGCGCCGCCAAACATGCTGATCGTCAGCCTGGCCTTATTTCTCACGTATTTCGTGATGGACCCAGTGTTCACCGCAAGTTGGGAAGTCGGTCTCAAGCCGCTCAGCGACGGGGTGCTTACAATCGAAGAGGCTATTCCCAAAGCGCTGGAGCCATTTAGGGGCTTCATGGCAGCCAGACTTGATCTGGACACCTTTCAAATTCTTGCGGAACTCAGACCCGATCAGGCAGGTGATGGCGCACCAAACGAGGCTTCGCTTTCGCTCTTGATCCCGTCTTTCATGCTTAGCGAAATCGAGCGTGCATTTCAAATCGGGTTTCTAGTGTTCCTACCCTTCCTGATAATCGACCTAGTGGTGGCCGCAGTACTTATGTCCATGGGTATGATGATGGTGCCCCCGGCTATTGTTTCGTTGCCGTTCAAGCTCGCGTTTTTCGTCGTCGCCGATGGCTGGAGTCTTATTTCCAGCGCCCTCGTTAGGAGTTACATGTAAATGCAAGACCCCGTTCTTTCCTCATCAGTCGCAACGAGTGATGCACCTTCACCGACATCGGATCAGGTCAACAAAGCGCGAATGCTAGTCTCGATGCTGGGGGCGGATTTTGCGAAGAGTTCCAAGCACCCGTTCTTCAAAGACCTGGCGCGAAAAGCCGTGTGCCCAGTGGAGCGCACCCCAGCCTCACAAGATATGAGCAAGGCTCTGGCAAATCTCGTCAGCCAACTCGCCAAACCACAAACGCATCGCAGCACTGCGCGAAAAATCTCGGTGCCTGCTCCGGCAAATGCAGGCACTCCGACCCAATCAAGAGCCGAGCAGTCAGATGAAATCATGGCGCAACACCCTGCTTTGATCGCAAAACATCTGGTTAAGCTCACGACTCCGCAGCAGCTTGATGCGCTACGAAAACTGCGCGGTCAAACCGCGCGTCAGGTCGCGGCGTACTTGGCAGAACTGAAAAAGTAACGTCAGTCCCTGTCTGTTTGCCATGGTGCATCCTGCTCAAGCCGTGCGAAAAGCAGTTATGCCAGAGCGTGTCGAGACAGAAATTCTTATCGTAGGGGGTGGCCCGGCCGGACTTGCGGTTTCGTCACGTCTGCCGGATTTCGTCTCGTCAGTTTTGGTTCACCAAGATCGCAAGATCGGGCGGCCTGTTAGGACATCCGGTGGATGCTGGCGAAGCGACATGGACAGGCTAGGCATTCCGGCGGAGCTTGCTCATACTGTCACACACGCAGACATTTATTCCGACAACGAGCATCATAGTCTTGATCTGTCATCTAACCCCGTCGCCGTGCTGGATGTCACAGGGGTATATCGTTGGCTGGCATGTGGCACACGAAGCGACCTACGTTGTGGCACCAAATTTCTCTCTACAGTTAGAAATGACCGTGGCTTCGTGTCGCGCGTTCGAGCTGGCCAGCAAGAATATGAAATCGCGTCACGCAAGATTGTCGACGCGTCGGGGTGGCACTGTGCCGTCTTGCGAAGTCTGAAACTCTGCGAGCCAGTTGACAGGACCGGCATCGGGATCGAGTATGAGTTCCCAGCCTCGGATCATGACCCTGAGAGAGCGGTGCTCTTCTTTGGCTCGGCCACCCCAACCGGCTATGGGTGGGCCTTTCCCACCACAAGCGCTGCGCTGCGTCTTGGCGTCGGAGTTATCAAACCTGAGTCGGAGCAATCCCCGAAGGACCTGATGGTTCGCTTGCTGGAAAGTGGTGCGCTGGAACGGATGGGGCTCCCTGAGCCGAGCAATTATCACCTGAATTCGGGTATCTTGCCGTCAATTCCTTTCGAAAGCTCTCTCTTGTTTGACGGCGTGATCCGCGTCGGTGACAGCGCCAACATGGCGACGCCGACATTGGGCGAGGGTATTCGCATTTGTATCGAGCAGGGCCGGGCCTTGGGGGAGGCGCTGGGAAAGAACACACCCGCAGCCCTCTTATCGTGGGAGCGATCAGTACGTCGGCGGCTGGCGCTTCAATACAGGATTGGGTTCGCGGCAAACCAACGGGCCGCATCTTACGCACCCAGCGACTGGGACAGATCCGTGGCACGCATGAAGACGCTTCCACCTGAAGAGCTTATTCGCTTTTTCAGGAATGAGTTTAGTGGCGGTATGATCGCACGACGTGGGGCTCAAGCACTTAGGCGTCGGTTGCGCGCCGCGGTCAGCCGGTCCTAGCCGATGTGTTTTTCGCCTCGTTTCTCGGCTAGACGGATTTGCTTCTGACGTTCGCGAAAGCGCGCGCGATCGGCTTCGGTGGTTTCGTGCAGGCAATGGTGGCAACTGACACCCGCCTCGTACTCATCGCGGTGCAAGTCGTCGGGCTGCAGGGGCCGCCGACACGCGTAGCAGAGATGCAAGTTGCCTTCTTTAAGCGCATGCCCGACCGATACGCGACCGTCGAAAACGAAACACTCCCCGTTCCAGGTGCTGTCAGCCTCTGGAACCTCTTCCAGATATTTCAGGATGCCGCCTTTCAGGTGATAGACTTCCTCCACGCCCTGACCCAAAAGGTAGTTCGTTGATTTTTCGCACCTGATGCCACCGGTGCAAAACATCGCAACTCGCTTGTTGTGAAAGCGGTCTTTATTGGCTTCCCACCACGCCGGAAATTCACCGAAGCTCTTGGTTTTGGGGTCGACAGCACCTTCAAAAGTGCCAATTGCGACTTCGTAATCGTTGCGGGTGTCAATCACCGCAACGTCGTCCGACTGTATCAGCGCGTTCCAGTCGGAGGGCTTGACGTAGTGACCGGTACCCGCCAACGGATCGACGTCCGGTTGACCCATCGTCACGATTTCGCGCTTTAGGCGGACCTTCATGCGGTTGAACGGCATGTCGGACGCTGTGGATTCCTTATGCTCAAGATCCGAGCAACCGGGGACAGCCCGCAAATGCGCAAGCAATGCGTCAATCCCCGCGCGCGTTCCGGCGACGGTCCCGTTTATCCCCTCTTTCGCAACCAGCAAGGTCCCGCGTAGGCCTTCTCGCTCGCATAGCGAGATTATGGCGGGGCGCAGTCCGTTCGGATCATCGAAACGGGTGAAGTGATAGAGTGCGGCAACGGTAAACATGGCCACGCTTTACGACTGTCGCCAAACAGGATCAAGTGCGGGCAGTTGACGCAACGTGGGCTTGCCCCTAGCAAGTTCAGGCACATCATCGGAAGGACGAGACATGCGAGCGGCCGACGAAGCCTTGATTGTAATTGACGTCCAGAATGACTTCTGCCCGGGCGGCGCGCTAGCCGTTACTGGCGGGGATGAAATCATCAACCCTATCAATGATTTGATGGAAGAGTTCCGTGTGGTCATTCTGACGCAGGACTGGCATCCGGCGGGCCATTCCTCATTTGCGTCCTCACATGACGGGGCGGCGCCATTCTCCATCACCCAGATGCCTTATGGGCCACAAGTTCTATGGCCTGACCATTGTGTCCAAGGCAGCCAAGGTGCTGCGTTTCACGCTGCGCTGAAAACCGACCCTGCTCAGGTCGTCATTCGCAAAGGCTTCAACCCGTTGGTGGACAGTTATTCCGGCTTTTTCGAGAACGACCATGCGACACCAACCGGGCTTGAAGGCTACCTGCGCACCCGCGGCGTGTCGAAATTGACCATTGTTGGCCTTGCCCTCGACTATTGCGTTAACTTCACGGCTGTAGATGGCGCAAAGCTTGGCTTCGAGGTGACGGTAGAAACGGCCCTGTGCCGTGCAATTGATCTTGATGGGTCGCGGAACGCCGCTTTGACCGGGATGGAAAAGGCGGGGGTCAGGCTCAATGGTTGATATTGCGACGCGGGTTTACAACCACAAATGGAAGATCGACCCGATCGTGCGGTCACTGATCGACACGGACTTCTATAAATTGCTGATGTGCCAGTCGGTGTTCCGCAACAAGCCGGACACCAACGTGACCTTCTCGCTGATCAATCGCACCAAAGACATCCGGCTGGCCGAATTGGTGGACGAAGGCGAGTTGCGCGAACAACTCGATCACATCCGCTCGCTGTCTCTATCGCGCGGCGAGAGTACCTTTCTGCGCGGCAACACCTTTTACGGCAAGCGTCAGATGTTTCGCCCGGACTTTATGGAGTGGTTCGAGAACTTTAAAATGCCTGCCTATCACCTCGAAAAGCGTGACGGCCAGTATGAGCTGACATTCGAGGGCAAGTGGCCAGAGGTCATGCTTTGGGAAATACCGGCTTTGGCGGTCTTGATGGAGTTGAGATCGCGAGCCGTATTGAAGAGCATGGGCCGGTTCGAGCTTCAGGTGCTCTACGCGCGGGCGATGACGCGGCTTTGGGAAAAGGTCGAGAAGTTGCAGGGCGTTGAAGACTTGCGCCTCGCAGATTTCGGCACGCGGCGGCGTCATAGCTTCATGTGGCAGGACTGGTGCGTTCAGGCCATGCAGGAAGGATTGGGCGACAAATTCGTCGGCACCTCCAACTGTTTGATTGCCATGCGTCGTGAGGTAGAGGCGATCGGCACGAATGCGCACGAATTGCCGATGGTTTATTCCGCCTTGGCTGAAAGCGACGAGGCTCTACGACAGGCGCCCTACGATGTTCTGGCTGACTGGCATGATGAACACGAAGGCAACCTGCGCATCATCCTGCCGGATACTTACGGCACGGAAGGTTTCCTTGCGGGGGCACCGGATTGGCTGGCGGGCTGGACGGGCATCCGCATCGACAGCGGTGATCCGGCGGAAGGTGCCGAGCGGGCCATTCGCTGGTGGAAATCGCGTGGTGAAGACCCGAAGAACAAGCTTATCATTTTCTCGGACGGGTTGGATGTCGACAAGATCGTGGAGCTTCAGAAGCAATTCCGAGGGCGCGTACGTGTTTCATTCGGGTGGGGCACCTTGCTGACCAATGACTTCCGCGGGCTTGTGCCGGACAATGGCCTCGCGCCATTTTCTCTGGTGTGCAAGGCCGTTTCGGCGAACGATCGTCCGACGGTCAAACTGTCTGATAACCCGCGCAAAGCCATGGGGCCAGCTTCGGAGCTTGAACGCTACAAGCGCGTGTTTGGCGTGGGCGATCAGGAAGAGATGGCGGTGGTCGTCTGAAGGTAGGTGGTCGCGCAGCGCAATGCGCGTTCCGCGTAGGCACGGTGGCTGGGGTGGTCGGGTGCGGCTCTTGCGATAGTCCAGCCACATGACGCCATACCGCGCAGCATGATGAACAGTGGCATGCCTTCTGCCAGATCGGGCTGTGGTCCCAGAACGGCCTCGTACCCGCTCAGCATGGCGTCACTGAGTTGGTCAAGATAGGGCAGTTCGGCATGCTGGATCAGCGCCGTCCCCAAGTCATAGCCGTGATATCCAAAGCCGCCGTCATCGAAATCAATCAGCCACAGACCGTCTTTATCTTGCATGATATTCTCTTGCAGAAGATCTGCGTGGATAAGCGACAGGGGCAAGTTTCGCCGCTCTAGATCCTCGCGCGCCGCGTCCCTGACTTGAAGCAGCAGTCGGGCCTCATCAGGGTCAAGCGCGGGGTTCTCCCAGAAGCGCCCCCAATGGGGGTCCTCGCCCAGCAAGCCGTCAAGATCCCACATCGGGCGTTCAAGCCCCGCGCAATCAATTCGCGCCGTTGCTTGGTGAAGTTGAGCGATCAGCGCCCCGACCTGACGATACTGGGCGCAGTGTGCTTCGACGGAGCCATCGAACAGCACCCCGTTTTCGCCGATCGGGGTGGCGTTGATCCAGCCCACGCAAGTAGCAATCTGGCCATCCGGCAATTTCGCAATCCACCCGCCATCTTGCGTCTTTATTGGTTCGGGGCAGGCAAAACCCTCTGCCCGCAACTTGTCCGTCCAGACAAGCTCTGCCTCTATCGCTGCGGGCGTCTGATACCCCATCCGATGCAGACGTAGTGCTGCATGTTGACCGGACTTCAGCATGACCTCGAACACTGCGTTCTCTCGGTTGCGGATCATGCGCGCGGGCGCGTCCAAGCCGCCCCAACTCTCGGCGGCAAGTTTCGCTTTTTTCGCCGCCACCTCATTCAACATGCGGAACTTCCCGAAGTGCCTGCTCCAGCAAGTCAATCGCAAGGTCGGCATGTTCCGTGCCGAACGGCATGGGCGGGCGCATCTTCAGGGTGTTCATATCCCGTCCGATCCGGTTCATCAGCACGCCGTTCCGGCGCATGAATTCGACCAACTGTGCCGCGAAGTCCGTTGCCGGTTTTCCGTCAGGTCGAACGAATTCGACGCCGAAGAACAATCCCGACCCGCGCGCCTCTGCTTTCCACGGATGTTCAAGGCGTCTCAGCCGGTCCAGCGCGTATGCGCCGACCGCGCGCGCGTTTTCCTGTAGTCCGTCAGATTCAATAACGTCCAACGTCGCCATTGCGGCGGCGCAACTGACCGGATTGCCACCAAAGGTGTTGAAATAGCCAAACGCGGTGCGGAAGGCCGACATGATATCGGGCCGCGCGATGACCGCTGCCGCAGGATGGCCGTTCGCCATCGGCTTGCCGATTGTAACAACGTCCGGCGCGATGCCGAGCCAGTCATGGCCCCAGAACGTGTCGCCGATCCTACCGAAGCCGGGCTGCACCTCGTCACAGAGCATCAGCCCGCCCGCGCGGCGGACCACTTCGGCCGTGGGGTCGAGAAAGCCGGGTTTAATGGCAGGAATGCCTTCGTTGGCGAAAACCGGGCAGAACATGAAGCCCGAAAAGCCACAGCCCTCCGCCTCCAGCTCGGCGATGGCGTTTGCGACGTTGTCGGCAAAAGCTTGAGCCTGCCCGTCGAGGGAGCCACCGACAGGACGAACCGTATCGGGCGCGGGAACCAGTCTGACGTTGCGTGGATAACCCCCGATGGGCGGGCGGCGCGTCGATAGTTGTGAGGTTGCCAGCGTATTGCCGTGATAGGTGTTGTCCGTGGCGATGATCCCGGTTTTCCCCGTGACCGCCTGCGCCATGCGCAGGGCGATGTCATTGGCCTCGGACCCTGTGCAGACCATGATCAACTGGCTTAGGTCGTGAGAAAGCGTCGCGGTCAGACGCTCGGTGTAGTCGAGGATGCCCTCGTGCAAATACCGCGTATGCGTGTTCAGGGTGGACGCCTGCCGCGTGATTGCCTCCACCACATGCGGATGACAGTGACCGACATGTGGCACGTTGTTGTAGCAATCCAGATATTTGCGCCCGTCGGCATCCCAAAGCCACACACCTTCGCCACGTACCAGATGCACCGGCTCGTCGTAGAAAATGGGCACGTTGGGGCCGAGCAAACGCTCGCGCCGCGCCAGTAGGTCAGTCGTCATCGTCTACCTTTCCTCGCAGGGATTTAATTTGGCCACGCTGTTTCTTGGCCGCAATCCGGCGGCGTTGAGAGCCCAATGTGGGGCGAGTCTTGATCCGTCGTTTCGGAGTTTCAAGCGCCTTCAATATCAAATCGCGCAGACGCTCCTCGGCAATGGCGCGGTTGCGCGCCTGAGAGCGGGTGTCCTGCACGAACACAATCAATGCCCCCTCGGTCGTCCAGCGACGTCCGGCAAGCCGTTTCAGTCTGGTTTTTACATGGGCGGGCAGGTTCGGGGACCGCGCCGCTTCGAACCGCAACTCGACCGCTGTGGCGACCTTGTTGACGTTTTGACCGCCCGGTCCTTGAGCGCGGGTAAAGCTCTCGGTCAGTTCCCAGTCTTCTATGGTGATGGAGTCATTCACACGGATCATGCGGCTTTGATACCGTATGATCCGCGTGTTGAATATGCCGGATTAAGGCTTCCCTTTGCCGCGCTTTGGGGTGGCACCTGCGCCCTTGCTCACACGTGGCTTCACCTTGCCGCCCGGAGGTGTGAAACGCTTGGAGGTGTCGTTGGCACTGGCGGCCGGGCGTTTGCCGGTGGGTTTGCCGCCATCGGATTTGTTGAACGGCTTCTTACCACCGGGCTTTTTGTCAAATTTAGGTTTGTCACCTTCGGCCTTGCGGAACGGCTTTTTTCCATCGCTTTTCTTGTCGAAAGCGGGTTTGTCGCCGCGTGGCTTCTTATCGTATGGTTTCTTTTCGCCCTTTTTGTCGTAGGGTTTTTTCTCATACGGCTTCTTCTCACCCGTCACGCGCGGCTTGTGTTCAGTCACGGCACCTTCCGGGCGCGCATCGCTGATGCTTTTGCCGGACTTCGGCTGCTCGGTTGTCGCAGGCCGCGGAGGCGTATCGTAGTCCCCGCGATGGGGTTTCTTCTCATAGGGCTTCTTGTCGAACGACTTCTTCTCGTAGGGTTTCTTCCCCCCTTGAGGCCGTGGCATCGCATTGAAATCCGGCGCTTTATCAAGACGGGTGACGATTGCCCCTTCTTCCAGCTTCATGCCATCGCCAAGAGCTTTCAGAAAGCCATCGACGCTGGTTTTCAGGATTTCGACAAAGCTGGCGTTCTGCTGGATACGGATAGCGCCAATGTCGTCCTTGGTCAGGTCACCCGCGCGGCACATGGCGGGCAGCAGCCAGCGCGGCTCGGCGTTGTCCTTGCGACCGACAGAGATCGAGAACCAGACACTTTCGCCAAATGCTGGGCGTTCTTTCGGCGCGTCGGAGCCTGACGGCGCCAGATCTTCCGGCGCGGACTGGCGCTCCCGGAAGAGGCGCGTGTAGGCTGTGGCGATCTGCTCGGGCGAGAAGCGCTCGACTAGTTTCGTGACCAGCTCGGCCTCACTTTTCGTCGCGGTTTCGGACCACACGGGGTTGGCGAACAAGCGTTCTTCGTCACGCGCGTTTACATCATCTGCGGACGGCGCTTCGCCCCATTCGGCCTTGACCTTGGCGCCCTGCAACAGGCGTTCGGCCTTGCGCCGCATCTTGGCTGGTACGATCAACGCACTCACGCCTTTGCGGCCAGCGCGTCCGGTTCTGCCAGAACGGTGTAGCAGGGTCTCATGGTTGTTCGGCAACTCTGCGTGGATCACCAACTCCAAATTGGGCAAGTCGATGCCACGGGCCGCAACGTCCGTTGCCACGCAAACTCGCGCACGACCGTCGCGCATGGATTGCAGCGCGTGTGTGCGCTCGTTCTGGCTCAGCTCGCCGGACAAGGCCACGACCGAAAAGCCGCGGTTCGAAAAGCGCGTGGTCAGCCGGTTCACCATGGCGCGGGTGTTGCAGAACACGATCGCGGTGGGCGCCTCGTAGTAGCGCAGCACGTTGATCAGGCTGTTCTCTGCATCGCGCGGGGCTACGGTCAAGGCGCGGTATTCAATGTCGGCGTGCTGGGTATTTTCAGCCTTGGTGGAGACGCGAACAGCGTCCTTCTGGTAACTCTTCGCCAGCTTGGCAATCGAAGCCGGAACCGTGGCCGAAAACATCAAGGTGCGGCGGGTGTCAGGGGCCTCGGACAGGATGAACTCAAGATCTTCGCGGAAGCCCAGGTCCAGCATCTCATCGGCCTCGTCCAGCACGACGGCACGGGTTTCGCTCAGGTCGATGGAGCTGCGTTGGATGTGGTCGCGCAAACGGCCCGGCGTCGCTACGACGATATGTGCGCCCCGATCAAGCGCACGGCGCTCGTCACGCATGTCCATGCCACCCACGCAGGACGCAACAACGGCCCCAGCTTTCGCATAGAGCCAGGACAGCTCGCGTTTGACCTGCAAGGCCAGTTCGCGGGTCGGTGCGATAATCAAGGCCAACGGCGCTGCGGCGCGGTCGAATTTTTGCTCACCGCCCAGCAAAGTGGGCGCGATAGCGAGGCCGAACGCCACGGTTTTGCCGGACCCTGTCTGGGCCGAGACCAACAGGTCAGCATCGCCAAGCTCGGAAGCGGTTACGGCAGTTTGAACAGGTGTCAGGTCGGTATAGCCGCGCTCTGTAAGCGCGTCTTGAATGGTATCAATCACGGGTCACGTCTTTCTGGTCAGGGCAAAAAGGGAAACAGCGGCCACCCCTGTCGGCCACCAAAAAGCGGCCCGTGCCCCGAGCGCGCACCGCAAGCTGCGCCGTCTACGCCTGATCGCGGCGGAAGTATAGAGCCTGCTTGGAAAAACGACGTTTTGACGCAATAGAGACCGATCCTGCAAGCCGTGAAAAAGCCGTGATATGTGGGTGATTTGTGCGTCTGAGCAGTGCCAATTTTGCGAAAAATCTCAACAAATCTCTATTTTTTCAATAATGGAGCCGACTTAGCTCATTTTTGGAAATGAGGGTCTTTCATGGTAAAATTACCCAGCGTCAAAGGTGACGCATTTTACCGATACCCAATTCTAATCAACATTCAGGAGACGTCACATGTGCGATAAATGTGGACCAATGCTCGACTCCGACGAAACCGGAGAAGGCTATATTTTTGGCCAGAATTTCGACTACAAACCAGTGAAATACGCCATCGTCGAGGACGAAGACCCGGACACGGGTCAAACCCAGAAGCTGGCGATTTTCGAAGGCTGCATCGTGCTTGGCACGGCGGAAGAGGTGGCGGCGAACGCTGCCGAAGTGCGGCAGGCGGCGGATGCTGACCCGGAAGACCCCGATGTGTCCCATGGGGTCGGAATTACCGGTCGCAGGTATCGCTGGCCGCAAGGGATCGTGCCGTATGTAATTCATCCGAGCCTTCCCAACCAGAGCCGCGTCCAGCAAGCGATTGCGCACTGGCAATCCAAAACCAAAATCCGCTTCGTGCGCCGCACCAGCGCCAACGCGTCGCGCTATCCCGACTACGTGAATTTCCGCGTCGCAAGCGGCTGCTGGAGCTATGTGGGTCGGCGTGGCGGAAAGCAGGATATCGGCCTTGCGGGCGGTTGCGGACTTGGCGCGACCATCCACGAGATCGGCCATGCCGTGGGCCTGTGGCACGAGCAAAGCCGCGAAGACCGCAACAGCCATGTGCGTATCAACTATGCCAATATCCAGCCCGGGCGTGAGCATAATTTTAACCAACATATCACCGACGGCGATGATTATGGACGCTACGACTACGGCTCCATCATGCACTATGGGGCGACCGCGTTCTCGCGCAACGGGCAGCCGACCATCGTGCCGTTGCAGGCGGGTGCCACGATCGGCCAGCGCAGCGGTTTGTCGGCAGGTGACGTGGCGGCGGTGCGGGCGATGTATCCCAATCTGGAACCGTCGCGTTCCTGGCTCGGCACGCAGTTCACCGGACGGCTTGCAGGCAATCAGGAACGGACCTGGTTCACACATAGCTGGCCTGCGCATTGGCATGTAGACTGGAGCGTGGTGCCGACGTCACCGATGAACGGCGACATCGAGTTCAAGACCCATGTGCAGTTGCAAACTGACAGCACGCGCAACTTCGGCTCTTTGTTGAAATACTTCATCACGGTCAAGAACCGCACTGGAACGCCAGTTGATATCGAAGCGCGGTATCACGTGCTTGGATGGGTGAGGTAAGGGTCATGGCTGCGAAAAAGACCACAGCTAAACCCCGCAAGAAGGCTGCTGCAAAGCCTGCCGAGGCCGAGTTTGCCGACGCCGTGGACAGCGGCGGTCCGGGCAGCGTGCCTGAGCCGGAAACCGAAGAGGAGGATCACGCACCAGGTGATGCCGATACCTCGTCAGAACCGGACGAAGGCAGCTCCGGCGTGGATACCGGCGGGCCACCCGACATGCCTGATCTGGATTTGCCAGAGCCAGCGACCGAAGAGGAGCAGAGCGTTGCGGTAGCTGGCGAAGCGGTCGAAGGCGGGGCTGCGCCGGACTTCACGCCGGAGGACTATGCCGAACTGGACGAGGAGGAGGCTCCGGTGCCGGATGCGCCGTCCGATGCCGAGGACGGCGGGTCCGCTCCAGCCATCGAGCCGGAAGGCTTTGTGGAGGACGAGGCGGAACTTGCCTGAAAAAAGCGCTGATCCCTGTTGCGGGGGTCAGCGCGGCTGTTTGGAAATCACCCTGACAAGGTCATAGCGAAGGCTGGATGCGCCGGGGGGCGGGTTCGGGTCGGAGGTTATCTCGACCTCCACCTCGGCCTCTACGCCGGGTTCATGGGTGAAGCCGTGGATGGTGTCGGACAGGTATTCCCAGTCGCCGCCATCACGTTTGACCTGCATCATCGGCTCGACCGAGATGTTGGGGTCTACGACCAGATCGGGTGCAATGGTGAGCTTCGTTTTTTCCATAACTGACAGTAGCACATCTGCGGTTTTGTGACTAGCGACGCTTAAAAGAAAGGGCGCCCACAGCAGGGGCGCCCTTTCCGAGATCTGATGGAGGTGGGTCAGATGGTGTGACCCGATACCTCGGTGTGGGTTAGGGGGCTGCCCCTAGACACGCACCTCCGTACCTTGCCTGACACCTCGCTCCAATATCACTCTAGACATGGACACCTCCTTTCTCTGGTTGCTGTTACCTTGGAGGGTGCCACATCTTGTGTTCAAAGCAAGAGTTTTTTACGCAGACCGATGCGAAAGTTTCGTGACGATCATGCGGAAGGGGATCAGCGCGAGCAGGGCTACGGCCAGTTTCACCGACCAGTCGGCGATGGCAAGCGAGACCCAGAGCGGCAGGGCTTGGCCTTGTCCGAGTAGCGGCACGCTCTCCCAAGCCCATGAAATTGCTGCGTCATTTCCCGCGCCAAAGAGCGTGATGGACGCCGAGAATGCGATGGTGAAAAACAGCGCGGTGTCCACGATGGAGCCGATGAGGGTCGAGGCCAGCGGGGCTTTCCACCAAGCGCCCTGACGCAGACGGTCGAAGATGGACACATCTAATAGTTGTGCAGTCAAAAACGCGATGGCGGAGGCCACGGCGATGCGAAGGGGCACGGCGGGGCCGTATTCCAGCATGATTTGCGAGCCGATGAGGGAGCAGGCGATACCCACGAAAAAGCCAGCAAAAACAACATGCCGTGCGGCTTTTGGGCCGTAGACGCGGTTCATCACATCGGTCACCAGAAAGGCGATCGGGTAGGTGAATGCGCCCCATGTCAGCCAGTTGCCGAACAGGAATTGCACAAGGATGTTGGAGGCGACCACGACGGTGGCCATGGCAAGGATGCCGGGGAGGAGACGTGTCATAATGGGTTCCGTTTTGACAAGGTAGCGGAGACTTGTTGGATGGGGCGGCACTTACGGGACCGGTCGGGCGTTGGCAAGGGTTAACTTGGCGAACGGTCGACGGAAGGCCTGCAACGGCGCGGGTCTTCGGGAGGGCTGTTAACCTTGAGAGGACTGGGATCTCGGCCTGTCTGCGAAGCGTCGGCAAAGTGTCGGCTTTGCGTCGGGCAAGGCGGGCGGCGCAGGGGGCGGAACCGCCGAAAGGTTAACGCGCGGGCGGAGCCAGAGTGAAGGTTCGCGTGCGGGGAATATCCTCGGTGTCGAACTCCATCAGGCGGAGGGTCAGGCGGTCGCCTTGAACCGGCATGGCGCTGCCCGAGGGAAGGGTGACGGCAAGAACCTCGTCCATGAATGCGCGGCAATCGCCGTCATTGCGCGCGCCATCGGGGGGAGGTTTGCTGCCGGTCACGCGGAACTCGAAAGCTGGGCCTTCGGCGTCTGCGTCGTTGGGGAGCTCAAGAACGGGCGTGTTGGTCACGACACCCTCGATAATGCAGTCCGACATATAGGTGGCATGGGCGGGGAGCGGCAGCAGCAGGAGTGCGAATGCCGCCGCCTTCATCCCGACCGCAGCCCCGTTTCGACCAGCATGCCGCGGCGCTTGGCCTCGTAGTAGTAGCCGCGGGAATACCATTTGACCGCGTTGTCATAGCTGCCGTCGGAGAGCAACCACGCGCCGCGCAGGTATTTGACGGCGTATTTCAGGTTCGTCTCCGGGTCGAGCAATTCGGACGGCGGGCCACGGTGGCCCATGGTGCGGGCGGTGGCGGGCAGGATCTGCATCAGGCCATAGTAAGGCCCGTTGCGGGCCTCGGGGCGGTGGGTGCTCTCGCGGATGATCTGGCGATGCACCAGCGCGCGCGGCACTTCGTAGTGATCGGCGTATTTGTTGATGAGCAGGCGCAGCTCCGGCGTCTCGTTGGGGTGCAGCGGAATTGCCTGGCGTTGCCCTGCGCCCTCGTTCGGGGCGGAACTTGAGCAGGCGGGCAGGGCCAGCACCATGAGGATAAGAAATGTACGTATCATAGCAGATGGGATAGCCGCGCTGGGGTGGGTCTGCCAAGCGCGGTGTTTCGGGATAGGCGGCTTGTTGCTAGGGGTGGGGATAGTGGTGAATGTTGCTTCTAGAGTGGGACGCGATTTTGGAAGGTGAGGCAATGCGCCCGTGCAGTGTATATGTCAGCTTGGAGCCCAAAGTGACGAATGCTGTATCCAGCACAAACGACAGCTGCCGGGCGGCGTTGCGAGAGCCGTGCGAACTAAAGCGGAAATTTGGGTGAAGGACGCGGCAGCTTATTTTGCGCCGCCTTGCTGAGCGCGCTCGAAGATGCGCAAGGTCAAAAGCCTAGCGGGCGGCCCGACAATTTCAAAGAAGACTGTGTTTGTAATCGTCAGCGTCACTATGGTTGCCCCCATGCGGGAAACGTTTCTTCGGCGACCAGTGTCATGCCAACGGCTACGCCTGCCTGCGGATGAAGTGCTGGACCGTATATATGCCTATGCTCAACAGACACGCGGCCTAACCGTGCCCCTATCTCACAACTGGCTATGCGCGCGGCTACCGGAAGACCTGCATAGGCCAGACTGATCCATCCAAGCGCCCAAAGCGCGTGCACTTTGAGTTACGCCCCCGCAAGCAAGAAAAAGAGCAGCATGAAAGGCCATTCGATATGTTCGACTTGGTTAAAAGCACGGCCGTGATGTCGGGCAAAGTTCGCAATATACGCGCCTGCCGTCATACCCGCCACGAGGTATGAGACGTCGAGCCATATCGCGAGCCCCGCGGTCAACAGGACGACGCCAATAGCCTCTGTCTGGAGCGGCTCTCCGGGGGGGCAATCGACCAGTCAGGATGGCGGACGGGATGCCGACACACAAACCAAGCAGAATTGCGCCTCCGATATCGCGCCCCGCCCCCAGAATAGGTGCCGCCCAACCACCGGACTGATCCACAAGCGCAAGGCAGATGCTGAACATCAATAAGCCCCAGACATCGTCAATCGCGACAATGCCTTTGAGTGTTGCGGTGAAGCCGTTGCGCATGCCGGACTGTCGGATGACCTCGGAGATGGCAGCAGGGTCCGTTGCCGTCGCAATCGCCCCCAGTAACAGCGCGAGGCGGGGATCGAGGCCAAATGCAGAGAGGCCAGCCCAGATAGCTAAAGTTGTCCCGATCACGACGCTCAGCGAGATCGAGAAGATCGCCCGTCCATTGCTGGCCAAATTTTCGCGCGTCAACTCGCCACCAAGCAGAAAAGCGACCATCGTCAGCGCGACGACAGAAATCTACACTCGTTGAGAGAATTGAACCAGCCGATCAACAAACGATCAAGCATGAGTTTTTCAACAAAATCAGCCCAAAGTTTCAGGTTTTCTGCGTCGCAGCCAATGACCACCAATAGGAATGACGCCCCCTCAGACGTGACCACTTCACCACCAGCAGAGTTGGCTTGCGGCTCGGAAGTGCCGGCGCAGCTCAATGGTTGAAATAGTACTTCTACTTATTCGTTAAGTAAGAATGTTGCCGACTCCAACCGAAACAATTCGTGTGACAATATCATAGTAGGCGGCCAAAAGCCGGCTGAATTGTTGGGGCTTCGACGCTAAAAGGTCGGCGGCGTGCAGGCACTGATAATCCGGCACGTGGAGTCGCTTATGTTGCGGAAGCGATGGGGTAATTGGCTGTCAAAGAGGTACCCTTCGCCAACTCGGAGCACCTTAACTTGATCCGCCACGGTGATCTCAATTTCGCCTTGGATCACGATCCCCGCTTCTTCACCAATATGGGACAACGGCTCGGGCCCGGTGTCGGCATTTGGTGGATAAGATTCGTCGAGAAGCTGCAACGCATGTTGGCTGGCTTGTCCGAGTTGGCGCAATGATACGGTAGCGCCGTCAGATTGTGGGGCAATTTCGATGAACTCATCCGCAGCATAGAAATAGGTAGCTTGTTGTTCCTGTTCAATGTTTGCAAAAAACTCTGCAATACTCATAGGAATTGCGTCTAGAAGGCTCTTGAGCGAAGCGACCGAAGGACTGGTCTTATTTTGCTCGATCAGCGAAATCGTTCCGTTCGTCAAGCCTGCACGATAGGCAAGTTCACGCTGTGACAGACCACGTGCCTTTCGGAGTGCTTGAAGTCTTTTTCCAATATCCACGCGTGGCGCCTCTGACGTTTTTTGTTCGTAAGAACAACTCCTAATCCAGGATCCAGCTCATCGAAATACTTTTCGAACGGCGGATTGCTACCAATTAGGGTGTTCAGATCTAGAGCTTTGAACTGTGCGATTGCATATTGACACATATAATAAACGTATTACTGAGAATTTTAAACACTTGATCATGCAGCCCGCCAAGAGAAATCGCCTTCAGCCTTACAAGGATGACCAGAAATGACGAATACAGTAAAAAAGAAGTCTCGCAATACCACCGCGAAGGTCAAGCCAAGCATTTCGGTTGTTTCCGAACCCGTTCAAGCCATCAAGACCAATGCGGATTTGGTGGCTAGGCGCGAAGCCGCTGTTGCACGGGGGGTTGCTTCTGCCGCGCCTATCTTCGCGAGCCATGCAGAAAATGCCGAACTCTGGGACGTCGAAGGCAATCGCTTTGTCGACTTTGCAGGGGGTATTGCAGTTCTCAACACTGGTCACCGTCACCCGAAGGTTATTGCTGCGGCCAAGGCACAAGAGGACCACTATACCCACACCAGCTTCCAGGTTGTACCTTACGAGCCCTATGTCGCGCTGGCAGAAAAGCTGAACGCGCTGGCACCCGGGGATCACGCCAAAAAGTCACTGCTTGTCACGACAGGTGCGGAGGCTGTGGAAAACGCGGTCAAGATCGCTAGGGCCGCCACAGGACGTCCGGGTGTGATCGCTTTCACCGGTGGCTATCATGGTCGCACCTTGCTGACGCTGGGCATGACTGGCAAAATCTCGCCTTATAAAAAGGACGTAGGGCCATTCCCGTCCGACATCTTCCGCGCGCCCTTCCCAAGCGTGCGTGATGGCATCACTGTGCAGGACGCACTGACAGGATTGCAAAACCTGTTCCTTACCGATGCACAGCCAGAGCGCGTTGCTGCGATCATTATCGAACCCGTGCTGGGCGAAGGCGGCTATATTCCGGTGCCATTCGAAATGCTCAAAGCCCTGCGAGAAATCTGCGACACCCATGGCATCATGCTGATCGCCGATGAAATTCAAGCGGGCTTCGGCCGGACTGGAACCTGGTTTGCGATTGAACATTCCGGCGTTGTGCCTGACCTGATCACCGTGGCAAAATCCATGGCGGGCGGCTATCCGATTGCCGGTGTGATCGGTCGCGCCGAAGTAATGGATGCGGTCATCCCGGGCGGTTTGGGCGGTACATATGGCGGCAACCCTGTTGCCTGTGCTGCGGCCCTTGCCGCGATTGAGGCTATTGAGGAAGAGGGTCTTCTGGCTCGCTCGACAGCGCTCGGTGCGTATTTCCGCGAGCGGTTTGCCGATATCGGCGCACGTATTTCGCCCCTTCGCATGTGGGACATCCGTGGGCTTGGCGCGATGCTGGCCGTTGAGTTCGTGACCGACTTTGAAACGGCCAAGCCTGACGCGGCGCTAACGAAATCGGTGATAGCCCATGCGTTGCAACGCGGCTTAATCTTGCTTGGTTGCGGTATGCACGGCAATGCGTTGCGGATCATGGTGCCGCTGACAGCATCCGACGAGATTATCGACGAAGGGTTGGCGATCTTTGAGGCATCCCTCGCAGCAGCGATTGCAGAGCAGCACGCGTAAAGCGAGGCCTCTAACTGACGAATAAGGGCGGACCAATGCGGTCCGCCCTTATTCGTTTCAATTTAGAAGTAGCGGCATCATCAGGGTCGCAAGACTGAGAGCTAGAAAAAAACCGGCCATATCCGTGATTGTCGTCAGTAAACGGTCAGATGCCAAGGCCAGCCCTACCACGAGACCCAGATAAGCGTTTCTTTTCCAAATCCAAAACACAATGCCGACCAAAATGCCCAGCACAACCCCATTGATCGCACCGACAGAAACCTCCTTGAGCCAGACACGAATCGCGTCTTCTTGCGCAAAGGCTACCTCGACCGCATCTGATATATCGGTCTCTCGCGTTTCGCTGCAATCCATCAGAAGTGTCTTCAGTTTGTAGTCTTGTGTCGTAGCTTGCGAGGCCGGATTGCGTCGTCGCCAAACACGCTAACTGGACTCAGCATATCTAACTTCGATGAGTCTAAGGGCCCAAGCGTCGCGCATTATCACGGGTTAGCTTGCTCATCTTGACCAGAATACGAGCGCTTTGATAAAAATATTAAACGTTTTTCCCTGCATTCTATGAATCTTGTTGCAAGAGAAGGCCGAGTTCGGCAGACTTTTGAGTTCTTATTGGCTGTGCTTTTCGTGGCGGATGCTTGGTCAAACCAATTGGGGCGTACGCCGATCACCTATTTCCGTTCCGGATGTAAGGGCCTAGAAGATGCGTGAAACGATGAGATGGACGACCCCGATGGGACGCCTCTGTTTTCACGGAGTATTCAAGACATGACCCCTTTCGCAATTGCAGGCGTGCAGATGTACGTCAACGCCCTTCAGCCCAATGTTGAAGGCATGATGCAGCGCCTCGACGTTCTGATGATGCGCTTCCCGTGGACTCAAATGGTGTTGTTCAGTGAGCTCGCGCCGTTTGGACCTTTGGAAAAATTCAAGCTCCCGCCCGAAAACGACGTTATTGATCGGTTCTGCGAGGCCGCACGCCGCCACAAGATATGGCTGATCCCCGGCTCAATGTTCTTGACGAATCCAGAGGACGGTAAGGTTTACAATACGTCTCTGGTTATCAATCCAGATGGCGACGTCATTCGCCGCTACGCCAAGATGTTCCCATTCCTTCCCTACGAGGCGGGTGTCGCTGCGGGCACGGATTTTTGCGTCTTTGATGTGCCAGATGTGGGTCGCTTTGGCTTGTCGATCTGCTACGACATGTGGTTCCCCGAGACGACCCGTCAGCTTACCTCACAAGGCGTGGAGGTGCTGTTGCACCCGGTCTTGACCGGCACAACTGACCGCGACGCGGAGCTTGCCATCGCGCGGGCGACCGCAGCTCAGTTCCAGTGTTATGTCATTGACGTCAACGGATTGGGCGCCGGCGGTGTCGGCAAGTCACTCGTCGTTGATCCAACATCTCTGGTCTTGCATCAGTCGGCGGGTCAAGAAGACATGTTCCCGATCGAGGTCGATCTGTCGATGGTGCGCCGCCAACGCGAGACGGGCATGAAAGGTCTGGGTCAGGTCCTCAAAAGCTTCCGCGATCGGCCCACAGATTTCTCTGTCTATGACCGCACCAGCGGCACGGACGCATTCTTGAACACGCTTGGGCCCCTTCAGGTGCCTCAGCAGGGGTCCCGCGCAGGGCTGCATGTAGATGTACCAGCCAGCGCTGAGGCCGAAGTATTTGACCGCGAACCGAAACTGGGGTTCGGGGTTTCGCCCGCGATGGGCAAGACACCAGGTAACTAAAACAGAGGGTCTGCGGCATAAAGTTGCGGGGTCATCGTGTTTTAGCCCTAATTGGGAGAAGAACCGATGGATTCCGTCAGCGACTATTATTCCGCGACCCAACTTCGCGCCGACAGGTGGAGCGCTTTGCGTGAGGCCGTGACGTCTCTGTGCCGTGAGCAAAATGCCAAGAAAGCCGCGTCCATTAAGGTTCGCGTCGCCGACCTGTTCAGTTCGCTTGCGCTGATTGAACCGTATTGGGCATTTCCCGGAATGTCTGCATTTGACCACATGCGCCGCCAGTTTGAACATGGCAATTTTGACGATCTGTCATTCACCGTAAACCGGGTCAAGCGCGCTCTGACCTCGGGGGCGTATCGTCGCCGCAGCATCCCGCTTGACCGTGACAGCACCGATGACGAAGAACACAACGACGAGGCACTGCTGTCGCCCGAAGCCCGCGCGATGGCCCGCCCCTACTTCGAGGTTCTGATCGTCGACAACGTCAACGACCAACAAGAACGCTGGCTAAAAAGCAATGTAGCGCGCATGCGCCGCCCCGAGGACCCGTTTCACTACGAAGCCGTCGTCGTCCCCAGTCTTGAGGATGCCTTGATCGCAGTGCTTTTCAACCACAACATTCAGGCGATTGTTGTACGCCCCGGACTGGCGCTGAAATCCAAGAACGAGAACGAAATCCTTGGAAAGTATATCACCAATGCCAGCGAGACCGGCGAAATCGAGGCCATGCTGCCCGAGGACTACGGCCCGGAATTGTGCCGCCTCATCGCCCGCGTCCGCCCAGAATTGGATGCCTATCTGGTGACCGAGCGTTCTGTCGAAGACATCGCCGGACTTGATCTGGGAATTTGCAGGCGGGTTTTCTACAACCAAGAAGACTTTATGGAGTTGCATCTCAACATTTTGCGCGGCGTTGCTGCTCGCAACAAGACTCCTTTCTTTACAGCCTTGGTTGAGTATTCCAAACAGCCAACCGGCGTCTTCCATGCGATGCCAATCAGCCGCGGTAAGTCCATCACCCGATCCCACTGGATTCAGGATATGGGTGCGTTCTACGGCCCCAACATCTTCCTCGCCGAAACCTCAGCCACGTCCGGTGGTCTCGATAGTCTGCTGGAACCGCAAGGCCCTATCAAGGAAGCTCAAGAACTGGCCAGTCGAGCCTTCGGGTCCAAGCAAACTTTCTTCGCCACCAATGGCACATCGACCTGCAACAAGATTGTGGTGCAGGCCGTGGTCCGCCCCGGCGACATCGTTCTGGTGGATCGCGACTGCCACAAGTCGCATCACTACGGCATGGTGCTGGCGGGCGCCGAAGTCGTCTATCTCGACAGCTACCCCCTGAATGAATATTCCATGTACGGTGCCGTGCCTCTTAAGGAAATCAAGCACCAGTTGCTGGCTTTAAAGGCGGCGGGTAAATTGCATCGGGTTCGCATGCTCTTACTCACCAACTGCACGTTCGACGGCCTAGTTTATAATGTTGAGCGGGTGATGGAGGAATGTCTGGCGATCAAGCCCGACCTCGTGTTCTTGTGGGATGAGGCGTGGTTTGCCTTCGCACGGTTTAGCCCCACCTACCGCCAGCGTACCGGGATGCGAACTGCCAACAACCTGCGGGTTCGGCTGCGGACTGACGCACACAAGCGAGCCTACGAGGAGCAACAGCTGGAGCTTGGGGACGCCACCGACGAAACTTTACTCGATACTCGGCTGATCGCCCCTCCCGATGCGAGGATCAGGGTTTATGCCACACAGTCGACCCACAAAACTCTGACCTCTTTGCGACAAGGCTCAATGATCCATATCAACGATCAGGACTTCAAAGGCGAAGTGGAGCAGTCATTTCACGAGGCGTATATGACCCATACGTCGACCTCGCCCAACTACCAGATCATCGCATCATTGGACGTGGGTCGCCGACAGGTGGAGTTGGAAGGCTTCGAGTTTGTGCAACGCCAGATCGAGGCCGCCATGTCGATGCGCAAGGCGATCAGCAGTCATCCACAGTTGCAAAAATATTTCAAGGTTCTGACCGCAGGTGACATGATCCCCGAACAACACCGCCAAAGTGGAGTGACCAGCTATTTTGATAACGAGCAGGGCTGGACGGATATGTGGGATTGCTGGGAGCAGGACGATTTTGTGCTGGACGCAACCCGCGTCACCTTGGCCGTGGGGGGCACGGGGTGGGATGGCGATACATTTAAAACAAAGATATTGATGGATAAATACGGCATCCAGATCAATAAAACCTCGCGCAACACGGTCTTGTTTATGACCAACATCGGCACGACACGCTCCTCGGTGGCATATCTGATCGAGGTCTTGGTCGAGATCGCAAACGAGCTGGACGATTTGCTCGATGATGCGTCCAAGATGGAGCGAATATCGTTTGATCGCCGGGTTAAAAACCTGACGGAAACCTATCCACCGCTGCCTGACTTCAGCAGATTCCACGACGCGTTCCGGCCTGATCACGTCACGCCGGAGGGGGACATTCGCACCGCCTATTATCTCAGCTACGAGGAAACCAACTGCGATTATCTGGAGCTTGACGGCTCCCTACAGGAGGCCCTGAACGCGGGCCAGGAGGTCGTGTCGGCGGGGTTCATCATACCCTATCCGCCGGGCTTCCCGATCTTGGTGCCGGGTCAGGTTGTCAGCCAAGAAATTCTAGCGTTCATGCTGGCCCTCGACGTCAGCGAAATCCACGGTTACCGCCCCGATCTGGGGCTGCGGGTATTCACGCCGGAGGCATTGGCCGCCTTGCCGCAGGCCAAATAATTTCAAGCCACCGCCGAATAAACACGAACAAGAAAGGGACGACTATGCCAACAGTGCTCAAAAACATCTCAGAGATCCGCCGGTTCTTCCACCGTAACGAGGATCCCATCTACTTTATTTCTGCCACGAATTTCAACCTTCTGGGTCTCGACGAATGGGTTAAAAACTTCAAGTATATCTGCTACATTGACTGTTATGGCGGCAAGCACCCCAATGTGTTCTGCCCGTCCGAGCAGCCCCATGCAGAATTCCAGTCCATCGAGGACATCAACAACTATCTGCTGCAACACAAAGAGGTCATCGACTTTATAAAGCGGCGCGGCGGCAAGCCCAAATTCGTGTTTCTGATGTTCGACGAAGAGACCGAACGGCTGTCCAAAGAGCTGGGCGCGGACGTTTGGTTTCCAAAAGCCAAGCTGCGCACGAGCATGGACAACAAGATTGAGACCGTGCGCATTGGCAACAAGGCGGGCGTGCCGTCTGTGCCGAACGTGCTGGCGGAGGTGAAGGACTACGACGACTTACGCGCCACCTGCGAGAAGGCGGGCATCGGGCATGATCTGGTGCTGCAATCAGCGTTTGGCGATAGTGGTCACACGACGTTCTTCATTAAATCCGAGGCGGACTTCCGCCGTCACGAGCATGAGATCGTAGGCGAGGGTGAAATCAAGATCATGAAGCGCATCGACTGCCGCGGTTCCGCCATCGAGGCGTGTGCCACCAAAGAAGGCACGATCGTTGGCCCGCTGATGACCGAACTTGTCGGTTTCAAAGAACTGACGCCCTATCGCGGCGGCTGGTGCGGCAACGAAATCCTGTCCACCGCCTTCCCGCCGAAGGTGCGCGAAAAGGCCCGCGACCTGACTTTCAAGTTTGGTGAACAGCTGCGCAAAGAAGGCTACCGTGGCTACTTTGAGTTGGATTTCCTGATTGACAAGAAGACAGGCGATTTGTGGCTGGGGGAGTTGAACCCGCGTATCACTGGTGCGTCGTCCATGACGAACCACGCAGCCTTCGCCCATGCGGACGCGCCGTTATTCCTGTTCCATTTGCTTGAGTTCTCGAAGAAGAAATTTGATCTGGACGTGGACGAGTTAAACGATCGTTGGGCCGACCCCAACATGATTGATAGCTGGTCTCAGATGGTGATCAAACACACCGATGACGGCGTAGACATCTGCACAGAGGCGCCGGAGACTGGCATCTATAAGATGCTCGAAGACGGTAGTGTCGTGTACGACCGCTTCGACTATCACCGCCGCGCCGTCGAGTCCGAGAACGAAGCGTTCTTCCTGAGAATTTTGCAACCGGGCGACTACCGATACGAGGGGGCAGACATTGGCATTCTGGTGACGCGGGGGCGTTCCATGACCAAGAGTTTCCAGCTGAACGAACGAGCCAAAAAATGGATCCACGGAATCAAGAAAACCGTGGACGGCAAGCCGCTGCCCGTGGCAAATGCCGGCCCTGCGCTGGCTGATCCGGCGTTCAAGATTCTTTAAGGAGACGGCATGCATTGGCGCGCCCTCAGCGAAGAAGCGCCCGGTCCTAAATGGGCCGGGCTTTTCGCCGAATATTGGCCTGACTACAAACGCTGGTGGCTCAAAGAGGGGGATACTGCGCGCGCCAGTTATCTGGAAAGCAGGCGAGCCCTCAAAGAGCACATGCCCGAGATCGTGCCGCTGTATGACGAGCTTTGCGATTTGGCAGGTGGTGGTGATCAGGCCGCGCGGTTTCTAAGCTTCTATTGCCCGCCCCCGTATCTTGCGGGTTGTAGCCAAGCGATTTGGCCGGGCAAAGAACCGGTCATGGTGCGCAACTACGACTACAATCCTAACGCGTTTGACAGCTTGATCCTGCATACAGGTTGGCAGGGTCGACGGGTACTAGGCACCTCGGACGGGCTGTGGGGATTGGTCGACGGCATGAACGATGCGGGCCTTGCGATTTCCTTGACTTTTGGTGGGCGGCGCGTTGTTGGCGATGGCTTCGGGGTGCCACTAATTTTGCGATACGTGTTACAAACCTGTGCGACAGCGGAAGAGGCCGGCGCTGTGCTGGCTCGCGTTCCAACCCACATGAGCTACAACGTTACTGTCTTGGACGCCAAGCGCCACTACTTAACCGCGATGATGGCACCCGACCGGCCTGCCGTCATCACCCATGCCGCTGTGGCCACAAACCACCAAGAGAATGTAGAATGGGTCAGCCACGCCCGGTTCACCGCCACGGTCGAGCGTGAGCGGTTCTTGCTGCAACGCTTGACGCTCCACCGCGACCCGGAGGAGAAGTTCATCGGCGCTTTTCTGAAGCCTCCGCTCTATTCCACAGCATTCGATGCTGGCTTTGGCACGTTATACACTGCCGTATACCGGCCTCGCCTTCAACAGATGGAAGTCCGTTGGCCCGGCACTACGTGGAGCTTCGCGATGGATGATTTCAATGAAGGACGGCGGCAAGTCCAAATACCTGGTGCGGCTTGAAGGAGAAAGTTCGATTTCGATGGAATAATTTGTCCACAAAAGCGTAAATGGCCCCACTGAAGATCGATATCTTCGTTGATCACTACAACCATCCTCACCAGCACCAGAGGTTAAAAGACTTCAAGCCGGGCAGCGTCGACTTTGTATGTGACCCAGAGCATCAAAGTGGTGGATCAGAAAAGGCTGTCCATGAGCCGTCGATTTCTGTCACAGTCTTTTGAGTCCGGAAGCAGTCGTTGAATTCCCCAAGGCAAACGGCAGCAAAGTCCGCATAGCGGGCAAAGCTATCCGGCCTGCCCTAAACCCCTGCCGCCACAATCGCATCTGCCAGAAACGGCACAGACTGCGCGTTCAGGCCTGCGATTTTCACGGGGTCTGCTATGGTGCCGTGGACATGCATCGCGGATGGTGACATGAGCAGGAGAAGTTTTGACATGCTGACGGTTGACGAAGAAATTGAAAGCGTGGCGCGTCTTCGGGAGTTGCTGCCGACCGAGGGGTTCACCAACACCTTTCTGAAAGTGACGGATCAACTGAATGACGTGGCCCGAAAGTTCATTGCGTCTGCACCGTTCATAGTCGTGGCCACCAAAGCCTCCGACGGTTTGATTGATGTGTCGCCCAAGGGAGACCCGGCTGGGTTTGTCGAGGTCTATGATGACAAGACCCTGATCATTCCCGACAGGTTGGGCAATCATCGTGTCGATGGTTTTCAGAACATTCTTGAAGACCCCAACGTGGCGATTCTGTTCATCGTGCCCGGTCATGGCGACACGTTACGCATTGCCGGGAAAGCGCGGATCGTGAAGGACCGCGCGATTAGCAAACGCCTTGCGGTCAACGGAAAAGAGCCCCTGCTGGCAATGGTGGTAGAGGTGCAGGAAGCGTTCATGCACTGCTCTAAGTCGTTCATCCGGTCGCGTATGTGGCACCCTGACTTCTGGCCCGAACGCAAGACCGCCCCCACTTTGGCCGATTGGGTTCTTGCGACGGTCGAGCGGGATCAGACCTTGGATGAAGTGCAGGACGATCATTCCAACGACGAAGAGACCCGGCTTTACTGACGGGACCTTTCAGTCAGTCGTTGAAACGACGTCGGGTTTTAGACCCCCGCCGCCACAATCGCATCTGCCAGAACCGGCACCGACTGCGCATTGAGGCCTGCGATGTTCAGGCGGCTGTCGGAGACCATGTAGATGCCGTGGCTCTGGCGCATTTGCTCGACCTGCGCCTCGGTGGCACCAAGGCGGGAGAACATGCCGCGGTGTTGGGCGATGAAGTCGAAACGGTCGGAATTGGTGCGTTTTCGCAAGGCGTCCGCAAGGGTCTGGCGCAGGGTGAGCATGCCGGTGCGGATGCCCTCCAGCTCGGCCAGCCAGTCGGCGCGTAGGGCGTCATCGGTCAGCACCATCGTCACCAGCCGCGCCCCGTGATCGGGCGGGAAGGAGTAGTTTTGGCGGTTCAGGAAGGCCACGGTGCCTTGGTTCAGCGGGGTCTTGGCAGGGTCTTGGGAGACCGCCATCAGCAGGCCCGCGCGTTCGCGGTAGACGCCGAAGTTCTTGGAGCAACTGGCGGCGATCAGCATCTCGGGCTGGGTTTTCGCCAAGTGGCGCGGGCCGAACGCGTCGGCGTCGAGGCCGTCGCCGAAGCCCTGATAGGCGATGTCGACGAAGGGGATCAGCTGCTTGGCCTTGAGGAAATACGCGACCTCCTGCCACTGGCTGGCGGTCAGGTTCGCGCCTGTCGGGTTGTGGCAGCAGCCATGCAGCAGCACCACGTCGCCGGGCTTCGCGGCATCCAGATCGGTGAGCATGCCGCCGAAATCCACCCCGCGTGTGTCCGCGTCGAAGTAGCGGTATTCGGCCATGGGCATGCCGAGATATTTGATGATGGACGGGTGGTTGGGCCATGTGGGCGCGGACAGCCAGATGCGGGCGTCGGGAGCGGCCATGCGGATCAGCTCCAGCCCCTGCCGGATTGCGCCCGTGCCGCCGGGGGCGGCGGCGGCGGCGACCTGATCGCGGCTGACGCAGTCGTTCAGGACCAGCGCGCGCATTGCGTCGTGGAAGCCCGGGTCGCCCGCGAGGCCGGTGTAGCTTTTGGTGTCCTCGGTCTGCCACAGCTTTTGCTCGGCGGCTTTGACCGCACGCATGACGGGGGTGCGGCCCTCGGCGTTCTTGTAGACGCCGACGCCAAGGTCGACCTTGTCCTCGCGCGGGTCTTCGCGGAAGGCGGCCATGAGGGACAGGATCTTGTCGGCGGGCTGGGGCTTGAGGGCGTCGAACATCAGCCGGTCTCCACTGCGAGTTGGTCGAACTGGCCCCATTCGGCCCATGAGCCGTCATAGAGGGAGTGCTTGTGAACCCCAATCCGCTCAAGCGCGAGGCTGAGGATCGCGGCGGTGACGCCGGAGCCGCAGGTGGTGATGACGGGTTTGGTCAGGTCGACGCCGTTATCGTGGAACAGCTCGCGCAGCTCGGCGGGGGATTTCATCGTGCCGTCGGCGGTGAGGACCGAGGTGTAGGGGATGTTTTTCGAGCCGGGGATGTGGCCCATGCGCAGGCCCTCGCGGGGCTCCGGCTCCTCGCCCTTGAAGCGGGGGGCACCGCGGGCGTCGAGGATGGTGTGATCGCCCAGCTTGGAGGCGGCGGCGACCTGCGTGACGTCGCGCACCAGATGCGCCTGCCGGTGGATGGTGATGTGGCGTTCCTTGTGGACGGGGGGCAAGTCCTCGGTCGGGCGGCCCTCGGCCAGCCATTTCGGGTAGCCGCCGTCCAGCACGGCGACGTCCGTCTTGCCCATGAGGCGGTAGAGCCACCAGACGCGGGCGGCGGAGAACAGGCCCGCGCCGTCATAGACCACGATCTGGTGCCCGTCGCCGACGCCAAGCGCGCGGGAGCGGGACATGAATTTTTCCACCGGCGGGGCCATGTGGGGCAGCGACGAGCGCGTGTCGGAAATCTCGTCAATATCGAAGAACCGCGCGCCGGGGATGTGGCCGCGTTCGTATTCCTCGCGGCCGTCACGCTCCATATCGGGCAGATACCACGACGCATCCAATATGCGCAGGTCGGGATCGTTCAGGTGATCCTCCAGCCATTTGGTGGAAACGAGTGTTTTGGGATCGTCAGTCATTGGCAAGCCTCCGCGCGGAACTGCCTTTTGGTAGACCTGTGGCCCGTCTGAGGCAAGTGGGCGGTGCTATGACGATACAAAGGGCGGGTGTTGTGTGGGGAGGTTGAGGGCATCGCGTCTGGAATCCCGGAGCGGTGGTGGGTGTCCGATTGCGGCAAGACCCTCTGCTTCACTCAACATCGTACTCCCAGACACTTCCCAGTCTCTTCGATTAAGACTGCCGAATGGCCGGGGCTACCTGCGGGCATCGGCACACCACGCCGCAGCATGAATTTCACTGAATGCCCACCGTTTAGACCAGCTGGAAAACGTTTGATTGGCTTGTCAATCGAGTAGGTCCCATCTCTCAGCAAGCTCAGCGCGCCACTCTCCAGCAACTGGATCAGTCCTGCCTGCTGCGGTAACACGTCATATGCCTCGGCCTTTCCATTGGTTATGACGTCTTCCGGCATTACACTTTCAACGCCGCCGGGGTAATAGCGATGCAGCAAAGAGTAGGCCCCGGACAGAGAATCCCCTTTCTCAATTTCCTCCACACCGTCTGGTGTCAGTTGAAAGCGCCGGTTGCCGTTTTGTATGATAAGGCCACCTTTGGAACTTTTCGGCCGTTCGGGTTGCCTACTGCGACCTGACGGAAGTGCCATTCGGCCCAATCCATATTGACCGATCATATGGATTTCTTTACCGAGTTTCGCAGTTAACAATGCCTTGGCTTTGAACCCGTCTGACGACTCGATCTTATGTGCTGATGGGAGACGACAGTTGGACGATGATGTCAGATCGACCACCTCTTTCGGTAATCCAACAACCCCCAAACCATGGCGATTATGCCCAACGAAACGCTCGACGCGTTCGGTCGCGCCCGTGACGCGTACAATCATTGCGTCAAAGACACTTAAGACGATATAAACAGGGTCATCACCGTCTTCAATTTCAAGCGTGGCGAAGCTGGTTTCACGATCGAGACCTGCAACTGCTACCGTCGATATTGCCCTCCCTTCATAGCCACCGACATAAACTGCGACGGCGTCCGATGACGGCTTTGGGAGGTCGCAATCTTTCGTACTACGGTTTTGCCGCGCCGGGTTGATGGTCGCGTGGGTCTCTCGGGCGACACGGTTGATCGTCTTCAAAACTTCATCGACGATGACCACATCATTTTTATCTGCATCAAAGATCATGAAAGCAGTGCCTCGAAGATCGCGACGACCCCGCTGCAATTGCAATTCAGACGCACCACGTTCGGCGTCTACGGCGATTTCGTTCGCGGACAGCTCACCATTCTCGTCGGCATCCGCCTTGAGTATCAACGTTTCGAGCCTTGACCTATGATTTCCCGAGAATACGGCGCGAAGCCGGTCGATCTCATCTCGCGACACCACTCCGTCCCCGTCCAAATCGTTCCTCAACATCGTGGCCAGGATATTTGCTCGGAACTCTGCTTTGCGATGCTGGTCAATCGTCTCGGCCATGTCGCGTGTCAATTCACCCGTGGGCGCCATTGAGTAGAGGTGATTTATTGCAGTTTCTTGCGCCCGATCGATGCCTTGCCTCAAAAGCCGATTAAGTTTGTCTTCATCGCTCAAAGGCACTTGTGGCAATGCAGGGGATGCTGCGGCCAAAAGTGTAAGCAGAAGGGCGGCGCCACGTAGCATTATTAATTCCTTATAATGAACAACTCTCACTCATAAGCAGGAATCTGACAGGAATAGGGCCGAATACCCGACAGCTGCGAAAAAGACCAAAAACGCTCGCTGGCAATCACCGGATTGGCCTTAGATGTTATGTCGCTGTCACCGACCACAGTTGCCGAAATGCGAGGTGGGGTGATCTGTCTCGGAAGATGTCCTCGCCGCATACAAACCTAATATTTGGATTTTCAGTACGTGTGGATGCAGTCATTTGGGTGTAGACCAATAGTAATCAAACCAACCTTCAGTCTTTACCCAACCCCCTACCGGTTCTCCTTCATCAACCGCGCTTTGCTGCGTTGCCAGTCGCGCTTGGCTGATGTCTCGCGTTTGTCGTGGAGCTTCTTGCCCTTGGCGATGCCGATTTTGATCTTCGCGCGGCCCTTGTGGTTGAAATAGAGGACCATGGGGACCAGCGTCATGCCCTCGCGCTGGGTGGCGGACCAGAGTTTGGCCAGCTCCTTTTGCTTCACCAGCAGCTTGCGGCGGCGGCGTTCGTCGTGTTGGAAGGTTTTGGCCTGCGCGTAGGGGGGGATGTAGCTGTTGACCAGCCACAGCTCGCCGTCTTCCACGGCGGCGTAGCTTTCGGCGATCTGGGCCTGACCGTTGCGCAGGGATTTGACCTCGGACCCCTCTAGCATGATGCCGCATTCGAGATCGTCCTCGATGGCATAGTCAAAGCGGGCGCGGCGGTTTTCGGCCACGACCTTGTAATTGCGCTCTTCGGCTGATTTGGGTTTCTTGGCCATAGTCTTCCCTAGGTAGGGAGGGCGCGTCTTGGGGTCAATCCCATGTCGGCGCTTGGGTCAGGTGGTCTCGAACACCGACCAGCCCATGGCGTGGGACAACTGCTCCAGCGCGATGGTGCCGAGCATGGAGTTGCCGAAGCTGTTGAGCCCCGGCGCCCAGACCGCGATGGAGGCGATGCCGGGAACGATGGCCAGAATGCCGCCGCTGACGCCGCTTTTGCCGGGGAAGCCGACGCGGTAGGCGAATTCGCCGGAGCCGTTGTAGTGGCCGCAGGTCATCATCAGGGCGTTGATGCTGCGCACATGGCGCTTGGCGATCATGTCGTCATCACTGCTGAGGCCCGCCAGAAAGCGGCCCGCGCGGGCAAGCTGCTGGCAGTTCACCTCGATGGCGCATTGGTGGAAATAGGTGCCGAGGGTCAGGTCGCAGTCATGTTCCAGATTGTCGGCGGATTTCAGGAAATGCGCGAGCGACCAGTTGCGGTGGCCGGTGATGTTCTCGGAGCGCGCCATTTCGTGGTTGATGTAGATTTCCTCGTCCCCGATGGCGGCCTTCACGAATTGCACGATCTCGGCCAGCGTCTCTTTCGGGCTGCGACCGGCGAGCAGCGCGTCGGTGACGACGATGGCGCCTGCGTTGACGAAGGGGTTGGGCGGCCTGCCGCCGGCCAGTTCCAGATCGACCACGGAGTTGAACGCGTTGCTGGTCGGCTCCCGCCCGACGCGACCCCAGAGGCCGTTGCCGAAGCGGCCGAGCGCCATGGCCAAGGTGAACGCCTTGGACACGCTTTGCAGGGAGAAATCCGTGGTGGAATCGCCGCAACTGATCTGCTGCCCGTCGGCAAGGCACACGGACATGGCAAACTGGTCCGGATCGACTTGCGCCAATTCGGGGATGTAGTTCGCGACGAGGCCCTTGTCGGGGGCCTCGCGCATGTCTTGTTCGATGCGCGTAAGCGTCTGTTCGAGCATGTTGATCCTAGTTGATCAGCCCCGCGTGGATCATGGCGTCCTTGATCATCAGGCGGGTGCCTTCTTCCAGCGTGGTCAGCGGGGAGCGGACCTCGTCCGAGCATTTGCCCAGCAGCGACAGGCCGTATTTGGCCCCTGCGACGCCGGGCTCTGCGAAGATCGCCTTGTGCAGCGGCATCAGGCGGTCGAGCTGGGTCAGTGCGGTGGCGTAGTCGCCGTTCAGCGTGCTGGCCTGAAACTCGGCGCAGAGCTTGGGGGCCACGTTGGCGGTGACCGAGATGCAGCCGACGCCGCCATGGGCGTTGTAGCCAAGGGCGGTCGCGTCCTCGCCGGACAGCTGGATGAAATCGGTGCCGCAGGTCATGCGCTGTTGCGGGACGCGGGACAGATCGCCGGTCGCGTCCTTGACGCCGATGATGTTGGGGTTCTTGGCCAGCTTGCCCATGGTTTCCGGCGTCATATCGACGACCGAGCGAGGCGGGATGTTGTAGATGATGATCGGCAGACCCACCGCCGCGGCGGCTTCGAAATGGGCGATCATGCCGCGTTGGGTCGGCTTGTTGTAATAAGGCGTGACCACCAGCGCGGCATCTGCGCCGGCCTTCTTGGCGTGTTCGACCAGCCGCACGGTCTCGACCGTGTTGTTGGAGCCTGCGCCTGCGATAACCGGAATGCGGCCTGCGGCGGCCTGCACCACGGCATCGACCACGGCGTCATGCTCGCTGTGGGACAGCGTCGGGCTTTCGCCGGTGGTGCCGACAGGCACCAGCCCGTTGGAGCCCTGCTCGATATGCCACTCCACCAGATGTTTGAGCGCGTCAAAATCCACCGAGCCGTTTTTGAACGGCGTGACCAGTGCGGGCATGGAGCCTTTGAACATGACACGTTCTCCTTTGGTAAAGTTGTCTCACCGCTCCGATACCGTTGGCGGAGGGGCGCTGCAAGGGGGGTGATGCCATCTATGTGAGTTGCAAGGCGCTATGATGTGCCTACCTAATGGGGGCGAGTCGTGGAGAAGGTGGGCTGTGGTAGCGAGGTTTTGTGGTGCTGTTCTGGCGGTCTGGATAGGCTGTGCGGGCGGCGTGGCGGCACAGGATACGCCGCCGTTGGCGCAAGCCGTGAACGCCGCCGGTGCGCGGGACTGGGACCGCGTGCGCGAGGTCCGTGCAGAGTTGTCGGATGCGGTGGCCCGCGACGTCATCGACTGGATGCGCCTGCGGGGGCGTCAGGGCAGCTTCCAAGAATGCACCGATTTTCTGGAACGCAATGGTGACTGGCCGGGCTTGCCGCTGCTGCGGCTGCGGTGCGAATACTCCATCCCGAAGGTTGGCGCGTCGGCTGACACGGTGCTGGACTTCTTTTCCACGACGATTCCCCAGACTGGCACCGGCTCCTTGCGCCTGATCGAAGCCTTGAAGGCCAAGGGCCGACAGGACGAGGCCAAGCAGGAGGCGCGGCGGGCGTGGCAGGTTTTCAACCTTGCGCAAGCCGAGCATGACGCGTTTGTCGACCGGCACGGGGATGTTCTTAAAGATTTGCACACGGTGCGGCTGGACATGCTTTTGTGGCGCGGCGAAGAGACTGCTGCGCGGCGGATGTTCAATCTGGTGCCTGAAGCCTGGGCGAAACTTGCGGTCGCACGGCTTGGGTTGCGGGAAAACGAAAACGGCGTCGACGGGATGATCGAAGCGGTGCCTGAGGCTTTGGCCGAGGATGCCGGGCTGGCGTTCGAGCGGTTCATCTGGCGTGCCCGCAAGGGGCGGACGGACGACGCGGTGGATGTTTTGCTGGAACGGTCCCTGTCCGTACGCGACCTTGGGCAGCCGATTGAGTGGGCCAACCGCCGCCGCTCCCTTGCGCGGGAGTTGATGCGGGACGGCAAGCATGTCGAAGCCTATGCCGTCGCATCCCAGCATTTCCTGACCGCAGGCTCGGATTACGCCGATCTGGAGTGGCTGTCGGGTTTTCTTGCGCTACGCAAATTGCGCTCGCCCGAGCAGGCGCTGGTGCATTTTAACAGGTTTCAGGAAGCCGTGGAGACACCCATCTCGCTGGGCCGTGCGGGCTACTGGCTTGGGCGGGCGCATGAGGCGAAGGGCGAAAATGAGGCCGCGAAAGCCGCCTACGAGTTCGGCGCGAAATATCAGTCCTCCTTCTATGGTCAGCTTGCCGCAGAGCGGGCGGGCGTTCCCCGTGACCCGTTGATGACCGGCACTGAGGAGTTCCCCGACTGGCGCGGGGCGGAGTTCACCAAATCCTCGGTCTACGACGCGGCGGTGACGCTGCATCTGGCCGGATTGCTGAGCCTGTCGGAGCGGTTTCTGGTGCATCTGGCCGAAAGCCAGTCGCGCGAGGGCATCGGGCAGATGATCGACATGGCGCTGGAATGGGACGAGCCGCATATCGCCCTGATGCTTGCCAAGGAGGCGGCGCGGCAGGGGCACGAGATTTACCACGGCTACTTCCCGCTGGCGGTGCCGAACGGGATCAAGATGGAGGTGCCGGAGGAGTTCGCCCTGTCCATCGCGCGACGCGAAAGCGAGTTCGACCCGGTGGTGGTCAGCGGGGCGGGCGCACGCGGCTTGATGCAGTTGATGCCCGGCACCGCCGAGCAGGTCGCGGGCGAGATCGGCGAGGACTACCAACGCTCCCGCCTGACTGCGGACCCGGATTACAACGCGCGTCTTGGCACGGCCTATCTGCGCAAACTGTCGGAGCGGTTCGGGGCCAATCCTGTGCTGATGTCGATTGGCTACAACGCCGGACCCAGCCGTGCGGAGCGTTGGCCCAGCCTGTTTGGTGACCCGCGTGGGGCCGATGTTGATGTGGTGGACTGGATCGAAAGTATCCCGTTCCGCGAGACGCGAAACTACGTGATGCGGGTGACCGAAAGTTTCGCGCCTTACCGCGCGCGGCTGAACGGGCGGGTGGATGACATCCGGTTGAGCGACCAGCTCAAGCAGTAGCGCGACGGGCGCGCCAGATGGTGAAGATCCCGGCGGCGATGACCAGACCAGCGCCGATGATGACGTTGGTGCGCAGGTCCTCGTTGAAGACGAGCAACCCGATGACGGACACGAAAACCAGTTGCAGATAGGCGAAGGGCTGCACGGCGGACGCCTCTGCCACCTCGTAGGTTTTGATCAGCAGGTAGTGGCCCGTCGCCCCCGAGACGCAGAGCGCCAGCATCCAGAGCCAGTCGCGCGGGGCCATCGGCTCCCAAAACCAGATGCCGATTACGGACATGGCGACCGCGCCCGCCGTGCCGGTCCAGAAAAAGCTGGCGGCGGCGGTGTCCTGCCGCGCGGCGTAGCGGGTGAGCAGGGTGTAGAGCGCGAACATCAGCGCGGCCGTCACCGCGACAAGGGCATAGGGGCTGAACACGCCGCCGCCCGGTTGCAGGATGACCAGCACCCCGACGAAGCCGATCCCGATCGCGGTCCAGCGGTACGCGCCGACCTGCTCGCCCAGAATGGGGCCGGACAGGGCGGCGACGATCAGCGGGTAGGAGATGAAGATCGCCATGCTCTCGATCAGGCCCAGCAGGGTGAAGGCGGCCACCATGACGCAGACCTCAAGTGCCAGCAGAACCCCGCGAAAGGTTTGCAGGACAGGCTGCCGTGTGCGGGCAGCGTTGGCGATGGAACCGGCGCGTTTGGCGGACACGGTCAGCACGAAGGCGGCGAAGAACCAGTAGCGGATCATCACCACCATCAGCACGTTATATTCCGCCGCCAGATAGCGCGATATGCCGTCCTGCGAGGCAAAGATCAGCATGGTCAGCGACATCAGCATGATGCCGCGTTTTGTATCGTTGCCGGTCACCTGAGGCATCCGATGGTCATGTGGCGCTTGCGGCCGAAGCCTTTGACGCGCTCCACCTCGAAACCCGCGTCAGTGAGGCTGCGGCGGACATGGCCTGCGGCGGTGTAGGTTGCGAATGTGCCCTCCGGGGCCGTGTGCGTGCCGACCTCATGCATCAATTCGGACGACCAAAGTTCGGGGTTCTTGGCGGGCGAGAAGCCGTCGAGAAACCAAGCGTCAGCCTTGCCGCGCCACGTTGGCAGCGTCTCCCGCGCATCGCCCATGATGATGTCGGCATGCAGGCGGTCGGTGCGGATCAAGGTTGCGGGCCAATGGTCGAGCAGCGGGGAGGGGTCGAGTTCGGGAAAGGCGCGCAGGGCCGCCTCCATATCGGCGCGGGCCATGGGGTAGGCCTCGAAACTGGTGAAATGCAGCGTCCCGTGGTCGAAGGCCTGCAATGCGGTCAGCATGGAAAGGCCAGTGCCGAAGCCCAGCTCCGCGATGTGGAAGCCGTCGCGGTAACGGGCGGGCAGGTCGTTGCCTTGCAGGAAGACATGGCGGGTTTCATCTAGGCCGCCTGCAAGGGAGAAATAGGGGTCGTCGAATTTAGTGGAGACCGGGATCGCACCGTCGCGCCATTCGAGTTGTGCTGTCTGGTCGCTCATGCCGCTTTGCCCTAGGTTCCCGCGAGGCGACACTGTGCAAAGGGGGCAACCTTGTCCAGAGCAGAAGTAACGGTGCTGGGCGCAGGCGCGTTCGGTCTATCGGTGGCATGGGCCTGTGTGCAACGTGGGGCACGGGTGCGGGTGATCGACCCCAACGGGGTGGCTTCGGGTGCATCGGGCGGCATTGTCGGAGCCTTGGCCCCGCACACGCCGGAGCAATGGAACGACAAGAAGCAGTTTCAACTGGAAAGCCTGCTGATGGCAGAGACATTCTGGCAGGAGGTCGAAGACGCGTCGGGGTTGAGTTCGGGCTACGGGCAGTTTGGCCGTATTCAGCCGGTGCTGGACGAGGCGGGGCTTGTTTTGGCCGAACGCCGTGCGGCGTCGGCACGTGAGTTGTGGGGCGCAGCGGCGGAATGGCGTGTGGAACAGGCTTCGGGCGACTGGTGTCTGGCCACGTCAACCGGACAGGTTATCGTGGATACGCTGTCCGCGAGGTTGCATCCGCGTCAGGCGTGCCTGGCTTTGGCGGGGGCGATACAGGCGGCAGGCAGTGACATTGTGCGGGATGGGCCGCAAGAGGGCGCGGTGGTCCACGCCACCGGCTATGAGGGGCTAGAGGCGATGACTGCGCAGCATACGCGGCAGGTCGGCAACGGGGTGAAGGGGCAGGCGGCGCTGCTGGAATATGACGCCCGCGACCTCCCGCAACTCTATTTCGACGGGCTGCATGTGGTGCCCCACGCGGACGGGACAGTAGCCATAGGCTCCACGTCGGAGCGCTATTTCGAGGCGCCCGCGTCAACCGATGCGCAATTGGATGACATCCTCTCGCGGGCGGTGGCTGGCGTTCCGCTGCTTGGCGGGGCGCAGATCATCGCGCGCTGGGCCGGCGTGCGCCCCCGCGCGCGGTCCCGCGCGCCGATGCTGGGCGCGCACCCGTTCGAGAACGGGGCGTTCGTGGCAAATGGCGGTTTCAAGATCGGCTTCGGCGTCGCGCCAAAGGTGGCACAGGTCATGGCTGATCTGGTGCTTGATGGCGTCGACCGGATACCACCGGAGTTTCAGGCAGCGCGTTGTTTGTAGCTGTAGGCTTGCGGTTGCACGAGATGGCAATCATCATGCGGCAGCATTCTTTGACAATGGAAGTTTCAAGTGACGCCGACCCTGACCAGCCTTGACCATCTGGTGCTGACGGTTGCCGATCTGACGGCGACGGTATCGTTCTACACGGATGTGTTGGGAATGGTGGCTCAGGAATTCGAGGTCGCGGACGGCTCAACCCGCACTTCCTTGTTGTTCGGGGCGCAGAAGATCAACCTGCATCAGGCGGGCTCCGAGTTCAAACCGCATGGCAAGGCCCCCACACCTGGCAGCGGGGATCTGTGCTTTCTGACGGAGGCTTCGCTTGAAGACTGGGAAGCGCAGCTAGACGCCAAGGGCGTGCTGGTCGAGGAAGGTCCCGTGCAACGCAGCGGTGCGGTCGGGCCGATCATGTCGCTCTATATTCGCGACCCGGATGGCAATCTGATCGAGATATCGGTGCCTGTCGCCCAAGTTTGAGCGGAATTGCCGTTGCAAACCGCGCCGCCGTGTCCAAAGACTACCCCCGACAAGGATGGAGGTTCCGATGGCGATGAGGCATGGCGGCGCAATTCTGGCCGAGCAGCTGAAAATTCAGGGTGTGACGCGGGTTTTTTCGGTGCCGGGGGAGAGCTTTCTGGCGGCGCTGGACGGTCTTTACGAGAGTGGCATTCAGAACGTCGTCTGCCGTCAGGAAGGCGGCGCGTCGATGATGGCCGAGGCCCATGGCAAGCTGGCCGGACGTCCGGGCGTGGCGTTCGTCACGCGCGGACCGGGGGCGACCAACGCGTCGTCCGGCTTGCATGTGGCGATGCAGGACAGCACGCCGATGGTGCTTTTCGTCGGCCAGATTGCCCGTGGTCATCGTGACAGGGAAGCCTTCCAAGAGGTCGACTACCGGCAGTTTTTCGGCGGGCTGGTCAAGTGGGTGGCCGAGGTCGACCAGACCGAGCGTCTGCCCGAATACATCGCGCGGGCGTTCCAGATGGCGATGTCGGGACGCCCCGGCCCCGTGGTGCTGGCGCTGCCCGAGGACATGCTGTCGGCGGTGGTTGATGTGGCGGACCGACCGGTTGTGCAGGTGGCGCGTGCCATGCCCGACGCAGGCGATATTTCCCGCATTTTGGAAATGCTGGGCCGCGCGGAGCGTCCTTTGGTGGTGGCAGGTGGGCCGGGATGGTCTACGCAAGCGGCGCTGGACCTGAAGCAGTTTGCGCAGCGCATGGACCTTCCGGTGGCAGTGCCGTTCCGGCGGCAGGATTACCTCGATAACGACTGCCCGCACTATGCCGGTGATCTGGGCGTCGGTATGAATCCGGCTCTGGCAAAACGCCTGCAACAGGCCGACCTGCTGCTGGTCATCGGGGCGCGTGTCGGCGACATCCTGACGAACGGGTATGAGCTGCTTGACCCGGCTGACTTGGGCAAGGTGCTGATCCACGCGCATCCCAGCCCGGATGAGCCGGGCCACGTCTATGCGCCTGATCTGGCGATCGCCAGCGACAGCGCGGCGCTGATCGCTGCGCTGGCCGACGCAGGCGGGCAGGCAGGCGGCTGGGCGGACTGGACGGCGCAGGCTCGTGCCGACTACGAGGCGTGGCAAAAGCCGAAGGAAACGCCGGGTCCGGTGAAAATGGAGCAGGTGGTCTCGTGGCTGGCGGAGCATCTTCCGCCTGACGCGATCCTGACGAACGGGGCCGGAAATTACGCGGCCTTCGTGCATCGCTATTACCGTTACCGAGGCTATAAAACGCAGGTCGCGCCGACGTCCGGCTCTATGGGCTACGGCTTTCCAGCATCCATCGCCGCGAAGCTGGAGCATCCGGACCGAACCGTGATCTGCTTTGCAGGCGATGGCTGTTTCCAGATGACCTGCAACGAGATGTCGACGGCGATCCAGCACGGGGCTGCGGTTATCGTAATCGTGGTGAATAACGGCAAATACGGCACCATCCGTATGCATCAGGAAAAGACTTATCCAGGGCGGGTCTCGGGCACGATGATCGCCAATCCCGACTTCGCGGCGCTGGCGCGAGCATATGGTGGCGCGGGATATACAGTTACACGAACAGAGGATTTCCCTGCCGCGTTCGCGGAGGCGCGGCGAGCGGACGTTCTATCCGTTATCGAGTTGCAACTGGATGACGACGTATTGTCGACGGGTATGACCCTCTCCGAAACGCGCGCATTGGGTGAGAGATCAAAATGATAGTCCTTCAGGGGGCGCACGCAGTCCCCCTGAAGCAGTCGAAGACACTCTGAACGAGGCTTCACCTTGGACGGCCATCGGGTTTCCACCCTGTACCGCCGCTCCAGCAAAGATGATTCTGGTTTCATCTTGGTTAAAATATTCCCGCCGGAGGCTCCTCCGCGTCAGCCGGCGCGAATGTTGACAGTCCGGATGCCTCCGGCGGGAATATTTTGCCAAGATGAAGCATGCAGACCACCTGGACCGCGCACGTTAACCTTAATGCGGGGTTAGTATTCGACGCCAATCTGGGCTTTGATGCCGGAGCGGAACGGGTGTTTTACCAGTTCCATCTCGGTGACCAGATCGGCCAGCTCGATTAGTTCATCCTTCGCGTTGCGACCGGTCAGGACAACATGGGTCATTTCGGGTTTCTCCTCGGCGAGGAACGCCACGACTTCGTTGATGTCGATGTAGTCGTAACGCAGGGCGATATTGATCTCGTCGAGCAGCACCATATGGTTTGACGGATCGCGGATCAGCTCTTTCGCCTTGGCCCACGCTGCCTGCGCCATTTCGATGTCGCGGGACTTGTCCTGTGTTTCCCAGGTGAAGCCTTCGCCCATGGTGTGGAATTCGCAGGTGTCGGAGAATTTGTCGAGTATCAGGTCGCGCTCGCCGGTGCTCATGCCGCCCTTGATGAACTGCACCACCGCGCATTTCATGTCATGCGCGATGCAGCGGAATATCATCCCGAAGGCGGCGGAGCTTTTGCCTTTACCTTTGCCGGTATGGACGATAATCAGCCCGCGCTTATCGGTTTTCGTCGCCATGATCTTGTCGCGGGCGGCCTTTTTCTTGGCCATTTTGGTAGCGTGGCGGGACAGGTCGTCTGGGGATTCTTGGGTCATGGAGCGCTCCGGAACTGGGTTGCCTCCAACCTGTTGGACGAGGCCGCCCGATGCAAGCTCAAAGGAGTAACGATTTTTTAAATGGGCACGAGGTAGCCTGCCTCCGTCAAGGGAAGTCTGGAGGACTGATATGCGGATTCTAACCTGTTTGTGTATGTTGACGCTTGCAGCTTGCGCGGCTCCCAGCGTCGGGGTGATGGGTGGGCGATCAGGATCGACCGTTGTCGGAGCCTACGCGTTTGACGTTAATTTCAAGGGCAGTCAGGCGGAGGCTTATCGCTCCAACATCGTGCTCAGACCCAAGGCAAGTGAGGTTTTCGCAGCGGGGGTAACGGCTATCGAGCAGATATCCGGGTGCCGTGTCGCGCCAAACTCCGTCCGGGGTGACGTAGCCATGGTGCAGGCAGAAATTCTCTGCTGATCTGCGGCTTAGGTGTGGGTAGTATTCTGAACGGGCGGCGGCATTAGCCGCCCGCTTTTCCTTTCGGGGTGCTTCTATTTCAGTTGTAGCGTGATCGGAGGATATGCGAACTCGTCCTTGTTCGGATCGGTCACGGCGGCATTTACCGCGCCCACGATGATTGCGCCGAGGATGCCACCACCGGCTGCACCTGCGCCGCGCTGTTGTGCCGTCAGGTTGAACGCGTTGACGGTTGCAGATGCGGCGCGTTGGTCAGGGTGAACACAACGGACGAACAAGGCTGGCGAATTGGGGCCATAGTCCGGGACGACGATATTTGCAGGCGTTTGGAAGCGGGCTTTGTAGATGCCTGAGTCCAGCGAGCAGGGTGTGCCGACAAGCTCCCCGAAGCCGCCATCCCCCTGTTTCCCATTGGTCCGGACCGCCACGGTGTTTTGTCCGCGAAAGCGAGGCACCGGATTGCCACGCGACCGCGCGCGTCCGTAAACGTCGATACCGACCGACGCGCTTGGGTCATTAGGCGTGATCGGGATCGGCGGGGTTTCGATGTCAGCGACCGTGCAGGCGGACAAGACCGCTCCGACGAGAAGAAGGGATAGAGATTTTTTCATATTGGCTGGATCCGTGGGCATTACATTTCTGGTCCCGCGATCTATCCAGATTTTTCCATAAAAATCAGTTAAGAAGTCTCTCGATAAGGGCTTTCGCCGAATTTGATTTGGGGCTCCATAGCCCCCTCTCGATAGCCTCGTTCAACCGGTCGGCCATCTCGCGCAGGGCAGCGGGGTTGTGGTCCTCGATGAATGCGCGCGTGGCGTCGTCTTCCAGATAGGCCTGATGCACCAAGTCAAAGTGATGGGATTTGGCAGCGCCCGTGGTTGCCGCAAAAGCGAACAAATAGTCGAGCGTCGCGGCCATCTCGAACGCACCTTTGTAGCCGTGACGCTTCACGCCCTCGATCCATTTCGGGTTCACCACGCGGGAGCGGACCACACGGCCTATTTCGTCCTCCAAGGTTCGGATGACGGGACGTTCCGGGCGGGAGTGGTCATTGTGGTACACGGGGCGGGCGCGACCTTGCAAGGTTTCGATCGCCGCCGCCGCGCCGCCTTCGAACTGATAATAGTCGTCGCTGTCGAGCAAATCATGCTCGCGGTTGTCCTGATTTTGCACCACAGCCTCGGCCTGACCCAAGCGGGCCTCGAAACCGGCGCGGTCGCGCTGGCCCTCGGCGTCCTTGCCATACGCGTAGCTGCCCCATTGCAGATAGGCCTCGGCAAGATCCGACTTATCGGCCCAGAGCCGTTCGTCGATCATGGCTTGCAAGCCCGCCCCGTAGGCACCGGGTTTGGAGCCGAAAACGCGGTGGGTTGTGCCTTCGTCGCGGAAACGGGCGGCGGCGGGGTTGTCGGCCTCGGGCTCGTCCAGTTCCATCACCGCGCGGGCGGCACTGTCGACCAAGGCGATCAGTTGCGGGAAGGCGTCGCGGAAGAAGCCCGACACGCGCAGGGTGACGTCGACGCGCGGGCGGCCAAGAACACCCATGGGCAGAATTTCGAAGCCGGTGACGCGGCGGTTGGCGGCGTCCCATTTCGGCTTGCAGCCCATTAGCGCCAGCGCCTGCGCGATGTCGTCCCCGCCGGTACGCATGTTGGCGGTGCCCCATGCGTTCAGCAGCAAGGCGCGGGGCCAGTCGCCGTGGGTTTGCAGGTGTTTCTCGATCAGCAGGTTGGCGGATTTCCACCCCAAGGCCCAAGCGGTTGGCGTTGGGACGGCACGGTTGTCGACGGAGAAAAAGTTGCGCCCCGTTGGCAACACATCCATCCGCCCGCGGGTCGGGGCGCCGGATGGCGCCGGGGCGACGAAGTGCCCCTTGAGGGCGCTGAGAAGACCCGCCCCCTCCATAGGTCCACAGGCGGCGACGGTTGGTTGCACATGTGTTCGGATATGCTCCATCACCGTGGCACTGGCGCGGCCGGGGGGCGTTTCACCGTCCATCAGGCGGATCGCCAGCTCCTCCAAGCGTTCCACCGTGTCGCCGGTGCTGCGCCATTTGTCGCCCGTCAGGATGTCGGGGCGGGGGCCTGGCCAAGGCTCTGCCAGATCAGCCGACAGCGGGTCGAAGTCCAGTGCCAGATCGTCAGCCAGTGCACGGATTAGCGAGGCGTCCGCGCCTGTGCCATCGCCGCGCGCCACGCGGGTCAGGGCGATGGTCAGGTCGCGGGCCTGCGCACCTTCGGGCGAGACCCCGAAAATGTGCAACCCGTCGCGGATCTGGGCCTCTTTCAATTCGCACAGATAGGCGTCCAGTTTGGCGAGATCCGTTTCCTCATCGCCGGACAAACCTACGTCTTCGGCCAAGCCTGTGGCCGAGGTCATGGACAGGATTTCGCGGCGCAGATGCTCGATACGACGCGGATCGACGCCTGCGGCCTCGTAGTATTCGTCGACCAGCGCTTCCAGATCTTTCAGCGGCCCGTAGGTCTCCGCCCGCGTCATGGGCGGGGTCAGGTGGTCGATGATCACTGCCTGCGCACGGCGCTTGGCTTGGGTGCCTTCACCGGGGTCGTTGACGATGAAGGGGTAGATATGGGGCGTCGGGCCGAGGACCGCCTCGGGCCAGCATTCCTCGGACAGGGCGAGCGCCTTGCCGGGCAGCCATTCGAGGTTGCCGTGCTTGCCAATGTGGACGATGGCGTGCGCGCGAAATTCGTGGCGCAGCCAGAAGTAGAAGGCGAGGTAGTTGTGTGGCGGCACGAGGTCGGGCGAGTGGTAGGTGTCCGTCGGGTCGATGTTGTAGCCACGGGCCGGTTGCAACCCGACGACCACATTTCCGTAATGCAAGACCGACAGGGCGAAGCGTCCGCAATCGACCTCACCCGCTTTGAAGAACGGGTCTGTTTCGGGGGCGCCCCAGCGGTCCTCGATTTGTTGGCGCAGGGCGTAGGGGAGCTGGGCGTAGTCGCGGTGGTAGTCGGCAAGCGACAGATCAACGCCGCCGGTACGCACATGGCGGTCGGTCAGCCAGTTGGTGGGGCCGGCCATCATTGCCTTCATCAGGGCGTCGCTGTCGGGGGGCGGGTTGGCGACGTGGTAGCCTTCATCCGCCAGCAGCTTCAGCACATGAGAGGTCGCGGCGGGCGTGTCTAGGCCGACGCCATTGGCGAGCCGTCCATCCTTGTTGGGGTAGTTGGCGAGGATCAGCGCGACCTTGCGCTCCGACGTTTTGGCGCGGCGCAGCTTGGCCCAGTTGGCGGCAAGGTCCGCCACGAACTGGATGCGGTCGCCGCGTGCGCGGTAGGTGGCGATGGGACATTCCGTGGCCTCGTCGAAATAGGCCTCGTCCTTGAAGCTGACCGCGCGGGACAGGACGCGACCATCGACCTCGGGCAGGGCGACGTTCATTGCGATGTCGCGACCGGACAGGCCGGTAAGACCCTCGGCCCAAGCGACCTCCGTCGAGCTGGAGAAGATGACCTGAAAGACCGGGGCCTTGTTGGTGAAGGGCGCTGCCAGCGGGTTGAACGCCTCCGCGTCGCCCTGATGGGGGGAGCCGGTGGCGAAGGAGGTCGCGTTTAGGATTACGTCGGGCGGGGCCTGCGTCAGCAGGTGTTCCAGCGTGGCGAGGCTAACAGGGTCTTTCAGGGAGGCCACGAAGATCGGCAGCGGGTTCAGGCCATTGCGCAGCAGCGATTTCACCAGCCGGTTCACGGGGTTCAGGCCTGCGCCTTGGACGAGGGCACGGTAGAAGATCAAAGGGACGACGGGGGCGTCATCGGTCCATGCTTGTTGCGCGGCGGCGAGGTCGGAGATGCCCGAACCCGGCCAATAGACGCCTGCGCGGAGCAGGGGGGAGGCGGGGGACGGGCGCTCGGTGCCTGCGATCATGGCGCTTGCGTAGGCGAGGAAGTTCTCCGAATTGGCGGGGCCGCCCTCCACCAGATAAGCCCAGAGGGCATCGTAGTCCTCGTCAGACACGGTGGACAGGCCGCGCAATTCCGCGTCGGGCTTGTCGTCGCCGGGGAGCAGCGCCAAAGGGATGCCTGCGTCATGCAGGTGGGCCGCATATTGCTCCGCGCCGTATTTCCAGTAGCCGACACCGCCCAGCACGCGGGCGATCACCAGCTTCGATTTGGTTGCGCAGGCTTCGATATGGAGGTCCACGGACATGGGATGGATCAGGTGCATCATAGACGCGAGGCGCAGGGAAGGCGGGTTCGCCATTTCGCCGCGCGCGGCAGAAAGGGCGGCCAGTTCGGTATCGGCGGCGGAGATGAACACGATTTCGGCGGGCGTTTGGCCCAAATCAACCGGCTCTTGGCCGTTGTCTATCGATCCTGGGGTTGCTGCGAGTAGGTGCATGTCAGCGCCTTTTGGCTGGCGGAGGATGCCTCCGGCGGGAATATTTACGCCAAGATGAAACCTAGAGCGGTTTCTGCATGAAGACGCTGGTCTCATTGGCTGTGTAGTTGCCGAACGGGCCGCAGGGCGTGAAACCGTGCTTGGCATAGAGTCTGTGGGCGGCGTCAAGGATGTTGCCGGTTTCGAGTTTTAGCGTGGAGAGGCCAAGGTCACGGGCTTTTTGCTCGATGTGGGTCAGGATCGCGGACGCCGCGCCTTTGCCACGGGCGGCCTCAGTGGTGAACATGGATTTCAGTTCGCCATATGTGCCGATTTGCTTGACCGCGCCGCAGCCGAGCAGCGTGTCATCATCGCGGGCCACGAAGAAATGCACCTCCGGCACGCAGAGCGCGTCGATGGACAGGTAGTGGTTTTCCTCGGGCGGAAACAGCGATTCCATCAGCGCGTGGCTGGCCTGCAAGAGCGCGGTGACCTTCGGGTCACGGGGATCACCGCGCTCTACTATCATGCTTGCAGCGCCGCCGTGATCGCGGCTTGGTCAAGGCCGGACTGACCAATGACGACGAGGCGGGTTTCGCGTGGGGCGCTGCCGAAGGGGCGGTCAAAATACGTATCGACCCGTGGCCCCACGGCTTGCAGGGTCAGGCGCATCGGTTTGCCTTCGACTGCCGCAAAGCCCTTGAGGCGCAAGATGTCGTGGCCGCGGATCACGGTTGCGATCTGCTCGGAGAAACCCTTGGGGTCTGTAATTTCGCTGCGGGTGACGACGAAGCTCTCGAACTCGTCATGGCCATGCTCGTGTTCATGATCATGATGGTCGCCATCGTCGTCGTGATGGTGGTGGTGATGCACCTCATGGCGGGCCTCCAGATCGCCTTCGGCGGCGATGCCTTGCCCCAGCAACACATCCACCGGGATTTTGCCCATGGAGGCCCGCACGACCTGAACGCCATCGCGGCTGTCGGCTTTCAGGCTCGCGACCAGCGCGTCCGCCTCATCTTCGCCGAGCAGGTCGGACTTGTTGACCACGATCATGTCGGCGCAGGCAATTTGATCCTCGAACAGCTCTGACAGCGGTGTCTCGTGGTCAAGGTTCTCGTCCAGTTTGCGCTGGGCATCCACGGCGGCGACGTTGTGGGCGAAGCGGCCTTCGGAGACGGCTTTGCCGTCGACGACGGTGACCACGCCGTCGACTGTGACTTTGGTGGAAATCTCAGGCCAGTTGAAGGCGCGGACCAAAGGTTGCGGCAGGGCGAGGCCGGAGGTCTCGATCACGATGTGATCGGGGCGGTTCTCGCGGGCCAGCAGCTTTTCCATGGTCGGGATGAAATCGTCGGCCACGGTGCAGCAGATGCAGCCGTTGGACAGCTCCATGATGTCATCTTCGGTGCAGGTCTCGTCGCCGCAGCCTTTCAGGATATCGCCGTCGACGCCCAGATCGCCGAATTCGTTGATGATAAGCGCGATGCGCTTGCCTTTGGCGTTTTCCAGCATGTGGCGGATCAGGGTGGTTTTGCCGGCCCCGAGGAAGCCGGTGACGACGGTGGCGGGTATCTTTGCTTGCATATCAGGCGTCCTTGAATTTGACCCACAGGGTCGCGGTGAACAGGCCCAGAAGAACCCAAGTGGCGGCTGACGTGCCGAGGGAGGCGGTGGCGAAATGGGCGGCAAGTTCGGGGGCCGCAACGCCGAAGTAGGTATCCAGATGCGGCGCGCCAATCAGGTGAGGCAGCGCGATCAGAACGGCCCCGCCGACACCGGCCAATGTCGGGCCGAAGGCGATCAGGCCAAGACCCACGGCCGTGACCAACACAGTGCAGATCCACCAGATCTGGCGAAGCTCCACGTCGGCGGCGACGGTGCCGGGAAGTTCGGGCGGCAGGCCGATTGCAGGGGCGAGTTGCACGGCGATAAAGCCCGCCATGCCCCAGATCAGCCCTTTGCGGGCGGTGACCATGTGGCCGCCGCGCTCCGACAGGGCGAAGCCCACCGCGAGGAACAGGGCGAAGCCCGTGAAGGCCACCATGTTGAAGCCGACCGTCATCAGGTCACGCATTGGCTCGGTAAACAGGGCAGGGTGGCCTGCCTCGCTTTGGGTAGAGCCGTCCGTGGAGAAATGCACCCGGGCGCCTGTTTCATATAGCTCACCCTCTAGCAGCAAGGGTGTCACCAACCAGAATTGCAGCGCGGCGGCGATTACGCCGACGGCTACGCCAGCGAACACAGCGCTGGCTACCAAATTTTTAAACATGTGTCTGGTTGTGGCTTAGTGGCAGGGGAATGCCATGGCGTGACGTTGGTCATGCGCCGTGTCATGCATCACGGAAGCCTGTGCGAAGCCTGCGGCGAACAGCAGGACCAGACCCAGAGCGGCAGCACCAAGGATGCTGACAAGGCTCATGTCGGTTGCGTGTGTGGCGTTCAGCGTGGCTGTTTTGGTCTTGTTCATCGTCTCAATCTCCTTGCCCCGTCACACCCGACGGGAGGGGTTTCATTGCGCATGGCTGGTCTCCTGGCTTGCGGGTCGATGCGTTTTGCCGCCTTCCCGGATCGCTCCAGTGGCATTTGGCAAGACGCTCTCCGCATACAGTCGCGGGGGCGGCTCCGGATTTGCGCCCCTATTTGGGTCACGCCTACCGAATTCCCATTTTTCCCCGAAGCGCTTTGCGCATCACGGGGAACCATGCGAGGCCACAATGCGCCATGCGCGCGCGGGGGGTCAAGGCGGATTCCGACAGGCGGCGCGCGAATAACGTCAGGTCCAGATCGGCGGGATATCGCAACATCTTGGGGATAACCCTGTAGAATTGGCCATATGCAGTGGTTTTGCGTTGACTCATCGGTGCTGGATTCAAACAATGGCCCACCAGACCCCGATTCCCGCGAGGCCCGCATTGCGCTTTTCTAAACTCAGACTTAACGGTTTTAAAAGTTTCGTGGACCCCACGGAGCTGATTATTGCCGACGGGCTGACGGGCGTTGTCGGGCCAAACGGCTGCGGCAAGTCCAACCTGTTGGAAGCACTGCGCTGGGTGATGGGCGAGAACCGCGCCAAGTCCATGCGCGGCTCTGGCATGGAAGATGTGATCTTTGCCGGAGCGTCGTCGCGCCCGGCCCGCAACTTCGCGGAAGTGTCCTTGCAGATTGACAACTCGGAACGTCTCGCCCCTGCGGGGTTCAACGACCTCGACACGCTGGAGATTATCCGCCGGATTACCCGCGACGCGGGCTCTGCCTACAAGACCAACGGCAAGGATGTGCGGGCGCGCGATGTGCAGATGCTGTTCGCCGATGCGTCGACCGGTGCCCATTCGCCCGCGCTGGTGCGTCAGGGGCAAATCTCGGAGTTGATCAACGCGCGGCCCAAGGCGCGTCGTCGTATTCTCGAGGAAGCTGCGGGCATCTCCGGCCTTTATCAACGCCGCCATGAGGCTGAGTTGAAGCTGAACGGCGCGGAGACGAACCTTGCCCGCGTCGATGACGTGATTGAGCAGCTGGCCGCGCAACTGGCGCAGCTTGCCCGTCAGGCACGTCAGGCGGCGCGGTATCGTGAGATCGGGGAAGAGTTGCGCAGGTCGGAAGGCACGCTGCTTTATCGTCGGTGGAAAGAGGCGGAAGAAGCCAACCTCGTCGCGAGCCAAACCCTGACGGACCGCACCAAATCCGCCGCGCAGGCCGAAGCACAGGTGCGCGAAGTGGCCAAGCTGCGGCAAGCGATGGAAGACGCGTTGCCGCCCTTGCGCGAGGAAGAAGCGATTGCGTCCGCCGTGCTGCAACGCTTGCAGGTTCAGCGGGACACGCTGACGGATCAGGAACGTCAGGCGCAACAGACCATTGAGACGCTGACCGCGCGGATCGACCAACTGGCCCGCGATATCGAGCGTGAGACCGCGTTGAACCATGACGCCGGCGAGACGATCGAGCGGCTGGAATGGGAAGCCCGCGAGATCGCCAAAGCCTCCGAAGGCCATGTCGCCAAGCTGGACGCCGCCGCGACCGAGGCGCGTGAGGCGGCGACGGTTCTGCAAGATCGCGAGACGCAACTGGCGGAGCACACGGAAGACGTGGCCCGCCTTGCCGCGCGTCACCAATCCGCGCACCGTTTGCGCGAGGATGCCACCAAGACGCTGCAACGCTACGAGGATGAGGCGACGAAAGCCCGCGCCTCGGTGGACCATGCGCAGGCTGCCGCGACCAATGCCGACACCGCGCTGATTGCGGCGCAAACGGCACTGTCGCAAGCGTCGGTTCAGGCAGAGAAATCAGACGCCGATCTGACCGCAGCGGAGGCTGCGCGGTCCGAGGCGCAGAACCGCGAAAGCGACGCCCGCTCGCAACGCTCGGAGGCCGAAGGCGAGGCGAATGCCTTGCGCGCGGAGGCCACCGCGCTGTCGCGCTTGGTGGATCGCGACACGTCGGAGCAGGGGCAGTTGCTGGACGTGGTGCAGGTAAAGTCCGGCTACGAAAAAGCGCTTGGCGCAGCCTTGGCCGATGACCTGCGTGCGCCCCAGATCGACGATGACGATGTGACCGGCTGGGCGCTATTGCCGAGCTACCCGAAGCCGCAACCGCTGCCTAAAGGCGTCGCCGCGTTGACATCTTATGTGACGATCCCCGACGTGTTGGCCCGTCGCATGTCGCAGGTTGGTCTGGTCGACGCAGATGACGGCAACCGCCTGCAATCGTCGCTGCAACCGGGGCAGCGACTGGTTTCGGTCGAGGGCGACGTTTGGCGTTGGGACGGCTTCCGCACGGGGGCCGATGACGCGCCATCGGCGGCAGCGATGCGTCTGCAACAGCTCAACCGGTTGGAAGAGTTGAAGCAGGCGTTGGAAGGCGCGACGGCTCGTGCTGACGGGGCGCGTCAGGCGCATGAGATGCTCACCAAGGAGCTGGCCGAAGCCGCGCAGGCTGATCGTGACGCCCGCGAGGCCCGCAAGGATGCCGACCGTGCGATGGCGGATGCGTCCCGCGCCGTGTCTCGTGCCGAGGGCGAAAAGTCGATTGCCGCAGGCCGCGTCGAAAGTCTTGAGTTGGCCGTGACGCGCTACGAGGAAGAGGCGATGGCCGCCCGCGAACGGCTGCGCGAAGCCGAAAAGGGCGTGGCCGATCTGGGCGATCTGGAGGCTGCCCGTGCCGAGGTCGAAGACGTCAAAATGACCGTGGAGGCGGCGCGAATGACGATGATGGCGAAGCGCTCGTCCCATGACGAGCTGCGCCGTGAAGGGGAGGCCCGGACGAAACGCAGCCAAGAGATCACGACAGAGATCAGCGGCTGGAAACACCGTCTGGAAACCGCTGGCAAACGTATCGGCGAGTTGGAAGAACGTAAGACGACCTCCGAGGTGGAGTTGAAAGAAGCGTCCGCCGCGCCCGCAGAACTGGCGGCGAAGCGCGACGAGTTGAGCGCTGCCATTGAGGAGGCCGAAACTCGCCGCAGGGCGTCGGCGGATAATCTGGCAGAGGCGGAAACAGCACTGCGCAATGGCGTCCAAACCGAACGCGAAGCCGAGCGGGAAGCGTCAGAGGCCCGCGAAGCCCGCGCCCGCGCCGAAGCCCGCGCCGAGGCCGCGAAAGAAACAGTGACCTACGCCGTGGAACGCATCCGCGAAGAAATGGAAACCACGCCCGACGCGCTGCTGGAAACGCTCGACACCAATCCCGATGACATGCCGCCCGCCGAGCGGATCGAGGCGGACGTGAACCGCCTGAAACGCCAGCGCGACGCGCTGGGCGCGGTGAACTTGCGGGCCGAGGAGGACGCCAAGGAGGTGTCCGAGGAGCACGACAATCTGCTTGGGGAAAAGACCGATCTGGAAGCCGCAATTTCTGCCCTGCGCACCGGGATTGCGTCGCTCAACAAAGAGGGCCGCGAGCGCCTGCTGACCGCGTTCGAGGAAGTGAACTCCAGTTTCGGCACTCTGTTCAAGCACCTCTTCGGCGGCGGCGAGGCCAAGCTGGTCATGGTCGAAAGCGACGACCCGCTGGAGGCCGGTCTGGAGATCATGTGCCAGCCTCCCGGCAAGAAGCTGTCGACCCTGTCGCTGCTGTCAGGCGGGGAGCAGACGCTGACCGCACTAGCGCTGATCTTCGCGGTGTTCCTTGCCAATCCCGCACCGATCTGTGTGCTTGACGAGGTGGACGCGCCTTTGGACGACGCGAACGTGACGCGCTTCTGCGATTTGCTGGATGAAATGACTCGCCGCACCGACACCCGCTTTCTCATCATCACACACCACGCAGTCACGATGGCGCGGATGGACCGCTTGTTCGGGGTGACGATGGCGGAGTTGGGCGTATCGCAACTGGTATCGGTTGATCTGAAAAAAGCCGAGCAACTGGTCGCCTGAACGGAAAAGGCGCGCGGAACCCCGCGCGCCTGCACTCTTTAAATCACAACTACAGTTAGCCTTGTTCCCACTCGGGCATTGCTTCGAGGCTTTCCTGAGTGTGGTCGACATAGATGCGAAGGTCGTCGCCATCAGTCTGGCGCAGGATGTCCAACTCGTCGATGCTCAGTGCGACCGGCTTTTCGCCAAGACCCAGGAAGCCACCAACGTCGATCACAGCTTCGGTGATCTCGCCGGCATCGTTCAGGATAAGCTCCGACACTTCGCCGATATGCTCGTCATTGGTGTCATACACTGCCGCACCGGTAACCATTTCTGTGGTCAGTTGAGTGCGATCATAGGTCTCATATCCATCGCGCATCATACCGGTCGGCGGAACCGTCGCGGTGGTATCCGCTTCGGCAGTTTCTTCCACTGCTTCGGCGTTATCCATGTCTGCACTTGCATCAGTCCAGCCGCCGACCGTTTCCGGGTCGAATGCTGGGGCACCTTCAAGGCTGGCACGGTTCGACGTGAAGACAACGAAGTAGTCGCCCGCGTCATCACCATCGGCCACGAGTTTCAGCTCGTCCATGTTCACAGCAACGGTTTTTTCGCCCATGCCAAGGAAGCCGCCAATGTCGAGAAGAACGGCGCGCATTTTGCCATCGCGGGACATGATGACATCATTGATTTCGCCGATATCTTCCCAACCTTCGTCGGCGTCGTTTGCGACGGTATCGACGTCATTTTCCGAGGTGTAGACGCGTTTGCCGATAAGGTCGGACACGCGCAACTCAGCAGCGGCCACAGTGTTTTCCTGTGTGCTGTCGAAGAAGGTCATGTCGCCTTTGTGTGCGTCTGCAAACACCGGCATTGCAAGGCCGGTTACGAGAGCGGTTGTAATAAAGAACTTTTTCATGGGTGTGGTCTCCTTGTTCAGTTTCAACGCTTAATGCGTGACTGATAAAAGAACCCCACACCGGGTCTCGGAGTTCCGAAAAAAGCACATACTTATTTTCGGAACTTTGGTGCGGCTCAAGCGTTATCTGCGCTTGGATTTGGGGCGCTAAACTCTAGGTTTTGCGCCCCGAGAATTGATTACAGCTAGACTTTGAAATCGTCCAAGGATTTGCCCGACGCCAAGGCTTCTTTCAGCCAAAGCGGTCGCGCACCACGGCCCGCCCAGGTTTTGCTGGGATCGTCGGGGTGTTTATAAGCTACCTTCGACGTCTTTTTCGACACGGCTTTGGCGGGTGCTTTCGCATTGGTCAGTTCGTCAAGAGAAAACCCGAGCTCCTTTGCCTTGGCTTTCACCACTGCCAGCGCTTTTGTCTTTTGTTTCTTGTCGTGCCGCGCGATGGCTTTCTCGACGCGGGCTTGCAGCGACTTGAGTTCCGCAAGCGAAAGAGGTTTTAAATCAATTTTTGCCATTTTTGCTGTTTAGCTCCCCAGCTTTTTTGAGTAAGGGCGTAATTATAGCAATTTCATATCAAAATAAAGCACTACGTTTAGTCCAGGCTGCGCAGAAGCTCGGTGGTGGGCCACGCATCTGCCGCCATGCCCAGCCGTTGCTGTTCCGCCTGAACCGCCGCGCGCGTCCCTGATCCCAAAATTCCGTCTATTTTTCCAACGTCATAGCCTTTGGCCGCCAGCTTCTTTTGCAGGCTCTTCATTTCTGCGTCTGATAGGCTGGGCGTCGGGTTGCCGACGTCATAAACCGGGCTGCCTGAAAGCCGCGTCGCGAAATAGGCTGCGGTCGTGACGTAAACGAAGCTTTGGTTCCATTCGAAATAAACGTCGAAATTCGGGTAGGCGATGAACGCAGGACCATTTTTGCCCATCGGCAAAAGCACCGATCCCGTGTCGCCTTGAAAACTGCCGGAACGGGGAGTGACCCCCATAGCCGACCATTCTTGCGTTGTCAGTTTGGTTTCCAGCCCTGTCTTTGTCCAATCCATCTCACTTGGAACCTGCACCTCCTGCAACCATGGTTGGCCCGCTTGCCATCCCAAAGATCGCAGCATTTTTGCGCCCGAGAGCAGCGCGTCGGGCACTGAGGTTTTCAGGCTGACTTTTCCGTCACCATCTCCATCTACACCGTTTTCGATAATATCAGCGGGCAGCATCTGAACCATCCCGACCTCGCCAGCCCAAGCGCCCTTCGTCGTTTTCGGATCAAAGCTGCCGCGTTCAAAAAGCTCCAAAGCTGCAAAAATCTGAGGGCGGAAAAGTTCAGGACGTCTGCAATCGTGGCTCAGTGTGATTAGCGCATTGAGCGTATTAAATTCGCCTTGAACGGCGCCATAATCGGTCTCTAACGCCCAGAATGCCAGAAGAACGCCCGGCGGCACGCCGTATTCGCGCTCTGCCCGTTCGAAGATCGACGCGTATTTTTTCGCATTCGCGCGCCCTTTCTCCAATCGGGAGCCGGAAATGACGAGGCGCGAAAAATCGACAAAATCGCGTTTGAAAACGCCTTGGGCGCGGTCGGCCCTTAGCACTTTCGGATCTTGTCGCGCGGAAGAGAAAAACCGGTCCACACTATCTTGGGTGTGACCTTTGGCAATGGCCTCCTGCTTCAATTCATTTATGAAGGCACCCCAGTCTCCGCCGCATGTCGCATGAACAGTTAGCGGCGTGAACGCGAGGGCGAGCGTTAAAAAATAATGGTGCATAGAAGTCTCCGGAACTGGTTCAGAGCACCCTATGCAATCACCGCCAGCAGAACAACGAACACAAGCGTGAGGCCCCACGTCCTCCACAACGCCGAGACCGCCGCGTCAATGTCATCAGGCCCGATGTCATGCCGTCCTTCGGCATTTACGAAAAGCTCGTCCCCGACAATGCCGTCGTAGCTTCGCGGGCCGGACAGCGCGACGCCAAGCACGCAGGCCATCGCCGCTTCCGGCCATCCGGCATTGGGGGAGCGGTGAAGCCCCGCGTCGCGCCAGATGATTTTCCATGCGTCCATCCGAAGATGTGACAGCGCGATCAACACGGCGGTTAACCGTGCGGCGGGCCAGTTCACGAGGTCGTCCAGCCGTGCGGCAGCCCAGCCGAATTTCTCGTAGCGCGGCGTGCGGTAGCCGATCATGCTGTCGGCGGTGTTGATGGCTTTATAGGCCAGCAATCCAGGCAGCCCTAGCAACACAAACCAGAATACCGGCGCAATGACGCCATCCGACAGGTTCTCGGCGGCGCTCTCGATCGCCCCGCGCGCCACGCCGGAGCGGTCCAATGTGGCCACGTCCCGCCCGACGATCCGGGCGACCATCATGCGCCCGTCGCCAACGCTCAGGCGCAAGGCGCGGGCAACATCGGCTACGTGATCGACAAGCGAGCGTTGCGCGATCAGAATGGCGGCGAGGATGATCTCCACCAACGGACCGAAGGCGGAGAGGATCGCGCCAAGGATCAAAGCGCCAACCATCAGAAGTGCTACCAAGGCCACACCTTTTGCGCGGCGGTCCTTGCCGGAATTGAGGCGCTTCTCCAGCGCTTCGATCAGTCGGCCCATCAGTATGGCGGGATGCGTCAGCCGGTCCCACAGCCATTTCGGCTCGCCCAGCACCGCATCCAGCAGCATTGCCAAGGCGACGGTCAAAGCGCGGCCTCCAGCATGTCCCAGCGGTCGGGGGCGGGAAGGCCCAGACGCAGCCATCGGTCGGAATACGGAAATACGCGCGACCAGACCTGACCCTGCGCCAACTTGTCCTGCCAATGGGCAGCGTCGCCAACGTCATAGAGCCGGAAAAGGCTGGTCCCGCCCACCACGCTGGCGCCGGATTTGGTCATCAGCGCGTCTAGCCGACTGGTGTCATCCTCTAGGCGCTCGCGCGTGCGCTTGGCCCAGTCGGCATCCTCCAATGCCCTCGCGCCGATTTCCAGAGCGGGACCGGAGACGGCCCAAGGGCCGAGCATGTCACCCAGCCGCCTGATTGTTGCGGGGTGGGCAATCGCAAAGCCCAGCCTTAGCCCCGCCAGCCCCCAGAACTTGCCAAAGCTTTTCAGGACCACGCGGTCACGGCGTCTGCTTTGACCAACGTGGCTCGTGTTCGGGGCTATGTCGCAGAAACTCTCGTCGATAATGGTGTTTCCGACAAAGTCGTTCGCGTCCCAAAGCCGCCCGTCCGGATTGTTCGGATGAACCACAACGGTCGTATCCGCGACGCCACGTTCCTGCACCGCCCATCCGGTGGCACGAAAGGCGGCGGCATGTTCGTTATAGGTGGGTGCGGGAATGGTCGCCGTGTTGCCCCCGAAGACGCCGGGCATTCGCGCGATCAAGGCTGACGCGCCGGGGGCCGCGATGATCCCTGCCTCATCCGGCACGTCCCAGAATTTTCGGGCTGCCTGAATTAGCCGATCCTGCGCGGCGCGGTCGGGGAGGGCGGTCCAGGCGTCGGGGGCAACTTCGCCGATCGGGTAAGGCACGGGATTGATCCCCGTCGACAGGTCAAGCCAAGCCGCCCGCGTGCCACCGTAGCGGGCAACGGCGGCGTCCAGTCCGCCGCCATGATCGCGCGGGGTCTCAGTCATCGCTTGGCAGGGGCGGGTGGCGGGTCACGAAGTGGCCTTTGATGGCTTGCGGCCACTGCTTGTAAGGCACTTGGCCGGTGTCGCTTTGCGCATGGAGCGCAGCGTAGCCTACGACCGCCTCGGCGGCTTCCTCGGAGGGCTCGAACTCGCCCACGGTGTAATTCAGCTTGCCCGCCCCTTGGATGGCGACGTTGCAGCCGCGCGTGCATCCCATCAGGCACGAGTGGCGGCGCGTGCGCACCCCGTCGACCCCGTCCGCGGCGGCCTCTATGAGTGCCGCGAATGTTTCGCCATCGGTTTCACCCGAAGCGCGTGCTTCCCAGTCGTCACGTTTGCAGGTGTCGCAGATGGTAATCAGGGTGGTCATCGGTGCCTCGTTCAGCGGTGCGGTTCAGCCGCCCATGAAGCGGAATTCCGCGCAATACGCAAGAAGCTCAACATTGAATGCAATGCGGTGCAACTTCTTAATCATTCGTTAGGGAATTGCGGTGAAGTATGGGGGTGTCTCTTGGATAAGCGACCAATAATATAAGAAACTGCGGGAAGCGTACCGGCCAATCCTTGCCAACGGTCGGAGTAATATATGGAAGTGCTCATTGTCGAAAACGGGGGCGGCCTAGGGCAGCTCTGGGCTGATCATGTTGGACGGCTCGGGTGTCAGGTCCAACTCGTTCATACCCAAACCGACGCCGAAGCGCTCTTGCGGGAGCAGTCCTTCGACGTCTTGGTCATTAATCTCAACCTCCGCCCGCATGCGGGCGATGCGTCAGCTATTGCCGATTACGCAAGTTTCCGCAGGCCGGAGGCCAAGGTGGTGTTTGTGACCAGCAGTAGCTTTTTCTCAGATGGTTCCATCTTCCGCTACATGCCGAACGCCTGTGCGATGGTGCCATCCAGCACCTTGCCGGCCGATTTGGCCGCCGTGGTCGAGTATCATGCGCGTTAAGGTCTAGCCCCGGCCGTGCGGTTCCTGCCAGTCCAGATCGGGATTGATAGGGATGATGCGGTTGGGGTTTATCGTGTCGTGGCTGTAGTGATAGTGGCGCACGATGTGGTGGAAGTTCACCGTCTCGCCAACACCCGGCCATTGGTACAACTCGCGAGTATAGGCCCACAAATTGGGGTAGTCGATCAGCCGCTTGCGGTTGCATTTGAAATGCAGGTGGTAGACCAGATCGAACCGCGCCAGCGTGGTGAACAGTCGCCAGTCAGCTTCCGTTATGTCGTCACCCATCAGGTAGCGGTTGGTGCTCAGGCGCTCCTCCAGCCAGTCGAGACTGTCGAACAGCGGCTCCACAGCGGCGTCATAGGCGTCTTGGCTGGTGGCGAATCCGGCCTTGTAGACCCCGTTGTTCACCGTGTCATAAACGCGCTCGTTGACCTGCTCGATTGCATCACGCTGCGGCTCCGGCCAGAAATCCAGCGTATTGCCCGTCAATCCGTCAAAGGCGGAGTTGAACATCCGGATAATCTCGGAAGACTCGTTGCTCACAATGGTCTCGCGCTCTTTGTCCCACAAAATCGGCACCGTCACGCGACCTGACACCTTCGGGTCGGCCTTCAGGTAAATGTCGCGGGCGAAGGGCAAGCCGTATAGCTTATCGCCTGTCGCGCCATGCGCGTCGGTCTCGAATGTCCACCCGTCGCCCAGCATATCCGGATGCACGACGGAGACCCCGATGAGATCCTCCAGCCCTTTCAGTTTGCGAAAGATCAGCGTGCGATGCGCCCATGGACAAGCGTAGGAGACGTAGAGATGATACCGCCCCGCCGCGGGTTCAAATTCGCCGCCCTCTTCAATCCAGCTGCGGAACTTCGCTGTAGAGCGTTTGAACGCCCCGCCTGTTGATTTTGTATCGTACCAAGTGTCGTGCCAGACACCGTCTACCAGCTGTCCCATCTCAATATCCTTTTCATTGCTTCTCTATGGCTAACAACGCTACGCCCGCGCGTCACCCCGCGTAGATGCACAGAAATTGCGCACTGCGCCGCATTTGGGCTGCGTCCCGCCGGTCTGCCCCATTGCGGCATCGCCTCTCGCCCCATATACCTGCGACTCGAAAGACGAGGGCTCATGGCCCAGAGAGGTTGGCGGCCTTCGGATTGACCCAAGTAGGGGATCCACCGGCTGCATCGTCACGATGCGGGTGTGCGCCCCGATCTCTCCCCTATGGAAGTTTGGATGAAAGGCGCGATCATGTTCCGGATACTAATCACCTTTACACTATTCTTTGGGGCCCCCGCTTCGGCGCATGTGGGCCATGTGGGCGAGTTCGCGGGCCACGACCACTGGGTCGCTGGCGCGGCCTTGGGCGCTGCGCTGGCAGTGTCGATCTGGGGCGCGCTGAAGGGCAAGAAGAATGCCGAAGAGGCTGAGGCACAGGAAGACTCTGAGGCCGAAGAGGAAACGGCATGAGCAAAATCGGTGTCATGATCTGCGGCCACGGCTCGCGGTCTCAGGCGGCAGTGGACCAGTTCTCCGTGCTCGCCGACAAGCTGCCCGCCTACCTGCCGCCGGATTGGGCGGTGGAATACGGTTATCTGGAATTCGCCAACCCCGTGATCCGCGACGGCCTGGACAAGCTGCGCGAACAGGGCTGCGATAAGATCCTCGCCGTGCCGGGCATGCTGTTCGCCGCGATGCACTCCAAGAATGACATCCCCACGGTTTTGAACACCTACGCCGCCAAGCACGGGATTGAGGTCAGCTATGGCCGCGAGTTGGGCGTAGATCCGAAGATGATCGCCGCCGCCGGTGCCCGCATTCAGGACGCCATCGACGCGGCGAACGCCGTATCCCATGTGGCGAACGAGGACACCTGCCTCGTCGTCATCGGTCGCGGCGCGTCCGACCCGGACGCCAACGGCAATGTCGCCAAGATCGCGCGTATGCTGCATGAAGGCCTTGGCCTCGGCTGGCTGGAAATCGGCTATTCCGGTGTGACCTTCCCGCTGGTTGAACCCTGCCTGACCCACGCCGCCAAGCTGGGTTACAAACGCATCGTGGTGTTCCCTTACTTCCTGTTCACCGGCATCCTGATCGACCGCATCTACGGCTTCACCGATCAGGTCGCGGCGCAGCATCCCGACATCGAGTTCGTCAAGGCAGGCTACCTCAACGATCACGACAAGGTTTTGGAAACTTTCGCCGAACGCGTGACCGAGCAGATGGGCGCGAACCCGCCCCCCAATTGCGGCATCTGCGCCTACCGCACTCAGGTTCTTGCAGGCGAGGACGGCGCATCCGTGACGATCCCCGCCGAGGCCCGTCAAGGCCATCCGGCCTTCTCCGACACGCCACCGCCGACCTGCGTGCTGTGCAAATATCGCGTTCAGGTTTTGGGCTTCGAAGGCGAGGTTGGCGCTGTGCAGGAATCGCACCACCACCATGTCGAGGGGCAGGGTGCCAACGCGCCCGGCTCCAACGTCGCAGATTGCGCGCTTTGCGACACGTTCTGCACCGGTATGTGCCGGCTTCAGATGCAGGATCACCACCACCATCATCACCACGATCACGGGCATCACCACCACCACGATCATGATCACGACCACCACCACCACCACGCGCCCTATCCACACGCCAAACATCCGCACGGGCCGGAAAGCGCCCGCAAGGCCAAGGCCTGACTGCTTCATCTTGGTCTAAATATTCCCGCCGGAGGCTCCGCCCTTACAACCCGAGAACGCCCGTGAGACCCTACGAAAAAGACCCCTCGGCGATCTACGCCCAAAGCTTCGCCACGGTCCGCGCCGAGGCCAATCTGGACCGGTTCCCGAACGGCCTCGACCGTCTCGCCACGCGGGTGATCCACGCCTGTGGCATGGTCGAGGTGGCGGACCGTCTGGCTTTCTCGGAAGACGCCTATACCGCGGGCAACCAAGCGCTTGCCGCAGGCAAGCCGATCCTGTGCGATTGCGAAATGGTCGGCGCAGGCATCATTCGCCGCTACCTGCCCGCGAATAACGACGTGATCGTGACCCTCAACGACCCCTCCACCCCCGACCGCGCTGCCGCGATGCGCAACACAAGGTCGGCCGCGGCGGTAGAGTTGTGGGAGCCGCATATTGCAGGTGCCGTGGTCGCCATCGGGAACGCGCCGACCGCCTTGTTCCACCTTCTGGACCTCATTGACCAGGGCTTCCCCAAGCCCGCCGTGATCCTCGGATTCCCCGTGGGCTTCGTCGGGGCGGCTGAGTCCAAGGCAGAACTTGCCGCCAACCCGCGCGGCTGCGATTTCGTCGCTCTCAGGGGCCGCAAAGGCGGCTCCGCGCTCGCCTCCGCCGCCGTTAATGCCCTTGCCGCTGGCCTGCCGGAGGATCAAACATGACCGATAAATGGCTTCACATCGTCGGCATTGGCGAGGACGGCATGGACGGTCTCACCCCCGTCACCCGCGCGGTGGTCGAGGCGGCGGAGGTCATCATCGGCGGCGACCGTCATCATCAGTTGTCCGACAACGTCACCGCCACCCGAGTGGCGTGGCCATCGCCCTTCGACGCGCTGATAGAGACGCTGCAAAGCTACAAAGGCAAGCGCGTCGTGGTCCTCGCCACCGGCGATCCTCTCTGGTTCTCCGTTGGCGCGCGTATCGGGCGGTCCATCGACCCGTCGCAGATCGTCTATCACCCGCAGCTCTCCGCATTCCAACTCACCGCCGCCCGCATGGGCTGGAGCCTTGCCGATGTCGAGACTCTCACCGTGCATGGGCGCCCCGTGCAGCAGATGGTGGCCTTCATCCAGCCCGACCAGCGGTTGATTATTCTGACCACCGGCGCGGACACGCCTGCGCAGATTGCGAAATTCCTGACCGAACGCGGTTTCGGCCAGTCGCAGATGACCGTGCTTGCCTCTATGGGCGGCGACAAAGAACAACGCTTCGATGGCACCGCCGCCGATTGGTCCCATGAGGTGCCCGCCTTCAACACCCTCGCCGTCCACTGCATCGCCGCCCCTGATGCGGCACTTCTGCCGCGTGTTCCCGGCCTCGATGACAGCTTGTTCCAATCCGACGGCACCATGACAAAGCAAGAAGTTCGCGCCGCCACCGTCGCCAAACTGATGCCCATGCGCGGGGCGCTCTTGTGGGACATCGGCACAGGCTCCGGCTCCGTCGCCATCGAATGGATGCGCGCGGCGCGCTATGCCCGCGCGCTGGGGATCGAACCGCGCGCTGACCGCCGTGCCATGGCCGCCGAAAACGCGCTGGCCTTGGGCGCACCCAAGTTGGAGTTGATCGACGGCGAGGTGCCCGCAGCCTTGCACGGCTTGGACGCCCCCGACGCGATCTTCATCGGCGGTGGCCTCAGCCACGAGACATTCGCCATCGCGTGGGACAACCTGCGTCCCTTGGGCCGTTTGGTCGCCAACGCCGTGACGCTGGAAAGCGAGACAATACTCATCGACCTGCACAAGAAGCACGGCGGCGATCTGGTGAAAATCAGCGTGCAACGCGCCAAACCCGTGGGCCGCCTGACCGGCTGGCGCCCGTCGATGACCGTCACACAGTGGAGCTTGGTGAAGCGATGAGCGGCACGCTTTATGGTGTCGGCCTCGGCCCCGGTGATCCCGAGTTGATCACCCTCAAAGCCGCGCGCCTGATCGAAAATGCGACCACCATCGCCTACCCAACGCTGGCGGGTGGCGACAGTTTCGCCCGCGCCATCGCGGCTGGCCTCATTGCCAATGGCACCCGCGAAATCCGTATGGATGTCCCGATGAGCACCGAACGCCAGCCCGCCCAGGATGCCTACGACACCGGCGCCGCAGAGATTGCCGCAGTGCTGGACGCTGGCGAAGACGTGGTTTGCCTCTGTGAGGGCGACCCGTTCTTCTACGGCTCCTTCATGTACCTCTTCGCGCGTCTCTCCAGTCGTTTTGACACGCAAATCATCCCCGGCGTCACCTCTGTCACCGCCTGCGCCGCCCGTGCGGCGATGCCCTTGGCCGCCCGAAACGAACGCCTGACGATCCTGCCGGGCCCCTTGCCCGAAGCCGAATTGCGCCTACGCATCGACGGGGCCGAAAGCGTCGTCATCATGAAAGTCGGCCGCCACTTGCCCAAAATCCGTGCCGTGATCGACGATCTTGGGCTGACAGATCAGGCCATGTATGTCGAACGCGCCACGCTACCGGAAGAGGTGGTCTTGCCGCTCTCTCAAGCGCCCGAAAAGGCGCCATATTTCTCAATAATCCTGCTGACCAAAGGGGCCGATCCATGGCTGTAAAACCCGTCATCCTGTGCCTCAACCGCGCGGGCGAGGCCACCGCGCACCGCATCGCAAAGCTGCTGGACGCCCCCGTGCATGGCCGCGATACCCGCGTCGACCAGGCGGATGTGTTCTTCGCCAACGCGCTGGATCACACGCGGATGCTGTTCCAAGCGGGCACGCCCGTCATCGGCGTCTGCGCCTCCGGCATTCTGATCCGCGCCGTGGCCCCTGTTTTGGCCGATAAAACCACAGAGCCACCCGTGCTGTCCGTCTCAGATGACGGCGCGGTGGTGGTCCCCCTCTTGGGTGGCCACCGTGGCGCGAACCGTCTGGCCGGGCAAATCGCCGAAGCACTAGGCGCAACCGCCGCCGTCACCACCGCAGGCGACGTGGCGCTTGGCGTGGCACTCGACGAGCCGCCCGCAGGTTACCGCCTCGCCAACCCTGAAAACGCCAAAGAGGTCATGGCTAACCTGCTCTCCGGCGCAGGTGCAACCGTTGAAGGCACCGCTCCGTGGCTGGCGGACCTGCCCAAAGGCGACGCTGTCACCATCGCCTGCACCACCGCACCCGCCACGGCGGATCTGGTGTTCCACCCCCAACAAGCTACCCTTGGCGTCGGCTGCGCGCGCAACTGTGCGCCGGAAGAGCTGCACGACCTCGTTATGAAAACCCTAACCGAGGCCAACATCGCGCCCGCTGCGCTCAAGGCGATCTACACGCTGGACCTGAAAGCCGACGAGCCCGCCGTCCACGCCCTGTCCCGTGCCCTCGACATCCCCGTGCGTGTCTTTGACGCCGCCGCACTGGAGGCCGAAACCCCGCGCCTGCAAAACCCGTCCGATGTGGTCTTCGCCGAGGTCGGCACGCATGGCGTGTCTGAGGCCGCAGCGCTGGCTGGGGCGGGCGACAAAGCCACCCTGATTGCGCCCAAGCACAAAACCAAGAACGCAACCTGCGCCATTGCATTGGCCCCCCAACCCATCACCGAACTGCGCGGTCGCGCGCGCGGTAAGCTGTCGATCATCGGCATAGGTCCGGGCCAGCATTCATGGCGCACGCCGGAAGCGTCGCAATTGGTAAACGAGGCCGAAGAACTCGTCGGCTACGGCCTCTATATCGACCTGCTCGGCCCGCTGGCTTACGGAAAACAGCGCTCCGATTTCCCGCTTGGCGGCGAGGAAGACCGATGCCGCTACGCGCTGGAACGCGCGGGCGAGGGGCGTAACGTGGCGCTGATCTGCTCCGGCGACGCGGGCATCTACGCCATGGGCGCGCTGGTGTTCGAACTGCTTGACCGTAGCCCAGAAGACCTCGGCGTCACCGACGCCGCCCGCCGTGTTGAAGTCGTCTCCACCCCCGGCGTCTCGGCCCTGCAAGGCGCCGCTGCCCGCGCGGGCGCGCCCTTGGGTCACGACTTCTGCGCCATCTCGCTGTCGGATTTGCTGACCCCGCGCGAAGATATCGTCAAACGCCTGCACGCCGCCGCCGAAGGCGACTTCGTCATCGCCTTTTACAACCCCGTCTCCATGCGCCGCCGCACGCTTTTGGCCGAGGCGCGCGACATCCTGCTGCAACACCGCCCCGCCGACACACCCGTGATGCTGGCGTCCTCGCTGGGCCGTCCCGAAGAACACGTCCGCTACCGCCGCTTGGACGAATTGGAGGTCGATGAGGTCGACATGTTGACCGTCGTACTGGTCGGCTCCAGCCACTCCAAACTGGCGCAATTGGGTGAAGGCCCGCGCATGTATACCCCGCGCGGCTATGCGCGAAAAATTGACGGCGACCTCGCCAAAACAGGGACATCTTAATGACCGTTTACTTTATCGGCGCAGGGCCGGGTGACCCCGAACTGCTGACCATCAAGGCGCAGAAAACCATCGCCCGCTGCCCCGTCTGCCTCTATGCAGGTTCTCTGGTTCCCGAACAGGTCGTCGCGGGCGCACCCGACGGCGCGCGCGTCATGGACACCGCCCCGATGACCCTCGACGACACCCATGCCGAGATCGTGACGGCCCACGCCAAAGGCCAAGACGTGGCCCGCGTCCATTCCGGTGACCCGTCGCTTTATGGCGCCATCGCCGAGCAAATCCGCCGCCTGAAAGCCGAAGGCATCCCCTACGAAATCATCCCCGGCGTCCCTGCCTACGCTGCCGCCGCCGCCGCGCTGGGGCAGGAACTCACCGTGCCGGAAATCGCGCAATCCATCGTGCTGACCCGCATGTCGATGAAATCGACCTCCATGCCCGCAGGCGAAACCCTGGAAAACTTCGCCCGCACGGGGGCCACCTTGGCGATCCATCTGGGCATCCGCGCGCTGCGCGAGATAGAGCGCCAGTTGATCCCGTATTATGGCGAGGACTGCCCCGTGATTGTCGCATATCGTGCCTCGTGGCCCGACGAGCTTTATCTGCGCGGCACGCTCAAAGACATCCGCGAAAAGGTCCGCGCCGAGAAGATCACCCGCACCGCGTTGATCCTCGTCGGCCCCGCTTTGGCCGAGGTGAAGGACTTCCGCGACAGCGCATTGTACGATCCGGAGACGCCGCATGTCTTGCGCCCGAAGGTGAAGGTTTCATAGAACTGTCTTAAAAACTTGATGTTAACGGGTTCCGTGCTCACTATTCCCTTAGGGAATGTAAAAAGGAATCGGTGTAATGATTGAATTTTTGCCCAAAGAGGTTGCCGACGGGCTTGCGAAGGCGCGGCTGAAAGCAGCTACGAAAAAAACCCGCCTCAGGGTGCAATCCGGCGATGAGCTGATCCCGTTGCTGCGCCTCACATCAACCCATTTCGCCATCGCAAAAGACGTGGCCCCACGTCTGCGCGGCCTTGTCGATATCTATGATGGTGCGCGGCACTTGTATCAGGCGCTGGTGGTGGCGACGTCGTTCGACGGGGACGCTGTGGTGTTCGAATTCAAGCGCAACACGGCAACCGCGGATGGCCCTGCGCTGGACTTCGCACCAGAGGACAACACCCCTGTGGCGCTGCTGCCGAGCCACTAAAGCTCCGCCAGCAACCACGCCTCGAACGCCCGTGCGCTTTCGCTGGGCAGTGCTGTGCCATGAACCAGCCAGTACGCGCGGGGGGACGGCAGCTCGAACGGATGCACCTGCATCAACTCCCCCCGCTCCATGGCCGCGCGGCTGGTCAGGCGGTCGCCCAATGACACGCCTTGTCCGGCTTTTGCGGCGGCTTCCATGATCTGCAAATCCTGAAACACCACGCCCGGCTCCGCCGTATCTGCTCCGCCCGCCGCACTCAGCCAGCGCTGCCAGTCCTGCCGGTTATCCAGATGCAGCAGCGGAAACCGCGTCACTGCCCCCGCATCCGGCAGCATTTGCCCGCCTGCCATCGACGGGGCCGCAACCGGAAAGAAACCCACATCCATCAGCTTGGTCGAGCCTGCGGGAACCTCCTCCGGCATCAAGAAACTTACGTAAAGGTTGTTCCGTCGCCCACCCAGATCGCCATAGCCACGCGGCGTGTTGATCCGCAGCGCAACACCCGGATGCTTGGCCAGAAACCCGCCGATGCGCGGGGCCAGCCAGCTTGCGGCGAAACCCGAAGCGACGTTCAGGGTTAACGACCCCGACAAAATTTGTGTCTCAGACGCGCGGGCGAGGATATCTAGCGCAGGCCCGACCTCCGCCACGTAATGCCGCGCGCGCTCCGTCAGTCGCACCCCGCGCCCTTCGCGCCGGATCAGCGGAAAGCCCAACTGCTCCTCCAATGCCTTCAGTTTATGGCTGATCGCGGATTGCGTCACCGACAGCGCCTCCGCCGTACCGGTGATGGAGCCGGTGCGGGCCAGCGCCACCAAGGCGCGCAGGGCAGAGGTCGATGGGATCGGCATATGAATTCACTTCATGTGATAGCTGAATAATAATCGTATGACATGAGAAAAAATACAGGTCAAACTGGCGTCTTACTTTTAGATGGGGACAATTCATGGAAGCCAGCTTCTCTCGCCGCAAACTCGTCACGCCGCAGGAACTCCGCGCGCTCAACGAACGGTCCGACCTGAAGGGTGCCATGCAGATGGCCAGCCATCTCGGTGCGATAGCGCTCGTGGTCATCCTCCACGCGCAAGCCATGGGCACTGCTTGGGTTTGGCTCACCGGCGCGGCGCTCGGTATTTTGCTGAACTTCCTCTATGCAGCGCAGCACGAGCTTAGCCACGCCACCGTGTTCAAAACCCGCAAGGCGAACGAGGTCTTCGGGCGCATCATCGGTTTCATCCAGCTGTTCCCGCGTGACTTCGATCAGGTGATGCACTTCGCCCACCACACCTATACGCAGGATTGGGAGCGCGACGGCGAGTTGGTCCGCGAGCCCTATACGCTGACCACCTACCTGCTCTGGCTCAGCGGCATCACCTATTGGCGCAACCGCATTTTCGGCAATATCCGCCGCGCCCGCGGGATCATTCTGGAGCCGTTCATCCGCGCCGAGGAAGAGGCCAAGATCATCCGCGAGGCGCGTATTCACGTTGTCCTCTACGCCTTGATCGCTGTCTTCTCCATCGCTGCGGGCTCTTGGGTCGCCGTTACATTCTGGCTGCTGCCAATGGTGCTGACCAAGCCCATCCACCAGTTGCAAAACACCATCGAGCATCTGGGCCTCAGCCACGAGGACGACATTCTGGAGAACACCCGTTCGACCCGCACCAACGCATTTATCCGCTGGCTGTGCTGGCAAATGCCCTATCACACCGCGCACCACGTTTTCCCCGCCGTGCCGTTCTGGAAGCTGCGGGACTTGAACGAAAAGATCGAAGCGCAAGCGGGCGAGGTGCACCGCATGGGCTGGATCGAATTCCAGATCGAGGTGATCCGCAAGCTCATGGCAAAAGACGAAAGCCAATACCCGATGGACGAGGTCTGGGTCGTCCCCACCTCCGGCGGCCGCGCCGCGCGGATACCCGCTGAATGAGGCGGTTACAGGTCTACACCTCCCTCTGGGCGATGCAGCCGCATGACCAGACGGGGGTGAAACTGCCCTACGATCAGGTCTGCGACATGGTCGCAGGCGCGGGCTTCGACGGCATGGCCATTGATCTTGGCGCGTCGGATGTGGAGGTTGCCCACGCCGTCCGCCCGCATATGGAGCGCAACAACCTGACGCCCCTGATCGTCGCCTTCCCCAAGACGGTGGAAAGCCTTGAAGACACGCTGAAAATGGCCAAGGATTTCGGCGCGCCGTTTGTCGACGTCATCGGGCAGGTCATGCCGATTGCACTTGATGACATGGTGCCGGTGATCGAGACGTGGATGGAGATGTCCGACAAAATCGGCATGCCGATCCAGTTCGAAACCCACCGCAACTGCATCACCAATGACCTCTACACCATGCTGCAACTTCTGGACCGCATCCCCGATATGCGGGTCTGCGCCGACCTTAGCCACTATGTCGTGGACCGTGAGTTCTGGTATCCGCTGTCGGATCATGACCTTGGCCTGATCAGCCGCGTCTTGGATCGCTCCGACAGCTTTCAGGGCCGCGTCGCGTCCCGCCAGCAAATCCAGTTGCCGTTGGACTTCCCGCAGCACCAGAAATGGGTCGAGCTGTTCAAAACCTGGTGGCGCGAAGGCATGACATCGTGGCGCGACCGCAACGCAAAAGGCGACTGCATTTTCCTGTGCGAACTTGGCCCACCCGAATACGCGATGACGGGGCCGGACGGCAAAGAGCTGTCCAACCGCTGGGAGGAATCGTTGAAAATCAAAGGCTGGGTTGAAGATATCTGGTCCGAATTGGGTGGCAACGAATAATCTTCGATAAATCAGCGCCTGAGCGGGAGTTTTTCCCACCTCATAGCTGCAAGTCAGGATATCGCGGACAAAATCCGCAAAACAGCCTCCTATGCTGCCTGCAAATCAGCACGCATACGGAGACCTTCCATGATCCAGACCCCCTACCTCCTGTTCCTCGGCGACGCACCTGACGCCCTGTCCGCAAAAGTCGCCCAAGGTATCAAGGACTGGCGTCCCGAAAACGCCGTGGGCCAGTTCCGCATGAAGGGCTGCGGCACCACCGTGGGGCTGACCGACATGACCTTGCAAGAGGGGCTGGACGCAGGCGCCAAAACGCTGGTGATCGGCGTGGCAAACCGGGGTGGCGTGATCTCGGCGGCCTGGACCAAGGTTCTCGTTGAGGCGTTGGAAATGGGCTACGACATCGCCTCCGGCCTGCACAATCTGCTGCGTGACGAGAACGAAATCCAGCGCGCGGCGAAGGTCCATGGCGGAACCCTGCATGACGTGCGCATCCCGTCTGTCGCCTATCCGATTGCCAACGGCGTCAAACGTACAGGTAAACGCTGCCTTGCGGTCGGCACCGATTGCTCGGTCGGCAAGATGTATACCGGTCTGTGCATGGATGCCGAGATGCTCAAGCGCGGGATGAAGTCCACTTTCCGCCCCACGGGCCAGACCGGCATTCTGATCACCGGCGGAGGCGTGCCGCTGGACGCGGTGATCGCGGACTTCATGGCGGGGGCAGTGGAGTATTTGACCCCCGACAATGACGACGACCACTGGGATCACATCGAGGGCCAAGGCTCGCTCTACCACGTGTCCTATTCCGGCGTTACCATGGCGCTGATCCATGGCGGTCAACCGGATGCGCTGGTGCTGTGCCACGAACCGACCCGCAAGCACATGCGCGGCTTGCCGGACTACCAGCAACCGTCGCTCGAAGAGTTGCGCGACACGGCGCTTCTGATGGCGCGGGTGGCAAATCCGGCCTGTCAGGTCACGGGAATTTCCATCAACACGCAGCACATGGCCGAGGACGAAGCCCGCGCCTACATCAAAGAGGTCGAGGACCGCATGGGCCTGCCCACCACCGACCCGTTCCGCTTCGGTGCGGAGCGTCTCGTGGATGCGCTCGAAGCACTTTAGGGGGATCGCGCCATGAGCATCACAGTCACCAAGGACGTGTTCCAACTGGCGGAGGTGTTCACCATCTCGCGCGGCTCCCGCACCGAGGCACAAGTCTTGACCGTCCGTGTGGAGCGCGACGGCGTGGTCGGGCAGGGCGAATGCGTCCCCTATGCCCGCTACGGCGAAACGCTGGATTCCGTGATAGCGGAAATCCTGTCATTGCCTTCCGGCATCACCCGCGCTGCCTTGCAAAGTGCATTGCCCGCAGGCGCGGCCCGTAATGCGGTCGACTGCGCTTTGTGGGATTGGGAAGCCAAGAAAAAAGGCGTCCGCGTTTGGGACATTCTGGGCCTGCCCGCACCCAAGCCGGAAATCACCGCATACACCTTGTCACTGGCCGAGCCGGACGCGATGGAGGCAAGCGCACGCAAGCACAGCCATCGTCCGCTGCTCAAAATCAAGCTCGGCACCCCCGACGACATGCCCCGCCTAGAAGCTGTGCGTCGTGGTGCGCCTGACACGCCGATCATCATCGACGCCAACGAGGGCTGGACGGCGGAGGTCTATTCCGACCTCGCCCCGCATCTGGTCCGCCTTGGGGTGAAGCTGGTCGAACAACCCTTGCCCGCAGGCAAAGACGACATGCTCGCCGAAATCGACCGCCCGCTGCCGGTCTGCGCCGACGAGGCCTGCCACGACCGCGCCTCGCTGCCGTCGCTCAAGGGCAAATACGATGTCATCAACATCAAGCTCGACAAAACCGGCGGCCTGACGGAAGCGCTCGCGTTGAAGGACGCGGGGTTGGCGCAAGGTTACGGCGTGATGGTCGGCTGCATGGTCGGCTCGTCGCTGGCGATGGCTCCGGCAACCATTCTGGCGCAAGGCGTGGCCTTCACCGACCTTGACGGCCCGCTGCTTCTGGCCGAAGACCGTGATACACCTTTGATTTTTGACGAGGCTGGCGTCCACGCGCCCAAGCCCGAGCTATGGGGATAACAAAATGAGCCGCATCGTTTACGTGAACGGAGACTACCTGCCGGAAGAAGAGGCCAAGGTCTCGGTCTTTGATCGCGGCTTCCTGTTTGCCGATGCAGTCTATGAGGTCACGTCGATCCTCGACGGCAAGATCATCGCCTTTGACGGCCACGCCAAACGCCTGAAACGCTCGCTGGACGAGCTGCAAATGCAGAACCCGATCTCGACCGAGGATCTGCTGGAGGTGCATCACCAACTGGTCAAGCGCAACGAGCTGACCGAGGGCATGATCTACCTGCAAATCTCGCGCGGCAATCCCGGCGACCGTGATTTTGCGTTCCCGTCCGAGGATGTGACGCCGACCATTGTGCTGTTCACGCAAACCGCCAACTTGCTGAACAACCCGAAGGTTGCGACCGGCATGAAGGTGATCTCCGTCGACGATCAACGCTGGGCGCGCCGCGACATCAAGACGACGCAGCTTCTGTTCCCGTCCATGGCCAAGATGATGGCCAAGGCGGCTGGCGTGGATGATGCGTGGATGGTCGAGGACGGCCACGTGACCGAGGGCAGCTCCAACAACGCCTATATCGTGAAAGACGGCAAGATCATCACCCGCAATCTGGGCCATGAAATCCTGCACGGCATCACCCGCGCGGCGGTGCTCGCCTATGCAGAAGCGGCGCAGATGCAGATTGAGGAGCGCCCGTTTACCATCGACGAGGCCAAGAAGGCGGACGAGGCGTTCATCACCTCGGCCTCAACGTTTGTCATGCCGGTTGTGGAAATTGACGGGGTCGCTTTGGGCGATGGCAAGCCCGGCAAGTCGTCGCTGCGGTTGCGCGAAATCTATCTGGAAGAAAGCCTGAAGCAGGCGGTCTAGTCGGATTTCTTGAGCGAGTGTTTCTTCTCGCTGCCGTCCCACCGCAGTATGGTCAGCAACTCCTGCCGGAACATTGCCGCGCGCCCCGAAAACCGCGACGGCGCGTTGGTCAGCTTCATATGCAGCGCGGCGGCCTGCGATGTCGTCAACGCCTTGTAATCCACCGGTCCGACGTTCCAGAACACAAGCCGGCTTTCGATGGAGCGCAGCAATTGCTCGTTCGGTGCGGCGCTCACCGGTGTTGCCAGCGCCAGCAAAGCAGCAACTAGCCCCGCCCGGATCATCGCCGTCCGAACAGCGTGTTGATCATGCTGTTTCCCAGAACGGCGCCGATATTGCCACGGATTTGCGAGGGGGATTTGTTGCTATGCAGCAGGTGGTTGATATGGACGACCTGCGCCCGCGTCAGGCTGTCTACGTCCACATCACCGAAGCCCCAGATGGGCAACTCCTGCTTCAGGTGCTCGCGCATGGGGGTCTGGTTGGCGGCGGCTGGCAGGGCAAGGGCGGCCAGAATGGCAATCAGGGCAAGGCGTTTCATGTCGGTCTCCTTCGGTTCAGTCTAGCACATAGGCGTGCCTTGGCCCAATTCACAATCAGGTGGCGTGCTTGTGTGATACTTCAAACGCCGCTTTCTGCGCGTCATTGGCTTCGGTCTGATACTTGTCGCGCCATTCGCCATATGGCATGCCGTAGAATTCCTCGCGCGCTTCGTCCTTGCTCATCTCGATGCCGCGCTCGGCGGCGGCTTCCTGATACCAGCGGCTCAGGCAGTTCCGGCAAAAGCCCGCAAGGTTCATCATGTCGATGTTCTGCACGTCCGTGCGCTTTTGCAGGTGGGCCTGCAAGGTGCGGAAGGCGGCGGCTTCCAGTTCCAGCTTGGTTTGGGCGTCCATGGTCATGACTCCTTCCTTGTGTTTCTTTGAGCGTGCTTTGCCCATAGATGAGGCCGCACGTCGCACAAGGCAAGTCGGATGCTAGGCGTTTTCCGGTGTGCTGGTTGGATTTGCGGTTACAATTCGGTGCGAAATACCCTTCAATAGGGCAAAGCGCCAGTTGCGGAACGGCGCGTATTAGGTCATATGATACCGCTAACATTGCCGACTGAGGGACAGTCATGAACAGAAGAATGCGCAAAGTGAAGATCGTGGCCACGCTTGGTCCGGCTTCCAATGATTACGACATGATCCGGGCCTTGTTCGAGGCGGGCGCGGATGTGTTTCGTCTGAATATGTCCCATGGTGACCACAGCGAAATCCGCGTGCGGCACCAGATTATCCGACAGATCGAGAAAGATCTGGGGCGCCCGATCTGCATTCTGGCCGACCTTCAAGGGCCGAAACTGCGCGTCGGCGTCTTCGCCAACGAGGAAGAAGAGCTAGAGGTCGGCGCACCCTTCCGGCTCGACCTTGACGACGCCAAGGGCGACGCGACCCGCGTGCAACTGCCCCATAAGGAGATTTTTGCGGCGCTGGAGCCGGGCTCCAGCCTGCTGGTCAATGATGGCAAGATCCGCCTGAAAGTAAAAGATTGCGGCGCGGATTACGCTAATTGCGAAGTTGTCGTGGGCGGCACGATCTCCAACCGCAAGGGCGTGAACGTACCGGACGTCGTATTGCCGCTTGCGGCACTGTCGGACAAGGACCGCAAGGATCTGGAGTTTGTCTGCCAACTGGGCGTGGACTGGCTGGCCCTGTCATTTGTGCAGCGTGCCGAGGACGTGCAGGAAGCCCGCGAACTGGCCGACGGCCGCGCCGCGATCCTGTCCAAGATCGAAAAGCCCGCTGCCGTGAAGGCGTTTGACGAAATTCTCGCCGTGTCCGACGGCATCATGGTCGCCCGTGGCGATCTTGGGGTGGAACTGCCGGTGCAGAATGTGCCGCCGATCCAGAAGCGCCTGATCCGTCATTGCCGTAAGGTCGCCAAGCCGGTGATCGTGGCCACGCAGATGCTCGAATCCATGATCGACAGCCCGATGCCCACGCGCGCCGAGGTCTCGGATGTAGCGACGGCAATTTATGAAGGCACCGACGCGATCATGTTGTCTGCCGAATCCGCTGCGGGCAGCTTCCCGATCGAGGCTGTCACCACAATGAACAACGTGGCGATCGAGGTGGAAAGCGACCCGAACTATCTCGACATCATCGCGGGGCAACGCGGTGGCCAGAAAACAACCGTGGCCGATGGCATCGTTGTCGCGGCCCGCGAGATTGCGGAGACCACCAACATCAAGGCGATCTGCTGCTTCACGCAATCGGGTACCACCGCGCTATTGGTGTCGCGGGAACGTCCGCATGTCCCGATCATCGCACTGACGCCGCTAGTCGGAACCGCGCGGCGGCTGGCGTTAAGCTGGGGGACGCATTGCGTCGTAACACCCGGCGAGGTGGAGCGGTTCAAGATGGCCGTGGTCGGCGCGGCGCGCGCTGCCCGTGACGATGGGTTTGCAACTGAAGACGACCAGATCGTCGTCACCGCCGGGGTGCCGTTCAACCAACCGGGCACGACCAATATCCTTCGCGTAGCTCCTTGCGCTGAAAGGTTGATTTATAGCGCCGACCCTGACTAAATCGCCGCATTCCTGCACTGGGAGGCGCATTTGGACAACGACCTGATTCTCGTGCTCGGCATCATCATTGGCGTGCTGACCATTCCGGCGATCCTGTCTGCGTTTCTCGACGGGAGCGCGCCGCGCGTGGCTACGGTTGCTGCGGTGATATCGGGCGGGATGATCATCTACGCGCTCTATAGCACGCCCGGCGGCTACGCCTTCGCCGACCTGCCCGAGGTTTTCACCAAGGTCGTCGCGCGGTTTGTGCGCTAATCCAGCCTCATAGCGCATTACTGGGCTTGCAATAGGCCTGCATTGGTCCTAGGACACGCGCTCAATCCCGCACGTCCGGCGAATGGCATGCCGAGTCGCGCGTAACACCACTCGTATCTTTGAGGAGATGGAAATGCCGAAGATGAAGACAAAATCAGGCGCCAAAAAGCGCTTTTCGATGACGGCCTCCGGCCGCGTCAAAGCAGGTCAGGCAGGCAAACGCCACGGCATGATCAAGCGCTCCAATAAGTTTATCCGCAACGCGCGCGGCACGACAATTCTCTGCGCAGCAGATGAGAAAATCGTGAAAAAATACATGCCATACGCGCGCTAAGGAGAATTTGATATGTCCAGAGTTACATCCGGCGTCGTAACGCACGCCCGCCACAAGAAAATCATCAAAGCCGCCAAAGGCTATCAAGGCCGTCGCAAGAACACCTTCCGCGTTGCCACGCAGGCGGTGGACAAGGCCAACCAATACGCGACCCGCGACCGCAAGAACCGCAAGCGCAACTTCCGCGCACTGTGGATCCAGCGGATCAATGCAGGCTGCCGCTCGCTTGACGAGACACTGACCTACTCCCGCTTCATCAACGGCCTGTCGCTGGCAGGTATCGAAGTGGACCGCAAGGTGCTGGCCGATCTGGCCGTCAACGAGCCGGAGGCATTCGCCGCTGTGGTCGAAAAAGCAAAAGCCGCGCTGGCCTAAAAAGACTGCCATCTGAGGGACAGATGCGCACGCCGCCTCGGGAAACCGGGGCGGCGTTTTTTGTTGGGTCGTAATCATGTGGGCTTGCATTCCGCCGCCCTCCACTTGCAATCGCGGCACGTGGCGGATAGCAGAACGGTAACACGAAAGCGGGGGCCGTCATGGACGATCTGAAAGCCAAATATCTCAGCCAAATCGCCGACGCATCGGATGAAGCGGCGCTGGAAGACTTGCGGGTCGCAGCCTTGGGCAAGAAGGGCGAGATCAGCCTGAAAATGCGCGAGTTGGGCAAGATGTCCCCCGAAGAGCGGCAGGTCGCCGGTCCCGCGCTGAACGCGCTGAAGGACGAGGTCAACTCCGCCCTTGCCGCCAAGAAAGCCGCCTTGGCCGATGCTGCGCTGGACGCGCGTTTGCGCACAGAATGGCTGGACGTGACGTTGCCGGGCCGCAACCGTCCCGCAGGCACGATCCACCCGATTTCTCAGGTGACGGAAGAGGTCTCCGCGATCTTCGCTGATCTGGGTTTCGCCGTGGCCGAAGGTCCGCAGGTCGAGGACGACTGGCACAATTTCGACGCGCTGAATATTCCCAGCCACCACCCCGCGCGGGGCGAGATGGACACGTTCTACATGCATCGCGACGAAGGCGACAATCGCCCGCCGCATGTGCTGCGCACGCACACATCGCCGGTGCAAATCCGTGCCATGCAGGCGCAGGGCGCGCCGATCCGCATCATTTGTCCGGGCCGTGTCTATCGTGCCGACTATGACCAGACCCATACGCCGATGTTCCATCAGGTCGAAGGCTTGGCGATCGACACCGACATTTCCATGGCGAACCTGAAATGGGTGTTGGAAGAATTCGTCAAAGCGTTCTTCGAAGTCGACGACGTGGAGTTGCGCTTCCGCGCCTCTCACTTCCCGTTTACCGAGCCATCTGCCGAAGTCGATATCCGCTGCTCGTGGGAGAACGGCGTGTTGAAAGTGGGCGAGGGCGACGACTGGCTGGAAATCCTCGGCTCCGGCATGGTGCATCCGAAGGTGCTGGAGGCCGGTGGCATTGACCCGACCAAGTATCAGGGCTTCGCGTTCGGCATGGGCATCGACCGCATCGCAATGCTGAAATACGGAATCCCCGACCTGCGCGCTTTCTTCGACAGCGACCTTCGCTGGCTGCGCCATTACGGCTTTGCGTCGCTGGACCAGCCGAACCTGGCGGGCGGTCTTAGCCGGTGAGATGATGCATGTCTGGGCGGCACTGCTGGACCTGCATTACGTCACGGCCTTCATCCTAGCAGCGCTCTATTACAGCCTGCGTGTTACGCGCGATTACCGCTTGCGCAAGCGATTGTATGAGGCGACCGCTGGGCTGGAGGTCGACGCGCTCTATGCGCAGTTCCGGCATGCCATGTGGATCGCGGGACTTTTCGCGGCCAAGCCGTTTCGCCCTGTCGTCCCGCACCGCAGGGCGGAAGTCGCTTTGGTGCTGGCAACCGTTCTGCGGGAGCGTATTCATCAGACTGCGGGAATGCCTCCACCGCGCAGCTATCTGCGCTCGCGCAGGCAACTTATTTGCGAGGCAAAGCGGTATGCGAAATCTCACCCCGAAAGCTGGCCGAAACCCAACTGACAGGCAATGTCGCAGGCTACGTCATAAAGCTCGAGCTCTTCCGCCCAATGAGTGCGCAATGCGGCCTCGGCCTGTGCGCTCAGTTTTGGCACTGGGACAGGAGCGGCGTGGGTTTTCGGCTTAGGCGGCATCTCGAAATCCGGCAGCCCAAGCCGCGTCATGATCGCGGGCAGGTGAGTGTCTAGGTCGGACAGGTCCACGCAAACGGCGATATTGTCCCGCTCCGTCATCAGGGTATCGACGCCGCCCAGATAATGCCGCAAGTCGCCTTTCAGGTGCTGGATCGCATCGAACGCGAACAGCGCGGCGGATTTTTCGCGGGGGCTGTCCGATGCAGGCGCCAGCGCCAGTTCCTCCGCCGTCTCGAACCACAAAAACGCGGTGGCTTCCTCGGCGCTCCATTGTGATTGGTAGGTCGGGCGGCCCTGCCGTTGCCGCGAATAGAACGCCGACGAGAACCGCGCCACCGGATCGCGCACCACGAAGGCCAGTTGCCGGTCAGCCCCGAACCGCTTGGCCGTGCCTTTTAGCGTGGCACCATGCCCAAGCAGATGCAGAGGGTGTGTCCAACGGGACTCGTTGTGTCTGAGGATAGAACGCAGATAGCTGCCGCCGGTCTTGCCGATATGCAGCATACATATTTGGGGATCAGCTGGGTTCATCCGCGACGCCTTTGCAAACGCTACGCCAGAACCCTATCGCCTTTCAGGTTTCGGGAAACTTAATTCAGAAACCCGCCGGGGCCGCAGACGACGCTAAGAAAGCCCGGACAGCCCAGATTGGTAAGATCAATGGTGTTTTTGTCAACGGTGTAAGGAGAGTTATTGAACGAAATAATCGCTACCCCAAACGCGATGGAGAGCGCGATCAGCGACGGCTTGAACACCGAAGACATGACGTCGAACAAAAAATGCATAATCTTTACCTCAAACACCGAGAATCGTTTTGTATGCCCCACTTGTGTCAAAACTGGCCCGAAAGTGTGGCGAGAATATGGCCTTCTCTTGCAATCCCCAACGCCTGTGGAGCCTTCTTCACTGCGCGGCGGCACTTTCACTTGCCTTATTGATGGGGTAGCAGGGGGCCAACCGGAGCTTATGGCTGCGACCTGCATATTTTGACGAAGGCGACTGCGATGAAATTCACCCTCTCCTGGCTCAAGGACCACCTCGATACCGAGGCCAGCCTTGACGATATTCTCTATGCTTTGACGGATCTTGGCCTTGAGGTTGAAGGCGTCGAAAACCCGTCCGAGCGTCTGTCCGCCTTTACCATCGGCTATGTGAACTCCGCCGAGAAGCATCCCGACGCCGACAAGCTGCGGGTGTGTCAGGTGCAGACCGACGAGGGCGAGTTGCAGATCATCTGCGGCGCGCCCAACGCGCGGGCGGGCATCAAGGTCGTGATTGCCAAGCCGGGCGTTTACGTGCCGGGGATCGACACCACCATCGGCGTCGGCAAAATCCGCGGCGTGGAAAGCTACGGCATGATGTGTTCCGAACGCGAGATGGAACTGTCGGAAGAGCATGACGGGATCATTGAACTGCCTTCGGGCGAGGTCGGGCAGAAGTTCACCGACTGGCTGGCGGAACACGACCCGTCCAAGGTCGACACGGTGATCGAGATTGCGATCACCCCGAACCGCCCCGATGCTTTGGGCGTGCGCGGCATCGCCCGCGATCTGGCAGCGCGGGGGCTTGGCACGTTGAAGGCCCGCGATGCGGACCCGGTCGAGGGCACCTTCCTGTGCCCGATCAACGTCACCATCGACGACACCGATGCCTGCCCCGTCTTCTATGGCCGCGTTATCAAGGGCGTGAAGAACGGCCCTAGCCCCGCTTGGTTGCAGGACATGCTGAAGGCCATCGGATTGCGCCCGATTTCTGCGCTGGTCGATATCACCAACTTCTTCACCTATGACCGCAACCGTCCGCTGCACGTCTTCGACGCGAACAAGGTGAAGGGCGATCTGCGGGTGCATTTGTCCGAAGGCGGCGAAAAGTTCGCGGCGCTGGATGACAAGGACTACACGCTTGAGGCGGGAATGACCGTGATTTCCGATGCGGATGGCATCGAAAGCCTCGGCGGCATTATGGGCGGACGCGAGTCCAGCTGCGACGAGACCACCACTGACGTGTTTCTTGAGGCCGCGTTTTTCGACCCGATCCGCACGGCGCATACGGGGCGCAAGTTGAAGATCAACTCCGACGCGCGGTACCGGTTCGAGCGCGGGATCGACCCCGAATGGACACCCGCTGGCATCGAACACGCGACCCGCATGATCCTTGATCTGTGCGGTGGGGAGGCATCCGAGGTCGTCGTGGCGGGCAAAATGCCCGACCATTCCCGCGCCTACAAGCTGGACACCGACCGCGTACAGTCGCTCGTGGGTATGGACATTCCGGCGGAGACACAGCGTGCCTCGTTGGAGGCGCTTGGCTTTGTGATGGATGGCGACATGGCGCAGGTGCCGTCATGGCGGCCCGACGTGATGGGGGAGGCTGATCTGGTCGAAGAGGTCGCCCGCATCGCGTCCCTGACCAAGCTGGAGGGCCGCCCGCTGGCCCGGGTCGATGCTGGCGTGCCGAAGCCGATCCTGACGCCCATGCAAAAGCGCGAACAGATCGCACGCCGCACCATTGCGGCGCTGGGGTATAACGAGTGCGTGCATTACTCCTTCATTGACGCTAAATCGGCCGAAATTTTCAGTGGTGGCACCGACGCGACGAAGCTGGAAAATCCGATCAGCTCGGAAATGTCGCATATGCGTCCCGCGCTGTTGCCCGGCCTGCTGCAAGCAGCGGCCCGCAATCAGGCGCGCGGATATAACGACATGGCGCTGTTCGAGGTCGGCCCCGCTTTCCACGGTGGCGAACCGGCGGAGCAGCACCTTTTGGCGTCCGGTCTGCTGATCGGCTACACCGGACCCAAGGACGTGCATGGCACCCGCCGTGCGGTGGATGTCTACGACGTGAAGGCCGATGCGGAGGCTGTCCTGTCCGCCATGGGCGCGCCCGCCAAGGTGCAAATCCTGCGCGGGGCCGATGACACGTGGCACCCGGGACGTCATGGTAAAATCTGCCTTGGCCCGAAAAAGTTGCTGGGCGTGTTCGGGGAGGTTCACCCGAAAATTCTGGCAGCCTTTGATATCAAAGGCCCGGCCATGGCGTTTACCTTGTGGCCCGCTGAAATCCCGTTCCCGAAGTCGAAAACCGCCACCCGCCCCGCGCTGAGCTTGCAGGATTTGCAGGCGGTGGAGCGGGACTACGCCTTCGTCGTAGATGCGCAGGTGGAGGCGCTGACGCTGGTCAACGCTGCCGCGGGGGCGGACAAGGCGCTGATCGAGGAAGTTCGCGTGTTCGACGAATTCATCGGCGGCAGTTTGGGCGAGGGGAAAAAGTCGCTCGCCATTACTGTGCGTATGCAGCCCACCGACAAAACCTTGAAGGACGAGGATATCGAGGCGGTCAGCGCCAAGATCGTCGAGAAGGTCTCCAAAGCGACAGGCGGTGTTTTGCGCGGATAGCAGACAACTAGAGAAGGACGAACGACATGACGCTGAAGGTTTACTTATCAGGTGAAATCCACACGGATTGGCGCGAGCAGATCATCGAAGGCTCCAAGGGCCTCGACGTCAGCTTTGACGCGCCGGTGACGGATCATGCTGCCTCGGACGATTGCGGGGTGGCTATTCTGGGGGCCGAGGACCAGAAATACTGGCACGACCACAAGGGCGCGATGATGAATGCGATCCGCACCCGCAAGGGCATCTCGGATGCCGATGTGGTGGTGGTGCGCTTTGGCGAGAAATACAAGCAGTGGAACGCCGCGTTTGATGCAGGCTTTGCCGCAGCACTTGGGAAGTCGCTGATCGTGGTGCATGGCGACGAGCACCAGCACCCGTTGAAGGAGGTCGATGCCGCCGCGTTGGCGGTGACGGATGATCCGGCGAAGGTTGCCGACATCCTGCGCTATGTGCTGACCGGCAAGCTGCCTGCGTGATGCACAAGCGCCAGCGCCGCGCGGCCCTGTTTCGGGCGGCGCGGTTGGCTGGTCTCGTTACTGTATCTTGCAAAGTGGCGGCGCCGCCGTTTGTGGTCGCGCTGGACAGGGTTCTTAATCCTGCACCTTTGAGGGGTTGATGGCCCCCGTTTACCGGTAATCAAAGGTAGCTCCCCTGGGTGCGGGAGCCCGATGACCTAATGCTGTCTAGACGAGGCGGGTTCTAGCCCGCCCCGGTTTACGCCGCCTTAACCCTGCGTGCGTTGCACTAGTCGCGGGCGGGCGTCACCAGCCCCACCTGCACGGCAGGGCGTTCCAGAAAGCGGTCCAGATAGGCCACAAGGTTCTTGTGATCGGCCCAGCCGACGACCTCCCGCGCCCCGTAGAAGTCCAGCGACCGCAGCCAAGGGGCGATGGCGATGTCGGCGATGGAGTAGTCGCCCGCGATCCATTCGCGCCCGTCCAGTTCCTTCTCCAGGACGGCCAGCAGACGCTTGGCCTCGTCGATGTAGCGTTGTTGCGGGCGTTTGTCGTCCCATTCGGAGCCTGCGAATTTGTAGAAGAACCCAAGCTGCCCCAGCATCGGCCCCAAGCCGCCCATCTGGAACATCAGCCACTGTGTGACACGCGCCTTTTCGGCTGCATTGCGTCCCGCCAGCTTGCCGGTCTTCTCCGCCAGATAAAGCAGGATCGCACCGCTTTCGAAAAGCCCCAAGGGCTGGCCGTCCGGCCCGTCGGGGTCAATGATGGCGGGGATCTTGTTGTTGGGGTTGAGCGACAGGAAGGCGTCGCTTTTCACATCTTCGTCGGACAGGGTGACCTTGTGCGCCTCATAGGGCAGGCCAAGCTCCTCCAGCGCGATGGAGATTTTCACGCCGTTGGGCGTCGGAAACGAATAGAGCTGCAACACGCCCGCATTCTGCGGCGGCCAGCGTTTGGTGATCGGGAAATCGGAGAGGTCGGTCATGGTTCATCCTTTGGGTGCTTTCCCCGTCAACCTAATGGAAACAATGCGCTAAAAAAGGGATGGTTTGGTGCGAAAAAATGCTATGCAATCAATCATAGGCGCACCAAACGTAAAAAATGCGTCGGAAAAAAACGGGGACAGATTGAACCATGCTTAACGAATTCAAGGACTTTATCGCCAAGGGCAATGTCATGGACATGGCCGTCGGTATCATCATCGGTGCGGCCTTTACCGCCATCGTCAGCTCGCTCGTGGCCGACCTGATCAACCCGGTTATCGGACTGATTATCGGCGGCATCGACTTCTCCAACATGTATATCGTGCTATCCGGCGACGTGCCCGAGGGTGCATCTTTGGAAGCCGCACGTGAATCAGGCGCTGCGGTGTTCGCCATCGGCTCGTTCATCATGGCGATCATCAACTTCCTGATCATCGCCTTCGTGGTGTTCATGCTGGTGCGCTACGTGAACAAGGTGAAAGCCATGGCCGAGAAGCCCGAGGAAGTGGCACCGGAAGTCGACTCCGGCCCGTCGGAACTGGACGTATTGCTGGAGATCCGCGACAGCCTCGCCAAGGCGAAATAGGCTTTGCCACGACAAGATCGAAAAGGCCCGCCGGATGTGGCGGGCCTTTTTGCGTTCAGACTTCGAGCGCCTGCTGAGGTGTGATCGCCTCGATGCCAAGCGCCTCGCCCACGGCGGCATAGGTCAGCTGGCCCGCATGGACGTTCAGCCCGTTCAGCAGGTTGACATCGTCCTTGCAGGCCTGCTTCCACCCCTTGTCCGCCAGCGCCAGCATATGCGGCATCGTCGCGTTGCCGAGCGCGATGGTGGACGTCCGCGCGACCGCGCCGGGCATGTTGGCAACGCAGTAATGCACGATGCCGTCGACCTCGTAGATCGGGTCTTGGTGGGTGGTGGCCTTCGATGTCTCGAAGCAGCCGCCCTGGTCGATGGCCACATCGACAAGCACCGAGCCGGGTTTCAGCAGTGAAAGCTGCTCGCGCGTGACCAGTTTGGGCGCGGCGGCACCGGGAACCAGAACGGCCCCCACCACCATATCCATGCGCGGCAGCAGTTCCTCCATTGCACCCTTGTCCGAGTATTGCGTGGTCAGGCGGCCCATGAACACATCATCCAGATAGGACAGGCGCGGGACCGAGCGGTCCAGCACGGTGACGTTCGCCCCCATCCCGACCGCAACGCGCGCCGCCGCCGTCCCGACGACCCCGCCGCCGATGATTGCCACATTGGCCGGCCGGACGCCCGGGACGCCGCCCATCAGCACGCCGCTGCCGCCATTGGCTTTCTGCAAGGCCCACGCACCGGCTTGCGGCGCAAGCCTGCCCGCGACCTCCGACATTGGGGCCAGCAGCGGCAAGCCGCCTTTCGCGTCGGTCACGGTCTCGTAGGCGATGCAGGTCGCGCCGGAGGCCAGCAGNGCCGCCGCCGTCCCGACGACCCCGCCGCCGATGATTGCCACATTGGCCGGCCGGACGCCCGGGACGCCGCCCATCAGCACGCCGCTGCCGCCATTGGCTTTCTGCAAGGCCCACGCACCGGCTTGCGGCGCAAGCCTGCCCGCGACCTCCGACATTGGGGCCAGCAGCGGCAAGCCGCCTTTCGCGTCGGTCACGGTCTCGTAGGCGATGCAGGTCGCGCCGGAGGCCAGCAGGTCCTTGGTTTGCTCTGGATCGGGGGCAAGGTGCAGGTATGTGAACAGCACCTGACCCTCGCGCAGCATTTTGCGCTCCGTGCGCTGCGGTTCCTTCACCTTCACGATCATATCGGCCTTGGCGAAGACGTCCTCCGCCGTCGTCGCGATCTGCGCGCCGGCGTCGGTATAGGCGTCGTCGTCGAAGCCCGCGCCGATGCCAGCGCCCGTTTCCACGAGCACATCATGGCCATGCGCCACCGCCTCACGCGCGGCGTTGGGCGTCACGCCGACGCGGAATTCCTGTGGTTTGATTTCTTTTGGGCATCCAATTAGCACGGTAGTCTCCTCCTCTTTGGTGACATAGTTTAGCCAGTTCCCCCGTGCAGGTGTCTGCGAATTGTCCCTTGCACCAAGAGGGTGATGCACGTTTTATGCGATTTTTGCCCCTTGGAAGGGAGAAATCTTCGCAATGCTGCCATATGACGACACGGACGCCCGCATCCTGCGCGTTCTTCAGAAATCGGGCCGCATGTCGAATGCGGAATTGTCGGAGAAGGTGCATCTGTCGGCCTCGGCCTGTCACCGCCGGGTGCAGCGGCTGGAGAAAGAGGGCATCATCCGCGACTATGTCGCCATGCTCGACGCCCGCAAGGTCGGACGCCCCACAACGGTGTTTGTCGAAATCACCCTTCGCGGCCAGACCGACGAGGTGCTGGACGCGTTCGAGCGCGAGGTGGCGAAAATACCGGAGGTGCTGGAGTGCCACCTGATGGCAGGCACGGCGGATTACCTGTTGAAGGTCGTCGCCGAGGACACCGAAGGCTTCGCCGCCATCCACCGCCGCTCGCTTGCGCGACTGCCCGGAGTGGCGCAGATGCAGTCCAGCTTTGCTCTGCGCACCGTGTTCAAGACGACGGCTCTGCCGGTGTGAAAAATCCTCCAAGAGGATTTTTGTCCAGACTTTCCTCGAAAGTCTGACTAGCCCAGCAAATACTGCACCGCGAACAATGTGGCGGCCCCGCCCAGCATCGCACCGACCACGCCTTTGGTGCGATACCCGATCGCCACGGTGACCATAGCCGCCAGCAGGCGGGCGGGGTCAGGGATGCCTCCGGTTGCCGCCGGAAAGACCACCAGCGGCGCCACCAGTCCGGGCAGGATCGCGACGGAGGTGTAGCGCAGGTGGCGCAACACCCATGGCGGCATCGGGCGAGAACCGATCAGGCCAATGAACGAGAAGCGAATGAGGAAAGTGCCGAGGCCAAGCGCCGCGATGATCCACCAGACTGTTGTGTCGGAATAGGTCATGCCATCCGCCTTTCGACTTCCGCGCCGACCATCATGGCGATGAGGGCTGCAACCAGCAGGCCCAAGTTAAGCGGGATGAAGCCCAGCACCAGCGCCAACACCACGGACGTTACCGCCGCCGCGATATGGGCTACCGTGCGCAGGGCAGGGGCGACCATGGCGAGGAAGGCGATGGGCAGGGCGAAGTCCAGCCCGTATTCCGGCGGAATTTGCCCGCCCAAGGCCGCGCCCACCCAAGTGAACCCGATCCACAGCGGGATAAGTGGCAGGGAGCATCCAACGAAAAACGCGGTGCGCTGGGCGGTGGTCTGGTCAGGGTTCTCTTCGAAGTCGAGGATCGCAAGGTTGTAGGTCTGGTCCACCAGAACGTAGCTGAGAACGGCCCGTTTCCACAAAGGCTGGTCACCCAGATAGGGCGTGATCGCCGCCGAATACATCGCCATGCGCAGGTTCACCGCCAAGGCCGACGCGATGATCACCAGCACCGGCGCGTTGTCGATCATGAACTGCAAGGCCGTGAACTGCGACGCACCCGCGATGACCAGCACGGTGAAGCCCATGACCTGCGCCAGCGGCAGCCCGGCCTCGGTCGCGGCGACGCCGAACAGCATGGCGAAGGGGACAACCACGATGATGAACGGCAGGCCGGCCAAAACACCGCGCCACAGGGCGGATTTGGAGGTGGAAGGGGACATGCTCTGCCTCTAGGGTTGCGATTGCAACGGTCCTAATGTGCCTAAGGAGCAGGTTCAAATGGCAAATGGTGATACACCGGATCAAGGCTGGCTTCTGGCCCCCGATCCCGACCGCGCGGGGCTGACGCGCGCCGTTACAGGAACGGACCACGAGGGTCGCGAGACCGAGATCCGCGTGGTTGAGGAACGGCCCCTGACCATCTACCTCAACGCTCGCGAGATCGTCACCGCGATGACAATCGGGGACTACCCCGAATATCTGGCGCTTGGGTTCCTGCGCAATCAGGGAATGATCGGGCCGCAAGATGAGGTCACCGGCATCGACTACGACGACGAGATTGCCACCGTGGTGGTACGCACTGCCGTTGTAACCGACCATGAGGAGAAGCTCGCGAAGAAAACCCGTACCTCGGGCTGCGCTGTGGGCACGGTGTTTGGCGACATGATGGAGGGGCTGGAGGGGCTGACTCTGCCTGACGCCCGCGTGCAGACCTCGGACCTCTATGCGCTGGCGAAGGCGATCAACACTGCCCCGTCGCTGTATCTGACCGCAGGGGCGATCCATGGCACGGTGTTATGCCAAGGCGACCGTCCGCTGGTCTATATGGAGGACGTGGGTCGCCATAACGCCGTCGACAAGGTCGCTGGCTGGATGGCGCTGGAGGGGGCATCCGCCGCCGACAAGGTGCTGTACACCACGGGGCGGCTGACCTCGGAGATGGTGATCAAGACCGCGCTGATGGGGATTCCGGTGCTGGTGTCGCGCTCCGGCTTCACCGCTTGGGGCGTGGAGATAGCGCAGCAGGTCGGGCTGACCCTGATCGGTCGTATGCGCGGGCAGCGGTTCGTTTGCCTGTCGGGGGCGGAGCGGCTGGTCTGGGACGCGGACCTGTCCAAAGTGGCGGAAGAGCCGAAGAAATCGCGACGGAAGGGGGCGGCATGAAGCAACCGGCAGGGGTCATTCTGGCGGGCGGCCAGTCGCGGCGCATGGGCGGCGGCGACAAGGGGTTGCTGGTCTTGGGCGGCGAGACGTTGCTGGCGCGGGTTATCGCGCGGCTGGAGCCTCAGGTGGCGGAAGTGGCGTTGAACGCCAATGGCGACGTGGCGCGGTTCGAGGGGTTCGGCCTGCCCGTCGTGGCCGACAGCGTGGCGGAATACCCCGGCCCGCTTGCCGGGGTTCTGGCGGGCATGGACTGGGCCGCGACGCGGGGGCATAGCCATATCGTGACCGCCGCGGCTGACACGCCGTTTTTCCCCTGCGATCTGGTGCCGCGCCTGATGCTGGCCGCCGAGAACGCGCCGATTGCCCTTGCCGCGACACCGGACCCCGAGCGCGGTATGGCGCGGCATCCCACCTTCGGTTTGTGGCCCGTGGATCTGCGCGACGACCTGCGGGCGGCTCTGGCGGACGGTGTACGCAAGGTGGTGGCATGGACGGACAAACACGGCACCGCCATGGCGGAGTTTCCCGCCACGCCGTTCGATCCGTTTTTCAACGTCAACACGCCGGAAGACATGGCACGGGCGGAGGCATTGCTATGAAGGTGTTTGGTGTCACTGGCTGGAAGAACTCCGGCAAGACCGGATTGATGGAGCGGCTGGTCTCAGAGATCACGGGGCGCGGGCTCACCGTATCGACGCTCAAGCACGCGCACCATTCGTTCGACGTGGATCACGAGGGCAAGGACAGCCATCGGCACCGCATGGCCGGCGCGTCGCAGGTGATCCTGTCGTCGCGTAATCGCTGGGCGTTGATGACGGAGTTGCGCGGGGCGGAGGAGGCCTCGCTGGAGGAGTTGTTGGGCAAGCTGGATCCTGTCGATCTGGTGTTGATAGAAGGCTACAAGCGTGAGGGACATGACAAGATCGAAGCCCACCGTGCGGCGACGGGCCAGCCACTGATCGCGCCGGGGGATGAGACGATCGTGGCAGTGGCATCGGATTCCGCGCCGGAGGTCTCGGTGCCGGTTCTGCATCTCGATGACACGAGCGCCATCGCCGATTTCATACTGGCCCGCGTCGGGCTGTGAGCCTGTTCGACACGCATATCGCGGTGGACTGGTCTGGCGGGAACGACCGTGGGACCAAGCCGAAAGCGGACGCGATCTGGGTCTGTGTCGCTGGGGAGGAGCCGGTTTATCTGCGCAACCGGCAGGTGGCGGAGGACTGGCTTGCCGCGCGGTTGGCTGCCGAAGTAGGCAATCGCGTTTGCGTCGGGTTCGACTTTCCGTTCGGCTATCCTTCGGGCTTTGCCAAGCACCTGACGGGCGTCGAGGACGCCTTGGGGGGGCTATGGGAGTGGTTAGAAGCGCGGGTGCAGGACGCGCCCAACGCGAACAACCGGTTCGATCTGGCGGGGGCCATCAATGCGGGGCTGGACGGCGTCGGGCCGTTCTGGGGGAATGGCCGCCCCAACCATGATGTGGACCACCTGCCACGCAAGGGGCTTGCGCGAACCAACGCGCAGTTTGCGGAGAAGCGTGCGGTGGAGCATCTCGCCAAGGGCAGCTTCTCGTGCTGGCAGTTGTCGGGCGCGGGGTCCGTGGGCTCGCAGGTCATCATGGGACTGCCGGTGCTGGCCCGCCTGCGCCGGAAGTTCGGCGCCAAGGTCTGGCCGTTTGAGGCGTTGGACAGCGGCGTGGCATTCGTGGAAATCTGGCCCTCGTTGCTGGCGAAGAGCTTTCCGGGCGATGCGATCAAGGATGCTGGGCAAGTTCGGGCGGTGGCAAATGCAATGGCTGTGATGGATGCCAACGGCACGCTGGGGCAGGCCTTGGCGGCGGGCGAAGGGTCTGGCGCGGAAGGCTGGATCTTGGGCGTCGGGGCGGAACAGATATTGGAGGACGCGATGCGACCGCAGGAATTACCAAGACCACCAAAGATGCGTGACGACTGCTTCGCGCTGCCCGCAGGGGTGGACTGGACGCCGGTGGACGAGGCTCTGGCGCGGCTGGAAGCGGCGGTGAGCCGCGTCGTCGGCGTGGAGCAGGTGGCGCACATGCAGGCGGTTGGCCGCGTGGTGGCGGAGCCAGTGGTGGCGCGGCGGTCGAACCCGCCCGCGCCGAACTCGGCGGTGGACGGCTACGGTTTCGCGCATGACGCGACGGGCGAGGGCGATCAGGTGTTGCCGCTGCTCGCGGGCCGCGCGGCGGCGGGGGCGGCGTATGAGGACGCAGTGCCGCGTGGTGCGGCGTTGCGGATACTTACAGGGGCGGTCCTGCCTGAAGGCGTGGATACGGTCGTGCTGGAGGAGGATTGCAGCGTCACCGACACGCATGTGGCGTTTCGCGGGCCGGTAAGGCCTCGCGCCAACACCCGCAAGGCGGGGGAGGATGTGGTCGCTGGCGGGCAGGTGTTTGACTCGGGCCATGTGCTGCGCGCACAGGACGCGGCACTGTTGGCGGCGCTTGGTGTCGATAGCGTGCCAGTGTTCGAGCGGTTGCGTGTAGGCGTTCTTTCGACCGGCGACGAGTTGGTGGAGCCTGCGCAAGATGCTCCGCCCGACCGGACTTACGACGCCAACCGCCCGATGCTGTTGCAGATGGCGACCGCTTGGGGGTTCGAGGCGGTGGATTTGGGCCATGTTGGTGACGACCGCGCGGCGCTGAAGGCGCTGCTGGATGAGGGGGCTGCGCGGTGTGACGTGATCCTGACCTCCGGCGGGGCGTCGGCGGGGGACGAGGACCACGTCTCGGCCCTGTTGCGCGAACAGGGGAACTTGCAGGCGTGGCGGATTGCGTTGAAGCCGGGGCGGCCCTTGGCGCTGGCCTTGTGGCAGGGTGTGCCGGTGTTCGGGCTGCCGGGTAATCCAGTGGCGGCGTTCGTTTGCGCGCTGGTCTTCGCGCGGCCTGCCTGCCTTAAGCTGGCGGGGGCGGCGTTCGCCGAGCCTCAAGCGTTTATGGTTCCGGCGGCGTTCGAGAAACGCAAGAAGCCCGGCAGGCGCGAGTATCTGCGTGCCCGCATGGGGCCGGACGGTGTGGAGGTGTTCGCCTCCGAAGGGTCGGGGCGCATCTCTGGCCTGAGTTGGTCGGACGGGTTGGTGGAGCTGCCCGACGGTGCGGCGGAGATCGGGCGCGGTGATCCGGTCCGCTACCTGCCCTATGGCAGCTTTGGGCTGTAATGCAGGTCGTGCATGGCTTTGACGAGACGCAGCGCGAGCGTGTCGCGCGGCTGTTCTGGGGCGCATTTTCCGGCAAGCTGGGGTCTGTTCTGGGGCCGGAGGAGCGGGCGTTGCGGTTTATCACCAGCGTGCTGCAACCGCAGTTTGCGATCTGCGCCGCCGAGGGCGATCGGCTGCTTGGCGTTGCGGGCTTCAAGACTGCCGAGGGCGGTCTGGTGGGCGGGGAACTTTCCGACCTGACGCCGCTTTATGGCCGGTTTGGCGGGCTGTGGCGTGGGCTGCTTCTGGATCAGCTGGAACGCGACCTGGCCGACGGGCAATTGCTGATGGACGGCATTTTCGTGGATGAGGCCGCGCGCGGTAAAGGGGTGGGGACTGCTCTGCTTGATGCAATCGTCAAACATGCGAGTGATGGAGGGTTTCACGAAGTTCGGCTCGATGTGATCGACAGCAATCCGCGCGCGCGGGCGCTGTATGAACGGCAGGGGTTCGAGCCGCGTGGCCAGGTCGATGCGTGGCCGTTGCACCGGATTTTCGGGTTTCGCAAAGCCACGACGATGGTCTACCGGATAGAGCAACAGGTGCTTGGCCGAGCGACCCTCCGGGGGGAATATTTACCGCCAAGATGAAGCAGAAGGGCGCGCGTTAACCTTAATGGTGGGTTAATCGAACGTGCCGGTGACACGGCCCAGCAGCATGAAGCAGCGTGCGGTGCGGGTGTCGGCCAGCTTGGTGATGTCCTGATCGCTGGCCCCTTCGGCGAAGCGGGCGAAGGTTTTGTCGAACTGGCGCAGGAAGTGGTGGACGGCGTCGCGGAATACCGCGTCGGAGCGCATCCGGCCCGAGGCCAGCGCCAGAGAGGAGCGGTCATGTACGCCGCCGATCCCTGCGACCGCTGCGCCGCGCTCGCCCTTGGCGAATTGACGCCACAGCTCGGGGCGGGAGCGGTCGGGGGTCAGGTCATCCATATAGATGCCGTCCTGGCTGAGCAGGGTCAGCACGTCTTGCGACGCCCGCACCAGTTTGGAGCTTTCGTGATCGGCCAAGGCACGGCGCAACTGGCGGAACCCCTCCATGTCGTTTTCATCTTCGGGGAAGTCCAACGCGCCGATAAAATCGTCGACTGATAGCGGCGGCGACATCGCCTCGGACGGGGTGCCGAGAGCCAGCGCGGGCTGGCTGTCGGCGCTGACGCCCGGTTTGACCAAGGCGGGTTGCGCAGGGGATTGCGCGACGACTGCCTGACGGGACGTGGCAAACGTGGCGACGGCGTTTTGTGTCTGGCGGGTAGCGGAGGCGATTTCGTCCAGCTTGCGCTCCACCGCCGGTTTGATGCCCATGCCGGAGGTTTGCGCCTGCGCGACGTAGGCTTGCCGCATAGCGTCGATGGCCGATTGCAGGCGCGTGGCTTCTTCGCGCATGACGCGGGCGGTTTTGACCACGGTGGCCCCGATCCAGATCAGCGCGATGGGCAGGAAAATAGCCAGCATGGCGACGACGAAGGTGCCGCGGGAGGTTTCCTCCTCGGGGGCGAGAGCGAAGAAATAGATCAACACCGCGATCAGCCAGAGGGCAGACAGGGCGATGGCGATGATATCCGCCGCCGCCAACCCGCGGTCGGGGCGGGAGTAGATACCCAGCTCCATGGGTTTGTCCGTCATGATCTCAGGCTGTTGGTCTGCCATGTCCCGTGCCTTTGCCCTCAGGCGTATTTGATTTCCAGAATCTCGTAATCCTTGGCACCGCCGGGGGTTTTGACCTCGACGCTGTCGCCTTCTTCCTTGCCGATCAGGGCGCGGGCCAGCGGTGACGCGATGTTGAGCAGGCCGTTATGGATGTCGGCCTCCTGCTCGCCCACGATCTGATAGGTTTTCTCTTCCTCGGTGTCCTCGTCCACCAGCTTGACGGTCGCGCCGAACTTGATCGGGCCGGACAGCTTGGAGGGGTCGATGACCTGCGCCAAGCCGATCATGCCTTCGATTTCCTTGATGCGGCCCTCGATGAAGGACTGCTTTTCCTTGGCGGAGTGGTATTCGGCGTTTTCCGACAGGTCGCCATGCTCGCGGGCCTCGGCAATGGCCTTGATGATGGCGGGGCGTTCCACCACCTTGAGGTTTTTCAGCTCGTCGTCGAGCGCTTTGAACCCCTTGGGGGTCATCGGTATCTTTTCCATAGTCTCACTTACCCGTTGCGCGGCGCGTTCCCCGCACCCTTTATTCACTTCACCCGCGCCGCTGTCCATTTGCAAGCGGTTGTGGCGGCGGGGGATCGCCTATTTCGCGGCTACCATTGCTTGCTTACGCCGACCTCGGCACGGCCAGTGATGGCAATTCCCGTCTGTGGCTTGGCTTCCGGCTCCGGCGTGCTTGGGTCGCCGTCGATGCCGCAGGCGGCCAGTATGGCCAGCGTTGCCAGTGCGATTGCGTATCTCATGCCAGCTTCTCCTTCCAGAGCGCGACTTGCGCGCGCACGTTGTCGGGGGCCGTGCCGCCATAGCTGGTGCGGCTGGCGACCGAGTTATGGACCCCCAGCACGTCGAACACGTCACGGGTGATCTTGGCGTGCACGCCGGTCATGTCTGCAAGGCTGAGGTCGGGCAGGTCGCAGCCCTTGTCCTCGGCCAGCTTCACCAGCGCACCTGTCACATGATGGGCCTCGCGGAACGGCATATCAAGGGTGCGCACCAGCCAGTCGGCCAGATCGGTCGCGGTGGAGAAGCCCGACGCGGCGGCTTTTTCCAACTGTGGTGTGTTGGCAGTCATGTCCGCGACCATGCCGGTCATCGCGGCCAGCGCCAGCATCAGGCTGTCCGCGGCGTCAAAGGTCTGTTCCTTGTCTTCCTGCATGTCCTTGGAATAGGCCAGCGGCAGGCCCTTCATCACGATCATCAGCGCGGTATTGGCCCCGTAGATGCGGCCGATCTTGGCGCGGATCAGCTCGGCCGCGTCGGGGTTCTTCTTTTGCGGCATGATCGAGGAGCCCGTGGAGAAGCGGTCGCTCAGGGTGACGAAGCGGAATTGTGCGGAGGACCAGATCACCAGCTCCTCGGACAGGCGCGACAGGTGCATGGCGCAGATGGAGGCCGCATTCAGGAAATCCAGCACGAAATCGCGGTCGGACACCGCGTCGAGCGAGTTTGCCGACGGGCGGTCGAAGCCAAGCGCCTCGGCCGTCATATGGCGGTCTATGTCGAAAGAGGTGCCCGCCAGCGCCGCCGCGCCCAAAGGCGATTCGTTCATGCGGGTGCGGGCGTCGGTGAAGCGGGAGACATCGCGTCCCAACATCTCGACATAGGCCAGCATGTGGTGGCCCCATGTTACAGGTTGCGCGGTTTGCAGGTGGGTGAAACCGGGCATCACCCAATCGGCACCGGCCTCTGCCTGCGCCAGGAGCGCGTTTTGCAGCGCCCGGATTCCGTCGATGGCTGCGTCTACCTGATCACGCACCCACAGGCGGAAATCCAGCGCCACCTGGTCATTGCGGGACCGTCCGGTGTGCAAACGACCCGCAGGTTCGCCTATGACTTCGCGCAGGCGGGCCTCCACATTCATGTGAATGTCTTCCAGGGCGGCGGAAAACTCGAAATTTCCCCCCTCGATCTCTGACAAGACCGTGAGGAGGCCTTCCCTGATCGCGTCCGCATCGTTACCCGTAATGATGCCTTTGGCGCCGAGCATGGCGGCATGGGCGCGGGAGCCCTCGATGTCTTGGCGGGCGAACCGCTGGTCATATCCGATGGAGGCGTTGATAGCCTCCATGATGGCGTCTGGACCGGCGGCGAAGCGCCCGCCCCACATGGCGTTGGATGCGTCTTTTTTCTGGTCGGTCATGGGACTGGCTCTTTGGAGTAATGAAATGCGGTTTATGAAGCTCTTGGTGCTATACGCGGCGCTGGCGGCGGGTGCAAACCCTGCGACCGCCGACACGGGCGCGTTGATGGCGCTGGCGCAGGGCGATCTGGCCAAACTGACGATCCATGCAGAGCCGCGTGCGATGCCTGATACCACCGTGACGGATGCGTCCGGTGGCCCGGTTACCCTTGCGGATTATCGTGGCAAGCATGTGCTGTTGAACTTCTGGGCCTTGTGGTGCGCACCCTGCGTCAAGGAAATGCCGGCGCTCGACCGGTTGGACGGGGCATTGGGTGGCAGTGATTTCGAGGTCGTGACCATCACCACAGGGCGCAACGCGCGGCCAGCGGTGGACAAGTTCTTCGTCAAGAAAGAGATCAAGAACCTGCCAAAGCTGTTCGACCCGAAAATGGCGCTGATGCAGGCGGTCGGTGGCAGCAGCCTGCCGCTGACGATCCTGATCGACCCCGAAGGCCGCGAGGTCGCGCGTATGAGGGGGGAGGCGGAGTGGGATAGCCCCGCCGCCCTTGACCTGATCCGCGGCTGGACGGGCGGCAGTTGAAGCCACGCCCTTCCGCTTCATTGCTTCAAAAATATTCCCGCCGGAGGCTCCGACCGTTGGTCAGCCCTTGGCCTTGATCTTTTGCAAAAGCGGCATCAGCGAGCCCATATCCGGTCCGTGATCCATCCCCGTCAGCGCCTTGCGCAGCGGCATGAACAGCCCGCGCCCCTTGCGGCCGGTGGCCTCTTTGACGGCAGCGGTCCAGTCCGACCAACTGCTTTCCGTGTAGGGGCCGTCAGGCAGTAGTGCCAAGGCCTCGGCCACGAAATCCTTGTCCTCGTCGTCGATCACCGGATCGGCGCCGTTCATGCACAGATCCCACCAGCCTGCGATGTCCTTGCGGGTGGTGATGTTTTCGCGGGCGACGGTCCAGAATGCCTCCTGCTGCTCCGCCGGAATCTGCAATGCGTCCAGATCGGCTTTGACCTCGCCCACGCTTTGGGCGTGCAGATAGCGGGCGGTCAGCGGGTAGAGGTCCTGCACGTCGAACTTGGTCGGCGCGGAGCCGAAGTTGTTCAGATCGAACCCTTCGATCAGCTCGTCCATTGAGGTGCGCAACTCGATCGGGTCGGAGGAGCCGAGACGCGCCATAAGCGACAGCAGCGCCATCGGCTCGACCCCCGACGCGCGCAGGTCGCGCAGGGACAGGGTGCCGAGGCGTTTGGACAGGGCCTCGCCCTGCGGGCCGGTCAACAGGGAATGGTGCGCGAAGCTGGGGACAGTGCCGCCGAGTGCTTCGATGATCTGGATTTGCGTCGCGGTGTTGGTCACGTGGTCAGAGCCGCGCACAACATGGGTGACGCCCATTTCGGTGTCGTCGACCACAGAGGCCAGCGTATAGAGCACCTGCCCGTCGCCCCGGATCAGCACGGGGTCGGACACCGACGCCGCGTCGATGGAGATGTCGCCAAGAATGCCGTCTTTCCATTCAATGCGTTCCTGATCCAGCTTGAAGCGCCAGACGCCATCGCCACGTTCGGCGCGCAGCGCGGCTTTCTCGTCCTCGGACAGGTTCAGCGCCGCGCGGTCATAGACAGGCGGGTTGCCCATGTTCAGCTGCTTCTTGCGCTTCAGATCCAGCTCGGTCGGGGTCTCGAACGCCTCGTAGAAACGGCCTTTCTCGCGAAGGTCGTCAGCGGCGGCCATATAGCGGTCGAGGCGTGACGATTGCGTCTCCACGCGGTCCCATTCGATGCCAAGCCATTCCAGATCGACCTTGATCGCATCCGCATATTCCTGCGTCGAACGCACCGGGTCGGTGTCGTCAAGGCGCAGGATGAACTGCCCGCCCGCCTTGCGTGCGATCAGGTAGTTGAACAGCGCGGTGCGCAGGTTGCCGACATGGATATAGCCGGTAGGCGACGGGGCGAAGCGGGTGACGGTCATTGAACTGGTCCTTTTCGGGTTGCCGTTCGTGAACCACAACGGCCCGCATTTGTCCATATCTGCACGCGCTCACTCCCTATTGATTGGCGTCGGGCTTCGAAGCACTATCTGATTGACCCAATGCCACCCAACAGAGGAGTTCCCGCCATGAAACTGACCCGACGCGCCGCATTGTCCCTTGGTGCCAGCCTGCCGCTTGCCGCCGCATTGCCCCATGCCGCCGCCGCCAAGGCCGAGATGAAAGGCATGGATATCGCCAAGTCCCGCCGCGTGAAGCTGGGCGATTTCGAAGTGACGACCCTGCTTGCGGGCACCGCCACCCGCGACGAGCCGCAGAGCATTTTCGGGATGAATGTCAGCCCCGAAGAGTTTGCCGAGGTGTCTCAGGAGGCGTTCCTGCCTGTCGACAAGGTGCAGTTCTTCTTTACCCCCACGCTCGTCAATACCGGCGCGGAGCTGATCCTGTTCGACACCGGCCTGAACGCCGAAGGCATCACCGCAGCGGTCGAGGCCGCCGGATATACGGCGGATCAAGTGGATAAGGTCGTGATTACCCATATGCATGGCGACCACATTGGTGGCTTGATGGGCGAGGCGGGCGAGACGTTCAAGAACGCCGCCTATGTTACAGGTGCTGCCGAGCATAACCACTGGTCCAACGCAGATAACGAGGGGTTCAAGACCAAGGTTGCGCCCCTATCCGAGAAGATGACGATGATCGAGGACGGTGCCTCGGTCGCATCGGGGATCACCTCGGTTCTGGCGGCCGGTCACACGCCGGGTCACATGGGCTACATGATCGAAAGTAACGGGGCGCAGTTGATGCTGATCGCCGATCTGGCAAACCACCCTGTCTGGTCACTGGCCAAACCCGATTGGGAGGTTCGTTTCGACATGGACAAGGCACAAGCCGCCGAGGCCCGCCGCACGGTTCTGGGGATGCTGGCGGCTGATCGTGTGCCGATGGTGGGCTATCACATGCCGTTCCCGGCGATGGGGTATGTGGCGTCGAAAGGTGACGGGTTCGAATATGTGCCGATGAGCTATCAGATGATGCTGTAAGGTGCGGGCGACCTGATCCAATTGACTCAAATGCCGTTGATTTACCTTGCTAATTTCTAGCGAAGTTATCGGTCTGTAAACCCTCTCGCTCGTAGCTTTGCGTGGCAGCGAGTGAGGGAACTATGTCAAGCAAACTACGATGGATCGGGTCGCCACAGATCAAGCATGTAATGGAAATGATCGGCCTGCCGTCCTTCCTGCTGGACGTCAGCTCGGGTTCCGACGGGCAGGGAAGCTATCGCTTCAGCCATATCAGCGGGCAGCATGAGCGCGAGACGGGGATCGACGGGGCCGCCCTGATCGGCAAGGCACCGCATGACGTGCTGCCGGAAAGGATGGCCGATACGGTCGTCGCCAATTACGAACGTTGCCGTGTCAGCGGGCAAATCGAATCTTACGAGGAAATTCTGGAACTGCCCACAGGGCCGCGTTGGTGGCGCACGACGCTGTCTCCGATTTTTGGTTCCGGTGCGAATGGCCCGGTGACGCAGATTCTCGGTGTCGCCGTCGATGTCACAGAGGCCAACAAGCTGGAAATCGAGCTTACCCAGAAGCTGAGTGCGCAAACTGCCGCCGCCGAAAAGGTCAGGGCATTTGCCACGAACTCCATTCTGGACTCGAAATCGCCACTGCGCTCCGTGCTTGCGCATCTTGATATGCTCAGGGATGGCTTTCTTGATCTGGGCGATGGCAAGCTGGGTAATATCGACAGCATTCACAACATCGTAGTAACGGCCATTTCAGAATTGGACGAGGTGCTGCAAAGCACCAGCCACCTGCGTGAAAGCCCGCCGGAGTTCGTGCAAATTGATCTGGCGCATATGTGCCGGGACATTGCCGCGCTGGTCGATCCGGAAAGTCGCATCAGCATGAGCTTGCCAAACCAGCCGATAGAGGGTGACTGGGCCGTCACGCAGGTTGTGCTGCGGTGTCTGCTGGAACAGGCGACCAGCCGGGCGGTGAGTTCGATCAGTGTCGCCGTAGAAGAGTCCGACGCCAATATTCTCGGCGTCACGATCACGGATGACAGTGCATTCGAGCAAGGCGCGGCGGAGTGGGGCGGCGACATGGCGATGGCAGCGTCACTTGTGAAGGAGCGCGGCGGCACGCTGACAACGACCTCCTGCCTGAACGACGGGGCACCTGTGCGTGTCACCCTGCCCGGCCGCATGTGTCATGCGGACTGCTCCGAGATGCAGGCCGAAGCGGGGTAGTACTTTGCTTACAGATGTCCGGCTTCCTTCAGGCGTGACCAAGCGTGACGCAAATAGTCGCTTCGGAAGCTGTGACCGCCTTGGAACAGGCAAAAATCCAGAACCGCACCTTGATCGTTGGTGCTGTTCTGGCAAATGAGCTGCGCAGTGTTGTGCGGTTTGCTCTCGCCGAAGTCGCCAAAATCGCGGTACATTGCCAGCGCCTCGGACACCTTGCCCTGACGGGTGTTCAGAATGGGGCGGCCGTCCAGCGGCACTGTGGGATCGCTGTCCCCGTGAATATGGATGATGCTGGCCGCCGGGCTGACGCAAGTCTTGGGTGGTCCCTTCCAGAATGTGCCGGAAATCGGGGCGAAACCTGCGAACAGGTCGGGGCGGGCGCAGGCGAGGTTCCAGACCATCATCCCCCCTGCCGAAAATCCGGCCGCCATCATGCGGCCTGTGTCGATTTGCGCACGGCTGGCGGCGTCGGCGATCACGGCGTCAACATAGGCAAACTCCTCGGCCCCGTCGCTGTCCATGTGACGCGGCGCGTTCGGCAATACCCAATCATCGCCTTTGGATTTGAGTGCAATAAATGCCAGCCCCATATCGGAAACCGTCCGGCGAAGATTGCGGTTTCCCATCAACCCTGCCGCGCTGCCCTTGTAGCCATGCGCGAAGACGATGGCGCCCACCGGTGTGGTGCCGTCATGGCTTGCAGGCATGGCGATGCGATATGTGCGATCCCCTAAAATGCAATCGGAGTCCGGACCGCAAGCTTGCGCCGGGGCGGCCAGAACGCTCAGAACAGCGGCGAAAACAAGCGGTAGGTAATAATTCATCCTGATGTGGTGCCAAATCGCAGTAGCCCGGACAAATCACAAGGACGTGCGCTACTCGGCCTGCCCGCTTATTTGCGGCAGCAGTTCAAGAATGGGCTCGGTGACCATCGGACCCATCTTGCTCTCGCCGCAAAGCGGGATGAGCGTGCCGTCCTCCGTCGCCAATGCCTCGAAGCTGCCGGTTGTGGAAACACCCTTGGCGGCGATGTCGTAGGTCTCGAAGTAGCCGCGGATCAGGTGTTGCCCACCCAGATCAATGACCACGTAGCTGAGCATACGGTTCGGACGCACGGCCTCCACCACCGTCAACCTGTCACCCGCGCGAATAGTCTCCGCGTAGTCGGGCGAGCGGCCCTCTTGCTCCACCGCTTCGACGCCCGCCAGGGTTCCTTTCAGGACCTCAAAGGTCTCCGGTGACAGGCATTCGGCCTGCGCTGAAAATGGCAAGCAGGCCAGCACCAAGGCGGCGAGAAAGGACTTAGAAGGATACATATTCGTTCCCATCATAGGTGAGCCGGCGTGCTTCGGCTACCACGCCGTTCGTGACCTGATCCCGCAAGGCGCGCCATGACGGGGTCGAGAGCTGAAAGTGCGGGTAGTCCCGGCTATCAGTCCAGCGGCCGCCCCATTCGAGGCCGAACTGATCCCCCACCGTGCCGGCCATCTGCGACGGGATGCCTTGGTTGACCCAGTCGTCCGCATTGAAGTCCTGCATATCTATCGCGACGCCATAGTTGTGATTGCTGCGCCACCGTTTGGCATTGGTGCGCCAACCCGTTGGATGGGCGGTAAAGCCCAGATTGACGCAATAGGCCTCGGTGGCGCGGCCATGGCAATAAAGCTCGTCCTGCTCGGCTGGGCCGCGCAGGCCCGACAGCACCACGTATTCACGGTCGACTTCTTCGCATTTATTGACGAAGCAAAAGAAGGTGTGGCGGGCTTTGGGGTGCAAGGTGCGCAACCGCCCTTCGGAGCGGTTGTTCTGGAACGGATTGGCCTTGAAATCGGTCCAGACCATCTCGACGCGGAACGGCATGTTGCGGGGCATGCACATGACATTGACGTCCTGACTCCACTCTTCTTCGACGGTGGTTGTCCCCGGCACCTGATAGTAACGATCTGTCGTGTTGGCCTCGGTCAGCGTGTCAGGCACCACGCCGTCGGTGGGAATGATCTTGTACCGGTGTTCCAGCGCGGCATCTTCTGCCGCTGTGATGGCGCGGGGATGCACCCTGAGTTTGCCGTGGCGAATGGTCGGCTGGAACGCGACGCGATAGGTGCCCGGCTCCAGTCCTTCCTCTCCACCAAGCAGGATGCGGGCATTGCCGTTCGCGGCGGCGGTGGCGGGCATTTGTGCCTGACTGGTGGGCTCGCCTGCTTCCATGTCCGGGTCGGTACCGTCAGCGGTGTCCTCGGTCGCCGGTTCCTCGCCTTCCTGCTCCTCGCCGAGGCCTTCGGGACGCGGTCTGGGTCTCGGGGCGACGAACACCTCGACATCGCCGGCGATGCGTTCGTAATCCACCTGATCTTGCGAAATCTGTGTCAGGCCGCCGCCTTCCTCGACCTTCGACAGGGTGATGCGTCCCGAGATCGGGATGTGATCGAACTCCGCGTAATGCGTGTAGAGTTCGACCCAGCCGCGGCAAGGTTGGGTATCCTGGTCCGGGTCTGCATCGGTGCCTTGCTGTTCGGCGGCTTGCTCCGCCGCACTGGTGGGGCTGCCAGACTGCTGAACGGTATGGGTCAGTTCGTGCCCGCCTTGGGGTTGCGTGTCATTAAAAATTTCGTCCTCTGTGAACAGGCGGTCCTGCTGGGTCATGGCGCGTGCGCCGGTGCCGGTCGGGGGAAGGGTCATGAGGAGGTCTCCATTGACGTAAGCGCTGCCAACCCGGCAGTCGCGTCGAAGCGGCCCTCGCGGGCGGCCGCACATAGGTCAGGGTGGAAGTTGGCCCGCCCCGCGCGGTGGCCGGCTCCGACCTGCACGGCAAGCAGGCGGACCGCCACATCAAGGCCGATCCCGTCGCTTTGTAGCGCCTTCAGGCCGGTATCTGCGAAGCGGCGAAGCACATCGGGCGGTATATTCTGCAGCAGGTTCGGCCAGCAGGCACGGAAAAGCCGTTGCGCATCGGGGTAGGCGATTTGTGCCGGCAAGGGTGTGCTCAGCGCGGTGGCAAACCTGTCGGGCGCGTCAAGATCGCGACGGCGTCTGCGGTGCCACATGTCCACGACATCAAAGAGCCGGGGAAAGCCTGGTGAGCGCAGCGGCCGGTCTTGGGCGTTGATCCAAAACGCGGCGCGCAACAGCGGCCTGAGCAGCGGGTCGCCTGCGAAGCCTTCACCCAGCAGGGCTGTCGGGATTAGGTAGCGCAACAATTCGCGTTCTGTGCGAAACCCCCATGTGCGGGCGTCGTGGAACGCGCTCTCGACCACGGCCCGCAGGGTCGGAGGTTGCAGCGGCGCACATAGCGGTGCGAAATGCGTCGCGAGATACTTTTCCGCCTTCGCAAAATACGGTGCGCGCCGTTCCGCAAGATAGGCCTCTTGGCCATCGGCTGACATTATCTGGTTCAGGCGCATTCAGTGCGCTCCTGCGGCATAAAAAGTCTTCAAATATGCCGGAAGCCTATCACTGGCGCAGATATTGTCAAAATCTGACTGACTGCGACTTAGCTTGGATCGCGCCAGCGGTTGACGATGGGGTAGCGGCGGTCGAGCCAGAAGGCGCTGTCGGTCAGGCGGGCGCCGGGAGCGGACTGGAAGCGCTTGTATTCGCTGATGTAGATCAGGTGCTCGATCTTCTTGACAACGGCGCGGTCATGGCCTGCGGCGACGATTTCGGCCACGGACTGATCGCGGTCGACCAGACGCTCCAGAATGTCGTCGAGGATGTCGTAGGGCGGCAGGCTGTCCTCGTCTTTCTGGTCCTCGCGCAGCTCGGCTGACGGGGGTTTGTCGATGATCCGTTGCGGGACAACCATGCCGTCCGGCCCCATCATCCAGGGGCGGTGGTTGGTGTTGCGCCAGCGGCAGGTTTCGAACACCCGCATTTTGTAGAGGTCCTTGATCGGGTTATAGCCGCCCGCCATGTCGCCGTAGATGGTGGCGTAGCCGACCGCGACCTCGGATTTGTTGCCGGTGGTCAGCAGCATTTCCCCGAACTTGTTGGAGATCGCCATGAGCAGCACGCCGCGCAGACGGGACTGGATGTTTTCCTCGGTCAGGTCTTCCTTGGTGCCTTCGAACAGCGGCGCAAGCGCCTCGGTCACCGCCGCGCGCGGTCCTTTGATGGGGACGGTGTCTATGCGGGTGCCGAGCAGCCGCGCGGCCTCCGACGCATCTTCCAGCGAGTGTTCGGAGGTGTATTCGGAGGGCAGCATCACGCAGCGTACATTTTCGGGACCAAGCGCATCGGCGGCGATGGCGGCGACGAGTGCGGAGTCGATGCCGCCGGACATGCCGAGCAGTACCTGTTTGAAGCCGGTCTTGCGCATGTAGTCGCGCAAGGCTTCGACCATGACGCGGTAGTCCTGTTCGTAGTCGTCGGGTAGGGCGGTTTTCACGCCCTCGACGGCAGCCCAGCCGTCATCTTCGCGGATGAAATCGACATGGGCAATGACCTCGTCGAAGGCCGGCAGTTGCAGCGCCAGTTTGCCGCCACGGTTCAGCACAAAAGAGCCGCCGTCGAAGACCTGGTCGTCCTGCCCGCCGACCATGTTGAGATAGACCAGCGGCAGGTCGTTCTCGACCACGCGGGCGACCATGTGGCTGAGGCGGACATCGTGCTTGCCGCGAAAATACGGTGAGCCGTTCGGCACCAGAAAGATGTCAGCGCCGGACTCGGCCAAGGTTTCGCAGACGTCCTCGTGCCATGCATCCTCGCAGATCGGCGTGCCGATGCGCATCGCGCCGATGGAATGAGGGCCGCCAAGCGGGCCTTTCTCGTAAAGGCGCCGTTCATCGAAGACGCCCGAGTTTGGCAACTCGTGCTTCAGCGTGCGGGATTTGACCACGCCGCCTTCGAGGATCGAGTATGCGTTGAAGATCGCCCCGTCGATGGAGACGGGATGGCCGATACCCATGGTTGGACCGTCGGCACAGTCTTTTGCCAATTGCTCCACCGCGGCGACCGCGCCTTCGGTGAAGGCTGGCTTGATGACCAGATCATGCACCTGATAGCCGGTTATGAACATTTCGGGCAGCGCGACCATCTGCGCGCCCGCTGCCTTGGCCTGCCGCCACGCATCGCGGGCCTTGGCGGCGTTTCCGGCGAAATCGCCCGCCGTGGGATTCAGTTGGGCCAGAGTCAGGCGAAACGTGTCACTCATTGGGGATATCCTTCGGTCAACAGGCCACATTTAGCAGACCTTTGCGCGAGGGAAAGAGGGCGCGCCAAAAGGGGCGCCTGCGGCGCACATGATGATATATTGGGGCTCTGCCCCAAACCCCGAGGTATTTTGGGAAAAAAGAAGTCGAGGGGGCGGCTCGCTTGTCAGGGGCTGGGCGCTGAACTAGGCTCTGGCGAAATTTACCCGATGGAGTTTTCCCCATGCGCCTGAGCGTCGTTTCCTTGTTTTGCCTTGGCCTCGCCACGCTGCCGGTTGCCGCGCAGGAGACCGGTACCAAGCAGTATGAAGACGGGGGCGTCTATACCGGCGCGTTCAAGGAAGGAAAACGTCACGGGCAAGGTATTTTTACGTTGCCCAACGGCTATGAGTATTCCGGCAATTGGGTGAACGGCCAGATAAGCGGGCAAGGCACGGCCCGCTTTCCTGACGGGTCGCTCTATGAGGGCCAGTTCAAGGACGGCAAACCGGACGGGTTTGGCAAGATTATTTTTGCCGATGGCGGCACCTATGAGGGCGACTGGGTCGACAGCAAGATCACCGGTCGCGGGATCGCGGTCTACGCCAACGGCGTGCGCTATGAGGGTGAATTTTTGAATGCACAGCATCATGGCACCGGCGTGATGGTGAATCCGAACGGTTATCGCTACGAAGGACAGTGGATTGCCGGGGTCAAGGGTGGCAGTGGCAAAATCACCTATCCTGATGGTGCCACGTATGATGGCGAGATGGCCGGAGGAATGCGGCAAGGCGAAGGCCGTTTGGAGATGCCGGACGGTCTGACCTATGAGGGCGGCTGGGTGGCAGGCCAGATGGAAGGCGAAGGCGTGCGGCGGAGCGCGAACGGGGACACCTATACCGGAACGCTGAAAGCGGGCGCGCGGGATGGGCAGGGGCGGATGGAATACGCCAGTGGTGATTTCTACGAAGGCGGCTTCAAGGCGGATCAGCGCCACGGGCAGGGCCGCTCGAAAAGGGCGGACGGGTTCGAGTATGAAGGCCAGTGGGTCGATGGGCGTGTTGAGGGTGAGGGCAAGGTAACCTATCCGGACGGGTCGGTTTATGTCGGGCAGCTTCGCGCGGATCTGGCCGACGGCCGTGGCAAGATCACATACACGGACGGGTCAAGCTATGAAGGCGATTGGGTCGGGGGCGTGATCGAGGGGTCCGGCAAGGCCACCTATCCCAGTGGCGTCGTCTACGAGGGCGAATTTCGCAATGCCCGCAATGAGGGTCAGGGCAAAATGACCTTTCCTGACGGCAAGGTGTATGAGGGCGGCTGGCTCGCTGGCCAGAAGCACGGACAGGGCAAGACAACCTTTGCCAACGGCATGGTTTATGAGGGCGGCTTCGAGAACGGCAAGCGGTCGGGGAAAGGTACGCTGACCAGTGAGGACGGCTTTAGCTATGTTGGCGACTGGAAGGACGGGCAGATGCATGGCGAGGGCATTGCGACCTACGAGACAGGCGACGTCTACGAGGGCGGTTTTGCCGCCGGAAAGCGGGAAGGCCGGGGCGTTTTGACCTACGCCAACGGTGAGGTTGCCAGCGGTATATGGAAAGACGGACTGCTTGTGCAGCCAGACCAAACACCGGAGGCCGACAACTAGGCGGCTTTCGGAAGCGTCACGGCGCGGGTCTTTCCCGGGATGAAGATGCGCACGGCAAGACCGCCAAGATCTACTGATTTTTCCAGCGCCAGATCCGCGCCATAGGCCTGCAACAGGTCGATGGCGATGGCAAGGCCAAGGCCGGTTCCGGGTTTGGAGCTGTCGAGACGGCCGCCTGACGCCAGGGCCTCGCGCTCGCGGCCTTCGGGGATGCCGGGGCCGTCATCCTCGATCAGGATTTCCACGCCGCCTTCGCATTGCCGCGCCTTAAGGGAAATTCGTGCGTCACACCACTTGAGCGCGTTGTCGAGCAGGTTGCCGATGACCTCTTCGATGTCCTGCTGGTCCATCCGGATGCTGAGTTCGGGCGCGCAATTGGTGGTCATGGATTTGCCATCGCGCGCGGCCATCGAACTGAACAGCCGTGTGAAGCGATCGACGGAATTCGACAGGTCAGTGCGGATATTTGCGGCGGCTCCGCTGTTGGCAGCGCGCATGCGGGCCAGTGAACGGCCAAGCTGCGCATCGACGCGGTCGAGCGCTTCAAGGGATGCCGTCATGTCGTGGTTTTGCGCGTCGAGCAGCGCCAACTCGTTGCGCAGGATCGCCGTTGGGGTCTTCAGCGCGTGGGCCAGATCGGCAGCCTGCCTGCGTGCCCGGGCGATGATGTCGCGGTTGCGCGTCAGCAATTCGTTGATGTCGTCCACCAGCGGGGCAACTTCTTCGGGGTAGTCGGTGGTGGTCAGGTTCTCGTCCTGCTCCCATCGCTTGGCGACATCACGGCGCAATTTGTCGAGAGGGTGCAGGATCGTCGTCGTTTGCAAAAATGCACCCGCAAGGCCAAGGAGTCCCACCAGCACGAAGACCAGCAGCAGGGACCGGCGCGTTTGCTGCCGCTCCGCCGTCAGGGAGGCGAGGCTCTCGGCGACGCTGACACCCCAGACGCTGCCATCTTCGAGCGTGATCCGCTGATAGATGGTGCGGATTGGTGCGCCGTCAGGGCCAGCGATGGAGCGTAAGGACAGACTTGTCGGGCTATGCGACGGCACTTTCAGCGTCGCGTCAAACAAGGAACTGGACGTGTAAATGCGCCCGTCCGGGCCGGTGACCTGCCAGTAGCGACCAGAATATGGCGTCGTGTATGCGGGATCGTAGACGCGGTCGGCCAGCTGCGTGGGGTCGTCCGAGGTGCCGGCGAGGGCGACGACAAGTTGCGAGTGACGATCAGCCAAGGCGCGGTCGAACCGGTCCAGCACATTGTTCTCGATCGAACTGAGAAGCACGAAAGCACCCACCAGAATGGATGCCATGGCGGATAGTGCACCGCCGATCATGGCCCTGCGGCGCAGGGACAACATCAGGCTGCGTCCACCATGTAGCCGCGCCCGCGAATGGTCTGGATGAAATCGGGCCCGAGTTTTTTGCGCAGGCGGGTGATGAAGACGGCGATGGTGTTGCTGTCGCGGTCGCAGTCATATTCGTAGATGTGTTCGCTGAGTTCGGTGCGCGAAATCAGGCGACCCGCGTTGTGGATCAAGTAGGATAGCACGGCCACCTCTTGCGAGGTCAGATCGACGGGAACACCGCCCAGCGTCACCTTGGCATTGCGTGTGTCGAAGGCCACGCCGTCTTTTTCGAACAGCGGATTTGTGCGACCGGACTTGCGGCGCAGCATGGCGCGCACGCGGGCGGCGAGTTCCGGCATGTGGAACGGTTTGGTCATGTAATCGTCCGCGCCTGCGTCGAGGCCGTCGACGCGGTCGGTCCAGCCATCACGGGCGGTCAGGATCAGGACCGGCGTGTCCAGCCCCTCGCTGCGCCATTCCTTCAGGATGGATATGCCGTCGCGCGTCGGCAGGCCAAGGTCGAGGATGATCATGTCGTAGGGCTCGGTCGAGCCAAGGAAGCCCGCTTCCTCGCCGTCATGGGCGACGTCTACGACGCGGCCTTCGGCGGTGAGCAGGGTTTTGACCTGAGACGCGAGGGTCGCGTCATCTTCTGCAAGCAAAATTCTCATGCTTGTGGGATTATCAGCCGATTTAGGCGTGTTTGTGGCCGAAGCGTGGAAAATCTATTCCGTGCCGGATGACCCTGTGTTGGTGCGCGGGGACGCTGCTGCTGCGACTTGACGGGCTATGGGCGACTTGGAGGGCACCCGGAGGCCTGTCTGAGCGTCCAGAATGACGCTCACCAGCTTGCCATCGTCCTGTTTCAGAACGAAGCGGTAGTAGACGCCGCCGGCGTCGAAGGCACGTGCCTCGACGACCTGGGCGTGGAGGGATTTGGAAACTGAACTCAACATAGCCTTGATACTGACGGTGCCGCCGGAACTGGCAATCTGGCGAAGCTCGGACTGCCCCATTTCACGCGCAGAGGACGCGATGGATGGTGTGGTAAAACCGATGGCGAGTGCGCCGAGTAACAGGATACTTTTGAACATGACACGACTCATAGCAGAGCGAATATGAACGGAGGATGAATAGCCCGGTCCTTCGCCAAAATTCTTGCACCCTTACGAAAAAAGACCGCCCAGAGGAGGCGGCCTTTTTCATTCGGAGGGATACGTTCAATCTGGAGGGATACGTTTTCCTTCGAGTGTCTCTCAGGCAGCCATCAGGCGCAGAGAATCCTGAGATGCAAGTGCCGCAAGCACCTTTTCGACGGGCGGAAAGCGGCAGGCTTTCGGTTTGCAGAGGGGTACAGTTTTCGGGGTAACACTATTGCGGCTGGCCAGCATCGCCTGGAGGGCTACGATGCGTCGGGCGCGGGCTTTCTCGGCAAGTGATCCGGTCATGGCGTTATCCTTGGTCTCAACTACGTTAGGCCGTCTTGGCTGGCCTTCCATGCTGTTGGTTATGCCTTATTGTTGTTGAACCAATTGAGAACCTGGCGTTCATCTTCGGTTAATGTTAAAAATTATTTAAATTCAGCATCTTATAGTGAATTTTCCGTGTTTCCTTGCGATGCTTCGGTGTCAAATCGCCAGAATTTGCACCCTTCGTTAACAAAGAATTGCCTCATTTCAGACAGATTCGCCCGCGTCCAGCCGCGATAGCAGCGTCTTGGCATCCTCCAACACCGTTTCGCGCCGCGCCTCGTCCATGCGGTCCCACGTCCGGTACATGTTGCCCATACGCGGGTTGTCCGAGAACCGGTCGCGGTGGCGCATCAGAAAATCCCAGTAGAGCAGGTTGAACGGGCAGGCATCCGGCCCCGTTTTGTCCTTCACCTTATAATCGCAGTGTTTGCAGTAGTCGGACATGCGGTCGATATAAGACCCCGACGACACATAAGGTTTGGAGCCGACGATACCGCCATCGGCAAACTGACTCATCCCGATGACGTTCGGGGCCTCCACCCATTCATAGGCGTCGGCATACACCGCCAGATACCATTCATGGACCTCGTGCGGGTCGATGCCTGCCAGCAGCGCGAAGTTGCCTGTAACCATCAGGCGCTGGATGTGGTGGGCATAGGCCTCGTCGCGGGTCTGGGCGACGGTTTTGGAGACGCAGTTCATACGCGTGTCGGCGTCCCAGAAGAAGGATGGCAAGGCGCGCTCATGGCCCAGCACATTGCGCGAGGTGTAGTCGGGGCCTTCGAGGAAATAGATCCCGCGCATGTATTCGCGCCAGCCGATGATCTGGCGAATGAAGCCCTCGGCGGCGTTGATGGGCGCGTGGCCGTCCTTGTAGGCCTGCTCGACTTGTTCACACACTTCCAACGGGTCCAGAAGGCCTGCGTTAATATAGAAGCTGATGATCGAGTGATACAGGAACCGGTTGTCATTCAACATCGCGTCCTGAAAGTCGCCGAATTTGGGTAGGGCGTGTTTGACCCAATGTGTCAGCTGTCGCCGTGCCTGTCCGGTGTCGGTTGCGAACCAGAACGGGCGGAGGGTGCCGAAATTGTCGCCAAAGCGCTGTTCGACCAGATCAAGGACTTCTTCGACCGTCTCGTCGGGCGTGAACTGCATCGGGCCGTTGAAGTCGACATCGTCGGGGGCGGGCTTGCGGTTGTCGTGGTCGAAATTCCACTTGCCCTCGACCGGTTTATCACCGTCCATCAGCAGGCCCGTCTTGCGGCGCATGTCGCGGTAGAACCACTCCATCCGCAACTCTTTGCGGCCCTCCGCCCAGTCCTCGAATTCCTTGTGGGATGCGATGAAACGGGTGTCGGCGATCATGTGCAGTTTCAGCGGCATGTCTTGCAGCGCCTCGATCAGACGCCATTCCCCCGGCTCGGTGGCGATGACTCCGCTGGCGTCATGCTGCTCGGCGCGACGCAGCAATTCGCCGGTGATGGAGCCGGAATTTTCGGGATCGTCGAGTTTCGTGTAGTCGACCTGCCAGCCATCGTCGCGCAGGGCGTCCGCAAATTTGCGCATCGCGGCGAAGATAAAAGCGATCTTCTTGGGGTGGTGCGGGACGTAGGATGCCTCGTCCGCGACCTCGGCCATGACAATGATGTCGGTGTCTTTGTCGGCTTTTTGCAGCGCGGACAGGTTGGGCGACAGCTGGTCGCCCAAGACCAGAACAAGGCGTGTCACCACGGCACCTGCGTGCCGGAATAGTCGAAGAACTTGCCGCTGTCGGCGGGCGTCAGGCCGTCGAGCACGTTCAGCAGGTTTTCTGCGGCCTGCGATGCGGGGACCGTCTTGTGGCGGCTTGCGTATTTGGCGGTGAAATCGGTTTCCACCGTGCCCGGATGCAGGCAGACGCAGGTGGCTTGTTTGTGGGTGCGGGCCAGCTCGATGGACGCGCCATGGATCAGCTGGTTCAACGCGGCCTTGGCGGCGCGGTAGCTGTGCCAGCCGCCGATCCGGTTGTCGCCGACGGAGCCGACCCGTGCCGACAGGGCGGCAAACGTGGCCGGGTGGTCTCTGGGCAGGAAGGGCAGAGCGTGTTTCAACACAAGCGCCGGACCCATGGCGTTGGTGCGGAATTGTAAGGTCAGGCCGTCCGAGGTCAGCGCGTCGATGGATTTCTCCGGCTCATGGCCGTCGATCACCAGTGCTCCGGTGGCGCAGATAATCTTGTCAAACTCGCCTGACAGGGTGCTAAAGGCCCGCTCAATGGAGGTCTCGTCGGTAACGTCCAAACCGTCTGCGCTGCGCGACAAGCCGGTCACGTCGTGGCCGCGCTTTTGTGCTGCTTGCGTCAGGGCCGAGCCGATGCCGCCCGACGCGCCGATGATAAGTGTGCGTGTCATGAGGCAAACGTAAGCGGGGCCGCTGAAAGGTCAAACCTTGCCCGATACGCGCGGCGCGGTAAGATGCGCCATGCGTTCGCTTCTTGCCCTTTTGCTGACCACAACCCAAGCCATCGCCGGGCTGACTTTCCAGTCGAGCTTCGCCATTGAAGGCCCAACGGGGCTGGCCTTTGACGGGCGACGCTGCGGGCTGTGGGTCGCGCATGAAGAAACGTATCTGAGCTTCGTTGACCTCGCAGGGGATTTGCAAGCCACATACCCAGTGCCGATGCGGGTCGATGACGTGGCGATCAATGGCGAGCAGTTGCTGGCGACCGACGGCGCGGGGAGCTTTATCGCGCTTGGGCGCGATGGCTCCGTTCTGTCTGCGCCGTTCCAGCTTAACCCGTTGGTGCGTGACAGCGACGGGCTACATATCGACCAGAAGGCCGGGCTGGTCTGGGTTGCCGACGACAACCCCTCGGCGCTGGTGGCTTTGCGGAGCGATGGCACCATGTTGCGGCGGATCGAGGGGATGGCGCTTAACCCGCAGATGCGCGAGCCGCAGGGGATCGTGACGGATCTGGTCTCTGGCAGTATTCTGGCGGCTGATGACAGTCAGGGGCTGAACGCGATTTTCGAGTTCACGGCGCAGGGTGCGCTTATTGCGCTTTACGACATAAGCGCAATTGCGACAGACCCGGAAGGCCTTGCGCTGGCGGATGACAGCCGCACGCTATACGTGGCGTTCGACACCGGCGACATGATCGCACAGTTCGACTATGCGGCGTCGGACGGCACCGGCGCGCCGCCACCAGACGAAGGCACGCCCGCCTGCAATTAGCCTCTTTTAATTTCTGTCCGCGCGATTATAGTCCGGTTTCATGAGCATATACGCACATAGCCTACTTCTTAGCCTGCGCTGAGCGTGCCTTTCCGGTGCGTGCCGCTCAGTTGTGCCAGCGCCGGACCTTCCCAAAAAAAGCCGAATAGCTAAGAAGATCAGGATCAATCCAATGACGAAACAAGACCGCGTTTTTATTTTTGACACTACCTTGCGCGACGGGGAGCAATCCCCGGGTGCCACCATGAGCCATGCCGAAAAGCTGGAGATCGCCAATTTGCTGGACGAGATGGGCGTCGACATCATCGAGGCGGGGTTCCCGATAGCCTCTGACGGTGACTTCGCGGCGGTGAAGGGCATTGCGGAGCAGGCGAAAACTGCGGTGATCTGCGGGCTGGCGCGAGCGAACTTGCAGGATATCGACCGCTGCTGGGAGGCGATTCAAAATGCCAAGCTGCCGCGTATTCACACCTTTATCGGCACCTCGCCGCTGCACCGCGCCATTCCCAATCTGACGATGGACGAGATGGCGGACCGGATCCACGAGACGGTCACGCACGCGCGTAACCTGTGCGACAACGTGCAGTGGTCGCCGATGGATGCGACCCGCACCGAGGACGACTATTTGTGCCGGGTGGTGGAAATCGCAATCAAGGCGGGTGCCACGACGATCAACATTCCCGACACGGTGGGCTACACCGCGCCACGCGAAAGTGCGGCGTTGATTTCCATGCTGCTGGACCGCGTGCCGGGCGCGGACGAGATTATCTTTGCCACCCATTGCCACAACGATCTGGGCATGGCGACGGCCAATTCGCTGGCCGCAGTCGAGGCCGGCGCGCGTCAGATTGAGTGCACCATCAACGGGCTGGGTGAACGGGCGGGCAATACTGCCTTGGAAGAGGTCGTAATGGCGCTCAAAGTGCGCAACGACATCATGCCGTATCAGACCGGCGTGGACAGCACCAAGCTGATGAACATCTCGCGCCGCGTCGCTGCGGTGTCGGGCTTTGCGGTGCAGTTCAACAAGGCGATTGTCGGCAAGAACGCCTTTGCGCATGAGTCGGGTATTCACCAAGATGGTATGCTGAAGAACGCCGAGACGTTCGAGATCATGCGGCCGGAGGATGTGGGGCTGAGTGCGACCAACATTGTCATGGGCAAGCACTCGGGGCGGGCGGCGCTGCGCTCGAAGCTGTCGGATCTCGGTTATGATCTGGGCGACAACCAGTTGAAGGATGTCTTCGTGCGGTTCAAGGAATTGGCCGACCAGAAGAAAGAGGTCTACGATGAAGATCTGATCGCCCTGATGCAGACCGGAGATGCAGAGGCGGACCATATCCGCCTGACCGCGTTGAAGGTGGCCTGCGGCATGGGGCTGGAGAAATCCGCCGAGATGACGCTGGAGATTGATGGCGAGGCGAAGTCGGTGACGGCCACCGGAGATGGGCCGGTTGATGCGGCGTTCAACGCGGTAAAGGCCCTGTTCCCCCATGAAGCACGGTTGCAGCTGTATCAGGTGGCGGCGGTCACCGAGGGCACCGACGCGCAGGCGACCGTGTCGGTCCGGCTGGAGGAAGACGGCAAGATTGCCACGGGGCAATCTGCGGATGTGGATACGGTGGTGGCTTCGGTAAAGGCTTACGTGAACGCGCTGAACCGTCTGATCGTGCGCCGTGAGAAGTCGGGCGGAGACAAGCCCGAAGTGTCCTACAAGGACGCGGGCTGACCTGATTGAGCGCCTGCGGCGCGCTTCATTTTTGGAGCGTGTGGCGGGCGTGAGCCTTTTGGCCGTGGCGTTAGGGCTGTTGGTGGTGTGGCGCTGCCTTCGGCGAGAATATTTTTGCCAAGATGAATACCTAGGGTTGGAAAATTTGCGTGAGGGTTCTTGCCTCGTCGTCCGAGCCGTAAGGGGCGTTGACGATGAACATGCCGGAGCCGGTCATGCGGTGGTTTTCGCGCACGGGAGGGAACGTGACCTCGTGGTGCAGCACGTCCGGGAGGGTTTGCGCTTTTAGCGCGCGGAGCATCGGGATATGCGCCTCTGACGTCAGTATGGGATACCAAAGTGCGATCACGCCGACATTCCATTTGCGGTGCAGTTTGGCGATCTGGCCTGGGATAAGGTCGTAGTCCGATTTTATCTCGTAGCTGGGGTCGATGAGCATCAGGCCGCGGCGCGGCTCTGGCGGGCAGGCCGCTTGCGCCATCTCGAAGCCGTCCTGTCGGTAGCATTTGGCGTTATGGGGGCGCATTGCGTCGCGCAAGGCCGCGAACTCCTGCGGGTGCAACTCGGCGAGATGCAGCTTGTCGGTTGGGCGCAGGGAAAAGGCGGCGAGCATCGGCGAGCCTGCATAGGCTGTGTCACCATGCTGGTCTCGTAGGGCGTCGAGTGCTTTGACGTAAGGGTGATCGGGAGCGAATTTTTCTGTCAGGGCGGTGACCCCTGCCTCGGCCTCGCCGGTTTTAAGCGCTTCGGGAGACGATAGGTCGTAGAATGCGCGGCCTGCATGTGTTTCCAGATAGCTGAGCGGTTTGTCCTTGCGCGTCATATAGGACAGCGCGGCACAGAGAAGCGCGTGCTTGTGCACGTCAGCAGGATTTCCCGCGTGGAAGATGTGTTGGTAGGACAGCATGCCGCGGTTCTAACCTGCCAAAGAGAGGCGGAATAGTGCTGATATCTCCTTGGTGGTGCCTTCCATGCGACGCGTCACCCGCCTATAAGGCACGAACTTCCCCTGCTGGCGCTGAGTCGGCGGGGTCTCTTGATCGCGTGGGGCACAATTTACATGGCTGGTATCTTTTCGGGTCTGTTTTCATCTGACATGGCCATCGACCTCGGCACGGCAAACACGCTGGTATACGTCAAAGGCAAAGGGATCGTTCTGAACGAGCCTTCCGTGGTGGCCTACCACACCAAAAACGGCCGTAAGGAAGTTCTGGCCGTAGGCGAGGACGCCAAGCTAATGCTGGGACGTACGCCCGGCTCGATCGAGGCGATCCGGCCGATGCGGGAAGGCGTGATTGCGGATTTCGACACGGCTGAAGAGATGATCAAGCACTTCATCCGCAAGGTGCACCGGCGCTCTACCTTTACCAAGCCTAAAATTATCGTTTGCGTGCCGCATGGTGCGACACCTGTGGAAAAACGCGCCATTCGCCAGTCGGTTCTGGGCGCGGGTGCGCGCAAGGCGGGTCTGATTGCGGAGCCGATTGCCGCGGCGATTGGCGCGGGGATGCCGATCACTGATCCAACCGGCTCCATGGTTGTGGATATCGGCGGCGGGACGACCGAAGTGGCCGTGCTGTCGCTGGGCGACATCGTTTATGCGCGCTCGGTGCGCGTTGGTGGTGACCGCATGGACGAAGCGCTGATTTCCTACCTGCGCCGCCACCAGAACATTCTGGTGGGCGAGTCCACGGCGGAGCGGATCAAGACCTCTATCGGGACGGCGCGGATGCCCGATGACGGGCGTGGTGCGTCGATGGTGATCCGTGGGCGCGACCTGCTCAACGGTGTGCCGAAAGAGACTGAGATCAACCAAGCCCAAGTGGCCGAGGCCCTGGCCGAGCCGGTGCAGCAAATCTGCGAAGCCGTGATGACCGCCTTGGAAGCGACCCCGCCGGATCTGGCAGCGGATATCGTGGACCGCGGCGTGATGCTGACGGGGGGCGGTGCGCTGCTGGGAGAGTTGGATCTGGCATTGCGTGAACAGACCGGATTGGCCGTCTCAGTGGCCGACGAGAGCCTGAATTGTGTGGCGCTTGGCACCGGCAAGGCCCTTGAATATGAAAAACAACTGCGCCACGTGATAGACTACGATAGTTAACCCTATCAGGTCGCGTTGCGGCCGCACCCGCAGTTTGGACCAAACCCATGGCGATTGATCGACGCGGACAAGAGGAATATGGCCGCCCCGTCAGACGTGTGCTGATCGGGGTTTTGGTCGTGCTCTTGCTGGTGATCTTCGGTGCGTGGCGCATCGATAACCCACGGATGGAGCGGTTCCGCTCAGCCATTGTCGACAAGGTGGTGCCCTCGTTCGATTGGGCTTTGGCGCCCGTGACCCGTGTGAGCCGGATGTTCGACGACTTCCAGAGCTACACCCGCATATATGAACAGAATCAGGAGTTGCGGCGCGAGTTGCAGCAGATGAAGTCGTGGCGCGAGGCCGCGATCCAGCTGGAGCAGGAGAACGCGCGGCTGCTGGACCTGAACAAGGTGCGCCTGAACGCGCAGCTTACCTTTGTGACAGGGGTTGTGCTGACGGATAACGGCTCGCCGTTCCGGCGCTCCGTGCTGCTGAATGTCGGCGCGCGCGACGGCATTCAGGACGGTTGGGCGACGATGGACGGTTTGGGTTTGGTCGGGCGGATTGCCGGTGTGGGGGACAGCACCAGCCGCGTGATCCTGTTGACCGACACAAACAGCCGTGTGCCGGTGACGATCCAGCCCTCCGGCCAGAAGGCGCTGCTGGTGGGTGACAACACCTTGGCACCACCGGTGGATATCGTCGAGAATGTCGAAGACGTGCGCCCGGGTGACCGCGTGGTGACCTCGGGTGACGGGAAGGTGTTTCCGGCGGATATTCTGGTGGGCCAGATCGCACTTGGCTCCGACCGCAGGTTGCGGGTCAAGCTGGCGGCGGACTACGGGCGGCTGGAGTTTTTGCGGGTGCTGCGCACGCCCCATTCGGCCAGAATTGACACCGTGGGCGGCCTGATTGCCGCCGACGAGGTGCCGGACCTATCGCCGGAGACTGCCGAGGCGACCGATGGTTGATCCGATTACATGGCGCAGGCTTCAATTTCGCCTTCTTTTCGTGGCGGTCAGCGGGCTGATCATCTTTTCTCAGCTTTTGCCGGTCAACACCGCCCCCGCGAGTATCGCGCTGATTGATCCCGTCAGCGGGCAGTTGGTGCAGGAAGGAAGCAGGTATTTTAGCCTGCCCGGGCCTGATCTGTTGTTTTGTCTGACTGCCGCATTTTTGATGCGGCGGCCGCGTTGGGCGCCGGTGCTGCTGATCGTGGCCGTGCATCTGCTGGCGGATATTCTGTATCTGCGCCCCTTGGGTTTGTGGCCCGCCGTGTCGCTGGTGGCCTACGAGTTTCTGCGCCGCCAGACCAACGCTGGCAGCGAGGTGTCCGTGGCGCTGGAAATCGCGCTTGTGGTAGGGGCCTTCACCGGGGCAGTTATCGTCAATGCGCTGGTTCACATCGTCTTCGCCGTCCCGCATCCCGGGCTTGGCGTGACCCTGCTTCACATTTTGACGACCGCGATCGCCTACCCCTTTGTTATTCTGGTGGTCCACTTTATCCTCAGGATCAGGCGGGCAGGGGTCCGTGAGTTGGACAGCGACGGGGTGATCGGATGAGACGCTCGGCCAAGGATACCGAAGAAAGCGCGGCACTTATCAACCGTCGCGGCTTGGTGATGGGCGGCGGGATGGCCGCGTTTGCGGGCCTTCTGGGGCTGCGGATGCGGCATCTTCAGGTGGATCAGGCCGACCAGTTCCGGCTGCTCGCCGAAGAAAACCGCATTAGCATTCGCCTGTTGCCCCCCGCCCGCGGGCAGATTTTCGACCGCAATGGACTGCTGATTGCCGGCAATGAGCAGAATTACCGCGTCACCATGCTGCGTGACGAGGTTGATGATCCGGAGGAGGTGCTGCACGCGCTTGCCCGCCTGATCCCCATGACCTCCGAGGATATGGAACACGCGCGTGAAGAGTTGCGCAAACGTTCGCGGCTGGTGCCGGTGACCATCGCGGACCGGCTGTCCTGGGAAGACCTGAGCCAGGTCGCGGTCAATGCGCCAGCCCTGCCCGGCATTACGCCGGAGGTTGGTCTGAGCCGTCTTTATCCACGCGGGGCGGACTTTGCGCATATTGTTGGATATGTCGGGCCGGTCAGCGACTATGACCTGAGCCGGATCGAGGACAAGGACCCGTTGCTCCAGATCCCCAAGTTCCAGATTGGCAAGACCGGCTCCGAGAACAAGCTGGAACACGAGTTGCGTGGCAAGGCTGGCACCAAGAGGGTCGAGGTGAACGCCATTGGCCGCGTCATGCGCGAATTGGGGCGCGACGAAAGCAAGAAGGGCGGCAACGTCCAGCTTACCGTGGATACGCGGTTGCAGAACTTCGTGCAGGCGCGTCTGGCGGGCGAAAGTGCGGCAGCGGTGGTGATCGACGTGAATACGGGCGATCTGATGGCAATCGGCTCGGCACCGGCGTTCGACCCTAACCTGTTTGTACGCGGCATCTCGGTCAAGGACTACGGCGCGCTGACCGAGAACAAGTATCGCCCCCTTGCAAACAAGGCGGTGCAGGGCACGTATCCACCCGGCTCTACCTTCAAGATGGTAACCGCCTTGGCGGCGCTGGAGGCGGGTGAGATCACGGCAGATGAGACGATCTGGTGCGGCGGGTATGCGGAGGTCGCCAGCCGCAGGTTCCACTGTTGGAAGCGTGGCGGGCACGGCTACATGAACCTGCGTAACTCGCTCAAGCAATCCTGCGACGTCTATTATTATGACTTGGCCCAGCGGGTCGGGATCGAGAAGATTTCCGCCATGGCGCGTCGCCTTGGTTTGGGCGAGCGGTATGACGTGCCGATGTCGGCCGTCGCAAGCGGGCTGATCCCGACGAAGGCGTGGAAGCGGGAAAACCGCGGCAACGACTGGGTGATCGGTGACAGCCTGAACGCGGCTATCGGGCAGGGTCTGGTGCTGACCTCGCCTTTGCAACTGGCGGTCATGACCGCGCGGCTTGCCACGAACCGCGCGGTGACGCCACGGCTGTTGAAATCCATCAATGGTGTCGAAACCCCGTCCGGCGCGGGGGAGCCTTTGGGCCTCAGCAGCTCCATGATCTCCCATATTCAGGACGGCATGTTCGCGGTGGCAAACGAGAACCGCGGCACGGCCTACGCCACCCGAATTGACGATAAGGCCCTTCGCATGGCGGGCAAGACCGGCACCAGCCAGGTTCGCAACATCACCAAGGCCGAACGTGCGCGCGGGGTCTTCCGCAACGAGGACCTGCCGTGGGAGCGCCGCGATCATGCCCTTTATGTGGGTTTCGCCCCTGTAGACGCGCCAAAATACGCGATATCGGTCGTTGTCGAGCATGGCGGCGGCGGCTCTACCGCTGCGGCGCCGATTGCGCGGGACATCATGCTCGCCGCGCAAACGGGCGGGGTGCCTCCGCTGTCGGCCTATCCATCTTCACAGCGGGGACGCATCAGTTCAGGATTGAAGAAGCTGCAACTTTGGGACCCTGACGCGCCGGGCGCGCCGGAGTCGCAAGCGTGAGCTATCTGGAATACAACGTAAAGTCCGTACCCAGCGGGCTGTCCAAGGTATTGCACCTGAGCTGGCCGGTCATCGTCTTGCTGACCGCGATTGCGAGCGTCGGGTTCCTGATGCTCTACTCGGTGGCAGGCGGGTCCATGACCCCGTGGGCAGAGCCGCAGATGAAACGGTTTGCGTTGGGATTGTTCCTGATGCTCGGCGTTGCGATGATCCCGGTCTGGTTTCTGCGCAACATAGCGGGGCTGGCCTATGCCCTGTCCGTGTTGCTGCTGGTGGGGGTGGAGTTTTTCGGCTCTACCGGCATGGGCGCACAGCGTTGGATAGACCTTGGTTTCATGCGGTTGCAACCCTCCGAGCTGACCAAGGTTACGCTGATCATGTTCCTTGCGGCCTATTACGATTGGCTCGATATCAAGAAAATATCCCGCCCTCTTTGGGTGCTTATCCCGCTTCTGATTATCGCGCTGCCGGTATTCCTGACCCTGCGCCAGCCCGATCTGGGAACCGCGCTATTGCTGGTGTTCGGCGGCGGCGGGTTGATGTTTTTGGCTGGCGTCCACTGGGCCTATTTCGCCGCCGTGATCGCAGGGGCGGCGGGGCTTGTCGGTGCCGTGTTCGAGAGCCGCGGGACCGCATGGCAGTTGCTCAAGGACTACCAGTACCGGCGGATCGACACGTTCATCGACCCGTCATCCGACCCTTTGGGGGCGGGCTATCACATCACGCAGTCCAAGATCGCGCTCGGCTCTGGCGGATGGACCGGGCGAGGGTATATGCAAGGCACCCAGAGCCGGCTGAACTTCTTGCCGGAGAAGCACACCGACTTCATTTTTACGACATTGGCCGAGGAATTCGGGTTTATCGGCGGCATCTCCCTACTCAGCCTCTACGTGCTGGTGCTGGTGTTCTGCGTGGCCTCCGCGCTCAGCAACAAGGACCGCTTCGCGTCGCTGCTGACCATGGGGATCGGGTTGACGTTCTTCCTGTTCTTTGCGGTCAATATGTCGATGGTGATGGGCCTTGCGCCGGTGGTGGGTGTGCCGCTGCCAATGGTGAGCTACGGTGGCTCCGCGATGATCGTGCTGCTGCTGGCTTTCGGGCTGATGCAAAGTGCGCATGTCCACAGACCGAGGTAGCTGCGAAATGGTAAACGTATTGTTTTCCGCCAAACCGGCAAGCTGGGACGAGTATGAGGCGCCGCTGCACGCTGCCTTCGAGAAGGCGTGCATCGACGCGCAACTGGGCACCGACCTCCCGCCCGAAGACGTCGACTACATCGTCTACGCGCCAAGTGGACCTGTCAGCGACTTCACCCCGTTCACAAAACTGAAAGCGGTGCTGAGCCTGTGGGCCGGGGTCGAGACGATGGTGGACAACCCGACCCTGCACGTGCCGCTTTGCCGTATGGTGGATCACGGACTGACCGAGAGCATGGTGGAATGGGTGACCGGCCATGTCCTGCGGTATCATCTGGGCATGGACCGGTTCATCACGGCGCAAGATGGCGTCTGGCGGGCGGGGTCGGCGGCACCTCTGGCGCGGGACCGCAAGGTTTGCGTGCTGGGTCTGGGCGCTTTGGGCTCTGCATGTGCGCAGTCACTGGTGCATCTGAAATTTGACGTGCATGGCTGGTCCCGCAGCCCGAAAGCGGTTGAAGGCGTGACCTGCCATCATGGCGATGCGGGGTTGAGGGATGCGTTGGCTGACGCCGATATGGTTGCACTGCTTCTGCCCGACACACCCGCGACCGAGAGCGTCCTGAACGCCGAGAGCATTTCATTCATGCGGCGCGGGGGCTTTGTGGTGAACCCGGGCCGTGGCCCCTTGATCGACGACGACGCGCTGCTTGCGGCGCTCGACAGCGGGCAGTTGGCCCATGCGACACTTGATGTCTTCCGTGTCGAGCCGCTGCCCAAAGACCACCCTTTCTGGGCACATCCCAAAGTAACCGTAACGCCCCACATTGCGGCGGAGACGAAGGCGGGCACGGCCTCAGAGGTGATCGCGGAAAACATACGGCGCGGTGAGGCGGGTAAGCCGTTCCTGCATCTGGTTGATCGTCAGGCGGGGTATTGAGCCTAGACCAGTTTTGGCGGTTTCGACGGGTCACTGCCAGGGGCAGGGCGTGCAGTAGGCTGGATCGGCTGGGGCAAGTCAAAGCGCAACGCATGTGCGTCGAGTGCGCCGATGACAGGGTGGCCTGAGTCGAAGAAGGCCACGTCCAGCGCCCCGGCTTCGATGCCTGAAAACACCAACGCCTCGTTCACCGCGCGGGCCAGCGCGGCTTCGGCAGCAGGTTCTGCCCCGACAAAGGCCAGAATATGCGCGCGCTGGCCGCTGGCGTAGGTCACGCCGGCAAGGTACGCGCATTGTGCAAGACCCGCTGCGGTGGCGAGCTTGGTGTCGATGGCGGTGATCAGGCTGTCCGGCAGGCCCTTCGGGGCGGTGATTTCGGTGGGTGTGTCTGCTGCATCAATCGGCGCATGGGACAGCGTTTCGTGCAGCCAATCCACCGCCGTGGCCGGAATCAGGATCGACGACGGTGCGACGCCGAGATTCAACCCCAGCCCAAGGTTCTGCCCCGCCAGCATCTGCGCCAATACGCGGCCTGACAGGCCGACATAAGGCGCGGTCCCTTCGGCGAAGTCGGACAAGCGTTCCTCGCGATCGAAGGCGAGCACGTAGGAGGCATCCTCCAGCTCAAATACCTGCGGCGAAACCTGATCCCCGTCCGGCTCGCTTTCCAGCAGCAAAAAGAGTTCAGCGTCACCCATGCGTTCGTAAAATCGCAAGCGTGCGGCATCATCGTCGGGGGCGGCCTCCATCGCTGCATGGGCTTGATCGAGAGGGGTGTTCATGGGGCAAGTGCCTCTTTCACGCGGGATTTGAGAACGGGGAGAAGTTCCGTCTCGAACCACGGATTTCGTTTGATCCATGCGGTATTGCGCCAAGACGGATGCGGCAAGGGGATAATCGCAGGCGCGTGATCGCGCCAACGGGCGACGGTGTCGGTGACGGATGTGGCGTCACCGCCCAGATGGTATTTCTGCGCATAGCCGCCGATGAGCAGGGTCAGCCGGATATCCGGCAGTTGCTCAAGTATATCCGCACGCCAGGTTTTCGCGCAGACTGGCGGCGGGGGCAGGTCCGACCCTTGCGCATTGTAGCCCGGAAAGCAGAACGCCATCGGCACGATGGCGACGCGGGAGCGATCATAGAAGGTGTCGCCGTCCACGCCCATCCAGTCGCGCAGACGATTTCCCGACGGGTCGATGAAAGGCCTGCCGCCGTCATGCGCACGCGCGCCGGGTGCCTGGCTGGCGATGAGCAATCGCGCGCCTTTGTCGAACCAGACGATTGGGCGGGGGCCGTGCCGCGTTCGGGTTGCAGCGAAACGATCCTTACAGATCGTGCAGGCCGAGAGGTCGCGTTTTAGCTTGGAGATTGGCATTCCCGATACATAGGTCCGGAAGAAAACGATTGCGAATATTTAACATTTCTATAATTATCGAAATATGAAAACTTTTGATGATTCCACTCTGACCCTCGTTCAAGCCGCCAGCGCCTATGCCGCACTCGGCTCGGAACAACGCTTGTCCCTGCTGCGCACTCTGACGCGGGCGGGCGACAAGGGAATGAACATTGGCGCATTGGGGGAGGCTACGGGCCTGAGCGGCGCGAACCTGACGCATCATCTCAAAATCCTGGCGCATGCGGGGCTGATCAAACAGACCCGTCAAGGTCGCTCGACCATCTGCGCGATGGCGGATTACGCGACCTTCAAACGCCTTAACGATTTCTTACTGGCGGAATGCTGCGCCGATCTTGAGGGCCATGAGCATGGCTGACCTGACCCAGACCTCGACACCCGCCCCGTGGAGCAAGCTGCCCAAGGTCTGGCTCGCCAGCGCGGTGATACTGGCGCTGGTTCTGTTGTTCGACCGGACGGAGGCGCTACCGATCCTGATCGGCACGCTGCAATCGCTGGGGCACACCGCAATCTTCATCATCTTCGCCGTGCTGGCCATTGGCTACCTGAAAGCCACGGGCGCGGAGGCGGTGGTGGCCGAGGCCTTCAAGGGGCGCGAAACCCGCATGATCTTTCTTGCCGCCGCACTGGGCGGGCTTGCGCCGTTCTGCTCCTGCGAGGTGATCCCCTTTATCGCGGCGCTGCTGGTGGCGGGCGTGCCGCTTTCAGCGGTCATGGCCTTCTGGCTGGCGTCGCCGCTGATGGACCCGGCGATGTTTCTGATTACCTCCGGAACGTTGGGTTTTGATTTCGCGCTGGCGAAAACCCTGTCGGCCATCGGTCTGGGCCTCTTCGGCGGGTTCGCAACCATGATGCTGGCCAGAAGCGCGCTGTTTGCCGATCCGTTGCGCGGAGTGACGCAAGGGGGCTGCGGGTGCGGCTCACCGTTCAAGGGAACGCCAAACTGGCGCTTCTGGCAGGAGCCCAAGCGCGTCGCCGTGTTCAAGACGGCCGCCTTCGACAATCTGGCCTTCCTCGCCAAGTGGCTGTTCCTCGCCTACCTGCTGGAACATATCATGCTGCGCTACGTGCCAGCGGATCTGGTGTCCTCGGTGCTGGGCGGGGCGGGGATAGGCCCGATCATCCTTGGTGCCTTGGTGGGGGCACCTGCCTACCTGAACGGCTACGCAGCGGTTCCGCTGGTGGACGCGCTTTTGGCTCAGGGTATGAGCAACGGTGCGGCCATGTCGTTCATGCTGGCAGGGGGGGTCAGCTGCATTCCTGCGGCCGTCGCCGTTTGGGCGCTGGTCAAACCGAGGGTGTTCTTCGCCTATCTCGCCTTCGCCTTCGTCGGCAGTGTCATTGCGGGGACGATCTGGAACCTCATCGCCTGACGCGATTGCTCCGCCGCCCTGATTGCTTTAACCCCGCGTGAAAGAGGCCAAGAGCAAGGGGGCGGCATGTATCGCGTCTGGGATTTCGTCACCAATTACTCGCTGCTGCTGATCGTCGGCGCTGTGACCGCGATGTTCTGGGCGAATACCGACCCCATCGGCTACCATCATTTCGTCCAGCATCCCCTGTGGTTCAATGACCTGATCGGTCTGGATTATTCCTACTGGACCCAGTCCTACGGCGAGGGCTTCGAGAGGTACGAGGTCGGTGACATCACCAAGGTTCTCAGCCCGCACTACCTTGTAAATGGCGTTCTCATGGCGCTGTTCTTCGCGGTGGCTGCGAAGGAGGTCTGGGAGGCCGTGATCCTCAAGAACGGTGCGTTGCGCGGCAAAAAGGCGGCGACGCCACTTTTCGCGACGGCAGGCGGCATCTTGGGGCCGATCGTGGTTTATCTTGGGCTGGCCTCTGTCATGGGATCGGACACCTACAGCGCTCTGGCCAATGGCTGGGCCATTCCGACTGCGACGGATATTGCGTTCAGCTATCTGGTGGGCCGGGTGATCTTCGGTGCGGGCCATCCTGCAGTGCGGTTCCTGCTGCTTCTGGCGATTGCAGACGATGCGGCGGCCTTGGTCATCGTTGCGATATTCTACCCGTCGGGCGCGGTCGAGCCGGAATGGCTGCTGCTGTCGGTCGCGGCCGCTGTCGCGGTCTTCGTGCTGGCCAACTGGCTGCCCCGCAAGCTGGATCGGGGCAATCAGATGCGCCCCGCATCTACCTTTATGCGCACCAAGTTGCACTTCTTTCCCTACCTGATCGCGGGCTGTATCAGCTGGTATGGCTTCGCGGAGAGCGGCCTGAACCCCGCCCTTGGCCTGCTGCCGATCGTGCCGACCATCCCCCATGCCGACCGGGCGTTCGGCATCTTCTCCGAAGCGGAGCAGTATCTGACCGACCTTCTTAACCAGATGCAAAATGCGTTGAAGCATCCGGTCGAGATTATCCTGTTCCTGTTCGGGCTGCTGAATGCGGGGATGGAATTCAGCTCCATTGGTGCCGCGACATGGCTTGTGCTTGCTGCGTTGCTGATCGGCAAGCCGGTCGGCATTTTCCTGTTCGGCTGGATCGCCGCCAGGCCGTTGGGGTTCGGCATTCCGAAGGGCATGCGGATCGTCGATCTGGTGGTGATCGGCTGCGTCGCCTCAATTGGCTTCACGGTGTCTTTGTTCGTGGCGTCGGTTGCGTTTGATCCTGGCCCCGTGCAGGATGCCGCGAAGATGGGCGCGTTGTTCTCCTTTGTCGCTCTGGTAGTCTCGGTTACGGTCGCCAAGCTCTGCCGCGTTCAGAAGCAGCACAGTTAGGTGCGTTGAAAACGCGAGTTCGCCTTGCCCGATTGCGCGACAAATCGTGCGCTATGAGCCGATTCATGCCATCTTCACGGTTATAACGTTGAATTGGGTTGCCCTGTTCCCACATAATGGCGTCTTAACGGGTGCCGTGAATGCACCCATTGATCTGCAACGGGCATGCGGACGAGTAAAGGTTTGGGGTTTCCCCGGAGATGATAGAGTTTCAAGAGGTCAGCAAGTCCTTCTGGACCGGCACGCAGCGCAAGGTGATCCTTGATCGCGCCTCTTTTCGCGTGGAATTGGGCCACTCCATCGGCATTCTGGCCCCCAACGGCACTGGGAAGACCACGATCATCAACATGATGGCAGGGCTGGAGAAGCCCGACGAGGGCGAGATCATCCGCACGTCCCGCATCTCTTTCCCCTTGGGCTTCATGGGCGGGGTGGTGCCAAAGCACACGGCCCGCGAAAATGCGCGCTACATCGCCAAGCTGTATTCGCTGGACCCGGACTATATCGAGGCCTTCTGCCGCTACCTGTGCGGGCTGGAAGAATACTTTGACATGCCGGTGGGCACCTATTCGCAGGGCATGAAGGCGCGGTTCACCTTCGCGCTTATGCTGGCGTTGGAATTCGACATCTACCTTATCGACGAGGGGATGCCTGCGACAACGGATGTAGAGTTCAACCGCAAGGCGGGCTCCATCCTGAGAGACCGATTGAAACAGGCCACGGTCATCGTGGTATCGCACCAAGCGGAAACGCTGGAGAAATTTTGTCGCTCTGCGGCGGTCCTGAGCAAGGGCAAGCTGGTCATGTTCGACACACTGGAAGAAGCGAAACGAATGTATGACTACGAAACCCAAAGCTAAAAAGTACCGCATCCGGCGCACCGACAGCATTGCTTCTCCGGTCAGTTCCGGTGATGCAAAAGCTTCGTCGACGCAAAAGGTCGATGCCACGAAGGCGGCGGTGTCTGATGTTTTGCAGAAAAAACAGATGATGTTCGCCACCGGCACCGATGACGGTTTCGGCACTCAGGATTTTCGCCCGCAAGATAAGGCGAAAGAGGGCGCAGCGAAGCCGCAAAGCCCGGCGGAAGCCATCGACGCGATCCGGCGTGAAGGGCTGACGGGTCGTCAATTGCGCATGGCGCGGCGTGTGGCGCAGAAGCAGGGGCTCGCGCCGGTATCCGACTATGACGCGGTGCGACTCTTGCGGGAAAAGGGCATCGACCCGTTCAAGCGCTCCAACATGCTGGAACTGGTGGTTCCCGACAAGAACAAGCCGGAAGACGATGCAGAGGCCAAGCCGCAACTGCCGTCCACCGTGACGGCAAAGCCGTCCCTGCCATCGACCGAGGTGATTACCGAGGATCGCCGCGCGACGGAGATCATGGCGATCCAGCGCGACATCGCAAAGCGCCGCCGTCGCCGTGCCACGCTTCTGGCGATCCGCATGATGGTGTTTGTGCTGCTGCCCACATTCGTGGCCGGCTACTATTACTACGTAGTCGCCACACCGATGTATGCGACGAAGTCGGAGTTCATCATCCAGACCGCCGAGCCATCGTCCGCAGGCCAGCTGGGGGGGTTGTTTTCGGGCACGGGGCTGGCGACGTCTCAAGACAGCATCACCGTGCAGGGCTATCTGCAATCGCGCGACGCCATGGTGCGGTTGAACGAGGACGAGGGATTCAAGACCCATTTCTCCCAGCCCAGCATAGACGCGCTTCAGCGCATCGAGCAGGACAGCACCAACGAGGCAGCCTATTCGCTTTACAAAAAGCATGTGCGGATCGGGTATGACCCTGCCGAAGGCGTCATCAAGATGGAGGTCAGCGCCGCTGACCCCGAGACATCCGCTGCCTTCTCCAAAAAGCTCATCAGCTACGCAGAAGAGCGCGTGGACCAGCTGACCTCCCGCCTGCGCGGCGACCAGATGCAGGGTGCCCTTGAAAGCCGTGCCGAGGCCGAGGTGAAAATGCGCGAGGCGCAGGACCGCATCGTGGAGCTTCAGGAAAAACTGGGGGTTCTCAGCCCCGAAAGCGAAGTGCAGGCCATCTTTGGCCAGATCACGCAGTTGGAAAGCGAACTGCTGACCGAGCGGATTTCGCTACAACAGTTTCTGGCAAACCCCCGCCCCAACGAGGCGAAGGTCAGCGCATCCGAGAACAAGATTTCAGAGCTTCAAAAGCTGATTGACGAATACCGCGCACAGCTGACGGAGAGCAACGCAAACACCGGCTCGCTTGCCCGTATCTCGGGCGAATTGATGGTGGCGCAAGGTGATCTGGCGATGCGGCAGGAATTCCTGGCTGCGGCCGAGGGCCAGTTCGAGGCGGCGCGGTTGGAGGCGAACCGGCAGGTTCGCTACCTCTCCGTGGGTGTTACCCCCGTTGCACCGGACGAGCCGACTTACCCCCGCGCCTTTGAGAACACTCTTCTGGCGTTCTTGATCTTCTCTGGCATATACCTGATGGTCTCGCTGACTGCTTCCATCCTCCGCGAACAGGTGTAACCCCATGAAGACAATCCGTATTGGCGCGCTTGAGTGCAGCAATGATCTGCCACTCACCGTGATCGCCGGCCCGTGCCAGCTAGAGGGGCTCGACCACGCCCTGATGATCGCCGAGGCCATGGCGAAGGCCTGTGCCGATGCAGGGGCGGGCTATGTGTTCAAAGCCAGCTACGACAAGGCCAACCGGACATCGCTGTCGGGCAAGCGCGGGCTTGGCATCGACAAGGGTCTGTGGGTCATGGACGAGGTGCGCGCCCAGATCGGCTGCGCGACGCTGACAGACGTTCACGCGCCGGAGCAATGCGTGGCGGTTGCGCAGGCCGTTGACGTGATGCAAATTCCCGCCTTCCTGAGCCGCCAGACCGACCTGCTGATTGCGGCCGGGGAAACAGGCGCGGTCGTCAACATCAAGAAGGGCCAGTTTCTGGCCCCTTGGGACATGCCCAATGTCGTCTCCAAGGTCGAAAGCACCGGCAACACCAATATCCTGCTGACCGAACGCGGCGCGTCCTTCGGATACAACACACTGGTCGCAGACATGCGGTCGCTGCCCACGATGGCCAAGACCGGCTACCCCGTCATCATGGACGCCACCCATTCGGTGCAGCAACCTGGCGGGCAGGGCGGCTCAAGCGGCGGGCAGCGGGAGTTCGCACCGGTGATGGCCCGCGCGGCAGTGTCGCTTGGGATCGCGGGTGTGTTTATCGAAACCCACGAAGACCCCGACAACGCGCCCTCCGACGGGCCGAATATGATCCCGCTGGATCAGATGCCGGCGTTGGTAAAAAGCCTGATGCAGTTCGACGCCTTGGCAAAAGCCGACCCTTGCCGGGTCTAGACAACCTGTCCCGCGGCCCAGCCTGACGACCAGGCCCACTGGAAATTGTAGCCGCCCAGCCAGCCGGTGACGTCGACGACCTCGCCGATGAAGTAGAGGCCGGGGACGTCTTTGGCCTCCATGGTTCGCGCGTCCAGAGCGTCGGTATCGACCCCGCCTAGGGTCACTTCGGCGGTGCGGTACCCTTCGGAGCCGACCGGCTTGATTTGCCAAGCATGAACCCGGCTGGCGAGACGCTCCAGCGCGGCGTTGTTCTGGTCGGCAAGGTTTCCCGTCAGGCCGGTTTCCGCAACAACAACTGCCGCCAGTTTTTCGGGTACGATCCGCGCCAGCGCGTTCTTGATGGACATGCGTCCGGCTTCTGCCCGCATCGCTTTCAGATCCGCCGAGACGTCGGCACCTGCCGCCAGATCGACTTCCAGCAAGTCGCCCTCTTTCCAGTAGGACGAAATCTGCAACACGGACGGTCCGGACAGGCCGCGATGGGTAAACAGCAGCCCCTCCGCAAAGCGGGCACCATTGCAGGCCACACTCGCCTGAACCGAGGTGCCGGAGAGCGGTCGCGTCTGCTCCAGATCCTGCTCTGCGAAGGTCAGCGGCACGAGGGCCGGTCGGGTCTCGATCAGGGGCAGGTCGAACTGCTCTGCGATCCGGTAGCCAAAGCCCGTCGCCCCCATCTTCGGGATCGACTTGCCACCGCTGGCGATCACGAGACTGTCGCAATGAATTACGCCGCCAGAGCTTTCCAGCCGGAACCGCGCGTTCTGGCGGGTGATTGCGGTGACGGTGGTGTCCAGCTTCAATCGGGCGCCGCTGTCTTGCATATGCCCCAGCAGCATCGCGATCACGTCCTTGGCAGAGCGGTCGCAGAACAACTGGCCCAGTGTTTTCTCGTGCCAAGGGATGCCCGCCGCGTCGATCATGGCGATGAAATCCCACTGCGTAAACCGTTTGAGGGCCGATAGGGCAAAGCGCGGGTTCTGCGAAAGGAAGCGGTCGGGCTGGATGTCGAGATTGGTGAAATTGCATCGCCCACCCCCCGAAATGCGAATCTTTTCGCCGGGGGCCTTCGCATGGTCCAATACCACAACAGATCGCCCGCGTCGCGCTGCCTCGATCGCGCACATCATGCCCGCGGCGCCTGCACCAATAATTACGACCTCTGCTTCCATGCGGATGACCTAAAGGGCGCCCCGCATTGCCACAAGTCGCGATTTTGGGGTTGCAGCATCAAGAAAGGGATATTAAATCACAGAACGGTATTGGGATGTGGCCTAGCGGTAGGGCAACTGTTTTTGGTACAGTAGATCGTAGGTTCGAATCCTACCATCCCAGCCAACTCTCCTCTTCTTGATAGAACAACAGGCCTGCGGGCCACGGGTGCGCTGAAAGTGCCCCAAGGAATGCCCCAGATCGAAAGGGGTGCCGAGGGTGCCCTCAGAAGGCCCCTGAGAGCCTCCAGAAGGCCTCGACCACGGGTTAGAGGTAATCGTAGTCCACCCCATTCGCCCAGTAGTCCCAGTCGTCACGCTTGTTATCGGCCTTGGACCCGACCACGAGGTGCGCGGGGTTCACGCAGAGCCGGTTATGGCACCGATGCCGGACCACCTCACTCGACCCGATAACGGCCTTCATCAAGACGCAATAAACGAAGCGATATGCGGGTAGTTGATGACCCCTGAAACGGGTCTTGCGGGGCGAGGTGGTATCCGTCACCAGACAGCCATTCTCGTCCTCGCTCGTGTCCTTGATGAGAGAGTCGGCCCTCGCAAGGGCCTCCTCATAGTGTTCTGCCATTACTCTTTCGAGGTATATCTGGCTTTCGTCCTGATAGGTAAAATCAGTCAATGTATTCGATCCCCTTAAGCTCGTCAGGCATGGCCTTATTGAGGTGGTCGTCGATCTTCACGGGCTCCATGCCGGGCCCTTGCAGGTATCCTTGATTGACCGAGAACTCAGGGGCAACCCAGAGTGCCTTGGAGAAGGTTGCTCCTCCCCACTTCACCTTGAACTTCGTCCATCCGAGTTCCGCCATCAGGTGGCGGGTCTGGCCGATCGAACTCTTCAACGACTGCGAGATGAACGCCGCGAGATTGCTCTCCGGCATCGCCTTCAGTCCATGGCGGTTCAGTTCCTCCTCGAGCAAGGTGAGAACTGTCCGCTCCGAGGCCGCATTAATCCGGAGCATGATTGGTGTGGCTTGGATCGAGACGTTCAGTGACTTGGCAGAGAACGAGTCGGGCAGTGAGCGGGCCATCAGGGCAGCATGCAGCTTAGCGATGTCCGCCGGGTCGCCCATGTAGTCGTAGAGGCCGGCGATCAGGGCCGTGAACTCAGAGGCCTTCTCACCGGAGGCGTGCCCGGCGTGATCGACCTCGATGACATAGAACCGCCGATCACCCTCTTCGATCCATGTGGGGAGGTGATTGGTGGTGAAGATGAAGCAACAGCTCTGCTTTACGCGCTCGGCCTCTCGCCCCTTCATCTCCGATAGGGTCGTCGTCTCGGTCAGATAGCTCTTAAGCATGGTGGCCTGCCTAGACCCCGGACGAAGCTGGAGTTCCTCGGAGATCACGAGCTTGCTTCGAAGCGCGGTCATGTTGAATCGGCTGGTGAGCATATCGACGTTATTCTGAGTGACCGAGTTATCCTCGCCGAACAGCAAGGCCAGCAGCTGGCAGAGGGTGCTCTTCCCGGTTCCTTTGCTGCGAGAGTAGAGCAGCGGGGCCCAAGTCGGCTTATCGCTTTCGTTCTGGAGGCACCACGCCAGCCAGTTAAGGAACATCTCGCGCTCGGCAGCTCGCGGGAAAATAGCGGCGAAGAACTCATCGGCAATGCCATACTCAGCCTCGTTGACCCGCAGCGAGCGATACGCGGGCTGATGCCAGCTATTGATCGTGACAGCTCCATCGCCGAAGACGAGTCGATCAGCGTTTCCGGGGATGCAGTTGACCTCCCCTGCCCAGACAGCAATGGATTGGTCCTCACGGGTGCTCAAGTCATCAATGGCCCGACGAAAGACGCCTTTGATCAGGTTATTTGGTGGTTCGATCTCAGGGTGATGGTTTCTAATTCGCAGAATCATCATCTGCTCAACGTCGCGGCGTGAGAGCGGCGTAGTCGGCCTGTTGATATCATAGAACTTATTGTCTTTGCGAATGAACCAGCGTGCGACGCTCCGACAGATAGTTTGAATATTATTCTCCAAGATTGGGTCGGTGGTTGTGTTATAGGTGGTCATTAGGCTCCACTATTATCGCGCGGATCTATTGCCCTCGATGCCCCCTGCAGACAGGTTAATATTGGGGGCAAAAGTGAGTGGAAATGATCGGCGTCACGTTAGCAGTTATCTGCTTTATAGTGCCCTGGAAGCCGATACTCTATATTATTTTTATTATCAACGACTTAGATGAATTTTACTGTTTGACCGAAATACCCCCCCGAAAGACCCGTTTCCGGGGTCATCAATTGCCCGCATATCGCTTCGTTTATTGCGTCTTCCTGAGGGCCGTTATCGGGGGTGACGAGGTGATCCGGCATCGGTGCCATAACCGGCTCTGCGTGAACCCCGCGCACCTCGTGGTCGGGTCCAAGGCCGATAACAAGCGTGACGACTGGGACTACTGGGCGAATGGGGTGGACTACGATTACCTCTAACCCGTGGTCGAGGCCTTCTGGAGGCTCTTCGGGGCCTTCACCCGCCTTCGGGAGAAGCTGGGGCTTCAGAGGCCGGGGTTTGTCTTCCACAGCACCCGGAAGTGGTTCATCACCCAGTGCGAGCGGACCGGGGTTCCGGAGCACTTCACCGCAAGCCTCGTTGGCCACCAGTCGGCGCGGTCGGAGAACCAGCTGACCTACTCGATCTACTCGGCAGGTATCTCGGACGAACAGAAGCGTGGTATCATCAATCAGATACGCCTGCCGTGCTGATCCCCGATATCGATGCCTTCGAGGAGCGGGCTGCGATCTGCCAGTTCGAGGGTGGGCTGTCCCGGTAGCGGGCAGAAGACCTAGCGGCGAGAGCTCAGGGGTTCCGGGGGGCGGACCGCTACTGGCAGTGGTTGGCCGACTACGTGGTGAAGCGGCAGGTGCCGCAATAACAACGCCCTCGGCGGTTCCTCAGGGAACTGCCGGGGGGGCACTTTGCTTTTTTACAAAGAGGCGCTCGAGATCCGAGGCAGGCCTAAGTCGTGAGCGCAATACTGTTTGAATAGCGCGAAAACATTACTGGCAGCGACTGACTACCAGATTCCAAGTACAGACTCGTCATAGAGAACAGCATAGGAGACCACCAAGCCAACGGTGCCCAAAAAAAATATCGAATGACGAATTTGCAAGTCCGAAGATAGCCTTGCCCGTACTCAGGCTGTATGGGCGAGCGCAGGCAATCAGATTGATTGTTTGCGACGATAGCGCCGCAAGATACCCAGTCCAGAAAGACCAGCAATCAGTATAGGCAGCGAAGCTGGGACCGGAACCGGTGACGGGTTCACTGGTTCAGAAAACGCAGTGGCACTGAACCGTCCGTCGGCTAGATCGAACCCTAGCGAAAACTCATCAGAAAAGCCAAATATATTGAACCCAATCAAGGAGTTCTCAAAAAGCGCTGTCAAACTACTTGTTTCACCAGTCACATTCAAGAAATCAAAGGCATCGCCTTCTGACGGCATAAATCCGTCTAAGAAAGAAATATTGATGTCGAATGGGTTGTTCGCGAACAGATCGCCCGAGATGTTAAGAATATCGTACTGGCCAAGTAGAGAACCTGATATCTCAATATCCAACGCACCACCAAGAATCGTGAAGTCGCCAAAAATGTCAAGAACTCCTGGAGACATCCCCGGAGCAACGGTACCTCCGTCCAGAACGACATCCGCATTAATAGTGCCGCCATCACCACCAAGTGTGCCGTTTTCCCCAACTATGACGCGAGTGGCCGTCAGTTGACCACCATTACTTACCTCAACCATTCCAGAGGATGAGGGGACCGAAATACCTGGATAGAAATCTTCAATAATGCCTCTGAAATAGGTGTCAGTGTCGCCAATACGGACGTCATCGGCGACAGTTACAGTGGCGTTATCCGTGACAGTAAGGCTTCCCGCCCCTTCGATGAATTGGTAGGAATCAGTTGCCGGGACATAGAGCGGGGTGGTCAGTCCAACGATCAGATCGCCTTCATCGCCAAGGTTGGCGGGATCGGTATCATCAGATGGCAAAGCCGTGACAACAAACTGAGACCCGGTGCCTGTCACTAACATGTTAGCGCGGCTGCCATACCCAACTAAAGCTCCCTGATTATCTGAACCCGCAGTAATTCTGCCGCCGTTGGAAACAGTCACTTGAGTTGCCGCATTCCCGGGGTTTGATGTTTGGTCGCGAGTATTAGGACCAAAACCAGCTACGAGACGATTAGTGTCCACTGAGGAGTTCGCGCCGTCAACAATAAGCTCAGAACCCTCTCCGAGTTGAACGCTACCGGTATTTCTCAGCCCACCGCCAAAGTCGCGAGTGATCGCTGCAGTCAATGAGGCGCCATCTAGGACCTGTATTTGTCCAGTCGCACCATTTACAGGCGCTCCGACGGAAACGAAGTCAGCCACAATCTCACTATTCTCTCCAGTTACAACAATCTCAGCTTCAAAATTCTCGAGTCCATTTACGTCGTTATGCCCAGCCGCTGTAATGATGGTTGAGCTAGTCGGGTTCGCAGGATCCTGTTCAAGTATTATTGCACCGCCATTTGAGACGAATATCTGGCCGGTTCCATTTGTCGGGGTCCGGTTTAAGTTCGGTTGAGAGCCGACTATCAAAGTATTGCTTGACCTTACGGTTGCGCAACGGGCCGAACCGTCTCCGACAACGTTCAAAACGCCGGTGGCGTCGATTGTTGCTCCAATATTGATAGTGCCTGAAGTCGTAACTTCAGTATCAGCGCCAGTAGCATCAACAGTCAGTTCGCCGTTCCTTGGGAAAACTTGGCCACCTATGATTTGCAGCCGACCAACAAAAATGTTCTAAGAACCAGCATTGGTGTTCGTCTCAATATCATACGGGAAAATTCCTTCAACACCCCCGGCAGCAGTTACAGCTGCTGTTACAGATGTTCCCGACGACAGGATCGCAGCAACTGCAACCGTCCCAAAAACGAACCTACTCATAACTAACCCCGACTACTGACTCTACTAACTACCAAAGAATGATCAAAAGTAATCGACCAGTCCAACAACTCGCTTCGAAAACAAAGATGTTCGAATGCAAAGCTGATGTCAAGGAAGTTGGCCAAGTAAGGGGGGACGTGAACTTTAATCGAGCTAGCATTGCCCCCGGAGAAGCGCCGCCCACAGTAGCTCCCGGTCGTCCGCCGCCGTGCACAGAGGAGCTGGACTCCACGACGTACACGGTCGTTCACCGCCGACCGCGACTTACACGGAGGTCCCGGGGCCTTGGGTGTCCTCAGTCGTTCACCGCTGCTCGCAGCGGCTTCCGGAGGGTACGCAGTCGTCCTCAGGGGCCTCAGCGGGTGTTCGGCGTCCACAGTCGTCCCTCGGGTAGCGGTGTGAACGAGCAGTCCGAGACGTCACCAACTGCACCCGTCGCACCCCCTCGTCGCTGCGCTCCTCACGAAAGCCCCCTCCGTCGCCCCGAAATGCCCCAAGGAAGGCCCCAATCCCCTTTTTTCGTGGGGAAAAGCTATCGGGAACAAGGCGACGCAAGGTATCCTACCATCCCAGCCAACCTCCTCTGCGCGATAGACGGATACCGGGCGCTTTCCCTGAGCCCCGCGTTATGCCCCAGTTAACGCCCATCTCGAACAGGTGACGAGGGTGCTCCCGGAGCGCCAGAGACACCGCCTTGTTCGCCCGGAAGTTTGAACCCGGCAATCATTGTCGTCCGAACATCGCGCAGCATTTGTTAAAATGGGACTCTCCGCGGACCTCGTAAGCGGCGCAGCATCTCGAATTCGGGATCTGCGCCGCCCATGCTAGGCGGCCTTGGCCGGACCTTCATTTTGCAGCCGATTGTTGCAGCGCAGCATTCACCAGACCTGACTTTCGCTGCGAGCGCAAAATCGAAGCGCCGATGAGCTCACACAAAGCAGACTTATATAGGTGCAGGTTTTGCTCATGGAGAAAATGTTCGCGCCTGCCGGACCAACCATTCGGCACTGCAGCACCTATCACAGACCGGCGATTCCGAGGGTTCACAACTAAGAAATATCAGAACGCGCTTTCTCTGTGCGTAGCTTCAAAGAAGCCGAGCGCAGACAAAGCTGTCCTCCGGTGCGATTCCAGCACGCGCATCGCATTCCCAAAGACGTGTTCATGCAGACCGTCCGGGTGTTAGGCTTTGGCCAAAGTGCTTAAACGTAGGTTATTGAGAATCGCATACACTGCGGGCAGAACGAACAAGACCACTAGGCTGGCGTTCAAGAGTCCGAAGACGAGGCTGGCGACCAACGGGATCAGGATCTGTGCTTGCAAGCTGGTTTCGGTCAGGATCGGTAACAGCCCCGCAGTTGTTGTTGCCGTCGTCAGGAAGATTGCTCTGAAACGTACCCGTGCGGCCCGGGCTGCGGCCTGCGACACGTTCCCCGCGCCACCGTGTTCATGTTTAATGAAATCGACCAGAAGGATAGAGTTGTTCACGACGACCCCTGCGAGAGCGACGAAACCCAACATGCTGGGCATCGAGAAATCCAGACCCATCGCCATATGGCCGAATATCGCCCCCGGTAGAGATAGCGGAATCACCAGCATCACCACGATGGGCTCGATGTAGGACCGGAACAAAAAACTGAGCAGAAGAAACACGCCCAACAACCCTATCACGAAGCCCTTAAGCATGGATTGTTGGGTTTTTCCGGCCTCGGCGTTCTGACCTTCGACATCAAGCTCCACCGTCGGGTGACGCTCCAGCAGATTGGGCACAAGCCGTGCCATCGTATCGCCGACAATCGCATTGGCGTTGGCGGTGCGCGTATCTATTGCGCCCTGAACTGTCACAGTGCGCACGCCGTTTTCATGATTGATCCGGCTATATCCTTGTCCGATTTCGACATCGGCCACGATGTTCAGCGGCACATAGCTTCCATCGGTGCGTGTGATAATGGAATCCTCGAACACATCGCGGCTGCTGCGATCCGCAAGACCGAACTGCGCGGTGAGTTCGACGAGGTTGCCGTTGATCTGCATTTCGCTGATCGTGGTCCCGATGTAGGCCGCGCGCAACTGGTCGGCGACCATCGCCGCACTGATCCCCATTGGCCCGGCGGCATCTGTTAACGTCACGCGCAGCTCGCGTTTGCCCGGGCGCAGATCATCAAGGATCGAGGTCACGCCCTGATACTGCCATAGCCAATCCTGCAACTCGACCGACGCCGCCTTGAGTGCGACAAGGTCATCGCCCTTCAGACGTAAATCAATCGCGATTCCTGCGGGGCCGATTGTGCTTTCGGCGAATTTCAGGCTGATGACGTCGGGCACGGGGCCAACGGTGTTGCGCCACAGTTCCATGATTTCATCGGGCGTGCTGACACGTTCGGCCGAAGGCAGAAGGTCCACGCTTATGGTGGCCACATGGGGGCCTGTTTCGAATGCATCCCTGTTGACCCCATGAAAAACTGTAACGTGACGGATGAGCGCGTGGCCTTTCGGTTGGAGGGGGGAGAGGGTCGCGTTGACCGTCTCCAGTCCAGCTTCGAGGTCATCAATGATCTGGTCTGTGCGTGCAAGCGGGGTTCCCTGAGGCAGCAAGACCCGCGCGACAATCGTATCGCCATTCAGCTCCGGGAAGGCCGTGAATTTCAGATATCCGCCCGCCAGCATGCTGGCCGAAATCAGCAGTACCGCAATGTTGAGGCCCGCCACGCCGTAGCGCCAGCGGATCGCCAGATCGGCAAGCGGCCCGACAACCCGTTCGCGGGCCCAGTTCACAGCGCTTTCGACACGCGCGCGAATGCCGGATTCATGATCTGCCACTTCAAGGCTGTGGATCAGGTGGTGCGGTAGGATCAGGAAGGCCTCGACCAGCGACACCATCAGCACGAACAGCATCACCACGGGCACAACCCGCAAAACAGCCCCGAGATCGCCAGACAGAAAGGCGAGCGAGCCAAAGATCATCGCCGTTGTCCCGAACGAGGCCAGCACGTTCGGGAAGACCTGCGCGGCACCTTCAACGGCGGCGTCCAGCGCGCTGCGCCCTTGTTGCCGCAGACGGGCGATGTTTTCAGCGATCACGATGGCATCGTCCATCAGCAGGCCGATGACGATCAGCAGGCCCAACGTAGTCATCAGGTTCAACGAATAACCGATCAGACCCATGAGGGCGACACCGCCCATGAACGACACGGGCAGGCCCATCGCCACCCAGAACGAGAACCTGAACCCGAAGAACAGCCACAAAACGACGAATAGCAGCGCCAAGCCCTGCAATCCGTTCACGACCACAAGCGTCAGCCGGTCGCGCACGACAGATACACCGTCGGCGGTGATTTCCAGCGTCACACCCGGCGGGGCCTGCGCACGTTCGGCGTCAAGAAATGCCTTCAGCGCATCCAAAGTGCGAAGGCTGTCTTCTGCGCGGGTTTTAGTGATGTCGAGGATCGCAGCGGGCTGGCCGTCAAAGAGGATTATGTCGTCTTCCAGGGCGAAGCCTTCGGAAATATCGGCGAGATCGCCCAGTCGCACTTGCCCGCCTAGTTCGGATGAGCGCACAACCAATGCTGCAAGGCTCGCTGTATCCTGGCGTTCCTCGGCCATACGCACCAGCATGGTTTCAGTGGAGGCTTCGATGTTGCCCGCAGGCAGATCAAGGCTTGCGGCCTCGATGATGCGCGCAATATCGGCAACGGAAACACCAAATTGCTGTAAGGCGCCCGGGCGCAAATCAATTTGGAATTCACGGGTGGAAAATCCGCGGATATCAACCTTGAGTATGCCACCCCAGCGCAGCATCCGTGTGCGGATCTGTTCGGCATAATCGCTCAAGTCGGTGCGCGTTTGCGGCCCAGTGACCGCAATGGAGGCCACAAAATCCGTGCGTCCCAGTGGCCTGACCGTGGCCGGTTCCGCACGGTCGGGAAAATCGGAAATCGCGTCAATTTCGGTTTTCACATCGTTGACGAAGGTCTGGAATTCATCGCCTTCGCGCATTTTCACCGTGGCCAACCCAATATTTTCGCGCGCTTCGCAGGCGTGGCGGTCGATGCTTGTCACAGCGGCGAGCGCATTTTCGATCCGTTCACAAACTGCGGTTTCAACTTCCTCAGGACGGGCACCCGGATAGGAAACGCTTATTTCGACCTCGCTGAGTTCTGCGCGTGGAAAGGTCTCCCGCAGGAGCGTTGGGCTAACGAACAGACCCGCCGCAAGAAACAAGATCATTAAGAGGTTGGCGATAGTCGGATGCGCCGCAAAGTAACGGATCATTGTGCATCATTCCCGGGCAGAAGCCGTGCCATCAAGCCATCATCAGGGTGCAAATCCAAAAGCTGGCCTTCGATAACGGGGCTTGGTGGTGCGAGAACAATACGGGTGCCTTCGGCAATCCCCTCGTTGAAAAGCGCAATTTCGCCCTGCGTCAGTTGGGGGCTCGCCGCAACAATCCGCAATCGGTTGTCAGCATCGGCGGTGAAGACCTGTCTGTCACGCAGGGCGCTGCGTGGCAACACAATACCCTCTATCGGGGGCGCACTTAACCTGACCTCGACGAACATACCCTTGGTCAGGGGGGGCGGTTACCACCGCCCACCTGATCGTAGGCTCCTTCAACTATAGCGACCACGCCGACCGTCCCGGTCCGCTGGTCGATCTCATCGCTGAGCCGGTCGACAGTGGCAGGCCATGACACGACCTCATCGCCCAGACGCAACCGCACCTGTGCTGTCAAACCCAGACTTCGCAAGATTGTGCTGAGCTCGGCGGGATCGGTTGAAAGGGCGGGCATTCGGCTCTCATCAGACCGGATCAGCCCATTGAAGCTGTCCATCGAAACCTGCACCTTCACTTCGGCCCGATCCACCCCGTCAAGCGTTGCACCCACTTGTCCCGCGCGCAGATACTGGCCGACTTCGACAGAATGGGTCGCAACTCGTGCGGCAAACGGCAAGGTCAGTTCGCTGCGCTCAAGGTTTAGGCGCGCCGTGGAAAGGCTGGTTTTATAGACAGCGATCTGTTCGGCTTGTGCGGCACGTTGGGTCGGGAGCAGGGCAAGAGTTCCTTCGATCCCCTGAACCTTTTGGCGTTGCGCCAAATGCGCTGCTCGCGCTGCATCGCGGGTGCCCTGCGCCATTGTTCCGGCAGAGAACAGCGCCTCGGCACGTTCAAGATCCGATGATTTCACCGCTAGCACGTCCTGTTCGATCGCAAGCGCAAGGCGTTGGTTTTGCTCGGACACATCCAGTTCGGCAAGGCGGGCTTGTGCTGCGCGAATGTTGGCTTGCGCTTGTGCAATGGCAAGATTGAAATCGGCCGGTGACAGGCGAAGCAGCACAGAACCTGCCGGCAAGATCTGACCATCACGCAACGCCGGATTGACATACTCGATGCGCCCGCCAACTTCTGCGACCGCTTCAAACGCCCGTTCTGGCGTAACAACGCCAAAGCCCGTTATCGAGGGCGTAACCAAAAGGCGCTCAGCGGTCATCACGCGTACCGCGCTGGCCCGTTCCGCAAGCTCGATACGTTCAGGCGGCGGGCTGTTCACAAGGACATAACCAAGGACCGCAGCACCGATTGCGGCAATCGGCAGGGTGATCAGGGCCAGTTTGAAACCGGTTTTCATGTTGTATTTCCTTCGCTCGCAAGAAGCATCAATTGCAGGTCGAGCAACCGTTCACCATCCTGCACCAGATGTGCCGGATCGCGTGTCACAATCAACCTTAGGGCCAGACTTTGAATGACCCCAATCAACAACATCACAGCATCCTCGGCGTGCAGGTCTTCCCGCAGGTCTCCAGCGCTGATTGCGCTTTCAAGATGTTGCTTCAGACAGGCACGCAGTGCGTTCATGGCCCCTTGGATGCCGCGGCGTGTTGTTGCCAGATTGCCCGACGGATCACGGGTGACCATGATTTCGGGCAGCGCTGGCGTTTCCATGATGAAATTCAGGTGCCCTAGGATCAGACAACGCACCACACCCATCGGGTTGGTACTTGCCGCGTTGGACCGATCAATATTCTCGTGGATGCGTGCGATAAGTGCTGTGCCGATGGCCTGCCATATGAATTCCTTTTTGGGGAAGTGTTTATAAATTGCTGGTTGTGTCAGGCCAAGCTGGTGCGCGACCATACCGGTTGTGACGTGATCCGGCCCGATCTTGAAGGCCAAATCAAGGGTTGCTGTCAGAATTTCTATCCGGCGGTTCTCTGCGGGTTTGCGTTGACTCATGGCTGGCCTTTGCAGCGCAAGACAGCCCAAGCAATACCTGCCCAAACAGAAAACCTGAGGATCAATACACCTACGGTGCGCATCTCGAATGGCCTTCCGCGGAGAATGACGAATGCGAAACCGAACGCAACCACGGCAGTCGCAATGGCGATGAGTGCCGCCAGATAAGCAGCCCATACCTTGCCCGTCCAAAGACCAATCGCCGCAATAATATACAGGCCGCCTGCGAGGAAGTTGAACCAGACAACGAAACCGACGTAGTTGCCAGCCAGTTCGCCTGCTTTTTCGGGGCCAAACAGCACAGCTCCGCTGGAAAACAAGGTCAGCGCACCAAAAATAAATCCGATGACCGCAAGTATTTTGAGGAGGTGGCAAGGATTGCCCGAGGTGGTTGATGACTTGGGCACGGGAGACTCATCATATTGGTTATATGCTTATAACCGTATGCCGTCTGACAAGACCTAAATCAAGTGCTGACCTCGAGCTTGCGATCAGCGGCAAAGATGAGTTCGCGCTGTTATATGACCTGTTACTGCGCCAAACAAAAACTGCCTGAACCGCAAAAGAACAATGAATGGCCGCAGCACCATTTAGGGCAGTTCTCCCACTCTGTTACAAGCGGTGCCACATTGACAAATGTCAAAGATCACCCGCAAAATTTGTGCTCTGTTCGGTAGGTGCCGATAGCACGGTTTGGAAAACCTTGTCCGTGCGTGTTCGTATTCATGCCTTGGCACACGAAAGACTTCAGTCGTTGGAGTGAGTAATGTCAAACAAGAGCCAGCAGGACCATCCTTGCGGAAGTTGCTCTTATTATTCCAAAAGCATCTGGCAGCCCGTTTTGGCAGGGACAATGCCCGTGCTGAAACACGGCTTCATCCGCAAGGAATTGCAGCCAGGACAAATCGTGTTTGAGCAAGGTGCCGAAAACCGGGGACTGTTTTGCATTTCACGCGGTCTGATCGCACTCCGTACGCTGCAAGCGGATGGGACGTCCAGCCTGCTTGGGTTGGTCTATCCGGGAGAGATTGCTGGGGTCCGATCATTTCTCAGAGGTGACCACCACATGACCGAAGCACGTGCTGCAGTTCCGTCGCGGGTTTGCATGGTTTTGCAACGCCATGCCAAACAGGTCATTCAAAATAACTCGGCGGTTCTGATGCGGGTGGCAGAGCGATGTTTGACCGAAATCGACAGAAACCAGATCAGGATGATCGCGGCCTCGACCAAATCTAACAAAGAAAGACTGGCCGAGTTGTTGTCCTATCTAATGGAGTACCATGGCGAAACATGCGGCACCCAAACACGCATGTGGCTGCCTTTGCCGCGTGCTGACCTGGCCAGTCTTATTGGTGTGCAACCCGAGACACTGTCGCGACTGCTGAAACGACTCGAAAAGGATGGGACGTTCGCTGTCTCAGGGCGCTTCGTGACAGCCCAGTCAGTCAACTAGTTTCTGGCGGCGTTTGATTGCGATGCTGCGTCTGGCCTTTCAGTTCCGCCTGGGCAATTCGTGTTGGTTTGATGGCAGCTCCTAAGAGCAATTAGATGGGTCCGATCCCCCTGTCACAGGGGCTCAGGAATGCGCTCGAAGATGCCCCCGTCGCTTGGCCTTCAGAGAAATGCGAGAGGTTGTTGTTGCCCACCGGATAGGTGTGCAGCAAGCTGGCCGGGGCAAGGAAACCTGAATATGTCGACAATTGTCACCGGAACCTCCAGCCTATCCTGCAACGAAACCTGCATCTTGAGGGCAAGTAGCGAGTTGCCACCCGCATTGAAAAAGTTTTCGTCCTTGCCGATAATTGGAACGCCAAGGAATTCCGCATAGATGGCTCTCACCTCGTCTAGGAAATCCGGCGCACGGTTCTCTGGTTCACTCGATTGGAGGTGGCCAGTTGCGTGGGGCGGAACATGCTTCGGCACGGCCATGACTTCGGCTGGTACGCCAAGGGCTGTACTGTCGGCTGGCACGTCAAACAAGACTGACGAACATGCGCCAATGGTCGCCCCGCTCCCAATTTTCAAATCCGGAAGCACTGAGGCGTTGGACCCGACATAGACAAGGTCCCCCACTAGAACCCGAGCGTTTACAGCTGCGCCTGGTGCCAACACGGAGCCGACACCAAGCGACGCACCATGTCCGAGGACGGCCTGTGTGAAAACAATCGCATGATCACCAACGGTGGAATGGGCCGAAATCGTGCAGCCCGCGTAGATGGTGACCGCCCTGCCCAGAGTGGCACCGTATATATCCACCGAAGGGTGAACCAAGCTCGCTAGAGGTATGCCAAAACTCTCAATCTTTTTCTGTGCGCCCTCACGCCTTTTGCAAGAGCGCGCGACGAGATTGACAGCCTGGTCACCATCCTGATGGTCAGCAAGAGCGGCGAATGGCCCCGCCACCGGAACGCCTAAAATCTCTTGGCCACGTTTGGTATGATCATCGTCTAAAAGAACGATACGGTCCCAGTGTTTGTCTTCGTTGTTGACAGCAAGCGCGAGTCTGACCGCCTCGGAGTTGCCCGCTGCGCAAAGATAGAGGGTCGTCATCGTGATAGTCGGCGCCGGTCAGAGTGATCCACTTGACCCGGCCGCAGTTTTACCGATGCGCCGGTTTTCCAGTCTGTACAGACATGACAGCGATCAGGAAGTTCATCAAACCGACGGTCAAGATGCAATTGGCGGTAGCCGCGCAGATTCGCCCACAGATCGACCAGGGAATCGTCCCAAGCATTCCCAGCGCTTTCTTCGCCCTCGGTATCGCCGGGACAGCGCGGCACGCGACCGTCCCAGAACAGGTGCATCATGGTGATCGCCCAAGGGCATGCGATGCGTTTCTCGTCGGCGACTTCAATTGCGGTTTCGAATTTTCCGCCCCAACTGAGCTGCCTACGCAGTTTAACGGTAGCGCCAAGCCCAAGCCAATGGTCGCGATATTCCTCAAACTCATCAGCGTTGTCGTCCATCTCAATGAATTGAACCATGATTTCAGGCCCTTGGAGTCTACGTCGACGTTCTTCGAGAAGAAATGCGACATTGGCATAGACGGTGCTGCGGTTGCCCAAAAATCTGTATTTCTCATACGTCTGCTTTTTGAATCCGTCGATTCCGATGACGATCGTAGAAAGGCTTGTATCCAGCAGCTCTTTCGCCACCTCGTTGGTCAACTTCATTCCATTGGTGTTTAGATTGAGTGATTGTAGCCCCGCTTTTTCACCGTATTTCAACATTTTGATCAGCCTGTCAGGCATCAGCAAGGGTTCGCCACAGAACGAAAACCAAACATTCGTTGCTGGCGCGACCTCGGCGATTTCATCTGCGCATTTCTGCCAGAGTGCCATTGGCAGATTACCTTTCGGGCGCTGCATCTGATCGTGATGGCACATCAAACAATTGAGATCACAATCGGCGCAAAGCTCAACTGCAAAGATCTTGGGGAATTTCGGGTTCTTAAGCCCGGCCTCAATGCGACTAAGTTCCGCGATGTGTTCAGGGTGTTCCATGCATGGCTACTCCAGAAGCTAAACTAGCGAAATCGGCTCTATCTATCCTTGTAGATGAAATGACTGTTCAGTGGTTTGACGATCGTCAATTTTCTGGTGCACGTCCGCGTCTATATTTCGCGCATGGCTCACACCTAGTGGCAGCTGTGTTCTCGTGCTTGTGCTTAGTGACTGGCCGCGTCGATTATGGGAAGGAAACTATTGGAACCTCAAAAGATATTGGTAACAGGGTCGAGCGGACTGATAGGGACGGCAGTTTGCGCCGTTCTTCTGTCACGAGGCAAACACGTACGAAGGTTTGATGTCGCTGACCAACGTGGCGGCTTTGGAAGTATTTTAAGTCCCACTGACCTGAAATCAGCAATGAAAGACTGCATAGGCGTGATTCATCTGGCTGCAGTTTCACGGGTAATCTGGGGCGAGCACGACCCGCACAGATGCCACGAAACAAATGTCGGCGGGACACGCAACATCATTGATTGTATATTTGCAAGCAATCCAAAACCGTGGTTGATCTTCGGCAGCAGCAGGGAAGTTTATGGTCAATGTGCCTCTCAGCCGGTGATCGAAGATACGCCGCTTCGACCGATGAATCACTATGCGCGATCAAAAGTAGAAGCCGAACAAGCCATTGAGCGCGGGCGGGATGCCGGACTTCGTGCGTCAGTACTTCGATTCTCGACAGTGTATGGAGCCATCACGGATCACGCTGACCGTGTCATACCACAATTCTGCAGAGCGGCGCTTGCTGATCGGCGTATCCGGGTTGAAGGCGCAACGAATACTTTAGACATCACACATGTCGCTGACGTCGCAGACTGCATTGCCAATGTGGCCAATGCCCTATCGCAGGGCAGTTCGTTTGAGCCCATGCACCTGACCACAGGACGCGCTACTTCTTTGCAGTCTTTGGCACAAACGGTGGTTCGTTTGGTCCGAAGCAAAAGCGAGATAATCGTCAAAGAGCCGCGCAATTTCGACGTGCATAGCTTTGTTGGTGATCCACAGCTTGCAAAGATGCGAATAGGCTGGCAGCCAAAAACGCCTCTTGAAACCGGAATAGAAAAGTTGATCTCTCAGTTTCTTGAAAGCGGTTCGGGTGACTGGCGAAAAGACAAAGGACTTCCCTGTTGGATCGAGCCGTTGATAAATTGAATCACTGGACCTGTCCCATTTCATTTCCGCCACGCCCAGTCGGTTAATCGCGTAGCTCTTCACGTGCATATCAACCCTTAACTTAACGTTGCAAAGCCTGTTTCGCTCCAATCCCCCAATGGCTGCACGGCGTTCTATGCGATGCCTTACCTAAACCGGACCATCATGCCGTGAGCAGTGAACGATGGGGCCAGGTCTTTACAGCAGCGCCCCATTCCTGCTGGAGTTAAACTCAGCGGTTTTTTTCCACAACATCGCCGCAAATAATCGCATTTGCGGTTGCAGTTGCGGTCATTCGCTTGAGTGGCCCAAAGAACTCGATCAGAAAGACCTCGCTGCGGTGTGAGGCTAACGGATCACCGTAACAGACCATCCAAATCCCATGGCTGAGGTCCAAACGGACGACAACCGCACCGATGACATTTACGGTGACGCGGGGGCTCTCTCCAGGCAATGTGTGAGATGTCGACTCTGTTGTTCCGAAAAGCGTCATGACTGGACTGAAAATGGGCGATCAGTGGTGGTGTGGACCCAAGCGGTGATGCAGCCGCGCGTCGTGGGTGCGGAAATGGTCGGTAAACCACGCCTCGAGGATTTCGGTCAGTTTCTCGGCGGCATCCGGCGTGTCCTGTGCGCAGTCCATGATATCGCGCAGCGAGTCCAGCAGTCGCTCGTGATCGTCCTTGTGAGGCATGAATTCGTCGTAGCCCGCGCGCCGCATCTGCCGTTCCTCATGTGCGAAATGCGCCGAAATTGCGCGCATCAGGTCACCGAGACATCGATCAATGTCAGCATCCGGGCGTCCTTCGAGAATAGCGACGGCGGCCGTGTTTACCAGATCCACCAGCTCGCGGTGCTCGTGGTCGACGGCCGGATCGCCGACACTGTACTGCGGTTTCCACTCGATCATAGGCATTGGGGGTCTCCCGTTCAGTGCAGATAGAAGCCGTCGGATGCGGCGTCAAAATCGATGGCTATGCTTTGCGCGGCTTGCAGATTGATGTCGAACCCCGCCTCGTAGGCAAAGCCCGCGACCGACGGATCGTCGGCAAGGCGCAAAGTGACATGGTAGGGTCCGGTAGGCAGTTCGATCCGCTGGTAAATCCGTGACGGGCCGCTGCCTGCAAGCCCGCTGGGCGCGGCCTCGGTGGCGAAGACCTGCTGACCGTCGATATCCATCTCGATCCGGATCGGCGCGCGGCGGCGTTCGCAGACTTCGCGGTCGCGCATGTTGGCGGGCAGATCGGCAAGCTCTTGTGCGGTTCGTGCGCGGCAGTTGCGGACGCCGGAATGAGTCAGGCTGAGTCGCACAAGCCCGGTTCCCTCCGGCAGGCTTTGCCACATGGGTCGTGCCGAAAGAAACGCGACGCCAAGCACCAGCACTAGTGACAGAACGCCACCGAGCACCAATTGAGGCAAGCACTTTCGCAAGGGGATTGGCGTTGCCGTCATTGCGCGGTCGCCTTCATTGCCGCAGCGGCTTCGTCCGCTTCGGCTGCCTCGTCGGGTTGCAACGGGCGAAGGTTTTCATAGGCGGGCATCGCGGCCAGCCGTGCGGAGAACGCGGCAAGCTGCGTGACAAGCTGTGGGGTTTCCGATGGCCCGGCCCAAATGGTAAGCACTCGCTCGCGTGGGACCCGTTTGCGCAGATAGGGGTCGCGCAGACGGGCAAAACGGTCGAGCGTCCATTTGACGCCGAAACGGTTGTGGCAGTCGCGTTCGGCGCAACCGGCCACGGCAACACCGTCGGCCAAGCCACGGCTAATGATGTAATCGACAAGCGACGGCGGTGCCATGGCAACGCATGGCAGAACGATCCGGCCCGGTGCCGGACCCGTCGCCGCGCCATGCGCACAGGCAAGCGTCAACACCGTTCCCCTTCCCGAGACACTGTCTGCCGCAGCAATCACCTCGGCGCGGAGTGCGGCCAGCGAGCGGTCCGGCAAGTCAATCCCCGTTACCAGCCCGCCTGAGCGGCGGAACGGCGTGGAGGATGGGCAGGCCCCCATGCAGATACCGCAGGACACGCAGCGGGCGGGATTAACCTCGACTTCGTGGGTGAAAGGCAGCCCGTCGGAACGTGGCACCAGCGTGATGGCGGCATAGGGGCAATCCTCGACGCAGCGCGCACAGCCGTTGCAATGATCGAGAAACACCTGTGCCGGAGCGCCGCTGCGCGCAGGCGGCAGCCAGGGCAGACCGACCATCAAAACGGTAAAGCCAAGCACTCCGGTCCAGATCACACCGGCTGGCAGGCTTTCTATCACCGGGTAAAGCGACAGCAGAAACCAATCCATATCCACCTGTGCCGGAACGGTGTCGAGATCGGCAGCCGCGCCAAGCGGCGCTGGCATCAACAGCGCGCCGACCACAAGCGCGCCCAGCGTGATGATGGCAAGACCGCGTGGCGGTTGCGTACGGGCCTCGGTGATGCGCTGGATATGTACCCACATCAGCAGCAGCAGTAGCAGCGGGATCGCGATATGCAAAAAGACCAATAGAGTGAAGAAGCGCGACGACAGAAGATTGGGGGCAAGGAAATTGCGCGCGATCGGTTCGGCGAATATCCCGAGACTGTCGAGCAACTCGCTCGAAGTAGTGGCGACATATTGCGCTAGCTGATCCCAGACCAGCCAATAGCCGGTGATCCCTGACAGATAGACGAACCAAATTACCGGCACTCCGGTGACCCACGAAAACCAGCGTTTTCCGCGATAGCGGTCCATCGCCCATTCGCGGATCAAGTGGGTGAACATCACCAGCACCATCATGTCGGAGGCGTAACGGTGCAAGCTGCGCGCCACCCCCGCGTGCCACCAGTGATCGCGGCTCAGCCAAGCGACCGAGGCATAGGCATCGGTTACGCCGGTATCGAAGAAGATGAACAGGTAGACCCCGGTGACGGTCACGATCCAGAACAGAAACCAGCCCAGAGGACCAAGCTGTGCAAGCGGGTTCCAGTCCGGGCCGAAGGTCCGGTCGAGCAGCCGTTCCGATCGATCAAAGCCGCGTCTTAGCAGTGCGCGCGGGCCGTGTGTCATGATGTTCTACGATTTCGCTGAGCCGGACCCGCCGCGCGCTGCGCCCGGTGGCGTTCGAGCCACAGGCGAAAGATCACCAAGCCGGTCAGAACCAGCGATACGCCTCCGAAGAAAATGCCGAAGAAAATTCCGTAGTCGAAACGATAGGCCCCTGTCAGTGGATTGTAGACCGTGCAGAGAAAGTTAATCCTGTCCCAGAGCGCGCCGGGATCGACGGACCGCGTGCGCGTGCCAAGAACCAGCTCCTTAAGCGGCTGGACAAGGACCGGCAGAGGGAAAGCCTCACCATAGATCTGGCGGTAGACCCGGCCATCCGCGTCTAGGATAGTGGTCTGGGTGACATGGTCGAAGCCGCGCGCCGAGGTTTTGAAGCTGAAACCCAATTCGCGCAGGAAGGCCTCGGTCGTGGTGGCGTCAGCGCTAGCAACGTGCCAGTCGTCGAGGCGGAGCAGGCGATGCGTGCCGGCAAAACCTGTCAGTTGCGCTGGCGTGTCTCCACTGGCGTCAAAGCCGAAAGTCAGCACCGAGAATCCATCATCGCCCACAGCGCGGCGGGCTGCGAGGATCTGGTAGCGCAAATGGTCGGTGGTAATCGGGCAGACGGTCGCGCAACTGGTGAATACCAGCGACACGACAAGCGGGCGGCCGCGCAACTCGGCCAGCCTCAGTGGTTGGCCGCGGTGATCCGTCAGCACGTGATCTTCCGTCGCCCCACCTATTGCGGCCTGGCTGTATTCATAAGCAACCTCGGCATCAAGCGGTGGCGTCTCCGCAGCTGCCGGAAACACGAAGGCCAGACCCAGCAACAGACTTGTCAGCCGCCCCATGCGGCCACTCCCCGGTCAAGTATGACGCCGAGCGATAGCAGCGCGAAGTGCAGTAACGACGCCTTGAACGTTGCCATGGCATTGCCGCGCACTGGATCGCGCAGAAGGCGCCAGGACGGTCGCAGGAAGATCACGGCACCGATGACAGCGAAGATGCCGTAAATGGGGCCGAAACCGTAAAGAAGCGGTGCCAACGATAAAACCGAAAGGACCAGGACATGGCCGAAGATCGCGGTGGTCCAGACCACGGGCGGATGTGTGACGGGCAACATCGGAATGCCCGCCCGACGGTAATCTTCGCCTCGCACCGCGGCGAGGGCCCAGAAATGCGGTGGCGTCCACAGGAAAAGGACCACGGCCAGCAGGACCGGCGCTGGCCCCAGAACCGGTCCGAAGTCGGGTGCTGCTGCGACCGCCCCGGCCAGTAGCGCGAAACTTCCCGCCGCCCCGCCGATCACCACGTTCCAGACGGTCCGTTTTTTCAGCAGCAGCGTGTAGATAAGGCCATATGTGACTGCACCGGCAAAAACCAGCACGGCCGCCGGTGTGCCGCCCGTGGCCCAGGCCAGCACAATTGAAACTGCCAGAAGTGCAGAGAAGGTGACGGGCCAAATCGGCCCGGCCTTGAGCGTTCCGCTGGCGAAGGGCCGGGTGCGGGTGCGGGCCATCAACCGGTCAGACTCGCGTTCGTAATACTGGTTGAATGCCCCCGCTGCGCCCGAAGCGCCCAGCACGGCGAGGGTGAATGCCGCCGCCGCACCCCACCTCATGCTACCGCCGGAGGCGAGAATTCCGACCAGCGCTGCAAGGGCCACGAAGGAGCCGATGCGGAGCTTCAGGATCGATATCGTCATGTTTAGTGCGGCTTGCATGGTGCGGCTCCCTTCAGGATCAGTAGAACTGCCAAAGCTCGGACAGGTATTTCCAGTTGACGAAGTAGTAGAGCACGAAACAGCCGAAGAAGAGGCCGACAAGGATCATGGTTCCCGGCAGCTTCAACGTGCCATGGCTGCCGTATTCCGACACCGATTCCCGGCTGCGGTCGTGAAGCGGGAAGTGCAGTTTCGCACCGACGACGTCCAGCTTTGGACCGGCTAGGATCGAGGCCACAATGATCAGGATGAACATTACGCCGCCTATCGCCGCAAGGATCGCAAAGATGCCGTTCAGTCCCATCATCAGATAGGCTGCAGCTGGATATTCGAAAGCATGCGCCGCATCTGTCAGCGACATGTCCCAGTGCCGACGTGCAACACCAAGCGTGCCTGCGCCCATCATGAAGAGTGAAATGCCGCCAGCTCCGATGCCGAACACAAAGGGTTGCCAAGTGGCAAGACGCGGCCAGACAATGTCGCGCTGGAAGATCAGCGGCACCACCAGATAGGTCATCGCCATGAAGGCAAGTGTTGTTCCCGCAACCACGGTTCCGTGGAAATGGCCCGGCACGTAAATGGTGTTGTGCATCAACACGTTGAGTTGCTCGGTGCCCAGGACCACACCCGAGATGCCGCCGATGAAGCCGAACATTACGAGGCTGAGAAACATCCCGGCGAAAGCCGGGTTACGCCAGGGTGCCTTGGTCAGCCACTCAAATGCACCGCGGGTGAACCCGTTGCGTCGCTGGGCCGCCTCGATCGCTCCTGGCACCGTCAGCCCGTGGATCATCGAGCCCATCACGGCGAGATACATCATGTAGGACGTGTTCACGATCTTCCAGGTAGAGGACATGCCGGGCTCGGCCAGGATGTGGTGCGCCGAGGCGAGCTGCAGGAACAGGATATACATGAAGAAGGCCATCCGGCTGACCTTTTCGGAAAGCGGCTTGGCACCGACGACCATGGCGCCGATCGCGTACCAGATCGCGACATGGGCCGAGACGTTGATCTGCTGGCTGGAGTGTCCCATTCCCCACCAGACGACCTTGTACATCAGCGTGTCGATGTTCGAGATCAGCCCCAGCGACCAGAGCCATGTGGGGATCAGAATGATCGCGCCCGAGGCCAGCGTGAACACCGCAATGATCCCTGCGGTGATCGCGCCGAACGTCACCAGCGGGACTGACCCGTTATAAGTGTTTTCAGCCTTGGCGATGACCAGCGTGGCGAAGAAAATGAAGACAGCGATCAGCGCGCCCACCGCAAACAGGATCAGCGACAGGTAAAACCATTGCGACGCCTGCATCGGCGGGTACGAGGTGAACATCACCGTGGAGTCGCCGCGCAGAACCGCATAGTTTGCCATCACCGCGCCGACGACCATCAGAATGAAGCCGAGCCACGCGATCTTGGGTGCTGCAAGACGACAGCCCAGAACCACAGCCGAGGCGAAGTAGAGCACCGCCATTTCGAAGAAGATGATCCAGAACAGGAGCACGTTCGCGCCGTGCCCAGTCAGCACAAGATAGAACCAGTCAGCAGGTAATAGTTGCACGGCAGGCCAGCGCGTGAGCGCGACCAGAAGCCCCATGAGGCCCCCGAGCGCCAAGAACAGGACGGCCGCCACTGCATTCACCTTGATGAGCAATTCGGCGTTCGCCTCGATCCTCAGGCCCGAGAACTTGCAGATGCGATAGGATGCGCTGTCGACCGGGGTCGGAACCGCGCCTGTGTCGATGGTCGTCATGGTCTTCCTCCTTCAATCCACCACGCGGATGCGCCCGGTCATCGTGTGATGGCCGATGCCGCAGAATTCATTGCAGATGACGCCAAACACGCCGCTGTCGGTCGGTGTCAGCGTGATGACGTGCTCGTAGCCTGGATGTACCGAGATGTTGATGTTCGTCGGCTGTAGCGAGAAACCGTGCTGCCAGTCCGCCGAAGACAGATGGAACCTGTAGCTTTCACCGCGCTTGAGTTCGACTATCGGCCAGAATTCCCACAGGCGCGCCAGAATATAGGCATCGCCGCCAGCGGGCGGGCGCACGATTGGCACGCCGTCTTCTTCCAGCAGGTTGCCATCGGCATCCCTGGCCTGAAATTCCTCTGCCCAGGCCTCGACCTTTTCCGCATAGATATCGGGCATGATTTTGTAGGTTTCAGATGACAGGTTCTGATTGCCGATGAAGTGCCATGCGATCATGAAAAAGAACATGAACAACCCCCAGAGGAAGGCGATGACGACCCAGCCCAGTTCGATGCTGTGGATTGGTTCCTTCCACCAGAGACGGTTCGACGGAGGTGTGAGTGCCATTTTTCATGCCTCCCCTCAGTACGCGACCGGGACCGAAGCGATCTCCATCACACCCCAGACGAGGTAGAGAACGGTCGGTATCGTGATCCCAAGGAAAAGGAGCAGGAATGGGTTGTCGAGCACCTGCTGCATGAACGGCACGCGCTCTGGTGGGCCTGCCGAATTGGTTTCCGGATTGTTGTCGGAATTGTTCATCTTACATTCTCCCCCTCTTTAGGATCGCTTATTGCAATCCGGTACACGGGACAGACACACAGGCAACCTGCGCTCGCCTTTTCGGCTGATTTTAGGATCTTGGCTCAGATGGGACACGCCGGAATTAACATCTGGCCGAGTGCCGGTTGCGGTGATACCCGCAAATTCTCAGCTTAAATCGGTATCAGCGATTCCGATTTGATCTAGATCAAATTTCAAATGGCGCGTCAAAGAGTCCCATCGCCGGTCCAAAATTGCCTGATGCCAAGGATCGCCTATTTATCGGACCGGTTTCGGATCAAGCGCGATGTCTGCCAGAGTGCACCGGTCAAGGTCGGCAAAAAACGCAGCTTCGGCAGAGCGCAGCCGTGCCTTGAACTTGCAGCGTCCATCTATCACGCAATTGCCGCCATCGACCCCCAGGCATTCGACAAGCGGCTGACCCTCTTCGAGCAGGCGTACGACAGTCCCGAGCCGGATTTCCATCGGTTTCTGCGCAAGTACCGCGCCACCGCCGCCGCCCCGCCGCGTCTCGATCAGGCCAGCACCGGAGAGCCTCTGCATGATCTTGGCCAGATGATTGCGCGACAGGCGGAATTCGTCGGCCAGTTCCGCGCTTGAGAAGATGTGTTCCGGCGCGCTTGCCATACGCATCAGCATTCGCAGTCCGTAGTCGGTGAAAGAGGTGAGGCGCATCGTCGCTGGTCTCCGTTCATGTATCGGCATTTACCGTACCAATTAGTAGAGATAAGCTTAATGGCAAGCACCGAATGCGAGTCCCCGATGAGGAAAACCGACATGACCGCGCAGATCTCTTCGACAAACCCGGAGTTGCCCAACGCCGCGCCGATCCACGATGCCGCGGCGCTGACCCAGTATATCGAAACGCGCTATCATCAGCGTCATCGCGCGCAGCTTCCGCCATTGGCTGAGATGGCCGAGAGGGTCGAGACGGCGCATGCCGGCGATGCGTCTCTGCCCCAAGGTCTGTCCACCCTTCTGCGCCGCATGATCGGCGAGATCGAGGTTCATATGAAGAAAGAGGAGTTGATCCTCTTTCCCGCAATCCGTTCAGGTGGCCGACCGGGTATCGAGAAGCTGATCGCGGTCATGCGGGCGGACCACAATAATCACGACAGTGATATCGCCGACATTCGCCGTCTGACCGGGAACCTGAGACTGCCGGAGGGGGCCTGTGGCACTTGGACCGCGCTATACACCGGCCTTGCCGAGTTCATCGTTGATCTGTCCGAGCATATGCGCCTTGAGAACGACGTGCTTTTCCCGCAATTCGAACAACAATGAGGTAAGGCAATGGTATTGGCGGGTGTCATGGCGGACGGGCGCGGGATGACGGATCGGCTGCTTGCTGGCGTTGTGGCGCGATTGATCGAAGATGGTGTGCGGGTCGCGGGGGCGTTGCGCGAGACCGGACCAAGTGGTGAAAGCGGCCAATGTGACACCGCGCTGCGGCTTTTGCCGGAGGGACCGGTGGTGCCTATCACTCAGAATCTTGGTGCCGGGTCGGCCGCCTGCCGGATGGATGCCGGTGCGCTTGAAACGGCGGTGGCGCTGGCAACTGCGGATCTGGCGGCGAACGGAGCCGATCTGGTGGTGCTGAACAAATTCGGGATTAGTGAGGCCGAGGGCCGCGGTTTTCGCGCGCTGATCGGCGAAGCGGTGGCAAACGGAGTACCGGTACTTGTCGGTCTATCCGAAACCCACCGCGCCGCTTTTGGGCGGTTCGCCGACAGCATGGCCATCGACTTGCCGCCAAGTGAGGAGGGGGTGATTGCCTGGTGTCGCGCGGTGATCACTCCCGCGCCGGATGCCGCATCTGTTGTGGCGGACCGCATGGGAAAATCTGGGGGCCTTTCTGGCCAAAGGAGTTGAGATGACCGCAACACTCGAAGAACCTGACGTAACATGGCCGACACGCGCATTGGTGGAGCATATCCAGACGCAACACCATGAAACGCAGCACCGGGCATTGCCTCAGCTGATCACGCTCGCACAGCGGATCGAGGCCGAACATGCGGTCGATCCGGATGCGCCTCACGGCCTGACGCAGTCGCTTTGCAAATTATCCGCCGCTTTTGAGAACCACCTTCACAACGAAGAGCCGATGCTCAGCACCGTGCAGGCCATTGGAAGCTCGGCAGAGTCGAAGGTTAGGCTTGAGCGACTGCGCAAGGATCATCTTGGCCTTGAGGCTGAACTGGACCGGATCGCCGCTACGACACACGGCTTTCGCCTGCCGCGCCATGCGGACGCCTCATGTTCCCGGCTTTTTGCCGAAGTGGGTCAGTTGGTAGAAGACCTCGATGCGCAGATTTTCTTGGAAAACAAGGTGTTGTTCCCAAGGTTCGAGACATTCCCTTGATGAACGATCCGATTTCCGGGCAAGGTACAAATACGCAAGGGGAGACCTTGAAATGAGCATGATGAACCATACAGCGCCCGCAATGCGCCCGTTGTCCGGAGCGGTGCAGCGGCTGGCCTGCCTTGCGGTGCAGCCGATATTGTCGCGGGTTGTGAAGCGGATCGCGGCGCGGCACTCGTCGCTTTTCGCACGACTGGGCCCGCATCAAACCACCGATTATCTGATCGACCCGGTGGAGTTGCCCTTCGCGCTTCACCTGCGTCCCGACCCGCAGGCGCTGCTGTTTCGTGCCGTGCCGCGCGAAAGCCTACCGCTCTCCGGTGCGGCGATCCGGGGGCCGTTCCTTTTGCTGCTGGAACTGATCGACTCGGAAGAGGATGGTGATGCCGCATTCTTTTCACGCGATCTCGAAATCTCGGGCGATACCGAAGCGGTGGTACGGCTCCGGAATGCGCTGGACGATGTGGACGGTTCCATCGCCGAGGAAACCGCCGATCTGTTTGGCCCTGTCGGCCGGGCGATCCTAGCCCGGCTTAGACGCTCTTACTCCGATGCAACGAAAGGAAACATGTACACATGAGCCTTGCCGAACTGATCTGCCCCGCCGGGACACCGGCCGCGCTGCGAACCGCAGTGGATGCGGGTGCTGATGCCGTTTATTGCGGCTTTCAGGATGCCACCAACGCCCGGAATTTCCCCGGCCTTAACTTCACGCCCGACGAACTGGCCGAAGCGGTGGTCTATGCCCATGCAAAGGATGCCAAGGTTCTGCTGGCGCTCAACACCTATCCGCCGGCGGGCAAGGTCGATCTGTGGCGGCAGGCGGCGGATACCGGCACGCGGCTGGGGGTCGATGCGTTCATCGTCGCCGACATGGGTGTGGCCGACTACATCGCGCGCACCCATCCGCAGGTTAGGCTGCACCTGTCGGTTCAGGCGGCGGCGTCCAGCCCCGAGGCGATCCGGTATTATTGCGAGAGTTTCGGGGTAAAGCGCGTGGTGCTGCCCCGCATCCTCACGATCCCCGAAATCCGCCAGATCCGCAGGGAGATCCCCTGCGAGATCGAGACCTTCATCTTCGGCAATCACGGGCTGATGGTGGAAGGTCGGTGCAGCTTGACGAACTACCTGACCGGGCAATCCACTAACATGGACGGTATCTGCTCACCGGCGTCCGAGGTTGACTATGCGCGCCATGACGATGGCTCGATGTCCTCGCGGCTCGCCGGTTTCACTATCGACTGTTTTGGTGCTGACGAAATGGCTGGCTACCCGACCATCTGCAAAGGGCGCTACACCGCGCCGCACCGGCCCGAAGCCTATTACGCCTTCGAGGAACCGGTGAGCCTCAACCTCTCGCGGCTCCTGCCCCAGATGATCGACGCGGGCATTCACGCCTTCAAGATCGAGGGGCGTCAGCGGTCCAAGAGCTACGTGCGCAACGTGGTCTCGGCCTTCCGGGCGGCGGTGGATGACATCCGGGCCGGTCGCACGGCAAATATCGCAGACCTAGTCGCGCTGACCGAGGGTCAGAAGCAGACCCAGGGCGCATTCGAGACGAAGAAATGGCGGTGAACGACATGACGAAACTGACACTAGGACCCATTGCTTATCACTGGTCCGCCGATACCCGCCGTGATTTTTACGCCCGCATTGCCGACGAGGCGCCGGTGGACGAGGTCTATCTGGGCGAAGTGATCTGTTCCAAACGCGCGCCGTTCCATGAGGCCGACTTGCCCGAGACGATCGACCGGCTTGAGCGTGCCGGCAAGACGGTGATCCTGTCGACGCTGGCTGAAGTGATGCTCAAACGCGAACGCAAGGCGACCGAGGATCTGGCGGCGATGGAAACGCCGGAGATCGAGATCAACAACGCCGCTGGTCTCTTTGCGCGCGGCAAGCGCCCGCATCGCATCGGGCCGTTCATGAACGCTTATAACGAGGCGACGATCCGGTGGATGGCTGGTCAGGGCGCGACTCATATCTGCCTTCCGGGGGAATTGCCCGCAGATGCCATCGCCGTGGCCGCGAAGGCCGCACGGGAGTTGGGTCTCGGGGTGGAGGTGCAGGTCTTCGGGCGCGCGTCGCTCGCTGTTTCTGCCCGGTGCTATCACGCGCGTGCGCATGATCGGACGAAAGACAACTGCCAGTTCGTCTGCGAGGCCGACGCGGATGGTATGCCGCTGCGCACCACCGACAACAGTCCAATCCTGCGGGTTAACGGAATCCAGACCCAGTCCGAGAGCTATGTCGCTCTGCTGCCAGAAACCGGCGAGTTGATAGCCAACAACATCTCCCACCTTCGGTTGATGCCGCAAGCGGTAGACATGGTGGCTGTGGCGACCGTTTTCCGCGATGTTCTGGACAGGGCACGCGCCGTCGATGACGCAGACGCGATGTTGCGCAGTGTTTGCCGGACGACGCCCTTCAGCAATGGGTTCTATCACGGCAAGGCCGGCTATCGTCGGATTGCCATGGCGTCGCCAGCCTGATCTGGTTGGGCAATGCTGCGAATGGCGCGCGCAGCACGGCGATCCACCGGAACTTGCCACAACTGGCACCTCTTGGGTGGACAGAAACCGCAAGCATTGCTTACTGCATGCACACGCGGCGGCCCGGATGGCCAGCGAACATGCGTCGAGAATGGGATGATGCGGTGTCTCGGCCGGAGCTCACGCGGGGAACGTCGGCGCCAAAACTTCGACCGCGTCTGCGTTCTTTCGCATGCGTTCAACCAGAACTGGGGGCTATCGATCTAAAAGCCTTTCCTCTCAACGGCCGCCTGATTAAACTCGACAACACCGGGCACGATGCCAGCCGCACTCAAGAAGCGCTTAAAATCAAACTCTGACCTTTTGCAGTGGACGAGTAGTCGGCCATTTTGCGCGCTAATGATGAGCGCACTTTGATCTTTGCATTTCTGAGGTTGGCAGACCGGACAAGGTGCGGTCCCATAGTGACCTCGCCAGACCCCTCAGAGAGTTAAAGTAATTTTAATTGCCTCAGACACCTACTGGGACGCTTTAGTTGTGTAGATGAAAGGGGATAGCGCGGGTCATTGTGTTGCATGCAGATAAGTGCGGTCTATGCGCCTGACTGGGGCTCGATCACAATAGGCAAGCGGCGAGGGAATTCACCTCGGCTAATCTTGTTATAGAGGGGCTCCGGCTGAGGCCGACAATCTCTTCTACGGCGTGTCGATGCAAATGCTTCTCTATCACTGGCTTGAGAATTTACGACACAGCTGTTCGCAAAAATACCCCACTTGAGCGGTTCTGGTTATATTTCGCGCCTGAGTAGTCATCAAATTCCGAGGTCAGAAGCAGCAAAGCCGTCTTTGTATTAGTGGATCCATGGCCTGCGTAGGAAACGAAGCTAAGCGATGCGCCGTGTTTGTGGTAGACTGGCATAGCAACGAGTGGAGGAGATTATGAGCTACGTGACAATTACGACATGGGAAATCGAAGACGGTATTGATTACGACATCTTCCTTCGCGCTATCGAGGAAAAGCGTCTGCCCGCCCTGAAAGGTTTTGGGGCAAGCCGGGTGACGGTAATTCGCACCAGCAACCGAACCAGTGCTGCCATCACTGAATGGCCCGACAAGGCCACGAGGGACGCGGCTGAATTGAAAATCGACGAGGTGCGGAGATCCGTTCACAAAGAGGACCGAACTCGGATGACCGGGGAGATGAAGGGCCAAATCGTAGCGGACGTTTGATACTAGGCTTGAAGTCAAAAGCCCCAGTTGCCGGACGGCAGCGGCCACACCAGAAGACTTGTTCATCGGTAGGCGAAGAAAACCATTTTTATTGGGGTAGCTGGTAACACCCCTGGCCCCACTCGTCTCTGTACTATTCAAGCAAACCCTCACATTCGAACACGGGTCTAGTGGCGATGCCCTGCCATGGATTCTGATAACCGTCAGGCCTCATAGCCGGAACATGCCGATCGCAGCGCATCCCATCACCTCTGCCTTCGCGATTGTCGGGTATTATCCCGTTCAATACCCACCACTAGATCTCAATATCAGCGATCAGCGTTCGCCTTGTGTCCGCGAGTTTTGATTTCACGATGTCGCGGACATCGTCGTAGATCGTAGGGCTTAGCGTCATCTGCTGCGCCGACAGCCAGTAGTCCAGCTCGTTCTTGCCCCAGGACACGAAGAGTATGTTTTGTTTTTTGTCGAGATAGCTGAAGTTGAAGGCACCAATGGCCATGCTTATCACATCCCCGGTTGCCTCGGCACTGCCGATTTGGAAGTTGCCCCCCTTTGTGCTGGAGGTTTCCAGATCGAACAGTTTGATTTTGCCATCATCGTCCGTCAGCCCGCGTAGCGCCTCGATTGCGCTCTCTATGATCTTGAACTGATTGCCCGTGGCGATCTGAGCCAAAGTGGTCAGGATGACCTGGTCAAAGCTGCCCTGTGCCTGCATTTTGTGAGACGCCTCAAACGGGGTGTTTTCCCGCACCCAGCCAAGTGCCGATAACACCTTGGTGTAGACGGCGAACCACGTCTCGCGAGACTTGATCGGATCGGCCTTGGCGTCGGCGGCGCGTTGGGCGAACAGGGTCGACAGCAGCACGTCCTCTTTTTGGCCCGGCGTCAGGTTTTCCACGAAGGAAATGACGCTGGAGGCGCTGACGGCGGCCTTGAGGTTCTGCTGATGGGTGGCGACCTGGGACTCTGGATCAAACGGGTCGCCTGAACGCGTCGCCGGGGCCGCGAAGGACGACGACGTTTTCGCACTGCGCGTCATACCTCCACGTGGGGCGGCAAGCTGGGTCGAGTTGATGAGCGCCAGCCGCTCGGTCAGGTCACGCGGTTCCCGCTCCAGAAGCGGGGAACTGGCGGGACTGTTTGAATTGGCAAAGGCCTTGGGCCAAGTCGCGTTATGACCTCGTGTATCTACATGGGTGAAGCCGTTGTAGCGCCCGATGCCGCCTTTGAAGAAGCCTTCCTTGTCCCGCAACCAACGCAGAGCCTGCGCCACATCAGGTGCAGACATGCCCGACACTTTGAAATCCAGCGCGGTGAACTTCATATGCTGGCTACTTGCCGCCCCGCCGATGCACGCATTGTAGGCGGGCGCGCGATAGGCGTTGGTTATGGCAATCGGTTTGCCTAAGCGGTCCCTGAGGTGATCGAGTACCTGAGCTGTCTTGGCGATATTCGTCCATAGCCCGCGTAGAGGGTAAGTGTTCTTGCCCGCGCAGGCACTCCCTGCATCGTTGTGACTGCCGCCAAGGATCAGGAACTCGTCGGTTGCGAAATTCTTGAGGCCCAGTGATTTGATGAACCCGTCGAAATCTGCGTAGTCCGACCAACCCAAAGCTGCGGATGAACGCAGGCCGGCACCGCGCGATTTGGCTTCGAAAATGTTGGAGACTTCGGCATCTGCCAGTGGGTCGTTTTCATCGCCCTCTGTATCATCGACCTGAGATGCGCCTGGCGACGAGACAGGCGGCGCTGATGTAGCCGTATTGGCGGTGTTGTGCTGATGAGGCTGAAGCGTAAAGGGACGTTCATTCACGAAATTCGGCTCGCGCAGCAGTTTTTCGAATAGCTGAGGCGTTTGAGACGGGCTGCCGATCCGCGCCTCGATTTCCGAGCGGAATGCGTGGTAGCCGCCAGAGAACCGACCACCATCCCATGTACCGAGAAGTGCGCCCGTGAACGCGCCATTCTGGTCGCCATCCATGGCAAATTGTTCGTCCTTGCACGCCCCGAGGTTAAGGACGGAGGCCCTGATTGGCGACGACAATGGCGACATCATCACGCTCTCTTTGAGAGCACTATAGGACTTTGACGCTGTGCGATAAGCGGCCTCGTTGGCGCGCCACACCCGCTCCTCGACGTAACGCGGCATTGCGCGGCTGGCAGGGCTGGTTTCGATTACGCGGCCCCATAATTGCATAGGCAAAGACGCACTGCCCATCCGCGCCATAGAGCCGGAATGACAGGTGTCCGGAACCATCAGAACGCGCACGCCGGGCTTGAATTCGGACCAGAGCATATAGAGTTCGTCGTCGGCTATTTGGAAATCGTAGAGACACAGGGTCTCGTCCATTTTGATGTCGCCATCGTGGTCTTCGTCTTGATTGAAGTCCGGCAAACGCCCGCCATGCGCCGAGACTGTAAATAAGAACATATCGCCCGCTTTCAGATCGCTGGCGGCTTTTTTGATGTGATCGACAACGGCCCCGCGGGTGGCGTCTTGCGTCAGCAGCTGTTCAGGCGAAAAACCTTCACTGCTGGCAAGTTCTAGCATGGCATGAGCGTCTGCCTCGCAGGCCTTGAGATGACCGTCCCAGCCATCATAATGTGCGGGGTCGACGGTGTTCAGACCCACGTGAAGCGAAATCCCTTTAGGGGCACCGCCAGCAATAACAGCCGGAGCTTGCATGGCGCGTGACAGCTCGGACGCAGTCCCGAACGGGCCGCTGATTATCTGACTTGGACCGCTACGTGCATTGGCGATTTTGGTTATCTCGCGCGCAAATTTTCGAGCGACATCTGCGTAACCACCATTGTCCGGGTGCAAGCCATCATGCCAGCGATGATCGCCCACGGTATTGCGACAGTCGATATAGGTAACATTCGGCATGGCTTTGGCCGCACGGCGCAACCTGCGGTTGAATTCGTCCATCATGCAGCGGGCGACGGCTTTTTGAAGTGACTTGTCCCGAATACCACGAGCCTCCATCGGCTTGCCCAGCCAGCGGTCTTTGTTCGGAACGGGATAATCGTAGCCGTGGCACAAAATGCTGACATGTGGGAACAGTTGGTGCACCTGCGTGAACATCCGGCCGTAGTGCTTGAGCGCATCGTCAAGCAGGGCATGAAACGATGGCAGAAGATAATCTTGAGGCATCAAATCCGGGTCAAATTCCTCCAGATGGGAGGCCAATGCCCCACCGGCCACCAAGTCGTTTCCCCCACCCGACAGCAGCAAAATTTCTGCACCGGTTTCGCGAATGGCAGCAACGTATTCCTGCTTGTCGGCCATGCTCTTAAGCAGATCACCTGCAGCACCAAGCGAGTAGACTGCGTAGGGCTTCATCAGGTAATCAATCGTGTCAGTCAGCAGGACGGGGTATTGAAACCAACTGTCACCCTCCGAGACGATACGTGGGCCATCATAGCCCGCAGCAATCTTCTGTTGGTAGCGTCCTTTGCGGTGCCATCGTGCCAACCAATTGGCGGAGTTCATCGCCATTGCAGATCGTTCGCCCGCATCTGCGCCGCGAGGTATCTGCACCGTGGCCGGATTGAGTTTCAGGCGTGGCGCGAAAGGTCCGGAGTTCTCTTCGTCCACTATGAAATATTCCGCCAGCGCATCGTCGTCAGCACTTAGGTCGGACATTTTTGCCATAAGTTGTTCGACTGTAATCTTTCCCATGATCAACTCCTTGGAATCTGTTTATTTCTTTGCAGTGCGGTAGCGTTGGATTGCCTCGAAAATGTCGTTGGTGATGGTCTGGTCCGTGTTCAATTCTACTTGTGAAATGCGGTCGTGATCGCGGGTCGGCGATGAGATGTCATTCAGCTGAAATAATGCGCCGCGAGCGCTGAAATCTGCATCCTCCGCAATCTTGGCCATGCCAAGAAAAGGCCGTGCGTCACTGAATATCGGCACGTCGTTGTCCTTCGAATTTGATGACGCGACATACCGGTCCTCAAATGCGCGCGAGACAAGGTGGATAATGGATTTGCCGTAGCTTCCGAAATGTATGCGGTCTTCCAGATCCTGCTCGGGGATGTAAATTCGGGCGCGCGGATCGCTTTCGGCTTTAAGCACCGAGCGCACGCGCGCCTTGGCCGACGATTTTTTACGGCGCTTGGTGCCTTTAACAGGACCGTTCATTGCATCTATGAAAGGGATCAGTAGCTTCTCGGCGCGCGGCATTCCGATGGCGGGGTGCACAAGATGGAGTGTGTCGAATATCGCGTGTTTGCGCCAGTTTGCATGCTCGCTATGGGCGCGGTCATTTGCTTCGGAATCTTCGTCGAGCGCGCTGAGTATTTCGTGCACCATCAGTGCACCCGCTCCCTCGGCGACAATATGAACTTCGCAGCCGGTTTCATGCCTCAGCTTGATGAGATCAAGGATGCAAAGCTTTGCAAAACCCTGCTTGATACGTTCCAATTTGTCTAGCTCGGCGGGTTCATATGGCAACTCGCCGCTGCCTCGCACAGCGCGGCGTGCCCCCATTTCGATATCCCGCCAAAACGCCCGTCCGACACCGCGCACGCGGCTTTCTATCAGATCATCAAGATGGGCTGCATCGGAGCCGGCTTGCGCCTCGCAACTGTCGAAGAGGCCTTGAAGAACCTCTATCGACTTCTCGACGAAGTTGTTGCACCAGAATATCGAGTAGGGATAAAGGTCGAGACCTTTGATGATATTTTTGCGCTGAACGGCCGCATCAAAGGCACTCTTGGTCCCCTCCAGGCTGCCGGGTATCCAGACCAAAACGCCTTTGTAGCTTTTTGCTTTCTCCTCAGCGCTAGCCTTAGGGTCGAACTGCTTCTCAAGGTAGCGACGCGTATGGCTCCAGCCATCTGAAAATGAAGGGTAAGATCCGGTTGACACCTGAAACCCGTCATCAAGATGCATGTAATGGCCCACCAGCTCAGAGCAGGGCGTGGAGCCGGATTGGATTTTTCCATGGATCCCCTTTATGCCCTTCTCGCCGATGGAAGCCCCGAATGCGGACGGCGCATAAACGGCCAGACGCAGGACCCAGCTATCAACAACATTCTGGGCCCAATCAGCATATGACCAAAGCGCAATGCCGGCCTGCTTTTTGTAGCCTCCCCATTCGGGACCCCACGAATTCAGAACATGAAAGCCGTTTTCGTCATAGCCGGTGAGCACAAATGCATGAGTGCCGCTAATGCCTTGCTTGGGCGGCCACGTGATAAAGCCACCTTGATCGGGGTTTGGATCGGCCCATCCATCATGAATATTGGCAGTCGTCAGCACCGCCTCGGCGTCGTTCAGGGCGGTGTGAAAATGGTTGAGAACGGATGCTAGCCGGAAGTATGCCCCTAGCCCCACGTTGCGAGCGGATTTCGCCTGATCGACGGTCGGAAACAATCGCGCCCCGTCGAGGCTAAGTTCATTGAAACAGCTGCTTTGCCAGCGATCCTGATCAATGGTGCCTTCGGCAAACGGCCAGTCCATACATACGCCATGATGGTAGAAACCCTTGATTGCAGACCGCAGGGTGCGCACGCCTTCAATGGATTGGGTGGTCTCATCTTCCAGATCGGGATAGCGGTCATGGAAAAACGCCATGCGGTATAGCATGTCGGCGCTGACGATGTCGGGCAGAAAAGGTTTGTTGTCATCAGGCAATGCGGCGGACGCATTTTCAGGACGGCGAAGCCATTGTAAATTGCGCTGGATGTCTATCAGATTGGCCAGTGCGAACCCGACACATCGCCCACTACTGCCCTGATTTCGGACGCCATATCTAAGTGTGTGTAAATTGGTTTTTGCATCAAGTGGGATCAATTTCGGATCAAGTGAGGCAGCATCACGCAGAACCGATAGATTAGGGATATAGTGCTGATCGCGCAGATCGATCCAATCTGCGCGGACGGAGGTTTCTTTGATTGATTTTTCAAAATTCATTTTCAAAACCCCTACGCCAATTGCAGATAGCTCATATCGTCGGTATTATGATGCGGGAGATTCACCCAAAAGTTTGTGTGGCATAAAATTGAGGCTGCATTTAATTGTCTGAAAAGTGCTGATAGTGAATTGGCCGAGCCGTCAGCGCGATAGTTGATAAGGAATGATGCTCTAAAGGCCCTAGGGAAATCTTGTAGCCAAAATACCCGTCGCGGGGCGAGGGCGTTGAGAAAACATCTGCAATAGTCACAATGAAAATTGACCAAGGTCTGCCAGAATTAAAATGTGAAAGCAGATTTTTTCTATTTGTATAGAAAGCATGCCCAAAGTGCATTAGCCCAGAACGCTTCCGCTACTCAGAATGTCGCTTCGCAGGCGTTTACTTGGTGTATACCAAATAACAACTTCATTAACTCATGCCGTTACAGTCAAGCCATCGGAGCACTGGCCATAACAAGTTGAAACACGCTTGCCGAGACAAGTATTCAAGGTAAACAGTTGCGGAAGTGATTAGATATATTTCATACAAACTCCCCACTCATGATCGCCAAACATAAGTCAGAATCGGCAATATTCAAAGTGAATTTGCGGAGCTATGACTTTCAGTGATCCTAAGCAGCCGATAAAATAGTCTGCCGTTTGCTGCCAATAGAAGCTGAGATTGGCGTGAGAAATACAGATCGCCGCATTCCTAAACTACTGCTTTTTCAGTCAATATCACTACTTGGACAACCAATCGGAAATCTTCGGCGCTTCGGCACTAACGATCACGCGCGCGCAGCCTGTGTTGTTGCTGTAAAGCTTGGTCCAAGGCCAGAAGATCGCGTCATTCACATACAAGAACAATGGCCCGCTGGCCTCAGCTTGAAAGCGAGCCGTCAGAGTTTTGCCTGTGGATGTCCGCCCCGGCGCTAAGCCACACGGTCTTTTTTCCTCCGAAATTTGTTCTTTGAATTTATTGACAAATTCGGGTGCGCTACCGGAATAGTCATCCAAGGGAGCGATGGATGCGCCCGTCTCTCCAATCTGTGCAACCGGCCTGAACCAGCTTGTGTCTTCGCGTCGAAAAATTTTTCCAATTACAAAGGCAAGTTTGTTGGTTTCAAAACCACGAATAGGCACGTGATTGCCGCCATCACCGAATGACGCTGTCTCTTCTAGGCTGATCCAATAGGTGCGCCCCTGAACCATGGATAGGCCTGTGGACCAGCACACCGAACTTGTGGAAAACTCGGTGTCGAGCACAATTGTGCTTCCGGGTTGAACGTCGCGTAATTCGCCAGGTGCCTCGCATAGCATTCCAGTGGCAGTAGCAAACGAAAGCCCTGCTACGTGAAACACCTTCATTACGCCAGAGAGTATAACGACGGCCAGCAATGCCGGAACCACCCAGCCCGACAGGACCCTATAGCCGGACATCACCCAGCCAGTAGCCACGGCATCTGCCTCAGTTCGAGCGAAACTCTCGCCGTCTGATGGTTTTTCTTCGGGGTGCGGCATGGAGCCATTTATCCAAGAACGCCGCGCAGTGTCCCTGATCCGGTCGCGCAACGATGTGTTTGCAAAGTAAAGGAAAATCGCGGTAACGATTGTTGGAACTGAAACCCATGGGTGGGTCCAGATCGCCTGAAGCCACGGATGAAATAATTTCGGGGCAGTCGATGACAGACTATCCGGCATCACAAGGCTGGCAGGCGGTTTATCTGGTTGAGCGATGGCCCAAATAATGCCCTGCGTCCATGGGAGGAGTAATAGAAACACGACCAGCGCCAAAAAGGCGATGTTTGCGATCCGCCTCCGCAGCACCAAGCGTTTGACGTCGCGGGCAACGTCTTGATCGCGACGCAGCGTTGATTGCAGTTGCCCGTCAGACGTCCGAAATTTATCAGATAACATTATCGGAGCATAGCCTGAATTGCCGGCTTTGATTTTCTGCACAACCGATGCGTCAACCGTAGGATCGCCTCCGAATGCTTCACCGCTTTCAACCTTTCGCGGCCAGTAGCGGTAGGCCGATTTCAGCCCGCTTCGCGAGTCGTGGATAATCGCATTTGCGGTTCGACGATTTTCAAGAGCCGCAACCTCGCTGTCGATCAAGGAAATTCCCTTGGCCTCAGCCTCGCGGATCATCCAAAGCAGCGGGTCGAGCGATGCCTCATCGTCCGCGTAGCCACCGCCGACATCGGAATGGACACCGGCAAACCAGACCTCTTTGATCTCTGGGTCATTAGATGTCTCGTCTCTGTTGCCTGTCTGGTCAAACCGAAGTGGCTGGAACGACAAGCGTTCCTCGTCCAGCGATAGCGCATGGCGCACATTCTTCACCGCTGGACTGCACACACGATTGCGGAAGCTGATCGGCCAGATGAAGATGTCCCAAAGTGTGCGGACCTCTTCGAGGGGAACACCATAAGCCTCGACCGTGTCGAATAGGCCCAAAAACTCAATGTCCACCTGCCCAGGGGCCCGTTCGGGCTGGTTTGTCCGAAGCTCATCCAACACCGTGTCGTGGCGCATCTGATTGAACAGGCGGCGTTTGGAGGTAACGAGCGCGTCCCGGATTGCGCGCCCGAGGGAGACCAAAGGACTCATGCGAAACCTTAGTTTGCCGGGCTTTGGTTCCGGTTCCCAAAACGGTGCTGTTTTTGTGCGATATGCGCGCCATGCTCCTTTCGAGTTCCGCATCATCTCGGCGGGTGTCACAGCTTGGCCGTCAATCCTTGACGGCATTAACCCCTGAGAGTTGATAAGCCCCGCCAGTGTTCGCAACGTGAATGCACCACGACTGAATCCGAACATCCAGATTTCAACCCCGGGTTCCCAATTCCAGCACAAAAACCGATAGAGTGCCTTGACGTTGGCAGGCACACCGAACCCCGTCGCACCATCAAGTATCCGAATAATCCCGATGGACGACGTACCCACGCCGGGGATGTATCGGGCAAGCTGAGTGGTTGCTGCCGGTTCATCCTTTTCGCGCTTGTCGATGGCTTCGTATAGGCGCCAAATATTCGACGCTCGTCCCCCAAAGGCATTCCCGGTCCCATCGGCAAAAACAATCAAGCGTTTGGAGAGGTGCTTGTCGGAAGTTGTTTGGCTTGCTTTACGATTGTCTTCTTTACTATTTACCATTGAAATTCAAAGCTTTCGGTGTTTGGAAAACGAAATATTCTCCCGCATCCACACCTCTTTTTGGCAAAAAAATCCGAGGTGAGAATGCAGGCTACGTGAAGACCTTAAAAATGGAGGTTAACACATTTTGCGTCTGTTGGATATGCTGGCTGTCCTCGACTTTGTCTGGCTCACAGCGCGACGAACGCTTCCAAATCTCAAGGCTTTGATCACTTCGGATTTGACTAAACAGGGTGCTGAATTCCCGCGCAGGTTGAAAAAAATCCGATTTTGCGCAACAATCGGCGGTGGAAGTAAATTCCATTTTTGATTCTTTACACCAGTCATTTTGGAGACCGATCCGATGATTTACCGTGTAATTACTTTGATTTTATTGATTTTTGTGCTGCCGATTTCAGGCTTGGCACAGATATTTTCCGGCCCGCTCGATGAGGCGCAACTTGTCGGGCGTGACGACGATAGTTTCCCTCCTGCGGATGAAGATTACTTCGCCGAGATGGACAATGGGCTTGCGCTCACACCGGACGAAATCAAGGGCCGGAATATGTGGATGGTCTGGACCGGAGGCAATGATCTGCTCTGGGATCGGCTGACGCGCGATACCTTTGGTCAGTTCGATCTGCTCAAGACGCTGTCCTCGCATCCCAATCTGCCCGCGCAAAGATCAAACCGCTTTGAGTATCTAGGTCTGATCAATGAACCCTGTTTTGAGGAGGCAACGTCAGGTGACGCCGACCGATACGGATTGTGGCTCGACAAACGGGTTTCGGATTGTGCGGATGATCCCTTCGCAAACGCGGAAAAATACCCCGGAGTCGAGATCGGCGCGCGGGGGCGCAATGTGCCCGTAGGATCGTATTACGGCGAACCAACCGGAGTTCTTGGCCTCAGGCTGTTTACCAACCCCGATTTTGATGAAAGAGCGGAACGTCAGTGGGACCCAGAGCGGTTTTACACTGACCCGGACTATTACAACGATGAGGACCTCATCCGCCCTTACCGGGTAGGGATGTCGTGTGCGTTCTGTCACGTCGGCCCAAGCCCGATTGCCCCACCGGATGATCCCGAAAACCCAAAGATGGAAAACCTGAATGCGACAGTCGGGGCGCAATATTTCTGGTTTGAACGCGTGTTCGCGTGGAACCCCGACCCACGCCAATACATGGTTCAACTGATCCATACAGCGCGACCAGGGACGCTTGATACCTCGCTGGTTTCCCCAGATTACATTAACAATCCGCGAACGATGAATGCGATATATCTGCTGGAGGAACGTCTGCGTAATGCGCTGAAATTTGGCGAAGAACGACTGTCAGACGGCGAGCGGGACAACAAGCAGTTTCAGGATTTTCTACCCGGCAGTCCGCTGGATTCACATTTCGTCGAACCTGATCTCAGTTTAAGCCCGCGCGTGCTGAAGGACGGTGCGGACTCGGTCGGAGCATTGGGTGCGCTGAACCGTGTCTATCTGAATATCGGCCTGTTCAGTGAGGAATGGACGCGGCATTTCAACCCGATTTTGGGCGGCAAAGACATTACGCCCATCAAGATCGCAACAGCGCAAAAGAATTCCGCATATTGGCGCGCAACGGAAAACCAGTCGCCGCTAACTGCACTTTATTTCCTGAAAGCCGGGCGGCCCGACAGATTGAAAGACGCACCGGGCGGGGAGGTGCTTTTCACCGAGTCCGACGCGTCGGTCGACAATGGAAAGACAATTTTCGCCGAAAATTGCGCACGATGCCACTCGTCGAAGCTTCCGGAAATAGCCTATGAAGCCATGCCCGGCGGCTGTGCGGGCCCCGGCTATCTACAGTGTTTCGAGGATTACTTTGAGCTGACAAAGACCGACGCTTTCAAAGCCGAGATGCGCGATATCGTCCATGCAGATGACTTCCTTGAGGCCAACTATCTGTCCAACGAACTGCGTATCCCCGTGACGGTACTGCAGACCAACGCGTGCAGCCCATTGGCCACCAACGCAATCGAAGGCAACATCTGGGACAACTTCTCCTCTTCGACCTATAAGGCGCTGCCCTCGGTCGGCCCGATCAAGGTGCATCACCCCAAAACCGGCGAGGAATACGACTACGAGATGCCCGCAGGTGGCCGCGGTTATACCCGCGTCCCTTCACTTGTCAGCCTTTGGTCAACCGCGCCGTATCTTCTGAACAACACTGTTGGCTATTATGATCCTGACCCGTCTGTTGAGGGCCGGATGGCGGCGTTTGAGGATGGTATCGAGCAGATGCTCTGGCCCGAGAAGCGCGATAAGGACTCCGTTCTGGGCGATGCTGTCCCCGGCCTCATTGATCGCACGACAGAGCAGAGCTACCTGATCGTGCCCAAGGGGTTCCAGCCGGATTTTCTGGTCCGCCTGTTCAGCCCCCTACGGGACGAACTGCCGTGGTTGTTCAATGAGAACGGTGACATCGAGCTCGGGCCGATCCCGGCGGGCACACCAGTCGGTCTTCTGGCAAACCTGAATATACGTCTCGACAACGCCGATATTCTGGAGCGGTTGGGGCATGATGTCGATCTGGCAAAGCTGCTCATTCGTATCAAACGCGACCTTAAGGATTTGCCCGAGGACGTCAGCGATGAGCAGGCGCGCGTTATCTTCGCCGATTTGGTCGAGCCGCTGCTGGAGCTCAGCAAATGTCCCGACTATGTCGTCAACCGGGGGCATTATTTCGGCACCAAGCTCAGCGATGCAGAAAAGCAGGATTTGATAGCCTTCCTGAAGCATTTTTGAGGGATGCAACGGTGGACACCGAGCCCTTTGACTATGTGGTTGTCGGGTCAGGTGCAGGTGGTGGAACATTGGCTGCGCGACTGGCGGAAGAGGGGATGCGCGTGCTCTTGCTGGAGGCAGGCGGCGATCCAAGATCCACAGAGGGCGGCGTTCGTCATATGGACGGCTCCAACCGGATGCCGGACGACTACGACGTTCCGGCGTTTCATCCGTTTGCATCCGAGAACGAGGCACTGCGTTGGGACTTTTACGTCAACCATTACGCCGATGCGGATCAGCAGGCCCGTGACCCGAAGGCGCTACCCGAAGGGGTGCTTTATCCGCGTGCGGGAACGCTTGGCGGCTGCACTGCGCATAACGCGATGATCTTGGTCTACCCCCATAACGAAGATTGGCACACCATTCAGGAAATCACCGGTGATGATGGATGGTCACCCGATGCAATGCACCGCCTGTTCCGGAAAATCGAAAAGTGCAGCTACCGTCCAATTCAACGGGCGCTGAGTGCGATCGGAATTGACCGGACGCGCCACGGGTTCGCAGGATGGTTGTCGACACAGAAGGCGATCCCGCGCGATGCCTTGCGTGATGACGACATCATGGACGTTTTGCGAAAATCGCTGCGAGAGATGTTGGGGTCAGGGGGCAATACGCTCAGGCGCTTGCGTTGGTTCATCAACAGCGCCGCGGACCCCAACGATATTGACCGGATAGACGATGACGCCGATGGAATGGTCTACACACCCTTGACCACGAAGGACGGCGTTCGGGTCGGCACGCGCGAGCGGGTGCTTGACGTTGCCACCACATTTCCGGAGCGTTTGGTGGTCGAATTGGATGCCCTCGCAACGAAGGTCATCCTTGACGCAGACAACCGGGCAACCGGCGTCGAATACCTGAAGGGTGCGCGGCTCTATCAGGCACACGCCGAACCAAACGAAGAGGCGGGCGAGACGCGTCGCGCATTTGCAAAACGCGAGGTGATACTTGCCGGTGGGGCCTTCAACACACCTCAGCTTTTGATGCTCTCGGGCATCGGGGACCCCGAGGAGCTTGAGCCCTTGGGAATTGAGCCGCGGGTCACCCTAAAAGGGGTCGGGCGCAACCTGCAAGACCGCTACGAAGTCGCTGTCGTTAACCGGATGGCGTTCGACTGTTGGGACAGCATGAAAGAGTGCCGATACGAGACAGGCGATCCGCTTTGGAAGAAGTGGCGGGACAAGAGCAAAGGTCTCTACGCCACAAACGGGGCTGCGCTTGCGGTGATCCGGCGGTCCTCGCCCCAGCAAGCGGTGCCTGATCTGTTTTGCATGGCGCTGTTGGGGAAGTTCAGCGGGTATTATCCGGGATATGCGGCGGATCTGTCGAAAAGCCGCAACCACCTGAGCTGGGCTATCCTCAAGGCGCATACGCTGAACCGTGCCGGGCGCGTGAGGCTGGCCTCTAACAATCCGCGGGACAGGCCGATCGTCGATTTCAATTACTTCGAAGACGGCGAAGATGTTGATCTGCAAGCCGTGGTCGAAGGCGTCAAGTTTGTCAGGCACCTAAGTGAGCCCCTGAAGCGTGACGGGCGGATTGAGGTCGAGGAGGTTCCGGGCCCCGAAATCCAGTCCGACGCACAGATTGCCCAGTTCATTCGGGACGAATGTTGGGGGCACCATGCCTCGTGCAGTTGCCCTATCGGCGCGCGCGAGGATGGCGGCGTTCTGGACGGGCGTTTGCGCGTTCACGGGGTCGATGGCTTGCGGATAGCCGATGCATCGGTTTTCCCGAGAATCCCCGGCTTTTTCATTGCGTCTTCCGTTTACATGATCGGCGAAAAAGCTGCCGAGCTCATCTTGGAAGACGCCCAATCTGGGAACCTTAAGGAAAGGGTCAGCTATGGCACTTGATATCGAGGCACTGATGGACATGAATCAGGATGAACTGGACGCGTTGTTTTCCAGCGTTTCCGCTGGCGATATTCCCGACGGCGAGGCGGAGGGCACCGCGATAGTCGCGCCGGGAACGAAGTTCTCGCCGCTTATCTCGCGGTTCATCAACAGTTTTGCATGGCAGGGAAAAGTGTTCGACGCCTCAAAGGGTGTGTTGAAGAACCGTATCCTGCCCTTCGGGCTCAATGCCATTCTGGCCAAGGTCTACAAGGACAAAAGCTGGCTCGATGGAAAAGAATGTATTGTGCTCGATTATTCCGAAACATCCATCGCCGCGCAGTGGATCAGGGACGAAATTCGCGCAATCGGGCCGGGGCTTTATCTTGGCAAAGTCTATTGGGATGACACGCGGCTGATTGATTTCGCCCTCGATTTCAACGCCGAGACCGACAACTGACACACATCTATCTGAGTGGGACGCAATGACGCCACAGTCCACCTTTCTCATATTGGCACCGGTCCGCGAGGGTCGGGTCGAAGAATTGCGGACAGTTTTGAATGGCATGACCACAAAGCCCGGATTGGCTGATCCTGAGAACCCTCTCGTGCCTTTTCGCGCGTTTGATCGGCTGCACGTAGCACGGTTCCTTATCATAGAGGCCGACACATGGCGCGATATCGAAGCGTACGGGATCACCGCACACCCCTATCCTGTCCAGCTTGCGTTTGTGGGGGATGTAGATGGCGACCGGGACAGCTTTCTTGATGAGTTGGTGGAACAGGCCGACGAAGGCTTGCGCAAGATATTTGCGTATTGCGACGGTTTCGACACCGGTACAAACCTGCGTCGCTGGATGGTGCGACACAACGTGCAAGAGGCCGCAAATTACGTCAACACACGCGGCCGTACTGTTCAGCAAATACGCGAAGAGGCTGCCTTGTGTCAGGCGCTTGGCGCCGAGTTGGCAAGGGTGGTTGAGGCTCATGGCGCTGCGGACGCGACTCAGCTTCACGAAAGATTGGCGCATTTTGTCGACCTCGAACAAAGGGCAGGGCGATTGCCGCTGACACCGCCAGAGCGGATGCCGTTAGGACGAAAAATTGCGAACGGAATTGAGATGATAGGTGTTCCGCTGGGGCTTGTGCTGATCTCGCCCCTGCTGCTTCTCTTGCTGCCGTTTCTTCTTTGGCGACTGCGCAGTCTGGAACGCTCGGACCCGGAAATTCTTCCACGCCCTGACGATGCGAAGATCGTGGCATTAGGCGCGCAAGAGGATCACGACGTCACCAACCCCTTCTCCGCCATTGGTGATCTGAAGCCCGGCCCGTTCCGCCGCGCCACTGCGACGACGTTTCTGTATCTGTTGAACTATGCTGCGAAATACATCTACGGGCGTGGCTATCTCACACGCGTGCAGACGATCCATTTCGCGCGTTGGGTTTTTCTCGACAACAAGCGCCGCGTTCTGTTTTGCAGCAATTATGACGGTGCGCTTGAGGCTTACATGGATGACTTCGTTAACAAGGTCGCATGGGGGCTGAACATCGTGTTCTCTAATGGCGTCGGCTACCCGTCCACGCGATATCTCCTCAAGGACGGCGCTTCGCAGGAAAGCAAGTTCAAACGCTACTTGCGCAATCGCCAGCAACTCAACAACGTTTGGTACAAGGCGTATCCCGGTCTCACCGCTCGTGATTTGGCACGACATAGCGAAATCCGGGCAGGGCTGGAAACACGTCCCAATAGCAGCCGCGCCCTTCGTCTATGGTTGAGCAAGATCCGCACGACAGCGGAGGGCACCCCATGACGAAGGTCGATTTCGACGACATGCAGGGCTTGGTTCGCTTCGGGCACGGGCGACTTGTGGAGGCTGAATTTCTACTTCTCAAAGTTGCAGATCGAAATGCAGCACGCGCTTGGCTCTTTGATGCGCCAATAGCATCCGCGGCGACCCAAAGCACGTTGCCGGACTCCGCCTTGCAAATTGCATTTAGCGCCGAAGGGCTGAGGGCATTCGATTTGTCCGACGACATTGTCGCGCAGTTTTCTCAACCGTTTCTGTCTGGGATGGGGGCCGAGAATAGCCGCTCGCGCAGGCTTGGCGATACCGGAACGAATGACCCTGAAGGCTGGCGTTGGAAAGAGGCCGACGCGCACATTCTCCTCATGCTTTATGGGGAGCGGGACGGTTTGGAGGCGTTCAGAGCCTCCATCAAGGATGCGCGCTTTCACAAGGCCTTCGAGACCGTGCAGAGCTTGCAGACACAGCCGAATTCAGGTGTCGAGCCCTTTGGCTTTGCCGACGGGATCAGCGAGCCGAAAATTGACTGGGAACAGTCCCGCCCCCCGTCCAAACATGGGCGCGAGACCTATTCCAATCTGATCGCGCCGGGTGAAGTCATTTTGGGGCACCCCAACGAATACGATGAAATCTCGCCGTCACCATCTGTCGAAACAGACGGTGGGTTTGAGAATGCGGATCGTCATGATCTAGGTGCAAACGGAACCTACTTGGTTTTGCGGCAGTTGCAGCAGGATGTCCCCGGCTTCTGGCAGTTTCTCGATCTGGCCACCGAAGGCGACGCTGAAAGGCGGGAAAACTTAGCTGCCAAAATGGTTGGTCGGCACCGCGATGGCACCCCGTTGATGAACAACAGGTGCGATATTTCGGGGGGGCGGCCTGCCAACAACTTCACATATGACGATGATATCAACGGGGTCGTTTGCCCGCTCGGCGCACATATTCGCCGTGCAAACCCGCGCACCGGAGACATTCCACCCGGCAACAACGGCATATTGCGATGGCTTCTGAGTACACTTGGCTTTCGGCGCAGGCCCGACAAGCTGCCCGGTCGCCACGATCTTGTGGCCTCGACACGGTTCCACCGGCTGGTGCGTCGGGGCCGCGCCTATGGACCTCAGCTTTCGCCGGAAGAGGCGATAAGCAAAGGATCAGACGAGGAGCGCGGGTTGTTCTTCATATGCCTGTGCGCCGACATCGTGCGCCAGTTCGAGTTCGTCCAGAATGCATGGATGGCGTCAGGCCGGTTCGACGGCTTGACCGGAGAGGCGGACCCGCTTTTGGGCAACCGAGCGCCGATAGGCGGCGCGGCAACCGGCGGGTTTACAATCCAAACGGCGAGAGGGGTTCCTGAACACCACGCCAACTTACCGCAATTCGTCACCGTCAAAGGGGGCGGTTACTTCTTCATGCCGGGCCTTAAAGCGCTTCGCTACATTGCCACGACGGCAAGTTAGGAGAAATTCATGCGCGCTATCCTTCTTGCTATTCGCCGCCTGCTGCACAAAGCCGTGCAAACCGGATTAAATATCGAGCGGCGCTTTGAGCCGTTTTTTCGCCGTGGCCTTGACCGTGTTGTACGTGAACCACTGGCCAAGCTGATCCAATACCTCAAGAACCGCAAACGGGTGGACCATGGCCTTGGGCTGGCTGAGGAAAAGCTGTTCGACTGGGAAGAAGAGAGCCTGCAAGCGATCATTGACGAGATGCGCGAGCAAATGAAGCTGCACTTCCAGCCCGGCGCTTACGAGCGTGGTGGCAATACGAAGACCCACGGCTTGGTCCATGCTACTTTTACGGTTCACCCCGATTTGCCAGAGCATATGCGAAAAGGCGTTTTCGCCACCGAGCGCAGCTATCCCGCCTATGTCCGCTTTGCAGGCCCCGGACCGGACGTGCCTGAAGACATCCGCGACGTGGGCTTCGGGTCCATGTCCGTGAAACTCATGGATGTTCCGGGCGAAAAGCTGATGGACGAGGAGAAATTCACGCAAGACTGGCCCGCCGTCGTGACGCCGACTTTTGTGACGCCCGATATCCGCGAGAATGCGAAGCTGCAATACTGGAGCACAATTGACGAGCCTGCTTGGTATTTTCTCAACCCAAAAGACCCGCATTTGCTCGACTTTCTGATGCAAGGGCTGTGGAATCAGACGCAATACAATCCGCTTGGTCATAGGTATTATAGCTGCGTGCCGTACCTGCTTGGGGAAGGGCAGGCGATGCTTTATTCGTACAAGCCCCTGACAGACGTTCCAATGGCCATTCCCGGCGTTCCTTTCGGACGTGTTCCGCCGAACTATCTGCGCGACAACATGGTCAAAACCTTACGCGACAAGCCTGTTGAGTTCGACATGGTTGTGCAAATTCAGACCGACCCGCATCTGATGCCGATCGAAGACGCTTCCGTGCGTTGGCCGGAAGATAAATCTCCATGGATTCCAGTGGCCCGGATTCACATCCCAATTCAGGAATTCGACACTCCCGGTCAAATGGCCTTCGCGCGTAACCTGAGGATCAACCCTTGGCATTCACTGCCCGACCATCGACCCTTGGGAAACCAGAGCCGTGCCCGGTTGCGACTCTATCGCGAACTTGCAGCGTTTCGTCAGAAAATGAATTTGGCGGATCACATTGAACCGACCGGGGATGAGCGCTTTGATTAGAGTGATGTCAGTTTCTACTGTGCGCTAACTAACCGCCTCAAACACCGTAGCCCCCGTCCCTTCAAGGTTGACGCCGCGTATGCCTGTTGTATGGGACAGCCATGGCACAGATTGAAATCCTCACAGAAGACGCGCGGTGGACCGATGCGGGGCTTGCCGCTTTGGCCGAGACGGCCTGCAACGCGGCACTGGCAGAGCTGTCGCTGGACGGCGACTACGAGATCAGCCTGCTGGCCTGCGACGATGCCCGCGTGGCGGAACTCAACACCGAGTTTCGCGGCAAGCCGACGCCGACCAACGTGTTGTCATGGCCCTCGGAGGATCGCGCCGCGCAGATCCCCGGAATGATTCCGCAACTGCCCGATGGGGCGCCGCATGAGCTGGAATTGGGCGACATTGCGCTGGCCTATGACACCTGCGCCCGCGAGGCCGAAGCGGCGAACAAGCCGCTCAAAGACCATGTGACGCACCTTTTGGTGCACGGAACGCTTCACTTGTTGGGGTTTGATCACATAAATGATCCAGATGCCGCCTTGATGGAAGGTTTAGAGACCAGAATTCTTGCAAAATTAGGCATTGAGGACCCATATAGGGTTTAAGGCCCGTGTTTGGGGCCGAATTATTGGAAAAGGACCGATGGGCGCAGAAAACGACGGCTCGTCTACCGCAGCGCAAAGCGCGCAGGACATAGACGCCAACCAGACCGACGTCGCGATTGGCGACGAGACGGAACCTGGACTTTTTTCCCGCGTGATCGCGGCGTTCAGAACGCCCGATTCCGACGAAGGGACAACCGACAGCAACGGCTCCGGCAGAATCCAGACCATCGGGTTGGGCAATCTGCGGATGAAGCGTGTGGATGACGTCGTCATTCCCCGCGCCGAAATCGTGTCGGTGCCGAAATCCATCACCCTTCCCGAACTGGTGGAGGTTTTCCGCGAAAGCGGCATGAGCCGCCTGCCGGTGTTCGAGGACACGCTGGACACGCCCATTGGTATGATCCACCTGAAGGACCTGGCGTTGCGTCACGGCTTCAACGGCAAAAGCCCGGATTTCGATCTGGAAACCATGGTGCGCCCGGTGCTGTTCGTGCCGCCCTCCATGCCAATCGGCGTTCTGCTGGCGAAGATGCAGACCGAGCGTAAGCACATGGCCTTGGTGATCGACGAATATGGCGGCGTGGACGGGTTGCTGACCATCGAGGATTTGATCGAGCAGGTTCTGGGCGAAATCGAGGACGAACACGACGTCGACGAGGCCGACCTGTGGAAGATGGAAAAGCCCGGTATCTATCTGGCGCAAGCCCGAGCGCCCTTGGAAGAGTTCGAGGCCGAGATCGGCCAACGCCTGTCCGATGACGAGATGGACGAGGAAATCGACACGCTCGGCGGCTTGGTCTTCATGCTATCGGGCCGCGTGCCTGCGCGCGGCGAGGTGGTGGAACACCCCTCCGGCGCGGAGTTCGAGATCGTTGACGCCGACCCCCGCCGCATCAAGCGCCTGCGGGTGTTGGTGCCCACCGACGCATCCGACTGAGCACAATGATACGCCGCGCCTTCGGGCCTGCCGCACGGCCAGGCTGGCCGCAGTTCGCGCTGGCTTTCGGGCTTGGCGCGCTCGGTGCGCTGGGGCAGGCCCCATGGTCGCTTTGGCCGCTGGCGTTGTTGGGGCTTGGCGGGCTGATCTGGCTCTACCGGAATGCGGCCACCGCGCCCAAGGCTGCATGGACCGGTTGGGCGGGCGGCGCGGGGTATTTCGCAATCGCCCTGTTCTGGCTGGTGGAGCCGTTCCTTGTCGACATCGCCCGCCACGGCTGGATGGCCCCGTTTGCACTGTTCTTCATGGCGGGCGGGCTTGCGCTGCTCTGGGCGGTGGCGTTCGGCGTGGCGCACCGAATTGGCGGCCTGATCGCGCTGGTGGCGATGTGGACGGGCATGGAAATGCTGCGCTCGGTTCTGTTCACCGGATTCCCTTGGGCAACAGTCGGGCATATCTGGTCCGATCATCCGATCTTGCAGCTTGCCGCACTGGGCGGCACACCCCTGTTAACCTTGTTGACGCTGACAATCGCTGCAGGCCCGAGCATACGCAAACCACTTGTGGGGTTGGGCGTATCGCTTGCGATACTTGGTGCCGGATGGGTCTACGGGGCGCAAATCCTGTCCACCCATGCGGCGCAGCAAACCGACAAAACGGTGCGTCTGGTTCAACCGAATGCTGCGCAGCATTTGAAGTGGGACCCTGAGCATGTGGGCCGGTTTCTACAACGCGCGGTGGACCTTACCGCCGCGCCCGCCGACGCGCCGCCGGACTTGATCGTGTGGCCCGAAACCTCTGTGCCTTATCCTCTAAACGACGCACCGACGGTGCTGGAGGCGATCTCGAAATCCGCTGGCGGGCAGCCGGTGATCGTCGGCGGCAACGACCGCATGGAAGACGGCTGGCGCAACACGCTGGTGCTGCTTGGCCCCGAGGGTCAGCGGATGCAGACCTATCACAAGCACCACCTTGTCCCGTTCGGCGAATACATCCCGTTTGGCGAGGCGCTTGGCAAACTTGGCATCCGTGGCATGGCGTCCCGCGATGGCGGCGGGTTCTCCAAAGGGCCGGGGCCGAAACTGATCGACCTGCCCGGTATCGGCCCCGCCCTGCCTCTGATCTGTTACGAGCTGATCTTTCCCCGCGATCTGCGCGGCCTGCCGCGCTCCAACCTGCTGCTGCAAATCACCAATGACGCATGGTTCGGCAATATCTCAGGCCCCTATCAACATCTGGCGCAAGCCCGCTTGCGGGCGGTGGAGCAGGGCCTGCCCGTGGTGCGCGCCGCCAATACCGGCATCTCGGCGGTGATCGACCCGTGGGGCCGGATCACGGCGCAGACCAAGCTGAACGAAGCGGCGGTTCTTGATGCGGACCTGCCCGCACCGGCGTCGGCGACGCTCTACAGCACGCTCTACGACTGGCCGATGCGGGGGCTGTTGGTGGTGTTGCTGATCTGGCGCATCGCCGTCCGCCGCCGTGTTTCGATTGACCCGGTCGCGCGGCAAGGGTAGGGCAGATCAATCATTTACCGCCACAACGGCTTCCTGACGTGGCGGAACAACATAATCGGAGCACTTCCCAATGGCACGACAGAACTACCTCTTCACCTCGGAATCCGTCTCGGAGGGGCACCCGGACAAGGTTTGCGACCGCATCTCGGACGCCGTTCTCGATGCGTTTTTGGCGGAAGAGCCCGAAGCCCGCGTCGCCGCAGAAACCCTCGCCACCACCAACCGCGTCGTTATTGGCGGCGAAGTCGGTCTGTCGGATCAGGACAAGCTGCAAGATTATATGGGTCGCATCGAGGATATCGCCCGCGACTGCATCCGTGACATCGGCTACGAGCAGGAGAAGTTTCACTGGCAGACCGTCGAGGTCACCAACCTGCTGCACGAGCAATCCGCGCATATCGCCCAAGGCGTGAACGCGTCGAACGAAAAGGAAGAGGGCGCAGGCGACCAAGGCATCATGTTCGGCTATGCCTGCAACGAGACGCCGGAGCTTATGCCCGCCCCGATCCACTACGCCCACGCCATTCTGCGCCGTCTGGCCGAGGTCCGCAAAGACGGCACCGAGCCGACGCTGGGTCCCGACGCCAAGTCGCAGCTGACCGTGCGCTACGAGGACGGCAAACCGGTCGGTATCTCCACCATCGTGCTGTCGACGCAGCATCTGGACGAGGCCATGACCTCCGCCGATGTGCGCGCGGTTGTGGAACCCTACATCATCGAAACCCTGCCCGACGGCTGGTTGACGGCGGACACCGAATGGTGGGTCAACCCCACCGGCAAGTTCGTCATTGGCGGCCCTGACGGCGACGCAGGCCTGACCGGTCGCAAGATCATCGTCGACACTTACGGCGGCGCGGCCCCGCATGGCGGCGGCGCGTTCTCTGGCAAGGACCCGACCAAAGTGGACCGCTCGGCGGCCTATGCCGCCCGCTATCTGGCGAAGAATGTGGTGGCTTCGGGGCTGGCACAACGCTGCACGATCCAGCTGAGCTACGCCATCGGTGTAGCCAAACCGCTGTCGATCTACTGCGACACCCACGGCACCGGCGAGGCCCCGGACGCCGCGATCGAAACGGCGGTGGGTGGCCTGATGGACCTGACCCCGCGCGGTATCCGCGAGCATTTGGGCATGAACCGCCCGATCTATGCCCGTACCGCCGCCTACGGCCATTTCGGCCGTGCGCCGGACGAAGATGGCGGTTTTTCGTGGGAACGCACCGATCTGGTCGAGGCGCTGAAAAAAGCGGTCTGATCCTGACGCAAAACGACTGAACAAGGGCGTGCCATTGGCGCGCCCTTTGTCGTTTGCGCTTGCCCGTTGCGCCCGCGCCGTTCCACGGCTACACCGCCGCGCATGAGCAAAGCAGACAAAGACCCCGCGACGCCTTGGCGCAACTTTTATGGCCGCATCAAGGGCCAGTCCCTGAATGCGCGTCAGGAGCAGGACCTTGAGGAACTGCTGCCGAAACTCAGCCTGAAAAACGTAACCCGCGAGGATAATCCGGACCGCACGCCGCTCGACATCGACGCGATCCGCGACGGCAGGCCGGTCTGGCTGGAGGTTGGCTTCGGCTCGGGGGAACACATCGTTCATCAGGCGCAGGCCAATCCGGATGTGCTGATCATCGGTTGCGAAATCTACGTCAACGGCGTGGCCTCCCTTCTTGGCAAAATCCGGCGCGAGGGGGTGGAGAACATCCTGATCCATGCAGGTGATGCACGCGATCTTCTCGACGTGCTGCCCTCGGATAGTCTGGACAAGATGTTCCTGCTCTATCCCGACCCGTGGCCCAAGGCCCGCCACCACCGCCGCCGCTTCGTGACGCCGGAGCATCTGGACCCGCTGGCCGAAAAGCTGAAATCCGGCCATGAGTTCCGCGTCGCCACCGATATCGAGGACTACGTGCGCCAGACCCTGGAAGAGGTGCCGCGCGCGGGGTTCACTCTGACCGAGGCGCCCGACGACTTGAGCAAGCCATGGGCTGACTGGTTCTCGACCCGATACGAGCAAAAAGCCCTGCGCGAGGGCCGCTCGCCGCATTACATGACATTCATCCGCGATTAACCGTTCACAGGGGTATTCCATCATGACCGCCAAAACACGCATCGTCCTGTCCAGCGATCACGCTGACATTAAACTGCGCCAGACCATCGCGGCCCATGTCGCGGAGCTTGGGTATGAGGTCGAAGACATCGGCCCGATGACATCGGAAAGCACCCCTTACCCCAAACACGGCGAGGAAGCCGCGCGGCGTGTGGCGTCCGGTGAGTGCGATTTGGGCATCATCGTGTGCGGCACGGGGCAGGGCATCATGATGGCGGCCAACAAGGTCAAGGGCATCCGCTGCGGCGTGTGCTCCGACACGTTCTCCGCCCGCATGATCCGCCAGCACAACAACGCCAACATGCTGTCCATGGGCGCACGGGTGATCGGCGAGGGGCTGGCGCTGGATATCGTGGACGCCTTCCTGGGGGCCGAGTTCGAAGGCGGTCGTCATGCCACGCGGGTGGATATGATTACGGCGATTGAGGGGTAGCGTTCGGAGCGCAAGCCGGGCGGTCGGCGGACCGGGGGTGGGCGATCTTTTGTTGCGGTTTGGCAGTTTATCCCTGCCAAGTTCATCTTCCCCCACAAGCCGGTGCGCCCGTAGCAAAATCGCCGACCCGTGGGACGGCCCGCCGATCGCCCGGCGCCTTCGGCTTGATTCCGGACGGGAAAGGAGGGGGGAGGGCTGCTGGGCGGGAGTGATTGGCTTGGGTAGCTAACGGCAGCTTTGAGTCCAATTCAGAACTTCAGTAACGCCGCGAATGTCGGCTTGCGCGGGCCTGCGAGGAACCTACTAGAACTGCTTGTGTTAGGATCAGGGTGTTTTTGCGGTGACTACTCAAACGGCCACTCTTGCACCGCGGCTAACCAGAGTGGCTCCTCAGGGTCTTTCCATTCCTGCTGATACCAAGCTAAAACACTTATAAGTTGGTCGGGCCAAGCGGTCACTGCAAGTGCTTCCAAATGCGATCGTTGCTCTCGTCTTATACCATCCAACACAATCTTATCGACTACACCTGATGAGTAGGGGTGCCGGTAACCCCATCCTCCATATTTCTCGGATCCATCGGGGTCATCGGTCCAATTGTCCAAGAAATACGTGCGCCATCGTTCCAAATTAAAGCCAAAGTCTTTAAGTGTCATTCGGATGAGACCTGCGCGGCCGCGACAAATTGCTTTGACCGCCAAGGTTTCATTCTCGATAAAGTCATAATCCTCGTAGTCAGCTAGATAATCTTCTACTCGGGGATTGTTGTTTCCCCAACCTGCCAACTCAGCCATATAAAAATGTACGGGCAAAGCTCGGCCTAAAGCAGGATGTGTCATTTTTAGGTAACCTTGAATTTATAATTTCTAAAAGAACGGTACGCGTCCAACGCTAACGAACCACACCCTACCACAAACCACCATGGACCCTCCCGCACCGCTGGGCTATCACGTCAGGGCTTTTGACTGACCAGCGAGAACTGCCCTATGTCCGGCCACGGTGATCCCATTCCAATGACCTCCCGCGCCGGTGGCGCTTTGACCGGCAAGGCGCATGTGCCGGGGGACAAATCCATCTCCCACCGCTCGCTGATCTTGGGCGCGATGGCCGTGGGGGAGACCAAGGTCTCCGGCCTGCTGGAAGGTCAGGACGTGCTGGACACAGGCCGCGCGATGCAGGCTTTCGGGGCGGACGTGGTCAACCATGGTGGCGGCAACTGGTCGGTGCACGGCGTCGGCGTCGGTGGCTTTGCGGAGCCGGACCATGTGATCGACTGCGGCAACTCCGGCACGGGTGTTCGGCTGATCATGGGCGCGATGGCGACCTCGCCCATTACCGCGACCTTCACCGGCGATGCCTCCCTGAACGGGAGGCCAATGGGCCGCGTGACGGACCCGCTGGCGCTGTTCGGAACGCAAAGCTACGGGCGCAAGGGTGGACGGCTGCCGATGACCTTGGTGGGTGCTGCGAACGCTGCCCCCGTGCGCTACACCGTGCCCATGCCCTCTGCGCAGGTGAAATCTGCGGTGCTGCTGGCAGGGCTGAACGCAGCTGGCGAGACCGTGGTGATCGAGAAGGAAGCGACCCGCGACCACTCGGAACGGATGCTGGCGGGCTTTGGCGCGGATCTGAGCGTGGAGGACACCAGCGAGGGCCGCGTGATCACCCTACAAGGCCAGCCGGAACTGAAGCCGCAAACCATCACCGTGCCGCGCGATCCAAGCTCGGCGGCATTTCCGGTTTGTGCGGGGCTGGTGGCTGAAGGCTCGGACGTGTTGGTGCCGGGCATTGGCCTCAACCCGACCCGCGCGGGGCTGTTCACCACCTTGCAGGACATGGGCGCGGACCTGACATTCGAGAACATGCGCGAGGAAGGCGGGGAGCCTGTGGCGGACCTGCGGGCCAAGTTCTCGGACAACATGCAAGGCATCGAAGTGCCGCCGGAGCGGGCCGCGTCGATGATCGACGAATACCCCGTGCTGTCGGTCGTTGCGGCCTTCGCCACGGGCAAGACAATCATGCGTGGCGTCAAGGAGTTGCGCGTCAAGGAAAGCGACCGCATCGACGCCATGGCGCGCGGGCTGGAAGCCTGCGGGGTGACAGTCGAGGAGGACGAGGATACCTTCATCGTACACGGCATGGGCGCAGGCGGCGTGCCGGGGGGCGGCACCTGCGCGACCCATCTGGACCACCGCATCGCCATGTCTTTCATGGTGCTGGGGCTGGGCACGCAAAAGCCCGTGCATATTGACGACGGGGGGCCGATTGCCACGTCCTTCCCGATTTTCGAGGATTTGATGCGCGGTTTGGGCGCAAATATTACAAGGGATTAGGATTTATGCAGAAGTATTTTGCGAGTGTCGTCACCGGCGGCGAGGGGGAACTGGACGCCAATTCGCGCATCTTTGTGGGTCATTCGGACAGCCTGACGCAGTTTCTGGCGACGCTGATGCTGGCCTTCGATCAGGAGGATACCAAGCTGTTGTTGCTGCGCCGTGCCGCGTTGCTGGACGATTTCGAGGAGGGCGATTTCGACGCCCCGATCAACCTTGGCCCGGTCAAGGCAATGGACATCCAGCCCGGCCGTCTTATCGCAGGTGATCCTTACCCGGGCGAATTGCCTGCGGCCCTGCCCGAAAGCGGTTGCAAAATGGCGTTGGTCGAGCTTGCGGTGCAAGGTGGTGGCAGTCAGGTGGCGCTGATCGGTGTGAAGGCGGACAACGCGATTCAAGGCCTGCGCATCATGCTCAGTGACGCGGATCAGGGCGGGGCGACCATCGCCTCCGTTGAGGGGTTGATGGACGCCGATCTGCACGCCGACGATGCCTACGAGTTCGAGGCCAAGCCAAGCGCGCTGGCCGCACGGGTCGCCAAGGGCGAGCATGTCGCGATGAGCGAGCCGATTGCGTCAGAGGCGTGAGAGGCTGATAAAGGGAGGTCTGCGAATGGCCAGTGGAAGCTGCCTGTGCGGCCAGATCACCTACAGCGTAACCGGCCCTTTGCGCCCCGTGATCGCCTGCCATTGCAGACAGTGCCGCAAGACCAGCGGACACCACGTTGCGGCGACCTCGGCGGCGCGGGAGGATGTTCAAATCGCGGGCGAAGTTACATGGTATCCCTCCTCGCCCAACGCGCGGCGCGGGTTTTGCGGCACCTGCGGCAGCCAGATGTTCTGGGACGGGCCGGGGGCGAACCTGTCGATCTTTGCGGGCAGTCTGGACGGCGATACCGGGCTATCGCTTGCGGGGCACATCTTTTGCGCCGACAAGGGGGATTACTACGATATCTCCGACGGTCTGCCTTGTGCAGATGCCGACGACCCTAACTATACGACGCAGGTGCCATGAAATTCACAGTCGCCATCGACGGTCCCGCAGCGGCGGGGAAGGGAACGCTCTCGAAGCGCGTGGCGGAAGAGTTCGGGTTCGCCCATCTCGACACCGGCTTGCTCTATCGTGCCACAGGTGCGCGGGTGATTGACGGCGCTGATCCTGTGGCGGCGGCGAAGGCTTTGCAGCCCACGGATTTGGACCGCGATGACCTGCGCACCACCGCCGTGGCGCAAGCGGCGTCCAAGGTGGCGGCGATTCCCGAGGTGCGCGATGCCTTGGTTGAATTCCAGCGCGACTTCGCCCGCCGCGATGGTGGTGCGGTGCTGGACGGACGCGACATTGGCACGGTGATTTGCCCTGATGCGGATGTGAAGCTGTTCGTCACCGCCTCGGACGAGGTGCGGGCGGAGCGGCGCTATCTGGAGTTGTCGGAAAATGGCCACGACGTCACCCGAGAGGGCGTGCTGCGCGATTTGCAAGAACGCGACGCGCGGGATCGCGGCCGTGAGGCGGCGCCATTGGCGGCGGCGGCGGATGCGGTGGTGATCGACACGTCGGATATGAGCATAGACGACGCTGTTGCGGCGGCGGTTCAGTTTATCAGGGCGCGCTTTCCGGTCTAGCTTTGTTGCGTCCGATGCAGGTAGCGGTTACGCTCAAGCCCATGAAGCATATCCCGAAAGATACCACGGATGACGCCTTGATTCAGGAGTTTCTGAATAAGGGCGGCAAAGTCAGCGTGGGCAAAACCAAACCCCTGCCAGCGGAGTTGGGCCTGAGCAACAATGTCTGGAACAACAAGCTGACCAAAGAAGAGAAATCCGCGCGCGACAAGAAGTGATCCGGTGCGGGACGTCCCTTGTTTGAAGATGCAGTTGCGGCCGCTGCCCAAGAGGTTCGGGCGCGGCTGGAAGATTTCTCGAACTGATAGAAGACAGGCGGCCGCCCATTTCGGGCTGAGGTCATCGTCGTTACAGGCTTTACCCTGCATCCCTTCGGGGTGTTTAAGCCCCTTATAGTGCCGGCGGTCGCGGGAGACCCCAAAACGGGGCCGTGGACCACAGATCGAATGCAAGGCGTACGGGTCGCGCCTTGCTTTTGGTTAACCGAGGACAGGGTATAGGGCGCAGGCGTTAAGGTTTGGTAGGCCGAGCGTTCGGTGGGCCACGGGATGCCCGAGCGTACCTGTCCCTAGCGGATCACGTGCACCGAACACTTGGCATGACGCACGACTCTTGCCGCTGTGGAGCCCAGAAACAAGTCGCCAAATCCCGGTCTGTGGGACGCTATCACAATGCAATCGACATCATGTTCTTCGGCATATTCGACCAATGTCCGTCCAGCATGACCGGATATCAGCACCGGTGACGCACCCGGCAGAGACTTAGCACGCTGGGCCAGCGACTTCGCGGCGTCGTCATGTGACTTCTCTAGCAGTTTGCTGGGAATTTCCGCGGTAAAGTAGGCTGGAACCGCCTCCAGCACGTGTATTACGGTGAACTTGGCTCCATCGTCCGCCAAGGTGCGCGCGATTTCAAAGGAGGCTTGCGTATCGTGGTCTTCATCGAAAACTACGGGAACAAGAATATGCTTATACATGGTGCCATCTCCAAATTGTTGCCGTTGATCTGGTTATCAAGCGTAACCTAGGCGTCACCTCGCGTCCTTGCCGTAGGTTAATTTGCCACAAAATCGGGCTGTCATGAATGTGTGAAAGGTCGCGATTCACGCGGTGGGGGATGTATTTCACACCAAATGCCGCGCGTGTGGCGCTATACTGGGGCCCATCATTTACAGATGGAGGGACTTATGAAAGCACGTATCGAAGCCATAAAACTCGCCCTTCAAACCTTGGTATATCTTGCATTGCTGGCACTCATTGCGTCGCTGTTCTTCAAGCCGGAATTCACAGCCAAACGGACCGGCGACTTTTTCAAGGCCTTTCAGGATCACGACATCAACATCAAGATCGCCGCGATGGGCTTCAACATTTCACCGCGCGAGGTGAAGGAGTTGACCGAACAAAGCTCTGTGCTGGATCAGGCCAAGCTATCGGGTGCGTGTCTGGCAAGGGGGCGGTGCAGCGACGAAGAACAGACGCAACTGGCCTCCATTCTACAAATCGAGCAGGTCAGCCTCTATTTGGAAAAAGCCGCCGAGCCGGATGTTGATCCGTCCTCGTCATCGCCTCCAACCGCGTCGAATGAGCAGGGAGTACTCGAGTCTGCGATCATGGTACCGGAGCCGGCACCGGTCGGCGTAGGAGACTGGGTCGTAGTCCTTGGCGCAGACCGCAGCCTGGACGCGGCGCGAGACGAGCAACGCCAGATCGCGGCGCGCCTTGACCGGATCGAGATTGATCTGATCTTACGCGACAACTGGTATCGCACGGTGGCATTTTTCGAAACCGCAGCACAGGCAGAAGCCGCCTTGCCCACACTCGAACAGGCCGCCCGCAGAAAGGGCATCTACGCCCGCGCAACCACTATCTGGTGTGAGGGGGCGGTCGTGACGGGGCAGGACGGGATCATCGCCTGCGGGTGACCCCCGCCTGAGGCTTATGCGGCCTTGCATACTTGCTCTTCCCCTCAACCCACGCTATATGCGCGCTTGTCTAAGGGGCGAGAACAGTCTCAGGACGGGCAGGGTCGGTTTTCCGGCCCTTCTTGTTTTGAGAAAACCCCGAAGACCAACCGAAACCCAAAGACCGGCGGAGACAACCGCACGGCCCGTATAAACTCAGATTAGGACACACACGCCACATGGCTCAAAACGCATCTATGGAGGAATTCGAAGCCCTCTTGAACGAAAGCTTCGAAATGGACACCCCGGACGAAGGTTCGGTTGTCAAAGGTAAGGTACTGGCGATCGAAGCCGGTCAAGCCATCATCGATATCGGCTACAAAATGGAAGGCCGTATCGACCTTAAAGAATTCGCAGAACCGGGCGAATCCGCAAAAATCGAAGTGGGCGACGAAGTTGAGGTGTTCCTCGACCGCGTAGAGAACGCCCGCGGCGAAGCCTCCATCAGCCGCGACAAAGCGCGCCGCGAAGAGGCATGGGACCGTCTGGAAAAAGCATACGCAGACGAAGAGCGCGTCGAAGGCGCAATCTTTGGCCGCGTCAAAGGTGGCTTCACCGTGGATCTGGGCGGCGCGGTTGCGTTCCTTCCCGGCTCCCAGGTCGACGTGCGCCCTGTGCGCGACGCGGGCCCTCTGATGGGTCTGAAGCAGCCGTTCCAAATCCTGAAAATGGACCGTCGCCGTGGCAACATCGTTGTGTCGCGCCGCGCCATTCTGGAAGAATCACGTGCTGAACAGCGTGCAGAAGTCATCGGCAACCTCACCGAAGGTCAGGCTGTGGACGGCGTGGTCAAGAACATCACCGAGTACGGCGCATTCGTCGACCTTGGCGGCGTAGACGGCCTGCTGCACGTCACCGACATGGCATGGCGCCGCGTCAACGACCCGCGCGAGATCCTGACCATCGGCGAAACCGTCAAGGTTCAGGTCATCAAGATCAACAAAGAGACCCACCGTATCTCCCTTGGCATGAAGCAGCTGCAGGACGATCCATGGGAAGCGGTTGCCAACAAGTATTCGCTGGAATCCGTACACACCGGCCGCGTGACCAACATCACCGATTACGGCGCATTTGTTGAGCTGGAGCCCGGTGTCGAAGGTCTTGTTCACGTCTCGGAAATGTCGTGGACCAAGAAGAACGTGCATCCCGGCAAGATCGTGTCCACCTCGCAAGAGGTCGAAGTCATGGTTCTGGAAATCGACAGCGCCAAGCGTCGTGTTTCCCTGGGTCTCAAGCAGACCATGCGCAACCCGTGGGAAGTGTTCGCAGAGAACAACCCTGTCGGCACGGAAATCGAAGGCGAAGTCAAGAACATCACTGAATTCGGTCTGTTCGTTGGTCTCGAGAACGATATCGACGGCATGGTTCACCTGTCCGATATCACTTGGGACGGCCGTGGCGAAGATGCACTGGGCGACTTCCGCAAAGGCGACATGGTCAAAGCCGTTGTCACCGAAGTGGACGTGGAGAAAGAGCGTATCTCGCTCTCGATCAAAGCTCTGGACGGCTCGTTCGACACTGCTGTGGACGGCGTCAAGCGCGGCTCCATCATCACTGTCGAGGTTACCTCGATCGAGGATGGCGGCATCGAAGTGGAATATGAGGGCGCCAAGTCCTTCATCCGCCGCTCCGACCTGTCGCGTGACCGTGCCGAGCAGCGCCCCGAGCGTTTCGGTGTCGGCGACAAGATAGACGTGCGTGTGACCAATGTGGACGCCAAGACCCGCCGCTTGGGTCTGTCCATCAAGGCCCGCGAGATCGCCGAAGAGAAAGAAGCGGTAGAGCAGTATGGCTCCTCCGACTCCGGCGCGTCCTTGGGCGATATCCTCGGCGCGGCTCTGAAGTCCGACGACGAGTAATCGTTCCCGACAAGAATTTGAGGACGGCCCTGCCAGAAATGGCGGGGCCGTTTTCGTTTGTCCTGCCCGCCCGAATCGACTGCTATCGGGGTGCGTATGTCAGGCTCTGGACGCATGATCGGGTGACGCGAAGGTGTGAAATGTGGCATCTCGCGCTATTTTTCACGCCATTTTTCGCTGCAACAAGGTCGTGCCCCCCCTGTAAACGCTTCCCTCAGTTGGATTATTCGTCCTATAGTTCGCCCGACCGTGTTCGCAACACACGGCACGTAGCAAAGTCCTGGGGAGGATAGTTGATGATACGCTCCGAGCTGATCCAAAAGATCGCCGACGAAAACCCGCACCTGTATCAACGGGACGTAGAGCGCATCGTGAACACCATCTTCGAGGAGATCGTGGAGGCTGTCGCCTCCGGCAACCGGGTGGAGCTGCGGGGCTTCGGGGCATTCTCTGTCAAGAAACGCGATGCCCGCACCGGGCGGAACCCACGCACGGGGGAAAGCGTTCACGTACAAGAGAAGCATGTGCCTTTCTTCAAAACCGGCAAGCTGTTACGAGACAGGCTCAACGGAAACGAAAGCTGAGCTAAATGCGCTACATTCGCTATGTGTTTATGGCCGTCGTCGGCCTGTCCCTGATTCTGGTGGCCCTGGCCAACCGCGGCTTGGTGACGATCAAGGTGCTGCCTGCCGAAATGGCCGCGTATCTTGGGCAACCCCTGTCCTACGATTTGCCGCTGTTCGTGGTGATTTTCGGCGGCATCATCATTGGCCTGCTGATCGGCTTCGTCTGGGAATGGCTGCGCGAGCACAAGCACCGCGCCGACGCCCGCCGCCAACGCCGTGAGAAGGAAAGGTTGGCGCGGGAGGTCAAGGGCCTCAAGCGCCGGAACAATGAGGGCAAGGACGAGGTTCTGGCCCTGCTCGACGACAGCGCCGCCACGCGCTAGGGATACTTCCATGATCACCCGCGTCAAAATTTGCGGCCTCAGCCGCCCCGCCGACGTGGCCGCATGCGCGGCGGCGGGGGCAACCTATGTCGGCTTCGTGTTCTTCGAGAAATCGCCGCGCCATGTGACGCTGGATACAGCCCATGCCCTGGCGCTGGATGTGCCTGCGGGGGTGGCCAAGGTGGCGTTGACGGTGAATGCCGATGACGCAGCACTGGACGCGCTGGTGGAGCGGGTGCCGCTCGATCTGTTGCAGTTGCACGGATCGGAAAGCCCCGAGCGCGTGGCGGACATCCGCGCCCGTTTCGGGTTGCCGGTGATGAAAGCTGTGGGAATTGCGGGCGAGGGCGATCTAGCGGCGCTAGAGGACTACATGTATGTGGCCGACCAGATTCTGGTCGATGCCAAGCCCCCGAAGAACGCCGATTTGCCCGGCGGCAACGGTCTGGCGTTTGACTGGCGTTTGATTGCCGGGCGTCGCTGGCCGGTGCCGTGGATGCTGGCTGGCGGGCTGACACCCGACAACGTGGCCGAGGCGGTGCGCCTGACCGGAGCCAACCAGGTCGATGTGTCTTCCGGTGTCGAGAGCGCGCCGGGAGTGAAGGATGCCGATCTGATCAAGCGGTTTTGCGAGGCGGTCTAAACCTCGTCTTTACGCCGGATGCATCGCGGGCTACATCTGCTGCGTTGCAATGGGAGTTTTTCCAACATGGCTGATGATCTGCTGAACAGCTTTATGACCGGACCCGACGAAAAGGGTCGTTTCGGCGATTTTGGCGGACGGTTTGTGTCCGAAACGCTGATGCCGCTGATCCTTGAGTTGGAAGAGCAGTACGAGCACGCCAAGACGGACCAGTCATTCTGGGACGAGATGGACTTCCTGTGGAAACACTATGTCGGCCGACCCAGCCCGATGTATCATGCCGAACGCCTGTCCGAGCATCTGGGCGGCGCGAAGATTTACATGAAGCGCGACGAGCTGAACCACACCGGCGCGCATAAGATCAACAACGTGCTGGGGCAGATCATTCTGGCCCGCCGCATGGGAAAGACCCGCATCATCGCGGAGACCGGTGCGGGGCAGCATGGGGTGGCGACCGCCACCGTTTGCGCCAAGTTCGGGCTGAAATGCGTGGTCTATATGGGCGCGCATGACGTTGAACGTCAGGCCCCCAACGTGTTCCGTATGCGCCTGCTGGGCGCGGAGGTGATCCCTGTCACCTCCGGCCGTGGCACGCTGAAAGACGCGATGAACGACGCGCTGCGCGACTGGGTGACCAATGTGCGCGACACCTTCTACTGCATCGGCACCGTGGCTGGGCCGCATCCGTACCCTGCGATGGTGCGCGATTTTCAGGCGATTATCGGCAAGGAAGCCAAGGAGCAGTTGCAGGAGGCCGAAGGCCGTTTGCCCGACACGATTATCGCCGCGATTGGCGGTGGCTCCAATGCGATGGGGCTGTTCTTCCCGTTTCTGGACGACAAGGACGTCAACATCATCGGGGTCGAGGCCGGTGGCAAAGGCGTGAACTCCAAGATGGAGCATTGCGCGTCGCTGACCGGCGGTCGCCCCGGCGTGCTGCATGGCAACCGGACCTATCTGCTGCAGGACGATGATGGGCAGATCCTCGAAGGGTTCTCGATCTCTGCAGGGCTGGACTATCCCGGCATCGGGCCGGAGCATTCCTGGCTGCACGAGATCGGCCGCGCGAAATATGTGGCGATCACCGATAAGGAAGCGCTGGAGGCGTTCCAGCTGTGCTGCTCGCTGGAGGGGATCATCCCCGCTTTGGAGCCGTCGCACGCGCTGGCGCATGTGATGAAGATCGCGCCGGATTTGCCGAAAGATCACATCATCTGCATGAATATGTGCGGTCGCGGGGACAAGGATATCTTTACCGTGGCCCGCGCCCTGGGGTTTGAGATGGGCGAGTTCGCCTAACACCTTGAAAGATCATGCAAGCCCAAAGGGCTTTGGAGATTCCCGAAGGCGTCCGTTCAGGCGGGCGCCTTTTTCATTTGTTGCGCGATAGGGTTATTTTGTTGCGGACAGGCCACAGCGCAATCTGCCGCGAAATTTGCCCGGTAGATCGAATCCGGACATCGCGGCTATCCCTCACCTCCCGAACTTGTCGGATCGGACCTTAGCGGGTGCAGGTGATCACTGCCCCGGTGCAACGCGGCGCTGCTGCGGATGTATGCCAAGGCCGACACCAAAGTGAGGGGTGCGTTTTAGGTACGCATGCGATGTAGCTCATCTGGTAGAGCAGTGGACATTTAATCCTCGTGTAGCAGGTTCGACTCCTGCCATCCCACCGGTAAAGGCGGAGACGCCTGGGGTTCGACTCCCCTATCGCCTGTAAAGCGATTGAACCATCTATTCGAAGGTCCGGGGCCTGCCTGCGAGAGGCGTGTCACGGACGGGGCTTCGGCCCTGGAAGAGACATGCCAACCGCCCCACTCGGGGCCGGTCCTTGGGGCCGCGGCGGCAGGTGCATGCGATCAGGTGAGCGGGGTTTCGACCGTGCGCACCCCGTCGCAAGGCATTTTCCGTCGCCCCCCTCGGGTCCGCCACGGGTGGGACAGGGCAGGGTTCCGGATCTTCACCACTATACTGCAACCGGGCCGTTTCGGCCCCCCAACCACAACTGAAACCCAAAAGGAGATCGCACATTGCGACGACGATAAGGCATTGGCCAAAAGGAGAAAGACGATGACTATACTGGATATATTGATGCGCCGCCGGCGCGTTACGCTGACCGAGGCCGAACGGGCCATTGTGATCCGCAAAGGGCGGATCATGGATATCTTGGGTGTGGGCGAGCATGTGTTGCGCCGCGACGACGTGGTCGAGCGCCACGACCTGAGCGATCCTTACATCGTCTCGACCCTGACCGATGCCCTGACGCGGGAGCGGCCTGATCTGGTGGCAACCCACCTGACCGAGCTGCGAACGGGCATGGACGAGATCGCGGTCGTGTCGCGGGACGGGCGGCTGTTCGAGGTGATGACGCCCGATCTGCGGCGCGTGCTGTGGACGGATGCGGGGCCTTGGGAGGTCGAGCGTGTCGACCTGACCGGCGGTCTGGCCGTTGCCCCAAAACTGGGGGACCGGCTGACGCGGGCCCGTATGACCCACGCCATGACTGTGGTCGAGGTGGCCGAAGCGGATGTCGGGTTGATGTTCGTGGACGGGGCGTTGGCCGAGACGCTCGGGGCCGGTGTGCACCGGTTCTGGACGGCAGGTCGCAAGATCACCGTGAAGATGGTCGACCTGCGCTGGCGGGCGCATGACGTGACGGGTCACGAGATCCTGACACGCGACCGGGTGACGCTGCGGGTGAACCTTGCGGCTGATTTCCGGGTCACCGACCCCGTGCGGGCGGTGACGGCGGTGAAGGATTTCGAGGATGCGTTGCACCGCGCACTTGGTCTGGCGTTCCGCAAGACGCTGGGGGCGTTGACCCTTGACGCTTTGCTGGCCGACAAGATGGCCGTTGATGCCGAAGCCGCAAACGCGGTGCGGGCGGAGATGGCCTTGATCGGGGTCGAGGTTGGGGCCATCGCGTTGAAAGACGTGATCCTGCCCGGCGAGATGCGGGACATCCTGACGGGTGTGGTCGCAGCCGAGAAAGAGGCCGAGGCCAACGTGATCCGGCGTCGCGAGGAAACGAACGCAACGCGTTCGCTTCTGAACACGGCGAAGGTGATGGCCGAGAACCCCGTGATGCTGCGGCTCAAAGAGCTTGAGGCGTTGGAAACCATCGCGGGGAAAGTCGAGCGGCTGACCGTGCATAGCGGAACCGACGGGCTGATGAACGACATCGTCCGCCTGCGGGACTGAAGAGATGAGGCCGTCCGGGTTAGCGCTCGGGCGGCTTCGCTATGGGTGAGGTTTTGCGCCTGCCTTCGGCAGTCGCCAGAGCGGGGGCGCTGCCCCCGCACCCCCGATTTTATGTGGGGCTCTGCCCCACACCCCGAGGTATTTCCGGAAAAAAGAAGTCAGTTGGCGTCGAGCGCGTTTTTGACGAGGATTTCCATCGGCACGATATCGAGTGCACGTTGATGAGTGGAGGCGAGACGGACCTTCGGAGCCGTGCCTTCGTCATGGGCTTGCAAGAAACGTGCGGCGCATAGGCACCATTGGTCGCCGGGGTTGAGGCCCGCGAAGCCGTATTCCGGGCGCGGGGTAGAGAGATCGTTGCCCAGATATTTTGACAGGGCGAGGAACTCCGCAGTCATGATGGCGCAGACCGTGTGGCTGCCTTGATCCATCGGCCCCGTGTCGCAGCAGCCGTTTCGGAAAAAGCCGGTGACAGGGTCTTCCGAGCAGCTTTTCAGCGTGTCGCCCAGTACGTTGAGGGATGGGTCTTTGTCCATGGTGCGCTCCGGTTGATCCAGCGGCCGTGAAGATCGGCGCGGCCTATGGGTCAAGTCTAGCGCACCGGGCGAAAGCCGCAAGGTGAGGCGGCCAGGCTTACAAGGCCGAAGCGATAGCACGGAACATGGCGATGTTTTCATCGGCGACGCCCGCGTCGCGGAAGTTACGGTCGGCGGCGTTGGTGGCAATGACGACGCCAAGCGGGCGGTTGATGTAGATATACTGACCGTAGACGCCGCGGGCCATGAACTCGCCCTTGGTTGCCCCCTTGGGTATCCACCATTGGAAGCCGTAGCCTATGGCACCGGGCGCAGTGGGGGCGGTGGGCGTGGTGGAGGCATCAACCCATGCGGCGGGCACGATCTGCTGGCCGTTCAGGCGGCCCCGTTGCAGGAACATCTGGCCCATGCGGGCATAATCACGGGTGGTCATGTTCAGCCCGCCCAGCACGAAGGCCACGCCGACGCCGTCGGTCAGGTAATAGGGCGCGGTTTCAAGCCCCATGGGGCCGATGATCTTTTCGCTCATCAGGTCGACGATGGAGCGGCCGGTCGCGCCACGAATGACCATGGAGAGCACATGCGTGTCGATGGAGACATATTGCCAGGTCTGCCCCGGCTCGGCGAAGGTTTCTGTCAACTCGGTCGTGAACCCGTCCATCGTGCCGCCCAAGGCCAGTACGCGGCCCATGCGGTTGATGTCGGAGGATTTGTCCAGATAGTCCTCGTCGAAGGTGACGCCCGAGGCCATGTTCAGCACGTTGCGGATCGACGCGCCGTCATAGGCGGTGCCGATGAGGCTGGGCGCGTATTTGGTCAGCGGGTCGTCGATGGAGGCGATGGAGCCGTCCTCCAGCAGCACGCCCATCAGGGCAGACAGGTAGCTTTTGGCGACCGACCACGAGATGCGGCGGTCGCCGGCCTTGGTGCCTTTGTAGTAGGTTTCATGCACGATCTGGCCGTCCTTCAGGACGACCAGTGCGGTTACGTCCCGTGTCTCGATCCAGTCTTGTGTTTGGGCGGGCAAGGTGGCGTCCGGACCTTTGGGCAAGGGGCTTGGAGCGGCGTTGGGCAGGGTGAGTTCCGTCCAGAGGAACGCCTTGTTCATGTTGGAGAAGTTGTCGACGATCTTTTCAGGCGCGAAGAGCGAGTTGACTGCCATGAGGCGGGTCAGCTCCTCGCGTTTCCACAGGCCCGCGAGAACCGCAACGACGACCAGCAGCGCCACAAGGCGTAAGGCCCATTTCAAGAACAATCGCATGGGGTGGTCTCCGGTCGGGTCAGTTGAAACGATCTATCAGCTTTTGCAGCGGGTTGCGCCTGTCTTCCGGTTCTGGCTCCGGTTCCGCTTTGGAGGCGGCTTTCGGCTTGGAGGTCGATGAGCGGGCAGGGGCCACGCGCAGGGCGACCGCGTTGAGGAATTTCGCGCCGTCACCTTCGGCCAGATGAGGAGCCCCATCGGACACACCGCGGAGCACGTCGTCGAGCCAGTCCTGATCCGCTTTGGCGAAGTCGCTGAGCACATAGGAGGGCACTTTGTCCTTGTGGCCGGGATGGCCCACGCCAAGGCGCACGCGGTCGTAATGCGGCCCGATATGCTGGTGTATCGAGCGCAAGCCGTTATGGCCTGCATGGCCGCCGCCGGCCTTCACGCGGGTCTTGGCGGGGGCGAGGTCGATTTCGTCATGGAAGACGGTCACGTCGGTGCTGTCGAGTTTGTAGAAGCGCATCGCCTCGCCCACGGATTGGCCGGAGAGGTTCATGAAGGTGGTGGGCTTCAGAAGGACGATCTTCTCATGGCCGAGGCGGCCTTCGCTGATCTGGCCCTGAAATTTGAACTTCCACGGCGCGAAGCCGTGGTCCTCCGCTATGCGGTCCACGGCCATGAAGCCGATATTGTGCCGGTTGCGGCTGTATTTTGCGCCCGGATTGCCGAGACCTACGAAGAGTTTCATGCATCCCTGATAGCCTGAACTCATGCGGCGTGCCAATGGGAAGCGGTGATCGGAATGGGCCATGCCTGCCGCATGGCGCTTGATTGTTTTGGACAGTGCAGGGCGAGATGTTGCATTTTGAGCGCTGACGATGACGTTTTGCGCTGGCGGGCCCTCCGGGGGAGGTATTTGGAGAAAAAAGAAATCCGGGTTGCGCAAAGAAAAACGCGAGGCTGTTGAGGCCCCGCGTTTTGTGTTTGCTGCGATGTGAGCGGGATCAGCTCTCGGCTTCGTCGCCCACGATGGCGGGTGCTTCGAGCACTTCCGTCTCTTCGGTCTCGTCCTCGTCATCACCTGCGGATTTCAGGCTGGACGGAGCGGACAGCGTCGCGATCACGAAGTCACGGTCGATTGTCGGGACTGCACCTTCGGGCAGCTTGACCGAAGAGATCGTGATGCTATCGCCGACTTCTGCCTCGGAGACGTCGATTGTGATGCTCTCGGGGATATCGCCCGCAGTGACCATCAGCTCGACTTCCGGACGCACGAGCGTCAGTGTGCCACCTTTTTTCAGGCCGGGGGAGACGTCTTCGCCAACCACATCAACGTGAATGAACAGGTTGATTTTGGAGGTGCGGCGCAGACGCATGAAGTCGATATGTGTCGGCAGGTCCTTGACCAGATCGCGCTGCACGTTCCGGCAGATGACGCGGAAATCTTCCTGCCCCTCGATTTTCATGTTCTGCAATGTGGACATGAAGCGGCCTGCCTTCAAGCGCTTGAGCAACACGTTGAACGGGATCTGGATGGGCTGCGGGTCTTCGCCGCCGCCATAAACGATACCTGGCACCATGTCGTTACGACGTGCTGCGCGAGCGGCCCCCTTGCCCGTCCCCGCGCGTGCCTCGACTTCAAGATCAGGGATCTTACCAGCCATGACTATATTCCTTTTCAAAGTTAGTGCGGCTGCCTCCAAGGGTGTCGGGCCGCGTGAAGAGTGCCGTATAGGAGGGAATCGTGAGATAGGGAAGGGCTTTTTGCGGTTTTGCATTGTGTGGGCGCGGGCTGGACGGTAGCGCTGGCACCATGTCCGTGTTGAGTGCCCTTCGCCTGTCGCATATTCCCGCATTGGCTTTCGCCATCCTCGGCCTTTACTGGGGCTGTTTTGCCGCGCTTGTGCCGCTGCTGAAAGAGCGCGTCGGGGCGGGGGACGGGCTGTTCGGCCTGCTTCTGCTGGGCACCGCCTGCGGGCTGGCGACGACGATGTGGTTTGCCCCACTGGTCGACCGGCTGCTGGGGCGTTGGTCGATGGGATTGAGCGCCGTTGCGCTGTCGCTGGCCTTCCTGCTGCCCGGGGCCGTCACGTCGCCTATCGGCTTCTTTCTGGCAATGTTTGCCTGCGGGCTGGCATCGGGGTTGACCGACGTGATCATGAACGCCCGCGTGTCCGATCTGGAGGCGCGGTCCGGGCGGTCCCTGATGAACGCCAATCACGGGACGTTTTCGCTGGCCTATGCGGTTGGCGCTTTCGCCACCGGGTTGGCGCGGGAGGCCGGGGTGTCGCCGGTGGCCTTGTTCGCCGTTCTGGCCGTGCTTGTGCTGGCGCTCGTGCACCGCCTTCGGATGACGCCTGCGGCGAGCGAGGCGAGCGACGCCCCCGCGTCCTTACCGTGGGGGATAGTCTTGTTGTGTGGCGCGGTCGTGCTGATCGCCTTCATGTCGGAGGCGGCGGTGGAGGCATGGTCGGCGCTGCATGTGGAACGCACCTTGGGCGGCAGCGCGGCGGAAGGCGCGTTGGGGCCCACGATGCTGGGGCTGACCATGGCCGTTGGCCGTTATGGCGGGCAGGCGGTCAGCGAGCGGTTGAGTACGACCCGCGTTATCATATGGGCGGCAGTTCTGGCTGTTGGGGGTACAATGCTGGTCGTGGTCGCGCCTGTCCCGCTGGTCGCCTATCTGGGATTTGGCATCATGGGGCTGGGCATCTCGGTGATCGGCCCGATGGGGCTGGCGCTAGTGGGCAGGCTGGTGCCGCCTTCGCTGCGCACGGTGGCGATATCGCGCACGGCTGTTCTGGGCTTTCTGGGCTTCTTTGCCGCCCCTGCCATCATGGGGTTCGTGTCCGAAGGCTTCGGGTTGCGCGCCGCCTTCGGGGCGGTCGCGCTGTTGCTTTTGCTTCTGCTGCCGCTGGTCTTCGCGCTGCGAAAACGTGGCGCTTAGGCCCAATCGCCGTAGAAGTCGCGCGGCACCAGCAGGTTGTGCTTGCCGAGGTCCTGCACCTTGGTTTCGCCGCACAAGGCCATCGTGACGTCGAGTTCCTTGTGGATGACGCGCAGGGCCTCCTCGACGCCGTGTTGTCCCATTGCGCCCAGCCCGTAAATGAAGGCGCGGCCGATATAGGTGCCTGTCGCGCCCATGGCCAAGGCCTTTAGCACGTCTTGGCCGGAGCGGATGCCGCTGTCCAGATGCACCTCAATCTTGTCGCCCACCGCGTCCATGATCGACGGCAAGGCCTTGATCGACGACATCGCCCCGTCCAACTGCCGCCCGCCGTGGTTTGAGACCACGATCGCGTCGGCGCCCACGTTCAGGGCCATTTCGGCATCATCCGCGTCCAAAATACCTTTCAGGATCAGCGGGCCACCCCAGAGTTCTTTGATCTCTTTAACATAGTCCCAGTCGAGCTTTGGATCGAAACTTTCCGCCGCCCAGACGGACAGGGAACTCATGTCGGTGATCCCGTCGATATGGCCGACGATATTGCCGAAGCTGCGGCGCTTGGTTTTCATCATCTGCAAGCCCCACCGCCATTTGGTGGCAAGATCGAGGATCGTATGCGGGGATAGCTTGATCGGCACCGTCAGGCCATTCTTGATGTCCTTGTGACGTTGGCCCAGAATTTGCAGGTCCAGCGTCAGCACAAGGGCGGAGCATTTTGCGTCTTTCGCGCGCTGGATGGCGCGTTTGGTGAATTCGCGGTCCTTCATGACATAGAGCTGGAACCAGAACGGCTTGGTGGTGTTCTCGGCCACGTCTTCGAGCGAACAGACGGACATGGTGGACAGGGTGAACGGCACGCCGAATTTCTCGGCGGCCTTGGCGGCGAGGATTTCGCCGTCGGCGTGCTGCATGCCGGTGGAGCCGACCGGGGCAAGTGCTACGGGCATCGCCACGTCCTGCCCGATCATCTGGCTGGCGGTGCTGCGACCGGTCATGTCGACAGCAACCCGCTGGCGCAGTTTGATCAGATCGAAGTCCGAGGAGTTCTCGCGGAAGGTCTGCTCGGTCCAGCTGCCGCTTTCGCAGTAATCGTAGAACATCTTGGGCGTGCGCCGCTTGTAGATGCGCTTCAGGTCTTCGATTTCAGTGATTTTAGCCATTTCGCAGCCTTTACCGTCCAAATTGGTTAGGTGTTATTACCAATCTGGACGGTTTTGAGTCAATGCGACAATGGCTGCGCCTCACCCCGCGACGGTGATCCCTTTGACGTTGACGAATTCCTTCATGCCGAAGCCGCCATGCTCGCGGCCATAGCCGGAGCGTTTCACCCCGCCGAAGGGCATCTTCGGATTGGCGAGACCGAAATCGTTGATGAACACCATGCCGGTGTCGAAATGCGCAGCGGCAAGGTCTTTCGCCTTCTCCACATCCTGCGAGAAGATCGCGCCACCGAGGCCGAACCGGCTGTCATTGGCGATACGCATGGCGTCTTCCTGATCCTTGGCACGGATCAGCGCGGCGACGGGGCCGAACAGCTCGTCGTCATAGGCGGGTTGGCCGCTGGTGACGTTTTCCAGAACCGTGGCGGGATAGTAATAGCCTTCGCCCTCCGGCATCTCGCCACCGCACAAAACCTTTGCGCCATTCGCGATGCTCTTGGTCACCTGCTCGTGCAGGTCTTCGCGCAGGTCCTTGCGGGCCATGGGTCCCAGATCGGCGTCCTCCGACGTGGGGTCGCCGAGCGTGAGGTCTTTCATCGCCTTGACGAAGGCGTCACGGAACTTGTCGTAGACGGCGTTCACCACCACGAACCGTTTGGCGGCGATGCAGGTCTCGCCATTATTGTAGATGCGGCCCTTGACGCAGGCCGGGACTGCCTGTTCCAGATCGGCGTCCTCCAGCACAATGTAGGCGTCGTTGGAGCCAAGCTCCAAAACCGTCTTCTTCAGCGCCTTGGCGGCGCGTCCGCCGACATGCTCGCCAGCAGCGGGGCTGCCGGTCAGGGTCACGCCGCGCACGAGGTCATGTTCGATCACCTTGTCGGACTGGTCGTGGCTGATCGTCAGCACGGTGAACAGGTGCTCCGGCAAGCCAGCCTCGCGGTAGATCTCGCCCAGAAGCTGGCCAGTGCCCGTCACCGATTCCGCGTGTTTGAGCAGCACGCCATTGCCCGCCATCAGGTTGGCGATGGAGTAACGGATCACCTGATATGCGGGGTAGTTCCACGGCTGGATGCCATAGATCACGCCGATGGGGGAATAGACGATGTGGCCCGTGCCGGTGTCGCCCAGATCGCGTTCCTCGGAGGCCAGCTCATCTGGGCCGTTCTGCGCGGTCCAGTCGCAGATCGCGGCGCAAAGCTCGACCTCCTGATAGCTTTGAGATAGCAGCTTGCCCATCTCCTCGGTCATCAGATTGGCGAGCTTGTCCGCGTTGTTCCGCAGCGCCTCACCGATCTTCTTGATGGTCGCGGCGCGGTCCTTGGCGGGGACATGACGCCAGTCCTCGAACGCAGCATGACATGCCTCGATGGCGTCATTATATTGTGCGTCCGTCATCAGCGGGTAGCTTTGGATTTCTTTGCCGTTGGTCGGGTTGATCGTCTTCAGCGCGTCGGCCATGTGTTCGTTCTCCTGCAAAGGGTGATTTGCAAGACAAAGAGCAGTGGTGCCGGAGAGTTCCTTGAGGCGTTACGCCCTATGCGCGCCGTCGGCCAGTGACTTGACGAAAGCCAGCACGTCCTCGGTGCTGTCGCCATTGGCAATCTTCTGCACGATGGCGGAGCCTACGACCGTGCCGTCCGCCACGCCTGCGACGGCTTGCGCGGTCTCAGGGGTCTTGACACCAAAGCCTACGATGACCGGCAGGTCCGTGCTTTCCTTGATGCGAGCAACCTCGGGGGCGACGTCGGTGGCGCTGGCCTCGGCGGCGCCGGTGATGCCGGTGATCGAGACGTAGTAGACGAAGCCGGAGGTGTTTTGCAGCACCTTGGGCAGGCGTTTCGCGTCAGTCGTAGGGGTGGCAAGCCGGATGAAGTTGAGGCCTGCCTTCTGGGCGGGGATGCACAGCTCCTCGTCCTCTTCAGGGGGCAGGTCCACGATGATGAGACCGTCGATGCCGACCTCTTGTGCATCCTTCAGAAAGCGCTCGACGCCGCGGGAATAGATGGGGTTGTAGTAGCCCATCATCACGATGGGCGTGGTGTCGTCGGTGGCACGGAAGTCGCGGACGAATTGCAGGAATTTCTCCAGCGTCATGCCTGCTTCAAGAGCACGTTGACCCGCGAGCTGGATGGTCTCGCCATCTGCCATGGGATCGGTGAAGGGCAGGCCAAGCTCGATGATGTCGACGCCGGCGGCGGGCAGGCCCTTGACGATCTCCAGCGCGCGGGCCTCGTCAGGGTCGCCCGCCATCACATAGGTCACGAATGCCTTTTTGCCTTCGTCCTTCAGCCGCGCGAATGTGTCGTCGATGCGAGTCATGTGCCGTCCCCTGACTTATAGCTTCCAGCGGTTTGCACCATGACGCGGGGGGAAATCAACGGGGAGGTGGGATTTATTCGGTTACGGCGCAGCCCTCGATACGTGGTCGGGCCAAAAAGCCATATATGCTTGACCCGCCCCGCGCCCGGCCCCTACATGCGCGCGAACCGGAACTAGGAGAGTGTCATGGGTTTCAAGATGGGTATTGTCGGGCTGCCGAACGTAGGCAAGTCCACGTTGTTCAACGCGCTGACCCGCACCGCGGCGGCGCAGGCGGCGAACTTTCCGTTTTGCACCATCGAGCCCAATGTGGGTGAGGTCGCCGTGCCCGATGCCCGGCTGGATACGCTGGCGGAAATCGCGGGCTCCAAGCAGATCATCCCGACCCGCATGACCTTCGTGGATATCGCCGGGCTGGTGAAGGGCGCGTCGAAGGGCGAGGGTTTGGGCAACCAGTTCCTCGCCAACATCCGCGAGACCGACGCGATTGCCCATGTGCTGCGCTGCTTTGAAGACGGCGACGTGACCCATGTGGAAGGCCGCGTGGACCCGGTTGCGGACGCAGAAGTGATCGAGACCGAATTGATGCTCGCTGACATGGAGTCGATCGAGAAACGTCTGGTCAACATCGTGCGCAAGGTGCGCGGCGGTGACAAGGAGGCGGTGCAGCAGGAACGCCTGTTGCGGACCGCCATGGCGGCACTGGAAGACGGCAAGCCTGCGCGAACTGTTGAGGTCGACGAGGACGACAAAAAGGCATGGAAAATGCTGCAATTACTGACGTCTAAGCCGATCCTGTATGTGTGCAACGTGGACGAGGCGTCGTCTGCAACGGGCAACGAATTCTCCAAGAAGGTCGCCCAGATGGCGGCGGAGCAGGGGGCGGCGTCCGTGGTGATTTCGGCCCAGATCGAGGAAGAGATTTCGCAGCTGGAGGCCGACGAGGCAGAGATGTTCCTGTCCGAGATGGGCCTGGAAGAGGCCGGTCTCGACCGCCTGATCCGCGCCGGATACGAGCTTTTGCATCTGGAAACCTACTTCACCGTAGGCCCCAAAGAAGCCCGTGCCTGGACCATCAAACAGGGCACCCGCGCGCCGCAGGCGGCGGGGGTTATTCACGGCGATTTCGAGAAGGGCTTCATCCGCGCCGAGACGATTGCCTATGATGATTTCGTGACGTTGGGCGGGGAGCAGCCTGCGAAGGAAGCGGGCAAGATGCGGGCCGAGGGTAAGGCCTACACGGTTAAAGACGGCGACGTTTTGCATTTCCTGTTTAACAATTAACGCCCGGTAAACAGGGCTGTCGAATCAGACGCGGATGCGCTGGTTAACAAGGGGTTTGAGGCCAAAATCCGGCGTCTGCGAAGCGTCGGCACCCTGTCGGCAAAGCGTATGGCATGGATCAGCGGCTTTATGGGGTTAATGCGGCGCGCGGCCTATCCGAGGGACGTTCGCGCTACTGCGATCTTCTCAAGCAAGTCATTGCATCGCTCTGCCTGGCGGTCGGAGCCATCGACAAACACCGCCCGCGCGGGGCGTAGGTGCGCGGCGTCGCTGTCGGGGGTATTGGCGGTCCGTATGCGGAGCTTAACGCGCGGGATTGACCCCGATTTTCCTGCTGAGTGCCATTTTCGGTTGCTGCCTCTCAAAGCTATCGCTAAACGGGTCGGCGGAGACGTGGCCGAGTGGTCGAAGGCGCTCCCCTGCTAAGGGAGTAGGCCCGGAAGGGTCTCGAGGGTTCGAATCCCTTCGTCTCCGCCACCCACCTTTGCTCGTTGAAAATCAATGACTTACGGGTGCCCATTGACCAACATTGACCGCCATTATTGACCAAGTTTTTTGTTGAGCGTTTGATGAGAAACGAGTTTTAGTGTTCGAGACGATGCTGCCGAAGCAATGGTCCGGTCTCATCCGCTAGAGATGCATGTGCCTGTACAATGAAAGACCGTCAATTTACGGTCTCTCTCAATAACAAACAGATCAATTTCGGGTAGCAAGCTTGTCTCAATCAACAAACAATCTGGCGTCATACATTTGGTCGCTTGCCGACCTCCTGCGCGGTGACTTCAAGCAAAGCCAGTACGGGCGCATAATTTTGCCGTTCACCCTCCTCCGCCGCCTCGAATGCGTTTTCAGTGAGCGGAAAGCAAAAGTCTTGGCTGAACTTGAGCGAATTGAGGCAATGGCACTGCCCGAGGAAGCGAAGGAAAAGCTTCTTCTGCGGGCTTCTGGTCTATCCTTCTACAACACCTCAAAAATGGACCTGTCCACTTTGGGGGCCAGTGGCATCAAGGACAATCTTGAGAGCTACATTCAATGCTTCTCAAAGGATGCCCGCGAAATCTTCGAACATTTCAAATTCGGCGAATTCATTGGCCAACTCGCTGACGCCAACCTTCTCTACAAAGCGGTGCAACAGGTCAAAGGCGCAGACCTTCGTCCGGAAACTGTGTCGAACCACGACATGGGTTGGGTGATGTTGCGCTGAGCCATTATCGCCTTTCCAAAATCAAAGAGCAGAACCTTAAACTCGCAACTGATGCCGCTGATCTTGGCTGCATAGGCGTCGCGAACAGCAACCAGCGCTTCAGCCGATTGGTTACCCTCAAGCATGAGGTAATCCAAAGTCTTCTCGGAGAATTGGCCCTCAGCCAAGTCAGCTTCAAGGGAGTTGATTGCTGTGGGCGAGACGCGGGGGAGAACGTCTTTAGTGAACTGGTCTGCTACGCTTGCTGGTGCCTCGTTCTGGGCACCATGAGGGTCCGCGTATGGGTTGTTACCCTGTGCTGGCCTTCGGGGGCGCTGTAAGGTGCGCTGTGGGGCTGTGCGGGGGCTTGATGGTTCGGGTCTGGGATAAGTCCATCACGGACCGCCTGCGCTAACGGACGCGCACGGTGCATGCAGCTTTTCCAGGCGCTCGTGAAGTCCGCGATCTGTTCACATCCGAAGAGTGTTGGAAAAAATTTTGCGGGGCAGGAGATGCTTCGGCATGTTCTGAAAATGCGTTAGTCGTCATAGATGCCGCTAAAAAGCGGGGTGCGCTCGGACTTTGTTGGTGTGAGCTCTAGGTTGGTTTCGAAGGGTAGCATGATGTGGGGCGTTAGAAAGCCGTATCTGGTCTCTAGAACAGAGTTAAAGACGTCGCCCAAATTGTCTGTGCGATAAGTCGAAATCACAAGGTGAGGTTCAGCGCCTAGGAGCGCGCTGTAGAGAGCTGAATTCTGCCCTTCTTCGTTGGTTTTGCGAACGCCTTGGGCATCGAGCCATAGGCGGGGCTCCATGCGACGGCTGGGGATCATGCCGATGCCGTCGAAATAGGTATCGTCTTTGGCAAGCCGCGCCTCTGCGAACTGGACAAGCGCCAGTTGAGCGCGGTTGTCGTGATTCAGATACTGCACGTTTCGCACAGTGCTCTGCACGGCAATAGCTATAAATACCCCCACCATAATCGCGGTCCATCTTTTCGAGTGCCGCAGAAAAAAGGTTGCTGCCGCAGCGCCGTAGACCGCCAGGAATGGTAATGCCATGGCGAATACGTATGGCCATGTCTGATTGTGAAAGAAAACGAACGCGGTGAGCACGACCGCGTAGACAAGGAATATCCGCGCGGCATTGTCCAGTTTGCGCAATCGCGTGACGGACAGAACGAATCCAACGACAACCAATCCATATTGCAACGGGTTGCGCAAAAGCGTTTGCCAGACATATGCGTCGAGCCCTTCGTAGTAACTGCCGCCGTTGCGTGCGAGTTCGACCGGCCCCAAGAAAAGAACCTCCAGAACCTGCAGCATCGCCTGGCCGCCAAGCAGGGCGCCGTAGATTACTATGGCGACAGCCCAGCCCAGAATAAGCAGCCCTCCGCGCTTGATCGCGCACGTGAAAGAACGCATGCAGATCGCATCAATCACCAATGCGAACCCCAGGGCAAAGTTGAAATAGACCGATTTCTGCGTCGTCACGAACGCAAACCCGCAAAGCAGGCCGGCAATCAGAAGGGTTTTGGCGCGGTCAGCCTCATACCGGATGATGACCAACACGGCGAAAGCGGCAAACATCGTAGCAAGTGGTTCGGATCGCAGGCGAAACCCACGCTCGATAAAGTTGCTGAAGCTCAGCAAGAGAGCCACGGCGAGAAGCGCGGTGACACGCTCGTAACCCAAGGCGCAGGCGCATTTGTAGATGCACCAGGTCAACGCCAATGCAAGACATGCCGTGGTCAGCCGACCCGTTATCAGCATAGAGCTGGCATCCCAGCCAATCAGGTGAGAAAGTTCATAAAAAACTGCGTAGCCGACCGCTTTTTTTGGCCAAATCGCCTCGAACGTGCCGTCGAACAGATACACCGGCTGGGTAAAGTGCCAGAATTCATCCATCACGAAGCGGGTATTGACCGCCAGCACAAGCAGGATGACAATTTTCACCAGTACAAAAGCCCTGATCGCAAGTGATAGCCGTTGTTCTTGGCTAAGATCGGCGGGCTGGAAGTGAGCGAGTGCCGTCATCTCGAATACCCTATTTTACGACTTTGAAGGCGTGATTATGCGACCAGGGTTTGATCGACTTTTCTGCTACGATTGCGTCGGACCCGAAAACTGATGTGATCAGTTCCAGCTGCTCATCCATTGCCATGTAGGCCACATTTTTGTCGGCACCAATGTGAACATCGGCAATGTAACAGGCTGCATGGATCGGTGTTTTTCGTTTCAGCCAATCCTTGAATACGAGAACACCGCCCGGCATCAACAGCTTTTTTGCGGCTGCCAAGATGTCCGCGCGGATTGCGCCCGGCACGTGGTGCATGACATCGTTGATCACAACCAAGTCGAACTGCCCAGGGCACTCTTCAGCAAGATCTTGAGCGTCAATCTGGCAAAACTCGGCGCGGTCTCCGTCATACATGCGTCCCAAATGCGGGATAATGTCGATGCCCAGATAGGACGCATCGGGGAAATCCCGGCACAGACGTTCTGCCAGCGCACCCTCACCACACCCGATTTCACAGATCGCCGTCGGATCTGACCACTCCTGGATACAGTCCGCCAAATTCTCCAAATTGACGAAGATACTGCGGTACAGCTCCGAGACTTGCCTCTCATAGGGACCAAAAGCGCGTCGTACACTTGCTCCAATCGAACCCATGTCATGTTCCTCTTTTCAGCCCCAGCTTCAGCCGGGGTACTAATCTGTTCACTATCTGAGTGCTCATGAAAAAATCGCGCCATTCGAACGGGCCGAGCAAAAAAAACGCACGAAGGGCTGAAGCAACACCACGCAAACTTCGATGATGCAGGCCCGCCAAACAGACGTTGAGTGCGTTGGCCGCTTCCGCGCGCTTGCGGGCGCGTTTTGTCAATTGATCCGGCAAATGAGCCAGATGACGGTGGAGCGGTATCTCTAATTGGCGCTTGAAGGATTGCAGGTCGCGCGATCCGGTTATAGTCTGGGATTGTGCGTGTATCCGAAACGCCGAGGCGCGGGTGGGGTTCCAAGCCAAACCATTCTGCGCGAGGTTCAGCCAGAGATCCCAATCAGCCGTGTACCAAAGTTCCTCATCAAGGCCACCCTGACGCAGGGCGGCGTCGCGCCGGAACATGACCGCTGGCAACGCCAAGGTGTTTTGCACGATCAGGTGCGAAAGCGCCTCTTCAGAAGATAGGACACACTGCACATCTCCAAATGGCGGACACATCTGTCCGACGATGTTGCCCTGCGCATCAATAAGATCAGCACCATGCACCCAGATGTCGACGTCTTGATGCTGGGTGCTGATGTCTTGCAAAAGTGCCGCACGCCCGGTCAACCAGATATCGTCTTGGTGCAACATAGTGATGAGCGGTGCGCGTGCCTCACGCAGACCGATGTTTGTATTCTCGGTCCATGAGCTGCCGTCGGGATTGTCGATGATCCGGATCGGAAGACGGTTTTGCGCTTTCTCAAGCACAAGGCGACTGCCATCAATTGAGCCTTGATCGACGGCGATAATCTCAAGCCCGTCGCATTGTCCCTCAAGGGATGACAGCGCCATATCCAGCGTCGCGCGCCCATTAAAGACAGGCATGATCACAGAAAGCCATGCCCGTGTCATGGCACCCCCCGCTTAGCGGGTTGGAGACCTGCGAGTAAAAGCGGTGCAATCAGGAAAAACCCCAGGGTCGAGATCACCCGGAGTGCCAAAGCGGCCTCGACCGCCTGATCGAACGGCAAGCCTTCGCGTGTGAGCACGCCCGCCCAAGTCACTTCCACCACGCCAAGCCCACCGGGGAAAAAGGGCAGCGACATCAGAAACAATACCAAAGGATAGGCGATCAGAAGGGGAAGGATGTCCACGCCTGAAATAGCGTTGAGCAGTAAGACATTGAGTGCAGCAAGGACGGTATAGCCAAGAAGGCTTAGCGCGGTGACAGATGTCAGAATGCGGTCCGGCAGTTGCGCGGCTTTTTCGAAGCCCAGGCGCAGACGGGTGGCAGTTCGCGCCAAAAGTGAGGTCCCCTGATCCGCGATACTTGCCAGAAGCTTCGACACCACCTGAATGGCAAATCTTACGAAGATAACCATGGCGCCCAAAACGAGAATTGGGACAACCGCATCAAACACCCAACCAACCGTTGGCACCAGAAACAAAAAACTCAGAACTGCTGCGCTGATCAGTACGAGAAGTTGAAATGTCTGCTCCAAAGCCGACGTTCCCAAAGACCGCATGACAGGGATATCGAAACGCAACGCAAACCAGGCGCGAATGACCGGAGTGCAAAGCTGGATTGGAAGGATTTGCCCAGCAATTGCGGCCAATGTTGTCGCTGCGGTTGCATGCTGTAGTGTCAGAGTTTGACCCCGAGGGGACACGGCTTTCAGCAACACTCGCCAGCGCAGAGCAGCCAATACGACGATTGTGGCTTGGGTGAAGGCAATGGCACCATAGGTCCAAAGGGGTATGCGGGCGCACAAGGCTACGAAGTCAGCGACAGACGCGCCGCTGCCCAATAAAAGAGCGATCAACCCCAGCACCGCACCGGCAGTGATCAACAACACCATCCAGACGCGGTTCTGTTTTGTCTCAACTCCTTCGATGAAGTTTGCACCTCTCATCATGTTGTCATGCCCGATTAGATTAATCACCTATCGCAAACAGATGCCGTGAGCGATTTCCAGAAACCACCGACATAAGGAAACCGGAAAAGAACACTTGTGCGCCTATCACACACATCGTTCCGGCCGCGATCATCCCCCGCATCGCGCTGAGGCCTGCATAATCCGATGCGATCCAGCCGAATGTGATTGTGCTGATCCAAGCTAAGCCACCTGCAATCAGCAGCATGCCCGCCAAGAGCCAGTACTCAAGCCGCGACGCATTGAGAAAGGCCAAGGCGCGTCTGCTGGGTCGCCGGATAAGTTCTTTGTAATTGTAAAGCTGAGCAAACATCCCCATGGCTACAGTCTGCACAGAAATGATCATTGCGGCACTGGCCATAACAGCCCAGTGGCTGCCAAAGAAAACCCCGCCGATCTGCACGAGTTCGTCACCGCCGACAACAAGCAGGGCTGTCATCATGGCCAATCCCAACAGGCCAAGCGTGACGCCCGGTACCATGAAAAGCCAGCTTGGGCTCAGCAAAAACATGTAGATAAGGTGTCGCATCCCATCGCGCCAAGGGTTCAGATGCGGTGGACGGCCGCGCTCATCCGGGGAAAGGGTGACCGGCACTTCCGCGATCTTGAAATCCAGCAAGACCGATTTCAGAAGCATTTCGGAGGCAAATTCCATTCCCGTCGACGACAGGTTGAGTCGCTCCAATGCAGGCGCGGTCAGGGCGCGCAAACCGCAATGGGCGTCGCCAATATCGGTCTTGAAGAGAACCCGCAGAATACCAGACAAAGCTGGATTGCCTATGTAGCGGTTCTTCCACGGCATCGCGCCGGGCTTAATGCCGCCACGAAACCGGTTGCCCATGCACAAATCCGCACCGTTCAACAGCTCGCCAATCATCGGAACAGCTTCAACGAAGTCATAGGAGCAATCACTATCGCCCATCACCAAATATTGCGATCTCGCTGTGCCAAACCCGGAAATCAAGGCCGCACCGTAGCCGCGTTCTGCCACATGCACCACCCGCGCGCCTGTACGCAGTGCGATGTCTTGGCTGCCATCGTCGCTGCCGTTGTCAGCAACAATCACTTCTCCGGAAAGACCGTATTTTTCACGAATTCCCGCCAGAGCTTCTCTCGCTCTGAGAATGCATCTTTCTAGCGTCGTCGCCTCGTTTAGACACGGCAGGACAAAAGCGACCGAGATGGTTTGATTCAGCATGGGCCCCTCACTTGTCGAAAGCTAAATATCGCAACAGTTCGTTTCTGATATTGCGAATTCCTGTGTCGAGATTAAGGCATGAATCGCACCAATTAGTGGTTTACGAACTGAGGTTTCGTCCTTGTTTTGAGAGCCCTTTGATCAAAAAATTGTTACTCGGGCTAAAGGTCAACCCGACTGGCAAGAGTCAATGTCCATTGATTTCATCAAATACCCTAGAGGGGACGTTCGCGTCGTCTACTTTAACGGCAGCAGAGTCCCGCATAGCTGCCATCGGCTCCACCGAAATGCTGCGCGATCGATCAATGTCCGCTTCGGGGAAGCTGCATCGCGGCGACGCGACACACGGTCAATGGCCGGGAAGGACCGTTTGCGGCGGGGTAGGTGGCGATCCTGGAATTCACTCCAGATCATAAGCAGTCGTTAGGCAATTGCGCGGCGAACGACAAGTTTGAGCCCTGAGCGGAAGTGTCAAAATCCCGCTGCGCGCGCTCGCAGCACGGATTTTGCCGCGTAAGCATCATCTTGAGCACGGCAACGCGGCGCAAAGATCGGCCATTTGCGCCGGGTGCAGCGAGATTTCGTCAGGCAATGAGCTAGACGCGGGACTAACCGACCCTTAAAGAGGATGTTCTAAGGTCCGCTTTCGTCTTCGCCAAACTGTAACCTGGGCGGACCTGCGGGACACTTGCGTTGCTACTGTAGCTTGTCTCTGAGAGCTTCGTAAGGGGTTTGGCCGTTGTGCGCGCCGTGCGGTCTGGCGAAGTTGTAGAACCGCTCCCATTCGTTGAGTTTAGCCTTCAGATCGACGTCACCTTTGTAGCTGAGAAGTTGGTAGAACTCCTGCTGATCTGAACGGTGGGATCGTTCGACTTTGCCATTGAGTTGAGGCGTACCCCGCTTAATGTAGGCGTGCCTGATGCCGAGATCTTCGACATGCCAGTGGAATTTGGCTTGGAACTCGTGGCCATTATCCGTGCGAACTTCGCGAATGCGGAATGGGAACTTTTCGATGATATGATCAATGAAGTCGATCGCATTTGCCTGCGTGTGTTTCTCGTAAATCTTGAGGGCGCGAACTCTGGTTGCATCATCGATCGCTGTGTATTGGAAACGGCGAACCCTTTCGCCCTTTTTTCCTTTGAAGGTCAGAAACTTAACATCCACTTGGATATGATGACCTGGTGCCTGCTTCTGATAGCGTTTGGTGTGCAGTTTGCGCATTCGTGTGCCTCTGGGCAGTCGATTGAGACCGTTGCGCTTGAGAATGCGGTACACCCCGGCATCTGAGATTTTGATGCCGTGATAGCGCGCCAAATACCAGACGATCCGGATTGGCCCCAAGTGATACTTGCGACGCAGATACAGCACTTTCTCGATGATCTCGGGCGGCGTTTGGTTGGCCGGGTTTTTGGGAATTGATCTGGCGTTCTCTAGGCCGGCTTCGCCATGTTTCTGATAGGCATCGCGCCATCTATAAAAACTGGACCTTCCGACCCCAAAATACCGGCAGGCCTTGCGAGTATTGCCGATCGTCTCGGCGTGCTGAAGCACTCTAAGTTTGCGTTGAATGTCGCGTTCTTCGTTTGTCATGAATACTTCCTCCATCCCAAATCAGGGTATTTACAGGAAGTGTCCCGAGAGTCCGTACATATCTACAATTCAAGTTGTGAATTTTATTATTTATATTTATTAATAACTTATAGTTAAGTGCGGGCGGACTTCGTCTCCGCCACTGGCGCGCCGGAAACGGGTTTTGCGTCGCAGGTGAGGCAGTCAGACCGGGTCCCAGCAGAACACATCACCAGAGACTTCGAGCGGAACGAAGCTGCGTTTGAGCGCGGGGATTGCCTGGTTGCGCACGCTTGCGATATCCCAGCCGTCGCCGCCGTGATGCACAGAGCGCACGGGGCGGGATTGGGACATCAGGAAGATCTCGTTATTGCGCACGGCGAATATCTGGCCGCTGATATCCGCGCCCTCGTCCGAGGCGAGATGCAACGCAAGCGGGGCAATTTTTTCCGGCACCATTTCCTTCATGCGGTTCACGCGCTCTTCCTGCTCGGGGCTGTCGACCTTGATGGAGGAGGTCATGCGGCTCCATGCAAAGGGCGCGATGCAGTTTGAGCGGACGTTCCAGCGTGCAAGATCAAGGGCGATGGATTTGGACAAGGCCGCGACGCCGAGCTTCGCCGCGGAGTAGTTGGCCTGCGCCAGATTGCCGATCAGGCCGGAGGTCGAGGTCATGTGGATCAGGCTGCCGGAGTTCTGGTCGCGGAAGACGTCGGCGGCGGCGCGGCTGGTGTTGAAGGAGCCGTAGAGGTGGACCTTCACCACGGCGTCGAAGTTCTCGTAGGTCATCTTGTGGAAGAAGCAGTCGCGCAGGATGCCTGCGTTGTTGATAACCGCATCCAGCCGCCCGTATGTGTCGGTGGCCTGGCGGACCATCGCGGCGGCGCCGTCGGGTTCGGCCACGTTGTCACCGTTGGCGACGGCCTTACCGCCCAGCTTTTCGATCTCCGATACCACATCCTCGGCGGCGGTGCTTGCGTCGCTTAGGCCATCGAGCGATGCGCCCAGATCATTGACGACGACACTGGCGCCGGCCTTTGCGGCCTCAAGGGCGAGTGCGCGGCCGATGCCGCCGCCGGCTCCGGTGACCAGCATGACTTTTCCGTTCAGGGGGTTTTGGTCCGACATGGGTTACTCCGTTTGTTCAGGTGTTGTTGGGGCGGCCGAAGACGCCGCGCTCTATCTGGTTGGCGGCATCGGCGAGGGAGACGGCGACCGCCTTGAGGCTTTCTGCGTCGTGTTGTCCGGTTATGGTGATGCTGCTCATCCCGAAACGCGGTGTGCCATCCGCGTCGCGGGCGAGGGAGGCGACGATTTCAAGGCCGCGGAAAAGCTGTCCGTGGTCGAATGCCGTGCGCGTCTCACGCGCGGTCTGGACGTCCTGCCAGTAAGCGTCAAAGCCCGGTTCGGACTGCCAGCGCACCGCTTCATAACCCGCGCGGGTTTGTGCCTTGTCCAGCCCCATGGCGGCGGCGTAGCAGCGGCCTATCGCGCCGCTGAACACCGGCAGGCGGCTGTTGCGGGAGATCACGGCCTGCACGACGCGCTCCGGCGTGAAGCGGTCGATCAGGACGACCCGATCCGTTTCGGTGATCTGCCAAAGCGCGATCATCACCTGATGGCGTTGTGCGATATCGTTGAGTAGCGGTCGGATCAGCTCGGCAGGATTTGCGCCAAGCAAGGGCGTGACGAATTCCAGCAGGCCCATTCCGGGCGCGTAAGTTTTGTCTGTGGCGTCGAAGGAGATCAGCCGCTCATGCGCCAGCGTGCGCAGGATGTTGAAGGCGGACGAGACATTCAGCCCGGTTTCGCGTGCGATTGTCGTCGCGCCCATTGGCCGACCGCTCGACACAAGCAAGCGTAGGATCAGCGCCGCGTTTTCGACCGCTGGGACAAGTTTTTGACGTGTCTCGTCGTTCATGCTATTTCCTATTGCGAATGCCATTCAATATATAGAATACTGTTTGAGACGCAAGCGGCGCTTGGATGCGGTTCCCGAAACTGGAGTAGAAAATATGACGTCAGGTGTAGACACAGAGGTTTTTGAACAACTCGTAAGTGCCGTGGAGCGGTTTGCCCGCGAGCGGCTCATCCCCGCAGAGCGGCAGGTGGAGGAGGACGACGAAATTCCCTCCGATATTGTCGCCGAGGTCAAGGAGATGGGGTTATACGGCTTGTCCACGCCGCAGGAGTTTGGCGGGATCGGCGTGAGCGCCAGCCAGGAGGCGGTGTTGATCGAAAAGCTGTGCTACGCGTCGCTAAGCTTCCGGTCGATGATCGGGACCAATGTGGGCATCGGCTCGCAAGGCCTGGTCATGGACGGCACCCAAGAGCAAAAAGAACAGTGGCTGCCGGGGATTGCCAGTGGTGACATTGTGACCTCCTTTGCGTTGACCGAGCCTGACAACGGCTCCGACGCGGGCGGCATCCGGACCAGCGCGCGCAAGGACGGCTCGGACTACGTGATCAACGGGACCAAGCGCTACATCACCAACGCGGTCAAGGCGGGCGTCTTTACCGTGTTCGCCCGCACCGACCCTGACAAGCCCGGCGCGGACGGGGTGAGCGCCTTCATCGTGCCAGCGGACACGCCGGGGATCACCGTGGCCAAGCCCGACCGGAAGATGGGGCAGCGCGGGGCCAAGACCTCTGACGTGATTTTTGACAACGTGCGTGTGCCGGAAAGCGCGATCCTTGGCGGGCCGGATCGGCTGAACCAAGGCTTCCGCACTGCCATGCGGGTGCTTGATCGGGGGCGGATTCATATCGGCGCCATGTCTGTCGGGCAGGGGCAGCGAATGCTCGACATGGCGACCGACTACGCGCTGGAGCGCAAGCAGTTTGGCAAACCCATCGGGGAGCACCAGCTGGTGCAGGGGCTACTGGCGGATTGTCAGGCAGAGCTTCACGCGGGCCGGGCCCTGACGCGCAGCACGGCGGAGAAGTTCGACCGTGAAGGGAAAGCCGTTCTGGAAGCGTCCTGCACCAAGTACTTCTGCACCGAGATGGTTGGCAGGATCGCCGACCGTGCGCTGCAAATCCATGGCGGCGCGGGGTATATGTCCGAGTATGACATCGAACGCATGTATCGCGATGTGCGGGTGCTGCGCATCTATGAGGGCACAAGCCAGATCCAGCAGATGATTATCGGCAAGCGCACCTTGGCCCAGCGGGCGAACCAATGAGCGACGGAGACACGCCACGGCGTCTTGACCAGATGCCGGAGCAGTCGAACTTCTCGGCGTTGGCAGGGATCGAGATCGTGTCCGCGACGCCCGATTGCGTTGTCTGCACCATGGAAGTCACAGATGCCCTGAGCAACCGCAACGGCGCTTTGCATGGTGGCGCGATGATGACGCTGGCCGACAACGCGGCGGGGACGTCTGCGTTCATCAACATTCCGGCGGACAAATCCAACACGACGATCGAGAGCAAGACCAACTTCCTGCGCGGCGTGAGTGTCGGCGACACGGTCACCGCGCGGTGCGAGCCGTTGCACTTGGGCCGGACGTTGATCGTGTTTCAAATCACCATGACCCGCAGCGACGGTAAAACCGCTGCGGTCACCACCCAGACCCATATGATCCTTGATTGGTCCAAGTGACCGCTCAGAGCTGAAGGAAAGGACACCCATGACACAGAATGATGCATCCCAAGCGGGGCCGCAGGCGACTTACGAGGCGTTTCTGGAGCAAGGCCGCTTCATGATCCAGCGGGCGAAAAGCACGGGGGAGTACGTTTTTTTCCCGCGCATCTCGACGCCGACAGGGGCGACCGATCTGGAATGGGTCGCGCCTGCGGGTACGGGAACGGTCTACGCGATCACCGTGAACCGCAGCCGGTCAGGGTCCACCAATGTGGCTCTGATCGAGTTGGACGAGGGCGTGCGGATGATGTCGACGCTGCCCGAGGTCGAGACGGCCCCCATCGGTGCGCGCGTTGCGGCGCGGATCGAGGAGGCCGAGACCGGCAACCGGGTCGTGTTCGATCTGGTTGAAGGAGGCGCGGCATGAGCGGGCAAGGTATACGCGGCAAATCCGCGATTGTGGGCATGGCGACCGCTGGCGTGGGCGAGGCCCCCGGCTTTTCCGCGATGGAGCTTTTGGGGCAGGCCGCCGTTGCGGCGGTCGCGGATGCAGGTTTGCAGATGCAGGACATCGACGGCGTGTTTGCCGCTACCAGCTCCCACGCGTTTCCGACGATGAGCGTAGTGGAGTATCTGGGACTGAAGCCTCGGTTCTTTGATGGCACCAATGTTGGCGGCTCCAGTTTCGAGCTGCATTTGCTTCAGGCGACGCTTGCGCTGGAGGCGGGTCTTTGCGACGCCGCGCTGGTTTGCTACGGGTCGAACCAGCGCACGGCGGGCGGGCGACTGGTGTCGATGAGCGAGCCGCAATGGCACGAGACGCCCTACAACCCGCGCCACCCGATCACGGCTTATGGCTTGGCGGCAAGCCGGCACATGCACGAATATGGCACGACGCGGGAACAACTGGCCGACGTGGCGCTTGCGGCGCGGGGGTGGGCGAACCTCAACCCCGAAGCCTTCGCCCGTGGGCCACTGACGAAAGACGAGTTGCTGTCGTCGCGGATGATCTCGGACCCGTTGACCAAGGCGGATTGCTGTCTGGTGACGGACGGGGCTGCGGCCTGTGTTCTGACCCGCGCCGACCGCGCGAAGGACCTGACCGCAAAGCCGGTGTATTTCCTCGGGGGCGGGGCGGCGAACTATCACCGCTCCATCGTGGCGATGCCTGATCTTGCGACGACCGCTGCTGCCGAGAGTGGCCCCCGTGCGCTGGAGATGGCGGGTGTCGGGATCAAGGATATTGACGTGGCGATGCTCTACGACGCGTTTACGATCAACACGATCCTGTTCCTCGAAGACCTCGGTTTTTGTGCCAAGGGCGAGGGCGGCGCGTTTGTCGAAGACGGGCGCATCGCGCCGGGCGGCGAGCTGGCGGTCAACACCAATGGCGGCGGTCTGTCCTGCGTGCATCCGGGGATGTATGGCCTGTTCCTGATCGCCGAAGCCGTCACGCAAATTCGCGGTGACGCCGGCGAGCGGCAGGTCGACGATTGCAACCTTGCCCTGTGTCACGGCAATGGCGGCACCCTGTCCAGCCAATGCACGGCAATCCTGGGCTCTGAGGCTGCGTTGTGACGGACCTGAGCCATATTGACGGCTTGGTGGCCCCGCGCTCGGTTGCGATGATCGGGGCATCGGAGGACGTCACGCGGATTGGCGGGCGTCCGATTGCGGCAATGCTGAAGGCCGGATATGCGGGCCGCATCTATCCGGTGAACCCCAAGCGGGACACCGTGCAGGGGTTGAAATGCTATGCCAGCGTGGACGACCTGCCCGAAGCGCCCGACGCGGCGCTGATTGCGGTGGCTGCGCGTATGGTGCCCGACACGATCGAGGCGCTGGGCCGCAAAGGCTGCAAGGCCGCGACGCTGTTTTCTGCGGGCTTCGCGGAAGTGGGCGAGGAGGGCCTAGCCGCGCAGACGGAGCTTGTGGCGCTGGCGCATGAGCATGGTATCCGCCTTTTGGGACCAAATACGCTGGGCGTCTACAATGTCGATATCGGCTATTACGGCACGTTTTCCTCGTCACTGGACACGGGCTATCCCAAGCCCGGCAATATCGGCATCGCCAGCCAGTCCGGCGCGTTCGGGGCGCATCTGGGGGCCTTGGCACGGGACCGCGCGCTGGGTGTCTCGATGCTGATTACCACGGGCAACGAGGCAGATATCACCGTCGCCGATGCGATCCACTGGATGGCAGAGCGCGACGGGATCGACGTGATTTGCACCTATATGGAGGCGGTGAACGACCCCGCCGCGTTGCTGGCCGCGCTTGATGCGGCGCGGGCGGCGGGCAAGCCGGTTATTGCGCTGAAAGCGGGTCGCTCGGCGGTGGGGGCGCAGGCAGCGGCCTCGCACACGGCGTCCTTGACCGGCGACGCGGTCGTCGCGGATGCGGTGTTTCGAGACCACGGCGTCATCCTCGTGCGCGACCCCGAGGCGATGATGGATATCGCCTATGCGGCCTCCAAGAAGATTTATCCGGCAGCCCATTCGCTGGGTGTCATCACCGTCAGCGGCGGCGCAGGCATCGTCATCAGCGACGAGGCGGAACGCATCGGCCTGCCGATGCCCGCGATGCCGCAGGCGGCGCAGGCGCGACTTAAGGCGCTGCTTCCCTATGCGTCGCCGGTCAACCCGCTGGATTGCACCGCGCAGGCGCTCAACGACCCGTCGCTGTTGGAGTCGTTCACAAGAGCCGCGCTGGAAGACGGCGGCTATGGCGCGGTGTTGTGTTTTCTAACTTATGTTGCGGGCAGCCCCGCGGTCTCGGACGCGATCCTTGCGGCGATGAAGCCGCTGCGGGCGGAATACCCCGACCGGATTATCGCGTTTTGCGCGCTCGGTGCGCCGGAGGTGCTGGAGCGGTATGACGACGAGGGCATCCTGGTCTTCAACGATCCCTGCCGTGCTGCGCGTGCGATCCATGCGATTTGCGAGACGCGCGCCGGGGAACGGGCGACAAAGTTGACAGCGGCCAACTCCGTCACATTGCCAGAGCATGCACCGGATGAGGCGGAGGCCAAATCAATCCTGTCGGAAGCGGGTGTCGCCTGTGCGCCGGAAAGCAGAGCGGAAAATGCGGACGAGGCCGTCACGGCGGCGGAGGTTCTGGGCTATCCGGTCGTGATGAAAATCCTGTCGCCGGATATTATCCACAAGTCCGATATCGGCGCGGTAAAGTTGAACCTTCGCTCGGAGGACGATGTGCGCACGGCCTATGACGCCATCATGCAGGCGGCTGACACCCACGCGCCCGACGCGGCAATCAGCGGGGTTCTGGTGGCTAAACAGCTTTCGGGTGGCGTGGAATGCCTGATGGGCATCAACCGCGACCCGACATTCGGGCCGGTGGCCGTGTTCGGCCTTGGCGGCATCTTCGTGGAGATACTTGACGACGTGGCCCTGCGGATCTGCCCGTTTGATGCGGCAACCGCGCGGGACATGATCCTGTCCATACGCGGGGCACCGATCCTGAACGGCGCACGGGGGCAGGAACCGGCAGACATAGATGCGCTGGCGCAAATGTTGTCGCAGCTGTCCGTTTTTGCGGCAGGTGCCGGAGAGCGGCTGTTGTCGATTGACCTCAACCCCGTGCTGGCGATGCCTCAGGGGCAAGGGGCCTATGCGCTGGACGCGGTGATCGAACTGAACGAAGGGGCGCAATGACATGGCGATTGACCGCGACCATCTGATGAACTTCGACATTCCCGAAATGCGCCAAAGCTATGGGCCGCGTGACGCGGCTCAATACGCGCTGTCCATCGGCATGGGGCAGGACCCGATGGATATGTCGCAATTGGCTTATGTCGGCGGTCTACAGGACGATATCCGCGTGATGCCCGCGATTGCGAACGTGCTGGGCCATCCCGGCTTCTGGCTGTCCGATCCGGCCACGGGGGTCGACGCCTTGCGGGTGGTGCATGGCGAGCAGGGCATGACGGTTCATGCCCCGATCCCTGTCGAGGCGACGATCCGAGCCAAGACCCGCGTGACGGGGCTGATCGACAAGGGGGAAGGGCGCGGGGCGCTGCTGTACTCTGAGAAGGAAATCCACGACGAGGCGACGGGCACCTTGCTTGCGACCTGCCGCGGCACGACTTTTCTGCGCGGCGACGGCGGGTATGGCGGGGCATCGGACACGCCCAAACCGGTCCACCAACTGCCCGACACCGCGCCGGACCATGTGTTCGAGACGCAGACGCGACCGGAGCAGGCGTTGCTCTATCGTTGGAACGCGGACCCCAACCCGCTGCATCTTGATCCGCGCGTCGCGGAAGGCGCGGGGTTCGAGCGGCCCATTCTGCACGGGCTTTGCACCTTCGGATGCGCTGCGCACGCGCTGCTTGCGACGCTGTGCGACTATGATGCCGGGCGGTTCGGAGCCATGGACGCGCGTTTCACCGCGCATGTGTTTCCGGGCGAGACATTGCGCACTGAGGTCTGGAAGGACGGCTCTTTCCGAACCATCGTGACCGAGCGTGACAAGGTGGCAATTGGCAACGGGTTGTTCCAGTTCAGAAAGGACGCATGATGGCGATTGATCTTGAAACGCGCGAGGGTGGCGTGCTGGTCGTCAGCCTGAACGAGCCGGATCGGCGCAACCCGTTGGGGCATCCGGTGCGGCAGGAACTGGTGCGTGTACTATCGGACGCTGAAGGGGAGGACGACGTCAGGGCGGTGGTTTTGACCGGCAAGGGCGGCCACTTTTCCGTAGGCGGCGACATCCGTGACCAAGGCACACGCAGCGTTGCCCAGCAGCGGGAGCGTTTTGCCACGGTGAAGGACATGGTCAGCCGCATGGTCCGGTTTTCCAAGCCGTTGGTGGTCGCGGTCGAAGGCTGGGCGGCGGGCGGTGGTTTTGCCTTGGTGATGGCCTGCCCGACAATTGTGGCTTCGCGAGAAGCCAAGTTCGTTGCCAGCTTTACCAAGATTGGCCTGATCCCCGACATGGGCCTGCTTGCCACCTTGCCCGCGCGGGTAGGCCCTGCGCGGGCGCGTCGGATCATCATGAGCAACCGCAAGATTGCAGCAGACGAAGCGCTGGCAATGGGGATGGTGGACGAGCTTGTGGATGAGGGGCAGGCCGTGGATGCGGCGTGCGCTATTGCGCTGGAGGAAGCAGCCGGCGCGCCTTTGCCACGGCAGTTCATCGCGGACTGGTTTGCGAGGGACGTGGATGCCGCGCTTGAGTATGAGCGCATGATCCAGCCGATCCTGCTCAACAGCGAGGATGCCGCCGAGGGCAGGGCCGCGTTCTTTGAAAAGCGCCCCGCCAAGTTTCAAGGGCGTTGAGGCGTGTAAGCTAGATGCTGGACGAAACAACCCTTACGCCGCCAAGGGGTGGGGCCGTTCAGCTGCGAAGTGGCTTGCTGACTTTCGTCTTGGTCGCCGCGGTGGCGTTGATATTCGTGGATGCAACCTGGCTGGCCTTGAGCGCGGCTACCGCACTCGGGTTGTTTCTGGCGCTGGGATGGCGTCGTTTCAACTTCAGCACCTGGGTTCCGATTTTACTTTCAGCTGTCGCGTTGGTCATCGCCATCGGACGCGACGTGCCTGCGGCGGTGTTAATGGACGCGGTGGGGCGCGCGTTATTTCTGGCGGCGTTGATCAGCTTGCTTGGCACACTGCGCTCTGCCGCAATGATGGCACCGGAAGTGAAGGAGGCGGGAGCGTATCTGACCGGCCAGCCGCCATCGCGCCGCTATCTGGCCCTTTCGTTTGGCGGGCATCTATTCGGGGTTTTGATCAATTTCGGCGGCTTGGTCATCTTGCTCGATCTGGCCAAACGCTCGCTTTCGGATGCATCCACCATGCGCCTGCCCCCCGACCTGCAAGAGGCGAAGCTGCGGCGCATGACGCTGGCGGTTATCAGGGGGTTTGGCCTCATCTCGCTCTGGTCGCCGTTCGGATTTGCCACCAATGTGGTGCTGATCACCTTGCCCGGCCTGTCCTATGTCGACTTTGGGCCGCTCGGGTTTGCCATCAGTTTCCTGTTTATCGGCTTGGGTTGGACGCTTGACCGTATTCAGCACCGTAAGCTGAGGTTACTTGCGCCGAAACCGGTGGCACCTGCGGGGGGCAGTTGGAGAGGGGCGGCGCTGCTTGTCGGGCATGTCATGGTATTGGGGTCGGCGATTTTTGTTCTTCACGAGGTAACTCCGCTGTCGTTTCAGGAGGCGCTGGTGCTGTTGGTGCCAAGCTACGCCGTTCTTTGGTCGGCCCTGTCATCTCGCAAAAGCACAGGCGGCCCGTGGACGGCCATTCGCGCGACACTGGCAGATAGCTGGCAGCGGATGCCTGCATCGGCGGGTGAGGTCGGTGTGTTTGCGTCAGCGGGATTTTTGTCGGTGATATTGGTGGCGATCATTCCGGTGGACGGGTTGCGGGCGGTGATTGCGGCTTTATCGCTCGGCCCGCTCGCGTTGGTGCTGGGACTTATGTCGTCCCTCGTGGTCTTGGCGTTTGCCGGGATCAACCCCATCGTCAGCGCATCGGTTCTGGGCGCAATAGCGTTGCAGCTCGCCTTGCCGGGGGTCAGCGAATTGGGAATAGCGCTGGCAATTATTGCAGGCTGGACATGCGTGATCGGCCTTTCCCCGGTCATCACGACGATTATTCTATCCGCTTCAATAATCGACCGCCCGCCCGGCTTGGTTGGACCCGTCTGGAACGGCCCTTATTGTCTTGCGGTGTTTGTGTTTTGGACCGGTTTGCTGACCATACTGATGGTGACCGGCACGATCTGAGGCTGGCTAGCCCCTGCCGAACTCCTTACGAATTGCGGCAGTGTCTCGTCCCAGTGACGGCATGCTGGACTTGTCCATCCGGCGGACACCGTCGAACAACGCAGGCGGCGCGGGGAGGGATATGTCGTGACCGTCCGGCGTGGACACGGTGGAGGTGACGAGGTGGGGATGGTCGATCAGCCCCTGCATATCCTTCACGCCCGCGAAGGCGATATTTCCGGCTGTCAGGATTTGCTCCATTTCCGCATTTGTGCGGTCGGACACGGCATCGGCGATGATTTTGTCCACGCGTGCGCGGATGGACATGCGGGCATTGTTCGTAGCGTATTCCGGATCGGTGATCATGTCTGGGCGGTCCAGCACTTGCGTTGCGAACACCGCCCATTCGCGGTCGTTCTGGATCGAGATCAGCAGATCCTGCCCGTCGGATGTCGAAAACACGCCGTAGGGGCAGATCGACGGATGCGCCAGCCCGATCCTTTGTGGCGGGTTGCCGGATGCCGCGTGCAGGAGCGGGACGGCCAGCCAGTCGGCCATTACCTCGAACATGGAGATGCGAATGTCGCTGCCGATACCCGTGCGCTCGCGTCCGATGAGCGCTTCCAGAATGGCAGATTGGGCTGCCGCGCCGGTGGCTATATCGACGATGGAGATACCGACCCGTGACGGTTCTGTCGGGCCGCCCGTGATGCTGCACAGACCGGATTCCGCTTGGATAAGAAGGTCATACGCCTTGCGCGAGGCATATGGTCCGCTTTCGCCATAGCCGCTGATGGAGCAGGTGATCAAAGCTTTGTTCCGCTCGCGCAGGGTTTGAGGGCCGAGACCTTTGCGCTCCAGTGCGCCGGGCTTGAGGTTCTGCACCAATACGTCCGCCTGATCGACCATCGCCAGCAAAAGGTCCTTGTCGCTCTCATCACTCAGGTCGAGTGTGACGGATTCCTTGCCGCGATTAAGCCAGACGAAATAGCTGCTCTCGCCACCGGCGGCCTTGTCGTAGCCACGGGCGAAATCGCCTTCGGGGCGCTCTACCTTGATGACGCGTGCGCCGGCATCCGCGAGACGGGACGTGCAATAAGGAGCTGCGACGGCCTGCTCTATCGAAACGACAAGAACGCCTTGCAGGGGTCCGGTTTGCATGATTGCTCCTCCGCTGTCAGACCTGTCGTGGTCCGGCCTACCAACTCTAGAACATGATTTTCCATGCTTGTAAGGCTGTTTTTAGATGTCAGCTATATCTGCAGGGCATACCTGACAGCTGGCCTCTATAACGTCGTGCCCGGCCATTCGCCGGAGGTCGCCAGATGATGCACCTCGGCGGTCAGAAACTCAGAGAAGCCGGTGGCCAGACGGGATGCGGGTGTGTTGAGCGGGGTCATCAACACCAACGTCCGGTCAATCGCCTTCTGAACGATGGGGCGGGCGATCAGTTTGCCTGCGCGAACCTGATTAATGACGCTGACCAAGGGCAGGATGGTGCTGCCAAGGTCACGTTCGACGAAAGACAACATGGTTGGCAGAATGTCGATCTCGAGCACGACGTTCAGATCAATCTGATCTGCTTGTGCGATGCTCTCGATTCTGCCGCGTAGCCCGTGTTCAGGGTTTGGCAGGATCAAAGGCTGGCGCAGCGCGTCTACAGCGGTAATCGGAGTGCCGTCCTGCACATCGGAAGCTTCTGCGGATTGGATCAGGAAAAGCTGCTCCAGAATAATGGGTTTCGACTTTATCAACTTGGATTTCTGGCCCTCGTAGGCCACCCCGAGATCGACTTTGCCGCGCATCAGCCAGTCCTGGACGTGACCGCTGAACCCGGACACGATCCTGAGGTTCACGTCTGGATATTTCTCCATCGTACGTATGATCAGATGAGTGGCGAGCACCTCGGCCACGGTGGGAGGTAGTCCAAGCGTAAGCGTGCCCGACAGCGACTTCGGGTTGCCTGTCACTTCGGCCTGCAGGTTCTCGAAATCTTCCAGAATGAGCTTTGCGCGACTGACAAGCCGCATGCCTTCTTCGGTCGGCATGACGCCGCGCCCGTGACGGCGCAGAAGCAGGACGCCAAGCTCGCTCTCCAACGCCTTGACCTGTCGGCTCAGGGCGGGTTGCGCGACGTGCAATTGTTCCGACGCGGCGGTGATGCTGCTCAGTTCCACGATCTTGATGAAGTTGCGGAGAAGACGAAATTCCATCAATACCCATTTTCTATCTCTGATATGTCAATAATGCATTTGAAATATGGCTACAACTCTTTAGCCTTTTTTCTTGAAGACAAGCCCGCCTGTCAGATCAGCGCGGAACTGCCGCAAAAAATACTGCTGCACCGGATCGGACTGGAAACACCGTGGGGATGGCTGCGGGGCTTGGATCTTTGTACAAGGGAGAGAAAAATGAAGTATTTCAACATGCGCACCACATTGGGCGCACTCGCGGCCTGTGTCGCACTGCCAGCATTCGCTCAGGATTTGCCGCAGACGATGGTTTGGACCTCGTACGATGTCGGCTCCGCAGGTTATGCGGAGGCCTCGGCCATCGCCGACGCCTTCGGCAAGGAGTTCGGCACGCGCGTTCGTATCCAGCCGTCGGGCAGTGGTATCGGACGTTTGCAGCCGCTGTTGCAGGGCCGTGCGGATTACGCGTTTCTGGCGACAGAGGCGTTTTTCTTGGGTGAAGGCGCGTATGATTTTGCGAAACCCGATTGGGGCCCGCACCAATTGCGCGCCGTGGCCGGTCGTCCGGCTGGCATCACTTTGATTGCAGCGGGTGATGCGGGCATCGCCACCGTGGCGGATGCGAAGGGCAAGCGGATCGCGTTCGTGGCCGGCAACCCGTCGGTCAACGTCAAGTGCGAGGCAATTCTGGCGTTCGGGGGGCTGACGCTCGACGATGTCGAAGTCGTCATGTTCCCGACCTACAGCGCCGCGATGTCGTCAATGACCCGAAACGAGGCCGACGCGACCTGCACCACGCCTACGACCAGCCAGCTTTACGAATTGGCCGAAAGCCCGCGCGGCATCCAGTATGCGCCACTTGAGGCCGACAACAAGGAAGGCTGGGACAAGCTGCTGAAGGTGCTGCCGATCATGAGCCCGTCGGACGAGGATGTCGCCGCCGGACTGGCTGAGGGCGAGATCGCCAAGATGGCGGCCTACCGCTATCCGGTGATTACCACCACGGACGAGAAAAGCGCAGATGACGTCTACGCGTTCATCAAGGCGCTGGACGAGACCTACGATCTTTACAAGGACGGAACCGCGGCGATGAGCCGTTGGTCGCTGGACAAATCCGGCCGCCCCGCGATCGACATCCCGTTCCATGAGGGCGCCGTGCGCTACCTGCGTGAAATCGGTGTGTGGACCGACGAGGATGAGGCGTGGAACCAGAACCGCATGGCGCGGATGGATGCGTTGACCGCCGCTTGGGAGGAGTTCCACAGCGCCAATTCCGGAATGTCCGAGGAAGAGTATTCGGAGGCTTGGATGAAGCGCCGGGGCGAAGTCATCGCCTCGTTGAAGTGATCGGCTGACAGCACATTGGCATTCCCCCGACGCGGCCCGCGTCGGGGGATTTGTCGCACACGCATCGCAGGACGGACACATGGTCAACGACGCCCCCCTCGGCGACGAGAAGCGCGCAGAGTTCAAACCACCGACGCCGGAGGGCCCCTCCGGCCCGATAAGCTGGCTGGTCATGGCGCTGGGCGCTTTGGGAATACTGCTGGCCCTTAACCAGCAATTCTTGCTGAACCTCATGGGCTTTCAGCCGCTCGGGAACGCTTACCTCTATTATTTGATCGGGATATTTCTGGCGATCGCGTTTTTGTCGGTGCCGATATCCGCGCGACTGGCGGGGCGGATGAGTTGGCTCAACCTGACGCTTGCGGGGCTGGCGCTGATTAGCGCGGGGTGGTTGGGCAATCACGGCCTCGACATCATCCAGCGCGGGTGGGAGTACGACGCGCCGCTGACCGCAGATATAATGGCGTCGATCCTCATCGTTCTGGTGCTGGAAGGCGTACGCCGCGCCGGTGGGCCGGTCCTGCTGGTCACGGCGTTTCTGTTCGGAACGTTCCCGCTTTATGCAGGCCATATGCCCGGCTTCCTTTGGGGAACGCAGTTTTCGCTGGTCGAGACGGTCAGGGCGCATGTCCTTGGCGTCGAGAGCATCATCGGCATCCCGATGCAGGTGGTTGCCGAACTGGTTATCGGGTTTGTCATTTTCGGCTCTGTCCTTGTTATGACCAAGGGCAGCGACTTTTTCATGGAACTGGCGGCGGCCCTTCTGGGGCATCGCAGGGGCGGTCCTGCCAAGGTTGCGGTTCTCGGCTCCGGTATTCTGGGCTCGCTGTCGGGCAGCGTGATTTCCAACATCCTGACGTCCGCCCCGTTCTCGGTGCCGACAATGCGCCGCGTCGGCTATCCGGCCAGCTATGCCGCGGCGATCGAGGCTTGTGCGTCCACCGGAGCCACGCTGATGCCGCCGGTCATGGGGACAGTGGCGTTCGTCATGGCCTCCTTCATCGGGGTGCAATATTCCACCATCGTGGTTGCCGCGATCATTCCGGCCATGATGTTCTACGTCGCGCTGCTGTTGCAGGTCGATATGTTCGCCGCGCGGAAGGGCTTGGAAGGGTTGCCGAAATCGGAAATCCCGAAGATCTGGCCCGTGCTGAAATCCGGCTGGCCCTATCTGCTGAGTCTCGCTGTCCTGATCTACGTTTTGATGGGCCTGCGACTTGAGTCGCGCTCTCCTTACTACGCGTCCTTGGTGATGCTGGTCGCAACCTCGTTTCGCAAGGAAACGCGCATGACGCTGGATCGCGCGCGGCTGCTGCTGCTCGACATCGCGTCCAACGTGGCGAAGCTGGTTGCCGTTCTGGCGGGCATCGGGTTGGTCGTCGGCGGGCTGTCCTATACCGGTGTTGCGGGCGCGTTTTCGCGTGAGCTGCTGCTTTACGCGGATGGCAACGTCCCGTTGATGCTGATTGCGGGCGCGGTCACCAGCTTCGTGCTGGGAATGGGGATGACGGTGACGGCCTGCTACATCTTCCTGTCGATCCTGCTGGCGCCTGCGCTGGTGCAGGCGGGGCTGAACCCGTTGGCGAGCCACCTGTTCATCCTCTACTGGGGTATGTTGTCCTACATCACCCCACCCGTTGCGCTGGCGGCGATCACGGCGGCGAACGTGGCAGGGTCGAAACCCATGGAGACCGGTTTTCGCGCCATGCGGCTGGGCCTTCCGTTGTTCATCCTGCCGTTCATCTTCGTCTATGACCCTGCGCTGATCATGGAGGGCAGCGCCATCAACATCATCGAGCGGGTGCTGCTGACGCTGGTGGCGATCTGGGCGATCACCTCGGCCTTCGAGAGCTGGATTTACGGGGTCGGGCGGATCAATTTGCTTAGCCGTGCGGCGTTTCTGGGCGGTGGCGTGCTGATCATCGTGCCGGAGCTGACGACCAGCCTGATTGGCGCCGCCGTTCTGATCGCAGTGATCGGCATCAATCTGCTGCTCAAGCGCAGCAAAAGCACCGCCAGTTTGTAAGGAGCACTATGATGGACAAACGGGTAAACACACTGGCCGAAGCGGTCGCACCGATACAGGACGGCGCAAGCATCATGATTGGCGGGTTCGGGTCGTCAGGTATCCCCTTTGGCCTGATCGACGCGCTGCTCGAACATGGTGCGGGTGAGTTGACGGTTATCTCGAACAACGCGGGCGCAGGTGAAACCGGCATCGCCAAACTGTTGAAGGGTGGGCGCGTGGCGAAGGTTATCTGCTCCTACCCGCGCTCGCCCGGCTCGATCTGGTTCGAGAAGCGCTATGAGGCCGACGAGATCGAGCTGGAGGTCGTGCCACAAGGCACACTGGCCGAACGCATCCGTGCGGCAGGGGCTGGGATAGGGGGCTTCCTGACGCCGACGGGCTACGGCACGCTGCTGGCCGAGGGCAAGGAGACCCGCGTGATCGACGGCCGCGGCTACGTTATGGAAGCCCCGTTGCACGCCGACTTCGCGCTTCTGCGGGCGGAGCGAGGCGACCCGTGGGGCAACCTCAGCTATCATGGCACGGCGCGGAACTTTAACCCGGTGATGGCAACAGGTGCGCGGCATTCCATCGCCGAGGTGCGCCATGTTTCATCCGATCCGCTTGCGCCCGAAAGCGTCGTGACGCCGGGCATTTTCGTGCAAAGTGTCGTCGAATACGGAGTACGCCCATGAACCGTCTTAGCGATAGTGCCCTTGCCGCGCGCGTGGCTTTTGACATCCCCGACGGAGCCTATGTGAATCTGGGTATCGGCAAGCCGACCCACGTATCCGCCTATGTGCCGGAAGGTCGGGAGGTGATTTACCATTCCGAGAACGGCATTCTGGGAGTTGGTCCCACACCGCCGGAAGGCGAGGAAGACGTCGAGATGATCGACGCCAGCAAACGCTACATCACGACCGCCCCCGGCGCGTCGTTTTTCGAGCACTCCGACAGTTTTGCGATGATGCGCGGCGGGCATCTGGATATCGCTGTATTGGGGGCCTACCAAGTGGCGGAGAATGGGGATCTGGCGAACTGGGCGACATTGGATCAGAAGTTTCCGCCAGCGGTCGGAGGCGCGATGGACCTTGTGGTGGGCGTGCCGAAAATCTTCGTGATGATGCAACACACCAACCGCGACGGCAGCCCAAAGCTGCTGCGCAAATGCACCTATCCGCTGACCGGATTGGGCGTGGTCAGTCGTGTCTACACCGATCTGGCGGTGCTGGACGTGACCAGTGAAGGCTTCCGGCTGGTTGAGCTGACGAAGGGCAACAGCCTGACCGATGTGCAGGCCGTCACCGAAGCGACGATCCACGCGTAACCGTCTCAGGAGCCACTCATGGCCAAGCCTAAAGATAAACTGACCTCCGGCATCGGGTGGAGCACAGCCGATAAGATCACCGTTCGCGCAGGAAATGCGGCTGCGACCAGATGAAGAAATTTTGAACAACAGCGCCGATCAAGGCGAATTGATACGGAGAGCCCCAATGCAAACCAGTGCCCCAGATATCCACGACGACCTTCGCGATGCCTTGCGGGCCTTGTGCGCGGATTTTCCGTCCGAATACCACCGCAAGCATGGCGCGGCTGAAACCTATCCCGAAGAGTTCATAACCGCACTTACAAAGGCCGGCTGGATGGCCGCCATGATCCCCGAGGAATTCGGCGGCTCCGGCCTTGGCTTGACCGAGGCATCCATCGTGATGGAGGAGATCAACCGCGCAGGCGGAAACGCCGGTCATTGCCACGGACAGATGTACAATATGGGAACGCTGCTGCGCCACGGCTCGGACGCGCAAAAGGCCCAGTACCTTCCCAAGATCGCCAGCGGTGAATTGCGCCTGCAATCCATGGCCGTCACGGAGCCCTCGACTGGGACCGACACGACCAAGCTGAAGACGACAGCGGTGCGCAAAGGCGACAAATACGTCATCAACGGGCAGAAGGTCTGGATCAGCCGGATTCAGCATTCGGACCTGATGATCCTTTTGGCACGGACCACGCCTCTGGCGGATGTGAAACGCAAGTCCGAGGGGCTGTCGATTTTTCTGGTCGAGCTTGATCAGGTCATCGGCAAGGGCATGGAAGTCAAGCCGATCGCCAACATGGTCGGGCACGAGACGAACGAGCTGTTCTTCGACAACATGGAAATTCCCGCCGACACCCTGATCGGTGAGGAGGGCAAGGGCTTCCGCTACATCCTTGACGGGCTGAACGCCGAACGCACGCTGATTGCGGCAGAGTGCATTGGCGACGGTTATTGGTTCATCGAAAAGGCGACCGCCTATGCGGGCGAGCGCGAGGTATTTTCGCGGCCCATCGGGCAAAATCAGGGCGTCCAGTTTCCGATTGCCCGCGCCTATACCAATATCGAAGCTGCGAACCTGATGCGGTTCGAGGCATGCCGCCGGTTCGATGCGATGGAGCCTTCGGGCGCTCAGGCGAACATGGCCAAGCTGCTGGCCGCTGATGCGTCATGGGAGGCGGCGAATGTCTGCTTGCAGACCTTCGGCGGGTTCGGGTTTGCGCAGGAATATGACGTAGAGCGCAAGTTCCGCGAGACGCGGCTGTATCAGGTTGCGCCGATCTCGACCAACCTGATCCTGTCCTATGTGGCGGAGCATATCCTTGGTATGCCTCGCAGCTTCTAGGGGCGCACCATGAGCGACCATGCAAAGATCAACGTCCCGAGCTTTCCGCTCTTCGTGCCGGCCGACCGGCCAGACCGCTTTGCCAAGGCGTGCGCGGCGGGGACGGACAGCGTCATCATCGACATGGAGGACGCCGTGCCTGCGCACAGCAAGGTTGCCGTTCGACGCATACCGCATGGTGCTCTACCGGCTGACCGAACGGTGCGTCTGTACCTGCGGGTCAACGGGACGGACACGCCTTGGTATGCCGACGACGTTGCGTTTGCGCGAACTGCCGGTTTTGACGGCATCGTGTTGCCTAAGACGGAAAGCGCGGCCCAGATTGATGCGTTGCGCTCCGCGCTCGGTCCGGCTCACACGATCATGGCGTTGGTGGAAACGGTGGCCGGGCTGGCGGCGATCAACGAGATCGCGCGGGCCGCAGACCGTGTCGCGTTCGGCTCCATCGACTTCGCGCATGACATGGGATGCGCCCATACGCAGACTGCGCTACTGCCGATCCGTAGCACCATCGTTATGGCCGCCAGACTGGCTGGCAAACCTGCCCCGATCGACGGCGTGACAACGGCGACGATTGATCCGGCCATGACCACCGGGGACGCAGAACATGGGCGTGATTTGGGGTTCGGCGGCAAGTTGTTGATCCATCCCAACCAGATCGCCCCCGCCCGCGCCGCCTTCAGGCCGTCCGGCGATGAAGTGACTTGGGCGCAACGGGTCATCGACGCATCGTCGGATGGCAAGACGACCGTGTTGGACGGCGCGATGGTGGATGCGCCGATTGTGGCACGGGCATCGCGGATTCTGGAACTCGAAAGGGCGATGAGATGACAGCAGCGCCTGCATTGGATATGGGGCATCTTGGTCAATGGCTGGGGCGCACTGAAAGCGTCACCGATAGCGTGAGGTCCGGCCTCTGTGACAGGTTTCATGCAACGTTCGGTGCGTGGTTGTTTGAGGCTGAAAATGCGACGCCGATGGGCTTGCACTGGTGCCTATCGCCCCCGGCCGTGCCGCATGATGAGCTTGGCCCCGATGGCCACCCCGCCCGAGGTGGCTTCCTGCCGCCTGTTCCGTTGGAAAGCCGGATGTGGGCGGGTGGTCAGGTGCGGTTCCACCATCCCATTCAGGTGGACGACATCGTCACGCGCAATTCGACGATCGCTTCGATCACGCCAAAGCAGGGCCGCAGCGGTCCCTTGCTTTTTGTCGCGGTCGACCACGAGTTGAGCGTCGATGGACGCGTCGTTATCGAAGAGCGTCAGGATATCGTCTACCGCCCCGCGACCAAACGTATGGCGTCACCGAGCCAGAAGCCTGCCGAAGATATCCCGCCAGATGCGTATGTCGGCGACGCGGTTACGCTATTTCGCTATTCCGCGATGACGTTCAACGGCCACCGGATTCACTACGACTACCCTTATGTGACGGAGGTGGAAGGTTACGCCGACCTTGTCGTGCACGGCCCGCTGCAAGCCACGCTGCTGATGAATGCGGCGGCGATGCGCGTGGGGACGGCAGCGATCAAGTTCGACTATCGCGGGTTGGCGCCCCTGACTGCCGGTCAGCCGGTCATGATCCGTTCGGAAGGTGACCGTGTCTGGCTAGAGAAACTCGATGGCACCGTGACTTTCGACGCCAGCTATTCCCTGCTCTGAAAGAGGCACCCCGACGATGGACCGCACAAAGATCGACAACCTGAAGGCCAACCTGACGCTTCCACTGATCGGCGCGCCGATGTTTCTGGCGTCGGGGGTCGATCTGGTGGTGGAGCAGTGTCGCGCGGGGATTATCGGGACATTCCCGTCGCTCAACGCCCGCACCGCTGACGGGTTTGACGACTGGCTCACGCAAATTGAAACACGGCTGGCACAGTGCTCGACAGATACGGGCCAGCCGCCCGCAGCGTTCGGCGTGAACCTGATCGTGAACGACTACAACGCGCGGCTGGACGAGGATCTTGCCACCATCGTGCGCCATAAGGTGCCGCTGGTTATCACGTCTCTGTCGGCCCCTGACAAGGTGGTCGAGGCGGTGCACGGCTATGGTGGGCTGGTGTTTCACGACGTCATCAAAGCCCGCCATGCCCGCCGTGCGGTGAAATCGGGCATCGACGGGCTGGTCCTTGTTTGCGCGGGCGCAGGCGGCCATGCGGGAACTACCAGCCCGTTTGCCTTGGTCGAGGAAGTCCGCGCCTTTTATGACGGCCCGTTGGTCCTGTCCGGCGCAATCGCCAACGGCCGCAGTATTCTGGCGGCAGAGGTTCTGGGCTGCGATTTTGCCTATGCAGGAACGGTGTTCATCCCCACAACCGAGGCGATCGCGCCGGACGGTCACAAGCAAGGCGTCGTTGACGCCGCTGCGGATGGGATTGTTTACACGCCTTATTTTTCCGGCACCCACGCCAACTACCTGACGTCGAGCGTTGAGGCGGTCGGCGTCGACCCCGAAGAGGCCCGCCAAGCCGCGCCGCGCAAGATGGTGGCGAAGGACGATCCCGAGCGCCCGAAAGCGTGGAAAGACGTCTGGAGCGCGGGGCAGGCGGTGCTGCAATCCAAGTCCATTGAACCGGCAGCAGACGTCATTGCAAGGTTGCGCGACGAATACCGCGCCGCGCGATCCCGCATTTGCGGCTGATGACACTCGTCAAGCAGGAGAACCTCCATGACATCAACCACCTATCGCAACGTCCCTGACAGTCGTGGGACCAATGTGTATCGGGCCGACCCGGCATTTGCTGCGCTTTTGTCGATCTACATGCCAGAGGAGCTTCGCGATATGCTGGCCCCGCAACTCGACCGGATGGGCGCGTTGGTCGGCGACCGTCTGGAGCGCCTCGCGCTGACGGCGGACCGCAATCCGCCGGTGCTGTCGCTGCGCAATCGCGCTGGCGCGCCGGAGGAGCGTATCGAAAAGCATCCTGCCTATGAGGAGATGGAGCAGATCGCCTTTGGCGATTTCGGGCTGGCGGCGATGTCGCATCGCGCGGGCGTGTTCGGCTCAGATGCACCGCTGGCGCCGCTGGCGAAATATGCGCTGGTCTATCTGTTCGTGCAGGCGGAGTTCGGCCTCTGCTGCCCGCTGAGCATGACGGATTCACTGACCCGCACGCTCCGCAAATATGGCTCCGACGCATTGATCACGCGCTATGTAGATGGCCTCACCAGTCAAGACATGAACGATCTGGCACAAGGTGCGATGTTCATGACCGAACAGGCCGCAGGCTCTGACGTCGGGGCCATCGACACGGTTGCCCATGAGGTCGACGGTGAATGGCGGCTGTCGGGGGAGAAGTGGTTTTGCTCCAACCCGGACGCAGAACTGGCAATGGTGCTTGCCCGACCGGAGGACGGTGGGGAAGGCACGAAGGGCCTTTCTTTGTTCCTGCTGCCGCGCACGCTGCCGGATGGCAGCCCGAACGCCTACAGGATCGTGCGGTTGAAGGACAAGATGGGCACGCGGTCGATGGCGTCGGGCGAGATCGTGCTTGAGGGCGCGACGGCTTATCTTGTCGGTGATCAGGGGCAGGGGTTCAAGCAGATGACGGACATGATCAATATGTCCCGCCTTGCCAATGGCGTGCGCAGCGCGGGGCTGATGCGCCGCTCGGTCTCGGAGGCGTTGTTCATCGCGCGTCACCGTCAGGCCTTTGGCAAGCGGTTGATCGACATGCCGCTAATGCGGCGCCAGCTGGCGAAAATGCTGACCCATGCAGAGCAGGGGCGTAGCATGGTGTTCCACACCGCCCGCGTGCTGGAGGCCGCCGATAGTGGCGACGCGCACATGGCTAAAGTCCTGCGTATCCTGACGCCGCTGATCAAGTTCCGCACCTGCCGCGATGCCCGCAAAGTCGCGGGCGATGCGATGGAAGTGCGCGGCGGCTGCGGCTACATCGAGGAATGGTCCGACGCGCGTATCCTGCGCGATGCGCATCTCGGCTCGATCTGGGAGGGGACCAGCAATATCGTGGCACTTGACGTGGCCCGTGCCGCGCGGCGCGAAGGTGCGTTAGACGCATTGGCCGGTTTCCTGCGCGATCTGCTGGGGCAGGTCGGCCAGCCTCACACGGGTGAACTCGGCGCGCTTCTGGATCGCGCCGTTGCAGGGATGGACAATGCCGCGGGACTGTCGGGTGACCGGCAAGAGGAAGAAACACGCCGCGCGGCAACTGCACTGTACAACGTGACCTCGGCGGTCTTTCTGGCGTGGGAAGGGGCGCAGCTTGCTGAGGCGGCCCACCCGCTCGCAGACGACCGAATGCGCCTCGCATCCTTGGTTGTCGATCACCGCTTGAGACCAGCCGACCCGCTTGCCGCGTCTGATGCGGAGCCTGCGTGGTTGAGCGGCCTGCTGGATCGCGCAGGGGTTGATTGATCGGACACTGTCAGATCATCGTGCTTTGGGTCGCTATTCCATTCTCATGGCTTCGGTCTCGATACGGATATGCACCGTGTCACCCACCAGTCCATTTTCGACACCATATGTCATGCCGAAGTCACTGCGCTGGATCGAGGTCTCCAATGACAGACCAAGAACAAAGCGTTTGTGGCCGAAAGGATATTCGGCGGCCTTGTTGAGGGTGACATCCAAAGTCACCGGCTGCGACTGACCCAAGATTGTCAAATCACCTGTGACGGTGCCAGTCGTTTCGCCGGTCGGTGTTCCTTCCGTGGCCACAAACGTAATCTCAGGATGGTTGGAGACGTCGAGAAAGTCCTTACCTTTAACATGCCCGTCGCGGGCGTCGTTGAATGTGTTGAGACTTGTGGCGTCTATCCTCACGTCTACGGCGCTTAAGTCCTGAGTATCTGTGTCGTATACAAATTCTCCGCTGACGGTGCCGAATATGCCTAGTGTTCCAGCATAACCAATATGGTCCACTGTAAAGAAGACCGTGGTGTGTTCAGGGTCCAACTCAAAGCGGGCGGGGTCGGCAGAAACGCTGCTGCCGAAAGTCAACGCGGCAAGGAGTGTGCTGATCAAGATACGCATAGGGTTCTCCGAATTGTTCTGGGTCAATGGTCCGCTTGGTGGTTACAAGTTGGATGAACGCAATCGCCGGGTGACCGGTGAGATAGCCCTATCGTGACAGAAAGCGACCATTTTGCCAAAGCTCAACTGCATGACCTGGAACGTGCATCGCGCCAAGGGGCGCGATGGCAAAGTTCAGCCCGAGCGGGTCGAGCAAGCTATCGCGGGTGTTTTGGCACCGTATCAGCCCGACATCCTTGCCTTGCAGGAAGCTGACGAGGAGCGACGCCCGCACGCACGAATCCTAGACGTCGCGCGGATCGCGTCTGACACGGGGCTGACTTATGTCCACAACCGGAAGGAGTTGCGGTGGGGCCCCGAAAGCGATGGGTTTTTGGGCACGATACTGTTCCTGAGTGACCGTTTCCGACAGGCCGAGGCAGATGTGATTGATTTGCCTGGTCACTGCCATCGTGGTGCGATCGTGATCGAGGCGATGGCGGGCGACCGTCATGTCCGGATCATGTCCACGCATTTGTCATTGTCCCAGCCGTTGCGGGTTATTCAGATGCGGATCATTGGCCAGTATCTCAGACGCCGTCCGAAGATGCAGACGATCCTGCTGGGTGACCTCAATGAATGGCGGCCTTGGCGAGGGCTTGCGTTTTCAAGAAAGATCGTCGGGACCCAGTTTGCGGGACCAGCAAAGGCGACATTTCCTACGGGCTTGCCAATTCTGCCGTTGGACCGGATTCTGACCAATGCACCGGGTCGCGTGGAGCGTGTCGAGGTCGTCGATAACCCGGATACGAACGCGGCATCGGACCATCGTCCCTTGCACGGTGTAGTCACTGTCGCGTGATGAGGCGGGAAAGCGCTGACCTGCTCTGATAGTTGGAGTAGCTATTTTCCGTAGTTGAGCTAGGTCTTCACCACGGGAAACGAGGATACACAAACCGTGATCAACAGCGATCCACAGCAGACGTTGAAAACGCAGCGGTTAGCTGGCCCTGCGGTGCCGTTGGCAATGTTGGCCGTCGGTCTGCTGGTATTGGTGGGCATCGCGTCTGCTGCCTTGTTTGACAACGTCGCAACCCCGTTGGCCGTTTTCCTCGTGATTTCAGTTTTCGCCTTGCGGGGGGTATTGCTAAACTATCCGCATGACACTCTGGGTTTCTGCAATGTGGTTACTCTGATCCGTGCGGCGATGATTTCTGTCCTGTGCGCCGCAATCATCGAGCCCGCCTCCGAGAGTTGGTGGGTGTTCCTGATTGCGCTCGCTGCCTTTGCGTTAGACGGGCTGGACGGCTGGCTCGCGCGCCGATCAGGTCTTTCATCCGCATTCGGGGCGCGGTTCGACATGGAGATTGACGCGCTTCTTGGGGCCGTCTTGGCATTGATACTGTTGGCAGGTGGCCGCGTCGGGCCTGAAATACTCATCTTGGGGTTTGCGCGATACGCGTTTGTGGCTGCAAGCATCCTCTTGCCCAAGTTGCGACGGACGCTTCCCGAAAACTTCCGGCGCAAAGCAATCTGCGTGATCCAGATCGCGGCGCTGATCGTGTTGCTCTGTCCTCTTACCCCGCCGTGGTTGATGTATCCGGTTCTTCTTGGCGCGTCGCTGCTTCTGCTTTGGTCATTCGCAGCCGATACGTGGTTTCTGCTGAGGCGTGCTGAATGAAGAAATCTATCTCTCTCTCCGTTGCGGCGGGTTTTCTGTTTCTGGCGCTGGTGTTGCCAAACCATCCCGGCACGATGAATATCTCTGCCCTGAGCAAGTTTCCGTTAGAGCTTCCAGCCTTGCTGTTCGCGATGATCGCGATTGGTCCTCGGCGCTGGGTCATTTGGACGCTTGCCGCGCTTGTTGCTGCGGTGACCTTTCTGAAGCTGGCGGATTTCGGAATGTTCACGGCATATAATCGAGCGTTCAACCCGATACTGGACGCGTTCTTGATTGAAGCGGGTATCGGGCTTCTCAGCGAGAGCATTGGACATATACTGGCCTATCTCGCGGTAGCGTTGGGCTTGGGCTTTCTTTTTCTGGTGTTTCTTGGGTCAGCTTTCAGCTTGGGTGCTTGGACGTCGCTCAAAGTGCCCGCACTTGCGCGGGGGGCGGCGGTATTTGCGGCGCTTGGGTTTGGCGGCTGGGCCGCTGCCGATGCCGGACACCATCTGGATTACTGGAAGTTCGAACGTAGCCCACCGGGCACCGCGTGGACGTCACGCCTGGCGGTAAAGCGTATGGTCGAGATGCAAGGAACTGCGGTCGATCTCGTGCGTTTCAGTCAAGAGGCCAAATCGGACCACTTCGCCAGTGACGCCGGTTTGCTTGACCGGCTGGAAGGGCGTGACGTGATCCTGATCTACATAGAAAGCTACGGCCGTGCGAGTTTCGACAATCCGCTATACGCGCCGTCGCATCTTGCAACTTTGAGTGCAGGGCAACGCGAGATTGAACGGGCAGGTTTCTCCATGCGTAGCGGATGGCTGACATCACCGACTGCCGGAGGTCAAAGCTGGCTGGCGCATGGCACGCTGGCCAGCGGCCTTTGGACAAGCGATCATGGCCGATACAACGCCATGCTGGCGAGCGGCCACAAGTGGCTGTTTCACTTCGCGCAGGAGGCAGGCTACCGGACCGCCGCAATAATGCCCGCTATTACTATGGCTTGGCCCGAAAGCAGCAAGATGGGGTTCGAGTTGGTCTTCGCGGCTGCTGACATTCCCTATAAGGGCGACCGGTTCAACTGGGTCACTATGCCTGATCAGTTCACCTTGGCGACGTATCCGACGTTGCTGCCGGACGACCGGCGACCTGACTTTGTACAGATTGCCCTCATTTCGTCTCACGCCCCGTGGGTGCCGGTTCCGGAAATGGTCGAATGGGACAAGGTCGGGGACGGCACGATCTTCAATGAGATGGCGGCACGGGGTCCGACCCCGCGCGAGCTGTGGAAGAACCGCGATGACGTGCGCGAGGCCTACCGCAAGGCTATAGACTATTCGCTGCAAGCGACCTTCTCGCATGTGGCCCGGTTGGGTGAGGAAGCACCTCTGGTCGTCGTCGTCGGCGATCATCAGGCTGCGGGTTTCGTCGCTGGCAGTGACAATCGCGATGTGCCGGTTCACATGATTGGCCCAGCCGACGTGATCGCACGGGTAGACAGCTGGGGTTGGACAGACGGCCTGATCCCGCAAGCGGAGGTTCCTGCACGGCGCATGGACACGTTCCGAGACAATTTCCTCAGCGCCTTCAGCGAGCCGACAAAGCTGGTCGGAGCGGTCCAATGATCCGGTGGCTGTTGAAGCTCGCCGTGTCGCTTACGGTGTTGGCCGCTCTGATCTGGTGGGCAGACGCGAAAAGCGTCGCCGAAAAGCTGCGCGGTGCGGACCTCAGTTGGCTGGGCGTTGCCCTGATCAGCTTGACCGCGATCACGGTGCTGATGGCGCGACGCTGGCAAATCGTGGCCCAAGCGTTGCGGATCGAATTGCCATTTTCGCGGGCAATGTCGGAGTATTATCTGGCGCAGTTGACCAATCTTGTCTTACCCGGTGGGGTCGTGGGCGATGTCGGTCGTGCATACCGAGCCCGACAACAGGGGGATTTGGTGCGGGCGGCTCAGTCCGTGGCGGCAGAGCGATTGATCGGTCAGATATCCATGCTGCTTGTGATGGCTGTCGGCTTCACCTTCGCCTTGCTGGCACCTGGTGGTATCGCGTGGCCGGAAATGGCATGGCTTGGGGTCCTTGCGTTCGTTGTCGTAGCGGCTGGCGCGATGGTGTTGGTCAGGCGGCAATCGTCCACCGCGCGGTACGTGCGATTGATCTTGAACCTCCTCAAAAAGCCGCGCTTGGTCGGCTATACGCTCATGATTGCGGGGCTCCTGATTTTCAGTTTCTACGCCTGTGCGAGAGCCACTGGCACGGTCATACCGGTAAATGATGCGTTCACCCTCGTTCCGCTCATCTTGTCTTCAATGCTTATCCCCTTATCCATTGGCGGCTGGGGCTGGCGCGAAGGCGCTGCGGCGGGCCTTTTCCCGTTAATCGGCGCTAGCGCAAGCGCCGGTATCGCGACGGGCATCGCGTATGGTGCCATGATGATGCTCGCCGCTTTGCCCGCCGTTGCGCTCTTGCTGAGGCCAAATCACTCAAGCACCGTTCCTCAAAACTAATCATGGACGTTTTATGACATATCTCATGCATCCAACCCGACGCTCTTTTTTAAGCACAGGTGCCGCGGCCTTGGGCGCTGCGTCCTTTGGATTACCTGCGGGTGCCGACGACCGGAAACAGGTGAATTTTCAGCTGTCTTGGCTCCATTCCGTTCAATTCGGCGGAAGCTACATTGCCCAGAAATCAGGGTATTGGTCGGATCAAGGGCTTGCGGTTTCGCTGACACAGGGCGGGCCGAACGCACCGGTTGAGCCTCCTGTGGTTTCTGGCACGGCTTTGGTGGGCATCTCGGCCGCGGATTACACAGCCGCCGCAGTTGCTCAGGGTGCGCCGTTCAAGATCATTGCGGTGGCAATGCAAAAGAACCCGTTTGCGATTGCCTCGTTGTCGGCAAATCCGGTGAACGCGCCTGCTGATCTGGTTGGCAAGAAGATCGGCATGTCCGTCTCGAACACGCCGGTTTTGCAGGCCCTATGTGCGCTAAACGATGTGGATATTAACCAGATTGAGATCGTCCCGACGCAATACGACCCCGCACCGTTGGTAAGCGGACAGGTGGATTGCTTGCTGTGTTGGGAAACAGATCTACCCGTAGCGATGACCATACAAGGCGTCGACAACACAACGATGCTGATGGCCGATCACGGGTACTCCGTGCATTCGCAAACCTACATTGCGACGGAGGACAGCATTGCGAACCGGCGGGCGGAGCTCGTGGGTTTGCTGAAAGGCGAAATCGCTGGCTGGAATGACTATTTGGCAGACACAAAGGCTGCGGCTGTGCTGACTGTTGATATGTTCCCCGATGCAGGCCTCGATTTGCCGACGCAAGTATTGCAGGCAGAGCGGCAGGTGCCGCTCATGTTCTCGGACCTTACGGCGGCGAACGGGTTTGGATGGTTCACCGACGAGACGGTCGCCGCCAATGTCGAAACGCTCGCCCTGTTGGGCAGGGAGGTCGGCCCGGACTTGTGGGATCGCTCGCTTCTTGAAGATGCGCACGCCTAGCATTGTGCTTGGCAAAGAAATCCGGTGCGCGGGGCTGACCAAGCAATTTGACGGCGCAGCAGTTCTCGGACCGCTGGATATTACGTTCATCGCGGGGCAGACGACTGCGTTGGTAGGGCCGTCAGGATGCGGCAAGTCGACGTTTCTTCGTTTGATTGCGGGTCTCGATTTGCCTTCGGCAGGGAGCGTGTGTATCGGCTCTCAAAGCCCGAAAGAGGTAGCAAAGCGTGGCGCGTTGTCGATGGCGTTCCAAGACCCAGCGCTGCTGCCTTGGCGCACTGTCCGTGAGAATATCGCCTTGGGCGCGAAACTGGCCCGCAAATCCGATAACGGGGTGGATGATCTGATTGCGCTGGTTGGCCTGTCAGGGTTTGAGACACACCGCCCGGCGGAGCTATCGGGCGGGATGCGCCAACGTGCAGCTATCGCCCGAAGTCTGGTGTCCGAGCCGGAATTGCTTTTGCTGGACGAACCTTTCGGGTCGGTCGATGCATTGACACGGGCTCGCCTGAATGCCGAGTTGCCACCGCTTTGGCGAAAAAGGGCGGCCACGACGATTATGGTCACACACTCCGTGGACGAAGCGGTGCTGCTTTCCGAGCGGATCATCGTCCTTTCGGAACGTCCTGCGACGGTCGTGGCGGATTTGTCGGTGACCTTCGACGAGCCACGCACTGCAAAGCTAATCGACGGCCATGAGTTTCAATCTAGAAAGGCGCAGGTTTTGCGTGCGCTCGGAGTTGCCGTTTAAATGCAGATATGGGCCGGGTTCATGACTGCCCTTGTCGCGATTTCGCTTTGGGGAGGGGCGGCCCACGTTTTCTCAGAAAGCGTATTGGTCGCCAGCCCGTCCGGCGTCTGGGCTTTTGTTTCATCAAACTCCGGCCTCTTGGTGCGTGCAACCTTAACCACTGCGCAGAACGCTGCATTAGGCTTTGTCTGGGGAAACATTGCGGCGGTTATCATGGCTGGTCTGGTCACGATGCAACCTAGAGCGGAGCGCGTTGTTTCAGCCAGTGCATTGGTCATCTTCTGCCTGCCGCTCGTGGCTACCGGTCCTATCCTGCGGGTCATCTCCGGACCTGGTTCTGCGCCGCAAATAGCATTGGCCGGACTGGCGGTCTATTACACGACATATCTCGCTTTGCTTGTTGGACTGCGGGCCATGCCGCGAAGCTGGTCTGATCTTATGTCTGTGTATGGACGCGGCAGTTTCATGACGCTGATTACTGTCCGGGCACGTGCAAGTTTGCCCTATCTCTTCGCGGGCCTTCAAATTGCCGCCCCTGCTGCCTTCCTAGGTGCGATGATCGGGGAATTTACGGGGGCGGAACGCGGTCTTGGTGTTCTGACACTCAGAGCGATGCGCGGTCTGGATGTCGATGCAACATGGTCGCTGGCTCTCATTTCAGCAACCGTTGCCGTGCTTGCCTATGCGCTGGTCGGTCGGATTGGTGAGCGGCTTGTGGGGTACGCACCGGTCATTATCCTGTCGCCGCCCAAGCCGCCGACGCGTCGTAACATCTGGCCCGGGATCGCCGAGATGGTAGCGGCCGCATTGTTTTTGCTTCTGCTGTGGCAGGTCGCTATGGATGTGTTTCAGCTGAACCGCTTCTTCGCCAAGCGACCCGGCGATGTAGTTAGATATCTGGCCGCAGATGCCGACGCCCGCCTGACGCTGTGGGTGGCCCTGAAAGAAACCATGGCTGCAACCATACCCGGCTTCCTGTCCGGGCTGCTGTTGGGTGCGGGGCTTGCTGTTGCCGTAATACTTTTCCCCAAGGCAACCCGTGTGGTGCTGCCTGTCGCGGTGGCCTTGCGCTCGATACCCATCATTACGACTGCGCCATTGATTGTACTGGCCTTGGGTCGTGGCGCTACGGGAACGATAACCGTGGTCGCGGTCATGATCTTCTTCCCGACTTTCGTGGCTTGCCTTCAAGGCCTGCGACAAGCGCCGCAGCAGATCATCGACGTGTTCCACACCTATGGCGCGGGTCCGGTCAGGGTGCTGGGTGCCGCACAGATACCCGCAATGATGCCGGCCCTATTTGCGTCGGCCAAGATGGCGGTTCCGGCAGCAATTCTGGCGGTAACGACCACCGAGTGGCTCGCGACCGGAAAGGGCATTGGAGTGTTGATGGCGCTGACGTCGACAACATCAAACTACAACATGCTTTGGTCATGCATCGTCGCGATCACGCTGGTTGCGGTGGTGATGTATGCTGCCGTCCTCTGGGCGGAGCGGATGGTTCTGGCGATCTATGCAAGTGAGCAATTGACATGACACGGGCGGTTTTCGCGATACCGGGTGACAAGGATCGCCGCACGGGCGGCTTTTTGTATGAGGCCACGGTTTTGCGTGTTCTTAACGAGATTGGCGTGAAGACGGCGCATCTGCAACTGCCCGATAGCTTTCCCGACCCGACGGTCGCTGACATGGCCGAGACGCTCGCGGCCTTGAACGCGGTTCCGGCGCATCAACCGATTATTCTGGACGGCTTGGTCTTCGGCGCGATCGACCCCGCAGGGCTTGCTCAAGTTAAAGCGCCGATCCTAGCCATGATCCATCATCCGCTTGGATTGGAAACAGGGCTGGCACCGGAGCGAGCCGCCTTCTTGTGTGAGAACGAGGCGCAGGCGCTGGGTTTTGCCGCCCACATCGTCGTTCCCAGCCCACACACAGCGGAGGTTCTTGCGCGCGATTTTGGCGCCGATCCTGCGTCGATTACTGTGGCCCCGCCGGGATTTGACAGGCCGGTGTTGAATGCCTCAAGAGCTGACCCGCCCCTAATACTGTCAGTTGGTCTTCTCGCACGGCGCAAGGGACATGATGTTCTGCTTGATGCATTGTCACTCATTACAGACCTTCACTGGAACGCCGTGATCGTTGGCAAAGCTCATGACCAACACACGGCGAATGCACTGCGCACTCAATGCCGCGAGCTTGGATTGTCTCAAAGGGTTACATTCGCGGGAGAGCTGGACGGTCCTGAGCTTGCCGAGCACTTTAATGCCGCGTCGATCTTTGCCTTGGCTACGCGCTACGAGGGCTACGGCATGGTGCTGAGCGAAGCGATGTTTTACGGCTTGCCAGTGGTGTCGTGCGATGTAGGTGCCGTCCCTGAGACCGTCGGCGAGGCTGGTATACTGGTGCCTCCGGACGATCCGGCAGCATTCGCGAACGCGCTACGACGCCTGATCGAAGAGCCGGAGATTGCAGCGCAGTTTCAACAGCTTTCATTGGAACGGGCCAAGAGCTTGCCAAGCTGGCGTGATACGGCCCGCGTGTTCGAGAGAGTTATCCGACAGGTCAGCTAGCGGGTTTGTGAGAAGTCAGTGGTGTTTAACGCAGCCCGTTTTCTGCGATGTAGACTGCCAGATCCAAGATGACTCTGCCCCGTGCCGCTGCGATGGCTTTGGGGCCGCTTGCCGGATCGAAGGGCACGGCTATATCGAAAAGGCCCGAGCGTTCTCGCCCACCATCGTCGACACTCACGAAAAACTGCCCGGACGCGCGGAACTGGCCGTTTGCACCAGCGATCAGGCTTTCAAAACGCACGTCCAATCGCGCGTCGGGAAATGCCTCGAACGGCCATGGCTCCGATGCTACCTGCGCGCCGGTCAAGCGGGCGAGGTTTCGCGTCAGTTCCAGCGCGATTGCGCGTTCCGGGTTGTCTGCCCATAAGACTGCGGCATCGGTGACCAGCTTGCCGTCTTGATCCTCAACAGCGATCTCGTTCGCACTGGCGTATGTAGGCAAGGAAACATCCCGAACCTCAACGGCGCGAAAGGCGATGCGTTGGGTCTGCTCAACCTGAGGCGGAGTGACTGTGTAAAGGTCGGGCGTTGCCCCGCAAGCCGAGAGTATGAAGGCTGCCCCGAGAAGGGTTGGTTTTGTAAAACCCATAGTCATCGTCCTCGAATTAGTGAGCTTGGGTTGCGTTCGAGCATACGCGCAAGAGACGTCATTGCCTCGGCCGCTTTCGATATGTCGCGCAGCGCACTTTGCGCGTCTCTGCTCAAGGCTTCACCCCTGTTGTAGCCTGCAATGGTTTCGTTGGCTTGGTTTAGCACGACGCGAACACGTTCAACCAAAGCGGGCAGATCCTGCGTCGAAACCGCCACCGCGTCTGCGGCCTTGCGCGTTGAATCGAGTGTGGCGTTGATGTTTGTCACCGCGCCGCCTTCGCGCAGTTCTTGCAGCGTTGCGTTGATCTCGTTGAGGGCGGAGCCGAGGTCGGCGGGCAGTTGCTTCGCGGCTTCGGTTCCGAGGATAGCATCTGCGGAGGCGGTCAGCGTGGTTAGCTGCTTCGTTAAATCTTCCAGTGGCAGATTTTCGGCTTTCTCGGCGACCGCTTCAAGCTGCGCAATCAGGGCAGGCACGCCTTCGACAGACGCGTTGACGCCATTGGCCGCCGTCGCCGCTGCGTTCACCGCTGCAACCAGTTGCGTCGCAAACGCCTCTTCTTCGAGTTGTGCCAGCAATGTTTCGAACCGGCCAAGCGAGGCGTTCAGCTTTACGGGTATGTCCTGCACATCTTCGGACGCTACGATTTCACGGAAATCGCCTAGCAGGGCTTTTACGACCTGAGGCGTTTCACGTAAATCCTGATCCGATATCAAAGCGTCGGCGCTGTTGAGGAACTGGATTGCGCTGTTGAGCAGGTCCTCAATTGGCAGGTTGTTGATACGCGAAACGACACCAGCCACGGTCGCGGTAACGTCAGAAATTTCGTTATTGGTGCTGGGGATGATCGGGATGATACCCTCGCCCGTCTGGACAACGTATTGTGGGGCGTCCTCAACCTCGACCAATTCGATTTTCAGCCCGCCTGACAGCAGGCTGGCGGATGCCAGACGGGCGCGCAATCCGTCTTCGATCTGGCGCGACAGGAACTCCAGGGCCGCTTCGGGAGAGACGTCGTCCTGCAAGCCCAAGCGCGCGGGCTGGATGTTGATCAATGCACTCAAGCGGACGCGCTGGTCCCCGAACGCATCCGCGTCTATGACGCCGGAGAGACCTTCAACCCGACCGATTTGCAAACCGTTTAGCTCGACCGGTGCGTCAACGCTCAGGCCGGAAATGTTCTCGTCAAACACGACCCGCATCTGCAAAGGCTCTGCTTCCGATGCATTGAACACGCTGTCACGGGCCGATGCCTCGTCCTGAAAGACCTCGAAACTGTAGCCGTCAGAGACGGCACTGCCACCGGAGACGAACGTCTCAAATGTGACCCCGCCACCGACCAGCGTCGCGATGGATGAAAAGTTGATTTCCGCTCCGCTCGGACCCACGGAAAACGTGAAGCCAGAGGTGTCCCAAAACCGCGTCGTTGGCGAGATCAGGCGGCTATGCGGATGATAGATGATGGCCTCCGCGACGGCGAAACTGCCTTGCTGGGAGATTTGCGCCTTCCCCAGACGCCCTACCTCGATCCCGCGATAGGTGATCGGGCTGTCATCCGTCAGGCTGCCGCCCGCCGTTGTGCGAAGCGTGATCTCCAACCCTTCTTTGCCGTAGCGATAAAGAGGTGTGTCCTTGAGCCCCTTGAAGCTGGACTGCGACGGGCCGATATCGCCGTCCCACGTGCCTTCTATATACACACCCGACAAAACCGTCTCCAGACCACTGACGCCTCGCGCACTCAGCTCGGGCTGGACGACCCAGAAACTCGCACCGACATCGACATAGGGTGCCACGTCTTTGTCCAACCGGACATGTGCCACGACGCCTGAGAGGCCGGAGGCGAACTTGACGTCCTCCACCACACCGACCGCCACGTCGCGGAAACGGAGTTCGGTTTCGCGCGTTTTTATGCCCGCGCCGTTTTCGAACTCGATCGTAATCAGCGGTCCGCGGGAGTTGTAGGACTGCCAGGCCACGCCAAGGGCGATAATCAAGGCCAGCAGCGGGATGATCCAGACGAACGATGCGTTTGAAAGAAATAACTTGCGCGCGGGCTCGATGGTTACCGGCGTTGGTGTATCGTTCATCGGTCGATATTCCTCTCGGCCCGCTGCGCATCCCATATCATCCGGCTGTCAAAGGCTTGCGCCGAGAGCATGGTAAAGATCACGGAAAGCGCGAAAAACAGGCTTGCGCGGCCGGGGTTTACTGCCGCCAGGGTATTTAATTGTACGAGAGACGACATGATCGCAACCACAAAGATGTCGATCATCGACCAGCGCCCAATGTATTCGACAACCTCATACATCAGTTGCCGATGGTGGTTTGACACCATTGATGGTCGTTTCACCGAGATGGCGAGAAATGCGATCGCGATGAACTTGCCGAGCGGGATAACGACGCTCGCTATAAGGATAATCAACGCAATACCGAAGGCTCCGTGGTGCATTAATTCGACAGCGCCGCCGACGATGGTGTCTTCCTGCACGCTCAGCAAGGTGCGCGTTTGCAGCATCGGATACATATTCGCCGGGACGTAGCACATGAGGCCGACCAGCCACAGCGCCCAGACACGTTGCAGGCTTTTTTCGTCGCGGGCCACAATGGTGCTGCCGCATCGGGCGCATGACGGTGTTCCCGCAGGCCAGACCTGCAGACATCTTGTGCAAGCGACGACGCCCAAATCACGCGCGCTTTTTATGCTTGGGTTTTGTCCAGCGACTTCCATACCGACCACCTACACAGGAAATTGTCCTGCACTACAACCAAAACAACCAGCGTCGAAAACATCCAGAAAGCTGGCCCGAATGCAACATCGGCAAGGTCGCTGATCTTGATCAGGGCCACTGCACAGCCGAGTGCGAATATTTCCGCCATCGACCAAGGGCGCAGCGCTTCCGACAGCCGGAAGGCTTGGGTAGAGCCTCGCGCGGGCGGTCGGTCGAGCACGATGGGAACGAGCACGTATATCGTCAGCAGCACACGCGCCAGCGGCACGAAGATAATCAATGCAGCGGTTGCCAGTGTGAGGGCCACCAACGGCCCGTCACTGAATGCGAGGGCCGCATCCAGAATTGACACGGAGTTCGACGTCCCCGCCGCAGAGATCGAGAGGAACGGAAAAATCGTGGCGGCTATGATCAGAATCGTAATTGCGACGGAAACGGCAATGATCTGCAATCCCGCCTTGCGCCTTGGTGTGATCAGCACCGTCCCGCAACGCGCGCATTTCGCCCGTTGGCCGGCAGCGGGGCGCTCAAGCGTGAAGACCGCATCGCAATGCGTGCAGACGATCAAATCGTCGCGGGGAATCGGCGGCATCGGATCCATCAGGCTACATAGCTGATTTTTGTGCCGCCGACATGCAATTTGCGTTTGATCGCGATGCCGATCTGAACTGTGCATTATATTTGGGTGCCATCATCTTCGCTGTGAGTAGAGGTCAGGCTTTCTCCGAAAAACTGTCCTTGGCGGTGTGCAGCCTTAGATGCCGCATGAAGGATCGGGCAACGCGTGAGATGGGGCTGTGATCGGGCGTAATGAAATAGCTGCGATAGGTGATCTGGGACGCGAAGGAGCGAAAGACAACGCCGTCGGAGCGATATTGAACAATCGGGAAGGGATTCACGATCGCGAGACCCAAGCCGGTTTTGGCTAAATCCACCGCAGCTACAGATGTAGAAACCTCAGCGATGATCCGTGGATCACTTCGCGCCCCATGAAGTATCTTCTCCAACTGAGCACGGCGGGCATGGCGATGTGTCAGTGCGATCAGAGGCTGATCGTGGAGGTCTTCCGGGCGGATGACCTGCCTCTGCGCCAAGGGATGGTCACTTGCCATGGCGCAGACCGCGGAGGACGTGCGATAGGGCGCCAGTCGTACCCCGTCTCGCGAAAGCTCGACGCCGGTGAGGCCCAGATCGTGCTGGCCACCCAGAATACCGCGAATGACGTCTTCCGAAGATGCAACTTCCAGGCTTATGTAGAAGTTCGGGTTGGTCTTGAGAAATGTTGCCATGTGGTCGACAAGAAAGCGGTGCGCATAGGTTGGAGGGGCCGCGATGCGCAGCGTTTCCTGTGTGCTCTCCGGGGGGCCATCAATGCGGTCGAGCGCCTCAAACAAGGGGTCCAGTCGCTTGTTCATCCTCATGGCTTCGTTTGTCGGCTGAAGGCGACCGCCTTCGCGTTCGAACAATATCCGACCCGTGCGCGCCTCCAGACTGGCGATGGAACGGCTCACCGCGGATTGCGACAAGCCCAGTCGGATAGCCGCCTTTGACGTTGTGCCGCTTTCCATCAATGCGCGAAGCGCCTGATACTCGGGCAAACTGTGCCACGTTTTGGTGCCCATGAAACCTCCTGCGTTATCCTCATATACTTATGATTAATTATCATGGTCTTTTCCCTAGTCGATGAGAAATTCTGATCTAAGGTGACGGGTGACGCCTTGGGGGGATTTGCTGCGTTATGGAAGACACGACGCCACTTGTGTTCGACGGTCACAACGATGTGCTTTTGAAGCTATATCGCGCCGGTGGCGGTTCCGCTTCCGAGAGCTTTGTAACTGGCAGGGACGGGGCGATTGACCTGCCCTCAGCAATGGCTGGCGGGTTTGGTGGCGGCTTCTTCGCCGTCTATGTTCCGTCACCTGTCGACCTCGATTTCAAGATGGAGGAAATGGCCAAGGCGACGTATGATCTGCCTCTGCCCGAGGCCATCGACTGGGAGGACGCTTTCCCCGTGGTGATGTCCCAGGCCGCGATCCTGTTCGACCTTGAGCAAAAGGGCGCCTTGACGGTCTGCACGACCGCTGCCCAAATTCGGGCGACGCTGGGCAGTGGAAAACTGGCGGCGATATTTCATATCGAAGGTGCGGAGGCCATCGACGCCGAGCTGAATACTTTAGAGGTTCTGTATCGAGCCGGATTGCGCTCCATCGGACCGGTCTGGAGCCGCCCGACGATCTTCGGGCACGGTGTGCCGTTCCGGTATCCCAGCGACGGTGATATCGGCACCGGTTTGACAGATCACGGCTTGCGGCTGGTGAAACGGTGCAATGAACTGGGAATAATGGTGGACTTGTCGCACCTAAATGAAGCAGGCTTTTGGGACGTGGCGCGACACTCTACCAAACCGCTGGTCGCGACCCATTCCAACGCCCATGCGATTTGTCCGCACAGCCGGAACCTGACGGACAAGCAGCTGGCCGCAATTCGCGAAAGCGATGGCATGGTGGGGCTGAATTTTGCAGTGGCTTTCTTGCGCGATGACGGTCGCATGCTAGCGGACGTCCCGCTGGAGCAGATGCTGCGGCATCTCGATCACCTGATCGAGCATGTCGGTGAGGACCGCGTTGGACTCGGCTCTGATTATGACGGGGCAGTGGTGCCGGAGGATTTGACCTCCTGCGCCGGACTGCCCAAACTACGACAGGCGATGGCACGCCACGGCTACGACGACGCGTTGATCGCCAAACTTTGCCACGAAAATTGGCTGCGTGTGCTGGAAAAAACCTGGGGAGAATAACCCCGATGCACGCAGCAAAGACGACAACTGAATAGGGAGGAACCTAATATGAATGCCTTTAACAGACTACTCACAAGCGCCGCGATAGGCTTGGCGGTCGGTGTGACGTCCTTCTCGGCCTTTGCCGAGACGCCCGCAAACATGCTGGTCATTGCCAACCGCATTGACGACGTGACCACCGTGGACCCGGCCGAGAGCTTCGAGTTCGCGGGCTCTGACATCAGCCGCAACGTCTACGGTCGCCTGGTCAACCTGGACCCACTGAACCTTGAGGCGGGCTATCAGCCCGACTTGGCGGAAAGCTGGGAAGTTTCCGAGGACGGCAAGACGATCACCTTTACCATGCGCGAAGGTGTCAAGTTTCACTCCGGAAATCCGGTCACAGCCGAGGACGCCGCGTTCTCTTTGCAACGTGCGGTGATCCTGAACAAGACGCCTGCGTTCATCCTGACGCAATTCGGCTTCACCCCGGAAAACGCCACCGAGACCATCCGGGCCGACGGCAACAAGCTGATGATTACCACGGACAAGAAATACGCGACGTCCTTCGTGCTGAACTGCCTGACAGCAACCATCGGCGGGATCGTGGATAAGGCGACCGTCATGGCCAATGAAGTCGATGGCGACATGGGTAACACTTGGCTGAAGACAAACTCCGCAGGTTCCGGTCCCTACATCTTGGACAGCTGGAAACCCAATGAGAGCGTCACTCTGACCTCTTTCCCTGACTACTACGGCGGCGCACCGGCGATGGAGCGTGTGATCGTCCGGCATGTCATCGAATCCGCATCACAACGTTTGTTGCTGGAACGTGGTGATATTGACGTTGCGCGTAACCTGAACCCTGAAGACATCGCAGGCGTCATGGAAGCCGATGGCGTGAAGGTCGAAGATGAACTGAAAGGCCGCCTGATGTATCTGGCGTTGAACCAGAAACATCCGGTGCTGTCGAAGCCGGAAGTGCGACAAGCGTTCAAATACCTGATCGACTACGAAGGTATGCGCGACAGCTTCCTGAAAGGGCAATACACGATCCACCAGAACTTCCTGCCGAAGACCTATCTTGGCGCATCGGACGAAAACCCGTTCTCCTACGATATCGAGAAAGCGAAGGAGTTGCTGGCAGCGGCAGGGGTCGAAAATCTCGAAGTCGAAATCGGCGTACGTGAAGCGCAGGAGCGCATCGAAATCGGGCAGTCGTTCCAGAACGCCGCTGCGCAAGCTGGTATCAAGGTGAACATCACGGTCGGGACGGCGAAGCAAATCCTCGCCCGTTATCGTGCGCGCGAGCTGGACGTTTATCTGGGCGCATGGGGACCGGACTATCCTGATCCCCAAACCAACGCAGGCACGTTTGCCTACAACCCCGACAACTCCGACGAAGCGAACGCAACCGGTCTTCTGGCTTGGCGTACGGGTTGGGACGCGGGCGGTTTGACAGAGAAGGTTGAGGCCGCTGTGACAGAGAACGACCGCGAGAAACGGGTGCAAATGTATCTGGATATCCAGAAGGAGTTCCGCGAGATATCTCCCTTCGTCATGATGTTCCAGCAGATCGAGCAATCCGCTTTGCGTGACAATGTCGAGAATTGGTCGACAGGTCAGGCCGTGACGGCTGCGGCCTACTGGCAGGTCACCAAGTAAGTGTCGCTTACCGACGATAATAACCAGAGGCGCCCGCGAAGGGCGCCTCTGTCAGAGAAAGCCTGGCCGCTGGCGAAGACGTCGATGCTGACGCTCGGCTCGATCTCGGTGACGCTGCTGGGCCTGCTGTTCATCACCTTCATTATCGGTCGCGTCATGCCGATTGACCCGGTGCTTGCCATCGTGGGCGAGCGGGCGTCGCAGTCGACCTATGACGCGGTGTACCAGCAGCTAGGCCTCGACAAGCCGTTATTGGTTCAATTCCTTTATTATCTGTGGGACGTGCTGCACCTGGATTTCGGCACCTCCCTCCTGAATGCGCGGCCTGTGTCAGAAGACATTGCGCGCGTCTTTCCCGCCACGCTGGAGCTTGCTACTTTGGGTATCATCTTCGGCGTCGTGCTGGGTGTGCCTTTGGGCGTACTGGCCGCCGTGCGCAAAGGCTCGTGGATCGACCAAGTCGCCCGCGTGCTGGCGCTGGTCGGATACTCCATGCCGATCTTCTGGCTGGGCCTCATGGGGCTATTGGTATTTTACGGCATCCTCGGTTGGGTCGGTGGCCCGGGCCGTGTCGGCATTTTCTATGTTGACGTCGTCCCCAGCGTCACAGGGCTGATCCTTGTCGACGCCCTGCTGGACGGCAATTGGGCCGTTTTCAAAGACGCCTTCAGCCACATCATTCTGCCTGCCTCGCTGCTTGGCTACTTCTCGCTGGCCTATATCAGCCGCATGACACGGTCGTTCATGCTCGAGCAGCTCAGCGCCGAGTACATCACCACCGCGCGGGTCAAAGGCATGTCGGAGTGGGACGTGATCTGGAAGCACGCGTTCAAGAACATCCGCGTTCAACTGATTACGGTTATCGCGCTCAGCTACGCGAACCTGCTGGAAGGTTCCGTCCTGACCGAAATCATCTTCAGCTGGCCCGGCATTGGCAGCTATATCACCACCGCGTTGCTCAGCGCGGACATGAACGCTGTTCTTGGTGGCACGGTCGTCGTCGGATTGATTTTCATCCTACTCAATATCTTCTCGGACCTGCTCTATAAGGTCTTCGACCCGAGGGCTAAATAGATGGCAGACACCCAGACATGGCGCCAATGGCTGCTGACCGAAACGCCAACCTCACGCCGTCACGCGAAGATTTCGGCGATCTATCAGGGGTGGTTGTCGTTCCGCTCCAACACCATGGCGATGATCGGGCTGGGCATTCTTGTGCTGCTGGTATTTGTCGCTTTCGCCGCGCCGCTTCTCGCCCCGCATGACCCGTTTGTGCAGGATCTGGGGAACCGGCTGGCGCCGCTGGGAACTGACGGGCACATCTTCGGCACCGACAGTCTGGGCCGCGATATCCTGTCCAGGCTGATCTACGGCGCACGCATTACCCTATACATCGTCGCCCTGGTTGCGCTGATCGCGCCCGTCGCGGGGCTGCTGGTCGGCACTGTTTCGGGCTATGTCGGCGGTTGGGTGGATACGATCCTAATGCGTATCACGGACATCTTTCTGGCCTTTCCACGTCTGGTTCTGGCGCTGGCTTTTGTCGCGGCGCTTGGGGCTGGGATCGAGAATGCCGTGTTGGCAATCTCTTTGACCGCATGGCCGCCCTATGCCCGCATCGCGCGGGCCGAGACGCTGACGATCCGCTCCTCCGACTACATCAGCGCGATCAAGCTGCAAGGGGCGGGGCCTCTCCGGATCATCACCAAGCATATCTGGCCGCTGTGCATCTCCTCACTGATCGTGCGGGTGACATTGGATATGGCAGGGATCATTCTTGCGGCAGCGGGGCTTGGTTTCCTTGGCCTTGGCGCGCAACCGCCCAGCCCCGAATGGGGTGCGATGATCTCGGAAGGGCGACGGTTTATTCTGGATTACTGGTGGGTCGCGACCATGCCGGGCCTTGCAATTTTCACCGTGTCGCTGGCGTTCAACCTTCTGGGTGACGGGCTGCGCGACGTTCTCGACCCAAAGGCAGGTGAATGATGAGCACGCTTTTGGACGTCCAAAATCTTTGGGTGAAGTTTCCCACCCGTAACGGCGTATTTGATGCGGTGCGGGGTGTGTCCTTCACCCTTGGCCGCGAGCGGCTGGGGATCGTTGGGGAAAGCGGCTCCGGCAAGTCGATGACGGGCCGCGCCATACTTCGGCTTATTCGGCCCCCCGGTATCGTCGAGGCGGACCAAATCAGCCTTGAAGGTGTGGATCTGATGAACCTGTCCGAGAAAGATATGCGGGCCGTGCGCGGGCAGCGGATCAGCATGGTGATGCAGGACCCGAAATTCTCGCTGAACCCTGTGATGACCATCGGCGATCAGATCATTGAAGCCTATCGGTTGCACAGCTCCGCCTCCAAAAGCGAAGCCTACAACAAATCGCTGGAGATGCTGGAGGCCGTATCCATTCGTGACGCCGAGCGCGTCATGCGCGCCTACCCGCACGAGATGTCCGGTGGCATGGGACAGCGGATTATGATTGCGATGATGCTGATCCCCAACCCGGAAATCCTGATCGCGGACGAGCCGACCAGCGCGCTGGACGTCTCCGTGCAACGCCAAGTGCTCGACATCATGGACAAGCTGGTGAAAGAGCGCGGCATGGGCCTGATCTTCATCAGTCATGACCTTAATCTGGTCGCCGATTTTTGCGACCGAGTCCTGATCATGTATGCCGGTCGCGTTGTAGAGGTTTGCGATGCAAACAAGCTGCATGAGGCCAAGCACCCCTATACGCGCGGGCTGTTGAACTCGTTGCCGCGTCTGGACGCGCCACGCGACCGGTTGGAGGTGCTGGAGCGTGATCCCGAATGGTCCGAAGCGCCAAGTGTGAGTGGGCGGATATGAGTATTCTGGACGTCTCGGACCTGAACGTCTGGTTCGGCAAACATCGCGACCGCGTCGATGCTGTCAAAGGCGCCACGTTCTCGGTGGCAAAGGGCGAGAGCTTCGGGCTTGTCGGCGAAAGCGGCTCGGGTAAATCCACCATTTTGCGGGCCATCACAGGGCTTGCGCCTGACTGGTCCGGCTCGATCGTTGTCGAGGGTCAGCAGCTGACCAAGAAGCGCCCGAAGGCATTTTTCAAAACGGTGCAGATGGTATTCCAAGATCCCTACGCGTCATTGCATCCGCGTCATTCGGTCGATCAGGTACTGGGCGAGACGTTGCATCTGCATGGTTTCAAAGAGATCGACAGCCGGGTTGTGAAGCTGCTGGACGACGTGGGCTTGGGGCAGAAGTTCCGCTTCCGCTACCCGCATCAGCTATCCGGCGGCCAACGCCAACGCGTCGCGATTGCGCGCGCGCTGGCGCCGGAGCCTGACCTGCTGTTGTTGGATGAACCGACCTCGGCGCTGGACGTTTCGGTGCAGGCCGAAATCCTCAACCTGCTCGCAGACCTGAGGCGGGACCGTGGGTTGACCTATGTGATGGTGTCGCATGACCTGTCGGTGGTCGGGCATATGTGCGACCGCTTGGCTGTGATGAAAGACGGCGAGATCGTGGAGATCCTCGACGTCGCGGCGCTCCGTGCGATGAAAGCGACGCACCCGTATTCCAAGCATTTGCTGGAGGCATCCGTTTAAGGACGCCCGCCGCAGCCTTATTTCGACCTTCCGTCCCGATACCACGCTACGATAGTGGCGCGGTTTTCGTCTTCCATCGTGTCGATCGCATTGGGTGGCGGCATCGCGTGCGTCACGCCAGCTTGCAAAAAGATCGCCTCTGCATGGCGGGCGACGTCACCTTCCGTTTCCAGAAAGACGCCTTTGGGTGCCCAGTGCATGCCTTCCCAAGCGGGCTCGCGGGCGTGGCACATAGAGCAGTTGCCGAGGACGACGTTATAGGCGTCCTCGAACCCTTCTGCGGATGCGAATTTTTGCTCGTAAGGTGTCAGCGCACGGGCTTCCGCTTCATCGTAGCTGTCGTAGCCGGGGTTTGTAGACAGCCATGCGATCACGATCATCAGAATTACGGTGACACCCCAGGTCCAGTTCGGCCCTTTGCCGGTGGAGTGCATCGTGTTGAAGTAGTGGCGGATGGTCACGCCGGTCAGGAAGATGAGGCTGGCGATGATCCAAGCGTATTCCGTGGCGAAAGCCAGCGGGTAGTGGTTCGACAGCATCAGGAAGACAACCGGCAACGTAAGGTAGTTGTTGTGGGTCGAGCGCACCTTGGCGATCTTGCCGTATTTGGGATCGGGCTTGCGGCCTTCCTTCAGGTCTTGGACTACGATGCGCTGGTTCGGCATGATCTGGAAGAACACGTTGGCCGTCATGATCGTTGCGGTGAATGCGCCCAAGTGCAGCAGTGCGGCGCGTCCGGTGAAAATCTGGTTATAGCCCCATGACATGATGACCAAGATCACAAACAACAGAAGCATGAGCAGGGTCGGGTTCTCGCTCAGCTTGGATTTGCACATCTGGTCATAAAGCAGCCAACCGATGGTCAGGGAGCCGCCGGAGATCAGGATGCCCTGCCACAGCGCCAGATCAGCTTTGTTCGGGTCGAGCAGAAACAACTCGCCACCCACCCAGTAGATGATCATCAAGAGCGCCGCACCAGATAGCCATGTCGAATAGCTCTGCCATTTGTGCCAGGTCAGGTGCTCGGGCATCCGCGCCGGGGCTACCAGGTATTTGACGGTATGATAGAACCCGCCGCCATGCACTTCCCATTCCTCGCCATATGCGCCTTCCGGAAGGGCATCGTTGGGTTTCAGCATCAGATCGAGCGCGACGAAGTAGAACGATGCGCCGATCCATGCCATTGCAGTGATGACGTGCAGCCAGCGGACGGAAAAAGCTACCCAGTCCCACATGATGGCTAAATCATACATGATATGTCTCCCTAGATTCGTTGAAGCCAGACTATGCGGCTTTTGACTTTTCTGGTATTAGTGACAAAATCCAAGCTGTATCAAAAAAAGCAATATAATGTCCTACCTCGACAATATCCGTACTTTCGTTCGTGTCTACGAGCTTGGCAGCATGTCCGCCGCCGGGCGTGATCTGCGGATTTCCCCTGCGGTGACTTCCTCGCGTATCTCCCAACTCGAAGGGCATCTGGGGGTGCGACTGTTTCAGCGCACCACGCGAAACCTTCACGCGACCGAGCAGGGTAAGGCGTTCTACGACGGCGCGTGTCAGGTTCTGGAATCGGTCGAGGCCGCCGAGGCGCAGGTTGTCGACATAACTGAGCGTCCTCGTGGCTCTCTCTATGTCGCGGCGCCGTTGGGGGTAGGGCGGCGCTTGATCTCGCCGCAGGTTCCCGCGTTCTTGTCGGAGTATCCGGACGTGAGCGTTCGCCTCCGACTGACAGACCGCAAGGTCGACCTGACCACCGAAGGGCTGGATCTGGCGTTCTTTCTGGGCCAGCCCGAGGACAGCACACTGCGGATCAGGAAAATCGCGGACGTGCAACGGGTGCTCTGCGCCTCGCCCGCGTATATCAGTGCGCGCGGTCATCCCCGTTCCGGTCAACAAATCATCAAGGAAAAGCACGAATGTCTAAACCTGCGCTTTCCGGGTGCGAAGGAGTTCCAGTGGCCGTTGATAACCAAGGATGGCCTCAAGCGATTTGCGACGAGCGGGCGTTATGAGTGTGACGACGGCGATGTTCTGGTGGACTGGGCGTTGGCGGGCCATGGGATTACCCTCAAGCCGGTTTTTGAGGTTGCTGACTTCCTAAAGTCAGGTGAGTTGGTGGTGGTCGGGGAGCAAACCCCTCCCGAGTCCATTCAGATGGCCTGTCTGTTCACCCATCGTCGGCACCAAGACCCCAAAACCCGCTTGTTCATGGATTTCGTGATTGATCGCATCAGTGACGTGATCAAGGAAACCAAACTTCCCAATCAGCTGCCGCGATAGGTTGAGTAGCCGAATGGCGACAGCAGCAACGGCACATGGTAATGCGACGCTTCCGACATACCGAAGCGCAGCGGGATCACGTCCAGAAAACGTGGATCTTCAGCCGGTGTGCCAATTCGGTCAAGGTATTCCCCTGCGTGAAACACCAACTCGTATGTGCCTGTCTCGAAATCGTCAGCGGGCAGAATCTGCTCGTCCGTGCGGCCGTCATCATTCGTCGCGAGGGTCTTGAGATGCGTGCGCTCGGAGCCGTTGATACGGAACAACTCGATCTTGAGTCCTTCCGCTGGACAGCCGCGTGCAGTGTCGAGAACGTGGGTGGTAAGATAGCCGGACATGGGCAAGCTCCTTTTGTTTCGTGCAGTGTCTCAATTCAACCTTGTGGACGCAAACCCCGACCGGGCAAAGGCTGCTTCGTGTTTTTTTTGAAAAACAAATTTATTGTTTTGGAATACAAGAACCCCACAACGGAGGGACTCAAGTGACTCGATATCCACGCGACATGACAGGTTACGGCGCGACGCCGCCAGCAGCGAATTGGCCCAACGGAGCCAAGATCGCGGTGCAAATTGTGCTGAATTATGAAGAGGGCGGCGAGAACAACATTTTGCATGGCGACGCCGCATCCGAGGCGTTCTTGTCCGAAATCACGGGTGCGCAGCCATGGGCAGGCCAGCGCCACTGGAATATGGAATCGATCTACGAATACGGATCTCGCGCAGGTTTCTGGCGCGTCCACCGTATGCTGGGCGACCTTCCCGTGACCGTTTATGGCGTCGCTAGCGCCTTGGCGCGCGCGCCTGAACAAGTCGCAGCGATGAAGAAGTCCGGCTGGGAAATCGCCAGCCATGGTCTGAAATGGGTCGAGCATAAAGACATGCCCGAAGAAGAGGAACGCGCACAAATCGCGGAAGCCATCCGGGTGCACACCGAGGCCACTGGCGAAGCGCCGCGCGGCTGGTATACGGGGCGCTGCTCCAACAGCACCGTGCGGCTTGCGGCGGAAACGGGTCAGTTTGCCTATGTCGCCGACAGCTATGCCGATGATCTGCCTTATTGGATGAATTTCGACGGCAAAGACCAGTTGATCGTCCCCTACACGATGGACTGCAACGACATGCGCTTCGCCATTCAGGCGGGCTTCACCAATGGCGAGCAGTTCGAGTCATACCTCAAGGACAGCTTTGACTACCTGTATGAAGAAGGTGAGGCCGGTCAGCCCAAGATGCTGTCTATCGGCCTGCATTGCCGTCTGATCGGTCGCCCGGGCCGCGCAGCCGCGTTTCGTCGGGCTATTGAATATTTCAAATCCCATGAGGGCGTCTGGTTCGCAACGCGACTGGAGATTGCCGAGCACTGGGCCAAGGAGCATCCCCCGGTGCAGCAAAAACGTCCGTCCGAAATGGACCGCGATACGTTCGTTTCCGAGTTTGGCGGCATCTTCGAGCATAGCCCGTGGATTGCAGAAGGTGCATATGAAAAAGAGCTGGGCCCGACCCATGATACGGCGCAAGGTGTCCATCAGGCGTTGGCAAGCGTGTTCCGCTCCGCCTCCGAAGAACAGCGCCTTGGCGTCTTGACGGCGCACCCCGATCTGGCGGGCAAGCTGGCCGAGGCCAAGCGGCTGACAGCAGAATCTACTGCCGAGCAGGCCTCTGTCGGGCTGGATTCCCTGACCGACGAAGAGCGCGCCAAGTTGACGGAACTCAACGAGACCTACACCGGTAAATTCGGCTTCCCTTTCATCATCGCGGTGCGCGACAATACGAAAGCCTCCATCATGGATGCCTTTCAGCGTCGCATCTACAGCGATCGCGACACCGAATTTGCCGAGGCCTGCCGTCAGGTCGAACGCATTGCAGAGTTGCGCCTGCAAGAGAAGTTTTCGGCATGACAAAAACGATCAAGACGCAGGAACTGACCGCCGAGGCGTTCGCCGCCTATGGTGATGTCATGGACGCCACCGGCACGCCGGACAAAATGATCAATCAGGGCAAGTGTGGCCGGTTCCACGACAAGGCCCGCCTTGATTTCTCGGACGGTCGCGCGGGTGTCAGCATCTTCAAGGGCGAAAAGGAAACGCTGCCTTTGGCGTTGGAGCTGGTCGAGCGTCACCCCGAAGGCAGTCAGGCCTTCATACCAATGTCGGCAGACCCGTTTCTTGTCGTGGTCGCCGCCGATGACAACGGAGTGCCTAAAGACCCCAAGGCGTTTATCACCACACCGGGGCAGGCCATCAACTTCCATCGCGGCACATGGCACGGCGTATTGGCGCCGTTGTCGGAGCCGGGGCTTTTTGCGGTCGTCGACCGCATCGGAGACGGCCCCAATCTTGAAGAACACTGGTTCGAGACGGCTTACCTGATCGAAAAAAAATAAGAAAACCGTCGGCGCAAAGTCGGCATAACGCATCATCTAGGGGAGGAAACCACAATGACAGATGCATCCATCGGGACACCGGAGCAACTCCGCGATCCCAACTACACACCGGCGCTTCACCGCGCCATTCCGCTGGGCATCCAGCACGTGCTGGCCATGTTCGTCTCGAACGTGACACCGGCTATCATCATCGCCGGGGCCGCAGGCTTCGGCTTCGGATCGGACGCGGGGGCGCAGGGCTTCCCTGACATGACTTATCTGATCCAGATGTCGATGCTGTTTGCTGGCGTGGCAACACTTTTCCAGACCATCGGTTTCGGTCCTGTGGGCGCTCGCCTGCCTATCGTGCAAGGCACTTCGTTTGCGTTCATCCCGATCATGATTCCGCTGGTTGCCGGGAAGGGCGTCGAGGCGCTACCCGCATTGTTCGGTGGTGTGGTGATCGGTGGCCTGTTCCACACATTCATCGCCACCTTTATCGGCAAGATCCGTTTCGCGCTGCCACCGTTGGTTACCGGCCTTGTGGTCACCATGATCGGTCTGGCTCTGGTGAAAGTGGGCATCCAGTATGCAGCGGGTGGCGTTCCAGCCATCAACCAGCCGGAATACGGCTCTTTGCTGAATTGGTCCGCAGCTCTGGTCGTGGTCTTCGTCACGCTGGCATTGAAGTTCTACGCCAAAGGCATGCTGGCAGTATCGGCCGTCGTCATCGGTATCTTCGTCGGCTACTTCTATGCCATGGCCGTGGGCATGGTGACGCTTGAGGGCATTGCAACCAGCTGGGGTCGCGCTGCACCCGTCGCTTTCCCGGTTCCATTCAAATACGGCTTCGAGATGAGCTTCGCGGCCATCGTCGGTTTCTGTCTGATGGCGTTCGTTTCGGCAGTTGAAACTGTGGGCGATGTGTCCGGTATCACCAAAGGTGGCGCAGGGCGTGAAGCGACCGAGGAAGAGATCTCCGGCGCAACCTATGCAGACGGTCTCGGTTCTGCGGTTGCCGGCATCTTCGGTGGCTTCCCGAACACGTCGTTCAGCCAGAATGTCGGCCTGATCGCCATGACGGGCGTCATGAGCCGTCACGTTGTCACCATCGGTGCGATCTTCCTGATCATCTGTGGCCTGATCCCCAAGGTTGGCGCTGTTATCCGCACCATCCCGATCGAGGTTCTGGGCGGCGGCGTAATCGTAATGTTCGGCATGGTTGTGGCAGCAGGTATTTCGATGCTGTCGGATGTGAAATGGAACCGCCGTAACATGGTGATCTTCGCGATCTCCCTGTCCGTCGGCCTCGGTTTGCAGCTTGATCCCAAAGCGGTTCAGTATTTGCCCGACACGCTGCGTATCCTGATGACTTCGGGCCTTCTGCCCGCGGCGTTGATCGCGATTGTGTTGAACCTGATCCTGCCAGAAGAGCTGTCCGACGAAGCAACGGAAGAGGTTTCTGGCGGCATGGCAGGACACGCGAAAGGCGAACTCGTCAAAGACGGCCACGTCTAAAAAACAGCGCCTCGCTGCGGGCAATCGCGGCGGGGCGCACTGCGGCACTTGCGTATCAAGTGCTTATACGCTTCTCTTGGGAGTCTCGAAAACACCCTGTTCAGGCGCAATGCGGTTCGTGTCTGACCTGAAAATACCCGATTTTCACCGCCATCTGATCGGAAAGGTCGTATACTCCAATGACGATACAAAACAGTGACATTGATCCGGTTGAGAGCCAGGAATGGCAAGAAGCCATTCAGGACGTGATCGAAAAAGACGGTGCCAACAGGGCGCACTATCTTCTGGACAAAGCGGTTCAACAGGCGCGAGCCGCAGGGGCAACCTTGCCGTTTTCCGCGACGACTCCGTATCAAAATACGATCCCCGTTGACGATCAGGCCGACTTTCCGGGCGATCTGGAAATGGAATGGCGCATCCGCACCATCAACCGCTGGAATGCCATGGCAACTGTCGTCCGCCGCAACAAGGAAAGCAGCGAGTATGGCGGGCATATCGCCTCCTTCGCGTCCTCGGCGGTGATGTATGACATCGGGCTGAACCACTTCTGGCGTTCGAAATCCGCGATCCATGGCGGCGATCTGGTCTTCTTTCAGGGCCATGTGATCCCCGGTATCTACGCGCGGTCCTTCATGGAAGGGCGCATCAGCGAAGAGCAGTTGGAGAATTTCCGCTCCGAAGTGAATGGCGGCGGGCTGTCGTCTTATCCGCATCCGTGGCTGATGCCGGATTACTGGCAGTTTCCTACCGTCTCGATGGGTCTCGGTCCGCTAATGGCGATTTATCAGGCACGGTTCATGAAATACATGCACAACCGTGGGTTGATCGACATGGCCGACCGCAAGGTCTGGTGCTTCCTTGGTGACGGCGAAATGGACGAGCCCGAAAGCCGTGGCGCGATTGACCTCGCTGCCCGCGAAGGGCTCGACAATCTGATCTTTGTGGTCAACTGCAACCTGCAGCGTCTTGACGGGCCGGTGCGCGGAAACGGCAAGATCGTGCAGGAACTGGAAGGTGACTTCCGCGGGGCCGGTTGGAACGTCATCAAGCTGCTCTGGGGCAAAGGCTGGGACGAACTGTTGGAAAATGACAGCTCCGGCCGTCTTCGCCAGTTGATGGATGAGACCATCGACGGGGACTACCAGACCTTCAAATCGAAGGATGGTGCCTACATCCGCGAGCATTTCTTCGGCAAGTATCCGGAAACCGCCGCTTTGGTGGCCGACTGGACGGACGAGCAAATCTGGGCGCTGCGGCGTGGGGGGCACGATCCCCAGAAGGTTTACACCGCCTTCAAGAAAGCCAGCGACAATAAAGGCACCCCCACCTGCCTGCTGATCAAAACGGTCAAGGGTTATGGCATGGGCACCAGCGGCGAGGGACAGAACACCTCTCACCAACAAAAGAAACTGGCCGAGGATCAGTTGCGTGCGTTCCGCGACCGCTTCCAGATCCCGATTTCGGACGAAGACCTGCCGAAGGCGCCGTTCGTCAAGCTGAACAATGCGCAGAAATCCTATCTGGCGGACCGTCGCAAAGAGCTTGGCGGCGAATTCCCCAAGCGCGACTGGCGCGATGTGCCGGCGCTGGAAATACCGCCTCTGTCGACCTTTGAAGGCCAGTTGAAAGGGACCGGGGATCGCGAGATATCCACCACCATGGCCTTTGTGCGTATCCTGACGACGCTCCTGCGCGACAAGAAGATTGGCAAGAACATCGTGCCGATCGTGCCGGATGAAAGCCGTACCTTCGGGATGGAGGGGTTGTTCCGCTCGGCGGGTATCTACAACCCGCTGGGGCAGAACTACACGCCTCAGGACGCCGACCAGATGATGTTCTACAAGGAAACGACCAGCGGTCAGGTTCTGCAGGAAGGCATCAACGAGGCGGGTGCCATGGCCGACTGGATCGCGGCGGCAACATCGTATTCCAACCATGGCGTGCCGATGATCCCGTTCTTCATCTACTACTCGATGTTCGGGTTCCAGCGGATCGGCGATCTGGCTTGGGCCGCGGGCGACAGCCGTGCGCGTGGCTTCATGCTCGGCGGCACCGCGGGGCGCACCACGCTCAACGGTGAGGGTTTGCAGCACCAGGACGGCCACAGCCATGTTCTGGCGTCGACCATCCCGAACTGCATCAGCTACGACCCGGCCTTCAGCTACGAGGTTGCGGTGCTGATCCATCACGGAATGGACCGTATGTATGCCAAGCAGGAGGACGTCTATTTCTATCTGACCCTGATGAACGAGAACTACACCCATCCCGACATGCCGATGGGCGCGGAAGAGGGGATCATCAAGGGCCTCTACCGGCTGCAGGAGACCAAGAAGCCGGGCAAGAAGCACGTGAACCTGATGGGCTCTGGCACGATCCTGGTGCAGGCTATCGAAGCGGCGAAAATGCTGAAGGAAGACTTTGGCGTCACCTCCGATATCTGGTCGGCCACCAGCTTCAACGAGCTGGCCCGCGACGGGCAGGACGCCTTGCGGCACAACCGGCTTGACCCGCTTGGCGACAAGCAGGTGCCTTACGTGACGCAGCAGCTTGAGAAAGCAAAGGGTCCGGTGATCGCGGTGACCGACTACATGAAGAACTATGCCGAGCAGATTCGCGCCTTTGTGCCGAATAGCTTCACGGTTCTTGGCACGGATGGCTTCGGTCGGTCCGACAGCAGGGTCAACCTGCGGCGGTTCTTCGAGGTGGATGCAAACCACATCGCGGCAGCAGCCATGACCGAATTGTTCGAGGCGGGCGCTGTCACCAAGGCAGACATGAAAGCCGCCATCAGCAAATACGACATTGATGGCACAAAGCCGAACCCACGGCTCGTCTGAAGACGCCGAAAAGGAGATAGAACATGACAATTGAAGTCAAAGTACCTGACATCGGCGATTTCGACGAAGTGCCCGTCGTTGGCATTCTCGTATCCGTCGGTGACACCGTTGCTGCCGAAGACCCGCTGGTCGAGCTGGAAAGCGACAAGGCCACGATGGAAGTGCCAAGCCCTGCGGCTGGCGTTGTGAAGGAAATCAAGATTTCCGAAGGGGATAAGGTGTCTGAGAGTTCGCTGATCCTGATCCTCGAAGCGGAAGGCGCAGGCGATGCGCCTGCATCCGCTCCGGCAGAAGCACCTGCCGCAGCACCAGCGCCGGCTGCTGCTGCACCGGCGCCTGCGGCGGCGGCACCTGCTCCGGCGGCTGTCACCGATGCAGGGTTCAACAAAGCGCATGCATCGCCATCGGTGCGCGCCTTTGCCCGCCAGCTTGATATCGACCTGAGTAAGGTCAACGGCACGGGCCGCAAGGGCCGCATCCTGCGCGAGGATGTGACCAAGTTCCTGAAATCATCCACGGCGTCTGCACCTGCGTCCGGTGCGGGCGGCGGCGGCATGGGTATCCCTCCGATGCCTACAGTGGACTTCTCCAAGTTCGGTCCGGTTGAAGACGTCGAGATGCCCCGCATCAAGAAATTGTCCGGCCCGGCGCTGCACCGCGCTTGGCTCAACATCCCGCATGTCACCGTGGATGAAGAGGCGGATATCACCGAGCTGGACAAGTACCGCAAGGAACTGGACACCAAGGCCAAGGAAGAAGGCTACCGCGTCACGTTGCTGAGCTTCGTAATCAAGGCCTGCGTTTCGGCCCTGAAAGAGCATTGGGAGGTCAATTCCTCGATCCATCCCGACGGTGACAAGCTGATCAAGAAGAACTTCTACAACATCGGGTTTGCGGCTGATACGCCTCAAGGCCTGATGGTGCCGGTGATCAAGGATGCCGACCGCAAGGGGATCGTGGAGATTTCCAAGGAACTTGGCTCGCTGTCTCTGGCTGCCCGCGAGGGCAAGCTGAAAGGCCCCGACATGCAGGGCGCGACCTTCACGATCTCGTCCTTGGGCGGCATCGGCGGCACTGGCTTCACGCCCATCGTCAACGCGCCGGAGGTTGCGATCCTTGGCCTGACCCGTGCCAAGATGGCACCTGTCTGGAACGGCGAAGAGTTCGTGCCGCGCCTGATGCAGCCCTTGTCGCTGTCCTTCGACCACCGCGCCATCGACGGCGCTTTGGGCGCGCGCTTCAACGCGTCGCTGAAACACCTGCTCGGCGATGTACGCCGGCTGATGTTGTAGGGGGGCGTTCAGATGGAAGTCAAAGTTCCCGATATCGGTGATTTCACCGACGTGCCCGTCATCAGCATTCTGGTTTCCGTCGGTGATACGGTCGCCGAGGAAGACCCGCTGATCGAGTTGGAAAGCGATAAGGCCACGCTGGAAGTCCCCAGCCCCGCCGCGGGCGTGGTGAAGGAGATCAAGCTGTCCGAGGGCGATAAGGTCTCGATGGGCGCTGTCATTCTGGTGCTGGAAGGCGCGGAAGCGGCGGATGCGCCTGCCGAAGCGGCTCCGGCACCTGCGGCGGCTCCTGCTGCCCCGACCGCAACCGCGCCCACAGGCACGGCCACCGGTCCGGGCGATATCCACGCCGAAGTCGTCGTTCTGGGCTCCGGCCCCGGCGGCTATACAGCGGCGTTCCGCGCGGCGGACTTAGGCAAGAATGTCGTGCTGATCGAGAAGAACCCGACCCTTGGCGGTGTCTGCCTGAACGTCGGCTGTATCCCGTCCAAGGCGTTGCTGCATGTGGCAAAGGTTCTGACCGAGGCGGACGAGATGTCGGCCCATGGCATCACCTTCGCCAAGCCGAAGATTGATCTGGACGCCCTGCGCGGCTGGAAGGACTCGGTCGTGGGGCAGTTGACTGGCGGTCTCGACGGTCTGGCCAAGGCCCGCAAGGTGACCACCGTGCGCGGCATGGGGCGCTTTACCGGTCCCAACATGATCGAGGTCACCGGCGACGACGGCACCAAGACGGTCAGCTTTGATCAATGCATCATCGCCGCAGGCTCCGAGCCTGTGGAGCTGCCGTTCATCCCGCATGACGACCCTCGCGTGCTGGACAGCACCGGCGCGCTGGAACTTGCGGATGTGCCGAAGCGCATGCTGATCCTTGGCGGCGGTATCATCGGTCTGGAAATGGCCTGCGTCTATGACGCGCTCGGGTCGAAAATCACTGTCGTCGAGTTCATGGACCAGCTGATGCCCGGCGCCGACAAGGACATGGTCAAGCCGCTGCAAACGCGGATCGCCAAGCGGTATGAAAAGATCATGCTGAAAACCAAGGTCACCGCGATGGAGGCCCAGAAGAAGGGCCTGAAAGTAACCTTTGAGGACGACAAGGGCGAGGTCACGACCGACACGTTCGACAAGGTCCTCGTTTCGGTCGGGCGTCGCCCCAACGGCAAGCTGATCAACGCCGAGGCCGCAGGTGTGGCCGTCGACGAGCGCGGCTTCATCGCCGTCGACAACCAGCAACGCACCGGCGTGCCGCATATATTCGCCATCGGCGATGTGGTGGGCCAACCGATGCTGGCGCACAAGGCGGTGCATGAAGGCAAGGTCGCGGCGGAAGTCTGTGCCGGTCATAATCGCGCGTTCGATGCTTTGGTGATCCCGTCAGTGGCCTATACCGACCCCGAGGTCGCGTGGGTCGGCATTACGGAAACCGAGGCCAAGGCCAAGGGTCTGAAAATCGGCAAGGGCGTGTTCCCATGGGCGGCGTCCGGTCGGGCGCTCTCCAATGCGCGCTCCGAGGGGATGACCAAGGTGCTGTTTGATCCTACCGACGACCGTGCTGTCGGGGCGGCTATCGTGGGGACGAATGCAGGTGATCTGATCGCGGAGGTGGCGCTGGCCATCGAGATGGGTTGCGATGCGACCGATCTGGGCCACACCATCCACCCGCACCCGACCTTGTCGGAAACGGTCAACTTCGCGGCAGAAATGTTCGAAGGGACGATCACCGACCTGATGCCGCCGAAGAAGCGGCACTAGGTCTCAAGCAAATTAAACAGAGAAAAGCGCGCTCCAAAGAGCGCGCTTTTTTAGTTTGCAATGTCGAACAGCAGCACCATGGCGGGAAGCCATGCCGTGAAAATCCCGCAGAACAGTGTGAAGTATGCGGCCAGCTTCTGGATCGGCTTCGCCAGACTGAGAAGCAGAAAGTAGACGAACCACAACGCCGCCCACGCCGCCCAAGAAAAGGCCATCCAAACCGACATGACGCTGTCGGCTTCTATGAAACCCAAGGCCGCGACGGGCAGGACGGTGATGGAGACGAACAGGCTGAACCAGCCAAGGCCACGTCCGTCACAGTTTCGCAGCCTGTTATACGCGACCCATAGGTAGGTGGTTGCGAATAACAAAGTCAGGGCGGCAGCTCTGACGCCGATGATCGTGTCGGCAAAAAGCGCTGTGTGAACAGCCACGAGAAACAAGATCAGCGTGACTACCAGATTGATGATGACGATTTCACGGTCCTCGATCCGGCCTGTAAGCCAGAGGCCGTTGAGGATGAGAACTGCTCCGACGTAGAGTAGGGATAAGCCGAGTAGCATTATAAGTCCTGTCGGTAGGGCGCTTTGGCACCCGTTGAACGAATGAGAGGGGCCGTCTGGCCCCTCTCCCAATCTTCCTGTGCCGAAGGTCGCGGTTAGTGACCGCCATCCGATTGAAGCGCCGCTTCGCGCAATTCATCTTCGGAAATGTCCTTCGCACCGTTGAACACAATGTTCAGGCCGACCGACGCAATCGCCGCCAGCAGGATACCGGAGTCGATCAGTGGCTCGATCGAGTGAGGCAGCCACATGCTGAAGTCCGGGGCGATCAAGGGGATCATGCCCATGCCGAGCGAAATCGCCACGATCAGGCCATTGAAGCGGTTGTTCTTGAAGTCCACCGCGCCAAGGATACGCACGCCGGTTGCAGCAACCATGCCGAACATCACCAGACCGGCGCCGCCTAAAACGGCAACAGGCAGCGATTCAACCAGTGCGCCCATTTTTGGCACAAGACCCAGCACAATCATGATCGCGCCGCCCGCGACGCAGACATAGCGGGAGCGGATGCCCGTTACACCGACCAGACCCACGTTCTGGCTGAACGAGGTGTAGGGGAAGGTGTTGAACAGGCCGCCGATCACGGTGCCCAAACCGTCGGTACGCAGACCTGCGGACAGGGAGGGGCGCTCGATCTTCTTTTCGCACATCTCACCCAAGGCAAGGAACATGCCGGTGGATTCGATCATCACGACGATCATGACAAGTGTCATGGTCAGGATCATGATCGGATCAAAGATCGGCACACCCCAACGCAGCGGTGTAATCAGCTCGAACCAGCCAGCGTGACCGACCTTGTCGAAATGCATGATACCCATGGCGCTCGCAGCCAACGCTCCCACGACGATGCCAATCAGCACCGAGATATTGGCAAGGAAGCCGGTGGTGAATTTCATCACCAAAATGATTGTGGTTAGCACAATAGCGGAGATCAGCATGTTCTGCGGGGTTGCATACCTGATGTTGTCCAACGTCGCTGCAACCTTCAGCCCGGCGGGCATCTCAGGAACAACGCCTGCGCCCAGTTCTTTCACCTGATCGAGCCATGCGGCGTGGGCAGGGTCAACGATGGTTGGCGATGTCGGACCGCCGGGCAGACCGAAGATCCAATTGATGCCCACACGCATCAGCGTGACACCGATCACCAAGATGATCGTGCCTGTCACAACGGGTGGGAAGAACCGCAACATACGGCTGATCAGCGGTGCGATGAGCATTGCGATGAGACCAGCGCCGATAATGGCTCCGAAAATCATCCGTGCGCCCTCAAGGCCCGGATTGGAGGCCGCGATCGAAACCATCGGGCCAACAGAGGCGAAGGTCACGCCCATCATGACGGGCAGCTTGATGCCGAACCACTTGGACGCACCCATCGACTGGATAATTGTAACGACACCGCAAACAAACAGGTCGGCGGAAATCAGAAACGCGACCTGCTCGGGGTTGAGTTTCAAAACCCGGCCAACAATTAGCGGGACCGCGATGGCCCCGGCATACATGACAAGAACGTGTTGTAGTCCGAGGGTGAAAAGCCGCCCGGGTGGCAACTTCTCGTTGACGGCATCAACCGCCGGACTGGCCGTGGCAGTCATAGACATGGGTATCCCCTCCTTAAGTCCAGATGTCGCTCTGGGGCGTGATTACGGAGGGCCGGGTCCACCGACCGGTTGTTTTCAGCCGTAGCTGGAGACGTCAGAACCTGCGAGCGCTGCAATATTTAGCAGCCCGCGCACGGTGACGCCGGGTGTGACGATATGGGCCCTGTTGCCCATCCCCATCAGAATAGGGCCAACTTCCAGTCCGCCTGCCTCACATTTCAGCAGGTTGCGGGCGACGCCTGCGGCGTCGGTGTTGGCGTAGATCAGCACGTTTGCTTTCCCGTCCAGACGGTTGCCGGGGAACAGGCGTTCGCGCAGTTCAGAGTCCAAAGCTGCGTCCGTATGCATTTCGCCCTCGTAGGCAAAATTCAGGTTCTTCGCGTCCAGAATATCCAGACCGGCCCGCATGACACGGCCAGATGCACAGTCGCGGTTGCCAAACTGCGAGCCGGAACACAGTGCGATCTTCGGCTCGTTGCCGAAGCGGCGGACGTGGCGGGCGGCGGCGATGACCGTGGCAGCCAGCGTTTCGGGGGTTTGCTCGGTGTTGATATGAGTGTCGGCCACAAACAGCGGCCCGCTGTCGAGGATCATCAGCGAGAGAGCGGCAACCGGGGTCAGTTCCTTGTTGGCAAGCATCTGTTCGATATAGTTGAGATGCCACTGATACTGCCCGAAGGTGCCGCAGATCATGCTATCGGCGTCACCACGCGCAACCATGACCGCCGCGATCGCGGTGGTGTTCGTGCGCAGCACCGCTTTGGCCAGATCGGGGGTGACGCCGCGGCGCTCCATCTGCTCGTGATAGCTCTGCCAGTAGTCGCGGTAGCGGGTGTCGCTTTCGGGGTTCACGATCTCGAAGTCGCGGCCCGGCTTGATTTTCAGACCGGCGCGTTCGATGCGGGACTCGATGATGTCAGGGCGGCCGATCAGGATCGGCGTATCGACGGTATCTTCGATCATGGCCTGTGCTGCACGGATCACGCGGTCGTCTTCGCCTTCTGCGAACACAATTTTGCGTTGGGACTGGCGGGCCGCCTCGAAGACCTGACGCATAATCAGGGACGAGCGGAAAACCTGAGCTTCCAGCGTGCTGCGATAGGCGTCCAGATCAATCTCTTTGCGCGCGACACCGGAGGCAATCGCGGCCTTGGCGACGGCGATGGCGATGGTTGGCAGCAGACGAGGATCAAACGGTTTCGGGATCAGATATTCCGGCCCGAAGGTCAGCTTTTCGCCCTGATAGGCCTGACCCACTTCGGCCGAGGTCGTGGCGCGTGCGAGTGAGGCGATGGACTCCACGCAAGCAAGCTTCATATCGTCGTTGATATCGCTGGCAGCCACATCAAGCGCACCACGGAAGATGAACGGGAAACACAAGACGTTGTTGACCTGATTGGGGAAGTCGGAACGGCCCGTGGCAATCATTGCGCCTGGCGATGCTTCGCGGGCGAGGTCCGGCATGATTTCCGGTGTGGGATTGGCCAAGGCGAAGATGATTGGGTTCGGGGCCATTTTTTTGACCAGTTCGGGCTTCAGAAGGCCGGGGCCGGACAAACCAAGGAACAGGTCGGCACCGGTCAGCGCTTCTTCAAGCGTGGTTTTGGCGCCGGCGGAGGCAAACTCCATCTGCTCAGGGCACAGGTCAGTCCGGCCCTCGTGCAGCACGCCATCCTTGTCAAATAGGGTGATCGACTTGGCAGGCACGCCCATCTTGCGCAGCATGGTGTGGCAGGCGATGCCGGCGGCACCGGCACCAAGGCCGACGACGCGGATATCTTCGGGCTTTTTCTCGGCCAGACGCAACGCGTTGGTCGCGGCGGCGGCGACCACGATGGCGGTGCCGTGCTGGTCGTCGTGGAAGACGGGGATGTTCATCCGCTCGCGGCAGATGCGTTCCACGATGAAGCAGTCGGGGGCTTTGATGTCTTCAAGGTTAACCGCGCCGAAGGTCGGCTCCAGCTTGCAGACCAGATCGGCAAGCGCTTCGGGGTCCGCCTCGTTCACTTCGATGTCAAAGCAGTCCAGACCGGCGAACTTCTTGAAAAGAACCGCCTTGCCTTCCATGACCGGCTTGGAGGCCTGCGCGCCAATATTGCCAAGGCCCAGCACGGCGGTACCGTTGGAGATGACGGCAACCAGATTGCCCTTGGCGGTATAGCGCACGGCATCAAGCGGGTTTGCCGCGATTTCGGTGCAAGCTTCCGCAACGCCGGGCGAATACGCGCGGGCCAGATCGCGACCCGTGGCCATGGGCTTGGTCGGGCGGATTTCCAGCTTACCGGGGCGCGGGAACTGGTGGTAGTCCAGCGCCGCCTGACGCTCAGATGTCGAGTTTGTCTTATCGAGTGCCATGAGACCTCTCCCAATATTCCTGATCGTGCCGACATCCGGCGTCCTTTTTTGTGGCCAAGCTCAGATCACGCTTAGCCCCTTGAGGCAAAACCGCCGTTCATCAGAAATCGACCTCGATTGCGACGCCTTTTTTGACGGCAAGGTCTACCACGCTTGCCGCAACAGCCAGATCTTGCAGGCCGACGCCTGTGCCGTCGAACAAGGTGATTTCATCATCCGACGTGCGGCCCGGATTTGTTCCGTTGATAACGGCACCCAGTTCCACGATGTTGTCAGGGCGGATCACGTGGTTGAAGATCGCGTGCTGCGCCTCGCCGATTGTGATGGACTGGGCGACCTCGTCAGTGAACACGGTGGCACGGCCCAGCAGGGCGGTTTCGACCTCTTGCTTGCCTTTGGTGTCGGTGCCCATGCAGGCGATATGTGTGCCAGCCGAGACATGATCGGACATCAGAGATGGCTCGAAAGCCGAAGTGATCGAGATAATTACATCGGCGTCGTGGCCCAACTGGTCTAGCTCGACCGCCTCGAACGGCAGGCCTGCTTCGGTGGCGACTTTCTCAATGTTTGGCAGCATCTCGGGGTGGAAGTTCCAGCCGATGACTTTCTCGAAGGGCCGCTGCTCAAGGGCGGCGCGCAGTTGGAACGTGGCTTGGTGGCCTGCACCGATCATGCCGATGACCTTGGAGTCCTTGCGAGCCAGATGTTTGATCGACACCGACGACGCGGCGGCGGTGCGCAGGGCGGTCAGCAGGTTGCCGCCCACCATTGCTTTGACCATGCCGGTGTCAGGGTCGAAGAGGAAAACCGTAGATTGGTGGTTGATGTGACCGTGTTTCTCAAGGTTGTGCGGCCAGTAGCCGCCAGCCTTCAGGCCAAGCGCCATGCCCGCCTTGTCGAAGCCACCCTTGAAGCCATAAAGCGCGTCTTCATGGCCGATCGCCTCGCGAATGACGGGGAAGTTATAGGCATCCTTCGATGCCATCGCGGCAAACACGCCTTCCACGGCGTCGAAAGCTGCTTCGCGGGTCATCAAGTCGGCAATTTCGCGTTCTGGGACGATCAACATGGGCTTTTTCCTTTTGAGTTCGTGCGCCCACATGCGGCTCCCCAAAAAGGGGCCGCATGTGGGAGTCTTACGCTTCGGCAGAGCTGCCGAAGCAATTATTATCAGTATGCTTTGCCGCGGGCCGAGACGGGCCAGACGGTTTCGACTTTGCCGTTGCGCACGCCGACATACCAGTCGTGCACGTTTGCGGTCGGATCGCAGTGACCCGGAACCAGTTTCAGCTTGTCGTTGACCTTCAGCACACCTTTGGGGTCGGCCACGACGCCGTGTTCGTCCGAGCATTTGATGTATTCCACGTCGTCACGGCCATAGATGAAGGGCAGACCGCTATCGACGGACTGCGCCTTGAGGCCCGCGTCTACGATTGCCTTGTCGGCCTTGGCATGACTCATGACCGAGGTCAGAATGAAGAACGCGTTTTTCCACTCACCGTCGTCGATGCGGTTGCCGTCCTTGTCAAGAATGCGACCATAGTCGGCATCCATGAACGCGTAGGAGCCGCACTGAAGCTCGTTGTAGACGCCGGAATTGCTCTCGAAGTAGTAAGAGCCGGTGCCGCCGCCGGAGACGAGATCGCATTCGATGCCTTCGGCTTTGAGACCTTCGATGCCGTCCTTCACTTGGGCGATGGCTGCGTCGAGCTTGGCTTGTCGGTCCTCAAAGCTGTCCATATGTTGCATCGCGCCCTGATAGGCTTGAATGCCGCGGAATGTCAGGTTTTCTGCGTCGCGCACGGCCTTGCCGATTTCCACAACGGCGTCGGTGGTGGTGACGCCGCAACGACCTGCGCCGCAGTCGATCTCGATGAACACACCCAGATTTGTGCCGTGCTTCTTGGCGGCCGCCGACAGATCCGCCACGTTGGCCACATCATCTACGCAGACAATCACTTCGCCGCCGCTGATCTTGGGCATCTGCGCCAAACGGTCGATCTTGGCAGGGTCGCGCACTTGGTTGGAGACCAGGATTTCCTTGATACCGGCGCGGGCAAAGACTTCCGCCTCGGACACTTTCTGGCAGCAAACGCCGACGGCGCCGCCAAGCTCCATCTGCAGCTTCAGCACATCAACGGATTTGTGCATCTTGCCGTGGGCGCGGTGGCGCATACCGTGTGCCTTGGCGTAATCACCCATCTTCTTGATGTTGTACTCCAGCGCGTCAAGATCAAGGATCAGGCATGGTGTCTGGATGTCCGCCTCGTCCATACCGGGCAGGGCAGGAACGTCGAAGCCGACTTCGAGGTCTTTGAGAGATACGTTCGTGTTCATAGCGTGATTTCCCTTCACTTGATCCAAGGCAGGCGGTCGAGATCGACATTGCCGCCAGTGACGATGACGCCGACCCGCTTACCCGCGAACCGGTCCTTGTTTTTGAGGATGGTAGCGAGCGGCACAGCGCAGCTGGCTTCCATAACGATGCGCAGATGTTTCCACGTCAGCTTCATCGCGTCGATAATTTCTTCTTCGCTCGCGGTCAGAATGTCGGTCACGTGGTTTGATACGAAATGCCACGTTAAGTCCTTCAGCGGGACCAAAAGACCATCTGCGATGGTCTTGGGCGCGTCATCTGCGATGATGTAGCCGGCTTTGAAGCTGCGATAGGCATCGTCGGCCTGCTCGGGCTCGGCGGCGATGATCTGCACCTCGGGGGCCTGATTGGACAATGTCAGACAGGTGCCCGAAATCATTCCGCCGCCGCCGATTGGTGCGACGACAATTTCCAGCCCGTCGGTTTGCTCCATGAATTCGCGCGCGCAGGTGCCTTGGCCCGCAATGACCCGCGGGTCATTGTAGGGGTGGACGAAGTCACCGCCGGTTGCCGCCTGCACTTTGGCGAACGTCTCTTCGCGGGAGGAAGTGGACGGATCGCATTCGGTTATCACACCACCATATCTGCGGACCGTGTCCTTCTTGGCTTGCGGCGCGGTTCTTGGCATGACCACGTTGCAGGGAATGCCACGGCGGCTGGCCGCGTAGCTGAGGCAGGAAGCGTGGTTGCCGGAAGAGTGCGTCGCCACACCCTTCTTGGCCTGCTCGTCGTCTAGCCCGAATACGGCGTTGCTGGCACCGCGCACCTTGAAGGCGCCCGGGGTCTGGAAGTTCTCGCATTTGAAGAACAGCTGCGCGCCGGTCAACTCGTTCAGATACGCCGAGGTCAGAACCGGAGTTCGGTTGATATGTGGCTTGATCCGCTCGTGGGCGTCCAGCATGTCCTGATAAGTTGGAATATACATCTGTCTATCCTTCCCGGTGCGGTTCTTATTTCCCGTCAACGGCGTTGTTGCTGTAATATTCCTGAGCTGCGGCAACGCCGGAGCCGAGTTTTACATCCAGACCCAGATCGACCATGCACATCTCGGCAGTGGCCAGACCGCTGAGCATCATGACGTCCGTCAGGCTGCCCAGATGACCGATGCGGAAGACCTTGCCAGCGACTTCACCCAGACCCACACCGAAGGCAACGTCGTATTTGTTCGCTGCATGCGTGACGATTTCGGTCGCGTTAAACCCTTCCGGCGTGCGAATGGCGCTGACCGTGTCGGAGTAGACTTCAGGGGAGACGGCGCACAGTTCCAGGCCCCATGCGGAGACCGCCTTGCGGACGCCCTCTGCGATGCGGTGATGGCGGGCAAATACGGTTTCGAGGCCTTCGTCCAGCAGCATGTCCAGCGAGAGCTTGAGGCCGTTCATCAGGCCAACCGGCGGCGTGTAAGGGAATGCGTTGGCATCGTAGCCTTTTTGCATGTCCTTGATGTCGAAGAAGGTGCGTGGCAGGCCAGCGTTCTGGGATGCAGCGACAGCCTTCTCGGAGAAGCCGACAATGGCAAGGCCTGCGGGCAGCATGAAGCCCTTCTGGCTGCCGGTCACGGCAACGTCCACGCCCCACTCGTCAAAGCGGAAGTCCATCGACGCGATGGAGCTCACGCCGTCAACAAACAGCATGGCGGGGTGACCAGCGGCGTCGAGCGCCTTGCGGACTGCGCTGATGTCGGATTTCACGCCGGTTGCGGTTTCGTTATGCGTGGCCAGCACGACTTTGATTTCGTGGTTTTTGTCGGCTTTCAGAATTTCTTCGTACTTATCGGCAGGCAGGCCTTCTCCCCAAGGGGTCTCGACCACTTGCACATCTAGACCGTGGCGCTGGCACATGTCGATCCAGCGATGCGAGAACATGCCGTTGCGAGCCGCAAGAACCTTGTCGCCGCTGTTCAAAGTGTTGGTCAGTGCGGTTTCCCAACCGCCGGTGCCCGTTGACGGGAAGATGAAGATCTTGGCGCTATCGGACTTCAGAACCTTGCGGACACCGTCGAGGCAAGGATGCAGGATCTTGCCGAAGGTGGGTGAGCGGTGGTCGATGGTCGGCATGTAGCATGCCTGACGCACGGCTTCTGGCATGTTGGTCGGCCCGGGGATGAATACTGGGTTCTGGAAGCTCATGATCGTCTCCTTAATGATCGTTGAGGCCACTCTAGTATGCCCGCATGTGGTGGTGATACTTTTTTGAAAACAGTTTTCAAAATGGATGCGAGCTGAAAAATCAATTGTTGTCAGATGCTTATATTTTTCATATGGTGAATTCGTCTTTCACATAAAATGAAATGCATCTTATGGTTTTCCAAGAAGATAAAAATAAGACCGCTCGGAAATCTCGTGGCCGACCGCGGGACTGGCATGACAAAACCGCCCAGAACACGATCAAATCTTTGGACCGTGCCATGGAGGTTTTTGAGTTTCTGAGCGAAGCGCAGGGCAAGGCGTTGTCTACTCTTGCGAGTGACCTAAACCAGTCCCCTGCAACGGTTTACCGGATTTTGGTGACGCTGGAGGGGCGGGGGTTGGTCGAGTTCGACCAGATTGATCAGGTCTGGCATGTCGGCCCCCGTGCGTTCGTAATCGGGTCGCGCTTCCTGCGCCGTACCAGTCTTGTGGATCGGGCGCGACCCGTGATGCGGATGTTAATGGAGGAAACCGGAGAGACCGCGAATCTGGGGATCGAGCAGAATGGGCGGGTTCTTTTTGTCAGTCAGGTGGAGACCCATGCGAGCATCCGCGCGTTCTTTCCGCCCGGAACTTTGTCACGAATGCATGCCTCAGGCATCGGTAAGGCGCTGCTCTCGGAGATGGACGAAGCGCGGATCAAGAGGTTTCTGACGGACGCCCCGCTGGAACGCTTTACCGAGTTTACCCTGACCGACAGGGATGCGGTGATGGCGGATTTGCAGGCCACGCGGGAGCGCGGCTATGCGATTGACGGCGAGGAGCGCAACCTTGGCATGCGGTGCATTGCTGCGCCGATCTTCGATATTCATGGGGAGGGGATCGCGGGTATCTCCGTTTCCGGCCCGACCTCTAGGGTGGGGCTGGACCAGATCCCTGACCTGAGCAAAGCGGTCATGACCGCCGCAAAAGAGCTTTCTGCGGCGATCGGTGGTGAGGTTACTCGGCAGCGGCCTTGAGGCTTGCCGTGCCGGAATGGGACAAAGCACCGGCGGGACGCAGCGCCATGTGACGGTTTACGTCTTTGTAGAGCAGATAGCGGAACGGTCCGGGGCCACCTGCATAGCAAGCTTGCGGGCAAAACGCGCGGAGCCACATGTAGTCACCGGCTTCGACCTCGACCCAGTCCCGATTCAGACGGTAGGCGGCTTTGCCCTCTAGGACATAAAGCCCGTGTTCCATCACATGGGTTTCCAGAAACGGGATTACGCCGCCGGGCTGGAACGTCACAACGGTGACATGCATGTCGTGACGCAGGTCGTTGGGGTCGACGAAACGTGTCGTGGCCCATGCGCCGTTGGTATCGGGCATGACGCTGGGCGCGATGTCTTTTTCATTGGCGATCACGACATCGGGGTAATCTAGGCCCTCGACGGCTTCATAAGCTTTGCGCACCCAATGGAAACGCAGCGTCTCGGTACCAGTATTCCGCAAGGTCCAATTGCTTTGCGGCGGCAGGTAGGCGTAGCCGCCCGGCTCAAGCTGGTGCGTCTCACCTTGGACGCTGAGTGTGGCGGTGCCTTCCACCACGAACAATACGCCTTGCGCGTTCGGGTCGGTTTCCGGGCGGTCGGAGCCGCCGCCCGGTGCCACTTCCATGATATATTGGGAGAAGGTTTCCGCAAAACCGCTTAGCGGGCGGGAAAGGACCCAAAGACGGGTGTCATCCCAGAACGGCAGGAAGCTGGTAACGATGTCGCGCATCGTGCCTTTCGGGATCACCGCGTATGCGTCGGTGAACACCGCTCGGTCGGTCAGCAGTTGATCTTGGCCGGGGTGGCCTCCGGTCGGGGCATAATACTTTGCAGACATGATCTTCCTCAATGATGTGAGTTCAGCACTACTATGGGCACGTGACCTCAACACTGCCATTACGAAAGTCGAGACAGGACTTTATGGTTTTTTTTGATAGTTCCAAAAACGATGTCGGAAAAAATATAAAAACCTAAGTTCTCGATGCGGCGCACCTGCTCGTATCAGTCGTAGGCCGCGTCCACGATGATTTCGACTTTCAGCTCGGCGCGTGCCAGCTTTGCCTCGCCACATGCGCGGGCGGGTGCGTGTCCTTCGGGAACCCATGCATTCCAGACTTCATTGAGCCCTGCGAAGTCGCTCATATCCGCCAGCCAGATTGTCGCCCGCAGCATCTGTTGGCGCGAGGATCCGGCCTTCGTCAGAAGGGCGTCCAGGCGGCGCAGGCATTCCTCGGTCTGCTCCTGGATGGTCGCACCCTCGCCAACTTGGCCGGTGATATAGGCAACCCCGTTGTGTTTGACGATCTTCGAAGAGCGTGCTCCGGTCTCAATGCGTTCGATCATGTGAATTCTCCTTGGTATTATTTACGGCCAACTGTCGAGTCGTTTGACCGGATTATGGCCTTCCTTATAGAAACAGGATCAGCGAGTATCTACCTTTCCCGCCATCCCGCAACAGTGGGGCAATGGATGTTTCTGATGTACTGTCCTAGAACTTGCAAAACGGACTGGCGCGCGATCAAGCAGCCGACCGCTTTCGTCATATGAGTAACTTGCCAAGGATAGATCATGACCAAAGAAGCCCTTACCACCCATGATGCGTCCGAAGATGCCCGTAATCGTGACATCAAGATCTACGTGAATGGCGAGATCGTCCATCGGGATGAGGCAAAGGTATCCGTCTATGACAGTGGGTTCATGCTCGGGGACGGCATGTGGGAGGGCATGCGCCTCTATAATGGCAAGTGGGCGTTTTTCGACGAGCACATGGATCGGTTTTTCGCGTCTTGCAAAGCAGTCTCGCTGGACGTCGGGATGGACCGCGCAGGCATTCTTGACGCGCTGACGCGTACGGCTGAAGCGAATGGCATGGTCAGTGATGTGCATTGCCGTTTGATGCTGACGCGTGGCGTTAAGGTAAAACCGTTCCAACATCCGTCGCTCAGCCGCACCGGGCCGACATTGGTTATCATTATGGAGCATTCCAAACCTGCGGCAGAGTTGCAAAATCGTGGCATCCGGCTGGCTACTGTTCCGCAGGTTCGCGGATTGCCGATGAGCCAGGATGCCAAGTTCAACAGCCACTCCAAGCTGAACTGCGTTATTGCCTGTCTGCAAGCCGAACAGGCGGGGGCGGACGAAGGGTTGATGCTTGACCCGCATGGCTTCGTGAACACCACCAATGCTTGCAACTTCTTCATCGTACGCAAGGGGGAGGTTTGGACCTCGACCGGCGATTATTGCATGAATGGAGTGACGCGACAGAAGGTGATTGATCTGTGCCGCGCCAATGACATTGCCGTATTCGAGAAGAACTATTCTCTCTACGAGGCATACGGAGCCGATGAGGCATTTCTGACCGGCACGTTTGGCGCGCAGACACCTGTTGCGGAGATCGACGGGAAACCAATTGGCGATGGCAGCCGCGAGGTCACAAAACGCATTCGCGCCCTCTACAAAGAATTGGTGGAAGAAAATACGAACACTTAGGTGAAGTAGCCCTGAATACTCAGAGTCTACAGTCAAGTATTCCGGAGCGTCTGCGGATTTTGCCTGCCGTCGCGCAGAGGCATGACGACGTCTTGTGGAGTCGGAACATGGCGCAGTGATATCCTCAGGAGGGGAGTGCTGCTGAGGGATATTTCAGACCCGCTCGACTATCTCGACTGCCAGAATAGTTGGCAAATGCCTCGCGACTTCCTGCCAGTTTTCCCCCTCATCGAGACTGGCAAAGACAGAGCCGCTGTTCGTGCCAAAATAAAGCCCCGCCGGATCGCGTGTGTCACCGGTCATCGCTTGGCGCAGGACGGTGAAGAAACAGCCTTTTTGCGGAAGGCCGTTGCGCAAATCCTGCCATGTCTGCCCTCCGTCACGCGATCGCCAAACCGCCGCCGCCGCGTCGGGCGGGAAGCGACCGCTGCTGTCGCCGTTCAAGGGCAGGGTCCAAATGGTGTTGGGGTCGCGAGGATGGACGCGGATCGGGAAGCCGAAAGTAGAAGGTAGCCCCGCCGTGATGTCATCCCAACTGCGGCCCCCGTTACCGGAGCGCCAGACGCCATGATGGTTTTGCTGGTATAACAAGTCGCCATCTCCCGGTGCGCGCATCATATTATGGATGCAGTGTCCGGTTTCCCCGTCACGCGGCGCGGCAGGGTGATCGTGGTGACCACAGGTCTCGTCGTTCGACAGACGGTTGCGCCGCTCCCAGGTCTTGCCCCCATCCTCGGTCGCGAAAACACCAGCAGCCGAGATACCAACCCACAGCTTTTGCGGGTTCACCGGGTCAGACACGATGGTGTGCAACACCAATCCGGCGGCGCCGGGGTTCCAACCTTCCGCCGACTCGTGATCAGTCAGGCTTTGAACAGGTTTCCATGTTTCGCCCTGATCCTCGCTGACCAGCAAGCTGGCGGGTTTTGTGCCTGCATAAAGCTTCCCGTGGGCATAAGCTAACGACCAGATTTGTGAGAACTTATCGCCAAACGGCAGGGGCTCCTCCGTCCAGCCGATCATCTTGGCGAAATCGGCGTCATTCGCAGCCCAGTCATCCATCGTTCCCTTGGTCAGTCTTTTAACCTCCCAAGTCTTCCCACCGTCACCAGAACGCCAGACGCCTGCACCGGTCCAGTCGCCGCCGCCACCAGCCCAAAGCGTGCCAGTTTCGGCATCGCCGATTACATGATTGATTGGCCACCCGTCGCAAAAGGGGCCGTCTATGTCCCAGCCAGATCGTTCTCGCTCTCCCGAGGCAAGGAAGGCCCCCTTGGTAGTGCCTATCAGTATGGTCGTATCGCCTGCTTCCATAACACCAACTCCATGTGAGTTGCTGCGAGGATATCACAAAAATGTCGCCTCACATACCGGGCTCACCGCGCAGTCAGCTATTTGTAAACATCGACTTGTATTGATCCCGCAGAAGGTTTTTTTGCACCTTGCCCATGGCGTTGCGCGGCAACTGCTCCAGCACGACCAGTTTGCGTGGGTGCTTGAAGCGGGCGAGAGAGTTTTCGACTGCTTCCATGACGGCGTCGAGGTCGGGGGACTGGTCGCTTTGCGCGACGATAAGCCCCAGCACTGTTTCGCCAAAATCCGGGTGCGGAACCCCTATGACGGCGCTTTCCAAAACTCCGGGCTGGTCGTCCAACAGCAGCTCGATTTCCTTGGGGTAGATGTTGTAGCCACCCGAGATGATCAGATCCTTGTTACGCCCGACGATATGCAGGTAACCATCCTCGTCGAATTTTCCGAGATCGCCTGTGATGAAGAACCCGTCATCACGCAATTCTGCGGCGGTCTTCTCAGGCATCTGCCAATACCCTTTGAACACATTCGGTCCGCGCACCTCAATCTGGCCGATAACCCCGTCGTGAACCGCGTCTCCGCTGTCGGGGTCAGTCACTTTCAGGTCCACATCGGGGAGCGGAAAGCCGACAGTGCCGGCACGGCGCTCGCCGTCATATGGGTTTGATGTGTTCATGTTGGTCTCGGTCATGCCATAGCGCTCAAGAATGCGGTGGCCAGTCCGTGACTCGAACTGCTTGTGTGTATCTTCAAGGAGCGGCGCGGAGCCTGAGATGAAAACACGCATATGGTGGGCTAGGTCTCTGGTGAATTTGGGCGCTTCCAAGAGCCGAGTGTAGAAGGTGGGGATACCCATCATGCTCGTCGCATCCGGTAGTTTTTTGATCACCTGTTCGACATCGAATTTTGGCAGGAATATCATGCTGCCGCCTGTCGCCAAAACCACGTTGGTCGCGACGAAAAGGCCATGGGTATGAAAAATTGGTAGAGCATGCAGCAAGACGTCAGCGGAGGTGAAACGCCACTCGCTTACGAGAGTTAGTGCATTCGACAGCAAGTTGTTTTGCGTCAGCATGGCGCCTTTCGAACGCCCCGTCGTGCCGGATGTATAGAGTAATGCGGCCAGATCATCGGAATTGCGGCTCACGGTCGAAAAGTCGGAAGGCTTGGCGCGGGCACGTCCCATGAGTGAGCCACCACCGTCGGTGGCCAAGGGCAAGATTTGCGCCCCAAACCTTTCAGCGACTATCGTCAGGTTTGGCAAGGTATGCTCTTCACACACCACAAACGCAGCACCGCTGTCTTCTATAAAATAGCCGACCTCGTCGACGGTGTAGGCGGTATTAAGAGGTAGATATACCAATCCTGCCTGAACGCATGCTGCATAGAGGGCCAATGCTTCGACGGATTTGTCCACTTGTGCCGCGACGCGGTCGCCGGGTTTGAGGCCGATCTCGGTTAGCGCGTTCGCAATCTGCGCCGCTGTCGACAGGAACTCCGCATAGGTAACGGTATCGCCATCCGCCAGATGAAGGAAAGGAGCCGTCTTGTCAGAGTGAATTCCGAAGACTTTATCGTACAAGGGATTAGGCATACTTGGCTGCTCGGAATTAGGGGCAAAGCGTCTACAATTCTAACGCATCTCAGTCGTCGATCTGCGTGATAAAGATGCTAGAGAGAGAAGTATCGCAATACAATCATGCAGAAGGGCCATCGCGAACAGCTTCGATAGGTCCATGATCTCCAGCCTCAAAATCTAGTTAGGTGGTGCAAAGCCGGTGATCAACTGCTTGAGCCCCAAGGCCGCGCCAGCGAAGATCGAGGCCAGTACTAACGGTGCGCTGAAGGACAACACTGAAAAGGCTGAAATGCCTTGGCCGATAGTGCATCCCATCGCCAGCACCGCCCCGAAGCCCATACAGATCGCACCAAGAAATTGACGCTTCAGTTCACGAGGGTCCTCGCAGGCTTCCCATCTGAAATGCCCTTTTATCAAACTGCCGGAGAATGCTCCGACCAACACGCCAAAGACAGAGCCGACGCCGAAAGAGAGGCCTCCGCCGCTAGCCGTCATCAAGAAAATAAGTGTTTCGCCCAACGGTGCGGTAAAAGTGTGGCTGAGAACGGGTGATGCTCCGAACCTGTCTGTGGCAACCCATTGTGTTCCGGCCCAGCCACTAACAATTGCGATCCCGATCGCGCACGCCCAAGCGACGGATTTCGGCTCATTCAGAAAGCTCCGCGAACCGAGGGCTGCCAGGGCGATCGCGCCGGTAATGATCAATCCGATCTGTTCAGCACGAATTCCAGAAAGCGACCCAAGCAGGTCTGCGTAGCCGAGATGAGGCGTGGGAAGGGTAGTGTTTGCCACCAGCATCACGCGTGCAGCCGCAAACGGGCCGGAGAGCATGGCATATGCCGAAATGCCCATCACCAAAACGATCACGAAAGATCGCAGGTCTCCGCCGCCAGACCTTGCCAGAGCACCAAACCCGCAGTTCCCCGCAAGCGACATACCGTATCCGAACAAGAGACCGCCGGTGATGCTGGCAAGTGGTGACCACGGGGCGGTGCTGTAGATCGTCTGCGACAGGTCGAGGGCTCCGAACGCCGCCAACGTAAAGCTCAAGGTGCCAGCGACGCCAATTGCCAAAAACCACATCCGTAGACGGGTCGAGCTGCCCTGATACAGAAAGTCCTCAATCGCACCCAAGGTGCAGAAGCGTCCTATGCGAGCGGCCAGTCCCAAAGCGATGCCACCGAAAAATCCGAACATGGCGACGAGCATCGCGTCAGAAATACCGTCTAACAACTGGCCTCCTCCACAAGCCTCAGCCTCGCTCCGGTAGCGGGCCCAAGCCTACTTTTTTTGACAGAAAAGCTCGTAAACCACGTCAAGTATCTGAATGGCACGCCGATCTGTCAAACTGTAATAGATCGCTTTGCCCTCGCGTCTGGGCGACACCAACCCCTCTATTCGGAGACGTGAAAGCTGTTGGGAAACTGCCGCTTGGCGTGCGGACAGCAATTCTTCCAACTCGGTGACGGATTTCTCTCCGGTCGCGAGATGACAGAGGATCATCAGCCGGCCTTCATGGCTGATTGCCTTCAGAAAGTTCGAGGCGTTGCACGCGTTCTCCATCATCTTTTCGATGTCGTCATCTGACATATTCTTGGTAATGACGGGCAAGTTCATGATGCTACCGCTTTCAGCCTATGCGTGTATTCTAATAAGACGCTGCTTGTGCGAGGGCAATCTTGCCACGCCGAATTATCGACATCTGCGGCATCTTGAACAGCCATCACGGGTCCAGCCCCGTCGCGTCAGGATGCTCATCCAGCATCTTTCCCAGAAGAAACCAGAAAAACTGGTCGCCTGCATAACCTTCCATACGTGCAAGCTCCTGACCTTCGTCGACCAATACAAATGTAGGCGTGAAGACTGGCTTGGATTTGAAAGTGATGTCATCAGGCAGGTCTCTAAGGTCCACGCGTCGCAGTGGCGCGCGCTGACCTTCTTCGGTCTTGGGGTAGGTCGCGGAGATTTCCTCGTTCCATTGTGCGCACCAATGACAGCCGTCTTGCTCGACCATAACCAACTCAGCCGCTTGAACCATGAAGGCCGTGACGCCGGATAGTAGAATGCCAAGAAGGCCGTTGCGAGCGCTAATCATCGCGGTTCCAGTTGACCGATCATGAAAACATATCATAACTTGAATATGTAAGCCATGCAACGGTCGAGGCCACAGTAATGTTTGATGTCACCATCCTCGGAGCGTTAGCCGGAGGATTGATAGTGTTCTTCTCGCCGTGCGTGCTTCCGATCGTGCCGTTCTACCTCAGCTATATGGCAGGCGCTTCGATGTCGGAAATTAGTGCGGAAGGTGAGTTGGAACCCGGCGTTCGCCGCCGCGCGTTTCTGGCGTCGATAATGTTCTCGCTTGGGATCATTACCGTATTTGTTCTTCTCGGCGCGGCAGCATATGGGCTGAGCCAGACATTCCGCAGCATGCAAACGGAGTTTCGTTTGTTCGCGGCCGCGGTCGTCTTGATAATGGGGCTACACTTTCTGGGCGTCCTACGCATCGGGTTTCTGAATCGCGTGTTTCAGATGGATGCCGGGGACACGAAGAACATGTCGGTTCTGGGTGCCTATGTTGTAGGGTTTGCGTTTGCTGCGGGCTGGACACCATGCGTCGGTGGCGTGTTAACTGCTGTCGTCTTCACGGCGAGCACCGAGTCGACTGCTTTGGAAGGCTTGTTCTTGCTGCTGGTTTTCGGAGTTGCGATGACGGCACCGTTCGTGGTCGCGTCGCTATTTATCGGGCCGTTTCTTAAGTTCGTGTCACGGTTCCGGAAGCATCTACCGAAAGTCGAGAAGGCTATGGGGCTGCTTATGATCCTGTTTGCCGTGCTCATCGCGACTGACAGCATCAACTACATCGCACAGTGGATGCTTGAGACATTCCCGGCGTTTCAGAACATTTAGAGAGGAGATACGTCGATGAAACGAATTTGGATGGCCATGATAGCTGCATTGATTGCAGTTCCAGCGTTTGCTGCAGAACTGGGTGATGACGGCCTGCACAAGGCTGATTGGATGCGTGATACCTTCAAGGATCTGCGCGAGGATCTTGGTGAGGCTAACGCCGAGGGAAAGCGGCTTGCGCTCATGATCGAGCAGCGTGGGTGCATCTACTGTGACAAGATGCATCGTGAGGTCTACTCCCGGGAGGAGCTGGCCGACTACATCCGCGAGAACTTCTTTATTGTTCAGCTTAACCTCCATGGGGATACTGAGGTTACAGATTTCGACGGCGAGGTGTTGAGCGAAAAGGCGGCTGCGCGAAAGTGGGGACTTCTGTTTACGCCCTCGATTCTGTTCCTTCCCGAAGAAGTTGGCGACGATCAGACCGCCCAGTCAGCTGCCGTCGCGGTCATGCCGGGTGCTTTTGGTGTTGGCACGACCACTGACATGTTCACTTGGGTAAATGAGAAGCGCTATGCCCTTGATTCAGATGAGGATTTTCAGCGCTATCACGCAAGGCGTATCCAAGAAAGGCAAGATGGATCGACGGACTGAGCCAAGTGAAGTGCATAGGTTGTGGTTGCAATCGACAATTTGCACTTGCCGCATCGAGAAGCCGTGCCCTATGGTATACAAAAAATTGAATGTGTTACGGGAGGACGCATGAGAATTTCAATCCTAACCATGGCCGTGGTGGCCGTATCCGCAGCAGCGCTGTCTGCTGCAGAGATTGACCCGAAAGAGGTCAACTATGAAGACGGTGTGGTCAAAGCATCGCTTACCGGCGTAGCCGGAGATCCGGCAAATGGCGCCGAAGTCGTAGGCAACAAGAGTCTGGGCAACTGTGTGGCATGCCATCAGGTCTCCGATCTCGCAGACATTCCGTTCCAAGGCGAGATTGGTCCGCCTCTGGACGGAGCTGCCGACCGCTGGTCAGAGGCAGAACTTCGCGGCATTGTAGCTAACGCCAAGATCATGTTCGAAGACACGATGATGCCTGCGTTCTACAAGGTGGATGGCTTCATCCGCCCCGGAAATGCCTACACTGGTGAAGCAGCTGACGAAACATTCGGCCCGCTGTTGTCCGCCCAGCAAATCGAAGACGTAGTTGCCTATCTTTCTACGCTTAAGGAATGAACACCCTCTCTAATCGGGGAATAAGCTTAGGAGCTTGAACAATGAAACTGACACGACGCAATGCCCTCGTTATGGGCGCAAGCGCTTTCGCGGCGCTAGGGCTTCCGCTACGCGCGTTTGCATCCTTGTCCGATGATGCGATCGCCGCATTCACCGGTGGTGCTGAAATGGGCGACTCCGGAATTACGCTGACCGCGCCGGAAATCGCTGAAAATGGCAATACCGTACCGATCGAGGTGTCGGCACCAGGCGCTGCCGAGATTATGGTCTTGGCGACCGGAAATCCGACCCCGGCTGTGGCGACATTCAAGTTCGGCCCTCTTGCCGCTTCGCATGCCGCCTCTACCCGCATTCGATTGGCGGGCACGCAGGATGTAGTCGCTATCGCCAAAATGGCTGACGGCTCCTTCGTGAAGGCGTCCAGCACTGTTAAAGTCACAATCGGCGGCTGCGGCGGCTAAGGTATCTCAAGGAGTATTTGAAAATGGCAAAAGGTGTAAAACCCCGCGTCAAGGTGCCTAAGAAGGCAGCTGCTGGCGAGGCGATCACGATCAAGACGCTGATCAGTCACAAGATGGAGTCAGGTCAGCGCAAGGACGATGACGGCAACGTAATTCCGCGCTCGATCATCAATCGGTTCACATGCGACTTTAACGGTGAGAACGTCATCGACGTTACGTTGGAGCCGGCGATTTCAACCAATCCATATCTGGAGTTTGAAGCAACCGTGCCAGAAGCGGGTGAGTTCAAGTTTACATGGTACGATGATGACGGCTCGGTCTACGAAGAGAGCAAGCAAATTGCCATTGGCTGATCGTCACAGCATCAGGGAGGGATGATATGACAAACTTTAAGCAAGCTATCGGCGTGTTCGTCGTCGCGAGCACCGTTGCAATGGGTGCTGTAGCTGATCCGGTGGATGACACGCTGGTTCTCAACGAAGAAACGACCATAGTTACCCGCACGGCTGCTCCGGCGCATGTCGCGGATGCTCTGGACGAGGTGATGTCCGGCTGGCTATTCCGCGGAACTGAAACGCGTGCAATGCAGGCGGACGACTTCGACAACCCGGGCATGATCTTCGTCGAGCAAGCCGAAGATACCTGGAATACGGCCGAAGGCACCGAGGGCAAGTCTTGTGCGGACTGTCATGGTGCGTCTGACGAAATGGCAGGTGTTCGCCCGACTTTCCCGAAATGGAATGATGCGGCGGAAGAAGTGTTCACGCTCGAGATGCAGATCAACGACTGCCGTGAGAACCGTATGGGTGCCGAGAAATGGAAGTACACCGGTGGCGATATGGTCAACATGACCGCGCTTCTTGCGTCTGTGTCTCGCGGCATGCCTGTGGATGTCGCTATCGACGGACCTGCTCAGTCAACATGGGAAGATGGCAAAGAGTTGTACTACACACGCACCGGTCAGTTGGAGCTGTCCTGCGCCAATTGCCATGAGGACAGCTACGGCTTGATGATCCGCGCTGACCATTTGAGCCAAGGCCAGATCAATGGTTTCCCGGTGTATCGCTTGAAAAATACCAAGCTGAACGCAGTCCACGATCGCTTCAAAGGCTGCATTCGTGATACTCGCGCCGAAACCTACAGCCCCGGCAGCCCGGAGTTCGTGGCTTTGGAGTTGTATGTCGCGTCCCGCGGTAACGGTCTGTCGGTCGAGGGCCCTGCCGTTCGTAACTAAGTGAGCTTGAAAGCCCCGCGCCGAAGGACCGGCACGGGGCTTTCCTATTCATAAAACATTCAAAAACCCGCATGTATTCCAGCACAGGGAAGATCCCAAATGATCTCACGGCGTGACTTTCTTCAGACCAGCATGGCCGCCAGTGCCATTCTTGGGGCATCCAGTTATGGCAATTGGGGCCGCTTGGCCGCGCAGCAGTCATTGACGCAGGACCAGCTTTTGCAGTTCGATACATTCGGCAACGTGTCCCTGATCCATGTAACGGACATCCATGCGCAGATGAAGCCGATCTATTTCCGGGAGCCGTCGATTAACATTGGCGTCGGGGATAATCGCGGGGAGGTGCCACACGTCACCGGCGCTGATTTCCGCAAGCTCTATGGCATCGACGATGGCAGCCCGTCCCACTACGCTCTCAGCTCAGGCGACTTCACCGCTTTGGCGCAAGGATATGGCCGCGTCGGTGGTCTGGACCGGGTGGCGACTGTAATCAATCAGATCCGCGCCGATCGCCCCGATGCGTTGCTGCTGGACGGCGGCGACACTTGGCACGGTTCCTACACCTGCTATCACACGGAAGGTCAGGACATGGTCAACGTGATGAACGCGTTGAAGCCGGACGCGATGACCTTCCACTGGGAATTCACGCTTGGTTCCGACCGCGTGAACGAGATTGTCGAAAACCTTCCATTTGCAGCCCTTGGCCAGAACATTTTTGATGCCGAGTGGGACGAGCCTGCGGAGCTGTTCCCGCCATATAAGTTCTTCGAACGCGGCGGTGTGAAAGTTGCGGTTATCGGGCAGGCGTTCCCCTATATGCCGATTGCCAACCCCGGCTGGATGTTCCCCGAATATGCCTTCGGTATTCGTGACGAGAACATGCAGGCCATGGTCGACGAAGTCCGGGCCCAAGGTGCGGAGCTTGTCGTGTGCTTGAGCCATAACGGCTTCGACGTGGACAAGAAAATGGCGGGTATCGTTTCCGGTATCGACGTCATCCTCTCTGGCCACACGCATGACGCTTTGCCGGAGCCTGTGCTGGTTGGCGAGACAATCGTCGTGGCGTCCGGCTCCAATGGCAAATTCGTGTCCCGCGTCGATCTGGACGTGCGCGATGGCCGTATGATGGGCTTCCGCCACAAGCTGATTCCGATCTTTTCGGACGTCATTGCGCCTGACGCGGATGTGGCTGCGGTGATAGACGAGCAGCGTGCGCCCTACGAAGACAAGTTGTCCGAAGTCATCGGCCAAACCGGCTCGCTCTTGTATCGCCGTGGCAATTTTAACGGGACTTGGGACGATCTGATCTGCGATGCTCTGATCTCGGAACGTGAGGCAGACATAGCGCTCAGTCCCGGCGTGAGGTGGGGGCCGTCGCTGCTTCCGGGCCAAGACATCACCCGCGAGGACATCTGGAACGTCACCTCGATGACCTACGGCGCGGCGTATCGCTCCGAGATGACCGGCGAGTTCTTGCATGTGATTATGGAAGACGTCGCGGACAACCTGTTCAATCCGGACCCCTACTACCAGCAGGGGGGCGACATGGTTCGGACAGGTGGCCTTGGCTACCGCATTGACGTCACCAAGCCGCAAGGCGAGCGCATTACAGAAATGACCTTGCTCAAGACCGGCGAGAAGATTGATCCGGCAACGACCTATCAGGTCGCAGGGTGGGCGTCGGTTAACGAAGGCACCGAAGGGCCGCAGATTTGGGACGTGGTCGAGAACCACGTTCGCAAGCAAGGCACAGTAACAGTTGATCCGAACAACAGCGTGACAGTTGTGGGCGCTTAAGCGTCACCGGCAGAAAGGCAAACAGATGACAGAAGAAACGACAGGTAAATCCCGCCGTGCGTTCCTGAAAGGCGCGGCTTTGACAGGGGTCGGTCTGGCTGCAGGCAAAGCCGGTGCAGCGACACCCGATCCGTTGATCACCGAGGTTCAACCGTGGGCATCGGGCCTGGGGGATGGTGTGGACGAGACGCCATACGGCCTGCCAATTGAGTTCGAAGACGATGTGATCCGTCGCAACGTGGAATGGCTGACGGCTGACACGATCAGTTCCATCAACTTCACGCCGATCCATGCGTTGGACGGCACGATCACCCCGCAAGGCTGCGCGTTCGAGCGCCACCATTCCGGCGCAATCGAGTTGAAGAAGGAAGACTACCGCCTGATGATCAACGGCATGGTGGACCGCCCGTTGGTCTTCACCTACGCCGACCTGGAACGCTTCCCGCGCGAGAACCACGTCTATTTCTGTGAATGTGCGGCGAACACGGGGATGGAATGGGCCGGGGCCCAGTTGAACGGCGCGCAGTTCACCCATGGTATGATCCACAACATGGAATATACCGGGGTGCCGTTGCGCACGCTTCTGGAAGAGGCAGGATACGACACCGCAGGTAAGTGGGTTTTCGTCGAAGGGGCCGATGCGTCCTCCAACGGACGCTCCATCCCGATGGAGAAGGCGCTTGATGATGTGCTTGTCGCCTTCAAAGCTAACGGTGAAGCATTGCGGAAAGAGCATGGCTATCCGGTGCGTCTGGTCGTTCCCGGCTGGGAAGGCAACATGTGGATCAAGTGGATCCGCCGCATTGAGGTCATGGACGGCCCTGTGGAAAGCCGGGAGGAGACTTCGAAATATACCGACACGCTGGCGGACGGTATTTCTCGTAAATGGACTTGGGAGATGGATGCCAAGTCTGTAGTGACGTCCCCCAGCCCACAATCGCCGATCACCCACGGCAATGGCCCCTTGGTGATTTCAGGCCTTGCCTGGTCCGGCCGCGGTGCGATCACCCGGGTCGATGTATCAAAGGATGGCGGCAAGACTTGGGAGACAGCACGACTTGCCAAGCCCGGCGAGAAGATGGCGCTGACGCGGTTCTATTTGGATACCGAGTGGAACGGCGAGGAGATGATGCTTCAGTCTCGGGCCATGGACGACACCGGTTATGTGCAGCCCACCAAGGCGCAATTGCGTGAGGTGAGGGGGCTCAACTCGATTTACCACAATAACTGCATCCAGACATGGCTGGTGCGCGCGAACGGGGAGGCGGAAAATGTCGAAGTTTCTTAAGGTAGCAGCGGCGTTCGCCGTTCTTTCTACGCCCGCGTTTGCAGATACATTTGGTCTGGGTCGCCCAGCTTTGCCCGAAGAGATCGCGGCATGGGACAAGGACGTAAGCCCCGATGGAACCGGGCTGCCGGAAGGTTCTGGCGATGTATTCACCGGTGAAGAGGTATTCGCGGATCAATGCGCCGTGTGCCACGGTGATTTTGCCGAAGGTGTCGGGAACTGGCCAAAGCTCGCAGGTGGAATGGATACGCTTGCCGACAAAGACCCGCTGAAGACGGTGGGCAGCTACTGGCCGTATCTGTCGACGACATGGGATTATGTGAACCGCTCCATGCCGTTTGGAAACGCCCAGTCGCTGGAGCCGGACGATGTTTACGCGATCGTGGCTTATATCTTGTATTCCAACGATCTGGTCGACGATGACTTCGTTCTCTCGAACGAGACGTTCAGTGACGTTGTCCTGCCCAACCACGATGGGTTCATTCTGGATGATCGCATGGAAACCGAGCATTCCAAGTGGGTCGGTGAGCCTTGCATGGAAAACTGCAAAGAGAATGTCGAAGTGACAATGCGGGCGATGGTTTTGGACGTAACCCCAGAAGAAGTTGACGAAGCGGATAATTCCGCGGCTTTAGAAGAAGCGAAGGTCGCTGATGCTCCCGCAGAAGACATAGCCGAGATTGATCCGGAGCTGGTCGCTTCTGGGGAAAAGGTCTTCAAGAAGTGCAAGGCGTGTCACCAGGTTGGGGACGACGCGAAAAACAAGACCGGCCCGATTTTGAACGGGATCGTTGGTCATCCTGCTGGCGCTATTGAGGGCTTCAAGTACTCCAAGCCGCTCTTGGCTCTAGCCGACGAGGGTTTGATTTGGACCGAAGAGGCTTTGGCTGCATTTCTGGCAAAGCCTAAAAGCTTCATCAAGGGCACAAAGATGAGCTTCGCGGGCCTCAGAAAAGAAAGTGATATCGAGGCAGTGACCGCCTATCTGGCCAGCTTCGGGAACTAGGCGTGCGCGTCGCGTCTCTTTTCAAAATAGCGCTTGCCGTCTTGTTCGCGGCAAGCGCTTCGCACGCGGCAGAGGCCGGAGATCCGGAAAAGGGCAAGATCGTTTATTCCAAATGCAAGGGCTGCCATCAGATTGGCGAAGGAGCCGTTGACAGAATTGGTCCGCACCTGAACGCGGTGTTCGGACGTCGGGCAGCAGCGCATGACGGGTTTGCCTACTCCAAATCAATGCAGCGGGCTGGCGTTGATGGCTTGATCTGGACCGCCAAAACGCTTGACGCCTACATCGAAAATCCGCGTGCGCTTGTCTCCAAGACTCGAATGAGCTTCCGCGGCATGGACGATCCGGAGGACCGGGCGAACCTGCTGGCTTACCTCCGCGCGTTTTCGGATGACCCGTCTAACCTGCCTGAAGCGGAGCCGACCGCCCGTGGAACCGATCACGATCTGGACCCTGAAATTCTGGCGCTGCAGGGTGATCCGGACTACGGTGAGTATCTGTCGAGCGAGTGTGTGACTTGTCACCAAGCTGATGGCAGTGCGGAGGGTATTCCTTCCATTACTCAGTGGCCGGAAGAAGACTTTGTGGTCGCCATGCACGCCTATAAGCGCAAATTGCGACCGCATCCCGTCATGCAGATGATGGCCGGTCGCCTGAACGACGAAGAGATCGCCGCGCTCGCGGCATTTTTCAAAGACCTCCAATAATGGGGCAATTTTCTTGGGAGGAAAATAAATGACACTGAACAGACGGATTTTCATGGGAACAGGCGCGGCAGCAATGGCGTCGTTAAGCGCACCCTCAGTGCTTGCAGAAGGGCACGACAAGCCAAGCGTCGTCGTCGTCGGAGGCGGGGCCGGAGGTGCGACGGTTGCGCGCTATTTGGCGAAGGACAGCAAAGGCGAGATAGACGTGACTCTGATCGAGCCGTCGCGCACCTATTTCACCTGCTTCTTTTCAAACCTGTATCTTGGCGGGTTCAAAGAGATGGACGATCTCGGCCATACCTACGGCACTTTGGCGGCCAAATATGGCATCAACGTTATCCACGACTGGGCCGTCGAGGTGGATCGCGGGGGTAAAACCGTGACACTCGCGGGTGGTGCTAAGTTGCCCTACGACAAGCTGGTCCTCAGCCCCGGTATCGACTTCGTCGATGGCGCTGTGGAGGGCTGGAGCGTCGAGTCTCAGAACGCTATGCCGCATGCTTACAAAGGTGGCTCGCAAACCGAGCTTTTGAAGGCGCAGATCGCGGCGATGCCGGAGGGCGGGACGTTTGCTATGGTGGCGCCGCCAAACCCTTACCGTTGCCCTCCCGGGCCATATGAGCGGGTTTCCATGGTGGCGCACACTCTGAAAGAGACCAACCCGAGCGCCAAGATCATCATTGCTGACCCGAAGGACAAGTTCTCCAAGCAATCCCTGTTCCAAGAAGGTTGGGGCAAGCACTATGCAGGCATGGTAGACTGGATCGGCTCTGACTTCGGCGGCGGAAATGTCTCGGTTGATCCCGTAGCAATGACGGTGACAATTGATGGTGAGGAAACAAAGGTCGACGCTTGCAACGTGATCCCTGCCATGAAGGCCGGTCGTATTGCAGAGTTGGCGGGTGTGACCGAAGGAAACTGGGCTCCGGTGAATGCAGCCGACATGAGCACCAAGGCGGATGCGGATGTCTATGTGTTGGGTGACGCCGCAAATCAGGGTGACATGCCCAAATCTGGGTTCTCGGCCAACTCGCAGGCAAAAGTTTGCGCCAATGCGGTGCGTGGGGCGCTGACCGGGTCCAAGGTGTTCCCTGCCAAGTTCTCCAACACTTGCTGGTCCTTGATCGACACGGATGACGGCGTGAAGGTCGGCGCGACCTACGAGGCGACCGAGGAGAAGATCGCAAAAGTGGACGGGTTCATCTCTGCCACTGGTGAAGACAGTGCCACCCGCAAGGCGACCTACGAAGAGTCTGAAGGCTGGTATGCGGGCATCACTGCGGACATGTTCGGCTAAAAAAACGGCTCGGGCATGATATAAGTCAATGTCCGAGCTCTTTAGACGTGTTTCGATCAAGCACGCGACAGGAGGACTTGCGATGAAGAAACTTGTTCTGGCGGGCGCTTTTGCCCTCGCTACATTCCCCGCCTTTGCTCAAGAGCATTCAGTCACATACGCCTTTGAAGGCAGCTTTGATGATGCTGCTTTTGCTGTCGAGAGCGCGATTTTGGGCCGGGGGCTGGTGATCGACTGGGTCAGCCATACGGGCGCGATGCTGGAGCGTACCGCAGACGCCGTCGGTAGTGACGTGAAGCTGTTTGAAGAAGCCGACATTTTTCAGTTCTGCTCGGCACAGTTGTCACGCAAAGTGATGGAAGCCGACCCCATGAACATCGCTTTCTGTCCCTACGGGATCTTTGTGGCCGAACGCGAGGGCGACGTCATGATCGGGTATCGCACATTCCCCGAAGGCCCCATGCAGGAAGTGCAGGCATTTCTTGACGAGATTGTACAAGAGGCGATGCAGTAGCCATGAACTATGAAAACTTCTTTGCGAGCAGTCTCGAGCAACTGCGTGATGACGGCAACTACCGCGTTTTTGCGGAGCTGGAGCGTCAATGTGGCGATTTCCCTCACGCACGCGCGCATGACGGGAGCAGCACGGCACCGGTGACGATCTGGTGTTCGAACGACTATCTTGGAATGGGCCAGCATCCTTCCGTGCTGAATGCGATGCACGAAGCTCTGGACCGTTGCGGTGCAGGGGCTGGTGGAACTCGCAACATTTCGGGCACGACACATGACCATGTGCTGTTGGAAGCCGAGTTGGCTGATTTGCACGGCAAGGAAGACGCGCTTCTGTTCACGTCTGGTTACGTGTCGAACTGGGCTGCGCTAGGAACATTGGCAGGCAAGATTCCGGACTGCGTGGTCTTGTCCGACGCGCTGAACCATGCCTCCATGATCGAGGGCATCCGCCATTCCAAGGCGGAGCGGATGATCTGGAAACACAATGACCTGCAAGACCTTGAAGCCAAACTGGCAAGTTTGCCGCTGATCCAGCCAAAACTGATTGCGTTTGAAAGCGTGTATTCCATGGATGGCGATATCGCGCCGATCAAGGAGATTTGCGATCTTGCCGACAAGTACAACGCTATGACCTACTTGGACGAAGTTCATGCCGTAGGTCTATACGGTCCGCGCGGTGGCGGTATTGCCGAACGCGAGGGCCTGATGGACCGGATCACGGTGATCGAGGGCACGTTGGGTAAGGCGTTCGGCGTCGTCGGCGGTTATATTGCCGCGTCTGCCGACCTGTGCGACTTCGTGCGGAGCTTTGCCAGCGGGTTCATATTTACAACGGCGTTGCCGCCTGCGGTTGCCGCCGGTGCCGCCGCGTCTATCCGTCACCTGAAAACGTCCACCATAGAGCGCGAAGCACATCAAGCGCGGGTGGCCGAGGTGCGCGCACGACTGACTGGCATTGGTATCCCGCACACCGAGAATCCAAGCCACATCATCCCGGTCATGGTAGGCGACCCGGTCAAGTGCAAGTTCATCTCGGACCTGCTGCTACGCGACTATGGCATCTACATCCAGCCGATCAATTACCCGACGGTGCCGAAAGGAACGGAGCGTCTGAGGATCACACCGTCACCTGTGCACAGCCAAGAGGATGTCGATCGTTTGGTCGGGGCGCTTGAAGCTCTTTGGTCGCAGTGCGAATTGGCCCGAATGCCGATGGCAGCGCAGTAGTATTTGACGAGCGTCAAAGACCGGATATTCGCGTTCATATAGTTTGCCTTTGCGAGAGGAAAGGTGAGGCTCATGCTTGATGCACTGATAGAGCGTTTCGGCGACGGTGGCGTGCTCATGATGGTCGGTGCACTGGTTGGCGTGATCTTCGGCGCGTCCGCGCAGCATTCGCGGTTTTGCCTCCGTGCCGCAACGGTCGAGTTGACGGAAGGCGCCTTCGGGCCGCGTATTACCGTCTGGTTCATCGCATTCAGCTCAGCGGTGCTTTTTGTGCAGGCTTCGATCTCGCTTGGGTTTCTTGACGTATCTCAAGCGCGGCAAATTGCGGCGACCGGAAGCATGTCTGGCGCAATCATCGGCGGGCTGATGTTTGGCGCAGGAATGATACTCGCGCGCGGATGTGCAAGCCGGTTGCTGATTTTGGCGGCGACAGGGAACCTTCGCGCAATGGTTTCAGGCCTCGTGTTGACGCTGGTAGCACAGGCATCGCTGCGCGGCGTCTTGACCCCCGCGCGAGAGACGCTTGCCGGGCTTTGGCTCGTCCCCGGCGGTGACGCGCGAAGCCTGTTGGACCAGCTTGGCATGTCGTCCGTCGTGGCCACAGTCATTGCGGCAGCCGCTTTGTTGCTTGCCTTCGTGATGGCAAGACGAACCCTTGTTCAAACAAGCCATTCTCTGGCAGCCGCGATTGTGGGCTTTGCGGTCGGCTTGGGCTGGCTGCTGACCTACGCGATTGCCCAAACCTCTTTCGAGGTTGTGCCAATCTCGTCGATCACATTTACGGGGCCATCCACAGATACGCTGATGGGGCTGGTCAACAGCACCGAACTGCCGTTGAGTTTTGGTATCGGGCTTGTTCCGGGTGTTTTTGTCGGGGCAATGGCAATGGCGATAATCACCCGCGAAGCGCGTATCGAGCGGTTTGGCCCCGACACCCCGATGGAGCGCTATCTTGTTGGCGCTTTCCTGATGGGCTTCGGCAGCATGTTGGCAGGTGGCTGTGCTGTTGGGGCAGGCATGTCAGGGGGGTCAATCTTCGCGATAACTGCATGGGTTGCGCTGTTCTTTATGTGGGTTGGAGCAATGGCGACCCACTTTCTGGTGGGTCGCAGCTCGCGCGGCCGCGTGGCGGTGGCATAAAGACTCTAGCTATTCAAACTCCATCTGTTCGAACACACGCCCTGCGTTTTTCGTAGCGAGCTCCTCGAATGTGTCGAGATGGGCGTAGGGTGACTGGTCGACGTAATATGCTTCTGCCAAGCCGCCTCCCTCTTCGATCAGCTCCCCGACCTTTCCCCTGAGATACTCAAGATAATCCTTCGTATAACGCCTGACCTGCGCCATGTTCGTGGGATGGCCATGGCCAGGGATCACATAGGTCGCGTTGAGCGGTTCGAATTCGGCATCCCAGGTCTCCAACCAATCGGCGGTGTAGGTGTCCGCAAAAATCGGCAGCATGCGTTCGTGAAACGCCATGTCGCCGGAGATCACCATGCTCTGATCCGGCAACCAGATCACGATATCGCCGGGGCTGTGCGCCGGGCCAAGATACCGTGCCTCAATATGAAAATCGCCCATGTCGACGATATACTCGTCCTCGAACGTGACTGTCGGTCCCTGAACCTCGGTGCCTTCGGCTTTGTCACGATTGTAGCGTTTCATACCTTCGAGAATGGATGCGCCGTTTTCTTCAACTTCGTCCGCTGCGTCCTGATGGGCAACGACCGGAATTCCTTGCTCCGTCCAGTAGTTGTTGCCAAGAACTGCGTGGCCCTGACCGTTCTCGTTGAACACCAGCTTCACCGGCTGGTCGGTCACTGCACGAATTTCATCGTGCAATGCTTTCGCAAGAGAGTAGGCGGCCCCGCCATTTATGACGACCACACCGTCGCCGGTGACTATGAAGCTCAGGTTGTTATTGTGACCGGAGTTTTCATAGGTGGGCGGGGCGGTCGCGCCTATGGCGGAAAACACACCAGGGATAACCTCATAGGGTTTATTGTAGAGCACGGAGGCAGGGTATTTATCTGCAGTATCTTCGCTGGCTTGTGCGGTGCCTGCGAATAGCAGTGCAGCTAGAACGAAACGCATAGTCATTAGATGTCCTCCGATACAAAACGATATGCGCTGTCTTTGCGCTCCACGCGACCGACGCCGCCGTCAGGTAGATGAAAGCCCAAAAGTGCGATGTTCTCATTCGACAATTTATCCAGCAGTCTGGTGCGGACCTCTGCCGCCATTTCGGGATTCTGATCCGATCCGCTAGCCCAATCGGGTCTCGCAAATGCGATGTGATGGTTTCCGATCGCGTCGCCGCCCACCAGCAATGCGTCACTGCCAGAGCGGATTTCGAATGACATATGCCCAGGCGTATGTCCGAAAGATGCGTGCGCCATGATGCCGGGCAGGATTTCGTCGGCATCCCCAAAGAAACTGATCCGATCCTCAATCGCTTCCAGTCTGCGCGCAGCGCCAACAGCAAAGGATGCGCGATCCTCCCCTATGGTGTTTACGGTATCGGTATCGGTCCAATAGTCCCACTCGGTCTGGCCGATCATGTGTTCAGCCTCAGTGAAAACCGGATCGTCAAAGTCGTCCAGCACACCCCAAAGATGATCGGGATGGCCGTGGGTCAAGACCAGATGTGTGACGTCTTCCGGTGCGACGCCGACAGCATCCAGACTGTCGAGCAACGCGCCTGCGGATGGCATGAAACCGTCGCCCGATCCCGCATCAAACAATACGACCCGATCTTCATGGCGAAGTAGCGTCACGTTGCATGGCGGCTCGACTTGATCCTTCGGGACGCCCAAAGGCGTGAGGATGCTGTTGAGTTCCTGTTCTGGAAGCCCGTCGAAATAGAATGCTCCGGGCAATACCAAATTGCCGTCACTGACGCTCAGGATTTCGTAGTCGCCTATTGTCACCGACGTTGCTGCAAATGACCTTCGCGGAAGTCCGGAAACGGCTACGCTCCCAAGCCCTGCAAGAAGCAGTCTGCGATCAATGTTCATTGAGTCCTCCTCCACTCATTCGTTATGATGAATATGAAGGTGGGTGGGGGGTGTTAGCAAGACCTATCGGGCTTGCGTATCGTTACAACTTTCCCGCGCGACTTGCGCCGCCTCAAACTGGGTCAGGAAAACGCGCCCGGTCAGTTCGTCGAGGAAGTGGGATCTTTGAAGCCGATCCATAACCGGTCCTTTAACCTCGGAAAGGTGTAGCTTCACGTTCATCTCATCAAGGCGATTGTTGATGGCTTCCAGCGATTCCAGCGCGCTGAGGTCAATTTCGTTGATGGCTGAGCATTGCAAAATGACGTGACGAATGTCGGGATCAGCTGCGACGCGGTTCTGGATACTGTCTTCCAGAAAGCGCGCATTGGCAAAATACAAGCTCTCGTCCACACGCAGGGTGACAACCCTTGGGTCGGTTTCCACCTCATGGCGCAAGATATTCCTGAAATGCTCGGTCCCGGGAACGAGGCCGACCTCGGCGATGTGCGGGCGTGACGATTTATAGAGGTGCAGCAGAATCGACAGTGTGACCCCAGCCGACACACCGGCTTCGACGCTGACAAACAACGTAAGCAATATTGTCGCTAACACTGCGGCAAAGTCTGCTTTCGAATACTGCCAGCTGCGCTTCAATATGCTGAAATCGACAAGGCTAAGCACTGCGACAATGATTGTCGCCGCGAGGGTCGCCTTCGGGAGAAAGTAGATCAACGGTGTCAATGCGACGGCGGCTATTGCAAGACCGATGGCGGTGTAGGCCCCGGCGGCGGGTGTCTCCGCGCCAGCGTCAAAGTTGACGACCGACCGCGAAAAGCCACCGGTGACCGGGAAACCGCCTGTTACGGACGCAGCGACGTTGGCGGCGCCGAGTCCGATCAGCTCTTGGTCCGGGTCTATACGTTCGCGTTTCTTTGCGGCCAGGGTTTGGGCGACGGAAATCGATTCAACGAAGCCGATGATCGAGATCAGAAAGGCCGGCAACAACAGTTGCCCGACAAGATCCAACGAGAAATCGGGAAGTGTCAGCGGCGGAAGACTCTGAGGAACCGCGCCCACGATCTTCACGCCTTGATCTGCGAGGCCAAGCGCCCAGACAGCGAGGGTGGTCAGAACGACCACAAGCACGGGCCCGGCTTTGGAAATCACATTCGCCCCGCCTTCACTAACGCCCAAACGTAGTAATGCAGGCTTGAGCCCCTTTCGAACCCAGAACAGGAATGCGGTGGCCAGAGCGCCGATAATCGCGGTGACCAAGTTGGTCTCAGGCAAGTGCGCGATGAGTGAACTGGCCAAGTCCAGCAGATTGTGCCCCTCTGCATCAATACCGAGAATATGTTTCAGCTGGCTGGCCGCGATAATCAAACCTGATGCCAGAATGAAACCTGCGATCACCGGATGCGAAAGGAAATTGGCAATGAAACCCAACCGAAGCAATCCCATTGCTAACAACATGACCCCGGATAGTCCGGCCAACAGCAACGCTGCGGCGGCATAGCCCATCGTTCCTTGTTCCGCGATGTTTCCCAAGGCTGCTGCGGTCATCAGGGACACCACCGCCACAGGCCCTACGGCCAAGGCACGGCTGGTTCCAAAGATGGTGTACAGGATGATGGGTGCTATAGACGCATAGAGCCCGGCTTCGGGCGGCAATCCTGCCAGTAATGCGTAGGCCAAAGACTGCGGTATCAGCATGATCGTGACGATGACGGCGGCCACCAGATCGCCATTGAACTTTTGGCGGTCGTAAGTGCGCCCCCATGAAAGAATGGGCAGATATCGCTTCAAGTGCTGGGTCATCGGGGTTTCCTAGCTCACCGAGATTTTCTCGGGCTTTGCCATCCACTCACGACCCCGCAGCATCGCTTTCCAGTAGATCGGGGGCAACATTCTCTCTTTGAGGAACCAGGCCGTACGGGATGGTCTGGTGCCGTCTACCAGAAACTTAGGAAAGCTTGGGAGCATGGCACCGCCATATCCGAACTCTGCCAGAATGATCTTTCCCCGCTCCACGGTCAGCGGGCAGGAACCATAGCCGTTGTACTGGGCGACCGGCGCTTTGCCGTCGATATCAGCGATCAGGTTCGCAGCAACGATAGGCGCCTGTATGCGTGCGGCGGCAGCGGTTTTAGCATTCGGCGCGTTCATGACATCACCAATCGACCAGATGTTTTCAAACGTCTCGTGTCGCAGTGTTGCTTGATCCACGTCTACCCAGCCAGCATCGTCCGCCAATGGTGAAACCCGAATGAAATCCGGTGCCACTTGCGGTGGGCAGACATGCATCATGTCGAAATCCATCTCGACGCGCTCAACCGGCGCGTCAGGTTTGGAGACATCGAACCACGCTTTTTTAGCAGCGCCGTCAACGGCCACCAAATTGTGGAAAAAATTCACATTGGCGTTGTATCGTTCTACATATTTTTCGAGCGCAGGCACATAGTCCTTCACCCCGAAAAGCACGCCGCCCGCATTGTTGAATTGAATGTCGATGTCTTTCAAGACACCCCGGCGTCGCCATGCGTCACCTGACAAATACATCGCCTTCTGAGGCGCGCCCGCGCATTTGATGGGCATCGGCGGCTGGGTGAAGATGGCGCGCCCTTCCTTCATTTCCCGAACCAACTCCCATGTGTAGGGCGCGAGATCATAGCGGTAGTTTGACGTCACGCCGTTCTTTCCCAGTGTCGCGACCAGGCCGTCGACGGCGTGCCAGTCCAGCTTGAGACCGGGGCAGACGATCAGACGCTTGTATTTTATCACCCGGCAGCCATCGAGAATTACCGCATCGTCGGACGGCTCGAATGCGGCAACGGCAGCCTTGATCCAATGGACGCCACGCGGGATCAGGGACCCCATCGTCTTTGCGGTGTCGGGCGCGTCGAAAATACCTCCTCCGACCATCGTCCAGCCGGGCTGGTAGTAGTGAACGTCGGCGGGGTCGATAATCGCGATATCCAAGTCGGACTTTCGTGAAAGCAGGCTGGACGCAGCAGCAATACCGGCAGCGCCAGCCCCGACGATTACTACGTCATAACTCGCATCAGCGCGATCCGTCGGGGTTGCGCCTCCATTCGCGATGCGGCGGACGACCCCGCCCATATCGTAGCCAGCCGATTTCGTGGCCGCCAGAATATCCGCGACAGTCATGGTGTCCGCCTTCGCGAGCGACCAGAGCGTCGCTGATCGTGTACCAGAGCGGCAGTAGGCCAATGTCGGCCCGGGCAGCGCGTTCAGCGCCTCCGCAAAGGTTCTTGTGTCGTCATCATGGACCTTGCCAGAGGTTATGGGGACATACCTCGTCTCAAGGCCCACACGCTTCGCTGCTTCGGCGATCTCGTCAAAAAGAGGTTGGTCTGATCCCTCGCCGTCGGGCCGGTTGCAAATGATGGAGCGAAACCCCTGATCCTTCAGGGTTTGGACGTCCTCAGGATTGATCTGCGGGCTGACCGATACGCTTGCCGTCAAAGTTCTTATATCCATGGTGCCCGTGTCCTCCTGCTGGCTGGCAACTGTGAACGGCAATAACTGTGCCGCACCTGCGGGCGGCAACCCGCAGGGTGTCTTCATGCGCGCGTGGTGATATTCTGACGACTAAAGGCCGTTTACCGGTACCTTGAGCATTTGCTTGCCGTCTTTGTCGGTCGGGATTTCGCCGGCCCGCATATTCACCTGCAACGACGGTATGATCAGCTTGGGCATATCCAGTTGGGCGTCGCGTTCGGTGCGGAACTTAATGAACTGCTCGCGGGTTTTTCCGCCGCCAACGTGAATGTTGTGCGCCTTCTGCTCTGCGACTGTGGTTTCCCATTCGATTGCCCGACCATTCGGGCCGTAGTCGTGGCACATGAACAAGCGCATCTCATCGGGCAGCGACAGGACCTTCTGTATACTGTCATACAGCGCCCCAGCATCACCGCCAGGGAAGTCCGCGCGGGCAGAGCCGCCATCGGGCATGAAGAGCGTGTCGCCCGCGAAAGCGGCGTCACCCATTACGTGAACCATGCAAGCGGGGGTGTGGCCCGGCGTATACATCGCGAAGCCCTGCATGTTGCCGACCATGTAAGTGTCGCCATCTTTGAAAAGCGCGTCGAATTGCGAGCCGTCGCGCTGGAACTCCGTGCCCTCGTTGAAAATCTTGCCGAAGGTTTCCTGCACGACCATGATCTTCTCGCCGACGCCGATTTTACCGCCAAGCTTGTCTTGGATATACGGCGCGGCGCTCAGGTGGTCTGCGTGTACATGGGTCTCGATGATCCAGTCCAACGTCAGGCCTTGGGTTTCGATTTCTTCGATCAGCGCATCGGCGTGATCGTAGGTGATGCGTCCGGCGGCGTAGTCGATATCCATAACGCTATCGATGATGGCGCAATGAGTGCTTGACGGGTCGCGCACGATATAGCTGATGGTGTTCGTGGCTTCGTCAAAATGAGCCGATACTATGGGTTTGACGTCCATGTTCACAGGATAGGTCATAGCTTCACTCCTCAAGCTGATGCAGATTTTGCAGCGGCAACACGCTGCATGGCTTTGGCTGCGAAAACGCCTGCCAGCAATGCAGCGACAAATAGAAACACCTCTGTGCGGCCCGTTCCAAGAGCCGGCAATGCGCCGCCGGGACAGAACCCGGCAATACCCCACCCGATCCCGAAGACCGCAGACCCGGCGATCAAAGGCACGTCTAGATCGCTACGCGTGGGTAGTTTGAAGCTCTCTTCCAACAAGGGCTTGGGATTGCGAAGCACAAAGCGATAACCGAGAAAAGTGGTCAACAGCGCGCCGCCCATAACGAAAGCAAGACTTGGATCCCACGAGCCCGTGAAGTCAAAGAAGTTCAGGACCTTGGCGGGATTGGCCATGCCCGAGATTGAGATGCCGACACCGAATATAAGGCCAATGAGATAGCTTGTCAGGATGCGCATTTGTCAGCCCCCCAGCATGTGGCGAACCACGTAGACCGTAATCGCGGTTGCAACCATGAAAGTCGCTGTTGCGGCAATTGATCGGGGTGACAGCCGTGCCATGCCACATACACCGTGACCTGACGTGCAACCTGATCCGTAGGTCACGCCGACACCCACGATGAAACCGCCGATGATAAGCATGGTGGTCGATACTGGCACGTCGATCGCGGGCATTTCTCCGGTAACGAGCATAACGGCCAGTGGACCGGAAATCATGCCAAGCATTATTGCCGCACGCCAAGCCCAGTCAGGAAACCCCTCGGGCGAAAACAGACCTGTCAATATTCCAGTGGCACCCATGATGCGGCCCAAAGTCGCCATCAGCAAGATGGAGGCGGCACCAATCAGGACGCCGCCCCCCAACGATTGCCAAGGCGTGAAAATTGTCTCGTAAGTCATGCCTTGCAAGACTTGATGCCAAGGATTGAATAGATCGGGCAGACACGCGTTGTGGCGACCACAAGCATCACGAGACCCACGATGACAGAAATCGCGCTCGCGAGGGTGGATTCAAACAACGCAAGACCGCTCACGAACGGGATTGCGATAAGCACGATTCCCAACAGCGCGCGGACTGCTCGGTCAATATTTCCAACATTCGTTGTCATAGCAGAGACTCCAGATTTGCTTTCAGAGCAAGATAGCGGGCATCTGTCAGGCACACAGTGACAAAGTCACACAATGGACAGCCAAAACGCGCTTTCAGTCCCGATCAGCCAGATTTTCCAGCTTGGACCGCTCCACAATCCGAACAGCACCTCGGGATTGTTCGATCCAGCCACGACGCTGGAATTCTTGCAACTGCCGCGAAATCACCTCGCGCGCGGTGCCAAGTTCTACAGACAGCTTTTGATGCGTCGTGGCGATAGTGTCATCGCTGCCCGATAATTCGATCAGTTTGTGCGCCAACCGAACGTCCATTCGTTGGAATGCAACCTCGTCAATAACCAAGAAAAGGTCCGTAATCCGTTTGGAGAACGCGGCAAAGACGAAGTTCCGGAACGAAGGGGATTGCGCAACCAGATCATCAAAAACGATACGCGGTACGGCGGCAGCTTGCACTTCCGACTCTGCTACACCTTCTGCGGAGTAATCGTCGTACGCGAGAAGGCAGGCCGTTGTAAGGACGCAGCTTTCGCCGGCGTTTATGCGATACAAAACGATCTCATGGCCGGTTTCCGATACCTGCTGAACCCGCACCGTTCCTTCAAGCAGAAAGAGCATGTTTTCCGGCGACTTACCCGGACCGAAAATAACTGACGCCGTCGGCATCGTGATAATACTGCTCCGCTGGACCAACAGCTGTTTCGTCCTGGGCTCCAAACGAGACAGCCCCGGAAAGCGGTCGACCCAAAGGGTTTCCATGGCCTTGTCGTTCATAAGATATTCCCAAGGCTCACGTGGTCATCAACCCTTGGCGCCTTGGCCGCGCGAATAGATGTCTTCGTAGCGGATAATGTCGTCTTCCCCAAGATAGCTGCCGGTTTGGACTTCGATCAAAACCATCGGCACCTTGCCAGGGTTCTCCATCCGGTGAACGGCGCCCAGCGGGATGTAGACCGATTGGTTTTCTTGGACCAGTTTCACTTCATCGTCGATTGTGACTTTGGCTGTGCCTTCTACCACAATCCAATGCTCCGCACGGTGCACATGGCTTTGCAAGGACAAGGCCGCACCGGGATTCACCACAATGCGTTTCACCTGAAACCGGGTGCCTGTGCCAAGACTCTCGAACCAGCCCCAAGGGCGATAGTCGCGGGGCAGGGTTTCGGCTTGTACTGCCTCTTTGGCTTTAAGCGCTGCTACGGCTCTCTTCACATCCTGCGCGCGGTCCTTGTGCGCGACAAGCACCGCATCGGGCATGGCAACGGCGATGATGTCCTTCAGTCCGATGCCGACGAGTTCCTGCTTACTGTCCTCCGCACGCAACAGCGTGTTGTGGCACTCGATGGCAGTCGAAGGCCCATTGCAAACGACGCCGTCCGCGTCAGGTCCGCTTTCGCGCCACACAGCATCCCAGCCGCCGAGATCTGACCAGACGCCGCCATAGGGGATCACGCTGAGATTGTCTGCCTTTTCCATGACCGCATAGTCGATCGAGTCACTGCTTAGTTTCGACCAAGGAGTTTCGGCTAAACGTATGAAACCGATATCATCTTGAGCATCGGCGACAGCAGCACGGACGTCTTCGAGCATGTCCGACGCATGGCGTTCGAATGCCTTGATCAAAGTGGTTGTGGTGAACAGGAATATTCCCGCGTTCCAGAGGTGTTTCTGGCCGTCCAGCATAATCTGCGCTGTTTCGGCATCCGGCTTTTCCACAAACGCTTTCAGAGGCTGAGCCTCAGGCGCGAAATCGTCGGAGAGCAAGGTGTTGAGTTCAAGCCAGCCGTAGCCGGTTTCGGCGCGGTCGGGGCGAATGCCGAACGTTACCAGCTTGCCGTCAGTTGCGGCTGCTACAGCGGCACGGACGACGTCGCGGAAGCGTTCGTCGTCGGGGATAACGTGGTCGGATGGTGCCACCAGCATCAGTGCCCCCGGCTCGCGTTCCTCCAGAGCAAGCGCACCGGCCAGAATCGCCGGAGCAGTGTTGCGCCCATCGGGCTCGATCAGGATAGCTGCGGGGGTCAGGCCAACATCCGCCAGTTGCTCTTTCACGATGAACCGGAAATCCGAGCCCGTGACGATCATGGGCTCCGCAAAGCCGTCGCCTGCCAATCGCCTTGCGGATGCCTGAAACAGGCTTTCATCGCCGGTCAGTTTCGCGAACTGCTTGGGGTAGCTTTTGCGCGACAGCGGCCACAGACGCGTACCAGAACCGCCACAAAGAAGGAGAGGGTGTATTGTGTCACTCATATCTGCCGCTCCTGTGCTACGGGCTCAACCGCGAATGGTGCTTTGGTTCTCAAGAAACCACTCATAGGTTTCTTTAATTCCTTGAGCCAGAGAGATACGAGCCTTCCAGCCCATATTTTCCAACCGTGATACATCCATCAATTTGCGCAACGTGCCGTCCGGCTTGCTCGGGTCCGTCGTGATACGGCCTGTGAACCCCGTGATGTCGGCCACCATCCGGGCCAGTTCTAGTATGGATATGTCGGTGCCGGTGCCAACATTTATGTGGCTCAACATGGGTTCGGTATTTTTAGTGTAGTCGGCGCGAGGTAAATTCAGCACGAAAAGCGAAGCGTCGGCCATGTCATCGACATGGAGAAACTCCCGGCGCGGCGTCCCGCTGCCCCAGATCGTCACCTCGTCTACACCGGATTGCGCCGCTTCGTGAAAGCGACGCATCAGGGCAGGAAGAACGTGGCTGTTTTCAGGGTGAAAATTATCAAAAGGCCCGTAGAGATTCGTCGGCATCACGGAACGGTAGTCAGTACCATATTGCCGGTTATAGCTTTCACAAAGCTTGATCCCCGCGATCTTGGCTATCGCATAAGGCTCATTGGTGGGCTCGAGTGGACCTGTCAAAAGTGCATTCTCCGACATTGGCTGCGGAGCTTCGCGTGGATATATGCAGCTTGATCCGAGTTGTAGTAACCTTGTCGTTCCAGCCGCGTAGGCTTGATGGATCACATTGCTTTCTATCATCAGGTTTTCATAGATGAACTGTGCGGGAAACACGTTGTTGGCGTGGATTCCTCCGACTTTGGCCGCGGCAAGTATAACGACATCAGGCCGCTCGGTCTGCATGAAGTGCCTTACGGCAGTCTGATCGGTCAGGTCCAGTTCGGAGCTGGTTTTCGTAATAAGGCAAGCGTCGTCTTGATGCTGTAGTTTGCGTAGAATGGCTCCGCCTACCATTCCGCGATGGCCTGCCACATATATTTTTGTCATCAGCTTTAGCCCTTTGGGTGATAGTCAGTGCTCAAAGGCCAGACCCATTCCAAGCCCATGGTTGTTCAATAACACGAACCGTTTGGCCGCGTGCAGATCTGCGGCAACCATCTCACGACACATCTCTTGGGTCGTCACTTCCGGCTCCCAGCCCAGCTTCGCCTTCGCCTTGGAAGGGTCCCCCAAAAGTGTTTCGACTTCCGCAGGACGGAAATAAGCAGGATCAATACGCATCACCACGTCACCAACATTCAGGCCGGGCGCGTCGTCGCCTGTGATCGCATCGACCACTGCCGTTTCGCCCACGCCCTCGCCTTCGAAGCGCAGCGTCAGGCCAAGCTGCTCCGCCGACCAAATGATGAACTGGCGCACGGAGTATTGTTTGCCGGTGGCAATCACGAAGTCGTCCGGCTTGTCTTGCTGCAACATCATCCACTGCATGCGAACGTAGTCTTTGGCGTGCCCCCAATCGCGCAGCGCGTCGATGTTGCCCATGTAGAGGCAATCTTCCAGCCCTTGCGCGATATTCGCCAGGCCGCGGGTGATTTTCCTGGTCACGAAGGTCTCGCCCCGTCGCGGGCTTTCATGGTTAAACAGGATACCGTTGCACGCGTACATCCCGTAGGCTTCGCGATAGTTCACCGTAATCCAGTAGGCATACATCTTCGCCACGGCATATGGGCTGCGGGGATGGAAAGGTGTTGTTTCGGACTGGGGAGTCTCCTGCACCAAGCCGTAAAGCTCGGACGTCGAGGCTTGGTAGAAACGGGTTTTTTTCTCCAGTCCGAGAAAGCGGATCGCTTCCAGCAGTCGTAATGCGCCCATGGCGTCCACATCGGCTGTGTATTCCGGCGACTCAAAGCTCACCGCGACGTGGGACTGCGCGCCAAGGTTGTAGACCTCGTCCGGCTTCACCTCGGAGATGATCCGCGTCAGGTTGGAACTGTCGGTCAGGTCGCCGTAGTGCAGCATGAACTGGGCGTTATCCAGATGCGGGTCTTGATAGATGTGATCGACCCGCTGGGTGTTGAACGACGATGCGCGGCGCTTGATCCCGTGTACCTCGTAGCCCTTGTCCAGCAAGAACTCCGCCAGGTAGGAGCCATCTTGACCCGTCACTCCGGTAATAAGGGCTTTCTTCACGATACTCTTCCCGATGCTAGTTGTGATCATGGTCTTGCCATAGGGGCGCGGTGAAATCCAGCGGTGTCGGTCTTGCCGCTAAGCTGCGCGGAAGCAGCGGTGCATGTTCCAAGGGCTGGTGGCACTTTCCTCTGAGCAAGCGGCGTGGCAGGGTGGCAAAGGATGCCGCCAAGGAGACTCGTATGAATTGTGTGTTCGTTCAGATCAGATGCAAACCGGGCCAAGGTTATAAAGTTGCCGAGGAGATCGTCCTGAGAGAATTTCACTCGGAACTCTACTCGACGTCGGGCGCGTTCGACTTGCTGTTGAAAGTATATGTGCCGGAGAGCGATGACATAGGAAAATTCATCAACGACAACCTGCTAAGCATCGAAGGGATAGAGCGTACGCTTACTACCCTTACCTTCAAGGCCTTTTAGTCAGATCGCCAGTGAGTGACGGTTGGCCGGTGTTTGGTAGGTGTCCAAGTCCAGTGCCATGAGCCGGGACAGCGCTGGTTCCAGCAGGCTGAGCGTGTTTGCTCCAAGGGTCGTCACATCGGGGTAGCGCCGGTGCAGGTCTGCGGCAATTGCCGTCACGGTCTCGCGGTCAGTGTCGGTGCGATTTGCCGCATCGCAGAACTCAATTGCAAAACGGCACATGATATCCTCAATGAGTTGCGCGCGAAGCCGGTCGTCCGGTGTCATGATATGACCCCGTTTCGTCGCCAGCTTGCCCGCCCCGATCGCGGTTGCATAGTCGCCAGTGCCAGTGGCGTTCTGTGCATAGCCACCCGGAAAACGGGAAATCGAGGACGCTCCAATTCCAATGAGAACTTCGGCTTGATCGTCCGTGTAGCCTTGGAAATTTCGGCGTAGCGTGCCGTTGAGTGATGCGCTGAGAAGCCCATCCCCTGGGCGCGCGAAATGGTCAATCCCCACGGCGTCGTAGCCGGCAGCGCCGAACAGCTGCGAGGCCATATGAGACAGGGCATAGCGCGTAGGCCCATCTGGCAGGTGATCTTCGGGGATGAGGACCTGCCGTTTTGCCGCCCAAGGCACATGGGCATATCCATATAATGCCAGACGATCCGGCGACAGCGCCAGCGCCTTTGCCACAGTGTCACTTAGACTGTGGGCTGTCTGAAATGGCAGCCCGTACAGTATGTCCAGATTGAGGTTTTTGGCGCCAGCGTCCCGAAACGCCTCAGCGGCCCGTTTGGTATCCTCGTAGCTTTGAATACGACCAATCGCTGATTGCACATGAGGGTCGAAATCCTGAACCCCAATGCTGACGCGGGTCAGACCAGCGTCGCTTAGCGCTGCAATTTTTTCGACATCAACCATCGTAGGGTCAATTTCGACGGAGAATTCCGAGCTCTTTGAGAGAGGAAAATAACGGTCAATTTCCTTAGCAAGCTCCGATATCATCGCTGCTGGAAGAATCGTAGGCGTGCCGCCGCCCCAGTGTAGGCGGCCTAATTGAACACCTGCGGGCAGGCTGCTGGCGACCATTGCCAACTCTGCCTTGAGCATGTCCAGATAACCTCTCAAAGGCGCATCTGTTTGGGTTCCTTGGGTCCGACACGCGCAGAACCAGCACAAGCGGCGGCAAAAAGGTATGTGAATGTAGAGAGATACCCGCGAGCCTTCCGGCACCTGTTCCAGCCAGCCCGCCATCTGGTTCGGGCCCATTTCGCCGAAGTGCGGGGCTGTCGGATAGCTGGTGTAGCGAGGTGCGCGCGATGTGAACAGGCCGTAGCGGCGAAGGGTTTCATGCTGTGTCATACTGACTTAGATGAGCGAATTCCCCTTACTCAACCTTGATCCTGATCAAGTTCTCAATCATGTAGGGCATATGTCCAAAATAGACCTCAACACCAAGTCTTGCGCTAGTTGCCCGATCCGTCCGCGAGCCATCTGCTCGCGGTGTACGGATGACGAGCTGAATGAGTTGGACAAGATCAAATACTACAAGACCTATCCTGCGGGTTCGTCGGTAGTGTTGATGGGCGATCCGATGATGTTTGTGGCCTCCGTGGTAACTGGAGTCGCTTCCTTGTCGCGATCGATGGTCGACGGGCGGATGCAGATGGTGGGATTGCTCTTGCCGTCGGACTTTATCGGTCGGCCGGGTCGGGATATTGCTTCTTTCGACGTCACGGCCGTGTCCGAACTTACACTTTGCCACTTCCACAAGAAGGCGTTTGAGAAAGTCACCCAAGCGACGCCTCATGTTCAGGAGCGGTTGGTTGAAATCGCGCTCGACGAGTTGGATGCAGCGCGCGAATGGATGCTGCTTCTGGGCCGCAAGACCGCGCGTGAGAAAATCGCAAGTTTTCTGCTGATCTGCGCCCGACGCCTTGGACGTAAAGAAGGCAAGAGCCTTTTGCTGGAGCTTCCGCTGACACGGGACGCAATGTCGGATTATCTCGGCCTGACGATCGAGACTGTCAGTCGCCAAATGGCGGCGCTGAAGCGAGATGGCGTCGTTGTGCTAGAAGGTACTCGGAAGGTGACCATACCCGATCTCAACCGGCTTCTTGACGAAGCAGGTGACGACAGCGACGGCGCAGCACTGTCCTGATCCGGCCTGGGACACGCTGTCCTGTTGACTGCCTCTTGCGAATGGGTGAAATGCAGCACTTGTTGATGTGACTTCGTAAATGCTCACGAGTTTGTCCTGTCTTGGGACCTTTTGACATATATCAAGGTCCGCCCTGAGATATTTCGGCATTCCCAGCCCTGCCAACGCAGGCGGATTCCGTCTGCGGGTGGCCAGGAATGAACGGAACGGGTGAAAAATGCTCAATTATATCAAATTGATACTGCTGGGGGGCGTCATTCTGTTTGCCGCGCTCGCGGCCAACTGGGCGCACGACTTGGCTTACCAAGTCCATGCGCTTTTGATTCTTCTGGTGGGGATCGTCATGTTCGTACTGGTGCTTCGCGGCACTGACGAACCGGTGATGGTCACAGCCGATGATGCCTCAGGGTATATCGACGGCCCTATACGCTACGGTATTATCGCGACTGCGTTTTGGGGGATCGTTGGCTTTCTCGTCGGCACTTTCATCGCCTTCCAGTTGGCTTTTCCGGCATTGAACTTCGACTGGGCGCAACCGTTCGCAAACTTTGGCAGGCTTCGGCCCCTGCACACCTCCGCCGTGATCTTTGCCTTCGGCGGCAACGCGCTGATTGCCACTTCATTCTACGTTGTCCAGCGCACATCGGCGCAGCGGCTCTGGGGCGGCAATCTCGCTTGGTTCGTTTTCTGGGGCTATAACCTGTTCATCGTGCTGGCTGCGACGGGTTATCTGCTGGGCTCGACCCAATCCAAGGAATACGCCGAACCTGAATGGTACGTCGACATCTGGCTAACGGTCGTATGGGTCGCTTACCTTGCGGTCTTCATGGGCACGATCCTGACCCGCAAAGAGCGCCACATCTATGTGGCCAACTGGTTCTTCCTGTCGTTCATCGTGACTGTTGCGATGCTCCACATCGTTAACAACCTGTCCATTCCGGTTTCCATCTGGGGCTCCAAGTCGGTTCAGGTTTTCGCAGGTGTGCAAGATGCCATGACGCAGTGGTGGTATGGCCACAACGCAGTGGGCTTCTTCCTGACTGCGGGCTTCCTTGGCATGATGTACTACTTCGTGCCCAAGCAGGCAGGGCGCCCGGTTTACTCCTACAAACTCTCGATCATCCACTTCTGGGCGCTGATCTTCCTTTATATCTGGGCCGGTCCGCACCACTTGCACTACACCGCGCTGCCGGACTGGGCAGGCACGCTGGGTATGGTTTTCTCCATCGTTCTGTGGATGCCGTCCTGGGGCGGTATGATCAACGGCCTGATGACGCTGCAAGGCGCATGGGACAAACTCCGCACCGACCCGATCATTCGTCTGATGGTGGCCTCGCTTGCCTTCTACGGCATGTCCACTTTCGAAGGCCCGATGATGTCGATCCGCGCGGTGAACTCGTTGTCGCACTACACTGACTGGACCATTGGTCACGTCCACTCCGGCGCGCTGGGCTGGAACGGCATGATCACCTTCGCGGCGATCTACTTCCTGACACCTAAGCTATGGGGGCGTGAGAAGATGTACTCGATCTCGGCCATCAACACCCACTTCTGGTTGGCGACCATCGGCATCGTTCTCTATGCGTCCTCGATGTGGGTCAGCGGTATCATGGAAGGCCTGATGTGGCGTGAAGTCGATGCTCAGGGCTTCCTGGTGAACAGCTTCGCCGACACGGTGTCCGCAAAGTATCCGATGTACGTGGTCCGTGGCCTTGGTGGGGTGTTCTACCTCGCGGGCGGATTGATCATGGTGTGGAATATGTGGATGACGATCCGCGGAGGTGCTTCGGTGAAGGCCCCCGTTGGCGTCCCTGCAGAATAAGGAGGCTGACAACATGGCCAAAAACCCAAAAATAACCGATCCGGAAAAGGATCCCAAAGTCAGCACCATCAAGGACTTCCCCGAGGAAATCCCCAACGAGCTGCCACATCAGTCGGCGTTTCTGAACCGCCACCAGATGCTGGAACGGAATGGCACACTCTTGCTGGTTGCGTCGCTCCTTGTCGTCAGCATTGGCGGTATCGTCGAGATCGCACCACTGTTCTATCTGGAAAACACCATCGAGGATGTTGAGGGCATGCGTCCTTACTCCCCGCTGGAGCTGGCCGGACGGGACATCTACGTGCGAGAGGGGTGCTATACCTGTCACTCGCAGATGATCCGCCCCATGCGTGACGAAGTGGAGCGTTATGGTCACTATTCGCTGGCTGCTGAAAGTCAGTATGACCACCCGTTCCAATGGGGGTCCAAGCGGACCGGGCCGGATCTGGCCCGCGTCGGTGGACGGTATTCGGACGAGTGGCATGTGGATCACTTGAACGATCCGCAGTCGGTGGTGCCGGAATCTGTGATGCCTAAATACGCTTTCCTCAACGACGTTATGCTGGATGGGGAACTCATACAGGCGAATATGAAGACCCACCGGTTCGTCGGTGTGCCTTACACGGATGAGATGATCGAAACCGCGCAAGCAGATTTCATCGCACAAGCCGATCCTGAAGCGGACTGGGATGAGTTGCTGGAACGCTACCCGGGGGCGCAGACGCGCAACTTCGACGGTGCACCGGGCGTTTCCGAAATGGACGCATTGGTGGCCTATCTGCAGATGCTCGGCACGTTGGTGGATTTCTCTACCTTCACACCCGACGCATCGCGCTAAGGGGGAATGATGGATACCTATTCCTTCCTGCGCCAACTGGCAGATAGCTGGGTGCTGCTCCTCATGTTTCTGTTCTTTATCGGTGTGATCATCTGGGCATTCCGCCCCGGATCACGCCGGATGCATGACGACATCAGCCAAACACCGTTCCGCAATGAGGACCGTCCCGCAGAAGACGGCTCCGATGCTGCAAATAAGAAAGGCCAAAAAAATGGATGAGCCAAGATACGACGAGGTGACGAAAACCTATACCACCGGCCATTCCTATGACGGTATCGAAGAGTTGAACACGCCGCTGCCGCGCTGGTGGCTGTGGACGCTGTACCTGACGATCGTGTGGGCAGTGATTTATACGATCGCTTACCCTGCATGGCCGCTTGTTTCGTCCGCGACTTCCGGCTTTCTGGGATACTCAACCCGGGGTGAGGTGGCCGCGGAGATCGCACGCGTGGAAGAGGCCAACTTCGAGTTGAACACGCAGCTTGCAGCTGTGGACCTGACCACCTTGCAGGAAAACGCACCACTGCAGCAATACGCGGTTTCCGCGGGTGCTTCGGTGTTTGCCAACAACTGTTCGCAATGCCACGGCTCCGGGGCGGCAGGCAGTGTCGGCTATCCGAACCTGCTTGACGATGACTGGCTGTGGGGTGGTGACATCGAAGCTATTGCCACAACGGTCCGTCACGGCATTCGCAATGAGCAGGATGAGGACGCCCGTTACTCTGAAATGCCGGCATACGGAGAGTTGCTTGAAGACGGTGAAATCCCGGCTCTTGTCGCATATGTCAAATCTCTGTCCGGACTTGACCACGATGCGGCCTTGGTCGAGCAGGGCGCAGAGTTGTTCATGGACAACTGCACGGCTTGCCACGGCGAAAACGGTATGGGCGATCGTGATCAGGGTGCTCCGAACCTGACGGATTCGGTGTGGCTTTATGGTAGCTCCGATGAGGCGCTGACTGAAACGATCACATATTCCCGTTTCGGAGTAATGCCACCTTGGTCGCCACGACTGTCCGATGCTCAAGTCAATGCAGTTGCGGCCTATGTTCACCAGCTGGGTGGTGGCGAATAACGCGCGTCGTTTCAATTCGCACGCCTCATCGGGAGGAGTCCGAACACAGCGTGTGCTCCCCGCCCCCAGTCCCTCTGTTTGCGCATTCGGCTTGTGGGGTGGGACAAACAACTACTGAGCCCGCTCGGCGAAAGCCGGGCGGGCTCGCTTGTGTCTAGCGCTTCTTCTTCTTGATCGCGCTGCGGACCATCTTCCCGAAGGCTTTGTCTTTCCCTCGGCGCTCCGCCAGTGTCGCGGAGTTATGCTCTTCTTCCGCAACCAGCTTTTGCCACCGCGCAAGCCGCGTGGCGTCGATGTCATTATTGGCTACCGCCGCAAGAACGGCACAGCCCGGTTCCACCGTATGGCTGCAATCGTTGAACTTGCATCGCGTCCCAAGCTCATCAAGATCCGGAAACATCTCTGCCACGCCGGAGGCCGCGTCGGTTAGCTGCAACTCCCTCATGCCGGGCGTGTCGAGCACCGCGCATCCGGAAGGCAGAAAATAAAGCTGCCGTCGCGTAGTGGTGTGCCGACCTCTTGCGTCGTCTTCGCGTACTTCCTGAGTGGCGATGGCAGTATCCTCGGCCAACGCGTTTGTCAGTGTTGACTTGCCCACACCGGATGACCCCAGAAAGGCAACGGTTTGTCCGTGCTTGCACCACTCAGCCAGTTTCGTGCGTGGCTCGTCGCTTTTTGCGTTCAGGGCCACAACGGGAACCGCTGACGATACCGCTTCTGCCTTTGCGATGTATTCTTCCGGCGCATCGCACTTATCGGTTTTGGTTAGAACTATCACAGGCGAAACTTCGGCCTCGAAGCACAGCGCGATAAACCGCTCAAGTCGGGCCACGTTAAAGTCGTCGTTGCAGGACGTCACGATGAAGGCGGTGTCCAGATTGGCCGCGATCAGTTGCAGCCCTACGGTGCGCCCGGGCGCCCGCCGCTTTATCAAGCTCTTGCGCTCAAGCACTTCGCTGGCCGAAGGCAACTCACGGTTCAAAAGAAGCCAATCTCCTACAGTCGCGTCGGGGCCGTGCGGAATGCGAATGTCGATATCTGCCCCACGCGCCTGCAAGCCGTTGCGATGCACCTCCGTTACCCTCACAGGTGGCGTGTCTTGCATCTGCTCGACGCTGATCTGTTGGGAGAAAAACTGTTGCCAGCCAAGTGCCGCCAAGCCTGAGCGATCAGGGGGGCTCGTATCGGCAGCAGGTTTATTTGGAAGGAACTGGGAATAATCCCGCGTCATCGACGTTCACTTTCATGTGTTGTGGCACGGCACCAGATTTGGGCATTTAGAAATTAGAAAGCCGGTTTTAGACTACGGTTGCAGATCATTTTGGACCCCAATTACGGGAAATGGCTGTTACCACAAAGTACCCGATCCCATTTGACGCCACCAGCATTAGCATAGGCGGTGGACGTGCTCCAGAAATCGTTCATCTGTAGCAACAAGGTGTGACAGTCTGCCATATACTTCCACAGGTGATAGGAACCTAGCTTACGCACACACGTAATGACGTGCCAAAACGCTTTTGCCCTGCAAAGATCAGCTCAGGCAAGAGGCCTGTAGAGGGCCAATCACGCCAATGGTGCTTGATCTGGGTCAAGGACCTTCAACGGGCAGCGATGCAACTACAAGCCGCAAACAGAGAATAATTTCGGACGATTCTGACATGAACGATGCCAATAACCCGCCTTCCCTTTATGCTGCGCAGGAGCCTATTTTCCCGCGCCGCGTGTCAGGGTTCTTCCGCACGTTCAAATGGTGGATCATGGCGGTTACCTTGGGCATCTACTACCTCACCCCATGGATCCGTTGGGATCGCGGCCCCAATTTGCCGGATCAGGCAGTTTTGGTCGATCTTGCAGGGCGGCGGTTCTATTTTTTCTGGATCGAGATATGGCCGCACGAATTCTACTTTGTGGCCGGTCTTCTCATCATGGCGGGGCTCGGGTTGTTCCTGTTTACCTCTGCTTTGGGGCGGGTCTGGTGCGGCTACGCTTGCCCGCAAACGGTGTGGACCGATCTGTTCATCCTTGTGGAGCGCTGGATAGAGGGCGACCGAAATGCCCGTGTGCGCTTGTGGAAGGCCAAGTGGGACTTCAAGAAATGGAGGCTTAGGATCACCAAGTGGACGGTTTGGCTGCTGATTGCGATCGCCACCGGCGGGGCTTGGGTGTTCTATTTCACCGATGCGCCAAGGCTTGCAGTAGACCTTTTCACACTCAACGCGCACCCCGTGGCCTACGCGACCATTGGCGTGCTGACCGCCACGACGTTCATCTTTGGCGGTTTCATGCGAGAGCAGGTCTGCATCTACATGTGCCCATGGCCTCGCATTCAGGGTGCGATGATGGACGAGGATACCATTACCGTCGGCTACCGGGAGTGGCGCGGAGAGCCGCGTGGCAAGAAGCACGAGGGCACGACCGGCGACTGTATCGACTGCATGGCCTGCGTGAACGTGTGTCCGATGGGCATCGACATTCGCGACGGGCAGCAGATGGAGTGCATCACCTGCGCCCTGTGCATCGACGCCTGCGACGATGTCATGGAGAAAATCGGCAAACCACGCGGCTTGATCGACTACCTCGCCCTCTCGGACGAGCCTTTGGAGCGGTCGGGCGGCAAGGCAAAGCCGATCTGGAAGCACATCCTGCGCCCGCGCACGCTGGTCTATACGTTCCTGTGGTCACTGATCGGTTTCGGTCTGATCTTTGCGCTGTTCATCCGGTCCGAGATCGACATGACGGTATCACCGGTACGAAACCCGACCTTTGTCACGATGTCGGATGGCTCCATTCGGAACGCATACGACATTCGGTTGCTGAACAAGCATGCCGATGACCGGGAATTCCATATGTCGCTGACCTCGGAAGAGTTGCTGCGGATCAATCTGGAAGGCACTGATGATGTCACCGTCGTCGTTCCTGCCAATGAGACCAAATTGCAGCGTGTCTACGTAACCGCCCGTCGTGGCGATCCGGCGGCGACCGCGGGACGCACCGAACTTCGTTTCTGGGTCGAAGATTTGATTTCAGGCGAACGGGCCTATACCAACTCCATATTCAACGGAACGGGAGCTGACCAATGAGCCGGGAAATAAAAGGCATCCATGTTTTCGCAATGTTCGCGGTGGGATTCAGCATCATCATCGGGGTGAACCTGACACTGGCCACTCAAGCAATCCGGACCTTCCCGGGGCTTGAGGTGAAGAACTCCTATGTTGCCAGTCAAAGCTTCGACGCGCGCCGCGCTGCGCAACTGGCATTGGGGTGGGACGTCTCGGCCGGATATGAGAACGGGAAACTTCGCCTCGACATTCACGACTCGGTTGGTCCGGTGATCCCGACCTCAATCGACGCAACGCTGGGGCGTGCGACCAATATCAGCCAGGACCAGAGCCCGGTGTTCGTGTTCGATGGGGCAGCGCATGTCGTCTCCGTCGATCTGGAGCCGGGAAACTGGAACCTTCGTCTGAAGGCCGTGGCCGAAGACGGGACGATGTTCGAGCAACGAATTCCTTTTGTGGCTAAACGATGAGCGTGATGAGCTGTCCAGGCTGCGCGGGCGCTCCGCTCGCTGCCGAGCACGCGCGCAGCTCGCCTGCCGCATCGGCTGCGGACAGCATCTCCATATCTTTGCCGGGCATTCATTGTGCAGCATGTGTCGTCGGGGTCGAGCGTGGCTTGGCCAAATTGCCGGATGTTCTCGACGCCCGCGTTAACCTCAGCCTCAAACGGGTCACCGTACAAACGCGCGGCGATGCTGATGAAGATGCGCTGATAAACGCCTTGCTGGGGTTGGGTTTTGAAGCCTTACCGCTGGATACCGACACTTTACGTGCAGCCGAAGGCGACCCCGTGGGGCGCGGCCTGCTGCTGCGTTTGGCGGTCGCGGGCTTCGCGATGATGAACGTGATGATCTTGTCGGTCGCAGTATGGGCCGGCGCCGCTGACGCGACGCGCGACTTGTTCCACTGGATATCCGCGATCATCGCTTTGCCCGCCGTGGCTTTTTCTGCGCGTCCATTCTTTGTATCGGCGCTCTCTGTCGTCCGAGTCGGTCGGGTGAATATGGAAGTGCCGATATCGCTTGCGATCCTTCTTGCATCCGGCCTTTCGCTTTACGAGACCATGGCTGGAGGCGAAGAGGCGTATTTCGATGCGGCGCTCTCGCTCACCTTCTTCCTGCTTATCGGGCGCTACCTCGACCACCGCACCCGTGCGGCGGCGCGGTCCGCGGCGCAGGAACTGGCAGCTCTGGAGGTTCCCTCCGCGACCTGTATTCGCGATGGCAATCCCGTTCGTGTCAAATCGGCAGAGATCGTCGTCGGTGACCTGGTGCAGGTTCCGGCAGGCGGGCGCGTCCCTGTCGACGGTGTCATCGAGACCGGACGTTCGCAGTTGGATCGCTCCCTTCTGACAGGCGAGAGCCTGCCCGTCGCGGCAGATGTCGGCAACAAGGTGGTGTCCGGCGAAGTGAACCTGTCCGCCCCGCTCGTCGTCCGCGCAACTGCCGTCGGGCAGGACACCACATTGCGGCGCATGGCCGAAATGGTCGCCGTCGCCGAAAGCGGGCGGTCGCACTACACGCCCCTCGCAGATCGAGCGGCGCAACTCTATGCGCCCCTGGTCCACGGCGTTGCGGCATTGGCATTCATCGGCTGGTTCATTGCGACAGGCGATCTCCGCTACGCGCTCAACATCGCGATTGCCACCCTGATCATCACCTGTCCCTGCGCTCTTGGTCTGGCCGTTCCTGCCGTGACCACCGCAGCGTCTGGTAGCCTGTTCCGGAAAGGGCTGCTGATCAAGTCTGCCACTGCCTTGGAACGCTTGGCCGAAGTCGACGCCGCAGTCTTCGACAAGACCGGCACACTCACCGATGGCACACCGATCGTGACCGATCTGCAGGATCTTTCAGAGCAAGACCGCGCAGCAGCGTTGGCGCTAAGTCGCATATCGGACCATCCGGTTTCGCGCTTGCTGGCATCAGCACTTGAAGGGATGGGTGTCGTCGCCAGTGATCTGACCGACATCAGCGAACGGGCAAGCGATGGCGTCTACGGGCGCGATGGCGCGGACCTCGTAAGGCTTGGCAAGTCGCGTAGCGCAGAAGGCGGTACGGTGTTTCAGCGGGGCGATCTGCCCGAGCACCTCTTGCGGATCGACGAAACCCTGCGGCCCGGAGCACAGGAGGTGGTCGACGGTTTGCAGGCGCAGGGGCTCTATGTCGAACTTCTGTCTGGCGACACAGAGTTTGCGGCAAGCCAGTTGGGTGAAAGACTTGGGTTGGAACGCGCGTCAGGAAGTATGCTGCCAGCCGACAAGATCGACCGCCTCGCCGCGCTTCAGGAGGACGGCAAGAAGGTTCTGATGGTCGGCGACGGTCTGAACGACATGGGGGCGATGGCGCAGGCGTTTGTGTCGATCTCTCCGGCATCGGGAGTGGATGCGACCCGTGCCACATCGGACATCGTCTTGTTGGGCCGCTCGCTCGCTCCGATACAGGACGCTTTTACGGTCGCACGTCGGGCGCATGCCCGCATCCGCGAGAACTTCGGGATCGCGGTTTGCTACAACGCGGTCGCGGTGCCGTTGGCCGTTTCTGGGTATGCAAGCCCGCTCATGGCGGCGCTTGCAATGTCCACCTCCTCTATCCTCGTGATCCTCAATGCGTTAAGGGTGCGGGTATGAACGTGCTCGTCATCCTCATACCCGTATCCCTGATCCTCGGCGGTCTGGGCATTGTCGCCTTCTTGTGGACGGTCCGGCACAATCAGTACGAGGACATCGAAGGGGACGCCGCGCGCATTCTGTTTGACGACGACGAGCCTAAGAAGGACTAAGGCCGCCGATCTTCTGGTCCGCGATGCGCTTGGTTACGACGATCGCGATCAGCCAGCCGCTTACGACGGCGGTCGCAATTCCGATCCACACGCCCCAGACCCCTATGCCGAACACGCCAACGTAGACCCATATGAAGAACGCAACGCCGAAGCCTTGCCGGTAAATGCTGATCCACAGGGTCCAGATCGGACGCTTGAGCGCCTGCAAGAACGAGTTGATCGCAAACAGCATCATGTAGACTGGGAAGATAAACCCGTCGATACGCAGATAGCTCACCCCGATGCGGACCACTTCCGGATCGTCATTGAATAATGCCACGACGGTTGGTGAGGCAAACCAGAGGATCGGGAACGCCGCGAAGGTCATTACGAAGCCAAGCTTCCAGCATGTGAACAGCGCGTCTCGCACACGGTCGAATTGCCCCGCGCCGTAGTTTTGCGCAGCAATCGGCAGCAGCGCGCCGGTCATGCCAAGAACGGGCAGCAGCAGGATTTGCTCCACCCGCAGCGCCACGCCGTAAGCCGCAATCGCTTCGGGGCCGAAGCCTTTCAGGGCAAACTGAACTACAAATCCCGAGACGAACATCACCATCATCGCCGTTGTCGTCGGCAGCATCTGCGCAGTTATTTCTGCGTAGCTCGCCAAGTTGGGCTTGAGCCACGTCAGGTTGAAGTCCTCCATAATCCGTCGCCCCATGACCTGATAGAGTATCCAGACCATCACGCCCGTCTGGCTTATGATCGTCGCAAGGGCGATCCCATTCAGGCCCATGCCCGGAAGCAAGCCGGGGATGCCGTAGATCAGCAGCGGGTTCAGGCCAACGTTGGCGAGGAAGGCCACCATCATCGCCCGTTGCATCGACACAGTGTCACCATGCGCCTGCAATATGCCGTTCGCGCCGTAGGCCAGCAGGAACGCGGGCAGGGCAAAGATCAGCCAGTAAAAGTAGTTGGTGGCCGCGTCTCGATACGCGCCCGGCTCGGACACCAGCGCGATCAGGCTCGGCCCCGCAAACATCGCACCCGCCATCAGTAGAACCACAGCGGCAAGGCCAAAGCTGATCCCTTGGGATGCCAGTTTGCTGGCGGCTGCGTCATCCTTCTTTCCACGAGCGTTGCCTACAAGCGCGCTCATGGCTGCCCCGAGGCCGAAACCCACCGACATCATGATGAAGAACGCTTGAAAGCCGATGGCCAAGCCGGCCTGTGCCTGCGTCGAAATCTGACCGGCGAAGTAGACATCGACCACGTTGTAGAGTGTGCTGAATAACATCCCAAGCGCGGCTGGTACCGCTAGAGTTCTAAAATGACTCGAGATCAGACCTTCGGTCAGGTCGATGTCGCGCATGAAAGCTCCTTTCAAGCGCGACCCGGGCAAGACAGGCATGGGTTTGACGCGTTGGGCCGATAGCGATAACAGATGAAGCCAGAGCGGGGAGGACAATGCAATGTCGAAATCTGAAATCGGCCTGATCGGCCTTGGTACGATGGGGGCGATGCTGTCGCTCAACATCGCGGAGAAAGGATTTGCGATCTCGGTGTTCAACCGGACGTCCTCTCGCACGCAAAAGTTCCATGAAGAGGCCGGAGACCTCGCCGAACGCATAACGCCCTGCAAGACGCTGGAAGACCTCGTGGCGTCCATTGCGGAGCCTCGGGCGATCATCTTGATGGTGCCCGCAGGCGCACCTGTCGACGAGCAAATCGCGGCTTTGCGACCCCTGCTGGGCAAGGATGATCTTATCATCGACGCGGGCAACGCTAACTTTCGGGACACCGAAGCGCGCGCAGCGCAGGCCGAAGCCGACGGCGTGCCGTTCCTTGGCATCGGTGTGTCCGGTGGGGAGGAAGGCGCACGTCATGGCCCGTCTATCATGGGCGGCGGGCGCAAGGACGCATGGGACCGCGTCGCCCATATCCTGACCGCAATCGCCGCCGACTACGAGGGCACGCCTTGCGCGACATGGATGGGTGAAGGCGGGGCGGGCCATTTCGTCAAGGCGGTTCACAACGGCATCGAATATGCCGACATGCAGATGATTGCGGAAATCTATGGCATTATGCGCGACGGGCAGGGGGCATCGGCCAGTGATTGCGCGGCCGCTTTCGAGGCTTGGAATGACGGCCCGTTGCAGTCCTACCTGATCGAGATTTCAGGAAAGGTAGCGGCCGCGACTGACGATCAAACCGGCAAGCCGGTGCTGGACATCATTCAGGATCGTGCCGGTCAAAAAGGCACTGGGCGTTGGACGGTGATTGAGGCTCAGCACCTCGGGGCGCCGGTTCCAGTCATCGAGGCGGCAGTCGCTGCGCGAAATCTGTCCGCATTGAAGGCCGAGCGGGAGCGTGGCGAAGCACTGTTTGGGGCGTCCCCAGTCGCGTTACCGGATGGTGCACTCAGCCGAGACGATCTCGAACAGGCTCTGATCGCAGGCAAGATCATGTGCTATGCGCAGGGCTTCCAACTGCTCAACGCTGCAAGCGCAGAGTTTGGCTGGGGTCTGCCAATGCCGGAAATCGCGCGGGTCTGGCGCGAGGGCTGCATCATCAGGTCGACCATGCTCAATGACATGGCGGAGGCGCTGACCGCCGCGCCGCAGGACAATCTGATGTTCTCCCCGTTCTTCGCCGGACTAATCGAAGCCAACGCGCCTGCCTTGCGCAAGGTCGTGGCTACCGCTGTCTCTCACGGATTGCAGAGTCCGGCGCTGGCGGCGGGCTTGAGCTATTTCGACGCCATGCGCACAGGGCGATCCACCGCCAACATGATTCAAGCGCAGCGTGACTTCTTTGGCGCGCATAGTTTTCAGCGCGTTGACAAGGACGGTGCACATCACGGCCCTTGGGGCCTCTAGCGGGCCAGCTTTTTCACCTCCATATGGCGCGGGCACGTGACCAAGTGATCGTTAACCAACCCGCAGGCTTGAGCGAACGCGTAGACGATTGTAGGGCCGCAAAAGCGGAAGCCCTCCTTCTTCAAGTCTTTTGATATTTGCGTGCTAAGCGGAGTGAAGCCCGGCACTTCTTCCAGTGTACGGAATTCGTTTTGTAGCGGCGTGCCGTCGAAATACTTCCACAGGAACGTATCGAACCCTTCTCGCTGCTCTATTTTCTGCCACGCACGCGCATTCCCGATGGTCGCCTCTATCTTGCCGCGGTGGCGCACGATGCCTGCGTCTTTTAGTAATCGCGATATCTCGGGCTCGCCCCAACTGGCGATAACGTTTGGATCGAACCCTTCGAAAGCGTGCCGGAAGGCGTCGCGCTTTTTCAGGATGGTGATCCAGCTGAGCCCTGCCTGAAACCCGTCCAAGATCAGCTTTTCCCACAAGGCGCGGCTGTCATATTCCGGAACGCCCCACTCTGTGTCGTGATAATTGACGTAAATTTCTTCAGACCCGCACCAGCTACATCTGTCGTTCATCACATTTCCTCCTGAATTCAGCGGTTTAACCTATTGATACTTAATTTACTTCAATTGGAACAAAATTGGAGCATTAACCCGCGTTTAAGCGCGGAACCCCTAGTTATTGGATATCAAATCGCAAAGTAGAATAGCCAATGCCATCCCACTTGAACGCAGAAGATAGCCCGCTGAGCGCCGCAATATCCCAACGGGACCTGCACGTGCTGGACATGGTGCGCGCAGCGCTTCGTAACAAGCAGGTATTGCTTGCCTACCAGCCTGTGGTGCAATCTGGCCATACGACCCGCGTGGCGTTCTGCGAAGGGCTCATTCGCGTCCTGGATGAAACCGGCCGCGTTATTCCGGCGAAAGATTTTATCAGCACCATTGAGGCGCGGGACGAAGGGCGGGTTGTTGATTGTCTGGCGATCGAACTTGGTCTCGCCAGCTTGGCCAAAGAGCCGGGGCTGAGGCTGTCGATCAACATGTCACCGCGCTCGATTGGCCACCCGAATTGGGAAACAGCACTTGAACGGGGGCTGTTTCGGGACCCAACCATCGCGGAGCGGCTGATCATCGAGATCACCGAATCTTCGGCGCTGCTTATGCCGGATCTGGTCTCAGATTTCATGACACGCATGCAGCGACGCGGAATATCCTTCGCCTTGGACGATTTCGGCGCAGGCTATACGGCATTCAGGCATTTCAAGGACTTCTATTTCGACCTGGTCAAGATCGACACGAGCTTTGCCCGCAACATTCATGAAGACGCCGACAATCAGGTTTTGATGCAGGCCTTGGTCTCTATCGCTCGCCAATTTGATATGTTCACTGTGGCGGAAGGTGTCGAGCGCCCTCAGGAAGCGAGATACCTTGCCGAGAACGGTTTGGATTGCTTGCAGGGTTATTTGTTTGGTGTTCCGACTGTAGCGGCCCCGTGGCAAACCCAAGCGTGGGAACCGACGCGTTTTCAAGCTGGCTGAGGTCGTTCGGCGAAGCTAGGTCTTGTAGAAAATCGAAATGTGCGACACGCTATGCCTTTGTGTACCCTACGTAAGCCAGATATAGGCTTCACATACACGGCCGGAAATTGCCCGGTGACCTGGCAAACAGAGTTGCGCTGGCCGCAAGAAAGGAATGTCCATGACCAATGTCGTAATAGCATCCGCTGCCCGAACCGCAGTCGGAAGTTTTCTTGGCTCTTTTGCCAACACTCCCGCCCATGATCTTGGCACTGCCGTAATCGAAGCTGTGGTCGAACGCGCAGGCGTCGACAAAGCAGAGGTTTCCGAAACTATACTGGGTCAGGTGCTGACCGCCGGACAGGGCCAAAACCCCGCGCGGCAAGCTCACATCAATGCGGGTCTTCCGAAGGAAGCGTCTGCTTGGAGCATCAATCAGGTGTGCGGGTCCGGCCTTCGTGCCGTCGCATTGGGTGCCCAACACATCATGCTCGGAGACGCGTCTATCGTGATCGCGGGCGGTCAGGAAAACATGTCCATGAGCCCTCATGTCGCAAATTTGCGCCAAGGCCAGAAAATGGGCGACATGCAGTATATCGACAGCATGATCCGTGACGGTCTGTGGGATGCGTTCAACGGCTATCACATGGGCCAAACCGCAGAGAATGTTGCCGATCAGTGGCAGATCAGCCGGGAGATGCAGGACGAATTTGCCGTCGCCTCTCAGAACAAGGCGGAGGCCGCGCAAAAGGCGGGCAAGTTCGCTGATGAGATTGCCGCGTTCACGATCAAGACCCGCAAAGGCGACGTCACAGTGGACCAAGATGAATATATCCGTCATGGCGCGACCATGGAAGCGATGGCAAAACTGCGTCCGGCCTTCACCAAGGACGGCTCCGTCACCGCGGCCAACGCATCCGGTTTGAACGATGGCGCTGCGGCGACCCTGTTGATGAGCGCGGAAGACGCTGAGAAGCGCGGCATACAGCCTTTGGCACGGATCGTAAGCTATGCGACCGCAGGTCTTGACCCGTCGATCATGGGCGTCGGCCCGATCTACGCGTCGCGAAAAGCGCTGGAGAAGGCGGGCTGGAAAGCCTCCGATCTTGATCTTGTCGAGGCAAACGAAGCCTTCGCCGCGCAGGCATGCGCAGTGAACAAGGACATGGGCTGGGACCCCGAGATCGTGAACGTCAACGGCGGCGCTATTGCTATTGGTCATCCGATTGGCGCATCCGGCTGCCGCGTTCTGAACACGCTGCTTTTCGAGATGCAGCGACGTGACGCGAAGAAGGGCCTTGCCACACTTTGCATCGGCGGCGGGATGGGTGTCGCCGTCTGTGTCGAGCGCGACTAAACACTTCGAATATGGTTGCGCATGAAAATTGCGCAACCTATACATTTTTAGACAGAAAATTGCTTACTATTTCCAGGAGGAATCACTATGGCTCGTGTCGCACTAGTAACCGGAGGCTCCCGCGGAATCGGAGCGGCCATTTCCAAAGCGCTGAAAGCCGCAGGATACAGCGTCGCCGCGACCTATGCCGGCAATGACGAGAAGGCCGCTGCTTTCACGGACGAGACCGGCATTAAAACTTACAAGTGGGACGTCGCCGACTACGATGCGTGCGCATCCGGTATCGCTCAGGTTGAATCGGACCTCGGACCGGTCGAGGTGTTGGTGAACAATGCCGGTATCACCCGCGACGCGCCGTTCCACAAAATGACGCCGCAGCAATGGTCGGAAGTGATGAACACCAACCTGTCCGGCGTATTCAACATGACCCACCCGCTTTGGCCTGGTATGCGGGAGCGTAAGTTCGGTCGCGTCATTACGATTAGTTCGATCAACGGCCAGAAGGGCCAGTTTGCGCAGGCGAACTACGCCGCGGCAAAGGCGGGCGATATAGGGTTTACCAAAGCACTTGCACAAGAAGGCGCGCGCGCAGGTATCACCGTCAACGTGATCTGCCCGGGCTATATCAATACCGAAATGATGAGCACGATTCCCGAGAAGGTGATGAACGAGGTCATTCTGCCTCAGATCCCGGTTGGTCGCTTGGGCGAGCCTGAGGAAATCGCGCGTACAGTCGTATTCCTCGCCTCCGACGATGCGGGTTTCATTACTGGATCGACGGTTTCGGCAAATGGCGGTCAGTACATGGTATAAGCCAAGGACGTGTATAGCACAGGCCGGTTCCCCACGGGGAACCGGCCTTTTTTGTTTCCAACGCTGCTCGGCCAAAAAACACTCGGGCAGCCCGCCATTACTAGAGGCCTATATGACCAAGGGTGCTGCCACTGCGATCGGGTTCTGTGCAGTGTTACTGTGGTCTTTATTAGCTTTGCTGACCGTGGGAAGTGCACCGGTGCCTCCGTTCCAGCTCAGCGCGATGTCGTTCGCTATGGCCGGTGTGATCGGCTTGGTGTTTTCGGTGCGCCGAGGACGTCTCGGTGAAACGCTTGGTTCAATTAGCCTTCCGGCGTGGCTGATCGGTGTTGGCGGGTTGTTCGGCTATCATGCGCTGTATTTTGCGGCGTTGCGAAATGCCCCGGCGGCAGAGGCGGGTTTGATCGCATATCTCTGGCCCCTTCTTATTGTGCTGTTCTCTGGTCTGCTGCCCGGAGAGCGCCTGAGTGGTCTACATATTCTGGGAGCAATGGTAGCGTTTCTAGGTGCGGCGTTGATCGTCACACGGGGAGGGGGCGGCTTCGAATCGTCTCACGTTTTCGGATATCTTCTGGCCGCCGCCTGTGCGCTTACGTGGTCGGGGTATTCGGTACTGTCGCGCTTCTTTAGCCACGTTCCGACGGCGGCCGTCACGTTCTTTTGTCTGGCAAGCGCGGTCCTGTCCGCGGTGGCCCATCTGGCGTTTGAGCAGACGGTCATTCCAAGCAGCGGTATCGCGTGGGTTTCGATTGTCGGACTGGGGTTGGGACCCGTAGGCTTCGCCTTCTATCTATGGGATATAGGCGTCAAGAACGGCGACATTCAACTGCTTGGGACTGCATCATATGCAGCGCCATTGCTGTCGACATTTGTATTGATCTATGCGGGGTTTGCCCAAGCGACGGTCACGTTGCTGGTCGCGGCTGGTCTGATCGCCGCAGGCGCAGGTCTGGCCGCGCTTGGGTCAAGAAACTCTAGTTAGCGTATTTGGAGATCTCTTCCTTAAGGCGCAGCTTTTGTTTCTTCAACTCCACAACCTTTAAGTCGTCAGTGCCTGGGCTTCTCTGCGCCTCTTCCACTCGTTGGGACAATGCATCGTGTTTGCGTTTCAGCTCCGAAAGGTGAGAACTGATCGTCATGGCATACCTCCTGTTTGCGTGGTCTAGGACTTCATTGCAGCACATCTGAAGCCATGTGTCACGCAATTGCGATACTTAACACCGCAATCGTCTCTAAAATTCTAGTGAACTCCCGTGCCGCAAGATTCTGCGAGCGGCGTGCGAGTAATCGTCCCCATCGCAGCGGTGTTCGGGGCCATCGTGCAAGACCAGTGGGTTATACAAAATGCTGCGGCTTGCACGACCTTTCTGTGCTCTTATCACAACACGTTTTGCCGGCTTTCCCGCGCGGGCAGCGATGGGTTTGATTTCGATGAACCCAGCCCGAGGGTTGAGCATTTCAATCAAATCTCCAAGCCGTTCTGCCAAGTGAATCACGCTGACGCAGCCTTTCGGTTTTGCTCTGCGCAGCGCAATGTCGACCCAGTCGGCAAGGGGGGTCTGCTCACGCAGAGCTGTGTCACGGCCGATGTTGGGCGAAGACATACCCGGGCCATAATAGGGCGGGTTCATGATAACATGGTCGAAGGTACGGGAGCGAATATCTGGTGGCAGACTGGTCAAATCGCTGTCGAGGACTTCCATTTTCAGCCCCGCCTCCGCCGCATTTCGGCGCGCCAGTTCGGCATATGCGGGCTGAACTTCAACGCCGGTTATTTGCACATCAACGCGTGAGCGAAGACACAATGATGCGGTTCCGACGCCGCATCCCAGCTCCAGCACGGACTGGTCAGGGCGGGCGGAACAAGCCGCGGCAAGCAATACGGGATCTGTCGCAGCGCGATACCCGTTGCGAGGTTGCCAAAGCCGCAGCTTCCCACCCAGAAATGCATCATACGTAAGCTCATCGTCGGCGAAACGCATAGGCCGTCAGTCGCTGACCGGGATATCGTTGTCACGCAGAACGGCCCGCGCCATGAACAGGTCTTTTTCAAGGACCATCAGGCGACGTGGCAATATGCCGACCGACCCTTCCATAACACTCATGTGGACGTCCATTTCGAAGACGCCTATATCTTCTCCTGATAGCAGGGCTTTGGAGAAGGCAATGATGGTTGGGTCGTTGCTGCGCAAAAGTTCTTTCATGTGATTGAGTTAACGACAGCCCAACTGGTTTGTCGAGAGATGAGGCAGAGCGCGACAATGAGTTTGGACACCCCAGCGGTAAAGCCACATGATCGCCTTCAAGCGGCCCTTGCAGATGATCTGGCTGCTGTGGGTGAATTGATCCGCGCGCGCATGGCTTCAGAGCATGCGCCAAGAATTCCCGAGGTTACCGCCCATTTGGTCGAGGCGGGCGGCAAGCGCGTTCGGCCTATGCTCACATTGGCGGCAGCTCGGATCTGCGGCTACGACGGGCCGTATCATGTTCATCTGGCCGCCACTGTCGAGTTTATCCATACCGCGACCCTGCTGCACGACGATGTCGTTGACGGCAGCGAGCAACGTAGGGGACGCCCTGCGGCAAATCTGCTGTGGGACAACAAATCCTCGGTTCTGGTCGGGGACTATCTGTTTGCCCGCTCGTTCCAATTGATGACGGAAGCGGGCCGGTTGGATGTGCTCAAAGTCCTGTCCAATGCGTCTGCGGTGATCGCCGAAGGCGAGGTGTTGCAACTTACCGCCGCCCAAAACCTTGCCACGACGGAAGACGTGTATTTGCAGGTTGTGCGCGGCAAGACAGCGGCGCTGTTTTCAGCGGCGACCGAAGTGGGTGGTATGATTGCGGACGCTCCGGCGGAGGTTGTTAAAGCACTGTTTACCTATGGTGACGCCCTTGGCGTCAGCTTCCAGATCGCGGATGATATTCTGGATTTCTCCGGCGATAGTGCGAAGACCGGCAAGAACGTTGGCGACGATTTTCGCGAACGCAAGCTGACGCTGCCCCTGATCAAAGCGATTGCCGCAGGTGGTGCGCAGGATCGTGACTTCTGGGTCCGGACGATTGAAAAGGGGCGCCAAGAAGAAGGCGACCTCGACCATGTCTTGTCGCTACTTGAAAAACATGACGCGTTGCAACAGGCGCGAGAAGATGCGCTTGTTTGGTCTGCAAAGGCAAAGAAAGCGCTCGACACGGTTCCTAACGGCGAACTCACCGACATGCTGCACGATTTGGCCGACTACGTGGTATCTCGTCTCAATTAGCGGACTGATCGCCCAACGTGCAACTTCGGACCCACCATTCTGGACGGCTATTCAGAATATGCGCCTCAGCCGCCCACGCGGCTTCGCTGTCTGGAAACAGGCCGAAGCATGTTGCGCCAGAACCTGACATGCGGGCAAGCTGACAGGCGGGCGTTGCGTCAATGGCCGCCAAAACTTCAGAAATTACAGGCGCAATGGATATCGCGGCGCTCTGCATGTCGTTTCGTTGGTGCGAAATCCAGTCGATCAGTGATGATCCGTCGGGCAGGGACTTCGGCAGTACGTCCATCGGCGCGTTGTTCTTGTCAGTGACGGCGTTGAAGACCTGCGGGGTCTGCACCTCGACCCGGGGGTTGACGAGAACTGCGTGGAGTTCTGGCAAATGGGGAAGTAGCTCGATTTTCTCGCCAACGCCCGACATACGCGCGGCGCGGGAGAACAGGCAAACCGGAACGTCCGAGCCAAGCTGCGCCACGCGGGTGAACGTTTGCTCTGACGCGTCGGGTGCTGGAAGCGCCCAGAGCTTTGACAGCCCGCGATAAGCGGCGGCCGCATCGGCAGTCCCCCCGCCAATGCCAGCGGCGACGGGCAGGTTCTTCGTAAGCGTGATTTGGGCGGTCCCTTTAGGAGACAGAAGGTGCGCCGCAGCAAGCACAGAGTTGCTCTGTGTTGGAACGGCGGCCGCTTCCGGGCCATCTACTATTAAGGAGAGAGAGGGGGCTTCGCGAAAGCTCAACTTGTCGCCGACCGAGGCGAAAACCACCAAACTGTCCAGCTCATGATAGCCGTCTTCACATTGTCCTGTGACATGAAGAGCCAGATTCACCTTAGCCGGCGCGAACTCCCGCAACATCAGTCTTTGGCGGTTCGGGTGGTTTCCGCTTTGGCTTCGTCCGCCAGAACCGCGTCCAGACCGCGTGACAGTTTCGCGCGGATGCGTTCGGCCTCTTTTTCTTCCGGCTCGAAAGACAGGGCGCGTTTCCACTGGAACTCTGCTTCACGTTCGCGCCCGACCATCCAGTAGACGTCGCCCAAATGGTCGTTGACGATAGGGTCGACCGGCAACAACTCGACCGCACGCTCCATCGGGGCGACGGCTTCTTCAAATCGCCCGAGGCGATAGAAGATCCAGCCCAGACTGTCCGTGATATAGCCGCTATCGGGGCTTTCTTTCACGGCGGTCTGGATCATCTCCAACGCTTCATCAAGTTTGATGCGCTGCTCCACCAGCGAATATCCGAGGTAGTTGAGGATGTCCGGCTGGTTTGGCGAAAGCTCCAGCGCCTTGCGGAAATCGTCCTCCATGCCGGCGAAGTCGTCCATTCGCTCCTTGACGATCCCGCGTGCATAAAGAATGCGCCAGTTTGCGCGATGTCCTTCGCCATTGATCTCCAATGCGCGGCTGTATGCTTCGACGGCCCTTTCGTCTTTCTCGGTCCGGCTGAGCAGGTCACCATAGGTGGACTGAACCATGGCGATATCATCGTGGGTTCTCGACAAGGCTGACATGACCTCGACAGCGGCATCCTTGCGGTCCGCCGCAAACAAGGAGTTAGCCCGTCCGATTTCGGCCAGAATATAGGCCGGAGAGTTTGCGTCCAGCGTCGCATAGGCCCGCGTCGCCAGATCATACTGGCCCATATCTTCGAGAATTTGCGCGCTCATCAAAACCGCAGGGGCATGATCCGGGCGGATGTGCTGCGCCATGCGGACATAAAGAAGCACGTGCTCCGGCGCTGCACGACCATCCAGAATCGCGGACAGGTTGAAATATACTTCCGCGACACCTTCGCGGGCATTGGTGACGAAGTCGTAGCCCACGGGTTCGCCAGCGATCAGACGGTCCTTGAGGTCTTCCAATTCGGCGCTGAAGCCGTTTTCGGTTGTTGCTTCCAGCAATTCGATCGCGTCCTCGCGCCGCTCCAGCTGGGCAAGCACCTGTGCGTGCGCTTCGATTCCACGCGGGCTTAGGATCAGAGGGCCGTGGGTCTTGCCCGAGAGGATTTCGTCCGCACCCTCGAAATCGCCAACAGACGCCAGCGCCAAGGCGTTGTGATAATACGCGAAAGAGGCAAAATCCTCGATTTCTGCGACCGAATTGAACGCGGCGGTCGCGTCAGACATTTTCCCTTGGCCAAGCAGTGCCCACGCGTGGGTAAGACCGCCAAGCAGGGGCGCAAGCCCTGTCGTTTCTGGGCTTTCCTGTGCTGCCCTGTCAAAATCGCCTTGGGCAACCGCGACGGTATCCAGCACGAGGTCAACTATCTGATTGCGCCCGCCCGCCTTCTCGTGGTCTGAGGCGATGTCGGCCGCAGTCTCAATGTCGCCCTTGCCGATCAGCGCGATAATCGCGCTTTCCTTCAAGAGCAGATTGTCGGGTTCCGCCGCAATCGCGCGGAGGAAGTATTGCGACGCCTCGTCATAGTCGAAGGAAATTGTCGCTTGCCGCGCGGCCAGATATGGTCCCGCCAATCCGCTTTCCGCCGCCAGCACCGGCGCGGGAGCTGCTGCAAGCAGTATCAGCGCCACGGCGCGGCATCGAAATGAAGTCGTGATCATGTCAGTCGGGCCCAATTTTCCTGCATCTCGATTGGAAACTAGGGGGCCGACTATAGGTTGTCCATAAAGTGTCCATCACAATGGCGCGGGAAAAGCTTCACCGCGCCAATTCGGTGTCACATATTGGGGTAGTTCGGCCCGTCACCGCCTTGTGGTGTCGTCCAGACGATGTTTTGCGACGGGTCCTTGATGTCACACGTCTTGCAATGCACGCAGTTCTGGAAGTTAATCTGAAAGCGCGTGTCCTCGCCTTCGCCGACAAACTCGTAGACACCTGCCGGGCAGTAGCGTGCTGAAGGGCCGGCGTATTTCGGCAAATTGACATTGACTGGAATTGTCGGATCCTTGAGCCGCAAGTGCGACGGCTGGCTTTCCTCATGATTGGTGGCGGCGAATGCCACATTGGTCAGTCGGTCAAAGGATAGCTTTCCATCGGGCTTGGGGTATTCGATAGGCTTGAACTTCGAGGCCTCGCCCGTAGCCTCGGCGTCGGATTTTCCGTGGTGCAGGTTCAACGGGGAGGTTCCGATAATGTTGTTAATCCACATATCCGCCCCGCCGATGGTCAGCGATGCGGTCAGTCCGTATTTCGACCATAGGGGCTTCACGTTGCGCACGCGTTTCAGGTCCTTGCCAATCGCGCCGGAGCGGACTTCCTCGTCATAGGCATCCAGAACGTCGCCCGAACGGCCGGCGCCCATCGCCTCGAAAGCCGCCTCTGCCGCCGCCTTGCCCGATAGCATTGCGTTGTGGTTACCCTTGATGCGCGGCACGTTGACCATGCCGGCAGAGCAGCCCAGCAAAGCGCCGCCGGGGAATACGGTTTTCGGCAGCGACTGCCATCCGCCCTCGGTGATTGCGCGGGCGCCGTAAGCTACCCGTTTTCCGCCTTCCAACAGGTCCGCGACCATCGGATGATGCTTGAAGCGTTGGAATTCCATGTAGGGGAACAGGTACGGGTTCTCGTAGTTCAGGTGAACGACAAAGCCGACATAAACCTGATTGTTGTCGAGATGGTAGATGAACGACCCGCCGCCCGCGTTCTTGCCCAATGGCCAACCCATCGTATGCGTGACGGTGCCTTCCTTGTGCTTGGACGGGTCGATTTCCCAGATTTCCTTCATGCCGAGGCCGTATTTCTGCGGGTCACGACCTTCACCGAGGTTGTATTTCTCGATGACCTGCTTGGAGAGCGATCCACGCACACCCTCGCTGAGGAATACATACTTGCCAAGAAGCTCCATCCCGGGCTCGGTATTTTCACCGTAGGAGCCATCGGCCTCCAGCCCGAACACACCGGCGACCACGCCTTTGACTTCGTCGTTTTCGCCGAAAACCAGATCGGAACAGGCCATGCCCGGGAATACCTCGACGCCCATTTCTTCGGCTTTTTCGGCCATCCAGCGGCAGACATTGCCCATGGAGACGATATAGGTGCCGTGGTTGTTCATCAGGGGTGGCATCACGAAATTGGGGATACGAACTTGGCCCGCCTCGCCAAGCATGTAGAAGTTGTCGGACTTTACAGGCACGGTGATCGGAGCATTCATGTTTCGCCAATCGGGCAACAGTGCGTCAAGGCCCGATGGGTCCAGCACCGCGCCGGACAGGATATGCGCCCCGACTTCGGAGCCCTTCTCCAACACGACCACGTTCAAGTCCGCGTCCAGCTGTTTCAGGCGAATGGCGGCGCTCAGACCGGCGGGGCCGGCCCCTACGATCACCACGTCGTATTCCATGCTTTCGCGTTCAATCTCGGCCATGTCGTCATTCCTCTCGCAACGCCCCAGCGGGGCGGGTTCGCAACTTTCTTAGCTTTAAACCTTCAATCAAGCAGGAATGTAAGTGGCAATTGCGACGTTGCGTCGCCGTAGCACGGCCCATAACGCGATGACAGCGGCGAAGGAGACGTAGCCATCCACCGCATAGTGCCATCCGTGGTAGACAGAGGCGAACATGATCGCGCCCGCGAACGCTATGCCAACAGGTGCCAGCGCGCGCGAGCGTTCACACAGATATAGCATGGTGACTGCGGCCAGCCCTACATGGACCGACGGGAAGGCCGAGATGCCGGACCCCACACTTTGTCCGTTTTCGACATAGAGTTTCCAAAGGTTGTCTTGCACCTGCCCGAGCGCGGATGAGGCTATGCCGCTGTTTTCAAGGGCTGCAGCCAGATCGGCAAAGCGCGTGCCGCCGAGCAGCCGGTCATAATACACTGGCCCGACTGAACTACCGATCGCGGCCAGCACATTTCCAAGACCAACCCACGAGACGACATGCAGGATCATGAAGCGCTTGGAGCGGTCGGGGTCGGTGTCGGTCATCGCGATGAACACCGGCAGAAAGATTGCTGGCAGAAACCATGCCATGAAATAAAGGATTACAATGAGGGATGGCGATACGATTGCGGCCATCGCATGAGTGATGCGCCACGGGTCGACGCCAAAATGCAAAGCGGCGTCAAGATCCGCGAAGAAGGGATCCGCGTAAAACGGCTGCACGTAGGGAATCGAGGTCTTCACCAGCGAGAACGCTACTGAAAAGGCCAAGCATCCAAGCAACGCATAAACGGAAGGCACGATTCGCGCTCGTATCCCGTATTTGCGGGTGAAGTAGAGCGACACTGCGATGAACACGGCCAGATATGGCATCCATCCCGCAAAAGACATTAGCAGGTAGAGCGATTTTCGTGCCGCCCCGATTAGCAGCAATTCGGGCTGGTCGCGCAGCACCGAAACCAGCACTACGGCGCAGGCTAGGTATACTAAGGAAAACAGTAGGTAGTGTCGCATCATTACGGTCGGCCCCCTAAGCCATTCGGGGCGTTTTGCCCCGCAGATTAGGCGAAAATAAGGAAAATGCGCGGTTATGACGGGGCCGCGGGCCTTTCCGAGGGGTGGTTGTTGGGCTACATCGCCACGCAACCGACACAAGGGAGCTTCGACCATGTCCACGTTGCGAATGATATACCTCGCCCTTGCGATCTGGGGGGCGATCCATCCGATGTACTATTTCATGCAGTGGTTTTCAGAGTTTGGCTTCACGCTGACAGGCATGGTCGACGCCTGGCACGCGAATGCGGCGTCGTCGGGGCTGGTGTGGGATTTGACCATTGCCGCGATCACGCTGACGGTCTGGATCATCGCCGAGGTGGCCGTCCGGCGGAACTGGTCCGCGCTGGTTGCGATTCCGGCGACTTTCTGTATCGGTGTGTCCTGCGGCTTGCCGCTCTATTTGTTCCTGCGCACAAGGCCTCTCGACTGATGGACCACTTCCTGTATCGCGACGGCGTTCTGCACGCCGAAGACGTTGCCATTTCTGACATCGCCACCGAGGTTGGTGCGCCGTTCTACGTTTATTCCAGCGCCACGCTGACGCGCCATTTCCGCTTGTTTGATGACGCGCTGGACTGGACGGACCACTTGGTCTGCTACGCAATGAAGGCGAATTCCAACCAAGCGGTGCTGAAACTGCTCGGTGATTTGGGCGCAGGCATGGATGTCGTCTCGGGGGGTGAATACATGCGCGCCAAGGCGGCGGGCATTCCGGGCGAGCGGATCGTATTTTCAGGCGTCGGCAAAACCCGCGCCGAGATGCGGCTGGCATTGGAAGGTGGCATCCGGCAGTTCAACGTTGAGAGCGAGCCGGAAATGCATGCGCTGTCCGAAGTCGCCTCGTCCATGGGTGCTGTCGCCCCGATCACCATTCGCGTGAACCCCGACGTGGATGCTAAAACACACGAGAAGATCGCCACGGGCAAATCAGAGAACAAGTTCGGCATCCCGATTTCCCGCGCCAAAGAGGTTTATGCCGAGGCCGCCGCCCTGCCGGGGCTGGAGGTCATCGGGATCGACGTCCATATCGGCAGCCAGCTGACGCAGCTGGAGCCATTCGGTCAGGCCTTTGACAAGGTCGCGGAACTCACCGGAGTTCTGCGTGCGGAAGGCCATGACATCCGCCGTCTTGATCTGGGCGGGGGCTTGGGCATTCCCTACGAGCGGTCCAACGACGCGCCGCCGTTGCCGCAGGAATTCGGGCAATTGGTGCGCGAAAAAGTCGGCCATCTGGGTTGCGAAATAGAGATTGAGCCCGGTCGGCTGATAGCGGGGAATGCCGGCCTTCTGGTGTCAGAGGTCATCTACATCAAGCAAGGCGAGGACCGCCAGTTTATGATTATCGACGCAGCGATGAACGATCTCATCCGGCCAGCCATGTATGGCGCTTATCACGAAATTATTCCGGTGGTGGAGCCTGAGGCGGGCGCAGAGCAGGTCAAATACGATATCGTCGGTCCCGTCTGCGAAAGCGGCGACACGTTCGCCAAGCAACGCGTAATGCCGCCGGTCGAGGCTGGGGCGTTGGTGGCTTTCCGCTCAGCGGGCGCATATGGCGCGGTTATGGCGTCTGAATACAATTCCAGGCCGCTCATTCCCGAGGTTTTGGTCCATGAGGATCAATTCGCCGTCATCCGCGCGCGTCCGACCTTTGACGAGATGATAAATCGCGATACCATTCCCTCGTGGCTTTGATGCTGTGGTGCGTCGGCCCAATGGGATGACTTGATGAGCAAGCCTGACACCGACATTGACCTCTCTGCCTTGAAGTGGCCTACGCGGCTCACTCTGCTCGGCCTCTGGGCCGAGCGCATTACACATGCGTTCTGGCCGCTTTGGGCTGTCATGTTTGCGGCGATGGCGGCTTGGATTTTGATTGGATTGGCCAGCTTGCCCGTCGAAGTGATCTGGGCCGCGATCCTAGTCGCTTGTGGCGGATTGGTCGCGTCTCTGGTCTACGCATGGCGAAAGTTTCGCGTCCCGAGTTGGGAGGATGCGCTGAACCGCATTGACCGCACCATGCCGGGGCGTCCCGTTACGGCGGCGCTCGATACGCAAGCTCTGGGCGGTAGCGACGCCGCATCGCAGGCGGTCTGGCGGGTGCACAAGGAGCGTATGCAGGCGCGCTTGGCCGAGGCTGAAGCGGTCTCGCCCGACCTGCGCGTGTCGTCGCAAGACCCCTACGCGTTGCGATATGTGGCCGTGTTGTTGGTCGTCATGACCGTCGGTTTCGGCAGCCTCTGGCGCAGCGGGTCGCTCAATGATCTTGCGCCGGGCGGGATGGGCCAGGCCGTGGCGGCTGGACCCGCTTGGGAAATCTGGATCGAGCCGCCCGCCTATACGGGCAAGCCGAGCCTGTATCTGAACGCGGTGAAAGTCTCCGAATTGACCGTGCCGAAAGGCAGTGACCTGACCGTGCGGCTTTACGGGCAGGTGGGTAGTTTGACGCTTTCGGAGACCGTGTCCGGCACTGTCGAGCCCGAAGGTGACACGCCACAAACTGCTTTTAGCAGAGTGATCGAGCGAGACGGCACGATCCGTATCGAAGGTGATGACATCGCAGAATGGCAGATCACCGCGCAATCCGACACGCCGCCCGAAGTGAAAGTGAGTGCGGAGGTCTCGCGTCAGATCAATGGCGAGATGGAGTTGCCTTTCACCGCGTCGGACGATTACGGCGTTGAACGCGGGTTGGCCACACTTGCACTCGACTTGGCGTCGGTTGACCGTCGCTATGGTCTGACTGTCGCGCCGGAGCCGCGCGATGAAATCGTGTTGGATTTGCCAATGCCTATTTCTGGCGGGCGCGAACAGTTTACCGAAACGCTGATCGAGAACCTGTCGCAGCACCCTTGGGCCGGACTGCCGGTGACGATTGATTTATCCGTCGCGGATGCCTCCGATCAGACCAGCACGCCAGAGATCGTGCAGGCTGAACTGCCGGGGCGGCGTTTCTTCCAACCCATCGCCAAGGCTTTGGTGGAGCAGCGCCGCGATCTGTTGTGGTCGCGGGAGAACGCGCCACGGATAGTCCAGATCTTGCGCACGATTACTTATGATCCGGACGGGTATTTTCCAAGCGAACTGGCGTATCTTACGACCCGCATGGCGTTGACCCGGCTCGAATTGGCAATGCAATTCGGCATCTCCGACGAAAAGCAAGACGACATCGCGGATATGCTCTGGCGTGCTGCGACTCTTCTGGAAGACGGGCGCCTGTCCGATGCGTTGGAGCGGCTGCAACGGGCGCAGGACCGCCTCTCGGACGCCATGAAAGAAGGTGCGACCAGTGAGGAAATCGCCGAGCTGATGCAAGAGCTGAGCGAAGCCATGCAGGACTACATGGAACAGCTGGCGCAAGAAGGGCAGGATGGCGAACAGCAGCAGGCTCAGGGTGAGACGCAGGAAATAACCGGCGACCAGTTGCAGGAAATGCTCGATGAGATCCAGCGCCTGATGGAAGAGGGCAAGATGGCGGAAGCGCAGGCCTTGCTCGACCAGTTGATGGAAATGATGAAGAACATGCAAGTCGCGCAGGGTGAAGGCGGCCAAGGCCAGCAAAGCCCCGGCCAGCAAGCCATGGAAGGGCTGCAAGAAACGCTGCGGGACCAGCAAGGGCTGAGCGACGAGGCTTTCCGTGACCTTCAGGAGCAGTTCAATCCGGGCGCACAAGCGGGTGAGAGCGAAGGCAACGAAGGCCGCAACGGCGGCCAGGGCCGTGGACAAAGCCATGATGGGCAGGGCGGCCAGCAAGGTGAACAGGAAGGTCAGCAAGGGGAGGGCAACCAGCAGGCCGAAGGCCAGCGGGACGGCGGCTCCGAGCGGTCACTGGCAGATCGCCAGCAGGCACTGCGCGAGGAGTTGAACCGCCAGCAGCGCAACCTGCCGGGGCAGGGCACGCCCGAGGGCGATGCGGCCCGCGAGGCGCTGGATCGTGCGGGCGAGGCGATGGACCGCGCCGAGGAGGCGTTGCGAAACGACCAGACCGCCGATGCACTTGGCGCGCAGTCCGACGCAATGGAAGCCTTGCGCGAAGGCATGCGCAACTTGGGTGAAGCGATGGCCCAGCAACAGCGGGAAAACCAAGGCCAACAGGGGCAGAACCAAGGTCAGGCCTCCCGCCAAAATCGTGATCCGCTGGGCCGCGAGCAGGGTACGAATGGCATGATCGGTTCTGAAGACAATATGCTGCAAGGTGAAAACGCGCAGCGCCGCTCCCGTGAGTTGCTGGACGAAATCCGGCGTCGCTCCGGCGAACAGGATCGCCCCGAGATCGAGCGTGATTATCTGAAACGGTTGCTGGACCAGTTCTAGGACTGGCCGTCCAGCGTTACGCCAATTTTCTCGACAAGCCCCTGCGCGGCGGTGTCCAGCCCCACACGAATGCTATCGACTGTGGTGACATAGCTTTGCAGCGTGTCCGACAAAGCGGGGAAGCTGCGCGCAATCTGTGGCGCGTAGACATACACGAGCATCAGGGCGACGGCGAGCAACAGCATCAACCCGAAGCCCAGGCGGAAGCTGCTGCGCTCGGTTTGCTCGGTTTCGCCACCTTCCGCAGCCAGTCGCGCGGCCTCTGCCTCCGCTTCCGCAGCTTCTGGCGACAGTGTGGAGTTGATCTCTTCGATGTCGGGGAAAAGCTCTTTCTTGGCGCTTGTCTCTTCCCGTTTTGGCGCGGCGGCGAGTGCGGTATCATCGTCGTCCACCGATGCGGACTGAGCATCCAAGCCTCGCCGCCTTGCCACACGGTCGCGGGCGGCCGATGCGTGATCTTCGGATTCGGCGCCGTCCAGACCAAGATCCGGTTGGGTTTCCAGCCCGCCACGTTCGGCTTCGCGTGCGGCTGTCTCCCGCTCGACTTCCTCGTGGATGATTTCCATAGCTGCCGGGTCGACAGTCGGCTTGCGCGGCGGCATGGACCCAGCGGCGGGCGGGAGGATTGCCGCCTCTTCATCGTCGGAATCGTCCGCCGACTCCTCAACCTCAGGCGCGGCAGGAGCAGGAACGTCTTCATCTTCATCCGCCTCAGGGGCGGCTTGAAACCAAGTGGTCGTACAATTGGAACATTGGACGTCGCGCCCTTCGGCTGGAATAAGGTTGTCGTCAACCTCGTATTCCGCATCGCAGTTTGGGCAAATCAGCCGCATGACATCTCCGCTTTCGCGCCGTAAATCGTTGGCACGCCTCAAATCTGATCAAGTCTTAGCCTGTGGAAAAGCGTATTCCAAGCGTTGTTGTTTCCAATTGATTGCAACTGTTGCCGCCAATGGCGTAATTGGTGCGCAATCAGATTTGGAGCCGTCTCGTGATAGAACTGGAAAACGTAGCCTACAGCTATGGCGGTGGCGATCTGCTGACCGACATCTCGCTGAGACTGCAAGCGGGGTCATTTCATTTTCTGACCGGTCCTTCGGGTGCCGGAAAGTCTACCTTTCTCAAACTTTGCTATATGGAACTTGCCGCATCGAAAGGGCTGGTTCAGGTCTTCGGGCAGGATGTCGCGACCTTGGGCCGTGACCAGATCGCATTCGCCCGCCGCCGGATAGGTGTGGTTCATCAGGAGTGCCAGTTTCTCGATCATCTGTCCGTGGCAGAAAATATCGCCCTGCCCCTTACGGTGTCCGGCAAGGATGTTGCGGCGGAGAGGCAAAATCTTGCTGATCTGATTGGCTGGGTCGGGTTGACCAAGCAGCAGAACCAACTGCCGCCCGAGCTTTCAGGAGGCGAGCGGCAGCGTGCCGCGCTGGCAAGAGCCGTCATCATGGGGCCGGATGTGATCCTCGCGGACGAGCCGACCGGGAATGTCGACTGGGAGATGTCGCAACGGTTGATGTCGTTGCTGATCGAGTTGAACAAGATGGGCAAATCGGTGTTGGTGGCGACCCACGACCTTACCCTGATCCGTAACACCAAAGCGCAGGTGTCCGCGCGGGTGCTTCGGATCAAGGACCGCAAACTGCAGCTGGCGGGAGCGGACCTGTGAGCAAGTTACACAAACTGCGCAACGCCGCTGCCACCATGACCGAACTGGTTGCGGGCGACCGCGCGGCGGACCGCGTGGTGCCCCCAACGGGGTTCACTGCGACGCTGACCACATTCACTGCCGGTGCTATGGCGTTTCTGGCGGTGTTTGCCTTGGCGCTATCTCTGGCAACAGGGCGTTTGGCCGAGCGGTGGGCAAGCGAGTTGGCCCAGACCTCCACCGTGCGCATTTCCGCACCGCTGGAGGAGATAGAGGCGCAGACCCTTGCCGCGCAGGAGGTGCTGCGTACTACGCCCGGCGTGGTGCGCTCGCGGATCATGTCCGAAGAGGAACAGATGTTGCTGCTTGAGCCGTGGTTCGGCCCTGATTTGCCGCTGGAGGACTTGCCCATTCCCCGCCTGATCGAAGTTGTCGAAGACGAAGAAGGCTATGACGCCGCCGGTCTGCGTTTGCGGCTGGCGGGCGAAGCACCGGGCGCGTTTCTCGACGACCACACCCGCTGGCGCAGACCTCTGGTGGAGGCCGCGAACCGGCTTCGCAGTCTAGGCTGGATCGCGATTGCGCTCATTGGCCTGTCGACTGCCGCCATGATCACGCTGGCGGCCCGCGCCGCTTTGGCCGCGAACGCCCAGGTCATTCGCGTCACCCGATTGGTCGGTGCGCGTGACGTCTACATCGCCCGCGCCTTCGTACGCCGCTTTACCATTCGCGCCTTGTTGGGGGCAGCTGTTGGGACGATTGCGGGGTGCATCGCGGTAGCGTTGCTGCCCAGTGCAGCCGACGCTGGTGCGTTCCTGACCGGCCTTGGCTTCAGGGGCTGGCATTGGCTTTGGCCGTTGACCATTCCGCCGCTGGCCGCTTTGGTGGCGTTCTGGGCCACGCGCAGCGCCGCCCTGCGCACATTGAACGAGGTGACCTGACTATGAAATACGCGGTGCAATGGGTCCGGTCGCTGCTGTTCAACCTGTCGATGTACGTGGCGATGCCCATCTATGCCATCGTTTACCTGCCTTGGGCGATGTTCAGCCCCTACGGTGCCTTGGCTGCCTGCCACGCCTACGCGCGCTACGTGATCTGGACCGCAAACTGGATGGTCGGGATAAAGAGCGAGGTGCGCGGGACGCCCCCGACCGGGGAGGCCTTGGTTGCCGCCAAGCATCAATCGTTTCTGGATATTTTGATGATTTTTGATGCCATCCCACATGGCAAATTCATCATGAAGGCGATCCTGCTCTACGCGCCCATCTTGGGCCAATACGCCTACCGCATTGGCTGCATTCCGGTGAACCGCGGCAAGCGCGGTGCTGCAATTGCCAAGATGCTGGCGGATGTGGCCAAGGGCGACAAGCTGCCGGGGCAGTTGGTGATTTATTCCCAAGGCACACGTCTCGCGCCGGGGGTAAAGCGGCCCTATAAGGTGGGCACCGCGGTGCTTTACGAGCAGATGAACCAGACCTGTTATCCGGTGGCGACCAATGCAGGCGTGTTCTGGCCGCGTCGTGGGGTCTATCGCAAGCCGGGTGTGGCAGTCGTCGAATTTCTGGAGCCGATCCCGCCCGGTCTTTCGAGGGACGAGTTCCTTACCAGACTCGAGACAGAGGTCGAAACCGCGTCAGAGCGTCTGCTGGACGAAGCCGGGTTCGTGCGGTCAGCGGAGTGATGGAGTTCGTCACGGACATCTCCGAGCTGGAGGCGCTTTACGGCACACCGGGAGAGGCGTCCCTGGTCAAGGTAGCGGACCGGCTGACACCGACCTATCGCAAATGGATCATGGCCTCGCGGTTTTGTATTATCTCGACCGTCGGCCCCGAAGGTGTCGACGGAAAGACCTACGATGCCGAATGGGGCGCCCGGGCCAGGTCCACGATGTGGTGAGGCTAGGCCGCCAAGCCTTTGGACCCTAGATCCAGATATTTCTGACGGCGGTCCTTGATCAGGGCGGCTGCGTCCATTTTGGACAGCTCGTCAATCAACTCGCCAATCGCGACACCGACGCTTGCAATCGCCGCTTTCGCGTCGCGCTGCGCGCCGCCCACGGGTTCGGGAATGATACGGTCGCAGACGCCGAGGTTTTTCAGATCCTGCGCGGTCAGGCGCAACGCTTCCGCCGCTTCGCGCATTTTCTCCGCGTCCTTCCAAAGGATCGAGGCGCAGCCCTCAGGGCTGATAACGGAATAGATAGAGTGTTCCAGCATGGCCACACGGTTCGCGGTGGCAAACGCAACCGCGCCGCCCGAGCCGCCCTCGCCGATGATGACGGAAACCAGTGGGACGCCGATCTCCAGGCATTTCTGGGTGGATCGCGCTATGGCCTCGGACTGGCCGCGTTCCTCCGCGCCCTTGCCGGGATACGCGCCGGGGGTGTCCACGAGGGTCACGACCGGCAGGCCGAAGCGGTGGGCGAGGTCCATGAGGCGGATCGCCTTGCGGTAGCCTTCGGGGCGGGCCATGCCGAAATTGCGCTCGATACGGGTCTTGGTGTCGTTGCCCTTCTCGTGGCCGATCACGATGACGGAGCGGTCGCCAAGCCGACCCAGACCGCCCATGACGGCGTGATCGTCGGCGAAGTTCCGGTCACCGGCGAGCGGCGTGTATTCATCGAACAGCGCTTCGATATAATCCTTGCAATGCGGGCGGTTAGGGTGCCGTGCGACCAGACATTTGCGCCATGGCGTGAGGTCTTTGTAGAGGGTCTTGAGCAGGTCCGCAGCCTTCTTGTCCAGCGCAAGGGCTTCTTTCTCGACGTCCATTTCCTCGTTCTGACGCGCCATGGCGCGCAGTTCTTCGGCTTTGCCTTCGATCTCGGCCAGAGGCTTTTCGAACTCAAGGTAATTGGTCATTTGGGACTCCCGATTGCGTGGGGGGATATATGACCATGCTTCGCGGCAGATGCAACTCAGCAAGATTTGTGAAATGGGGCTAGGCTAGAACCAAAGGCGAGACGAGACGGAGCGATCTATGACAAATCCCTATGAGGCACGGCTGTTGCGTGTGAAGGAATATATCCACGACAACCCTGCGGGTGACCTGTCATTGGACGCGTTGGCGGAGGTGGCGGCGATGAGCCGGTTTCACTGGCATCGGGTGTTTCACGGGATGACCGGAGAGACCTGTGCCGCTGCGGTGCGCCGTATCCGGATGCATCGGGCGGCCTGCTGGCTGGTGCAGAAGGACTGGTCGATCGGGGAAGTTGCGGCGCGATGCGGCTATGACAACGTCGCCAGCTTTACCCGCATTTTCCGCGAGGCATTTGGTCTGACACCGGCGGCGTTTCGCAAGCGTGGGGCTCTGGCGTCTCCGAGTCCCGAAACCAATAGAGGAGAGTTTTCCATGTATCCTGTTGAAATCAAGGAACGATCCGGCGGACGTATGGCGGCTTTGGCCCATACGGGCCCCTATCTGGAGATCGGCAAGAAGTTCGAAGCCATCGCCGCAATGTTCACGTCGCGCGGGCTGTGGCCGTCTGCGCGGGGGATGGCGGGGGTCTATTATGACGATCCAAGCGCCGTGCCGGAGGCGGAGTTGCGGAGCCATGCGGGGATATTGGTCGGCGAGGAATTCGAGATGCCCGACGATATGGAGGACTTGAAAATCCCCGCAGGCAAGGTTGCTGTGTTGACCTATACCGGCCCGTATTCAGGGCTGAAAGCTGCATATGACTATCTGTATGGCGTCTGGTTGCCTGAAAGTGGCGAGGAGCCGGGGGATGCGCCAGCGATGGAGGTTTACCTGAATGACCCGACGGATACGGCACCCGAAGAGCTGGTGACGGAGATATACCTGCCTCTGAAATGAGGTGGCGCGCTGTCCCTAAGGTATTGGGGCAGGGCTGTTTTTAGCTGTTTATCATCTCGAATTGCTTGACGATAACCTCGGCCTGTTTGATCGAGGCGATGTCGACCAGACGGCCCTTGTAGACGGTGGCACCCTCGCCATTAGCCTTGGCGGTTTCCATCGCCTCAAGAATTTCGCGGGCCTCGGTGACCTGCTCCTCGGAGGGGGTAAACACCTCGTTTGCAAGGGCAATTTGCTTGGGGTGGATGGCCCATTTGCCTGCCATGCCGAGGACGGCGGAGCGGCGGGCTTGGGCGCGGAAGCCTTCGTCGTCGGAGAAATCACCGAACGGGCCGTCTACGGGTAGGACGCCATAAGTCCTTGCTGCTGCTACGATTTTGGCCTGTGCCCAGTGCCATGGATCGGACCAATACTGGTTGCCGCCTTGCAGCATGTAGTAGTTGTCCTGCGTCCCACCGATGCCGGTGGTTTGCATCCCCATCGACGCGGCGAAGTCGGCGGCGCCCAGCGACATGGCTTGCAGACGCGGTGAGGATGCGGCGATTTCTTCGGCGTGGGCGATGCCTGCGGCGCTTTCGATGATGACCTCGAAGCTGATCTTCTTGCTGCGGCCCTTGGCGGCCTCGATGGAGGTTACAAGCGCGTCGACGGCGTAGATATCGGCGGCGCAGCCGACTTTTGGGATCATGATCTGGTCAAGGCGCTCGGATGATTTCTCAAGCAAATCAACGACATCGCGATACCAGTAGGGGGTGTCCAAACCGTTGATCCGCACTGACAGATACTTGTTACCCCAGTCTACCTCATGCGTCGCCTTGATGACGTTTTCGCGGGCGGTGTCCTTGTCGGAGGGCGCGACAGAGTCTTCGAGATCAAGGTTGATGACGTCGGCGGCGGAGGCGGCCATTTTCTCGAAAAGCGCGGGGCGGGAGCCGGGGCCGAAGAGCTGGCAGCGGTTTGGACGGGCAGGGGTGGCGGGTTGCAGGCGGAAGCTCATGGGCATTTCTTTCGCGTAAGGATGTTTCGTGTTTGTTGCGGTCAGGGATAGGATATTGCGTGGCGCTCTGCAAGCGCTGCGCTGCGGCGAAGAGGGTTTTGTACACCATGTACGCCGCGTAGGCCGTTTCTGCCAGTTTGTACGAAATCAGGGCTTGGCGCGGGCGATGAGGTCCAGAACCACCGGGCCAATGGCTTCGACGATCAGCGCCACGCCGGAGGCGTCGGGGTGGATACCGTCGCTTTGCATGTGGTCGCGCATGACCATGGCGCGGTCTTCGATGCGGGTCAGACCTTCGAGGAAATTCGGGATCAGTAGTGCGTCGTGTTTGGCGGCGAGGTCGGTGTAGATCGCCTCGAACTCCCTCTCATAATCGGGGCCGTAATTGGACGGGGCGTCAATACCGGCCAGCAGCACGGGCAGGCCGCGCTCCTCGATCTTGGTCAGGATCGCGTCGAGGTTGGATTTCGCCTGTTCGGGAGGCAGGCCGCGCAGTACGTCATTGCCGCCCAAGGCGACGATCACGGAGTCAACCTCCGGCGTTAGGGTCCAGTCGATGCGTGACAACCCGCCTGCGGTGGTATCGCCCGAGACGCCTGCATTGACCAAGTTGACGTCCGCGCCTTGGGCGGTCAGCCACGCCTGAAGCTGCGGCACGAAGCCGTCTTCGGCAGGCAGGCCGTAGCCTTGGGTCAGGCTGTCACCGAGGGCAGCGATGGTCACCGGCTCTGCCAACGCGGGGGTTGCCAAAATGGATGCAAGTGCAAGGTTGCGAAGCGTGCGGAAGGGTCTATCTAGAAGGCCACGCCCCAAGCCCAAGGACCGAGTGATGACCGACCCCGTGATGCGCCTGAAAGATTTGACCCTGTCACTGGACGGCAATGCCGGGGTGGTCGAGATCCTGAAGGGCATCTCTATGGAGGTGAGCGCAGGGGAAACCTTGGGGCTTACGGGGGCGTCGGGCTCTGGCAAATCGTCTCTCCTGATGGTGATGGGCGGGCTGGAGCGCGCCACATCGGGGCTTGTATCAGTTTTGGGCCAAGACCTCACGCCGATGGGCGAGGACGGGCTGGCCCGCTTCCGTAGGGACCATATGGGGGTGGTTTTCCAATCCTTCCACCTGATTCCGACGATGACCGCTTTGGAGAACGTAGCACTGCCGTTGGAATTGGCAGGGGCCGAGGATGCGTTTGCGCGGGCAGAGGCTGAACTGGCTGCTGTCGGGCTGGCGTCGCGGGGCGGGCATTACCCGTCGCAGATGTCGGGCGGAGAGCAGCAGCGCGTGGCGCTGGCGCGGGCAGTTGTCGGGCGGCCGCAGATTTTGCTGGCGGACGAGCCTACGGGCAATCTGGACGCGGCGACGGGCGAAATGGTGATGGACCTACTGTTTGATCTGCGCGACCGCCATGGCGCGACGTTGATCCTTGTGACCCACGCGCCTGAATTGGCGGCGCGGTGTGACCGCGTGGTGCAGTTGCGCGACGGGCAGATCATTAGCGACAGCCTTGCGATGGCCGCACAATGAGCCTTGCGTGGCGGATCGCGCGCCGCGAGTTGCGCGGCGGCTTGCGCGGCTTCTGGGTGTTTCTGGCGTGCCTGACCTTGGGCGTGGCCGCGATTGCCGCAATTGGCACCGTGCGCGGCGCGATCGAGGCGGGGCTGACCGAGCAAGGCGCGGTGATCCTTGGTGGCGACGCGAAGGTGCGGCTGACCTACCGCTATGCCGAGCCGGAAGAACGGGCACTATTCGAGAGCATGGGCGAGGTGTCGGAAGCGGTTGATTTCCGTTCCATGCTGGTAACGGGCGACGAGCGGGCGCTGACGCAGGTGAAAGCAGTCGACGACCTTTACCCGCTTTACGGCGAGGTGCAGCTGAAGCCTGCCATGGCGCTGGACGCGGTCTTCGCGGGGCGCGACGGGCTGGCCGGTGTGGCCGTGGACCCTGTGCTGTTGGCGCGGCTGGGATTGTCCGTGGGCGACACTGTCAAGCTGGGCGCGCGCGAGTTCGCGGTGATGGCGGAATTGTTGCGGATGCCTGACAGCGCGGGGGGCAACTTCTCGCTGGGGCCGCCGACCTTGGTGGCAAGCGAGGCGCTGGACGGCTCCGGGCTGTTGGCGCCGGGGTCGTTATTCGAGGCGGATTATATGATCGCGATGCCGGAGGGCGTGGATCTGGAGGCGGCTAAAGCGCGGGTGGAGACAGCATTGGAAGGCTCCGGCTTTCGGTGGCGGGACCGGCGCAACGGTGCGCCGGGTATCTCGCGGTTCGTGGAGCGGTTGTCGGCGTTTCTGGTGCTGGTTGGGCTGACGGGGCTGGCCGTGGGCGGCGTCGGCGTGTCGGCGGCGGTCAGGGCCTATCTGGCGGGCAAGACGGAAGTGATTGCCACCTTGCGCAGTCTTGGCGCGTCGGGGGGCTTGGTGTTTCGGGTCTACCTGTTGCAGGTGGGCGTCCTGGCGGCGCTGGGCATCGCCATGGGGCTGGTGCTGGGCGGCGCGTTGCCGCTGATCTTCGGCCCGCTGATCGAAGCGCGTTTGCCGGTGCCGGTGGATTTCGCGGTGCGTATGCGACCCTTGGCGGAAGCGGCGCTCTATGGGGCCTTGGCTGCGGCGCTGTTTACGCTGTGGCCGCTGGGACAGGCGGAACATATCCGCGCGGCGGCGTTGTTCCGGGATGCGCAAAGCGGCGTGAAGGGCTGGCCAAGGCCGGTCTGGATCGTGGTTTGTGCGGTTGTCCTGGCTGCGCTGGTGGGGTCGGCGGCTTTGCTCTCGGGGCTGGCGATGCTGACCCTGTGGGCGGCGGGCGGTATCATGGCGGCATTCGTGCTGCTGGTGCTGGCGGCGCTGGGCGTGCGGGTGCTGGCGCGTTGGTTGGCGCGGCGGATGCGCGGGTTCAAGACGCTGCGGTTTGCGCTGGGCGCGATTGGCGGGCCGGGGCGCGAGGCGCAGGCGGTGGTGGTGTCGCTGGGGCTTGGACTGTCGGTGTTGGCGGCTGTGGGGCAGATCGACTCGAACCTGCGGAACGCGATTTCGGGGGATTTGCCGGAGGTCGCGCCGAGCTATTTCATCGTGGATATCCAGCCGGAGCAGTTGGAGCCTTTGACGGGCGCGCTTCTGGCGCGGGACAGTGTCTCGAAGCTTGAAAGCGCACCGATGCTGCGCGGCGTGATTACGCAGATCAACCGCCAGCCCGCGCTGGAGGTTGCACCGGATCACTGGGTCGTGCGTGGCGACCGTGGCGTGACCTATGCGGACGCGCTGCCGGAGGGAACGACCATCACCGAAGGGCAATGGTGGGGCGAAGGATATGCAGGCGCGCCGCAGATCAGCTTTGCCGCCGAGGAGGCGGCGGAGATCGGGTTGAAACTGGGGGATACCCTGACGGTGAACGTGCTGGGGCGCGACATTACGGCGACGATTACCAGCTTCAGGGAGGTCGATTTTTCGACTGGTGGCTTGGGGTTCGTGTTGTCGATGAACAAGGCCGCGCTGGAAGGCGCGCCGCATACGCATATCGCCACAATCTATGCCGAGGAATCCGACGAGGCGGCGATTTTGCGGGACATGGCGATGGCCTATCCCAACATCACCGCAATCCGTGTGCGCGATGCGATCAACCGTGTCAGCGAGGTGTTGCAGGGGATCGCGGCGGCGATCACCTATGGCGCTTTGGCGACGTTGGTGACGGGGGGCATCGTGTTGATCGGCACGGCAGCGGCGGGAGAAAAGGCGCGGGTCTATGAAGGCGCGGTTTTGAAAACGCTCGGCGCGTCGCGGGCGGCCGTGCTTGGCAACTTCGCGCTACGCTCGGCCTTGCTGGGGCTGACGGCGGGCGGGATTGCGTTGCTCACGGGGATCGCCGCCGGATGGGCGGTGTCGGTCTTCGTGATGGAGACGGACTTCACTGTGGCGATAGGCTCGGCTCTGGCGATTATCGCGGGGGGCGTGTTGGCGACGCTGCTGACCGGTCTGATGTTTGCGTGGCGGCCACTGGCGACGCGACCGGCGCAGGTATTGCGCGCGCGGGAGTAGCTTTTTGCGACGGGTGGGCGTATTCCGTCGGCGTTGAGCACTTCGAGGGAGAGCAGGCGTGACAAACCGTTTTGTAGCAATCGGCGAATGTATGGTGGAAATGGCCCCCGCAGAGAACGGGCTGTATTCCATGGGGTTCGCGGGCGACACGTTCAACACTTGCTGGTATCTGCGCCGACAGCGGCCCGATTGGGCGGTGGATTATGTCACGGCTGTGGGCCGCGACGCGGTGTCGGACCGGATGGTGTCCATGCTCGCGGATGCAGGGCTTGGCACGGAGCATGTGCAGCGGCGCGATGACCGGACCGTGGGCCTCTACATGATCGAGCTGCAAGACGGGGAGCGGTCGTTTTCCTACTGGCGCGGACAGGCGGCGGCGCGGTTGCTGGCCGAGGATGCCGCGCCATTGGCGCGGGCGTTTGAGGGCGCAGGGATCGTCTACTTTTCGGGTATCACGCTGGGCGTGTTGGAGGGGCAGGGCCGGAAGGTTCTGCTGGAGCAGGTCGCGCAGGCGCGGGCTGCGGGGTGCAAGGTCGCGTTCGATTCCAACCTGCGGCCACGGCTGTGGGACAGTGAGACGCAGATGTGTGACGCGGTGATGGAGGCGGCCTCGGTTGCCGATATTGTGCTTCCGTCCTATGACGACGAGGCCGCGTATTTCGGTGATGACGGGCCGCAGGGCACGATGCAGCGTTATCTGGACGCGGGCGTGTCATGCGTGGTGGTGAAGAACGGCGGCGGGCCGGTCGAGTATATCGACAACGGCACGCGCGGGCAGTTCACGCCGCAAGCGGCAGCGCGGGTGGTTGACAGCACTGCGGCGGGGGACAGCTTCAACGCGGGGTTCTTCGCGGCGCTGGATCACGGCGTCGCAGCGGGTGTCGAGGCAGGATCGGCGCTTGCAGGCAAGGTCATTCAGGGGCGCGGAGCGCTGGTCGACGTTTAGGAAAAGCGGTCAGGCGGGGTCCAGCCCTGCGTGACGGTTTTCGCATCCGCCGCCTTTTTGCCAGCGCGTTGCAAGGTCAGGATAGAGACGGCGCCATCGCCGGTGCCGACCAGCAAGGCGTCCTGCGTGTGTTGGACCTGACCGGGTGTCAGGTCGACGTTCGCGGGTTCGGCGCGGAGCAGCTTTAGCCGCTCGCCCGCCGCCTCACACCATGCGCCGGGGAAGGGGGACAGGCCGTTGATCTGGCGTGTGATCTCTGACGCTGGGCGGGTCCAGTCGATGCGAGCTTCCGCCTTGTCGATCTTGGTGGCGTAGGTGACGCCGTCGTCGGGCTGTGGCTCTGGCGTCAGGGTCGGCAGGCGGTCGAGTGCGTCGACGATCATGCGTGCGCCCATGGTGCTGAGGCGATCGTGCAATTCGCCTGTGGTTTCCGCCTTGCCGATGGGCGTGGCCTCGCGCAGCAGGACGGGGCCTGTGTCCAGCCCGGCCTCCATCTGCATGATGCAGATGCCGGTTTCCGCGTCGCCTGCCATGATCGCGCGGTGGATCGGGGCGGCCCCGCGCCAGCGTGGCAGCAGGGAGGCGTGGATGTTCAGACAGCCGTGTTTGGGCGCATCAAGGATGGCTTGCGGCAAGATCAGGCCGTAGGCGACGACCACGGCGATGTCGGCGTTCAAGGCGGCGAATGCGGCCTGTTCTTCGGCGCCTTTGAGCGAGACGGGGTGGCGGACGGGCAGGCCCAACGCCTCGGCCCGCGCATGAACGGGCGACGGGCGGTCCTTCTTGCCGCGACCGGCGGGGCGCGGGGGTTGGGAGTAGACGGCGGCGATCTCGTGGCCCGCCTCGACCAGCGCGTCGAGGACGGGGACGGAGAAATCGGGCGTTCCCATGAAAACGACTTTCATTTGTTCGGCCCCGGGAAAAATTTCATCGTCTCAGCTTCCCTGCCTTTTTGACCAGCATTTCGCGCTTGGTGCGGCTCAGGTGGTCAAAATACATCTTGCCGCGCAAATGGTCTATCTGGTGCTGCACAGAAGTGGCCCAGAGGCCGACGAAATCGCGCTCCTCGGTCTCTCTGTTAGCATTGAGGAAGCGCACGGTTACCGCACGCGGGCGCTGGATCACCGCCGAGACGCCGGGCAGGTTGGGGGAGGCCTCTTCGTGCTCACGCATCTGGGCGCTGGCGTGAAGCACCTCCGGGTTGGCCATGAGGACCGCCTGACCGCGCGCATCAGAGGCGTCTACGACCGCGAGGCGCTGCATCACCCTGATCTGGACCGCAGCGAGGCCGACGCCGGGCATGGCGTCCATGGTCTCCACCATATCGGCCCAGATGGCGCGGATGTCGTCGGTGATCGCGGGCACATCATCCGCCACGCTGCGCAGGCGCTTGTCGGGCCACATGACGAAGGGGCGTTTCATGCAGGCACCTCGTAATCCAGGATCAGAACTCCGTCGAGATGATCGATTTCGTGCAGCACACAGGCGGCCTCGATGCCGTCGAAGGCACCGCGGCGTTGGGTGCCTTGCGCGTCGGTCCAAGTCATCTCGATACGTTCGGGGCGCTCCACCTCAACGGGGTGATCCGGGATGGAGAGACAGCCTTCCTCGTTGCGTTGCTGCCCGCGGGAGCGGGACAGGATTTCGGGGTTGATCATGGCTAGCGGCGTCCGCTCGCCCTCTTTCCATGTGCAATCCATGACGAATACCCGCTCGGAGCGGCCGACTTGCGGCGCGGCGAGGCCGCGGCCCTGTGCGTCATACATCGTGTCGAACATATCCACGATCAGCCCGCCAAGGCCCGCCACATCGAAGACCGGCTGGCAAAGCTGGCGCAGCACAGGATCGGGATGCTGCACGATGGGCAGGATCATCCGGCGCGGGCCAGTTCGCGTTTGAGCTTCACCATTTTGCGGGTGATCATCTGACGCTTGAGCGGGCGCAGGTAGTCGATGAACAGCTTGCCGTTCAGGTGGTCGATTTCATGCTGCACGCAGGTGGCCCAGAGGCCGTCGAAGGTTTCTTCCTGCGCGGCCCCGTCGCGGTCCATCCAGCGCACGGTGACATCGGCGGGGCGGGTCACGTCGGCATATTGCTCGGGGATGGACAGGCAGCCTTCCTCGTAGGTGTTCAACTCGTCTGATGCGGCGACGATCTCGGGGTTGAACATGACCAATGGGCGGGGCGTCTCGCCCTCCTTCTTGATGCAGTCCAGCACGATCAGGCGGTCCATCACCCCGACCTGAGGTGCCGCCAGACCGATGCCCGGCGCATCATACATGGTTTCCAGCATGTCGTCGGCCAGTTCGCGCAGCGCGTCGGAGACGTCGGCCACGGGGGCGGCCAGCTTTTTCAGGCGCGGGTCGGGGTGGATCAGGATCGAGCGTTTCATGCCGCTCAGATAAACGTTACTTCCTTTCGGAACAAGGGCTGTGGTGTGTCAGAGTCCCGAGCGGCATGGAGCGCCTTTGCCGCGCGAAACCGGTGCTTTCGGCGGACGGGATTTTCGCCCTTGCAGCCCCAGAGGATTCCCGCGACGTTGCCTTTGATAACAAGGAGAGCTGATCCATGAGTTTCGACACCCCGATTGACCGCCGCGGCACCCATTGCTCCAAATGGGACAAGATGGAGTCGATTTACGGCGTCTCGCCCGATGACGGGATTGCGATGTGGGTGGCGGACATGGATTTCCGTCCGCCGCAATGCGTACAGGACGCGGTCAAGGCGATGTATGACCACGGGGTCTATGGATATTACGGCGATGATGCGGACTACAAGGCAGCAATCGCCTGGTGGATGGAAACCCGCCATGACTGGCTGCTGAACCCCGACCACATTTTCACCACCCACGGGCTGGTCAACGGCACCGCCATGTGCGTCGATGCCTTTACCGCGCCGGGCGATGGGGTCGTCTTGTTCACGCCCGTCTACCACGCCTTCGCGCGGGTCATCAAAGCGGCGGAGCGCGAGGTGGTCGAATGCCCGTTGGTGAACACTGATGGCCGCTACGAGATGGATTTCGACGCCTATGACGCGCAGATGACGGGCAACGAGACGATGGTGATCCTGTGCTCGCCGCATAATCCCGGCGGGCGTGTCTGGACCAAGGGGGAATTGCAGGCTGTCGCGGCGTTTGCCAAGCGGCATGACCTTCTTCTGGTATCGGACGAAATCCACCACGATCTGGTGTTCCCCGGCCACACGCATACGCCGATGGCCAACATCAAGGGGATCGAGGACCGGCTGGTGATGATGACGGCCACGACCAAGACGTTCAACATTGCCGGATCGCATGTGGGCAACGTGATTATAGCGGACCCCGACCTGCGGGCGCGGTTTGCGGGGCGGATGGCGGCGATGGGCTCCAGCCCCAACAGTTTTGGCTTGTTCATGGCGACCGCCGCCTATTCGCCCGAGGGGGCCGCTTGGGTGGACGATTTGGTGGCGTATCTGGACGGCAACCGCAAGATTTTCGACGAGGGGATCAACGCCATTCCGGGGCTGGCGTCGATGCCGCTGGAGTCGACCTATCTGGCATGGGTGGACTTTTCGGGCACGGGGATGAGCCGCGAGGAATTCACCTCCCGCACGGAAGATGTGGCGAAGATCGCGGCGAACCACGGGCCGACATTCGGATCGGGCGGGGAGGAATTCCTGCGCTTCAACATTGCCGCGCCACGGGCAGTGATCGAGGACGCGGTGGGGCGGATGCAAAAGGCGTTCGCGGACCTTCAGTAGCTAAACGCGGGGCGGGCGGCCTTTATAGACGGGCAGCTTCCAGCCGAAGGCGAGGGAGCCCGTGCGCAGAGCCAGCGTCACAACGGCGCAGCCGAGCAGCGCGATTGACAGGGGCTGGCCCAAGGCCAGCAAAATCACCGCGGCACCAGCCCCTGTGAAGGCGCATGTGACGTAAAGCTCACCCTGTTTGAGGACCAGCGGCACCTCGTTGCAGACCACGTCTCGCATCAGGCCGCCGAAGCAGCCGGTCGAGACGCCCATGATCAGCACGATGGGCCATGTGGCTTGCATGGAAACCGCTGCCGCGACGCCAGCAGGCACCGCGACTGCAAGCGCGAAGGCGTCGATCCACAAGATCCAGCGGTAGCGGGATTTCATCAGGTGTGAGGTGAAGAACACCTCGAACGCGGCGATGGAGGCGACCAGAATGTAGGTCGGCTCTTCCATCCAGAAGACGGGGCGGGCCAGCAGCACGTCGCGCACCGTGCCGCCGCCCACGGCGGTCAGGCAGGCAACGAAGATGAAGCCCACGATATCAAGCTGGGCGCGGCTGGCGACCAGCGCGCCGGTCAGCGCGAAGACGAAGACCGACGCGTAATCGAGATATGCCAGCCATGTCATGGCTTGAACGGGGCCATTCCGGCGCGGGCCAACTCGTCGGCGCGCTCGTTTTCGGGGTGGCCTGCATGGCCCTTGACCCATTCCCATGTGACGTCATGGCGGGACTGGGCCTCGTCAAGGCGCTTCCAGAGGTCGAGGTTCTTGATCTCGCCGCCCTTCTTTTTCCAGCCCTTGGCCTTCCAGCCGTGAATCCATTTGGTGATGCCATCTTTGACGTAGGAGCTGTCGGTCACGATGGTCAGCTTGGAGGCGCGGCTGAGGGTTTCCAGCACGTTGATCGCGGCCAGCATTTCCATGCGGTTGTTGGTGGTGTTGGCCTCGCCGCCTTTCAACTCGCGCTCCTTGACGACTGTGTCGCCTTCGCGCGCGATGAGGATCGCGCCCCAGCCGCCGGGACCGGGATTGCCGGAACATGCGCCGTCCGTGTAGGCGAACAGCTCAGCCATCGGACAGCACGATGATGAAAGGGGCCACGGTGCCGTCAAGCCCCGGCTCCGCGCCGAGGCGGGTGCTGCGCGGGGTGAAGCCTGCGTTTGTGAGGAGGTGTTTCAACTCGTCTTCCTGATAGTAGCTGTAGAGCCGCCCGATCTTGTCGCGGTTGGCGTTGTCCCCGATCTTGAGACCGATATGGAATATGCCGCCGGGTTTCAACGCCTTGCGTATGGCGGACAGGTGGCGGGGCATACAGGCTTTCGGCGCGTGGAGCAGCGAGAAATTGGCCCAGATGCCGTCATAGAGGTCGGACCCTGCGATGTCATCGAAGGTGGCAAGTTGGGCGTCGACCTTGTGCTGCTCGCGGGCGATGCGGATCATCTCGGGGGAGGCGTCGGTGGCCTCGACCGTAAAGCCCGCCGCCTGCATCATCGCAGCCGAATTGCCGGGGCCGCAGCCGAGATCGAGTATGTGCCCGTTTGGCGTGACTGCGTCCATGAGAGCCAGCAGGTCGGCGTCGGGCTTGGTGCGCGCGAAGGTGTCCGCATAGGCGGCGGCGCGGGCGTTGTAGGCGTCGATGGTTTCCTTGTCGCTCATACAAGGATGCCGACCAGCAGGCAGGCGCAAACGATGACCGTCAACAAGGCGCGGAGTTTGAGCCACCACGGCGGTGTGAGCTTCCAGCGGGTGAATTGTACGTCGCAGGCGAAGACCAGCAGGAAGCCGATCAGCACGGCGGTGGTAGCGCGCGTGCCACCGCCACCGATAGTGAAGAACGCCCAAAGGGCGGGTAGTGTGCTCAGCGCGTAGGCTATGGCGGCGTTGGTTTTGGTGGCGAAGCCCCAAAGCACACCGGACATGAAGCACAGGATCACGGTGCCGTAGAAGATCAGGATATAGGATGCGCCGAACCGCTGGCCGAGAAGTGCGGTGGTCTGGTCGTCGATGGCGGGGACCAGCACGCCGAGCGCCCCCCACAAGAACGGCAGCAGCCCCGCGAGGCCAAGGGTAAGGGCGGGGCGGGGGATCATGCGCGTTCCAGCGCCAGTTTTCCGGCAAGGCCTGCGAAGATTGCCGCGAAGGAGCGGTTGAGCCATTTTAGCACCCGCTCGGAGCCGAGGATCGCATCGCGGGCGCGGGCTGCGAAGAGGCCGTAGAGGATGAAAACGGCGAAGGTCAGCGCCATGAAGACCGTGCCGAGCAGGGTCATCTCAATCGTGACTGTTGCGGGGTTACCGGACAGGAAGGGCGGCAGCAGGGCCAAAAAGAAGACCGAAAGCTTCGGATTCAGAATGTTGATCAATGCGCCGCGACGGGCGGTGCGCCAGCCGTTTTGCGCTGTTTGCGTGCCGTTGACCGACAGGGTGCCGCCGGATTTGAGCATCTGCCACGCAAGGTAAAGCAGGTAGGCGACGCCCGCGAATTTGACGATCTGGAACAGCAGGGCGGAGGTGTGCAGCACGGCGGCAAGTCCCAGCGTGGCGGCGGCGAGGTGGGGGACGATGCCGAAGGTGCACCCCAACGCGGCCCAAAGTGCCGCGCGGCGGCCTTGGCCGAGGCCCATCGCCAGCGTGTAGATAACGCCGGTGCCGGGGGCGAGGACGACGACGAGGGCCGTCAGCAGGAATTGGGTGGTGATCATGGGGCGCGGTCCTTTGAAACTACACATCAAGTCGTAACATTTCAGACGGCGGAGTCACGCTTAACATGATGATATTGCCCTGCCAGCACATCCGCGAGCCTGTCGAGCGTGCGGCGGACGTGTGGCAGGTGTCGATCGTCCTGATGGGTCACCAGCCACTGGTCATGGGTTAGTTCGGGGATGGTTGCCCCAGCCCGTTCCAACTCTGGCTGAGCATCGCCGATAAAGGTCGGAAGCAGCGCCAAACCCCTGCCTGCCAATGCCAGATCAAGGCAATTGCGGGGAGATGTGACCTCGCAAACCGCGTCCTTGCCGATGGTTTTGTCCAGCCATCGCGCCGACGGGGTATCTGCCAGAACCTTGATCCATTTTCGCGGGGCGTCTGCCCGCGCGTAAGGTGCGAACTCAACACGGGATAGTTTGCGCCCTGCAAGCCGTTCATCACTGGGGCGGCGATTGCGAAATCCTATGACCACCTCGCGGCGGGAGATGTCGAGGACCTCCTCTGCCGAAACAAAACGCAGCCTGATGTCGGCGGGGGTGCCCGTCAGTGTATCAAGCGAATTCAGCAGCAATAGCGCGGTCCATGTTCCGGCGGATATCTTGACCAGCGGGCGCGTGGCGTCGTCTGTCTTTGCGGTTAGTCTGACAATGCGGGCCTCGACATCGGTCAATTCGGACAGGAGCGTTCGGCCCTCAGTCGTGAGTTCGTACCCACGGTCATGACGGATGAACAATTCGCGTCCCATGTCATGTTCCAACGTGCGCATGCGCCGGCCCAGTGTGGCAGGACTGCTGCCCGTCGCGCGGGCGGCTGGGGACAGGCCACCGCTTCGCGCGACCGCGAGGAAAAACTGCAAGTCATCCCATTTGATGTTCGTGCCATTCATGAAAAGACCTGTTCAAATTGTTTCATTTTAATACCCCAGAGAGCCGGTAAATTCGGTTCAGGTCAAGTGCGGACCTACGACCGTGTCCCAGCTAGTCAGGAGAAGAAATCATGCGTAAGAAATTCTCTAACTTGGGGGGCGGCAGTGCCCCTTTTCCGAGCGCGAAGCCGACGCAAGCCCTTCGCGCGGAGGACGAATTCATGAAAGAACACGGGAGGCGGGGCAACCGGTTGGTATACTTGCTCGTCGCTACGTTGAGTGAAGGTATCTGGCTGTCGTGGCGTGACGATGCCGTTCGCGACGAACCTGCGCCTAGGCGGGCTGGCGCAGCACGCGGGGGACTTTGAATTCCACGTTCTCGACGGCGGTCTCCACGATTTCCTCGGTCACATCGTAGCGGGCCTTGAAGGCGTCGATGACTTCGTTGATCAATACCTCCGGCGCAGACGCTCCCGCCGTGATGCCAATGCTGTCGATGCCGTCCAGCGCGCGCCAGTCGATATCGGTGGCGCGTTGAACCAGTTGCGCGTAGGTGCAGCCCGTTTTGGCCCCGACCTCCACCAGCCGTCTGGAGTTGGACGAGTTCGGCGCGCCGATCACCAGCATGGCGCTGGTCTTGGTGGCCATGGCTTTCACCGCCTCTTGGCGGTTGGTGGTCGCGTAGCAGATGTCTTCCTTATGCGGCCCGATGATCGCGGGAAAGCGGGCTTGCAGGGCCGCGACCACGTCTGCGGTATCATCGACCGATAGGGTGGTCTGGGTGATGAACGCCAGCTTTTCGGGGTCGCGTGGGGTGATGGTGGCGACGTCTTCGGGGGTCTCGACCAGGATCACCTCGCCCTCGGGCAACTGGCCCATGGTGCCGACGGTTTCGGGGTGGCCGGCATGGCCGATCATCACCATTTGCAAGCCGTTAGAATGGTGACGCTCCGCCTCGATATGGACCTTGGAGACCAGCGGGCAGGTGGCGTCGACATAGACCATCTCGCGTCTGGCCGCGGCAGCGGGGACGGCTTTGGGGACGCCATGGGCAGAGAAGATCACGGGGCGGTCGTCGGGGCATTCGTCAAGTTCCTCGACGAACACCGCGCCTTGGTCGCGCAGGGCGTCGACCACGTATTTGTTGTGCACGATCTCGTGGCGGACATAGACGGGGGCGCCCCATTTTTCCAAAGCCATCTCCACGATCTTGATCGCGCGGTCCACGCCCGCACAGAATCCGCGCGGGGCGGCAAGGTAGAGGGTGAGGGGGGGCTTGGTCATGATGTGGCGCTCCTGCTTGGTGCATGAGTTAAGGGCTTGAGTGGGCGGGGTCCAGTGGGGCCTCGCGGAAATGTGTGATTTGGGCGCTTGACCCTCCACCTGCTGGAAGCTCGATAAGGGCGGCTCAATCGAGGAGATTTTACCGGATGAAACGACGGATTATAGTAGGTGCTGTGCTGGCTTTAATGGGCGGCGTCCCCGTGGCGCAGGCGCAGCGGATAGACGCCTACAAGGACCCCGCGACCGTGGCCGAGGGCAAGCTGATCTACGACGGAGCCTGCGCTTCATGCCACGGGACCAATCTGGAGGGGCAGCCAAACTGGCGGCAACCGGGGCCGGACGGCAAACTGCCCGCCCCGCCGCATGACGTGACGGGCCATACATGGCACCATTCGGACGAGCATCTGTTTGCGATCACCAAACACGGGACGGCAGCACTGGTTGGCGGCGACTACCAAACCGACATGCGCGGGTTTGATGACGAGTTGACGGACGCGCAGATCAAGGCGGTGTTGGCCTATATCAAAAGTACTTGGCCTGCCGAGGTTCAGGAGCGGCACAGCGCGATGAGCCGCTGAGGGCTGGTCTTTTTCGAAAGGCATTGCGTAGAATACCTGAACGCTCATGAATGCGCCCCGTTATGATGGAATCTGGGATGGCTCGAAAGTTGAAGTGGCATCACCGGTTGCGGATCGAGCGGCTTGCGCAGGCGCGACAGTTCGAAACTTTGGATGGTGTTCTGCATAAGCTGGCCAGTAAAGGGTTCGACGTGGCGGGTGTGCCGTTTCAGTTGCTTGACATGGCGTTGTCCGAAGGCGGTGCCTCAGACCATCGCGAGATGCTGCCCCTAGCGCGGCACACCGTCGGCGGACAACCGCAATTGTTGAGCGCGGCTTTGCAGGACTTGCACGCGGGTCGTCCGGAACTGCTGTCGCAACTTGCGTCAGACCGAGACGTGCATCCGATGACCCGTTTCGAGGCCGCGGGGTGGGCCTGCTACGTCGCGCACCGAGACGTTTTGCCTGCTAGCGGGCGACAGGTGACAGATGTGTTCCAGTTCTGGGACAGCGACACACCGCCCGACGAGGTGATTGCTGGGCGCGCTGACTGGCGCAGGGTGTCAGGCTCTCATCAATGGTTCAGCGAAGCTGATGCGGAAGGCTATATCCGCGACGGGTTCGGTGCCGACGCGGCACGCGGGTTTGCGCGGCTTTGGCATCCGGCGGTGAAGTCCGACCTTTTTCGTCTGTACCGGCTGGCGCAGGATGGAGGACTGTATTGCGATGCGGACAGTAAACCTCGCCCGGAGATCGCGGCTTTTCTGGCCGCAGGTGGCGGGCGGGTCTGGGCATCGTCGATGACCAATGTGCCGAATTGCGTGGTGAACAACTGGTTCGTTGCGGCCCCGCCGAAAAGCCCCTTCATCGAGGCGTTGTTGACGGAGGTTTTGGCCAATCTTGCAAATCCGGGCGAGCGAGGAATTTTCTGGCTGACGGGGCCGGGTGCCTACACCGGCTTTCTGCACGGCAATATCGGGGCATATGACGTGGGGTTGCTGCCTAGCGGGTTGTTAAAGGGCCGTTATTTCAAGCAATTGGACGCGGATTATAAGCTCACCAGTCAGAACTGGCGCGTGTATGAGCATGCGCTTGGTATAGATAACGATGAGGGGCTGGCGCGCGCGTTGGGCTGAAACGCGGATCGCTGAGGGGGTGGTGTTCCGCCTTTGGTCTCGCATAGGGTCGCGGGCAAAGGAGACTTTATCGTGACAGTGAATATACGTGCCACAGAGGCTGGTGATCGCAACGCCTGGGGCGGGCTATACAAGAGCTACGCCGCATTCTACGGGGTGGCGCAGACCGAAGACATGCGGGATCGCGTGTGGGAATGGCTGATGGACCCTGCCCATGAAGTGGACGGTCTCGTCGCAGAGGTGGATGGCGTGCTTGTGGGGTTGGCGCATTTCCGACCATTCGCGCGCCCGCTCGCGGCAGGCGTCGGGGGGTATCTGGACGATCTGTTTGTAAACCCCGATGCCCGTGGGGCGAAGGTCGGCGAGGCGTTGATTTCTGGGGTTCAAGACGAAGGGCGTAAGCGCGGCTGGGGCGTAGTGCGCTGGATCACCGCTGACGACAACTACCGCGCGCGTGGGCTATATGACCAAGTGGCCACGCGCACCGGATGGGTGACCTACGATCTGAACGTGGACGACGCGCTGGGCTGAAACGAAAACCGCCGGAGCAGGGCCCCGGCGGTTTTGATTTAGTCGGTCGTTTCGCGTTCGCGGTCCCGGGTGAAGGACATATCGCCCTCGCGCGGCGGTCGGCCTATGACTTCGCGCAACTCGTCGAGCTCGATGAAGTTGTCGGCCTGACGGCGCAACTCGTCGGAGATCATCGGCGGGTTGGAGCGGATGGTCGACACCACCGACACCCGCACGCCTTTGCGCTGGATGGCTTCGATCAGGGGGCGGAAATCACCGTCACCGGAGAAGATCACGATGTGATCGACATGCGGGGCCAGTTCCATTGCGTCAACGGCCAGTTCGATATCCATGTTGCCTTTGACCTTACGCCGGCCTTCGCGGTCGGTGTATTCCTTGGCCGGTTTCGTGACCATGGTGAACCCGTTGTAGTGCAGCCAGTCGACCAAGGGGCGAATGGGCGAATAGTCGTCGTTTTCCAACAGGGCGGTGTAGTAGAATGCGCGCAGCATCTTCCCGCGTCGCATGAATTCGTGCCTCAGGAGCTTGTAGTCGATGTCAAACCCCAAAGACTTGGCAGCGGCATATAGGTTCGACCCGTCTATAAACAGTGCCAGCCGTTCGTCTTTGTAAAACATAAAATGTCCTTCCGATAATCGCTCAGCCCCAATAATAGTCCCCGAGTGAAGGGCGCGGGCTCACGCGCTTCAGCAAACATAAGGAATAATGCTTATGCCGCAACCCACGGGGGGTCACAAACGGCTGATAATAACCCACATTGCGCTGGGTAGTAACGCGACGTCAAGCTCTGGATCGCCGGAATTCACCCTCAGGGAGGTCAGGCAGGCTATTTCGAGCGACTCTGTCAAGGTGTTGGCGGAAAGCCGGTTATTTCGCAGCCCGGCATTTCCCGCAGGGAGCGGGCCGGATTACGTCAATGCCGCCATGACGCTGGCGACGAGCCTTTCGGCCGAGGCGCTGCTGGCGCATCTGCATCAAGTCGAGGCGGATTTTGGCCGGGAGCGGAAGGCACGCTGGGCGGCGCGCACGCTGGATCTGGATTTGCTGGACTATGGCGGGGTGATTGCGCCGGATCGGGCGACCTTTCAGCACTGGGTAAATCTGCCGCTGGAGCGCCAGATGAAGGAAGCGCCGGAGCAGTTGATCCTGCCCCATCCACGCATACAAGACCGCGCTTTCGTGTTGATTCCCTTGGCTGACATTGCACCGGATTGGGTGCATCCTGTGAGCGGTCAAAGCCTTGATAGCCTGCTGGCGGCCCTGCCGGAGGCGGAAAAAGGCGCAGTTTGCGCGCTTTAACGGCCAAAATGGCGGGTTTTGTGGTTGTATTCAGCCCGCAACGGTCCTAATTGTGCCGCCTGACATCCCCTGTGAATGACTGGAGTCCCCCATGGCCCGCGTGACGGTTGAAGACTGCGTAGACAAGGTTCCTAACCGCTTTGAGCTGGTGATGCTGGCATCCCATCGCGCCCGCGAAATCGCGGCAGGTGCGGCGCTGACGGTGGATCGCGATAACGACAAGAACCCTGTCGTGTCACTGCGCGAGATCGCTGAAGAGACCCAGACCGCCGACGAGCTGCGCGAGCGCATGATCGAGAGCAACCAGACACAGATCGAAGTCGACGAGCCGGAAGAAGACGCGATGGCGCTGTTGATGGGTGTCGAGCAGGACAAGCCTGCCGATGACGACATGTCCGAAGAGAAGCTGCTGCGGGCCTTGATGGAAGCACAAGGGCCAAAGTAAGGCCCTACAAGCATGGCGGCGGACCGAACGGAATGATATCTGACAGCGAGTTGATCGCACTGGTCCGCGCCTACAATCCCAACACGAACGAAGCCCTGATCCGCGACGCCTATGCCTATGGCGCGAAAATGCACGAGGGGCAGACCCGCCATTCCGGCGAGCCATATTTCAGCCATCCTGTCGCGGTCGCGGCACTGCTGACCGAGCGATGGCTTGATGACGCGACTATCGTGACGGCGCTATTGCATGACACGATCGAAGACACCGGCTCGACTTACAGCGAGGTAAAGCGTCGCTTTGGTGAAGAGGTGGCGGAGCTGGTGGATGGCGTCACCAAGCTGACCAAATTGCAGCTGAACTCCACCGAGACCAAGCAGGCGGAAAATTTTCGCAAGCTATTCATGGCCATGTCCAAGGACATGCGGGTGATCTTGGTGAAGCTGGCCGACCGGTTGCACAACATGCGCACGATCAAGCATATGCGGCCCGACAAGCAAATCCAGAAATCACGCGAAACGATGGATATCTACGCACCCTTGGCGGGGCGTATGGGTATGCACTGGATGCGCGAAGAACTGGAGGATCTGGCGTTCCGCGTGCTGAACCCCGAAGCCCGCGCCTCCATCATCCGGCGCTTTATCACGTTGCAAAAGGAAACCGGCGATGTCGTTCCGAAAATCACCGAGGACATTCGCACCGAACTGACCCGCGCGGGAATAGAGGGCAAGGTGTATGGCCGGGCCAAGAAGCCCTATTCGATCTGGCGCAAGATGGAGGAGAAGAAGCAGAGCTTCTCCCGCCTGTCGGACATTTACGGCTTTCGGGTGATCACGGACACAGAGGACAACTGCTACCGCGCGTTGGGGGTGTTGCACCGTCGCTGGCGCTCGGTCCCCGGGCGGTTCAAGGATTACATCAGCCAGCCCAAGTCCAACGGCTACCGCTCGATCCATACGACCGTGTCGGGACGGGATGGCAAACGGGTGGAAATCCAGATTCGGACGCGCGAAATGCATGACGTGGCCGAGGCTGGCGTCGCCGCGCACTGGGCCTACCGCGACGGGGAGCGGGTGGAAAACCGCTTTGCCGTGGACCCGTCCACATGGGTGTCGTCGATGACGGAGCGGTTCGAGAATACCGAGGACGATTACGGCGACTTCTTGGAACACGTGAAGCTGGAGATGTATTCCGATCAGGTGTTCTGCTTTACGCCCAAGGGCGAGGTCATCAAACTGCCGCGCGGTGCGACCCCGCTGGACTACGCCTATGCCATCCATACGCGGATCGGGCATAGCTGCGTCGGCGCAAAGGTCGATGGGCTGCGTGTGCCACTGTGGACCCGGCTGCGCAACGGGCAATCGGTCGAGATCATCACCGCCGAAGGGCAGAAACCGCAGCCGACATGGATCGACATTGCGGTGACGGGGCGGGCCAAATCCGCTATCCGCAAGTCTCTGCGCGAGGAGCATCGCGACCGCTATATCAAGCTGGGCCGCGAGCTTACCCGCGTGGCGTTCGAGCATGTGGGCAAGAAAGTCACCGACAAGGCGCTCGAGACGGCTGCCAAGGAGTTGAGCCTGACGGACGCGTCGCAACTGCTGGAATATGTCGGCTCCACCGAGATGTCGGCGCGCGAGGTGATCACCGCGCTCTATCCGGAACTGGTGAAAAAGGGCGACGTCGCAACGGTCGACTCCAAGCGCCCCGTCGTGGGCCTGCCCGAGGGGGCTCAGGTCAAGCGTGCGGCCTGTTGTCAAGCGGTGCCGGGCGAACGCATCGTGGGGATAAAGCACAAGGGTGACGGCATTTTTCTCCACGCGATTGCCTGTGACGCGCTGGTGGAATTCGAGGATCAACCCGAACGCTGGGTGGATATTCGCTGGCATTCCGGCAGGCACGCTGCAACCAATACCGTCACGCTTGCGTTGACCATAGGAAACAGCTTCGGCGTGTTGGGACGTATTTGCACATTGATCGGGGAGCAGAAGGCGAATATCTCGGATATGCATTTCATCGACCGCAAACCGGACTATTTCCAGCTGCTGGTCGACGTGGATGTGCGGGATGCAGAGCATTTGCACGGTGTCATGACGGCCTTGGAGGCCGATAGCGACGTGGCCGCGATGGAGCGGTTCAGGGATTTGAGCCGCAAACCGTAATGAGTTGGCCCCGATCATGCGGGGCGGAGAGGTAGCAGACAGCCGTGTTCAAACGCCGAACGCCAAAGAGCTGGGCCCTATGGCTTTGGCATCTGATCTGGCCGCAAGGCGGCTGGGGCAGGGCTTTCGGATACGTCAAACACCGGGTCCGCCGTCTGCCTGACGACCCCCACAGGATTGCGCGCGGCGTTTTTGCGGGTGTGTTTACGACGTTTACCCCCTTCTACGGATTTCACTTCTTCATTGCCGCTGGCCTCGGCAAAGTGATGCGTGGCAATATTCTGGCCGCGTTGATGGCGACGTTTTTCGGCAATCCGCTGACCTATCTGCCTATCGGGGTGGTGTCGCTCAAGACCGGGCACTTCCTGTTGGGGACCGAGTTCGAGGAAAATATGAACATCGCGCGGCGTTTTGCCGGGGCATGGCGCGACCTGAAGGATAACTTCTGGGCGATGTTTACCGACGATGTGGCGCATTGGGACCGGCTGGCCGGTTTCTATGACGAGGTGTTTTTTCCCTACATGATCGGTGGCCTGATCCCCGGCGTGATCGCCGGGACGATAGCCTACTACGTCAGTGCGCCGCTCATTGCTGCCTACCAGAACCGCCGCAAGGGGCGGATCAAGGCCAAGCTGGAAGAAATCCGTCAGCGCAAGGCCGCAAAGAATGCCGAGGACGGGCGCGCGCAATAAGCGTTGTTGAGGTTGCCGCGCGTTGTCCTATGATCCGGTGATACGGCCAACCAAAGGAGCGTTCCCATGTCCAGCAAGCTGCGCCTTGGCGTCAATATCGACCACGTAGCGACGGTGCGGAATGCCCGTGGCGGTGACAACCCCGATCCGGTCCGCGCGGCGCTGTTGGCGCAGGAAGCCGGGGCGGACGGGATCACCGCGCATCTGCGTGAGGACCGCCGCCACATCCGAGACGCAGACATGGCCGCGATCAAGGAGGCGATTTCCATCCCCTTGAATTTCGAGATGGCCGCCACCGACGAGATGCAGGCAATTGCTCTCGCCACCAAGCCAAATGCAGTCTGCTTGGTGCCGGAACGCCGCGAAGAGCGCACCACCGAGGGCGGGCTGGAGGTCGCGGGCGACGACAATCGTCTGTCCGCCTACATTGCGCCGTTCAAGGACGCGGGCATTCGTGTGTCCTTGTTCATCGGTGCGGACGAGCGGCAGGTCCGCGCGGCGGCGCACGTAGGTGCCGACATTATCGAGCTTCATGCAGGCAGCTATTGCGACGCCCATGCCGAAGGGCGTCTGGGCGACCGCGATGCGGAGTTTGAGAAACTTCGGGACATGGCGACACTCGCCCACTCGCTGGGGTTAGAGGTCCATGCGGGCCACGGCTTCACCTATGATAGCGTCAAGCCTGTTGCGGCGGTGCCGGAAGTGGTGGAGCTGAACATCGGGCACTTCATCATCGGCGAAGCGATATTCACGGGGCTGGTGCCCGCGATCCAGGAAATGCGCCGCCTGATGGACGAGGCGCGGGGCTGATATGAAACAGTTTTTGGCAGTAACGATCTTTGCAGCATTCGCCCTCCCCGCAACAGCCCAAGAGGTGAGGCCTTGTGACGAGCTGGCCCGCGTGGACGCCGTGGCGGAGCCTTGGGCGGACAGTACGCAGACCTTCGCGGGCAATCGCGTCCGTCTGGTGGTGATCGACACGCTGGAGCCTGCGGCGGCGGCGTTTCATCTGGTGATCCTGTCGCCCCCCTTTGACGAGGTCGGCGGTCGGCAATGCATGATGGTGGGCAGCGGCAACAGTCTGGGCTTCGGCGGCATGACGCTTGTGGGGATGACCAGCAGCTACGATCCCGCGACGGGTCTGACATGGGGCGTGCCGGTCAAAAGCTACAACGCAAACACGGGTGGGTTCGACGACCGCGTGCTGAAGGTGACGCTAAACCAGTCCTCGGGTGCTGTCACGGCGGGGTTCTGATGATCCTCGGGATCGGCACGGATCTGGCCAATATCGAGCGGATCGAAGGAACACTGGCGCGGTTCGGCGACCGCTTTCGCAACCGCGTCTTTACCGAGGTCGAGCAACGCAAGGCGGAACGACGTCGTGATGTGGCCGGAACCTATGCCAAGCGGTGGGCGGCGAAAGAGGCGTGCTCCAAAGCGCTTGGCACGGGGCTACGCATGGGTATCGCGTGGAAGGACATGGCGGTGAGTAACCTCGCGACAGGCCAGCCGGTGATGGAGGTCACGGGCTGGGCGGCGGAACGTTTGCGCGAGATGACCCCTGACGGACACGAGGCCGTGATCCACGTCACGCTGACCGACGATCACCCTTGGGCACAAGCCTTTGTGGTGATCGAGGCGCGCCCTGTGGCGGGCTCTGCCGCTTGACTCCGACCCCACCTGCCCGCATGTAGCGGACAACCCAGATAACAAGAGAATATTGATGGCACGCAGCAGCGAAAAGAAGCCCGAAGGCATCATGGAAACCGTCAAAACGGTTGTGTATGCGCTGGCGATAGCCGCCGTGTTCCGCAGCCTGTTTTTCCAGCCGTTCTGGATCCCGTCGGGCTCTATGAAGGACACGCTGCTGGTGGGCGATTTCCTGTTCGTCAACAAGATGGCCTACGGCTATTCCAAGTACAGCTGCCCCTTCGGTCTGTGCCCCATCCCCGACCGCCTGTTCGGCAGCGAGCCGGAGCGCGGCGACGTTGTGGTCTTCCGCCACCCCGTCAGCGGTCAGGACTATATCAAGCGGTTGATCGGCTTGCCGGGGGATAAGGTTCAAGTGAAAAACGGTGTGCTGTTCCTGAACGGGAAGCCGCAGAAGCAGGAGCCGACCGCTCCATTCATCGAGACCTATGAGGCGCAGGGGTCTGTCGGCGGCTTCCCCGCGTGCAGCAATGGCGCTGTGGGTATCGGTGGTGCCTGCGAAAAGGAACGGGCCATCGAGACGCTGGAAGGCGGGGTGAGCCATGCCATCCTCAATATCCGTGACGGTTTGGGTGCGGACAACACGCCGGTGTTCAATGTCCCCGAAGGGCATTTCTTCTTTATGGGGGACAACCGCGACAACTCCATCGACTCGCGTTTTGCGCAGGCTGGCGGTGGCGTCGGCATGGTGCCGTTTGCCAATCTGTTGGGCCGCGCGGATCGGGTGATCTTCTCGTCTGCCGGCGGGCGGATGCTGTATTTCTGGACCTGGCGCGGCGACCGGTTCTTCAAGAAGATAGATTAGGGTAGCAATGAAACTGTCAGGTGAGTTGTCGGAGTTCTGCGACCGGATCGGCTACCGGTTCCAAACGCCGGAACTGCTGGTGCGTGCGCTCACCCATGGCTCGATTTCCTCAACCACGCGACCCGACAACCAGCGGCTGGAGTTTCTGGGCGACCGCGTATTGGGCCTTGTGATGGCCGAGGCAATTCTGGACGCGGACCCCACGGCGACCGAAGGGATACTAGCGCCGCGCTACAACGCGTTAGTACGCAAGGAGACCTGCGCGGCAGTGGCGCGGGAGATTGAATTGGGCGCGGTGCTGAAGCTCGGCAAGTCGGAAATGGTATCAGGCGGCCGCCGCAAAGAGGCGCTGCTGGGCGACGGTATGGAAGCGCTGATCGCTGCGGTGTATCGTGACGGCGGCTTTGCCGCTGCGCGTGATTTGATCCTGCGGCTCTGGGGTAGCCGCGTGCACGAAGTTGAAGAAGACGCCCGTGACCCGAAAACGGCCTTGCAGGAATTCGTACAGGCCCGCGGCGAGCCGACGCCGCAATACGAGATCATCAAGCGCGAAGGCCCCGACCACGCGCCGGAATTCACCATCGCGGTGACGCTTGCCTCGGGCGAGCGTGCGGAAGCGAAGGCAGGGGCCAAGAGACAAGCGGAACAGGCTGCGGCCAAGGCGCTTTTGGAAAGGCTGGACACATGACCGAGGCAACCCGCGCGGGCTTCATCGCGCTGATCGGAGAGCCGAACGCCGGCAAATCGACGCTTCTCAACCGGATGGTAGGCGCGAAAGTGTCGATCGTCACGCATAAGGTGCAAACCACGCGCGCGCGTATTCGCGGCGTGGCGATGGAGGGGCAGGCGCAACTGGTGTTCGTGGACACGCCGGGCTTGTTCCGGCCCCGCCGCCGTCTGGACCGCGCCATGGTCGCTGCCGCTTGGTCCGGCGCGTCGGACGCGGATATTGTCGTGCTGCTGGTCGAGGCGCATCGCGGGATTACCGAGGGCGTCGGCGCCATTCTGGACGGGCTGGCCGAACGCACCGGCGGCGCGCCTGTGGTGCTGGCGATCAACAAGATTGACCGCGTGAAGTCGGACGTGTTGCTGGGCCTGACCAAGGACTTGAACGACCGTTTCGCGTTTGAAGAGACGTTTATGATTTCCGCCGAGAAAGGCCATGGCGTCGATGCGTTGCGGCAATGGCTTGCGGGTAAAGTGCCTGAAGGGCCTTGGTTATATCCCGAAGACCAGTTGGCCGATGCGCCGATGCGCCAGATCGCGGCGGAAATTACACGGGAGAAACTGACCCTGCGGCTGCATCAGGAATTGCCCTATCAGATGACCGTGGAGACCGAGAACTGGGAAGAGCAAAAGGACGGCTCTGCCCGCATCGAACAGTTGATCTACGTGATCCGCGACGGTCACAAGGGCATTGTTCTGGGAGCCAAAGGCGAGACGATCAAGGCTGTGGGTAAAGCTGCCCGTGAAGAACTGGCCGAGTTTCTGGGCCGCAAGGTTCACCTGTTCCTACAGGTGAAAGTGCGACCCGGCTGGCTGGAGGACAGCGAGCGCTACTCGGAGATGGGTCTCGATTTCAAAGACGGTAATGAGTGATCGTCTGACGACAGATTTCTGGGTCTCGGCCTATTTGAACCGCTTGCGGCTGGCGAGTATTCCGGTTTTCGTGACCGCCAAGGGTGACCCGACTGCGGGCGTTGTCATGGTCAAGCTGAACACGCTGGACGGGCAGGCGGTGGCCTACCAACGCTCCTACGATCTGATGAGAGGCGAGCGGGCATGGGTTGTCCTGAGCGAAGGGGACGAGCGGCAGGTCGACGAGGCCATTGCCAAGCAACGCAGCTTCGATCCCGACCTTTGGGTGATAGAGGTCGAGGACAAAGCAGGGCGGCACCTTCTGGACCAAGAGGGCCTGACCTGACGAGGAGAGAGTGATGGACTGGCGTAGCCAAGGGGTTCTGCTATCCGCGCGCCGCCACGGCGAAAACGCGGCCATCATTGACGTGTTTACCCCCGACTATGGCCGCCATGCAGGCGTGGTGCGCGGCGGGGCGGGGCGCAAGATGGCGCCTTTGTTGCAACCCGGCGCGCAGTTGGACGTGTCATGGCGTGCGCGGCTGGAGGGGCATCTGGGCGCGTTCACGGTAGAGCCGGTCAAATCCCGCGCGGCGGCTGTCATGGGCGATCGCAAAGCGCTGGCAGGGTTGAATGCTTTGTGTGGCTTGCTGCAATTCGCGCTCGCCGAGCGTGACCCACATCCCGAGCTCTATGACCGTACATTGTTGGTCTTTGACCTTCTGGGCGAAAGCGATGCGTGGCCGCTGGCCTATGTTCAGTGGGAACTGGCATTGTTGGAAGAGTTGGGGTTCGGTCTGGATCTGTCGTCCTGTGCCGTAACCGGTTCGATGCAGGAACTGATCTACGTCTCCCCCCGCACAGGCCGCGCGGTATCGCGGCAGGGGGCGGGTGAGTGGGCGTCGCGCCTGCTGGCCTTGCCGGATTGCCTGCGCGGGGTGGGTGACGGCAGGCTGGATGACGTGCCGGAGGCGTTGGCGACGACCGGGCATTTCCTGACGACTTGGATGGCCCCGCAACTGGGCAACAAGCCGGTGCCAACCTCAAGGGAGCGGTTGCTGGAGGCGCTTGGGGCTATTTCATCGCCTTGAACACCATCTCGTCACCTGCGTCATTGCTGAGGATCAGGGTGGTTCCCGCAGCTTCGGACAAGGTCATTTCGCCAAGCGTTGCAAAAAAATCGTTCTCCGCTTTCAAATCAGGGCAAGCGCGTTTCGTGCTGCCGAGGGCGTCGACCGCAAACCACGGGTAAGGCGCGGTTTGCTGGCCAAAATAGCTGTTGCACGGGGCTTGGCCCGCGATCTTGCCCTCCTCCGGAAAGGTGAGCGTCGCGCGGGCGGTGAAGGGCTTGCCATTCAGCGTTTCCAACTGCCAAACGGCCCCGTCAGCGGCGTAGCCGGAGATTGTTTCATCCGTGCAAGAGGCCAGCAAGGCCACGGCTAATAGCGCCGCGCGGATCAATCGAGCAGACGCCGCGCGATGACCTGCGCCTGAATTTCCGCGGCGCCCTCGAAGATGTTGAGGATACGCGCGTCGCACAGGATGCGGCTGATCTTGTATTCCAGCGCGAAGCCGTTGCCGCCGTGGATTTGCAGCGCGTTGTCCGCTGACGCCCAAGCGACACGTGCGCCCAGCAGCTTGGCCATGCCTGCCTCCAGGTCACAGCGTCGGTCGTGATCCTTCTCGTCCGCCGAGAAGTAGGTCAGCTGCCGCGCGATCATCGTTTCCACTGCCATCATCGCGATTTTTCCAGAGACGCGCGGGAACTCGATCAGCGACTTGCCGAATTGCTTGCGGTCTTCGGCATATTGCATCGCGACATCAAGCGCGGCCTGTGCGACGCCAATCGCTCGGGCGGCGGTCTGGATGCGGGCGGATTCGAATGTCTGCATCAATTGTTTGAAGCCCTGACCTTCCGCGCCGCCCAGCAGGTTCTCACCTTTGACGTGGAAGTTGTCGAAGGCCAGCTCGTATTCCTTCATGCCGCGATAGCCCAGCACCTCGATCTCGCCGCCGGTCATGCCGTCGGTCGGGAACGGGTTTTCGTCGGTGCCGGGGGTCTTTTCGGCAATGAACATGGACAGGCCTTTGTAGTCGGTCGTCGCCGGATCGGTCCGTGCCAACAGGGTCATGAAATGTGTGCGGGCGGCGTGGGTGATCCACGTCTTGTTGCCGGTTACCTTGTAGTCGTCCCCGTCCTTCACGGCCCGCGTGCGCAACGCGCCAAGGTCGGAGCCGGTGTTGGGTTCGGTGAATACCGCCGTTGGCAGGGTCTCGCCGGAGGCCAGCTTGGGTAGCCATTTTTCTTTCTGTGCGTCGGTCCCGCCGCACAGGATCAGTTCAGCCGCGATTTCGGAGCGCGTTCCAAGGGAGCCCACGCCGATATAGCCGCGTGACAGTTCCTCCGAGACGACAACCATGGAGGCCTTGGATAGACCGAATCCGCCGAACTCCTCTGGGATGGTGAGGCCGAAGACGCCCATCTCGGCAAGCTCTTCGATGATTTCCATCGGGATCAACTCGTCTTTAAGGTGCCAGTCATGAGCGTGCGGCTCCACCTTTTCGATGGAGAAGCGGCGGAATTGCTCGCGGATCATTTCCAGTTCTTCATCCAGACCGGACGCGCCGGTGATAATCTCGGCGGAGCGCTCCTGCATCAGCTCCACCAGCCGCGTGCGAGCGGCTTGGGTGTTGCCGCTTTGTGAAAGCGTCATGATCTCGGAGGTCATCAATCCGCGCTGGTCGTCCTGGCTCAGGCCGATATCTTGCAAGCGCAGAATTTCGCTCTGCGACATCGGGATGCCGCCGTAAATCTGCCAGAGATATTCGCCGAATGCGATCTGGTGAATGAGTTGTTCGACCTCGGAAAACTTGCCCGCTTCGGTCAGTTTTTCGGCCCAGTGCTGCATCTGGGTGAGGGACTGAATATAGGTCGCCAGCCATGCCAGCCCGTGGGCGGCGGTCTGGTTCTGCTCGATCAACTTAGCGGAAACGCGCCCGTTTTCAGTGACTTGAGCGCGAACCGCGTCTTTTGCCCGGTCCAGAAGATCACTTAGAGGTGGTAGAGCAGCTGATGTAAGTTTCAGCAGGTCCGGCAGGACAATCTGGGTTGGCGTCGAAAGGGTCATATCTTGTCCGTCATGGGCCATGGCTCGAATCCTTTATACAGCTTTGCACCGGAATAATCCTTTTGCAGGTGCAGCGCAACTTTGATGCGTGAAAACATAGAGCGGCGAATAATAATGTCGCGAATATTTATTTGCTGCGCCCGCAATCAAGGCGAGATACCAAAGCTGCATGGAGTTGTTTTCAGCTATTATATCGCCGGAGTTTCTGGCTCTGGCCTTCCTTGTGGCGGTGGTTTCGGGCTTTGTCAAAGGCGTCGTGGGCTTTGCGATGCCAACGATCTTCATCTCCGGTCTTAGCACATTCCTGTCGCCGGAACTGGCGCTTGCCGGTCTCATTTTGCCCACCGTGGTGACCAATGGCATTCAGGCTTTGCGACAGGGGGCTCGGGCGGCGTGGTCGTCGCTGATACACTATAAGCTCTTTCTCGGCGTCGGCGCGGTGATGCTGGTTTTAAGCGCGCAATTGGTGACGATGATCCCATCCAACGTCCTTTATGTGGCGATCGGTTTGCCCGTCGCCGTGTTCACAGGCGTGCAGTTGTTAGGATGGAACCCGACGCTGCCGCGCCGCTCCGGCATGGTCGAGGCTGCGGTGGGTGCCGCCGCCGGGTTCGTCGCGGGACTGTCAGGCATCTGGGGACCACCCACGGTATTGTACCTGTCAGCAGTGAACACCCCCAAGCAGGAGCAAATGCGCATTCAAGGCGTGGTCTTCGGACTTGGCGCGGTAATGCTGCTGGCGGCACATTTGCAATCCGGCGTTCTGCGGCCGGACACGGTGCCGTTCTCGGCCATTTTGATCCTGCCTGCGCTGTTCGGCATTTGGCTTGGGTTCAAGGTGCAGGACCGGATAGATCAGGCGATGTTTCGCAAGGTGACGTCTTGGGTGTTGTTGCTGGCGGGCCTGAACCTGATCCGCCGCGGCCTGATGGGCTAGGACATCAACGCGCCGTCGCAGTAACGGGACAGATGCGGGATCCGCGACGGATCGACCACGTTGAAGCTGACGGAATAGACGAGTCTGCCGTCATGGCTGGCCTGAATGCCCCATTCGCCGGCAACCATTTCGAACGGGAACTCGAACAGGAAGAAGTTCAGGTTGGAGGCTTGCGGCAAAAGGCTGCTGGTCCAACTCTCTGTCGTGACATCCGTGCCGGGGTAGGGCGGATGGGTTACCGTGATCTCGGCGTCGCGTAGCTCCAGACCGTCGGGCAGGTGCACGTCAACGCCGAAGCCGATGCCCTCTGACAGTGGAACGATCTGCGTCGTGTGCTCGATCCGTTGGCTCTGGTCGCGTTGGGTGATGAAGCCCAAATGAGTGCCCGGCGCTGGCATCTTGGTGGAGTTGCCGGACGGGCAAACCAGCCCGTATTCCAGCTTTGACACCAATGTGCTGTCGTAGAGGGCGTCAGGCGCAACACTATCCATATGTTGCGCCTGCGCTGCCGTGGTGAAGCTCAGGAGGCCAATGATCGTGGCTTTGAGCAGCTCACGCATCATCCGATTGCGGCACTTTTCACGTCGTCGTCGATGAATGGGACGTACTGGCCAAAGTTTTCCGCGAACATTTCGACCAGCTTGGCGGCTTGCGCGTCGTAATCCGCCTCTTTTTTCCAGGTGCTGCGCGGATCAAGCAAACGGTTGTCTACGCCGTCACAGGTCACCGGAACCTCGAAGCCGAAATTGGGGTCCTTGCGGAACTCGCCCTCGTTTAGCGACCCGTTCAGGGCCGCCGTCAGCAGCGCCCGCGTTGCGCGGATCGGCATACGTGAGCCGGTGCCGTAGGCCCCACCGGTCCAGCCGGTGTTGACCAGCCAGCAGGACGCGCCGTGGGTGGCGATCTTTTCGCGCAGCAGGTTGCCATAGACCTCGGGACGGCGTGGCATGAACGGCGCACCAAAGCATGTAGAGAACGTAGGCTCCGGCTCGGTCACCCCGCGCTCTGTTCCGGCGACCTTGGAGGTGAAGCCTGACAGGAAGTGATACATCGCCTGCGCAGGGGTCAGGCGGGCGATGGGTGGCAACACGCCGAACGCATCACAAGTCAGCATGATGATATTCTTGGGGTTGCCGCCAAGTGCAGTGTCGGAGGCGTTGGAGATATAGTGCAAGGGATAGGCGCAGCGCATGTTGGCGGTCAGGCTGTCATCCTCGAAGTCCAATTCCTTGGTGTCTTCGTCATAGACCATGTTCTCGATCACGGTGCCGAACTTCTCGGTCGTGGCGTAGATCTCCGGCTCCGCCTCGGCGGACAGGGAAATCGTTTTGGCGTAGCAGCCACCCTCGAAGTTGAAGATGCCGTCGTCGGACCAGCCGTGTTCGTCATCGCCAATAAGCGTGCGGGACGGATCTGCCGAAAGTGTGGTTTTGCCGGTGCCCGACAGCCCGAAGAACACTGCCGCGTCGGAGGGGTCGTCATGGGCGTGGTTGGCCGAGCAGTGCATCGGCATGATGTTCTTCTCGGGCAGCAGGTAATTCAGCAGCGAGAACACGGATTTCTTGTTCTCACCTGCATAGGCCGTGCCGCCAATCAGGATCAGCTTCTTGTCGAAGTTCATCGCAATAACAGTCTCGGAGCGGCAGCCATGTTTGGCCGGGTCCGCGTGGAAGCTGGGGCAGTTTATCACGGTGAACTCTGGAACGAACTTCGCCAGTTCGTCGGCCTCGGGGCGGCGCAGCAGATGGCGGATGAACAGGCCGTGCCATGCCAGTTCGGTGACGATACGCACGTCAAGACGATACTTGGGGTCCGCGCCGCCGAACAGATCCTGCACGAAGTAGTCGCCGCCCTTCATATGCTCCAGCATGTCGTCATAGAGTGCGTCAAAGGCCGCAGGCTCCATCGGGGCGTTGTTCTCCCACCAGATGCTGTCTTCGACAGAGGGCGTGCGGACCACGAATTTGTCCTTGGGCGAACGGCCGGTGTGCTTGCCGGTGGTGACCAGAAACGCGCCGCCTTTGCCCAGCGTTCCTTCGCCGCGCTTCAGGGCTTCTTCGACCAGTGCAGGCTCCAGATAGTTATAGTAGGCGCTCCCAAGGCCGGTGATACCTTGTTTGTCCAACGTTTTCGCTGGATTGACGCGTCCTTTAATCATGAGCTTGCTCCTGTTGCGGGGGGCATGTCCCGCTGGTCTTGGTGCCGGTCGGGTCCTGTATCCGCCGGTGCCGCCCCGGCGGAGCGACTGGCTTTCGTATACCACGTCGGTTTTTGGAGGAAACCAGTCGGGCGTGGCTTGGTAGCGTTATCATGCGTCTGATGTGCGGCAAATTAGTCAAACATTAGGGCCTAAATACCCAAATGACGGCAGCGAAGCCTTGATTCGGCACTATTTCGTTGATTCTACGGCAGCTAGGACCGATGGTATTAAAAAACAAAAGCAATGTGCAGTACAAAAGGGGGCACCCGATGTCTAGAATCGCGTTGGTGGACGACGACAGGAATATTCTTACGTCCGTTCAGATGACTCTTGAGGCCGAAGGCTTTGAGGTTGAGACTTACAATGACGGTCAAAGCGCGCTGGACGCTTTCAGCCGCAAGATGCCGGACATGGCAGTTCTGGACATAAAGATGCCGCGCATGGACGGCATGGACTTACTGCAACGCCTGCGCCAGAAATCTGAGATTCCAGTGATTTTTTTGACTTCCAAGGATGATGAGATCGACGAGGTTCTCGGCCTTCGAATGGGGGCTGACGACTATGTGCGCAAGCCATTTTCCCAACGCTTGCTGGTCGAACGCATTCGCGCAATTCTGCGCCGTAAGGACGCGATTGCCAAGGACGATGCTGGCGAAGGCGAAGTCGCCCAGACTATGGTGCGTGGCGATCTGGTTATGGATCCGCTCCGCCACACCGTGACCTGGAAGGGCAACGATGTTTCCCTCACCGTGACCGAATTCCTACTGTTGCAGGCGTTGGCCCAGCGTCCGGGTTTCGTGAAATCCCGCGACCAACTGATGGATGTCGCGTACGACGATCAGGTCTATGTCGATGACCGTACAATCGATAGCCACATCAAGCGCCTACGCAAAAAGATGCGCACCGCAGATGATGACTTCTCGGCGATTGAGACCCTGTACGGCATAGGCTACAGATATAACGAAGAGTAACTATGTCTGCAGTAACGAGGTTTTCTTTGGCGGAGGCTATGCCGGCTAAAAACGCAGAACTGGTGATGGGCGAGGACTGGACGCAGTCGGGCGACAGCGTCGAGCACGAACTCAGATCGAAACGGGAGAAGCGAAATCTGATTTCGCTGAACCGCTCCCCTTTGGCCCGCAAAATCATCACCTTCAACCTGCTGGCTCTGGTCTTGCTGGTGGCGGGTGTTCTGTTTCTCAACCCGTTCCGCGACAGCCTTGTCGCGCAGCGGGAGGTTGCTCTGGTGTCAGAGGCGCAATTGATCGCGGACGTGTTTGAGGCGCAGATCGCCATCGCTGGCGACGATGCGGCATTGGCCAATCCGTCTGCCACGCTCAGCGCTCTGGACATCGCGCCGGGCGTCGAGGTTTACGTGTTCTCCCCGTCGCAAACTCTGCTGGCCAGCACGCTTGGCGCGAAACGCCCGGAACTTGCGGGTACCGAAGACCTCGTCAACGACCGCAACGGTACCGTCATCACCGGTTTCCTGAACCGGATTTGGGAAAGCATTTCGGGTGCCTTCGGCTCCAAAACCAAGCCCGTGCCGACGGTAAGCGGCGAGGACGAGGCGCGCAAACTGCTCGCCGCTTCGGCTGAAGGAACCACGCAAAGCCGCACCGGAACTGACGGGGCAGGTGGCAGTATCTTCTCCGTGGCGACGCCGATCGTGCAAAACGGGCAGGTTATCGGTATCATTGCGCTGTCCACCGTGGCGGGGCAGATCGACGATCTTGTCCGCAGCGAGCGGGAACAGGTCCTGCAAATGTTCGTCATCGCCATTTTGGTCTCTATCGGTCTCAGCCTTGTTCTGGCGTCGACTATCGCGAACCCATTGTCCGATCTCGCGGCCGCGGCGGAGTTGGGGCAAGACAAGAACGCCCGCAAGGTCAGCCCAAGCCGCGTGCGCATCCCCGACCTGACCGCCCGTCCCGACGAAATCGGGCGTCTGTCCGGTGCGATGCGGGGCATGGTGTCTGCGCTTTACGAACGCATTGATGCCAACGAGCAGTTCGCCGCTGACGTGGCCCATGAGATCAAGAATCCGCTGGCCTCCCTGCGATCGGCGGTCGGCACCTTGCGTGTCGCGAAAAACGATGACCAGCGCGGGCGCCTGCTTGACGTCATTGAGCACGACGTGCGCCGCCTTGACCGCTTGGTGAGCGACATCTCAAACGCGTCGCGTCTCGATAGTGAACTGGTCAAAGAGGACGAAGAACCCTTCGACCTCATGCGCATGCTCAACAACCTGACCGAGTATCTGGGCCAGCAAGCCGCCGAGAACGGCGTCGAGTTCATCAAGGACGTCCCGAACGAGCCGATCATTATTCACGGGCTAGAGGCGCGCCTGGCGCAAGTGTTTGTTAACCTGATCACCAATGCCACATCCTTCTGCGAAGAAGGCGACGCCGTCCGCATCTGGGCCCGTCGCCGTGACAACCGTGTTCTGGTCGTCGTCGAAGACACTGGCCCGGGCATCCCTGAACAGGCGCTGAATAAGGTGTTCAACCGCTTCTACTCAGAGCGGCCGGAGCGTCAGTTCGGCAACCATTCCGGCCTTGGGCTGGCCATCTCAAAGCAGATCATCGAAGCGCATGGCGGTGTGATCTGGGCGGAGAACATTCGCCCGACCGATGCCGATGTCACCTCCGAACCCCTGGGGGCCCGTTTCGTGGTCGGCCTGCCAACCTGATCCCCTTGGCGCGGCAAGCTAATTCGCTGGGCGTTCGCGCTGTTTCGGCTTAACCTTCCCTCATGCCATTTATCTGCCCGCCCCTGCCGTGCCAGCTACATGCCACTTGCGTCTGTGTAGATGGTGCAGGGCTGCTGATCGCGGGGCAATCGGGCAGTGGAAAATCGGCACTCGCGCTTCAATTGATGTCGCTCGGGGCGTCCTTGGTGGCGGATGACCGTTGCGATCTGGCAGACAGTCCAGAAGGCATCATCGTCAGCCGACCCGACACATTGCCCGAGGCTATCGAGGCCCGTGGCCTTGGCATTCTTTCCGCCCGTTGCGCTGGCCCCACACGCCTGAGCGCCGTGCTTGATTTGGACGAAGTCACCACGGACCGGCTTCCGGCCCGCAGCACCGTTTGGATTGAGCAGCACAAACTGCCGCTCTTGGCCAACAGCGCTGCGTCACATCTGCCCGCGGCGCTTTTGCTCTTTCTAAAGAACGGGTTTCACGGTTCAATGCTGCCATGAGCACCCAGCCACCCTCACCCAATCCACACCGGATCGTCATCATTACCGGCCCATCCGGCGCGGGCCGTAGCACGGCCATCAACGCGTTGGAGGATCTGGGCTTCGAGGCCATCGACAACCTGCCGTTGTCGCTTATTCCCCGCTTGCTCAGCGGCAGGCCGCTGGAGCGCTCGGTCGCGCTTGGGGTGGATGTGCGCAATCGGGACTTTACGACCAAGGGCTTGATGAAACTCGTGGACGCATTGCCGCTCAAGACCGAAGCGGAGGTCAGCCTGCTCTACCTCAACGCCCGCGAGGACGTGTTGGTCCGCCGCTACTCAGAAACCCGCCGCCCGCACCCCATGGCGCCGAATGAAAGCCTGCAAGACGGAATCCGGCGCGAGCGCGAATTGCTCGGTGCGATCCAGTCCCGCAGCGATATCGTCATCGACACGTCGGACCTGTCCCCGCATGACCTGCGCGCAGAACTCACCAAGCTGTTTGCGGCTCCGGGGGAGTCCGGGCTTTCGGTGCTGCTCAACTCGTTTTCCTACAAGCGCGGCGTGCCGCATGGGGTCGATATGGTGTTCGATTGCCGCTTCCTGCGCAATCCGCACTGGGATCAGGACCTGCGCAGCCTGACCGGCCAAGACGCGCGTGTCGCCGAGTATGTCACCGCCGACGCCCGCTTCGCACCGTTTTTTGACAAGATCACCGAGCTGACCGATTTGCTGTTGCCCGCATTCCATGACGAGGGGAAGTCCTACCTGACCATTGGGCTGGGGTGTACTGGCGGCAAGCACCGGTCGGTTGCCGTGGCGGAAATGATGGGCAAGGCCCTTGCAAACAAGGGTTGGCAGGTGTCTATAAGGCATCGGGAATTGGAACGTCAGCTAAAATCTGGCGCCGGGGATACGTAACGGGATGTTAGTCGGGTGATCGGTATAGTCATCGTCGCGCATGGCGGTCTGGCCAGGGAATACCTGTCCGCTGTCGAGCATGTGGTCGGGAAGCAAACCGGCATCCGCGCGATCACCATTGAGGAAAATCACAACCGCGCCGACAAAGAAGCCGAAATCTGCGCCGCCGCCGATAGCGTCGACGAGGGGGCTGGCGTCGTGGTTGTCACCGACATGTTCGGTGGCTCGCCCTCGAACCTGTCCTTGCTGGCCTGCCGCCCGCAAAACCGCCGCATCCTCTATGGGGCGAACCTTCCCATGCTCATAAAGCTTGCCAAGTCCCGCAGTTACGAAGTCGGCGATGCCGTGGACCTCGCGATGGAGGCGGGGCGCAAATACATCAACAGTTTCGATGGACCGGTTTGATATGGTTGAACGCGTTTTGAAGATCGTCAACGAAAAAGGGCTCCATGCGCGCGCGAGCGCAAAGTTCGTCGAGGTGGCGGAAGGCTTCAAATCCCGTGTGACCGTATCCAAGGACGGCATGGACGCCTCCGGCGACAGCATCATGGGTCTACTGATGCTGGCCGCGTCGCGGGGCACGTCGATCAACGTGAAGACCGATGGCGACGACGCAGAGGCGGCCATGGAGGCGCTGGACGCCTTGGTTGCCGACAAGTTCGGCGAAGGCTTCTGATGTCGGTCCGCGCATGAATGACACGCCGCCAAAAGACGCGCCGACCGAGGATCTGCCTTACGACCACCCCGAATATGTGGCCTACGACAAGCGTAATCTGTCCTACGCCAACACGTTTTCCAATCCGTGGAAAGTGTGGACGATCCGGATCATGGAGTTGTTCACTGGCAAACTGCATTTGCTCTACCTGATCCGCAAGTTCGAGCGGGGCGGCGTGAAATTCGGTCAGGGCTTCTGGCGCGACGCGTTGGATGTCATGGGGATCGAGCTTCGAACCCCGCAGGAGCAGATCGACAACATCCCGAAAGAGGGGCCGGTCATTTTCGTGGCCAACCACCCGCATGGGTTGGTGGACGGCATGGTGCTGGCCGAGTTGATCGGGCGCGTGCGGACGGATTACAAAATCCTGACCCGATCCCTGCTCACCGGCGTGAATGCCATCGACATGTTCATGATCCCGGTGCCGTTTCCCCATGAGGATGATGCGCTTCAGAAGAACCTTGAGATGCGGCGCAAGGCGATGGAGCACCTGAAGGACGGGGGCGCAATCGTACTGTTCCCGTCAGGCGTCGTGGCCACGTCCGAGACGGCATTCGGCCCCGCGGTGGAGGCAGAGTGGAACCCGTTTACCGCTAAGATGATCCACCGCTCCGGCGCAAAAGTGGTGCCGATCTACTTTCAGGGCCAGAATTCCCGCGCCTACCAGATCGCCAACAGGCTGTCGGCGACCCTGCGCCAAGGTCTTCTGATCTACGAAGTGCGCCACGCGCTGTACAAGCCCCAATCCCCCGTTGTAGGCGAAACTATCAACCCTGACGAGTTGCGGGAATGGGCCAGCAATCCGCGCGGCTTTGTCGCATGGCTGCGTGAGAAGACGCTGGCGCTGAAGCCTGAAGATAAGAAGTAGCGCCTAGCGCGTGGGCACTGGCGGGTCTTGTCGATAGTCGTAGAAACCACGCTGCGACTTGCGGCCCAACCAGCCGGCCTCCACATATTTCGTCAGTAGCGGGCAGGGGCGGTACTTCGTGTCCGCCAGCCCGTCATGCAGCACGTTCATGATCGCAAGGCACGTATCAAGGCCGATGAAGTCCGCCAGTTCAAGCGGCCCCATCGGGTGATTTGCCCCGAGTTTCAGCGACTGGTCGATGGATTTGACCGAGCCGACGCCCTCATACAGCGTATAAACCGCTTCATTGATCATCGGCATCAGGATGCGGTTGACGATGAAGGCGGGGAAATCCTCGGCGCTCGCGGCGGTTTTGCCCAGTTTGTCGACGACTGCCATGCAGGCGTCATAGGTCTCGCGGTCGGTGGCGATTCCGCGGATCAACTCGACCAGCTGCATGATCGGAACCGGGTTCATGAAGTGGAAGCCCATGAATTTCTCGGGCCGGTCCGTGCGCGATGCCAGCCGGGTGATGGAAATCGACGAGGTGTTCGACGTCAGGATCGTGTGCGGCAGCAGGTGCGGTAGCAGGTCCTCGAAAATCGCGGTCTTCACCGTTTCGCGCTCGGTCGCTGCTTCGATGATCAGGTCAGAGGGCCCCAGATCAGTCAGTGTCAGCGTGGTGGATATATTCGCCATCGCCGCGTCGCGTTCTTCGGCAGTGATCTTTTCGCGGCTGACCTGCCGGTCCAGATTGCCCTGGATAATCTCGATCGCGTTATCAAGGCTCTCCTGCGAGATATCATTCATCAGGACCTTGTAGCCGGCAAGCGCCAGAACATGGGCAATGCCGTTACCCATCTGGCCTGCGCCAACCACACCAACTTTCGAGATTTCCATATACGCCTACTCCATCAGGTCGTGGCCAAGATAGGCTGTGGGAGAGGGGACGTGCAAGAGCGGCATGAAACCTAAAAGTTTACAGAAATTAACACTTTAGCTTTTTAGCAATCCCCGACTGCGAACTTGTCTTTGGGTGAGTCGAAATAGAGGTGGGGCAATGGCCTACGAAAAAGTGGACGTGAGTCCTTTGAACTACAACCAATGTCGCTACGGTCAGTCGAAACTTTTGTTCCGCGGACCAAGGCGGAGCCTGAAGAAAGACTATATCTCCTTCATTGGTGGCAGCGAAACCTACGGCAAGTTCGTGGAAAAACCATTTGTCGAGCTGATCGAGGATGCAAAGGGAATTCCCTGTGCCAATTTCAGTGCGGTGAATGCGGGCGTTGATGCGTTCGTGCATGATCCGTCCCTGATGGGCCTGTGCAGCCGGTCGCAAGCAACTGTCATTCAGGTGATGGGCGCGCAGAATATGTCGAACCGGTTCTACACCGTGCACGCGCGGCGCAATGACAGGTTTCTCAAGGCGTCGACCTTGCTGAAATCCATCTACCGCGACGTGGACTTTACCGAATTTTCTTTTACGCGGCACATGCTGAAGACGCTGAAGGCGATATCGCCGCAACGCTTCGCTGCAATCGAGATGGAATTGCGGTCTGCATGGCTTGCGCGGATGGACCTGATGCTGCGCCAGATTGACGGACGGCGCATCCTCCTATGGCTGCGCGAACCGCAGCCCGCGATATTCTCGAATGCCGATCTGGGGCCGGAACCTTTGTTCCTGGATGCGCCTTTGGTCGGCAGGCTTGAAAGGATGGTGGATGAGATTGTCGAGGTCGACATCGCGGCAGAGCGCGGTAAGCTGGACGGAATGCTCTACAGCGCGATGGAATTGCCTGCTGCGCAGGAAATGATCGGCCCCTCGGCGCATGTCAAAATCGCGGACCGCCTGCTTAAAGCCTTGTAACAGAAACGAAAAAGGCCCGCCAAAAGCGGGCCTTTCCCAATATCAAAAACTTACAGCGCGTCGATCAGTTTCGGAACCGCGTCGAACAAGTCTGCAACCAAGCCGTAATCGGCGACTTGGAAGATAGGCGCTTCCTCGTCCTTGTTGATCGCGACGATGATCTTGGAATCCTTCATCCCGGCCAAGTGCTGGATCGCGCCGGAAATGCCGACCGCGATATACAGGTCCGGTGCCACGACCTTGCCCGTCTGGCCAACCTGCCAGTCGTTCGGGGCGTAGCCGCTGTCGACAGCCGCACGGGACGCGCCAACGGCGGCGCCCAGTTTGTCGGCCAGCTTCTCAATCAGCGCGAAGTCTTCTTCCGAGCCAACGCCGCGCCCGCCGGATACGACAACGCCTGCGGAAGTCAGTTCCGGACGGTCGGACTCGGCGACTTTATCTTCGACCCACGACGACAGTCCCGGATCCGCAGCCGCGCCGATATTCTCGACCGAAGCAGACCCACCCGTGGCCGCCGCGTCAAACACGGAGCCACGCACCGAGATGACCTTCGTGGCATCAGCGGATTTGACTGTCTGCAAAGCGTTGCCTGCATAGATCGGACGCTCGAACGTGTCGGCGTCGATCACGGCGGTGATGTCGGAGATCACCATCACGTCCAGCAGCGCTGCGATGCGGGGCATCAGGTTCTTCGCGTCCGTGGTCGCTGGGGCCAGGATGTGCGAATAGTCACCGGCAAGGCTCACCACCAGATCGGCGGCAGGCTCTGCAAGGCGGTGGCCATAAAGATCGTGCTCTGCGCACAGCACCTTGGACACACCTTCGATCGTCGCGGCTTCCTCGGCGGCGGCGGCGCAGGTGGCACCTACGCACAGCACGGTGATGTCGCCCAATGGCTTGGCCGCAGTCACAGTTTTCGCGGTGGCGTCCATGGACAACTGACCGTCGGTGATTTCTGCAAGAAGTAGAACAGCCATCAGAGGACCCCCGCTTCGTCTTTGAGTTTCGTCACCAGTTCCTCGACCGAGGCGACCTTGATGCCCGCCTTGCGGGTCTCGGGCTCTGCCGTCTTGACGATTTCAAGCCGGTTGCCGACATCCACGCCGTAATCGGCCGGTGTCTTCTCGTCCAAAGGCTTTTTCTTCGCCTTCATGATGTTAGGCAGCGAGGCGTAACGCGGTTCGTTCAGGCGCAGGTCAGCGGTCACGACGGTCGGCATGTTGACCTTGATCGTCTGCAAGCCGCCATCCACTTCGCGGGTCACAACAGCCTTGTCGCCGTCAATGTCCAACTCGGACGCGAAGGTCGCTTGGCTCCAGCCTAGAAGTGCGGCCAGCATCTGGCCGGTCGCGTTCATGTCGTTGTCGATCGCCTGCTTGCCGCAGATCACCAGACCGGGCTGCTCTTCGTCGACAACCGCTTTTAGCAGTTTTGCAACCGCCAGCGGCTCGATATCGTTATGCACGTCATCGGCAGCCACGATCAGGATCGCGCGGTCCGCGCCCATCGCCAGCGCCGTGCGCAGCGTTTCCTGACTTTGCTTAACGCCAATGGAGACCGCCACGACCTCGTCGGCTTTTCCGGCCTCTTTCAGGCGGATCGCCTGCTCAACGGCGATTTCGTCGAACGGGTTCATGGACATTTTGACGTTTGCAAGATCGACGCCGCTCCCGTCCGCTTTCACACGAACTTTCACGTTATAGTCGATCACGCGTTTGACGGGTACGAGGACCTTCATCAGCGGTATCTCCCTAGATCAGTGCCCGACATAGGCACGTTGTAATTCCACTTTCCGAGATACCGGACACAAGCCTCGGAAAACAGGCTAAAATCGACACGAGGCCCATCTGTGACGCCGCGTTGGTGAAAAAAGACGTAAAAATTTCACAAACGCAAGATGTTTGCGCTAGCGATTTGCCCCCGGCACCCAAAGCACGTCGTCCTTGCCGTCATTATTGGCGATGCGCGACGCGACGAAGAACCAGTCCGACAGCCGGTTGAGGTATTTCACCGCGTCCGGATTGACTGATTCCATCGTAGCAAGCTCCACGGTCAGCCGCTCCGCGCGGCGTGACACGGTGCGGCATAAGTGCAGTTGAGCGGCGAGAGCCGAACCACCGGGCAGGATGAAGGACCGCAGCGGCTCCAACGCCGCGTTCATCGCGTCGATCTCGGATTCCAGCCGCGACACTTGTGCCGCCGCCATGCGCAGCGGCGGGTATTCGGCATCCGCATCTTTTTCCATATCGGGCCGGCACAGGTCCGCGCCAAGGTCGAACAGGTCGTTCTGGATCATCGCCAGTTGCGCGTCCATGTCGCCCTCCGCGTGCTGGCGGGCTAATCCCACGGTCGCGTTCGCTTCGTCCACTGTGCCATAGGCATTGACCCGTGACGAATGTTTGGCCACCCGCGTACCGTTGCCCAAAGCGGTCTCGCCCGCGTCGCCGGTTTTGGTGTAGATTTTGTTCAGAACGACCATTTAGTCATGCGCCTCCCATGCGCCGGAAAAAGACAAAAACAAGTATCAGGATCACCGCGATAAATTGCGCACCGATGCGGTAGCGCATGATGCGGTTGGCGTGTTTGCGGTTGAACTCGCCCCCTTTGGCGAAGCCGCCAATGCCGATCAGCAGGATGATCAGCACCGCGATACACGCGACTGCGACTACAATGAAAAGCGGATCGTCGGCCATGGGTCAGCCCCCGTAGGTTGCAATGGTTTTAGTTGCATCTAGCGGAGCATACACGAAAAGCGAACCCGAATTACATGCGGTCAATCAGCCAGTCCAGCATGCGCGTCGGCAACAGGCGCTTGAATACTGCCATCAAATATGTCGGCTTGGTGATCTTGTAGCGGGCTCGTGGGTTGGTGTCTGTCAACGCTTGCCAGACCTTGTCGCTTACTGCCGAGGCTGGCAGCTCGAACGTGTCCGGCCCACGCTCCTCGTAGAGCCGTGTCAGCACCTTTTGCTCGTACTCCGCCTTGCGGGCCGAGGATCGCCAGTCGATCCATTTTTCGAAATGCGGGATCGAATTTTCCCGCAGCTTCGACGTGATCGGCCCCGGCTGGATCAGGATCACGTCGATCCCGCTGCCCCGCATCTCGATGCGCAGGGTATCGGTCAGCCCCTCCATCGCGAATTTGGTGCTGTTATACGCCCCGCGGAACCTGAGCGCGACGAAGCCCAGAACGGAGGAACAATTCAGGATGCGCCCGTGACCCTGCGCCCGCATGATCGGGATCACTTGCCGCGTCAGATCATGGTAGCCGAACAGGTTGGTTTCGAAGATCGAACGCAGCGCGTCCGTCGGCACGTCCTCAACTGCCGCCGGAAAGCCGAAAGCCGCGTTGTTGAAAAGCGCGTCCAGAGTGCCGCCGGTGCGGGTCAGCACCTCTTCGATGGCGGCGCTCATCGAGTCCGTATCGCTTTGATCCAGCAGGAAACTTTCCAACCCCTCGCGGGTCAGCCGGTCACAGTCTTCCTGCTTGCGGCAGGTGGCGAATACCCGCCAGCCGCGTTTGTGCAGCGCGTGGGCCGCGTCGTAGCCGATGCCAGAGGAACAGCCGGTGATGAGAATGGATTTGCGTGTCATGCGCCAAGCGCTACCCGATGCAACGCGCCGCCGCTACCCCGCGTCGCTCAGAAATTGCGCAGAGATGTAGGCTTCCAGTCCAGTGTCCAGAATATAGACCTTGGCCCAGCCGGACGGCAGCAACTCGATCACCTCCGCCGTATCGTCGCGCACCGCGCGGCCCAGTATCGCGGTCGTGGTGGAAGGCCCCGCCCGCAGGTTCACCCGCCGTCCCGTCACGCGGCGAATGTCGGTGGCAGCGGGGGCAGGTGCCGCAATGGTTTGCGCGGCGACAGGTTCCGGCGCGGCGGGGGGCGTGGTGTCGGTCGTGGCAGACACAAGAACAGGGGATTCGATGGTCTCGACGACGGCAGGGGCAGCGACCACTTCCGGCTCTTCGACCTCTGCCACCACGGGCGCGTCGCTTACCACGCTTGCGCTGCGTGTAACGTGTCGTTCCGCGCGGCTTTCGCGTGCGGCCAATTCTTCGGGCGAAGGCTCGCCCATGGTCAACAAAATCAGATACAAACCGGCACAAAGGCCGACCACCCACTTAAACATCAACAATTCCCCACGGTGTTCAAATTCTTTTGTCGCATTCTATCACAAATCGACCATGGGGAAACGTACCCATTTCCTCCCCCGTCCGTGCATCTCGCCGCTTTACGCTCCCCACATGGGACGCTACACAGCATCTATGTCCGACAACGCCGACATCCCCCAGATGGAGCCACCTGAGCTGCTCGAACCGCTTCGCCGCGCAATCGGCGAGCGCTATCTGACCTATGCGTTGTCCACTATTATGCACCGCGCCCTGCCCGATGCGCGCGACGGGTTGAAGCCGGTCCACCGCCGAATCCTCTATGCCATGCGGGAGCTGAAGCTGGCCTCGAACGGCGGCTTCCGCAAATCGGCGAAGATTTCCGGCGACGTGATGGGCAACTACCACCCCCATGGCGACGCCGCGATCTATGACGCGATGGCGCGTCTGGCGCAGGATTTCAACGTCCGCTATCCGCTGGTCGACGGGCAGGGGAACTTCGGCAATATCGACGGCGACAACCCCGCCGCCGCCCGTTACACCGAAGCCCGCATGACCGCCGTGGCCGAGGCGCTGCTGGAAGGTCTCAACGAGAACGCGGTCGATTTTCGCTCCAACTACGACGGCACGCTCGAAGAGCCCGCCGTCCTGCCCGCGACCTTCCCCAACCTGTTGGCGAATGGCTCCAGCGGTATCGCGGTGGGCATGGCCACGAACATCCCGCCCCACAATATCGACGAGCTGATCAACGCCTGCATCCACCTGATCAAGGCTCCGAACGCCCGCGACGAAACCCTGCTCGACCACGTCCCCGGACCGGACTTTCCGACCGGCGGCACCATTGTCGAGCCGGGCGAAAACATCTTTGAGGCCTACCGCACCGGGCGCGGCTCTTTCCGCTTGCGCTCCAAATGGGAGGTCGAGGATCTGGGCCGTGGCGTCTGGCAGATCGTCGTCACCGAGATCCCGTATCAGGTCCAGAAGTCCAAGCTGATCGAGAAGATCGCCGAAGTAATCCAGACCAAGAAAGTCCCGATCCTCGCCGATATTCGTGATGAGAGCGCCGAAGACATCCGCATCGTGCTGGAGCCGCGCTCGAAGAATGTCGACCCCGAGGTGCTGATGGGCATGATGTTCCGCAACTCCGATCTGGAGGTGCGGTTCTCGCTCAACATGAACGTGCTGATCGACGGGCGCACGCCCAAGGTCTGCTCGCTCAAGGAAGTTTTGCGCGCCTTCCTCGACCACCGCCGCGAGGTGTTGCAGCGCCGCTCGAAGCATCGTCTGGAAAAGATCGACCACCGTTTGGAGGTCTTGGAAGGTTTCATTCTCGCCTTCCTCAACCTTGATCGCGTGATCGACATTATCCGCTACGACGACGACCCCAAATCCGGCCTGATGTTCGAGGATTGGGGTAAAGACCATCCGCGTGCGATGGATGAGAAAGACTATGTCGGCCCGACCTCCCGCACCGGCGAGCCGTCGCTGACAGAGGTTCAAGCTGACGCCATCCTCAACATGCGCCTGCGCAGCTTGCGCCGTCTCGAAGAGATGGAGTTGAAGCGCGAACGGGACGAATTGATGGTCGAGCGCGCCGGTCTCGAAGACCTGCTCGACAGCGAAGACCTGCAATGGAAAAAAATCACTGAACAGCTGCGCGACGTGCGCAAGCAGTTCGGCAAGGACAGCGAAGGCGGCGCCCGTCGCACCCAGTTTGCCGAGGCGACCGAAATCGCGGAAGTTCCGATGGAGGCCATGATCGACCGCGAGCCGGTGACGATCGTGTGCTCCAAGATGGGCTGGGTCCGCGCCATGACCGGTCATATCGACCTGACCCGCGAACTGAAGTTCAAGGACGGCGATGAGGGCCGCTTCATCTTCCACGCCGAGACCACCGACAAGTTGCTGGTCTTCGGCTCGAACGGTCGCTTCTACACCGTGCTGGCCGCCAACCTGCCCGGCGGTCGCGGCATGGGCGAGCCTTTGCGCCTGATGGTCGATCTGCCCAACGAGGCGGAGATCGTGGATATGTTCATCCACACACCGGGCCGCAAACTGCTGGTCGCGTCATCAGAGGGCAACGGTTTCGTCGTCCCCGAGGACGAGGTCGTCGCCCAGACCCGCAGCGGCAAACAGGTGCTCAACGTCAAGGACGACGCCCGCGCCGTCGTCTGCCGCCCTGTCACCGGCGACCACGTCGCCATCGTCAGTCAGAATGGAAAGTTTCTGGTCTTCCCCGCGTCCGAGCTTCCCGAAATGGGCCGCGGCAAAGGCGTGCGGCTTCAGAAATACAACATGGCGCGTGGCAAGCAGGGCTCGCTGGAGCTAGACGGCGGCCTGTCAGACCTGACCACCTTCGCGTGGGAGGACGGCCTGACATGGGGCATGGGCGGCGGCAAAACCCGCCATGAGCCCGACCTGACCGAGTGGCTAGGTAAGCGTGCGGGCGTTGGCAAACGTCCGCCATATGGATTCCCGAAGAACTACAAATTCGACTGAGTCGGAATGGCTTCAGGAGGGTTATCCTAGGCGCTGATATGGAGCCGCGCCCACTAGCAAAGAGGGGCCCAAGCGAGCCCCTCCAATATGTCAGATCAAGAACTGGCGATTAGTTCCACCAGCCTTCGTCGACCGATTCCATCTCTTCGAGCTGTTCCTCGGTCTTGCGTGTCACAACGGCGTAGGTCTTGTCGTCGACCGGTGTCAGACGCATGTCTTCAATTGGAATTAGGACGTGCTTGTCACCAATGTCGAGAAAGCCGCCGACTTCGGCAACGATTCCGACCATCTGACCGCTGCGGTCAAGAATGATGTCTTCGATTTCACCGATATCGTTCCAGTCAGGACCAACGCCATCCGCTTCCCAGTTGCCCCAAGTGTCTTCGTCCATCGGGCCGTTCAGCGTGTAGATGTCACCACCGGTGATGTCGCGTGTTCTGATCAGATTTTCGGTATCCATGTGCGTTTCCGCCAGCGCCGGAGCCGCTGCCAAGCCAAGAGCCAACGCGAGAGAAGTAAAGCGTGTCATGTCATTTCCTTTCCTAATTGCGATTGAAGAAAAAACGTTAAACTTCTGTGGTTGTTCCAAGCTCGTGTCTTATTTCTCTCAGGGAACATCATCCGAATCCGGGCGAAGCCGAATGCGCGAGCCGCTCCGCGCAGATGTTTCCGGGCCAGTCATATCGCTCAACAATTGCCTGCCTGCGCAGTGGATTATGTACCAAGTGGAGGAAATTCTGTACAAGCCATACGCCGTGTACAAAATCTTGCGTCTCAATCGGCCCGCTCGACGTTCAGCCAGACCCCGCCTTCGGGTCTTAGAGTCAGGATCAAAACGGGGTAGGGGTCCTTACCCTCCACCCGCGTGAATTTGAACCGGGACAGGATCGTGGCCAGTATGATCACCGCTTCCTGCACTGCGAAACTCATCCCGATACAGATGCGTGGCCCGTCTCCGAACGGCAGATAGGCGAAGCGGTCGACTTTCTTGTCCTTGGAAAATCGTTCAGGGTCAAAGGCATCCGGGTCGTCCCACAGCAGCCGCGACCGATGGAGCGCGTAAACCGGCAGCATCACAGTATCGCCCGGCGCGATGGGGCGTCCGCACAACTCATCCTGCACCTGAGCCGTGCGCGACAGGAACGCCGCAGGCGGGTAGAGACGCAGGGTTTCGTCAATGATTTGACGCACATAGGGCAGATGTTCCAAGTCCGCCTCCGTCGCCGTCCGTCCTTTCAGCACCTCCTGTGCCTCCTCCCGCGCACGGGTCTGCACGTCTTCGTCGAAGGCGCAGAGATACAGCGCCCACGCCAGAGTAAGCGCCGTCGTCTCGTGCCCCGCGACGATGAATGTCAGCAGGTTGTCCCGCAGCTCGGATGTATTCATTTTCCGTTTGGTTTCAGGGTCTTCACCCGCCATGAGCAGGTCGAGAAGGTCCATGACCTCGCCCTCGGCCTTTTCCTTGCGGCTGTCGATAACCCCGTCTGCCATGGATTTCATCGCCTTCATGCCGCCCGATGACATCATCCGTCCGGGCCGTGGAATCCATGTCGGAAGCCCCAAGACATCAAACAAAGATACCTTTGCAGTGCTGTCGATATAGCCGTCAATCGCCTTGTGGATAGCCTCGCGGTCAAAGCCTTCGTCGCCCGAAAACGTGACGTCAGAGATCACTTCGAAGGTCGACGTCACCATTTCCGAATACATATCCGCCGCCCGCCCCACATGCGCGTCGATGCGCGCGCAAGACCGCTCCGCGGCGGCACTCATGATGGGCGCGAGGCTGGCCACGTTGCGGTGCGAGAACACAGGCGCCGCCGCACGCCGCTGCCAGCGCCAATGCGCGCCCTCGGCCACAAACAGGCTGTCGCCGATGGCGGGGCGCAGGATGTTCTTGGTCACGTCGGACTTGGGGTAATCGTCCAGCCTGTCGCGCAGGATGCGGCGGATCGCGTCGGGGTCCATGACCATGTGCCAAGGCTTGCCCATCTTGCCGGTGACGATAGGCTGGTGCAGCGCGATTTCGGGAATGATTTCAATGAGGTTCCGCTGTGCCGCCCGGAGAGACTGCAAGATGCCCCACTTCTCGGTGACGAGCTTGACGCGGGGCGGATATGCGGGGGCTGTGTCTTTCATGCCTTTCAATATATGCGCTCTTCGAGCCACGGCAACGCGGCGTATGATTGCACCCTTGGCGCGGCTCCGTTATCCAGTCGGGACTCAACTTATGGGGATACAACACATGCGCGCCATTCTTGTTGCCTTGTCCACCGTGCTGCTTCTGTCTGCCTGCGCGGTGCCGGACCCGGATACCGAAGAGCAAGTGCCGCTGGGTGATTTCCGGCTGGACCTGAATGTTGCGGTGACGGATCAGGCCAAAAAGATGGGTGTTTCGCGCACTGCCACGGCGGCAGAGTGGGAGAAGGTGCTGGAGGCTGCGATCGACAAGCGGTTCCGCCGCTATGAGGGCGAAAAGCTTTATCACATCAGCTACAGTCTCGACGGCTATATCCTTGCGACAAAGGGCGGGCGTCTGGCGCTGGCACCACGCTCCGCGATGAGCATGACGGTGCATATCTGGGACAGCGCCACCAAGACGCGGTTGGAAGATCGGTCAAAGCAGATGATCATCCTTGAACAGTTGGATGGCGAGACCTTCGTGGGTTCCGGCTTCTTCAATGACAAAGAGCAGCAGATGGAGAATCTGGCCGCACAGTTTGCCAAAGCGGTCGAGCGCTGGCTTGTCGCGAATGGCGATCTGTTCGGGCAAGACGTTGATGCGGAGGCCAAGAAAGCGTCGGAAAAAGACGATCTTCAGGCGTTAGCCGCAAAAGCGAAGCAGGACGAAGCGGCCAAGGCAGGAAATGCAGGCCAAGACACGTCCAACTGACGCTTGATTTTTCCTGCGATCCTGCCTAGGTAGCGCGCGAAGTGAAACGGGGCCGGGTGGGCCCCCCCAATTTTGAGGCGCCCAAAAGCTATGGCTAAGGAAAAGTTTGAACGCTCTAAACCGCACGTTAACATCGGCACGATTGGCCATGTTGACCACGGCAAGACCACGCTGACAGCAGCAATCACGAAGTATTTCGGCGATTTCAAAGCGTATGACCAGATCGACGGCGCGCCGGAAGAGAAAGCCCGTGGCATCACGATCTCGACCGCCCACGTCGAGTACGAGACCGAGACCCGCCACTACGCACACGTCGACTGCCCCGGCCACGCCGACTACGTCAAGAACATGATCACTGGCGCGGCGCAGATGGACGGCGCGATCCTGGTTGTGAACGCCGCTGACGGCCCGATGCCCCAGACCCGCGAGCATATCCTGCTGGGCCGCCAGGTCGGCATCCCGAAGATGGTCGTCTACATGAACAAAGTTGACCAGGTTGACGACGACGAGCTGCTTGAGCTGGTTGAAATGGAGATCCGCGAGCTGCTGTCCTCCTACGAGTACCCCGGCGACGACATTCCCGTGATCCCCGGCTCGGCTCTGGCCGCGCTGGAAGGCCGCGACCCGGAAATCGGCGAAGAGTCGATCCGCAAGCTGATGGCCGCTGTCGACGAGTACATCCCGACGCCAGAGCGTGCTGTCGACCAGCCGTTCCTGCTGCCGATCGAGGACGTGTTCTCGATCTCCGGCCGTGGCACGGTTGTGACCGGCCGCATCGAGCGCGGTGTGGTTAACGTAGGCGACGAGCTGTCCATCGTGGGCATCCGCGACACCGCGAAAACCACCTGTACCGGCGTGGAAATGTTCCGCAAGCTGCTGGATCGCGGTGAAGCTGGCGACAACGTGGGCGTCCTGCTGCGCGGCATCGACCGTGACGGCGTCGAGCGTGGTCAGGTTCTGTGTAAGCCGGGCTCCGTGAACCCGCACACCAAGTTCGAGGCCGAGGCGTATATCCTCACCAAGGAAGAGGGTGGCCGTCACACGCCGTTCTTCGCGAACTACCGTCCGCAGTTCTACTTCCGCACGACGGACGTGACCGGCACCGTGAACCTGCCAGCCGGCACGGAAATGGTTATGCCGGGCGACAACCTGAAGTTCGACGTCGAGCTGATCGCGCCGATCGCGATGGAGCAAGGCCTCCGCTTCGCGATCCGCGAAGGCGGCCGCACTGTTGGTGCTGGCGTGGTTTCCAAGATTACGGAGTAATCTGTCACCCGCTCAGGGTTAGTGAATAGAAAAGGCCGTCCCGAAGGGGGCGGCCTTTTTGCTTGAAAGGGTCTAAAATAGCGGTCTGCAAGGCGTCGGCAAAGTGTCGGCAAAACGTATGGCAGGGTGGCGGGCAGAGCTGCAATCTGGTTTAGAGTTTAATCCAGACCCACAAAGGCCGTTTTTATGTCCGACGATTTCCCGAAACCTTCGATACGGTTTCCGATTGTCCTGCCGGATGGCTCGGCGCATTCGGGAACGGTTTTCCTGAAACCGGTCCTGAAGCACCCGCGCATCGCTGTGGGCGACTACAGTTATGCCAGCGCACATAAACCTCCTGACGATTGGGCCACCCATCTTGCCCCGTATCTCTACGAGTTCTCGCCAGAGCGTCTGGTGATCGGTAAGTTCTGCCAGATCGCGGATGGGGTGACGTTTATCACGTCGTCGGCCAACCACCGCCATGACGGGTTCTCCAGCTTTCCATTTGCCGTGTTCGGGGGCGATAGGGATGGGCGTCCTTCGATGCCTGCACCCGGGCCGGATACGGTAATCGGGAATGACGTCTGGATCGGGCAGGGCGCGCGGATATTGCCGGGGGTGCGTATTGGCTCCGGCGCGATTATCGGCGCGGGGAGTGTGGTGGCGGGAGCGGTGCCGGATTATGCGATCTACGCAGGTAATCCCGCCCGCCTTGTGCGGATGCGGTTCGACGCGGAAACGGTGCAGGCCTTGCTGGATATTGCTTGGTGGGACTGGCCTATTGAGCAGATCCTGCGCAGCGAGGCCGCGATCTGCGGCGCGGACATTGATGCGTTGAGGGTTGCTGGCCTAGGGTAGCCTTCCCGGCCCCCCCAAAACTTGACCCATGTGCAGATGATAGCTTGCAAAGCTATCGCGGCTTTTATAACACCGCATCTTAAGTGCAGGGGCTTAGCTCAGTTGGTAGAGCATCGGTCTCCAAAACCGAGGGTCGTGGGTTCGAGTCCCTCAGCCCCTGCCATTTAGACTGTTCGCGTAAGGGGTCGTGTCGGCCAACATGAAGTGCCTGTCCGACATTGTATACGACCCCCGGCACGATCTGGCGTTTGACCTTTACCTGCCTGACAACCTTAAAGCGGATGCCTGCGTGATCTATGCGCATGGCGGCGGTTTCCGGCGTGGGCATAAAGCGCATGTTGAAACGGGGCATTTCGCGTTGAAGCTGACCGAGGCCGGCTTCGCTATGGCGTCGATAAGCTACCGTCTGCGCACGGGTCTTGATGCGTTTTCGCAGGAAGATGTAGCGCATATCGAGGCGCAGATGGTCCGGACCGCGAAAGTCGGTCTGAACCTGTCGCCGAATCTTTACGGGGCAGCCTTCATCGCGGCGATGGAGGATATGTCGCACGCCATCGAATACCTGTGGGTCGAGGGGGAGTGCTTTGGTATCGCGTCACGGAAAGTAGGCGTGTTGGGCGTGTCAGCGGGTGGTATTGCCGGACTGGCGCTGGCCTATCCACCGAAGCCTTGGATGCGCCGCGTGTCGCGTCCGGATACGGTTGTGGCGATCAGCTCTGCCATCGTGCAGCCTTGGCGGCTTGAGCAGGACGGCCCGCCTTGCCTGATGTTTCACGGGCCACAGGATCGCATTATTGCTTTGAGCAATGCGCAGCTTGGGACTGCGCGTGCGCAGCAGGTGGGCGCGCCGGTGGTGTTGATCGACACGAAGGTGAAAGGGCACGTCTCGCAGGTGGATGAGGTGCTGGACGGCTCGCACCCCGACGGAACGCCTTATATGCAGATGGTGGTCGACCAGTTTGCCCGCCTGCGCGAGGAAGACTAAACGTCGCTGCCCCCTTGCAAACAGGGGCAAGGAGACGTAGTTGACCGTCTAGTTACAACCAAGGGTCCGATCATGGCACGCACGAATCCAGCACAGTTTATCCAGCAGGTCCGCGCAGAGGTCGCCAAGGTCGTCTGGCCGACACGCCGTGAAGTTATGCTGACAACCGTTATGGTGTTCATCATGGCGACGATCACCGCCATCTTCTTCTCGCTGGTGGATATCGGTATTCGCACCGGCCTGAACAGCGTCTTCGGCCTGTTCTAGAGAGACGACTCGCGCGGTTTGCGCTCAGAAAGCGCTGGTGATGTGGACCGTTTTCGCGTCAGATCACCTGTGAACTTTCCCGCTGAGACGTGATCCTCATGACTGACAAAAGCAACCGTACCCCGTCCCTTGCAACCCGTGTGGCGCAAGCGCTACATTTCGTGGAGGCCGAGACCGGCGCGGTTACCCCCTCCATCCAGCCGACGGCCACCTACGCGCGTGACGAGAATTACGAGGTTCGCAAACCATACTGGTATCGTCGGGATGGCAGCCAGACCACGGCGCAGGCCGAGGCGGTGATTGCCGAACTGGAAGGCGCGCGCGAGTCGCTGCTGTTCGCATCGGGCATGTCCGCCTGCACGGCGGTGATCGAACACCTGCCTACGGGGGCGCATGTCGTTGCACCCAAGGTGATGTATCACGGCGTTCTGGCGCAGATTCAGAGGTATGAGGCCAACGGGCGGATCAAGGTGTCCTACTACACCGCGGGTGATCTTGACGAGATGGCAGCGGCTGTGCGCCCCGGCGAGACGCAGCTGGTCTGGGTCGAGACGCCCAACAACCCGGACTGGGCGGTCACCGACATAGCCGCTGCCGCCGACATTGCGCATGAAGCGGGGGCCAAGCTGATAACGGATTGCACGGGCACGCCGCCAAACCTGACGCGGGCGTTGGATTTTGGGGCGGATATCTCGTTCCACTCCGCCACCAAATATCTGAACGGCCATTCGGACGTGACCGCCGGGGTATTGTCCGTGCGCGAAACCGGCGCGTATTGGGACGAGATTTGCAAGATACGGACGCTGCACGGCTCCGTGTTGCATTCGTTCGATGCGTGGCTGCTGATCCGCGGGATGCGCACGCTGTTCTTGCGGGTGGAGCGGTCGTGTCAGAATGCCATGGCTATGGCCAAGCATTTCGACGGGCATCCGCATGTTGAAAAAGTGCTGTATCCGGGTCTTCCGTCCGACCCGGGCCACGCGGTCGCCAAGCGGCAGACGGGCGGCCAGTTTGGCGGGATGATGTCTGTGATCGTGACGGGGACGGAGCAGACCGCGATTGACGTCAGCCGCTTTTGCGATGTGTTTTATCCCGCGACGTCGCTGGGCGGTGTCGAAAGCCTGATCGAGCATCGCAAGACCGTATCGGGGGAGGGGTTTCCCGTGCATCCCCGCCTGCTGCGTCTGTCGATCGGCATCGAGGACTCCGGCGATTTGATTTACGACCTTGAGCAAGCGCTTGCGCGCGCCAACGGTTGAGGCCTGCATGTCGTTTAATTGCCTTCCAACCCCTTGAATCTCGGGCGCTTGCGGCGTAGTCCAGCGCTCAACACGAACACATGGCGCGTATCGATTCGAGATGCGCGCTGTTTTCGTTTCGGCAAATGTCACTGGTGATTCCGGTGTAACCTGCTGAAAGCATTGGAACTTACCGGCAATGCCGGAACAGATAGAGGCGCAGGCAAGATGGCAAAACGGTGGTATTCGGTATCAGTGCTGTCCAACTTCGAGAAGCGGATCGCGGAGCAAATTCGCGCGGCTGTCGAAGAAAACGGCCTTCAGGACGAGATTGACGAGGTTCTGGTTCCGACCGAAGAAGTCATCGAGATCCGCCGCAACAAGAAAGTGACCGCAGAGCGCCGTTTCATGCCGGGCTACGTGCTGGTGCATATGGAAATGTCGGATCGCGGGTATCATCTGATTAACTCGATCAACCGCGTGACCGGCTTCCTTGGCCCGCAAGGCAAGCCGATGCCGATGCGCGACGCCGAGGTGCAAGCCATTCTGGGCCGTGTCGAAGAGGGGGCCGAAGCTCCGCGCTCGACCATCGTGTTCGACATCGGCGAGAACGTGAACGTGACCGACGGTCCGTTCGAGGGCTTCTCGGGGCAGGTCGAGGAAGTAGACGACGAGAACCAGCGCCTGAAGGTGACTGTCTCGATCTTTGGCCGGGCGACACCGGTCGAACTGGAATTCACACAGGTCACCAAGACGACCTGATGTGCATCGCGTGGGAGGCGGCGCGCACGCGTGCGGGCACCGGACCACGGACAACCTGACCCCGGAAACGCGTTCCGGGGCGTTCTAAAAGGAGAAGGCCAATGGCCAAGAAAATCGCTGGCACGATGAAGCTGCAGGTTCCTGCAGGTCAAGCCAACCCATCCCCGCCCGTAGGCCCCGCATTGGGTCAACGCGGCATCAACATCATGGAATTCTGCAAGGCGTTCAACGCCAAGACGCAGGATCTGGAGCCAGGTGCGCCTTGCCCGACCGTGATTACCTACTATCAGGACAAGTCCTTCTCGATGGACATCAAGACGCCACCGGCGGCCTACCTCCTGAAGAAAGCTGCGAAGTTGAAATCCGGCGCAAAAACCCCTTCGCGTGAAGTGGTTGGTCACGTGACCACCAAGCAGGTGCGCGAGATCGCCGAGACGAAAATGAAAGATCTGAACGCGAACGACATCGAGGCTGCGATGCTGATCATTCTGGGCTCTGCCCGCTCCATGGGCATTGAGGTGAAGTAATGGCTAAATACGGAAAACGCACCACCGCCGCTCGTGAGCAATTCGCTGGCAAGCGCGAAGTTACGGTGGAAGAGGCTGTTGCTCTGGTCAAGAACAACGCCAAAGCCAAGTTCGACGAAACCGTCGAGATCGCGATGAACCTGGGCGTCGACCCGCGTCACGCCGACCAGATGGTCCGTGGCGTCGTGTCGCTGCCGAACGGCACCGGCAAAACTGTCCGCGTGGCTGTTTTTGCCCGCGACGAGAAAGCGGAAGAAGCGAAAGCTGCTGGCGCCGACATCGTCGGAGCGGAAGACCTGATGGAAACCGTCCAGTCCGGCAAGATCGAGTTCGATCGTTGCATCGCGACACCGGACATGATGCCCATCGTCGGTCGTCTGGGTAAAGTGCTTGGCCCCCGCAACCTGATGCCGAACCCCAAAGTCGGCACCGTGACCATGGACGTGAAAGCAGCCGTGGAAGCAGCAAAGGGCGGCGAAGTTCAGTTCAAGGTCGAGAAAGCCGGCGTTGTTCACGCTGGTATCGGCAAGGCCTCGTTCACCGAAGACCAACTGACCGAGAACGTGCGCGCCTTCGTGGGTGCGGTGTCCAAGAACAAGCCTGCTGGCGCCAAGGGCACCTACATGAAGAAGATCGTTGTGTCTTCGACTATGGGCCCGGGTGTCAGCGTCTCGGTCGAGAACGCGACTGGCAACTAAGCGGCGGGCCGCTTTGGCCTTGCATGCGCGAATTTGGATCAGGGCGGACCATATGGTTCGCCCTTTTTCCGTGATCACGGTGGATTGATCGGCGTTGCGCGGAAAACTTGAAGAAAAGTGAAAAAAGCAGACGCTTCGGGCTTGGCATTTCGGTCTCGGGGGACTACGTAGCCTCATGCTCTAGAGCGCGCGATTCGTCACGCGCTCTTTTGCGTTTCGTCCGAGATGGCGGGTTGGGGCTTCAAACCCCTTTAATTCCTGCCTGAGACGGGATCAGACCAGATTGACTGTGGGTGCAAACTCCAGGCGGTTCGGGCGTCCCGTTTACGATGGACCCAACCGCCGGAGTAATCCGGTAGACTGAGCCGGAAGGGTAACCTTCCACAATTGGAGTGAAACTGTGGATAGAGCACAAAAAGAGAAACTGGTCGACGAACTCGGCCAAATCTTTGAAAGCTCTGGCGTCGTAGTGGTTAGCCACTACGAAGGTATCACGGTTGCCGAGATGCAAGACCTGCGTGCGCGTATGCGCGAAGCTGGTGGGTCTGTACGCGTCGCCAAGAACAGGCTCGCCAAAATCGCCCTTGAAGGTAAGCCGTGCGAGAGCATTGCATCCTACCTGACGGGTATGACCGTTCTCGCCTATTCAGAAGACCCGGTTGCCGCCGCGAAAGTGGTGCACGACTATTCCAAGGACAACGAAAAGCTCGTTATCCTTGGCGGGGCTATGGGCGATAACGCGTTGGATGTCGCTGGTGTCAAAGCCGTGGCCGCCATGCCAAGCCGTGATGAGCTTATTGCTTCTATCGTGGGTTGCATCGGTGCCCCTGCTTCGAACATTGCCGGCGCGATTGGCGCACCTGCCTCGAACTTGGCAAGCATTCTCAGCACCATCGAGGAAAAAGCAGCCGCTTAATCCTCGGGAGATACCTTCGTGGGGTTGATACTTACGCGTTGGAACACAACTTAATAGAACGGAAACAGTATAATGGCTGATCTGAAAAAACTGGCTGAAGAGATCGTTGGTCTGACCCTTCTCGAAGCACAAGAACTGAAAACCATCCTCAAAGACGAGTATGGCATCGAGCCCGCCGCTGGCGGCGCCGTGATGATGGCTGCTGGCGGCGACGCTGGCGGTGCAGCTGCTGAAGAGCAAACCGAGTTCGACGTGATCCTGGTTTCTGCCGGTGCGGCAAAAATCAACGTCATCAAAGAAGTCCGCGGCATCACCGGCCTGGGCCTCAAAGAAGCAAAAGACCTGGTCGAAGCCGGCGGCAAAGCTGTCAAAGAAGGCGTCGACAAGGCCGAAGCAGAAGACATCAAAGGCAAGCTGGAAGCAGCTGGCGCCGAAGTCGAGCTCAAGTAATCGCTGCGCAGCTTGGCTGCGTAGATCTGAAATAGCTGGATCCGGAGCATTTCCGGGTCCGGCTTTCCGCGTCTCAGAGAGGGCTTGATAGAAAAGCCTTCTCTAAGGAGCGGTAAAGGTTCGGGAGCACGCCCGTGGGAAGGCGCGCAAGTATTGAACCTCACCTCCCTTGTCCAAGTGGCATGCCACCCGGCCCCGGGGTGACATGACCCGAGGAAATTGAAAGGCTTTGACGAGCATGGCTCAAACATACGTTGGTCAAAAACGCATCCGCAAATATTTCGGCAAAATTAATGAAGTTCTGGCGATGCCGAACCTCATTGAGGTGCAGAAATCCTCCTATGATCTGTTCCTGAAGTCCGGCGACCAGCTGGCACCGATGGACGGCGAAGGCATCAAAGGTGTCTTCCAGTCGGTTTTCCCGATCAAGGACTTCAATGAAACCGCCATTCTGGAGTTCGTGAAATACGAGCTGGAGAAACCGAAATACGACGTCGAGGAATGTCAGCAGCGCGACATGACCTACAGCGCCCCGCTGAAGGTGACCTTGCGTCTGATCGTGTTCGATATCGACGAAGATACCGGCGCGAAGTCGGTCAAGGATATCAAAGAACAAGACGTCTTCATGGGCGACATGCCTTTGATGACCCCGAACGGGACGTTCGTCGTGAACGGCACCGAGCGTGTTATCGTTTCCCAGATGCACCGCTCGCCCGGCGTGTTCTTTGACCACGACAAGGGCAAGACCCACTCTTCGGGCAAACTGCTGTTTGCTTGCCGCATCATCCCGTATCGCGGCTCGTGGCTGGACTTCGAGTTCGACGCCAAGGACGTTGTGTTCGCGCGTATCGACCGCCGCCGTAAGCTGCCGGTGTCGACCCTGCTTTATGCACTGGGGCTGGATCAGGAAGGCATCATGGATGCCTATTACGACACCGTTGAGTTCAAGCAGGTGAAGAAAGATGGCTGGTCCACCAAGTTCTTCCCCGAGCGGATCAAAGGCACCAAGCCGACACGGGACATCGTTGACGCCAAAACCGGTGAGGTTATCGCCGAAGCCGGCAAGAAAGTGACCCCCCGCGCCGTCAAGAAGTTGATGGAAGAAGGCAATGTCGAAAACATCCTGCTGCCGTTTGAGGGCATCGTGGGCCGTTTCGTCGCGCGCGACATCATCAACGAAGAGACCGGCGAAATCTGGATCGAAGCTGGTGACGAGCTGACTTGGGAACTGGACAAGAATGACGAAGTCGTTGGCGGCACGCTCAAGACCTTGCTCGACAATGGTGTGACCACGATCCCGGTGCTCGACATCGACAACATCAATGTGGGTCCCTACATCCGCAACACCGTGGCTGTGGACAAGAACTTCAGCCGCGAAACCGCGCTGATGGACATCTACCGCGTCATGCGTCCGGGCGAACCGCCCACCGTTGAATCCGCGTCTGCACTGTTCGAGACGTTGTTCTTCGACAGCGAGCGCTATGACCTGTCCGCCGTGGGCCGCGTGAAGATGAACATGCGTCTTGATCTGGACGCCGAAGACACCGTGCGCACCCTGCGCAAGGAAGACATCATCGCCTGCATCAAGGCGCTGGTCGACCTGCGTGACGGCCGTGGCGACATCGACGATATTGACCACTTGGGCAACCGTCGTGTGCGTTCCGTTGGCGAGCTGATGGAAAACCAGTACCGCGTTGGCTTGCTTCGTATGGAGCGCGCGATCAAAGAGCGTATGTCCAGCGTCGAAATCGACACGGTCATGCCGCAGGACCTGATCAACGCCAAGCCTGCCGCCGCTGCGGTGCGTGAATTCTTCGGCTCCTCGCAGCTGTCGCAGTTCATGGACCAAACCAACCCGCTGTCCGAAGTGACGCACAAGCGTCGCCTGTCGGCGCTTGGGCCAGGTGGTCTGACGCGTGAGCGTGCAGGCTTTGAGGTGCGCGACGTTCACCCGACCCACTATGGTCGTATGTGTCCGATCGAGACGCCGGAAGGGCCGAACATCGGTCTGATCAACTCGCTGGCGACCTTTGCCCGCGTGAACAAATACGGCTTCATCGAAACGCCATACCGCAAGGTTGTGGACGGCAAGGTGACGGATGATGTGCAATACATGTCCGCCACCGAGGAAATGCGCCACACCGTGGCGCAGGCCAACGCGCAGCTGACCGACGAGGGCCGTTTCTCCAACGATCTGGTGTCGACCCGCCAATCCGGCGACTACATGCTGCAATCGCGCGATAACGTTGACCTGATCGACGTGTCGCCAAAGCAGTTGGTCTCGGTTGCGGCCTCGCTGATCCCGTTCCTTGAAAATGACGACGCCAACCGCGCCTTGATGGGTTCGAACATGCAACGTCAGGCTGTGCCATTGCTGCAAGCCGATGCTCCTTATGTGGGCACCGGCATCGAAGGCGTGGTTGCAACTGACTCCGGCGCTGCCATTCAGGCGCATCGTGGCGGTATTATCGACCAGGTTGACGCGACACGTATCGTTGTCCGCGTGACTGACGATCTGGAGCCGGGCGATCCCGGCGTGGACATCTACCGTCTGCGCAAGTTCCAGCGGTCCAACCAGAACACCTGCATCAACCAGCGTCCGCTGGTGAAAGTGGGTGGCGTGGTGTCCAAGGGCGAAGTTATCGCCGATGGTCCGTCGACCGACATGGGCGAGTTGGCCCTTGGTAAGAACGTGCTCGTCGCGTTTATGCCCTGGAACGGCTACAACTATGAGGACTCCATCCTGATCTCCGAGCGCATTGCGCGTGACGACGTCTTCACCTCGATCCACATCGAGGAATTTGAGGTCGCCGCCCGTGACACAAAGCTTGGGCCGGAAGAGATCACCCGCGACATTCCGAACGTCGGTGAAGAAGCGCTGCGCAACCTCGACGAGGCTGGCATCGTCTATATCGGCGCCGACGTGGAGCCGGGCGATATTCTGGTGGGCAAGATCACACCGAAGGGCGAAAGCCCGATGACGCCGGAGGAGAAACTTCTCCGCGCCATCTTCGGTGAGAAGGCGTCCGACGTGCGCGACACCTCGTTGCGTGTGAAGCCGGGTGACTTCGGGACCGTTGTGGAGGTTCGTCTGTTCAACCGCCACGGCATCGAGAAGGACGAGCGCTCGCTGCAAATCGAGCGTGAGGAAATCGAACGCCTTGCCCGTGACCGCGACGACGAAATGGGCATCCTTGACCGCAACATCTACGCGCGTCTGCAAGGGATGATCCTTGGCAAGAAGGCCGTGAAGGGTCCGAAAGGCGTTAAGCCGAATTCGGAAATCACCCCTGAGCTGCTGGAAACCCTGTCGCGTGGCCAGTGGTGGCAACTGGCTTTGGAAGAAGAAACCGAAGCCGCCGCCGTCGAAGCCCTGAACAGCCAGTATGAAGCGCAGAAGAACGCGCTTCAGGCCCGCTTCGAGGACAAGGTCGAGAAGGTGCGCCGTGGTGACGACTTGCCGCCGGGCGTGATGAAGATGGTCAAAGTGTTCGTGGCGGTGAAGCGCAAGCTGCAACCGGGCGACAAGATGGCCGGTCGTCACGGCAACAAAGGTGTTATCTCCAAGGTTGTGCCGATGGAGGACATGCCGTTCCTTGAGGATGGTACTCCGGTGGATTTCTGTCTGAACCCGCTGGGTGTGCCGTCGCGTATGAACGTCGGTCAGATCCTTGAAACCCATATGGGTTGGGCCGCACGTGGTCTGGGTCTGAAAATCGATGACGCTCTGGACGAGTTCAAACGCTCTGGCGACAGCCAGCCGGTGCGCGAAGCTCTGGAGCATGCGTATGGGTCCGAGACCTATAATGACGCTTTCGGCAACATGATCGAAGCCGACATGATCGAATCCGCCGAGGCCGTGCGCCGCGGTGTCCCGATCGCGACGCCGGTGTTCGATGGTGCGAAAGAAGCGGACATTAACGAGGCGCTGACCAAAGCGGGCTTCGATACGTCCGGTCAGTCGGTCCTGTTCGACGGTCGCACGGGTGAGCAGTTTGCGCGCCCTGTGACCGTGGGTGTCAAATACCTGCTGAAACTGCACCACCTTGTGGACGACAAAATCCACGCACGTTCTACCGGGCCGTACTCGCTCGTCACGCAACAGCCGCTGGGTGGTAAAGCCCAGTTCGGTGGTCAGCGTTTCGGGGAGATGGAAGTCTGGGCCTTGGAAGCCTACGGCGCCGCCTACACCTTGCAGGAAATGCTGACGGTGAAATCGGACGACGTGGCAGGCCGGACGAAAGTCTACGAGTCGATCGTCAAGGGCGAGGACAATTTCGAGGCCGGTATTCCGGAATCGTTCAACGTGCTCGTGAAAGAAGTGCGAGGCCTCGGCCTCAACATGGAACTCCTGGATGCGGAGGAGGAGTAGGGCGCCCGCGCCCCACTCAACCCATCCCCTAATTTGTAAGGACGCAAAATGAACCAGGAACTGACAACCAACCCGTTCAACCCGATCGCTCCGCCGAAAAGCTTTGACGAGATCAAGGTCTCGCTGGCTTCGCCCGAGCGTATCCTGTCGTGGTCGTATGGCGAGATCAAGAAGCCGGAGACCATCAACTACCGCACGTTCAAGCCGGAGCGTGACGGTCTTTTCTGTGCGCGCATCTTTGGCCCGATCAAGGACTACGAATGTCTGTGCGGCAAATACAAACGCATGAAGTATCGCGGCGTCGTCTGCGAGAAATGCGGTGTGGAAGTCACGCTGCAAAAGGTCCGCCGCGAGCGGATGGGCCACATCGAACTGGCCGCACCTGTGGCGCATATCTGGTTCCTCAAGTCGCTTCCGTCCCGGATCGGCCTGATGCTGGACATGACCCTGCGCGATCTGGAACGTATCCTTTACTTCGAGAACTACGTTGTGATCGAACCGGGCCTGACCGATCTGACCTATGGCCAGTTGATGAGCGAAGAGGAATTCCTCGACGCGCAGGACGCCTATGGCATGGACGCCTTCACCGCCAATATCGGCGCGGAAGCGATCCGCGAAATGCTGGCTGCGATCGATCTGGAATCCGAAGCTGACCAGCTGCGTGAAGACCTCAAAGAGGCCACTGGCGAGCTGAAGCCCAAGAAGATCATTAAGCGTCTGAAACTGGTGGAAAACTTCCTCGAGTCCGGCAACCGTCCCGAGTGGATGGTTCTGACGGTAGTTCCCGTGATCCCGCCAGAGCTGCGCCCGCTGGTGCCGCTGGACGGTGGCCGCTTTGCGACCTCCGACCTCAACGACCTGTATCGCCGCGTCATCAACCGGAACAACCGCCTGAAGCGCCTGATCGAGCTTCGCGCGCCGGATATCATCGTGCGTAACGAGAAGCGGATGCTTCAAGAGTCGGTGGACGCATTGTTCGACAACGGCCGTCGCGGCCGGACCATCACGGGTGCCAACAAGCGTCCGCTGAAGTCCCTGTCCGACATGCTGAAAGGCAAGCAAGGCCGCTTCCGCCAGAACCTTTTGGGTAAGCGCGTCGACTTCTCTGGCCGTTCGGTCATTGTGACCGGTCCGGAGTTGAAGCTGCATCAGTGCGGTTTGCCGAAGAAGATGGCGTTGGAGTTGTTCAAGCCGTTCATCTACTCGCGTCTGGAGGCCAAAGGTCTGTCCTCTACCGTGAAGCAGGCGAAGAAGCTGGTTGAAAAAGAGCGTCCGGAAGTTTGGGATATTCTCGACGAGGTTATCCGCGAACATCCGGTTATGCTGAACCGTGCACCGACTTTGCACCGTCTTGGCATTCAGGCGTTCGAGCCGGTTCTGATCGAAGGTAAAGCCATCCAGCTTCACCCGCTGGTCTGCTCGGCCTTCAACGCCGACTTCGATGGCGACCAAATGGCTGTTCACGTACCGCTTTCGCTGGAAGCCCAGCTGGAAGCCCGCGTGTTGATGATGTCGACCAACAACGTCCTGTCCCCTGCGAACGGTTCACCGATTATCGTGCCGTCGCAGGACATGATCCTTGGTCTCTACTACATCACCATGGAACGTGAAGGCATGCATGGCGAAGGCAAGATTTTCGCCAATGTCGACGAAGTCCAGCACGCACTGGATTCCGGCGAGGTGCATTTGCACGCCAAGATCCAGGCCCGCCTGCCGCAGATCGACGAGGAAGGGAACGAGGTGCTGAAGCGCTTCGAGACCACTCCTGGCCGTATCCGTTTGGGTGCGCTGCTGCCGCTGAATGCGAAAGCGCCGTTCTCGCTGGTGAACCGCCTTCTGCGTAAGAAGGAAGTTCAGCAGGTCATCGACACCGTCTACCGCTACTGCGGTCAGAAAGAGTCTGTGATCTTCTGTGACCAGATCATGACCATGGGCTTCCGCGAAGCGTTCAAGGCCGGCATTTCGTTCGGCAAGGACGACATGATCATTCCGGACAGCAAATGGCCGATCGTCGACAGCACGCGCGAGCAGGTCAAAGAGTTCGAGCAACAGTACATGGACGGCCTGATCACTCAGGGCGAGAAGTACAACAAGGTGATCGACGCCTGGTCGAAGTGTAACGACCAGGTCACAGACGCCATGATGGCCAACATTTCCGACTCCGGTCGGGACGAGAACGGCGCTGAGAACGAGCCGAACTCGGTCTACATGATGGCTCACTCCGGTGCGCGTGGCTCGGTTACGCAGATGAAGCAGCTGGGCGGTATGCGCGGCCTGATGGCCAAGCCGAATGGCGAGATCATCGAGACGCCGATCATCTCGAACTTTAAAGAAGGTCTGACCGTGTTGGAGTACTTCAACTCCACCCACGGTGCCCGTAAGGGTCTGTCGGATACGGCTTTGAAAACGGCGAACTCCGGTTACCTGACCCGTCGTCTGGTGGACGTTGCTCAGGACTGCATCGTGCGTATGCACGACTGTGGCACCGACAACTTCATCAACGCCTCTTCGGCGGTGAACGACGGTGAAGTGGTTGCCTCCATCGGTGAGCGTTTGCTGGGCCGGACTGCTGCCGAGGACATTCTTGTTCCCGGCACCGACGAGGTTCTGGTCGCCCGTGGCGAGCTGATCGACGAGCGCAAGGCCGATGCCATCGACGAGGCGGACATTCCAACCGCCAAGATGCGTTCGCCGCTGACTTGTGAAGCGGAAGAAGGCGTCTGCGCCATGTGCTACGGTCGTGACCTTGCACGCGGCACGCTGGTCAACACCGGAGAGGCAGTCGGCATCATCGCCGCGCAGTCCATCGGTGAGCCCGGCACGCAGCTGACGATGCGGACGTTCCACATCGGTGGTGTTGCGCAAGGTGGCCAGCAATCGTTCCTTGAGGCCTCGCAAGAGGGCAAGGTGGCGTTCGAGAACGCGTCCATCCTTGAGAACGCCGCTGGCGAGCAAGTGGTCATGGGCCGCAACATGCAGCTGACGATCACTGACGAAAACGGTACCGAACGGGCCCGCCACAAGATCGGCTACGGCTCCAAGCTGCATGTCAAAGACGGCGCGAAAGTCAGCCGTGGCGACAAGCTGTTTGAATGGGATCCGTACACGCTGCCGATCATCGCCGAGAAAGACGGTAAGGCCCGTTTTGTCGACCTTATCAGCGGTATCGCCGTGAAAGACGAGACCGACGATGCGACCGGCATGACCCAGAAGATCGTGGTCGACTGGCGTGCAGCACCAAAAGGCAACGAGTTGAAGCCGGAGGTGATTATCGAAGGTGCGGACGGCGAGCCCGTGCGTCTGGAGAATGGCAACCCTGCCACCTATCCGATGTCTGTGGATGCCATTCTGTCCATCGAGGACGGTCAGGACATCAAGGCCGGTGACGTGGTTGCCCGTATCCCTCGTGAGGGTGCCAAGACCAAGGACATCACCGGCGGTCTGCCCCGTGTGGCCGAACTCTTTGAGGCACGTCGCCCCAAAGACCACGCCATCATCGCGGAAATCGACGGCTATGTGCGGTTCGGCAAGGACTACAAGAACAAGCGCCGCATCGCGATCGAGTCCTCGGACGATGCGGACGTCAAGGTCGAGTACATGGTGCCCAAGGGCAAACACATCCCTGTGGCCGAAGGCGACTTCGTCCAGAAGGGCGATTACATCATGGACGGCAACCCTGCGCCGCATGACATTCTCGCCATCATGGGTGTGGAAGCGCTTGCGGACTACATGATCGACGAGGTGCAGGACGTGTACCGCCTGCAAGGGGTGAAGATTAACGATAAACACATCGAAGTTATCGTTCGTCAGATGCTCCAGAAGTGGGAGATCCAGACCTCGGGGACCACGACGCTGCTCAAAGGCGAGCACGTGGACAAGGCCGAGTTCGACGCCGCCAACGAGAAGGCGATCTCGAAAGGGGGCGAGCCTGCAACGGGCGAGCCGATCCTGCTGGGTATCACCAAGGCGTCGCTGCAAACGCGTTCGTTCATCTCTGCCGCGTCCTTCCAGGAGACGACCCGCGTGCTCACCGAAGCCTCTACCATGGGCAAACGTGACAAGCTGATCGGCCTGAAAGAGAACGTCATCGTGGGCCGCCTGATCCCGGCTGGTACCGGTGGTGCGACGCAGAAGATGCGCCGCATTGCTCAAGAGCGTGACAACGTGGTGATCGAAGCCCGCAAGGCCGAGGCGGAAGCCGCGCTTGCACTGGCCGCGCCTGATGAGTCCGCGATGGGTGACCAAGCGGATGCGGTCATGGTTGAAACGCCGGAAAGCCGCGACGAGTAGGTCACGGTCTTAAAGGGAAAACAAAATAGGCCCCCGTCGGGAATTCCGACGGGGGCCTATTGAGTTATTCGGGGTTATTCGCTGCGGTTACTTGAGTTTGTCGGCCACATTCTCGGCGAATTTGTCGACCATCTGGATATAGTAATCCGTCGTGCTGCTGCGCAGGACGACCACGTCCTCATCAGGCGACAGCACAATCGGAGCGGGTTCGAAGCTTACTGTCAGATTGTAAGCCTGATGCTCGGAGTTATCCTGCAAGTTGCTGATGGTCACAGAACCTGATAGTTCCGACTCTGCGATGCCCAGAATGGACTGGAAGCTGTTGGCCAGTGACAATTCATCGATGTCGACGATGACGCTGGCACCGTCAGTCGCCAGTTGAGGCGTCACCTTCGAAATGATCGCGGTTTCCAGATCCTCTTCCAAGCTGGTGTAATAGGCGGCTGCGGTCTCGTTTTTGACAGCCGTCAGATCGACAGTGACGTCAACATTGCTGACGGTCGTTTCCGCGAAAGATGCCGTTGCAAGAAGTGCCGCAGCGGCGGTGGCGGGGGCTAGTAATTTTAGCATTTTTATCTCCGATGTTAGTTCTCGGCGCAGATGCGCCTTGGATATCGGTTAAACTCGATCGTATCGGTAAAGTTCCGAGAACCCCGTCGCTTAGTGCGAAGCTTGCAAGATAAATGCACAGGGTAAGGCTGCATCTATTCAGGCCAGCGCTTTGATGATAGCTGCGATTCATGGCAATCTCAGACAACACTCGCGGCGCCCTGTATATGACGGGCTCAATGGCAGCGTTCACGGTAAATGACGCCTGCATGAAGTCGCTTTCCGGCGAGTTGCCGTTGTTTCAAGCTATCTTGTTGCGATCAATCGCCGTTATCGCGTTTCTTGGCTTCATGGCATGGCGCGCGGGGAGCTTCCGGACACCCATAGCGCGCAGGGATCAATTGCTTATCGCGCTGCGCACGGTGGTCGAAATTGCGGCGGCGTTTTTCTTTATCTCGGCGCTCTTTCATCTGCCTATCGCGGACGTGACCGCGATCCTTCAGGCGCTCCCGCTGACGGTCACGCTCGCCGGCGCGGTCTTTCTGGGGGAGGCCGTGGGGTGGAAGCGACTTGTGGCCATTTTGATAGGTTTCGCCGGTGTTATGCTGATCCTGCGCCCGCCACTTTTGTTCGGAGAGGGAAGCGGCTTTTCTGTCTATTCCATATACGTGTTGTTGGCGGTGGCCTGCGTTACCGTGCGCGATTTATGCGCACGGCGGATTTCGGTCGCGGTGCCGTCGATGACGATTGCGCTTTCGGCCGCTGTTGGCGTCATGTCGCTGGGCGCGGTTGGAAGCCTCACCCAACCGTGGCAGCCAGTGAGCGCGACGTCGCTCCTGTGGTTGGCCGGGGCGAGTTTCTTTGTCATTGGCGGATATATATTCTCGGTGTCAGCGATGAGGTCGGGTGAGATCGGATTTGTCGCCCCATTCCGCTACACCAGCCTGATCGTGGCGCTGCTGCTCGGGTTGCTGATTTTCGGTGACTGGCCGGACAACCTTACGCTGCTGGGCTCTGCCATCGTCGTGGCAACGGGATTGTTCACGCTTTACCGAGAACGCAAGACCGCGAAACGTCAGCGTGCGGGCCTACGTTTGAGGTGAAGAGGCGTAGCAATTGCTACGTGATGTCGGGGCGTGCTGTTGACACCATTCACGACTCCACCTATTACGCGCGCAATCAGGTCGGGGAACGCTCGGCCTGCACTCAAAATTTAGTGGTCACGATCCGGACACTTATTCGTCCCGATCCTCTGTAAACCCACCGCGCGGATCCCAGGTAGGGTAACCCGCTGCGGGTCTTTGTGTTTGTGGACGCGCAAATGCGAAACTGAATAAGACGCTCCGTTCGGAGCGAAGATAAGCCGGGGACGCGCGCCCCAAACGAAGTTGCAACGAAGGGGAAAGTCCTCAATGCCAACGATCCAACAGCTGATCCGCAATCCGCGACAGCCAAAACGTAAAACGTCCAAGTCGATGCACCTGGAGCAATGCCCGCAAAAACGTGGCGTTTGCACCCGTGTGTATACCACGACACCCAAGAAACCGAACTCCGCTATGCGTAAAGTCGCCAAGGTGCGCCTGACGAATGGCTTTGAGGTTATTTCCTACATCGGCGGCGAAAGCCACAACCTGCAGGAACACTCCGTGGTTCTGATCCGTGGCGGTCGTGTAAAAGACCTTCCGGGTGTCCGTTATCACATCGTGCGCGGTGTGCTGGATACCCAAGGCGTCAAAGACCGTAAGCAACGCCGTTCGAAATACGGCGCGAAGCGTCCGAAGTAAGGAAGAGATCACATGTCACGTCGTCACGCCGCTGAAAAACGCGAAGTTCTGCCGGACGCCAAGTTTGGCGACCGCGTTCTGACCAAATTCATGAACAACCTGATGATCGACGGCAAGAAATCTGCCGCCGAACGCATCGTCTACAACGCATTCGACCGCGTTGAAGCCAAGCTGAAGAAAGCCCCTGTGGAAGTGTTCCACGAGGCGCTTGAGCTGATCAAGCCATCCGTCGAAGTGCGCTCGCGCCGCGTCGGTGGTGCAACCTACCAGGTTCCCGTCGAAGTGCGCCCCGAGCGCCGCGAAGCCCTGGCAATCCGTTGGCTGATCAAAGCTGCGCGTTCGCGCAACGAGCACACAATGGAAGAGCGTCTTGCAGGCGAATTGATGGATGCTGTGAACTCCCGTGGTTCCGCCGTCAAGAAGCGCGAAGACACCCACAAAATGGCCGACGCGAACAAAGCGTTCAGCCACTACCGCTGGTAAGAGGAAAGCACCAATATGGCACGCGACTACCCCCTCGAACGTTACCGCAACTTTGGCATCATTGCGCATATTGATGCCGGTAAAACTACCGTTTCCGAACGTATCCTGTTTTATACCGGCAAGAACCACGTCATGGGCGAGACCCACGACGGTGCCGGTACGATGGACTGGATGGAGCAAGAGCAGGAACGGGGTATTACAATTACCTCCGCTGCGACGACGACATTCTGGGAACGCACTGAAACCGGCACCGAGCCGGACAGCCTCAAGCACCGCATGAACATCATCGACACTCCGGGCCACGTCGACTTCACAATCGAAGTTGAACGCTCGCTGGCTGTTCTCGATGGTGCGGTTACCGTTCTTGACGGCAACGCCGGTGTCGAGCCGCAGACCGAAACCGTTTGGCGTCAGGCCGACCGCTACAAAGTTCCGCGTATCGTGTTCGTGAACAAAATGGACAAGATCGGCGCCGACTATGCCAACTGCGTCCGTATGATCGAAGACCGCACCGGCGCGACAGCCGTTCCGGTCAACCTTCCGATTGGCTCGGAAACCGATCTCGAAGGAACGCTGGATCTGGTGACCATGGAAGAATGGCTGTGGCAGGGCGAAGACCTTGGTGCGTCCTGGGTCAAGGCCCCTGTTCGTGACAGCCTCAAGGCAGAAGCCGACGAATGGCGTGCCAAGCTGATCGAAGCAGCGGTCGAAATGGACGACGACGCCATGGAAGCCTACCTTATGGAAGGCACCGAGCCTGACATCCCGACGCTGCGCAAGCTGATCCGCAAGGGCTGTCTTGAGCTGAAATTCGTGCCGGTTCTTGGCGGTTCCGCGTTCAAAAACAAAGGTATGCAGCCGCTGCTCAACGCTGTTGTCGACTATCTGCCGTCCCCGCTGGACGTTGTCGACTACATGGGCTTTGCGCCCGGCGACGAGGAAGAAGTTCGTAACATTGCACGTCGCGCGGATGACAACATGCCGTTCTCCGGCCTCGCGTTCAAGATCATGAACGACCCGTACATGGGTACGCTTACCTTCACGCGCATCTACTCAGGCAAGCTTGAGAAGGGCGACAGCCTGATGAACACCACGAAGGGCAACAAGGAGCGTATCGGCCGTATGGTTATGATGCACTCCAACAAGCAAGATGAAATTACCGAAGCATTTGCTGGTGACATTATCGCGCTTGCCGGCCTGAAAAACACCACGACCGGTGACACTTTGTCTGACGAGAAACATCAGGTGGTTCTGGAAACGATGACGTTCCCCGATCCTGTCATCGAAATCGCCGTCGAGCCCAAGACAAAAGCCGACCAAGAGAAGATGTCTCTGGGTTTGCAGCGTCTGGCTGCCGAAGATCCATCCTTCCGCGTCGAAACGGATATCGAATCCGGCCAGACCATCATGAAGGGCATGGGCGAACTTCACCTCGACATCCTGATTGACCGCCTGAAGCGGGAATTCAAAGTCGAAGCGAACATCGGTGCGCCTCAGGTTGCCTACCGCGAAACCATCGGTCACGCTGTCGAGCACACCTACACCCACAAGAAACAGTCGGGTGGTTCGGGGCAGTTCGGTGAGGTCAAGCTGGCGATCATGCCAACAGAGCCCGGCGAAGGCTACTCTTTCGAGAGCAAGATCGTCGGTGGTGCCGTGCCGAAGGAATACATCCCCGGCGTGGAAAAAGGCATCAACTCGGTTATGGACAGCGGCCCGTTGGCTGGCTTCCCGGTCATCGACTTCAAAGTCGAGTTGCTGGACGGCAAGTTCCACGACGTTGACTCCTCGGTTCTCGCTTTCGAAATTGCTGCCCGCATGTGTATGCGCGAAGGCATGAGAAAGGCTGGCGCCAAATTGCTCGAGCCGATCATGAAGGTCGAGGTGGTGACACCTGAAGAGTATACCGGTGGCATCATCGGTGATCTGACGTCGCGTCGTGGTCAGGTGCAGGGTCAGGATACACGCGGCAACGCGATTGCTATCGACGCCTTCGTGCCTCTGGCGAATATGTTCGGCTACATCAACACCTTGCGTTCGATGTCGTCGGGCCGTGCGAACTTCACCATGCAGTTCGACCATTACGAGCCGGTGCCGTCGAACATCTCCGAAGAGATTCAGGCCAAATTTGCATAAACGGGATGGCGGGGTGAACCCCGCCCTACCCACCAAACCGTAGGGCGGGGTTCACCCCGCCATCCGCTTAATAAACAGGAGGCCATCATGGCTAAGGAAAAGTTTGAACGCTCTAAACCGCACGTTAACATCGGCACGATTGGCCATGTTGACCACGGCAAGACCACGCTGACAGCAGCAATCACGAAGTATTTCGGCGATTTCAAAGCGTATGACCAGATCGACGGCGCGCCGGAAGAGAAAGCCCGTGGCATCACGATCTCGACCGCCCACGTCGAGTACGAGACCGAGACCCGCCACTACGCACACGTCGACTGCCCCGGCCACGCCGACTACGTCAAGAACATGATCACTGGCGCGGCGCAGATGGACGGCGCGATCCTGGTTGTGAACGCCGCTGACGGCCCGATGCCCCAGACCCGCGAGCATATCCTGCTGGGCCGCCAGGTCGGCATCCCGAAGATGGTCGTCTACATGAACAAAGTTGACCAGGTTGACGACGACGAGCTGCTTGAGCTGGTTGAAATGGAGATCCGCGAGCTGCTGTCCTCCTACGAGTACCCCGGCGACGACATTCCCGTGATCCCCGGCTCGGCTCTGGCCGCGCTGGAAGGCCGCGACCCGGAAATCGGCGAAGAGTCGATCCGCAAGCTGATGGCCGCTGTCGACGAGTACATCCCGACGCCAGAGCGTGCTGTCGACCAGCCGTTCCTGCTGCCGATCGAGGACGTGTTCTCGATCTCCGGCCGTGGCACGGTTGTGACCGGCCGCATCGAGCGCGGTGTGGTTAACGTAGGCGACGAGCTGTCCATCGTGGGCATCCGCGACACCGCGAAAACCACCTGTACCGGCGTGGAAATGTTCCGCAAGCTGCTGGATCGCGGTGAAGCTGGCGACAACGTGGGCGTCCTGCTGCGCGGCATCGACCGTGACGGCGTTGAGCGCGGCCAGGTTCTGTGCAAGCCGGGTTCGGTGAACCCGCACACCAAGTTCGAGGCCGAGGCGTATATCCTCACCAAGGAAGAGGGTGGCCGTCACACGCCGTTCTTCGCGAACTACCGTCCGCAGTTCTACTTCCGCACGACGGACGTGACCGGCACGGTGAACCTGCCAGCAGGGACGGAAATGGTCATGCCGGGCGACAACCTGAAGTTCGACGTCGAACTGATCGCGCCGATCGCCATGGAACAAGGCCTCCGCTTCGCGATCCGCGAAGGTGGCCGGACTGTTGGTGCAGGTGTCGTGTCGAAGATTACGGAGTGATTTAAGAAACACGCCACGTGGGTGGCAGTTGCTCTGAAAGAGCAATGAGAACCCACTCGGTTGTTATTATAGAACAGGCCGCCCCGAGCACTCCTCGGGGCGGCCTTTTTTGTAAGCTCTTCTTTTCTGTAATCTTATGGTTAGGTAAGATAATAGCATGAGTGACAAAAGATATCAGGTGTTCATCAGTTCCACATTTGAAGACCTTCGCGAGGAACGGCGGGCGGTTCAGGATACGATCATCCAAATGGGTGACTTTCCTGTTCAAATGGAATCATTCCCTGCTGCGGATGAGGGGCAGTTCGCATTTATCAAAACGCTAATTGATCAATGTGATTATTACGTGCTCGTTATCGGTGGGCGATACGGCACTCCTGCAGACGATGGGCTTAGCTATACTCATAAAGAATACAGATACGCGGTGTCCAAAGGTGTTCCTGTTTTAGTTATTGTTCATGAAAATCCTAAAACCATTGCGGTGGGCAAGTCTGAGATTTCCGAAGAGGGCCGCAAAAAACTAGAAGCTTTTATCTCGGAGGCAACGGAAGAACGACTCCGAACCACATGGTCCTCAAGCGATCAGCTCAAACTACGTGTTCGTGAGGCCTTGGAACATGCAAAAGCGACCAAGCACCGAGTAGGCTGGGTTCGTGGTGATACGACAGCCAGTATTAAAGCGCTGGAAGAATTAAATGAGGTGAGGAGAGAGAACGAAAAGTTCCGAGCTGCAGTTAACCAACTAGCAATCGAAATTCCGCTCCCAGACTTGCCTGATGCAACTTCGACGATTGAGATCGATTTTTTGCCATCATCGCGTCGTGGTGGTTACGGAGCAAGTGTAACGACTGCAGGAAGCGGCTCAATTTCCACCTCATGGATGTCGGCGTTCCCCATTTTTTATGGAAACCTCAAGTGGCGATCAGACGAATATAACGGAGATGATTTTTACTGGGTCGATGTCGAGGATACCCTTACGGCGATAGGTTCTGCCTTAGTACAGGAGGTTAGTGATCAAGACTGCACTGGGGCCTTCAAAATCAGCAAGGGTACTTACGACAAGTTGTCGGCGTTTTATATTGAGGCTGGTTTGATGAATACTGAAGGAGTAGAACCCTTCACGCAACTGGCGCAAAGATTAGCGCGACGCCATTTGTTAACAGATCCGGAGAAGCCTCCGTTTATCTTGAGCCGAGGAAGAACTACAATTGCCTCGGTGACGAGCTCCGTTGATGATGAAATTCCGTTCTGAGAGGTTTGGTGCAGCAAGACATCTAAGTTGTCATGCATTTGCTCCTAAACCCCCTAGACACCTCGACCGACTCCCCCTATAGCACCCACACGGAACAGGGGTACGCCACGCGTGCCCTTCTTTTGTTTCGGAAAAATAGACGCGATGAGGGTGCCGGATGAGCCGCTATCCTCCAATCCGTTAAGACCTCAATGATGAGGGATGATGTCATGGCTGCAAGCCAAAACATTCGCATCCGCCTGAAGGCGTTTGACTACCGGGTCCTGGATGCCTCCACACAAGAGATCGTAAACACCGCTAAGCGCACCGGCGCTGACGTGCGTGGCCCGATCCCTTTGCCCAACAAGATTGAAAAATTCACGGTTCTGCGTGGCCCACACGTGGACAAGAAGTCCCGCGATCAGTTCGAGATCCGCACGCATAAGCGTCTGCTCGACATCGTTGACCCGACCCCGCAGACCGTGGACGCGCTGATGAAGCTCGACCTGGCGGCTGGCGTTGACGTCCAGATCTCGGTTTAAGGAGGGCTTCCTGATATGTTGCGCTCTGGTGTAATTGCGAAGAAGGTCGGCATGACCCGCCTCTTCATGGAAGACGGCAAGCAGATCCCTGTGACCGTTCTTCAACTCGACAAGCTGGAAGTGGTTGCCAACCGCACCATGGAGAAAGACGGCTATACGGCTGTTCAACTCGGTGCTGGCACTGCCAAAGCCAAACGGACCTCCAAAGCCATGCGCGGTCACTTTGCCGCTGCCAAGGTGGAGCCCAAGCGCAAGGTCGCTGAGTTCCGTGTTGCCGAGGAAAACCTGATCCCCGTTGGTGAAGAAATCATCGCGGCCCACTATTTTGAGGGTCAATTCGTGGATGTTGCCGGTACCTCTATCGGTAAGGGTTTTGCCGGCGCGATGAAGCGTCACAACTTCGGGGGCCTTCGCGCTACTCACGGTGTGTCGATTTCCCACCGCTCGCACGGCTCGACGGGTCAGTGTCAGGATCCTGGCAAGGTTTTCAAAGGCAAGAAAATGGCCGGCCACATGGGCGCTGCCCGCGTGACCACGCAAAACCTGCAAGTTGTCAAAACCGACATCGACCGTGGTCTGATCATGATCAAAGGCGCCGTTCCCGGCTCCAAGGGTGGCTGGGTCACCGTTAAGGACGCTGTGAAGAAGCCGCAGTCTGAAAGCGTGATCTTCCCCGCCGGGTTGGCCTCCGCTGCCCGCGAGGCGATGAAAGCCGCTGAGGAAGCCGCAGCCGCCGCTGAAGCAGAAGCACAAGCAGCGGCAGAAGCAGCCGCCGCAGAAGCCGCCGCCGCTGAGGAAGCCGCACTGAAAGAAGCAGAAGCATCCATCGAGGCTGACAAAGCCGAAGGTGATGCGCCGGAAGGAGACAAGTCCGATGAAAGCTGATGCCATCAAACTCGACGGCAAAACGGCTGGCTCTGTTGAGCTGGACGACGCCATCTTCGGTCTGGAGCCCCGTGCAGACATCCTGCACCGTGTGGTCCGCTGGCAGCGTAACAACGCGCAGCAGGGCACGCATAAGGTCAAGACACGCTCGGAAGTGAACTACTCGACCAAGAAGATCTATCGCCAAAAAGGCACCGGTGGCGCACGCCACGGCGCACGGTCGGCTCCGATCTTCCGCGGTGGTGGTGTCTACAAGGGTCCGACCCCTCGCAGCCACGGCCACGACCTTCCCAAGAAGGTTCGCAAGCTTGGTCTGATGCACGCCCTGTCCGCGAAAGCGGTCGCAGGCGAGTTGGTCATCATTGACAACATTGATATCAAAGACGTGAAAACCAAAGCTTTGGCCGCACAGATCAAAGAACTGGGTTGGAAACGTGCGCTGATCATCGATGGTGCCGAAGTGAATGCAGACTTTGCCCAAGCCGCACGCAACATCGCCGGTCTGGACGTTCTGCCTTCCATGGGCGCCAACGTCTTTGACATCCTGAAACGCGACACTTTGGTTATCACCAAAGCCGGTCTCGAAGCACTGGAGGCTCGCCTGAAATGAGCACGAAGTCTGAGCACTACGACGTGATCCGCAAGCCGCTTATCACCGAGAAGGCCACAATGGCCTCCGAGGCGAACGCGGTTGTGTTCGAGGTCGCTATCGAAGCCAACAAGCCAATGATCAAGGAAGCAGTGGAAACACTCTTCGGCGTCAAGGTGAAGGCGGTCAACACCACCATCACCAAAGGCAAGGTCAAGCGTTTCCGGGGCCAGCCCGGTCGCCGCAAGGACGTGAAGAAGGCTTATGTTACCCTCGAAGAAGGTAACACAATCGACGTGTCCACCGGCCTGTAAGGCAGGTTCCTAGCACGCTGAACGCTTGAATTTTAGGAAAGCCCCATCCGATTGGATGGGGCTTTTTTGTTGGATTGATGCGGTTTTCAGAGGGCTGTCGGCTTTGCTGAGGCCGCGGTGGGCGAGTCGTCGCGCCCGGGACAGGGCGGAATTCCTGTGAGAATAATGTTCCACTCTCGTGAATAGTTGCAAAATGAAGAACAGTTCTTTCTGTACTAGATCATTGTTTTCAATCCGAAAGCGGCCGTTGCTGCCGTGTAGTGCTGAATTCGATGAAGCTTAATAAACCTTTACTTTCCAGAGGAAATGACCGACTTTAGCCATGTAATTACCTTTTTGTTTCCGCCTTTTTCTGCGAGGCCCGATATGACTCTCAATAAATTCAAGACACTTTGTGTTGCCGCAAGCGCCGCAGCCCTTACGGCATTCTCGGCGCAGGCTGCGCCCGTCCTCTATGAAGTGAATGTCGAGACCGAGTTCAACTCGGTTGCCTTCGGGTCTGCCATTTCGCGTGATATGGCCACTGGCCGGTATCAACGTCACACGGGGCTGAGCTACACCGATGCCGCATCATCTGCCCTTGATGGCTTTAGCTGGATCGCAGATGCGCGCCAAACCACAGGATCGCTGCAGTTCGTCTATGATGAGGCGGACGCCGATGCTGTCGCGCCGGTCTTCTCGAATTGCACCGGTGTGTTGCGCTCGCTTTGCACTGGCACAGTCACGCGTTTGGCGTTCGACGCCACTGATTTCAGCAATAGCGACGGGCTCAGCTTTTTGACGCAACTTGGTGCCGGGTCTCTTCGGTACTCGGATGACCGGAGCTATTCCTGGGATGACGGAACCCGCCATTTTACGCAGATGGGATACGGGGTGACTGTCACGCATGACGTGACGTCCCTGTCGATCGCGCCGGTTCCGCTGCCAGCGTCGCTGGGCTTCCTGCTGGCCGGGCTAGGCTTGCTTGTAGGCGCGCGGCGGATGTCGCGGTCGAAGGCGACTGTCGGCTAACCACAGGGCCACCTCCTGATATTAAACCACGAACGCCCGGCTTTGTTGCGCTCGGAGCTTTGCGGCGGATCATTCATGGTCGAAAGCCCTAGTTCTCGCTTGACCCCCGAGGCTTCCCTTCCTAAACACCCCCATCGGCATAGGCCCCGGATTCGTCCGGGGCTTTGCTGTTGTTCCCGGTTCTGCCCAGCAGATGCCGAATGGGACACTTCAAGTCGGGGACCTTCGGGGCCCTATAAACACAAGCGGCGGGGCGACCCGTTTGCTGCAACAACGGAAGACAGAAAGCATGGCACTTAAGTCGTATAAGCCGACGACGCCAGGCCAACGTGGGTTGGTTCTGATCGACCGTTCGGAACTCTGGAAAGGCCGCCCGGTCAAGTCCCTCACTGAGGGTTTGAGCAAGAATGGCGGACGGAACAATACCGGACGGATCACGATGCGTCGCAAGGGTGGGGGCGCCAAGCGTCTTTACCGGATCGTTGACTTCAAGCGGACGAAATTCGACGTCTCTGCTACGGTTGAACGGATCGAATATGACCCGAACCGGACCGCGTTTATCGCACTGGTGAAATATGAAGACGGCGAGCAGGCCTATATCCTCGCTCCACAACGCCTCGGCGTTGGCGACACCGTCGTGGCGTCGCAGAAAGCCGACGTGAAGCCGGGCAACGCAATGCCGTTCTCCGGTCTGCCAATCGGCACAATCGTCCACAACATCGAGTTGAAGCCCGGCAAAGGCGGCCAGATTGCCCGTGCTGCTGGCACCTACGCCCAGTTCGTTGGTCGTGACGGTGGCTACGCCCAGATCCGTCTGAGCTCCGGCGAGCTTCGCCTCGTGCGTCAGGAGTGCATGTGCACCGTCGGCGCCGTGTCGAACCCGGACAACTCCAACCAGAACTACGGTAAAGCCGGTCGTATGCGCCACAAGGGCGTTCGCCCGTCCGTTCGTGGTGTCGTGATGAACCCGATCGACCACCCGCATGGTGGTGGTGAAGGCCGGACATCTGGTGGTCGTCACCCGGTTTCCCCATGGGGCAAGCCAACCAAGGGTGCGCGTACCCGCAACAAGAACAAAGCGTCGCAAAAGCTGATCATCCGCTCGCGTCACGCCAAGAAGAAGGGACGTTAAGATATGTCTCGCTCAGTCTGGAAAGGCCCCTTCGTCGACGCTTATGTGTTGAAGAAAGCCGAAGCTGCGAAAGAAAGCAGCCGCAACGACGTGATCAAGATCTGGTCGCGCCGCTCCACCATCCTGCCTCAGTTCGTTGGCCTCACGTTTGGCGTGTACAACGGCAAGAAGCACATCCCGGTGAACGTAACCGAAGAAATGATCGGTCAGAAGTTTGGTGAGTACTCGCCAACCCGGACCTATTACGGTCACGCCGCTGATAAAAAAGCGAAGAGGAAGTAAGCCATGGGCAAGGATAAGAACCCCCGCCGCGTGGCAGATAACGAAGCAATGGCAAAACTGCGCATGCTCCGGACTTCCCCGCAAAAACTGAACCTCGTGGCTCAGCTGATCCGTGGCAAGAAAGTGGACAAGGCTCTGGCCGATCTCACCTTCTCCAAGAAGCGTATCTCTGACGACGTGAAAAAGTGCCTGCAATCCGCCATCGCCAACGCAGAGAACAACCACAACCTCGACGTGGATGATCTGATCGTGGCCGAGGCCTATGTCGGCAAGAACCTGACCATGAAGCGCGGTCGCCCTCGGGCCCGTGGCCGGTTCGGTAAAATCGTCAAGCCATTCTCGGAGCTGACCATCAAGGTGCGCCAAGTTGAGGAGCAAGCATAATGGGTAACAAAGTAAATCCTATCGGCATGCGTCTTCAGGTCAACCGCACCTGGGACAGCCGCTGGTACGCTGAAAGCAAGGATTTTGGTAATCTTCTTCTCGAAGACATCAAAATGCGCGAATTCATCAAGGAAGAGTGCAAGCAAGCCGGCATCAGCCGTGTGATCATCGAACGTCCGCACAAAAAGTGCCGCGTCACGATCCACACTGCACGTCCGGGCGTCATCATCGGCAAAAAAGGCGCCGATATTGAAGGCCTGCGCCGCAAGCTGGCCGCGTTCACCGACAGCGAGTTGCACCTCAACATCGTTGAAGTGCGCAAGCCCGAACTGGACGCAGCACTGGTTGGCGAGTCCATCGCCCAGCAGCTGGAACGTCGTGTGTCCTTCCGCCGCGCCATGAAGCGTGCCGTGCAGAACGCAATGCGTATGGGTGCCCTTGGTATCCGTGTGAACCTCGCAGGCCGCCTTGGCGGTGCCGAGATCGCCCGGACCGAATGGTATCGTGAAGGCCGCGTGCCTTTGCACACCCTGCGTGCCGACATCGATTACGCACACGTTGAAGCGATGACCGCCTATGGCATCATCGGGATCAAGACCTGGATCTTCAAAGGCGAGATCATGGAGCACGATCCACAAGCGCGTGACCGTAAGCAACAGGAACTCCAGGATGGCCCAGCACCTCGTGGTGCAGGCGGTCGTCGCTAAGGAGGATTGATCAATGCTGCAACCAAAGCGTACTAAATTCCGCAAGATGCACAAAGGCCGCATCCGTGGCGAAGCCAAGGGCGGGACCGACCTGAACTTTGGCACTTACGGCCTAAAGGCAACCGAGCCTGAGCGCATCACCGCGCGCCAGATCGAGGCTGCCCGTCGTGCCATGACGCGTCACATGAAGCGTCAAGGCCGCGTCTGGATCCGGATTTTCCCGGACCTGCCCGTGACCTCCAAACCCATCGAAGTTCGTATGGGTAAGGGTAAAGGCTCGGTGGATTTCTGGGCATGCAAGGTCAAACCCGGCCGCATGATGTTCGAGATCGACGGCGTCAACGACGACGTCGCCCGCGAGGCCCTGCGCCTTGCTGCGATGAAGCTGCCGATCAAGACACGGGTCGTTGTTCGGGAAGACTGGTAACCGTCGCGCTTTAGCGCGACGCGGCGGAGGCAGCGTGTTTTCTTGAAAACGCGCGTTCCGCCACGGTTGAGATAATAGAGCCCCCGCTGAGAAATCGGCGGGGGCTTCTCGAATTCTGGGGGTTAAGATGAAGCTAACACTGGATTGGAATTGCATAATTGAAGTCGAGAATGATGGCCCTCAATCGAAGTATGTCGGGGCATTGATTGAACTGCACCGCAGTCATAAGTGTGAGGTTGCACTCTTGGCAACGTCGGCCTCGGAGAACACCAGATCGAAACGGTTTCCGGGAAGTGCTAGTGAGTTCACTGAGCGGGTACGTCGACTGAATTGGAGTGACTTACCCGTTGTCCCCATGCCCGCTGTGATCGGTCTAACATATTGGGATTTTTGCTATTGGATTGACGATGGCAATAAGTTTGAGCGCGAAACTGGCGCGATTTGGGACGTGATCGCCTCAAAGGTAGCGTGTGACCCAGTGGATCATTTTGACGGTCCTGACGCTCTAACCGATGAGATGATCCAATCAGAGAGTTTAACCAAATGGAGAAATAGTTGGTGTGATGTCTTGTCCGCATATTCTCACATTGAAGCAAACAGAGACGTGTTTGTTACACTGAACACCAGGGACTTTCAAAAGCACGCAGCAAAACTCAAGTCTCTGGGTATGAACCATATCTGTGATCCTGCTGGGGCGTTGGAATTTGTAGTTTGAATTTAGATGAGCCTACTTAAGCCCAAGCATAATTAAAGCTCACCGACACCCGATCCTCCTCGCTCAAATTCATCGGCACCTCATGCCGCAGCCAGCTTTCCCATAGCAGCACGTCTCCAACCTCGGGCGCGACATAGATAAACTGCCGCATCTCCTCGCGGGCGTCTTTCAGGCGGGTAGGGGCCGCCATCATCATCTGCGACCGAGGGTCCTCGAACTTGATCGCTGACGCGCCGGAGGGCATGGCCACATAGGTGGTGCCGGAAATGACCGAATGCGGGTGGATGTGGGACGTGTGGATGCCGCCTTCGGGTAGAATGTTGATCCAGATGTCCTCCAGCTTCAATTTGCGCCCGTCCAGATCGAACTGCAAATCCTTGGCGAATTCGGCCACGTGTTTGTCCAGCACCTTCACCAAGTCCTTGAAGATGGGCGAGCGCCATGGAAGATCAGTCAGGGACGCGTAGCTGGTGTAGCCCGCATAGCCGTTTTCCTCGCACCAGTCCTGACCGGCCTCGTCATCCTCGGCGATGCCAAGGCAGTTGTCCTCCAACTCCTCCGCGTCGATGGGTTTGCCATGATCGGCAAGGCGGGCTTGGTAGAGGCGGGTCACGAAGAGGGAGCGAATGTTTGTCATGTCGGTCCAATATCGCACAAAGCGATATTGGACCAGCGCGGCAGTCGCTTTTGATTGCAAAAGCGATGAGAGCGCCCGCTGATACCGCAGCCGAACCCGTAAGTAAGCCCTTATTTTACAGATATCAGCGACAGGGCTTGCAATATGTCGGGCAGGGGTCTAAAGCCACGTTTCATCATGAACTCCACTGGAATCAGGGTGACCTCTTATGGGGCCCTCCGGTGTATGAAAAAAGGAAACGGCTATGAACGCCAGCGAGCTTCGCGAGAAGACCGCGGACCAGCTCAACGAAGAGCTCGTCGCGCTGAAAAAGGAAGCCTTCAACCTGCGCTTCCAACAGGCCACCGGCCAACTTGAGAACACTGCACGTATGCGCGCCGTCAAACGCGGCGCCGCACGTGTGAAAACCATTCTGAACGAAAAAGCGAAAGCTGCAGCTGGGGAGGCCAAGTAATGCCCAAGCGTATCCTGACAGGCACCGTCACCAGCAACCAGAACGAGCAAACCGTAACGGTTTCCGTCGAACGCCGCTTCCGCCACCCCGTTCTGAAGAAAACGATCCGTAAGTCCAAGAAGTATCGGGCTCACGACGAGAAGAACACGTTTAACGTGGGAGATCAGGTTCGCATTCAGGAATGTGCGCCGAAATCCAAAACCAAGCGTTGGGAAGTCATCACCGCCGAGGCGTGAGGCTTTTCTAATTAATTCGAAACCCTGGGGCGCAGGCATGCGTCCCCAAAGGTCGGGAGACATCAAATGATCCAGATGCAGACCAACCTGGATGTAGCTGACAACAGCGGCGCTCGCCGTGTTCAGTGCATCAAGGTTTTGGGTGGTTCCAAGCGTAAATACGCATCCGTCGGCGACATCATCGTCGTGTCGGTCAAGGAAGCCATCCCGCGCGGCCGCGTGAAAAAAGGCGACGTCCGCAAGGCTGTCGTTGTACGCACCGCCAAGGAAGTTCGTCGCGACGATGGCACCGCCATCCGCTTCGACGGCAACGCCGCCGTTATTCTGAATAACAACAACGAGCCTATCGGCACCCGTATCTTCGGCCCGGTCGTTCGTGAGCTGCGCGCCAAGAACTTCATGAAAATCATCTCGCTCGCCCCGGAGGTGCTGTGACATGGCTGCCAAACTGAAAAAAGGCGACAAGATTGTCGTGCTGGCTGGCAAGGATAAAGGCAAGGAAGGCACCATTGCCTCCGTTGACCCCAAAGCCGGTAAAGCCATCGTGGAAGGCGTGAACGTCGCCATTCGCCACGTGAAGCAAAGCCAGAACTCGCAAGGTGGCCGCGTGCCGCAAGCGATGCCTATTCAACTGAGCAACCTCGCTCTTCTCGACGCCAATGGTAAGGCCACCCGTGTGGGCTTCAAAATGGACGGCGACAAGAAAGTGCGTTTTGCCAAGACAACTGGGGACGTGATCTGATGCTTGACGAAGCAAACTACACCCCGCGCCTGAAGTCTGTTTATGTCGACACCATCCGTGCCGCCATGAAGGAAGAGTTCGGCTACAAGAACGACATGCAAATCCCGCGCCTTGAGAAAATCGTTCTCAATATCGGTGCTGGCCGTGCGGCCGTGAAAGACAGCAAGAAGCCTGCGGGCGCTGCTGCCGATCTGACCGCCATTGCAGGTCAGAAGGCCATGGTTACCCGCGCCAAGAAATCCATCGCCGGCTTCCGCCTGCGTGAAGAGATGCCTGTCGGTGCCAAGGTAACCCTGCGCGGCGAGCGGATGTATGAATTCCTTGACCGTCTGATTACCATTGCAATGCCTCGCATCCGCGACTTCCGCGGCGTGTCCGGCAAAAGCTTTGATGGCCGTGGCAACTACGCCATGGGCCTGAAAGAGCACCTTGTGTTCCCCGAGATCGACTTTGACAAGATCGACGAGAACTGGGGCATGGACATCATTATCTGCACCACCGCAACCACCGACGCTGAAGCAAAGAGCCTGTTGAAAGCTTTCAACATGCCTTTCAACAGCTGATCGCTGGAGGGAATTAGACATGGCTAAAAAAGCAATGATCGAACGCGAGAAGAAGCGCGAAAAGCTGGTGAAGAAATACGCCGCTAAACGTGCTGCTCTGCTCGCCATCGCAAACGACAAAGAGAAGCCCATGGAAGAGCGTTTCAAAGCGCGTCTGAAACTGGCTGAACTGCCGCGCAACAGCTCGGCGACCCGTTTGCACAACCGCTGCCAACTGACCGGCCGTCCTCATGCTTACTACCGTAAGCTGAAGATTTCCCGGATCATGTTGCGGGACCTGGGCTCTGCCGGCCTGATCCCCGGCATGGTCAAGTCGAGCTGGTAAGGAGGGCATTAGATTATGAACGATCCTATCGCAGATATGCTCACCCGCATCCGCAACTCGCAGTTGCGCGGCAAAGCAACCGTTGAAACGCCCGCCTCCAAGCTGCGCGCTTGGGTGTTGGACGTACTCGCCGACGAGGGCTACATCCGTGGCTACGAGAAGGTGACGGGCAAAGACGGCCACCCGGCTTTGAATATCGAGCTGAAATACTACGAAGGCACTCCTGTCATTCGCGAACTGAAGCGGGTCTCCAAGCCCGGTCGTCGCGTCTACATGGGCGCCAATGACATCCCCGTGGTCCGTCAGGGCTTGGGCGTGTCGATTGTCAGCACACCTCGCGGTGTGATGTCGGACGCGAACGCTCGCAGCCATAACGTTGGCGGCGAAGTGATTTGCACGGTATTCTAAGGAGCGCCAGTTATGTCTCGTATTGGTAAAAAACCAGTCGATCTGCCCTCCGGCGTGACCGCGTCCGTCTCTGGCCAGACCATTGAAGTGAAAGGCCCCAAGGGGACCCGTTCCTTCAAGGCAACCGACGACGTGACCCTCACTGTCGAGGACAACGTGGTGACCATTACGCCTCGCGGCTCGTCCAAGCGTGCCCGCCAGCAGTGGGGCATGAGCCGCACGATGGTGGCAAACTTGATCACGGGCGTTACGGACGGCTTCAAGAAAGAGCTTGAACTTCAAGGTGTGGGTTACCGCGCCGCGATGGAAGGCAAGAACCTGAAGCTGAACCTCGGCCTGTCGCATGACGTAATCTACGAAGTGCCTGAAGGTGTAACGGTTACGTCTCCCAAGGCGACCGAAATCACCGTCGAGGGGATTGACGAGCAGGTTGTCGGCCAAGTGGCTGCCAACATCCGCGCGTGGCGAAAGCCAGAGCCTTATAAAGGCAAGGGCATCCGCTACAAGGACGAGTTCGTCTTCCGCAAAGAAGGGAAGAAGAAGTAATGGCTACTAGCAAACGTGATCTGTTCATCAAACGCCGCCTGCGCGTTCGGAACAAACTTCGCAAGGTCAACGCCGGACGCGCGCGTCTGTCGGTTCACCGCTCCAACAAGAACATCAGCGTGCAGCTGATTGATGATGTGAACGGCGTGACGATCGCCTCGGCTTCTTCTCTCGAGAAGGATCTGGGCATCGTTGGCAAGAACAACATCGAAGCTGCAACCAAAGTCGGGGCCGCAATCGCGGAACGCGCCAAGAAAGCTGGCGTGTCCGAAGCCTACTTCGACCGCGGTGGTTTCCTCTTCCACGGTAAAGTGAAGGCCTTGGCCGAAGCTGCCCGTGAAGGCGGTTTGAAAATCTAAGTCTTTGGGCGCTCCGTATCAGGGGCGCCCATTTTTGCAGGCCCTAGGGCCTCGATGATCGGGGGGCGCTTGCCCACTGCGATTGAGGTTAAACGGCGCTAAGGCGCAGAAATTGAAGGATTTGCCAATGGCAAGAGAACCAGGAAACCGCGGTCGCCGCGATCGGGACGAAACCCCCGAATTCGCAGATCGCCTCGTCGCGATCAACCGCGTGTCCAAGACCGTTAAAGGTGGTAAGCGTTTCGGCTTCGCCGCACTTGTCGTCGTTGGCGACCAGAAAGGCCGCGTCGGCTTCGGTAAAGGTAAAGCGAAAGAGGTCCCAGAGGCCATCCGCAAAGCCACCGAGCAAGCCAAGCGCCAGATGATCCGCGTGCCACTGCGCGAAGGCCGCACGCTGCACCACGATGTTGCTGGCCGTCACGGCGCTGGTAAAGTCGTTATGCGGACCGCGCCACAAGGTACCGGTATCATCGCCGGTGGTCCGATGCGTGCTGTGTTCGAGATGCTCGGCGTCCAGGATGTTGTCGCAAAATCAATCGGTTCGCAGAACCCTTACAACATGATCCGTGCTACGTTGAACGGTCTCGTGAACGAAGCTTCCCCCCGCATGGTGGCGCAGCGTCGTGGTAAGAAGGTTGCGGACATTCTGCGCTCGGAAGACGGCCCCAAGGTCGACGGCGAGCAAGCTCCAGTTGTGACGGAGGCCTAAGACATGGCTAAAACTATCGTTGTAAAACAGATCGGTAGCCCGATCCGTCGTCCGGAAAAGCAGCGTGCTACGCTGGTTGGTCTGGGCCTGAACAAAATGCACAAGACCCGTGAGCTGGAAGACACCCCTTCCGTACGCGGCATGGTCGAAAGCATCCCGCACCTCGTCGAGATCATCGAAGAGCGCGGCTAAGTGGCGGCGGGGTGAACCCCGCCCTACGCAAAGTTTGAGAACGCCTCGCTGAAAAGCGGGGCGTTTTTTTGGGGTGGTGGGGGTGGGATGAACCCCGCCAAACGAGGGGGTTTTCGTGTGCATGCGCCAACCGCATCCCTGCCATTCCGAAATGGCTCTGGCGTCGTGAGAGACGCTGGCGTAGAGACCGCACTGACTCGTTTACTCAAATGGACTCTCCTCACATGACCGCTCTTATTCTGCTCAAGGTCTTCGGACCTCGTCTCAAAGTCATTTTGAAATCCGAGCCTGCCCCGTCGTGGACCGAATACTGGCGCGGGACTGCCTTTAAGGCTGACAGGGTGGTGGGGTGAAACCCCGCCTTACAAATGCCGGATCATCCGGCTTGCAACAGGTGGCGCGAGGGCATATACGCCCACAGTGGCCTGGCTGACAGGTCCGACTCATAAACAAGAAACGCCGCGTTTGGTCCATTTCGCTTCGAGGACCCTTCCGGCAATAGGAGAAGCGATATGAAACTGCACGAACTTCGTGACAACCCCGGTGCGACCAAAACCAAAAAGCGCGTGGGCCGTGGCCCGGGCTCTGGCAAAGGTAAGATGGGTGGCCGTGGTATCAAAGGTCAAAAATCCCGCTCGGGCGTTGCTCTGAACGGCTACGAAGGCGGCCAAATGCCCCTTTACATGCGTCTGCCCAAGCGCGGCTTCAACAAGCCGAACCGCAAGGCGTTCGCCGTCGTCAATCTGGGCATGATCCAGAAATTCATCGACGCCAAGAAGCTGGACGCCAAAGGCGAGATCACCGAAGACACGCTGATTGAAGCAGGTCTGGTGCGTCGCAAGCTGGACGGCGTTCGCGTTCTGGCGAAGGGTGACTTCTCGGCCAAGGTGAACCTGAGCGTGACCGGTGCCTCCAAATCGGCTGTCGAAGCCGTGGAAAAAGCCGGCGGCAAGCTCAACACCGCAGCGGCTGCTGAATAAGCCTTGTGAGAGGCCACTGCGCCTCTTACATACCTTTTGAGTTTTCCAGCGCCGCGACGGGAAGCCCCGTGCGCGGCGCTGTGCATATCTAGACAGGATACCCAAGCACATGGCATCAGCCGCCGAGCAAATGGCCCAAAACATGAGCTGGTCCGCCTTCGGGAAGGCCACCGAGTTACGCCAACGCATCCTCTTCACCATCGGTCTGCTGATCGTCTACCGTCTGGGCACCTACATCCCCGTGCCGGGCATCGACGCGGACGCCTTGCGCCAGTTCGTCGAGCAGGCCCAGCAGGGCATCGGTGGCGTGTTGAACATGTTTACCGGCGGCGCGATTGGCCGCATGGGCCTGTTTGCGCTTGGGATCATGCCCTACATTTCCGCCTCGATCATCGTGCAGCTGATGACCGCCCTGGTCCCCCGGCTGGAGCAGTTGAAGAAAGAGGGCGAGCAGGGCCGCAAGAAGATCAACCAATACACCCGCTACGGCACGGTGTTTCTGGCGACCTTGCAGGCCTACGGGCTTGCCGCCGGTCTGGAAGGGTCTAACCTGGCCCATGACCCCGGCTGGTATTTCCGCATCTCCGCCGTAATCACCCTTGTTGGCGGCACCATGTTCCTGATGTGGCTGGGCGAGCAAATCACCCAACGCGGCATCGGCAACGGCATCTCGTTGATCATTTTCGTGGGCATCATCGCCGAAATCCCCGCCGCGCTGGCGCAGTTCTTTGCGCAAGGCCGCGAAGGCTCCATCAGCCCCGTGGTCATCGTGGGTGTGCTGCTGGTGGTCGTGGCGACCATCATGTTCGTGGTGTTCATGGAACGCGCCTTGCGCAAGATCCATATCCAATACCCGCGCCGTCAGGTTGGCATGAAAGTGTATGACGGCGGCTCGTCGCATTTGCCGGTCAAAGTGAACCCGGCGGGCGTCATCCCCGCGATCTTCGCCTCGTCGCTGCTGCTGCTGCCGACGACGGTGTCGACCTTCTCGGGCGCGCAAACCAGCGAGTTGATGGCGACCATCCTGAACTATTTCGGCCCGGGCCGTCCGCTTTATCTGGCGTTCTTCACCGGCATGATTGTGTTCTTCACCTATTTCTACACCTTCAACGTGGCCTTCAAGCCCGAGGAAGTGGCGGACAACCTGAAGTCGCAAAACGGCTTCATCCCCGGCATCCGCCCGGGCGAGCGCACCGCCGAGTATCTGGAATATGTCGTGAACCGCGTGCTGGTTCTGGGGGCCGCCTATCTGGCCGCCGTCTGCCTGCTGCCGGAAATCCTGCGAAGCCAGCTTGCGATCCCGTTCTACTTCGGGGGCACCTCGGTGCTGATCGTCGTGTCGGTGACCATGGACACCATCCAGCAGGTCCAGTCGCACATGCTGGCGCACCAGTATGAAGGCCTGATCGAGAAGTCCCAACTGCGCGGCAAGAAGCGTGGCGGGAAAACCAAATCGCGGGGGCCGTCGCGCCGATGAACATCATTCTGCTTGGCCCGCCCGGCGCGGGGAAGGGCACACAAGCCCGCAAACTGGTCGCGGAGCGCGGCATGGTGCAACTGTCCACCGGCGACATGCTGCGCGAGGCGAAAAGCTCCGGCACTGCGATGGGCAACAAGGTTGCCGCGATCATGGATGCGGGACAGTTGGTCACCGACGAGATCGTCATCGGGCTAATCGAAGAGAAGCTGGAAGGCGACCACGCGGGCGGGTTTATCTTTGACGGGTTCCCGCGCACGCTGCCTCAGGCGGATGCGTTAGGCGATCTGCTTGCGAAACATGGCACCACGCTGGACGCGGTGGTGGAGATGCAGGTGGATGACGATGCGCTGGTCGCACGGATCACCGCGCGGTCCACATGCGGGGATTGCGGCGAGGTCTATAACGACCTGACCAAACCGATCCCCGACGATGGCAAATGCTCCAATTGTGGCGGCACCGACTTCCAGCGTCGCGCGGACGACAACGAGGAAAGCCTGCGCACCCGGCTGATGGAATACTACAAGAAGACATCGCCGCTGATCGGATATTACTACGCCAAGGGCGACCTGCACACGGTCGACGGGCTGGGCGAAATCGACGCGGTGGCGAAGGCCATTGCGGGGGTTTTGGACCGCTAGACGCTACGGCGGGGCGGGGGGCTCTTGACCATATGGCAAAAACCTCCTAAGCCGCACCATCCCTCAAGGGAATCGCACCACGGCCTAGCTAGCTGACACGGTGTTGACCATATCCAAGCCAAGCCCGCAGGTTGTAAAAAACCTTCGGGCTTACGTTGTGAAAAAAGGTTCCGGAGCTACGGAACCGCGACCGAAGAAGGAATTGCCACTTGGCACGTATTTCCGGCGTTAACCTGCCAGACGCAAAGCGCGTCCCCATCGCACTGACCTACATCACCGGCATCGGCCACACCTCCGCGAAAGCGATTTGTGAAGCCGTCGGTATCGACGCATCGCGCCGCATGAACGATCTCTCGGACGCCGAGATTTTGAAAATCCGCGAGCATATCGACGAAAACTATGACGTCGAAGGCGACCTGCGTCGTGAGACCACCATGAACATCAAACGTTTGATGGATCTGGGTTGCTACCGTGGCCTGCGCCACCGTCGTAACCTCCCTGTTCGCGGTCAACGGACCCACACGAACGCACGCACCCGCAAAGGCCCCGCAAAGGCCATTGCCGGCAAGAAGAAGTAAGGGGAGGCTTGATCCATGGCACGTGAAAAACGCACCGTTAAGAAGAAGGTCCGCAAGAACATCGCCGCAGGCGTTGCGCATGTGAACTCTTCGTTCAACAACACCAAGATCCTGATCTCTGACGTTCAGGGCAACGCTATCTCCTGGTCCTCCGCTGGGACCTGTGGCTTCAAGGGCTCGCGCAAATCGACGCCTTACGCCGCACAGATGGCTGCCGAAGACGCAGGCCGCAAGGCTCAGGAACACGGCGTGAAGACGCTGGAAGTCGAAGTTCAGGGCCCAGGCTCTGGCCGTGAGTCCGCGCTGCGTGCGCTGGCTGCTGCGGGCTTCCAGATCTCGTCCATCCGCGACGTGACGCCAATGGCCCATAACGGCTGCCGCCCACCAAAGCGCCGCCGCGTTTAAGATACGATTTTATCGCGCGGTCCCCGTCCTTGTTCTGGGCGGGGTCCGTGTTTGTCATTTCAACCTCGAGTGGCCCCGGATTTGGACATGATCCGCGGTCGAGCATGGAGGCGACACACATGATCCATAAAAATTGGCAAGAGCTGATCAAGCCCACCCAACTGGACGTAAAGCCCGGCAACGACCCTGCGCGCAAAGCAACCGTGATTGCCGAGCCGCTGGAGCGTGGTTTTGGCCTGACCATGGGCAACGCCCTGCGTCGCGTTCTGATGAGCTCGCTTCAAGGTGCCGCGATCACCTCGGTCCAGATCGACAACGTGCTGCACGAGTTTTCCTCGATCGCGGGCGTGCGTGAAGATGTGACGGATGTGATCCTGAACCTCAAAGGCGTGGCCATCCGCATGGAAGTCGAAGGGCCAAAGCGCCTGTCGGTTTCCGCGAAAGGCCCGGCAGTCGTGACCGCTGGCGATATCTCGGATAGCGCTGGCATCGAAATCCTGAACCGCGACCATGTGATCTGCCACCTTGATGACGGCGCAGAGCTGTTCATGGAGCTGACGGTGAACACCGGCAAGGGCTACGTCTCGGCAGAGAAGAACAAGCCGGAGGATGCACCCATCGGCCTGATCCCGATCGACGCCATCTTCTCGCCCGTCAAGAAAGTGTCTTACGACGTGCAGCCGACCCGCGAAGGTCAGGTGCTCGACTATGACAAGCTGACGATGAAGATCGAAACCGACGGCTCCCTGACGCCTGACGACGCCGTGGCCTATGCCGCGCGCATCATGCAGGATCAGCTGGGCATCTTCGTGAACTTCGACGAGCCGGAATCGGCCCGCGCGCAGGACGACGAGGACGAGCTGGAGTTCAACCCGCTTCTGCTGAAGAAGGTGGACGAGCTGGAACTGTCCGTACGTTCGGCCAACTGCCTGAAGAACGACAATATCGTGTATATTGGCGATCTGATCCAGAAGACCGAAGCAGAAATGCTGCGTACGCCGAACTTCGGCCGCAAGTCGCTGAACGAGATCAAGGAAGTGCTGTCCGGCATGGGCCTGCACCTCGGGATGGACATCGTGGACTGGCCGCCAGAGAACATCGAAGATCTGGCCAAGAAATTCGAAGACGCGTTCTGAGAAACACCGTGAGGCGGGGTCGCCCCCGCCTTGCAGCTCCGCCCGGCGTGCCCGACAAAAGTCCGACACAATGCCGACGCGAAGCAGACCACGAAAATACCGGTGTTTTGACCGGGAAAACACGGGCAATCCCGCCCCAACAGAGGCAGCGACACGCATCGCTGACCCGTACAAAGTATAGATAGAAGGAACGACCAAATGCGTCACGCAAGAGGCTACCGCCGCCTGAACCGCACCCACGAGCACCGCAAAGCGCTGTTCGTCAACATGTGCGGCTCGCTCATCGAACATGAGCAAATCAAGACAACCCTGCCGAAAGCCAAAGAGCTTCGCCCCATCATTGAAAAGATGATCACGCTGGCGAAACGCGGCGATCTGCATGCCCGCCGCCTAGCTGGCTCGAAGCTGCGTCAGGACAAAGACCTGGCCAAGCTGTTCGACGTGCTGGGCCCCCGCTACAAAGACCGCCAGGGCGGCTATGTGCGCATCATGAAAGTCGGCTTCCGCTACGGCGACATGGCGCCCATGGCAATCATCGAGTTCGTCGACCGCGACGTATCCGCCAAGGGTGCCGCCGACAAGGCCCGCCTTGAGGCCGAAGACGCCGAATAGGGCGCTTCTGACGAGAGATTTGGAAGGCCCCGCCTGTGACCGGCGGGGCTTTTCACGTTTTGGTCATAGGCTCGACACGGGCCGCGGGGCCGCTTAGTTTTCCGGCAAACAAAAAAGACGTATGAGGCAGAAAAATTCTTAGACGATCGTTTCTTCTTATGTCCGGCGCAAGCCTGGCTCTGGCCGCCTGCGGGACGCCCTATCCTGACGGCCCGCCACAAGCCAGCAAGGCCGAGGTGGACGCTTTGGCAGCGAAAATCCGTGGGCTGGGTGCGCATGTGGACCCTGACGAGGCAGCGCGCGCGGCGCGGATTGCCTACGACTACCCTTTGCAACTGGCGAAGGAATACCGGATTACCGACCGCCCGCTGGCCCATAACCGCAAGGTGAACCGGGGGGAGCGCCCGCGCGGGCTATGCTGGCACTGGGCGGAGGACATGCAGGCGCGGTTGGCGCAAGAGCAGTTCAAGACGCTGGACCTGCACCGCGCGATTGCCAACGGGCTGAACCCGATCCTGATTTCGCACAGCACCGTGCTGATCTCGGCCAAGGGCGACGACATGTATGACGCGATCGTGCTGGACCCGTGGCGCGACAGCGGGCGGCTGTTCTGGAGCAAGACCCGCGAGGACAAGCGCTACAACTGGTATCCGCGTCTTGAGATACTGGCGGAGCGGCGCAGGCGGCGGCTGGCTTACGAAGGCGACCTGTAAGCGCATTGAATTCCGGCGGTCGCGGCGGCATATCAGAGGGACGCACCACAGAGGGAAACCCGATGCGACTGATTTTACCCGTTCTCGCCGTCCTTGCCTTTGCCCTGCCTGCGTCCGCCGAAGTGAAGGTGCCGCAGAGCCAGACCGAGATCAGCCTGAGCTTTGCGCCGCTGGTCAAGGAGGCAGCCCCCGCGGTGGTCAACATCTTCGCCAACCGCGTGGTGCAGCAGTCGGAAAGCCCGTTCGCGGGCAACCCGATGTTCGAGGATTTGTTTCGTGGGTTTGGCCTGTCGCGGCCACGGGTTCAGAACTCGCTGGGGTCGGGTGTGATCGTGTCCGAGGACGGGATCGTGGTGTCGAACTACCATGTGGTCGGCATGGCGACGGAAATCCGCGTGGTTTTGACCGACCGGCGCGAGTTCGAGGCGGATATTCTGCTGGCGGACCGGGACAGCGATCTGGCGATCTTGAAGATCAACGCGGACACGCCGCTGCCGCATCTGGACTTCCGCGACAGCGACCAGGTCGAGGTGGGCGAATTGGCGCTGGCCATCGGCAACCCGTTCGGGATCGGGCAGACCGTGACGTCCGGCATCGTCTCGGGGCTGGCGCGGTCCGGCACGGCGACAGGCAACGCGCGCGGGTACTACTTGCAGACGGATGCGGCGATCAATCCGGGGAACTCTGGCGGCGCGCTCATTGACGTGAGCGGGCGTCTGATCGGGATCAACACGTCGATCCTGACACGCTCCGGCGGGTCGAACGGGGTGGGCTTCGCCATCCCCGCCAATCTGGTTGCGCGCTATGTCGAGCAGGCGCGGGCGGGCAATGACAGCTTTACCCAAGCCTGGGCCGGTATTTTCGGGCAGGCCGTGGACTACTCGCTGGCCGAAGGGTTCGGGCTGAGCGTGCCGGAGGGCGTGGTGATTTCGTCGATGCATCCGGCCAGCCCGTTTGCCGAGGCTGGGTTGGCCTTGGGTGACATCGTGTTGTCGGTGGACGGGCAGCCGGTGAACTCGCCGCCGGAGATGCTGTTTCGCATGTCGGTGCGGCCGGTTGGCGACACGATCACGGTGGAGTATTTATCGGATGGCGAGGTCAGGAAGGCGGAGGTCGCTTTGATCGAAGCGCCTGACACGCCGCCGCGTGACGCGCGGGTGGTGCAGGGCGGCACGTTGGTGGGTCTGGCCGTGGCCAATATCAATCCGGCGGTGCAGTCGGAGTTGAACCTGCCCACGGCGCTGTCCGAGGGTGTGGTGGTGACGGATGTGTCCGGCCCGCTGGCTCGTGTGGGATTGCGTGCGGGCGACGTTCTGCTGGAAATCAACGGCGAGGCGATCATGTCGACGGCCGATGTGGAGGATGTGTCGGACATGCGCTCGCGCAACTGGCGGATTGACGGCTTGCGCGGCGGGCAGCGGTTTTCCTACAGGTTCCGTATCTGATGCCGGACCTGTTCGATACGGGCGCGAAAGAGCCGTCGAAGATGCAGCCTTTGGCGGATCGTTTGCGGCCCAAAACGCTGGGCGAGGTTATCGGACAGGAACAGGTGCTAGGGCCGGACAGCCCGCTTGGGGTGATGCTGGCATCGGGCGCTTTGTCGTCGCTGATTTTCTGGGGGCCGCCGGGGGTGGGCAAGACCACCATCGCGCGGCTGCTGGCGGATGAAACCGATCTGCATTTCGTGCAGATCAGCGCGATTTTCACCGGTGTGCCGGACCTGAAGAAGATATTCGATGCCGCGCGGATGCGCCGCGACAACGGGCAGGGGACGCTGCTGTTCGTCGACGAGATACACCGTTTCAACAAGGCGCAGCAGGACGGGTTTTTGCCCTATATGGAGGACGGCACGATCCTTCTGGTTGGGGCCACGACCGAGAACCCCTCGTTCGAGTTGAATGCCGCTGTGCTGTCACGGGCGCAGGTGTTGGTGCTGACGCGTCTGTCGCTGGTTGATCTGGAACGGCTGGCGCAGCGGGCGGAGAAGGACTTGGGCCGCAATTTACCATTGGACCCCGACGCGCGGGCGGCGCTGCTGGAAATGGCGGATGGCGACGGACGGGCGCTTTTGAACCTGATCGAGCAGGTGAGCGCGTGGAAGATCGACGGCAAACTGGACACCGAAAGTCTGGGCAAGCGGCTGATGCGCCGTGCGGCGCAATACGACAAGTCGGGGGACAGCCATTACAACCTGATCTCGGCCTTGCATAAATCGGTGCGTGGATCGGACCCTGACGCGGCCTTGTACTGGTTCGCGCGGATGCTGACGGGGGGCGAAGACCCGCGCTATCTGGCGCGGCGGATCACGCGGATGGCGGTGGAGGATATCGGCTTGGCGGACACCCATGCGCATCGCGTTTGTCTGGATGCTTGGGAGACGTATGAGCGGCTGGGTTCGCCCGAAGGGGAGCTGGCGCTGGCGCAGGCGGTGACCTATCTGGCGCTCGCGCCGAAGTCCAACGCTGGGTATGCGGCGTATAAGAACGCTATGGCAGCCGCGAAGAAAACCGGCTCGGAGCCGCCGCCGAAGCATATCCTGAACGCGCCGACAAAGCTGATGAAGGATCAGGGTTACGGCGACGGCTACGCCTATGACCACGACGCGGAGGACGGTTTTTCGGGGCAGAACTATTTCCCCGAGACGATGAAGCGCGGGGTGTATTACAACCCCGTGGAGCGCGGGTTCGAGCGGGAGTTGAAGCGGCGCTTGGACTATTTCACCAAGCTGCGGGCAAAACGCTGAACTTGACTCTGGGCCGCGCAGGGCAGAGAGAACGCGCATGTTTTATACCACTCTACAGGTCGCCCTTGGCGGGGCCATCGGGGCCGCTTTGCGGTTCCTCGCGGGCATTGGCATGTTCAAGCTGACGGGTCCGGGGTTTCCGCTGGGCGTGCTGTCGGTGAACATCGTCGGCAGCTTTGCCATGGGTCTGTTTGTGGTGTTCGCAGCCAAGACATCGAACACGCATCTGAGCCCCTTCGTGATGACGGGCATTTTGGGCGGGTTCACCACGTTTTCCGCCTTTTCCCTAGAGGCATACACCCTATTTGAGCGTGGCCAGACGGGGGCAGCCGGGCTATACGTGCTGGCTTCCGTAATCCTGTCCATCGCCGGACTGATCGCAGGCGTGATGATCGCCAGAGGACTATTCGCATGAGCAAGGTTCAGACCCTTAGAGTTGGCCCCGACGAGGCAGAGCAGCGGCTGGACCGCTGGTTCCGCAAGCAATTCCCGCATGTGCCACAGGGGCGCATCGAGAAGATGTGCCGCAAGGGCGAAATCCGCGTCGATGGCGGTCGGGTGAAATCGAGCACCCGTGTGGGGCCGGGCCAAGAGGTGCGCATTCCGCCGCTGCCGAGCGAGGAGGATATGGAAGCGCAAACGCGCATGCCGCATGTCTCCAAGGCCGACGCGGAGATGATCCGCGGCTGTGTGATCTACAAAGACGACCACATCATCGCGCTGAATAAGCCTGCCGGTCTGGCGGTGCAGGGCGGCTCGAAAACCGCGCGACATGTGGACGGCATGGCGGCGGCGCTGAGCTTTGACCGCCATGACACGCCGAAGCTGGTGCACCGTTTGGACAAGGATACCTCTGGCGTTCTGGTTCTGGCGCGGACCCCTGCGATGGCGACGGCGCTGACAGCGGCGTTCCGGCACCACGGCACGCGCAAGATTTACTGGGCGATGGTTGCGGGCGTTCCCTATCCGAAGATCGGAACGATCAAATACGGGCTGGTGAAGGCTCCGGGCCATGGCAAAGGCGGCGAGGGCGAGAAGATGCATTGCGTCCACCCGCGCGAAGTAGCGAATACGCCCGGCGCGAAACGGGCGCAGACGGATTACGCGACGCTGTGCTTTCTGGGGCAGCGGGCGGCCTGGATGGCCTTGGTGCCAATTACCGGCCGCACCCACCAGTTGCGCGCGCATATGGCCGAGATGGGGCATCCGATTGTGGGCGACGGCAAATATGGCGGCTCGGGGCAGGAGAATATGGGCGACGGCTGGGGCTCTCAGCTGGGCGACGAGATCAGCAAGAAGCTGCACCTGCACGCGCGGTCCTTAGAGTTCGAACATCCGGTGACGGGCAAGATGATCCGCATCGAAGCGGATTTGCCGGATCATATGCAGCGGTCGTGGGATTTCCTCGGCTGGTCCGAGAATGACGTGCCAAATGATCCTTTCGACGCGGATGAGCAATGGCAGAGCTGAAGCTGGTTGTCTTCGATGTCGACGGGACGTTGGTGGATAGTCAGGACGACATCGTCTCAGCCATGACCACCACGTTCGAGGCGATTGGCGAAGCTGTGCCGTCGCGGGCGGATATTCTGGGCATTGTCGGGCTGTCGCTGCACGCGGCGTTCGAGAAGCTGACGCCCGCGCTCTATCCCACCCATGGCGACGCGCTGGTGGAGGGGTACAAGACGTCGTTCATGACCTCGCGCAAGCTGCGAGACAGCACGGAAACGAGCCCGCTTTACCCCGGTGCTTTGGAGGCGATCGAGCGGCTGTATGCGCAGGATAACGTGCTGCTGGGGATCGCTACAGGCAAGTCTCGTCGGGGCTTGGACCACCTGCTGCATGCCCATGACCTGCGCCGCTTTTTCGTGACGACGCAGGTGGCGGATGACCACCCGTCAAAGCCGCACCCGTCGATGCTGGAGCGCTGCATGTATGACGCGGGCGTCGAGGCGGCAGACGCGGTGATGATCGGCGACACAAGCTATGACATGGATATGGCGGCGAATGCGTCGATGGCCTCGGTCGGGGTCAGTTGGGGGTATCACACGCCCGAGAAACTTCGCGCACGTGCGACTGTATTGATTGACACCTACGCGGATCTGGACGCCGCGTTGAACGGAATTTGGAGTAAGACGCCATGAGCGAATGGGCTGCGAAACGCTTTTGGGAAAACGTGACTGCCGATGAGGTCGAGGGCGGTTTTGCGGTGCATTTGGATGGGCGTCCGGTGCGCACTCCGCTCAAAGCGCCTGTGGTCGTGCCGACGCGGGCGATGGCAGAGGCCATGAAGGCGGAATGGGACGCACAAGGTGAGAAGATTGACCCGCTGTCGATGCCGGTGACCCGCGCGGTCAACGCGGCGCTTGATAAGGTGGCGACGCAGCATGCGGAGGTGGTCGACATGCTGGCGGCCTATGGGGACAGCGATCTGTTATGTTATCGCGCCGACAGCCCAGAGGGGCTGGTGCGCAAGCAGGCGGAGGGCTGGGACCCGATGGTCGACTGGTCGGCCACTGCGCTGGGCGCGCCGTTACAGCTGCGCACCGGCGTGATGCACAAGCCACAAGCGCCCGAGACGCTGACGACGCTTCGCCGTCATGTGGCTGGTTTCGACGCGTTCGAGCTTACGGCTTTTCACGACCTTGTGGCGATCACGGGATCGTTAATTCTGGGTCTGGCGGTCACCCGCGGGGAGCTTGATGCCGATAAGGCATGGACACTGAGCCGAATCGATGAGGACTGGCAAATGGCCCAATGGGGGGCCGATGAAGACGCCGAAGCGCAGGCGGCCCTTAAAAAGCGTGACTTATTAAGGGCAGAGGTATTTTATCATTTAGGCGCGCAAGATAGGGCCGATTAGGCCCTTTTAGCGTGCATTGTTGCGATTTTGGCTTCACCCACGCGGTCGTGCGTCTAATTTCAGTGCCTTACCAAGGGTAAATCCCCCGTATTGTCTTGACGTTTAACCGTCGATTTGGCCTTATTCAGCCCTATCGACGGGGAGAACCTTCCCCACGTATCGCTCTCGGCCTTCACTCGGCCAAATAAACCGCCCGAAAACGGGTGGACCATCAGGAAGAGGTAAACATGAAAAAATCCGTTTTTCTTGGCGCCCTGACCGTTGCCGGCATTGTTGCTGGCGGCGCATCGGCAGCCACGCTTGACGAAGTTAAAGCACGCGGCAAACTGAACTGTGGCGTGACCACAGGCGTGCCCGGCTTCGCTGAGCCAGACGCGCAAGGCGTATGGCAAGGTTTCGACGTGGCTGTGTGCCGCGCTGTGGCTGCCGCCGTGCTGGGCGACGGCAATGCTGTCGAATTCGTTCCAACCACCGGCAAGACGCGCTTCACCGCGCTGGCCTCCGGCGAAATTGATCTGCTGGCACGTAACACCACTTGGACGCTTTCGCGCGATGTCGACCTGAAGTTCGAATTTATCGGGGTCAACTACTATGACGGCCAGGGCTTCATGGTTCCAAAAGAGCTGGGCGTTGCATCCGCAAAAGATCTCGATGGCGCTACTGTCTGCATCCAGACCGGCACCACGACCGAGCTGAACCTTGCGGACTTCTTCCGCGCGAACGGCATTACCTACGAGCCGGTTCCGATCGAGACCGGCGCAGAAGCGGTCCAGCAGTTCATTGCTGGCGCATGTGACGTCTACACCACTGACGCGTCGGCACTTGCGGCACAACGCGCCAACTTTGAAGACCCGTCAGCCTATGTTCTGCTGCCAGAGATCATCTCCAAGGAGCCACTGGCGCCGCTGGTGCGTCACGGTGACAACGAATGGGCCGATATTGCCCGCTGGACGCTGAACTCGCTGATCGCAGCTGAAGAGCTGGGTGTGACTTCGGTCAATCTGGAAGAGCTGTCCGCCGGCACCGAGAACCCGGAAATCAACCGGTTGCTGGGCACTGAAGGTGATCTAGGCGCGATGCTTGGTCTTGATAAAGACTGGGCCAAGCGTGCGATCGGTGTTGCAGGCAACTATGGCGAGATCTTCGAGAAGAACATCGGCGCCTCCACTCCGATCGGTCTGGCCCGTGGCCTGAACGCACAGTGGACCGATGGTGGTCTGATCTACGCACCGCCGTTCCGGTAAACTCTAAGAGAGGAGGGCGCGGATTTTCCGCGCCCTTTTCATCTGTCCGACAACGACCATCCAAAAAAGAGCTGGTAGCGCCGCACGCGCAAATGACGTGCATAAAAATAGCGCCAGCCAAGACAGGGAACGTCCCAGATGACGACACTAGCCGACCCGCACACGGAGTCGTTCCGGCCCTCTATGCTGTTGAACGATACGCGCTACCGCTCGCTCACCTTCCAGTTCATCGCGCTTGTGGCAATTATCGCCGCCATGGCCTTTATCGGCGGCAACCTCGTGCGCAACCTGACGGAAGCCGGGCTGAATATTTCTTACGACTTCCTCGGTGCGCAAGCCGGATATGATATCAACCAGCGCCCCATTAGCTATGACAGCCAAGACACACATGGCCGTGCCGCGATGGTGGGCTTGCTGAACACGCTGATCGTCGCGTTTCTGGCTTGTGTCACCGCGACCATTATCGGTGTTCTCGCAGGGGTGCTGCGCCTGTCGCCCAACTGGCTGGTGCGCAAGATCATGTCTTTCTACGTGGAGATTTTCCGCAACGTGCCGGTGCTGATCTGGATCCTGATCATCTTCTCGATCATGATCAACGCCGCCCCCGCGCCGCGGGATTTCAGGGGCGACGACCCGTCGGCCTCCATGTGGTTGTTCGATACCATCGCGGTCACCAACCGCGGCGTTTACTTGCCAAAGCCCGTTTGGGGCAGCGGGTCGCTGCTGGTCGTGGGTGTCTTCATCGCCTCGATCATTGGCATATTCATGTATCGCCGCTACGCGCGGAAACAGCTCTACGATCACGGCAGACTGGTGCCGACATTCTGGCCTTCGGTCGCGTTGTTTTTCGTGCCCGTCATCCTGGCGCAACTGGTCATGGGCTCGCCCATCTCGCTTGAGTATCCGGAGCTGAAAGGCTTCAACTTCCGGGGCGGTGTTACGATACTGGGCTCGCTGATAGCCTTGTGGTTCGCACTCGCGATCTACACCGGTGCTTTTATTGCGGAGAACGTCCGGGCAGGTATCCTTGCGGTGTCCGCTGGGCAGACCGAGGCTGCGGCGGCGCTGGGCCTTCGGCCCGGGCGGATCATGAACCTTGTGGTGTTGCCGCAAGCGCTTCGGGTCATCATCCCGCCGCTGATCTCGCAATATCTCAACATTACCAAGAACTCGTCGCTGGCAATCGCCGTGGGTTATATGGACCTGACCGGTACGCTGGGTGGCATCACCTTGCTGCAAACCGGCCGGGCCATCGAGTCGGTGCTGCTGCTGATGCTGTTCTACCTCATCATCTCGCTGTCGATCTCGTTCATCATGAACATCTACAACAACACGATGAAATTGCAGGAGCGCTGATATGTCTGACACACACGCGCAATCAGTCGCTTTCGTCCGCGAAACCGAAATCCCGCCATCGCCGCCCCCTGTCGCGCAGGCCGGTGCTGTCAAATGGGTGCGGGAGAACCTGTTCTCGGGGGTTTTCAACACCGTCCTGACGCTGATCGCGCTCTATGTCGTGGCCAGGTTGGCTATCGCGGTGTTCCCGTGGTTCTACAATGGCGTGTGGGAGGCGGAGTCGATCCGCGACTGCCGCGACCAGTTGGACGGCGCAACGGGTGCCTGCTTCGCAGTTCTGGTTGACCGTTGGGATCACCTGCTGTTCGGCTTCAAGTATCCGCAAGATGGCTACTGGCGCATTCTGTTGGCTTTCGTGCTACTGATGGCCGCTGCCGCGCCGGCGTTGTTCCAGAAATTGCCGCGCAAGATGCTGCTGTTCACGGCGCTTTACCCGTTTCTGGCCTATTGGCTGATTTGGGGCGGGTCGCTTTGGATGCCGGTCACACTGCTGGCGTTGGTCATTGCGACCGGACTGGTTTTCCAGCTTGTAGCGCGGCAGATATCCGTCGACATGCGCAAAATCGTGTCCGGCGTCATCGGGGTAATCTGCGGCGTGGGTCTGACCTACCTGCTGTTCATCGGCGCACAGGAGCTTGTATTCATCGCGGGGAGCGTCGGGACCGAGGGGATCGTAAGTTCCGTTGCTTATGGTCTCTTCTGGCTGATGGCGATCTTCACCTTCGCTTTGTGCGTTCCCATGGGCATTTTCGTCGGCTACGCGATCTTCAACAGCTACGAGGATGGCGGGCTAGTCTCCGTCGTGACTGCCCTGTTGTTTATCTATGTTGCGCTGACATACCTGCTGGGGCCGATATGGATGGCGTTGAACGGTGTTTTCCCGATTGAGCTACAGGAGGTCGCATCGCGCGACATGGGGGGTTTCATGCTTAACATGATCCTCGGCACGGTTTGCGTGTCCCTGTCGATCCCGCTGGGTATTCTGCTGGCCTTGGGGCGCCAGTCCTCCATGCCGCTGATCAAGGGCGTTTGCGTGGTGTTCATCGAATTCATCCGTGGCGTGCCGCTAATCACTTTGCTGTTCGTGGCGAACGTGATGCTGGCCTACTTCCTGCCACCGGAATCCAATTTCGATCTGATCCTGCGGGTGATCATCATGATCACCATGTTCTCGGCGGCGTATATCGCCGAGGTGATCCGGGGCGGTCTGGCTGCGTTGCCGAAAGGGCAGTACGAGGCGGCGGACAGCCTAGGGCTGGATTACACGCAGGCCACGCGTCTCATCATTTTGCCACAGGCACTGAAGATTTCCATTCCGGGGATCGTGAACGTGGCGGTGGGGCTGTTCAAGGATACCACGCTGGTGTCGATCATTTCGATGTTCGATCTAGTGGGCATGATCCGCGGACCCATCCAGAACTCTACCGAGTGGATCAGCGTCTACTGGGAGGTCTACGGCTTCGGCGCGTTGCTCTTCTTTGTCGTGTGCTACTCGATTTCGCAATATTCCCAGTGGCTTGAGCGCCAGCTTAACACCAGCCACCGCTAAGGAGACCTGAATAATGACCCAAGCATCCCAAATGACGGTCTCGGACGAAGTCGCGATCGAGATCACCAACATGAACAAGTGGTACGGCACCTTCCACGTGCTGCGCGACATTGACCTGACCGTGCAACGTGGCGAGCGGATCGTGATTTGCGGGCCATCCGGCTCGGGCAAATCCACGCTGATCCGGTGTATCAACGCCTTGGAGGAGCACCAGCAGGGCAGGATCGTGGTGGACGGAACGGTGCTGTCATCGGACCTGAAAAACATCGACAAGATCCGGTCCGAAGTGGGCATGTGCTTCCAGCACTTCAACCTGTTCCCCCACCTGACCATTCTGGAGAACTGCACGCTGGCCCCGATCTGGGTGCGCAAGACGCCAAAACGCGAAGCCGAGGAAACGGCGATGCACTTCCTTGAGAAGGTGAAGATTCCGGAGCAGGCCGACAAGTATCCCGGCCAGCTTTCGGGTGGTCAGCAGCAACGTGTGGCGATTGCGCGATCACTGTGCATGCGACCGCGCATTATGCTGTTTGACGAGCCGACATCGGCGCTGGACCCCGAGATGATCAAAGAGGTGCTCGACACCATGATCGAGCTGGCGGAAGAGGGCATGACCATGCTCTGCGTGACCCACGAGATGGGCTTTGCCCGTCAGGTCGCCAACCGCGTGATCTTCATGGATGCGGGGCAGATTGTGGAGCAGAACGAGCCGGAGGAGTTCTTCAACAACCCGAAGAGCGAGCGCACCAAGTTGTTCCTGAGCCAGATCCTTGGCCACTAGGAGGCAGAGTTTCGACGAAACTCTGTCCGCAAATTTTCGATGAAAATTTGGCCCCGGCTAAGGTCGGGGCCTTTTTCGTTTCAGGCGGTATTGAGTTCTTTCAACTCGCGCGGGACGATGAACTGGATCACGCGGGCCATGCCGTATTGCAGCTCTGACCAGTCGTCGACCGGGACTTCGGCAATCAGGGTGGCGGTCGTGGGGTAGACGCCGAACCGCTCATGCGTCGGCCGCACGTCGACGATCAGGGCAGCGAGCGCTGCGATACCGGGATTGTGGCCGACGATCATCAGGTCGCCCTTGGGGGCCTTCTGGATGCGCGCCAACACGGTGTCGGGCGAGGCATGGTACAGCCCTTCATCCAAGGTCAGGCTCGGCGCTCCGCCCATTGCCTTGACCATGATTTCTGCGGTCTCACGTGCGCGCGCTGCGTCGGAGGTAATGACTTGCGCCGGCACATGGCGGCGGCCTTCGATCCATTTTCCCATCCGTTGCGCTGCTGACTGGCCCCGCTCGTTCAGGGGGCGGTCGTGGTCGTCCAGTGTCAGGTCGTCCCAGCTGGATTTGGCGTGGCGGGTGAGGATGAGTTTCAAGCCGGTGCTCCCTTATGAAACATCGACATATGATACGCCGATTGCTCCCTCACCCTGCCATAGCTTTGTGACACCGGGCAAGCGCGGCGGACGTTGCAGCCGTTGGTGAGATGTTCGCGACCCGCGTCGGTGTCGAGAAAGGCGTGGCATTCGGGGACGTCATACCCTGCCTCGGTCAACGCACCCGCAGGGCATGCAGTGCGGCAGGGCTGGGCTGCACAGGTGTCGCAGGGCTTGGGAGAGGGGGGCGGGAGCGAGAGGCGCTCGGGCAGCGCCAACGCACCGCGATAGGACACCATGAGACCTGCCCGCGCGTGTACCAGCAGGGATACCGGACTTTGCCACGCCTGGCCCGAGGCCAGCGCCCAGCGGAAGAACGGCTGATAGGGTGGCCCGCCGAACGGAAAGAGCGGGGTCGCGTTGGTTTTCTGCCCAAGGCTGGTGATGACACGGGTCGACCAACGATCCATCGGATCGGGTGCTTCGTCCTGCCACTCGGAACTGGCGGTGAAAGCGTCCCAGAAACCGGGCTCGTGCGGGCCGAGAAGGATGAGGGTGCCGCTCCCTTCGGGGGCAAGGTCTTCGGGGGTTGGGTGAAACGCGCCCAGCACAGCAAGGTGACTGGCCTCGCACAGGGTTTTGATGTCGTCCAGCGTCACTTGTTGCGGAACGGAAGTGACAGCGACCAGCCCAGTCTGGACGGGCGTTCATCTTGCCAGCGCAGCCCTATTTTCATGCCGTCATGCCCCTCGGACGGTTGCGAGATATAGGTGCGGAATATGCGGTCCCAGATCGACAGCGAGAAGCCGTAATTGCTGTCATGCTCGGCGCGGTGAACCGAGTGATGGACACGGTGCATGTCTGGGGTCACCAACACCTTTCGCAGGATCGCATCGAGCCGGAGCGGCAGTTTGATGTTGGCGTGGTTGAACATCGCGGTGCCGTTCAGGATGATCTCGAACAGGATCACGGCCACACCGGCCGGACCCATCAGGTAGACGAGGCCTATTTTCAGCAGCATCGATAGCGCGATTTCGATGGGATGAAAGCGGATGGCGGTGGTGACGTCGATATCGACATCCGCGTGATGGACCTGATGCAGCCGCCACAGCAGCGGCACCTTGTGGGTAATCAGGTGCTGCGCCCAGATGGCGAAGTCGAGGATCAGGATGGCCAGTGTGATCTCCAACCAGACGGGCCAGTCGACAGTGTTGAAAAAGCCCCAGCCCTTGCCCGCGGCGTCATAGGCGGCACCGACGGCGAGCAGGGGCATGAAGATGGCCAAGGCACGCAAGGTGACGGTGTCGAGAATGACGATGGCCCAGTTCGTCGTCCACCGCGACTTGCGCGGCTGGCTGCGAACCCGGCGCGGCGCGAGGGTTTCCATCGCGGCGAACAAGATGAACAGTCCGATAAAGACCGCGAGGCGGATGAAGGCTTCATGTTCCATAAAGCTCAACCTACGGCGCTAGGGCTTGCAGGCAAGGGTAGCGTGGGCACAACTGCGTGATTTTCGCTAGACCGTGGTGGCCTCGACATTGGAAGTTCAAACGTAAAACGCTTAGTCGCCTGCTAGTCAGCGACCAATTCCACGCACCCCCACCATAATTAACGCTTAGCTGTCCTGCCGGATCATGGAGCCCGCGCCATGGGGTGTGAACAGTTCCAGCAGGCAGGCGTTGGGGGCGCGGCCGTCGAGGATAACCGCCGCCCGCACACCGCCGTCAAGGGCGGCCAAGGCAGTTTCGGTTTTCGGGATCATGCCACCGGCGATGATGCCGTCTTGCGTCAGCTTGCGGATGTAGGAGGCGGTCAGTTCGGTCACAACCTCGCCCGATGCGTCCTTGACGCCTGCCACATCGGTCAGCAGCAAGAGGCGGTCGGCTTTCAAGGCGGCCGCGATAGCGCCTGCCGCGGTGTCGCCGTTGATGTTGAAGGTCTCACCCTCGTCGCCAAAGCCGATGGGCGCAATGACTGGGATGATCTCGGCCTCGAAAAGCTGGCGCAGGACATCGGGTTTCACCTCGACAGGTTCACCCACGAAGCCGAGTTCGGGCTTCGATGCCTCGCAGCGGATCATGGCGGCGTCCTTGCCGGACAGGCCGATGCCACGCCCGCCTTGACGGTTGATGGCTTGGACGATGCGCTTGTTAACCGAGCCGGATAAGACCATTTCGACCACCTCGACCGTCGCGGCATCCGTGACGCGCTTGCCGTTGACGAATTCCGACTGAACGCCCAGCCGCGCCAGCATGCCGTTGATCATCGGGCCACCGCCATGGACGATCACCGGGTTCACTCCGACTTGCTGCATCAGCACGACGTCGCGGGCAAACAGGTCCATCGCCTCATCGCTGCCCATAGCGTGGCCGCCAAGCTTGATGACCACGACCGCGCCATCATAGCGTTGCAGGTAGGGCAGGGCCGCCGACAGAGTCTTCGCGGTTTCGATCCAATTGCTGTTCATGGCGGTCTGCTTTTTCATTTTTTGGGCCGGTTTGTTGCGAATGTACGGATGTTCTAGCCGCTGGCGCGGGAGCTGCCAAGCGGGACCGGATCAGACCAGCGTGCCGATGATGTGGCGCAGGGTCGGGATGCCGATGCCTTTCTCGGACGAGGTCAGGACGATCTCTGGAAAGGCGGCGGGATGCTTTTGTAGCGCGTTGCTGACTTGGGCGATAACCTTGTCGAGCTCACCCTTCTTCAGCTTGTCGGTCTTGGTCAGCACGACCTGAAAAGTCACGGCGGAAGAGTTGAGCAAGGACAGGATTTCCTCGTCCACAGGCTTCACACCATGGCGCGAGTCGATCAGCACGAAAGCGCGGCGCAGGGTTTGGCGACCCGACAGGTAGGCTTTTAGCAAGCGTTGCCATTTTTGCACGATGGCGACGGGGGCTTCGGCAAAGCCATAGCCGGGAAGGTCCACGAGATAATGGCTGTCGGCGAGAGTGAAGAAGTTGATTTCCTGCGTGCGGCCGGGTGTGTTGGACGTGCGCGCCAAGGCTTTGCGACCGGTTAGCGCGTTGATCAGGCTGGACTTGCCGACGTTGGAACGACCCGCAAAGCAAACCTCCAGACGGTCGGCGGATGGCATCCCGTCCATCGCGACGACGCCTTTCAAGAAGTCGGTCTCGCCTGCGAACAGGACGCGGCCTTTCTCGATTTCCTCGGGGGTAGGTTCCTCGGCGATCTTGAAGGTGAAGCTGGTCATAGAAGTTCTGCCTTGTCGCCGCGACGGATAGTGCCGGAGGTTTTAACGACCGCGTAGACGCCGAAATCCTGATGATCCCAGGTCTTCAATGCGCCCAACGTATCCGCATCGCGTTCTCCCGTTTGCGGGTTCGCGGTGGTGGCAAGGCAGCGGGTGATACGCTCCTCGATCGCGAAATCCACCTCGCCGATGCGCAGGGTTTTGCCAAGCCAGTCGAACTCCGCCCAAGGTCCCAGCCCGTCGAGCCAGAGGTTGGCGCGCCAGCGGGTCGGGGCCAGCCTCTGTCCAAGCTGATCTTCAACCGCTTGGTGCGTGGCGGTGTTCGCGATTGAAATGGAGGGGAACGGAGTGTCGGTCATGCCGCGCCCTTCGACCCTGACGACCCGCGATGATTGCGCGCGATCTTCCGGCATCAAGGGACGTACCCAGTCGATCAAAGCGGCAGAGTCCCGTTCGGGATGAAGCGTTAGCTCTTCGCGGTCGGGATGGTTTAGTGTCACCGTTTCCGTGGACTCGCTCAGCTTGCAATTGATCGCCATGAGTTGCGGCGCTTTCGACCCGCGCGAGAAATTCGCGCAAGGCGCCCATTCGCTGCCGTCGATGCGCGCGCCCTCATGTGCGACCGCCCAGGTCCGGTCCCACGGCATGGTTTGACCTGCCTTGAGCGTGACCTGCGACAGTTCCTCCCGCCCATGCGATTTGACGGGATGCCGCCAGATATGGGCGAGAGTGGCCGTCACTTCTTGTCGCTCGCGGGCTTCTTCTCTCGTTTGAAGCCCGAGATGATATTGCCGAACACATCCGGCTTATATCCTTGGGTGCGCATGATCGTGTATTGTTGGGTGAACGTGATCACGTTGTTGGCGATCCAGTAGATGACCAGACCGGACGCGAAGCTGCCCAGCATGAACATGAATACCCAAGGCATCCACGCGAAGATCATCGCTTGCGTCGGATCGGCGGGTGCGGGGTTCAGCTTTTGTTGCAGCCACATGGAGATACCGAGGATGATCGGCAGCACACCCAGTGAGAAGATGAAAAAGATCGAACCGGGCTCCGGCGTCGCATAGGGCAGCAGGCCGAACAGGTTCAGGATCGACGACGGATCAGGTGCGGACAGGTCGCGGATCCAGCCGACCCAAGGCGCGTGACGCAGCTCGATCGTGTTGAAAATCACCTTGTAGAGCGAGAAGAAGATCGGGATTTGCAACAAGATGGGCAGGCAGCCTGCGGCTGGGTTGACCTTCTCCTTTTTGTAGAGCTCCATCATTTCCTGCTGGAGCTTCTGCCGGTCGTCGCCTGCCTTTTCCTTGATCTTCTCCATCTGCGGCTGAAGTTCCTTCATCTTCGCCATGGACACGTAGGATTTGTAGGCCAGCGGGAAAAGCAGCGCCTTGATCAGCAGGGTCAACACGATGATCGACCAGCCCATATTGCCGATGATTGCGTTGAGCCAGTGCAGCACGGCGAAGATCGGTTTGGTCAGGAAGAAGAACCAACCCCAGTCGATGCTGTCGATGAAACGATCCACGCCGCTGGCCTCGTAGGTCCTGATGGCTTCCCACTCTTTCGCGCCGGCAAACAGGCGGGTGGTGACCTCGGCGGTGGCTCCGGCGGCGATGTCGACGGGCTGAAGGCGGGCTTCGGTTTGATAGATGTCGGCACCGGGGACGTATTTGACGACGGAGGTGAAAGGCGTCTGGTTTTCGGGGATGAGGGTCGTCATCCAGTATTTGTCAGCAAAGCCGACCCAGCCGGTCTCCGTCACGGTCGTGACTTCCGCACTGGCGGCCTCGCGGGCGACAGTCGGGAAGTCGGGCATGTCGTCGTAGTCGATTTCGCTCAGTACCCCATCGGCCATGACCACCACGCCTTCATGCGCGATGAAGAAGCCTTCGATTTCCGGTTCGCCGTGGCGGGCCACGATACCGTAGGGCTGGATGCGCTGCGCCGTGCCTGTGGCGTTCTCGACCTTCTGCGTGACAGTGAACATGAAGTCTTCGTCCACGCTGAATGTGCGCGAGAAGGTCAGGCCAGCGCCGTTGTCCCAAGTCAGCGTGACAGGCGCGCCCGGTGCAAGAACGTCGCCTTCTGCCAACGTCCATTGGGTGTTCGCGCCGGGGACCTGTTCATAGGTGAGCGCGCCGGAAGGTGCCCAACCGTACAGAGCATAATACGCGGCGTCGGTGCCAACGGGCGACAACAGCGTCACATTCTCCGAGTCGGGTGCCAGCGTTTCGCGGTATGTCGACAAAGACAGGTCGTCGAGGCGTCCGCCTGTCAGCGAAATCGAGCCGCTGAGGCTCGGCGTTTCGATCTTGAGCCGCTGGTTTTCCGCCAGTGCGGTCTCCCGTGTCTGCGCGGTTGTTACGGGCGCTGGCGCGGGGGCGGCTGACGGACTTGCAGGCGGCAAGACGGCGGAGCCGTCCGACTGTGTCACCGCCGTGGACGTCGCATTCGGATCGACGACCGGCTCTTCAGGTGGGAAGAAAAAGAACCACCCCAAGATCACCAAAAAGCTGAGCGCAGTTGCAAGAATAAGGTTCTTGTTTTGATCGTCCATTAGGGGGCCGCCACCTGTCATTTTCAAGTCAGGCCGGTTCAACAGGTTGGGGACCGAAAGGTCAAGCAGTATTGGCTGGATTGCTGATCATGACGCCGCGTGTGGTTGGGGCGGTCTATACTGCGCGTCGGGGGAAATACGGCGCCTGCGCCATTTGGGATCGGTGTTCTTCCAGCCATGCAAGCGTCTTGTCGAACGGCATCGGGCGGGCAATAGCGTAGCCTTGCATATGGGTGCAGCCCAGTTGCGACAGAATGCTCTTTTCTCCGATGGTTTCGACCCCTTCTGCCAGTGTTTCGACGCCCATCTGCTCGGCCATGCTGATAATCGCATTAATCATCCTTTGCTGCTCGGGGTCGTCATCGGCACGGGTGATGAAGGAGCGGTCGATCTTTATCCGGTCGACCGCAAAGCGGCGAATATTGGCAAGCGATGCGTGCCCCGTACCGAAATCGTCCAGATCGATGCGGTATCCCTGATCACCGAGCGCCCTGATGTTGCGGGTGATTATATCGTCGTCATGCTCGGACACGACGGTCTCCAGAATTTCGACCGTCAGCCGCTTGGGGTCCATCTCGAAGCGGTCGACGTCCCACTTGATGCGTTCTATTAGGCTGGGATTTCGCAGATCCTGCGTCGCGAAGTTAACCGCGACGCCGGGCACCTTGTGACCTGCGACGTCCCAAGCCCGAAGCGCGCGCAGTGCGTGTTGCAGCATGGTTTCGCTAAGCAATTCCATGGCGTGGGCGGCCTCCAGCGCCGGCAGGAAGTCGGCGGGTGCCAGGGTGCCACGATCGGGATGCTCCCAACGGGCCAACGCCTCGAACCCGGTGACGATGCCCGTGTCGGTGGACAGTTGCGGCTGGAACCACGCGACGATCTGCCCGTCTTTCAACGCGGCCAGTGCGTCTTGTGCATGTTGGTCCGGCGTTGCCACACGCGCAGGTGTGTTGCTGGAATACCCCCGAAGGCTCTCCACTTGTTGCGATTTCGCGTCGAGCAGGGCCAGTTCGGCGGCATCACGCAGAGATTGTGGTGTTCGTGCGGGCGCACGGAATTCCAGGCAGAAACCGGCGCTAAGGGTCACGTAAACACCGACACCGTCCAGCGTGATGGTTTCCCGCGCAGCCTTCTGAAGCCGCTCGATCAGCGAGATAACTCCGCCAAGTTCGGGTATACGGATGTTTGGCAGGGAGATCGCGAAGCGGGCCGTGTCTATTTGCACAACGACATCATCTTTGCGCAGGACCGAGCAAAGCCGGTCGGTCACCGCAGACATGATGGCGTCGATCCCTTCGGGCCCCCATGCATCGCGGAGCTTGTCGATCTCGTCGAGTTCCAGCATCAGCGCGGCGCAGCGGTGTGTTGTGCTGGATTGCGCCAAGGCGTCGGCAAGTGCGGCGTCTATGTCTGGCGTGCCACCCTTGCGAAGTTGTATCCGGTAGGGGCGTGCCTGCGCCGGTCGGATACCAAGTAGCAATACCGGTATTGCAAAGCAGGATAGGACCAGAATCTGCCATTGACCGGTTGCGTAGGACACCCCCGCGACGACCGGCAGGCTTGCCAGCCCCAAGCGTGTCAAAAACCCTGATTGCAGTAATCCAGACGCCCACGTCTTCAGCCTATTCATAACTCACCCTTTCGCACTCCTGAGCAGAACGATTAGGGTGGCATGCTTTTCAGCGTGTTAACTTCCTCGGGACAAGTCCGGCGGGTTTTGCTCAATTTTTACCGGATCGCGGGTCAGGCCTGCAAAGTCGAACAGGCTTGGGTCCAGCAGGTGTGACGGGTTGGTGTTCGTCAACGCGCGAAACATTTTCTGGCGGCGGCCGGGGGACTTTTGTTCCCATAGATCAAGCATTTGCTTGATGTTCTGACGTTGCAGCCCGTCCTGAGAGCCGCATAGGTCGCACGGGATGATCGGGTAGTTCATGTCGCGGGCGAAGCGTTCGCAATCAGCCTCCGAGACATAGGCAAGCGGCCGGTAGACGAAGACGTCGCCTTCCTCGTTCAGCAGCTTAGGCGGCATCGCCGACAGGCGGGAGCCGTGGAAGAGGTTGAGAAAGAAGGTCTCCAGAATGTCGTCACGGTGATGGCCGAGAACGACGGCGGAGCAGCCTTCCTCGCGGGCGATCCTATAGAGATTGCCGCGACGCAGGCGCGAGCAGAGGGCGCAGTAGGTCCGACCGGCTGGCACCTTGTCCTTCACGATGGAATAGGTGTCCTGATACTCGATCCGGTGCGGCACACTCATCTTCTCGAGGAATTCCGGCAGCACGGTCGCGGGGAAGTTGGGTTGCCCCTGATCCAGATTGCAGGCCAGAATTTCAACCGGCAGCAAGCCGCGCCATTGCAACTCGGTAAGCGCCGCGAGCAAGGTGTAGCTGTCCTTGCCGCCCGATAGGCAAACGAGCCACTTTGCCCCGCGCTCCACCATGCCGAAATCGTCAATGGCCTGACGAGTATCGCGGATGATGCGTTTGCGCAGTTTTTTGAACTCGGTCGTTGAGGGTGCGCCGTGGAACAGCGCATGAATGTCGTCGAGCGGTTCGGCGGGGGTGTCGGGTTTGTCCAGCATGGCCGTGCTTATAGGGCGAGGCCGGGAGCAAAGGAAGATACATCTGCTCGAAGGGCGCGCGGAGTTTTTGGTGTTTGAAACAGACGCGGCTATGGTCGGACATGCCCAAAGAAAATTGGAGGTCGCCATGACGTTGTTCTTCTCCCGCCGCGCGCTGAACACCAAGACCAATACCTTCACCAACAACATGTCCAGTTTGACCCGCTATGTATCTGTGCAAGGCCAGCGACCGGACGGCAAATGGTCGTCGCATCTGTTAGATCGTGACGCGTTCGTGGCCGCCACGCAGGCGGAGGCCCAGAGCGACGACGTGCTGATTTATGTGCACGGGTTCAACACCAGACAGCGCGATATGCTTGCACGGCACAAGCTGATCGAGGACGGATTGCGCGCTGAGGGATATCGCGGCGCGGTGATTTCCTTTGACTGGCCCAGCCGTGGCAAAAGCACGTCCTATGCCCGCGATCTGCGCATGGCGGGCAAGGTGGGGAAGTATTTGGTGGAGGGCGGTGTCCTGCCCTTATTGGACTCGACCTGGAAGCCACGCGTTCATTTGATCTGCCATTCGATGGGGGCGTTCATCACGCTGGACGGGTTCGCGCGGTTCGGGGACAGCAGCGGACCCGGATCGGGCGCTTGGAAAGTGGATGAGATATTGTTTGCCGCGGGGGATGCGCATCGGCGTGACTTCGAGAAAGGCGCTGCCGGGGCCTTGGTGCTGCGTCATCATTCGAAGCGGCTGACGAACTACTATTCGAACGACGACGAAGTCCTGACGCTGGCCTTCGCCTATCACGGCAAGCCGCGCGTCGGCTTAAGCGGGATGCCTGATCTGGTATTTGCTGAGCATGTGGATCTCTACGCGACGGAGCGCTATCGCCACATCAAACCGACATTTCCAGACGACACCGAGGCGCAGCTTTTCTCGCATAGATGGTGGTTCGAGGACGCGCGGTTTTTGAAAGATGCAGCCCTGACATTGGCAGGGGGCGCGGCCGGTGCTTTGCCGACGCGGACGCGCACCAATCTGGGGACGCTGGCGTTGAAGCCCTAGTCCGGCACGTCGTCCACGCCCATGCCGCCCCAAGGGTTGCAGCGGGCGATGCGTTTCGCGGCAAGCCAGGAGCCCTTGATGCCACCGTGCTTTTGAAGCGCTTCCAGCGCGTAGGCGGAGCAGGTCGGATCATAGCGGCAGTTGTGGCCGACCCACGGGCTGAACACGGCGCGATAGCCGCGCACGGGCAGGGCGCATATCCATGCCAGCGGTGTCATGTGTGAACCTTGGTGATGGCGCGTTGCAGGTCAGCGACAAGTTGGTCGAAGGGGAGGGAGACCGTTTCGTTCGGGCGTCCGACCAGAACGTAGTCCCAGCCCTGCTTCGCCTCGGCACCCAATACAAGCCGTGCGGCTTCGCGCAGGCGTCGCTTGGCGCGGTTGCGGGTGACTGCGTTGCCTAATTTCTTGGAGCAGGTGTAGCCGACACGAGGGGGCGCGTCGTCGTCGCGCTTGCGGGCTTGCACCAGAAACCCCGGTTGGCCAGAGCGTTTGGCACGGGCGGCGCGCAGGAAGTCGGCGCGTTTGCGCATGACATCCAGACGAACGGAAACCGCCGGTGGCGCGTCCGCGACGCGGACATCTCGTCCTGTCACGTGGGCCTCCGGCGGCATCTAGGTCAAAAGGAGAAGAAGGGCGCTTACGCGCTCAGCTTCGCCCGGCCTTTCGCGCGACGCGCGTTCAGGATCTTGCGGCCAGCCTTGGTTGCCATACGCGCACGGAAGCCGTGGCGGTGCTTGCGAACCAGGTTCGACGGTTGGAATGTACGTTTGCTCATGAGCGGGGCTCCTGCGGATCGGGGGCAAATCCATCGCGGATTCGAACCCATAAGTGTTCAGAGCCTGCGTCATAGACAGCCCTGCGTTCTGCGTCAACGGGCAAACCCGCCCATTTCTGCAACAATTGACCTGCATGTTGTAACGAACCCCGTGTCAAAAGGCCACCATGGGCGGAATCCCATCACCGACGATCAAGCGACCGTGAGGGGCAGTATCCAAGACGCCCCTTTTCACAGATGAACGTGGCAGCTTAGATTTCAGGATACCCCAAGCCCATGGCGGACATGATGACCAAAACCGACCAATCGGCCCTTCGCAGAAAGCTGCCGATTCTTATCATCGTCGCCGTGGCCGCGATCGGCGCGTTTACCTTGCGCGACTATCTCAGCTTTGACGCGCTGCGTGACAATCGCGAAGCGCTGATCGCATTCAGGGACGCGAATTACCTACTGGCAGTGCTGGGATTCATCGCCATCTATGTGGTGATCGTGGCGTTTTCCCTGCCCGGTGCGGCGATTGCCACGCTGACGGGCGGCTTCCTGTTCGCGACCTTTCCGGGCTTTCTTTACAATATCATTGCGGCCACCATCGGGGCGACGGCGATATTCTCGGCGGCGCGCATGGGGTTTGGCGAAAAACTGGCATCGAGGATGGAGGCGGGCGAGGGCTTGGTCAAACGCATCAAGGACGGCATCGACGAGAATCAGTGGTCCGTCCTGTTCCTGATCCGGTTGGTGCCGGCGGTTCCCTTCTTTGTCGCCAATCTGGTGCCCGCACTGGTGGATGTGCCGCTGCGCCGTTTCGTGATCTCGACCTTTTTCGGCATCATTCCCGGCTCGATTGTCTACACCTCGGTGGGTGCCGGACTTGGCGAGGTGTTCGAGCGTGGCGACACGCCCAACCTCGGCATCATCTTCGAGCCTCATATTTTGCTGCCGATCCTTGGCCTGTGCGCGTTGGCGCTGCTGCCGATTATCCTCAAGGCCGTGCGCGGCAAAGAAGGTATTTGACCATGAACAAGATCAAGACCGACCTACTGGTTATCGGCGCGGGCTCTGGCGGGTTGTCCGTCGCAGCGGGTGCCGTGCAGATGGGCGCCAAGGTGGTGCTGCTGGAAGACCACAAGATGGGCGGCGACTGCCTGAACTATGGCTGCGTGCCGTCCAAGGCGCTGATCGCGGCGGGCAAACAGGCGCATGTGTTGCGGCACGGAGCGCAGTTCGGCGTGGCGAATGCGGAGCCGCAGATCGACTATGCGGCGGCGAAGGACCATGTGAACAAGGTGATCGCCACGATTGCGCCAGTCGACAGCGAGGAGCGGTTCGAGGGGTTGGGTGTCACCGTTATCCGCGAACGCGGGCGCTTTACGGGCGAGAACACGGTGCAGGCAGGCGATACCGAGATCACTGCGCGGCGGATTGTAGTGGCGACTGGATCGTCGCCCTTCGTGCCGCCCATTCCCGGGTTGGAGAATGTTCCCTACCTGACCAACGAGACCCTGTGGGATTTGCGCGACCTGCCGGAGCATCTGTTGATCGTCGGCGGCGGCCCTATCGGGATCGAGATGGCGCAGGCGCATTTGAGGCTCGGCGCCAAGGTCACGGTGATTGAGGGTGACAAGGCCATGAACAAGGACGACCCCGAACTTGCCGCGATTGTGCTCGATCGGATGCGCGAAGAAGGAATGGTCATCGAAGAGGACGCTTTGGCTGAGGAGATTTCAGGCAAGGCGGGCGACATCACCGTGAAGGCCAAGGATGGGCGTGTCTTTAGAGGAACGCACCTGTTGATGGCAGTGGGCCGCGCCGCCAATGTCAACGATCTGGATCTTGAGAAAGCGGGTGTCGCGTATTCCCGTGGCGGCATCGAAGTGGATGCCTCGATGAAAACCACAAACAAGAAGGTCTACGCGATTGGTGATGTCGCGGGGCAGCTGCAATTCACTCACGTGGCGAATTATCATGCGGGTGTCGTGATCCGCTCCATCCTGTTCGGCCTGCCGTCGAAAGCTAAGCAGGGGCATATCCCGTGGGCCACCTATACCGACCCAGAACTGGCGCAGGTCGGCCTGACCGAAGCGCAGGCGCGCGAGGAACATCGCGACAAGGCTGAGGTCTACCGCTTCCCCTTCCACGAAAACGACCGCGCGATTGCCGAGGGCAAAACCACGGGGCTTATCAAAGTGATGGTGGTCAAAGGGCGTCCTGTGGGGGCGTCCATCGTGGGTGCGAGCGCGGGTGATCTGATCGGCGTCTGGGCGCTGGCGCTGGCCAACAATCTGAAAATGAGCCAGATCGCGGGCATGGTCGCGCCCTATCCGACGCTTGGGGAGGTTAACAAACGCGCGGCGGGTGCCTATTTCTCGCCAAGGCTGTTTGAAAGCGATATGGTGAAAAGCGTTGTTAGGTTTGTGCAGAAGGTCTTGCCATAGGGCATCTCTGCTGGAGGCGGTCGGTTGATCAATTCGCTATCAGGTCGGTTCCTTATGCTGACGATCATCTTTGTGATGATTGCCGAGGTGCTGATCTTCGTCCCCTCCGTCGCGCGGTTCCGACAGGACTACCTGCTGGCGCGGCTGGAAAAGTCGCAGATCGCGTCTTTGTCGGTTCTGGCGTCGCAAAACCAGAATATCTCGTCAACGCTGGCGCAGGAACTGTTGGACAACGCGGGCGTGTATAACGTCGTCCTGCGTCGTGATGCTGCCAGCCAACTGGTTCTGTCTTCGCCCGTGCCGGGACCGATTACCACGATGGTGGATTTGCGCGATCCGTCCCCTTGGTATCTGATCGCCGGAGCCTTGATGCAGTTGTTTGACCCGCCCGAAGGCGTGATCCGCGTGATCGGCTCGCCCACACAGGCGGCTGGCACGCTGATCGAGGTGGCGATGCCGCAAGCGCCGTTGCGGTCCGCGATGATCGACTACGGTTTGCGCGTTCTGGCACTGTCGGCATTCATCTCTATCATTTCGGCGGCGCTGCTGTTTCTGGCCGTCCGGAGGTTCATGGTGAAGCCTATCAAACGCGTCGTCACCTCCATGGAAGCGTACGCCAAAGCGCCGGAAGATGCCCGCCGCGTCATCGTGCCGAAATCTTCCATCACCGAGTTGCGGGCCGCCGAAGATACGCTGGCCGAATTGCAGACCCGTCTGACCGGGTCGCTCAAGCAGAAGGAACACCTTGCGCAGCTTGGGGGTGCGGTCGCCAAGATCAGCCACGATTTGCGCAACATTCTGACGACCGCGACCCTGCTTGCCGACCGCATGGAGCGCTCGGACGATCCTGCGGTGCAACGCTCCGCGCCGAAGCTGGTGAATTCACTCAGCCGCGCGGTGAACCTTTGCGAAGGCACGCTTGCGTTTGGCCGGGTGGATGAGGCACCACCCAAGCTGGCGATGACACAGGTGCAGGAAATCGTCGACGATGTACTGCAAAGTGAACAGCTTTCTGCCCCCGATGGTATTCGTTTCGAGTGTGACGTCCCGCCACACATGATGGTGCGCTGCGACAGCGAGCAGTTGCACCGGATCCTTGGCAATCTGGTGCGCAATGCGCGCCAAGCGCTTGAAACAACGGGTGAGGCAGGTGTGATCAAGGTCTCCGGAACGGAGGATGCGAACGGTTGGCATCTTACGGTGTCAGATACCGGCCCGGGTTTGCCGCCCAAAGCCCGCGAGAACCTGTTCACCGCCTTCGAGGGCGGGGTGCGCAAGGGTGGCACGGGGCTCGGGTTGGCCATCGCGTCGGAGCTTGCACGGGGTCATGGCGGCGCATTGACACTGGTGCGTTCGGACGAGCAGGGCACCGAGTTCCAGCTTTTCCTTCCGAAAGAAAACGCGCTGTTTGAAGACGCCGCCGAGTAGGTTTGCCTACGCGAATTTTCCCAATAGCTGCCAATAAGTTGCCCGAATTTGGGACCATACTGCCGTGAATCCAGCAATTGGGGCGAATGGCGGAATGGCAAATTTTTATCGGAATGTGATCCTCGGAACGGCGGCGGCATTCATGCTGATCATCATGGCGGGCTTTGCGATCACCGATGCGGAAGAGCCTCCCATGGTCTACGCCACCATCGACAGCAACGGTGCCAAGAGCGCCGCGATCGGCGAACGCACGCAGAATTTCGCGCTCACGCCAGAAGGCGCGTATGCCAACGACGTCAGCTTCGTGGACAGTGTCCGGGCGTGGTTCGGCGTGGATATCGAGGCCGAGCGGAAGACCGATCATCTCAAGGCCGAGCTGCGAAAGCTGGACCTGCGCCGCAGCGGGCACCGCACGTACAACACCCGTACCAAGGGTGTGCTCTATAACGGCTCGTAGAAAGGGGTCACGATGTTTGCGAAGGTCGCATGGAAAATGGCACTCTTCAGTTTCAGCATCTTCATGCTGCTTTTGACCATGGGATATGGTCAGGGCAACTATTCCCAGCCGAAGAACTGGGCGATTTTCTCCGGTCAGGCCAAGGTTGCCAAACCGGGTGCCCGCATTGATGGTTTCAGGTCTGTCGAACAGCCGCCGGAGCCGGACAAAACGATCTGGGACACCATTCGCGACACCACCAGCGAATGGATGGGCGGCGGGAACATAGGCAGCGCCGGAGGCAGAACTGCACCCAAGACGGAGCTTCAAAAGCTGAACAAACGCAACAAGCCACTTACCGGTGTGATGACAGTCGGTCGCTGAGAGAGGGCAGTCAATGCACGCGATCCGCAAAGCCATCCTTTCGCTGGGCATCACGCTGTTCGGACTCACCATTGGCTTCGTCATCATGGCGTATGAGATGCCGGGCGTTTATCCGGGCCTGTCGGACGTAAAGGCCTTCCTTGACGAGAAATTCTCCGAAGACGCCAAGCCGGAACTGACCCCGCTTCAGGCGCTGCGTGAGCGCAACCCGGCTTTGCCCGTGTCTCCGCAAGGCATGGCCGAGCCAATCGGTGGGGGTAACACCTACGGCATTCTCGACGTATTCCGGATGAAGCAGATATTTCGTCCGAATGACGCTGTGAAAGAGCCACTTCGCACGGTGCCCGGCCAGGATCGCAACGGCGCACCCTTGCCGACAATCGGTGAAACCCGAAAATCGAGCAATGTTCTTTCGGGAACGCTTTGAATTGGGGTTGCATTGCGGTTGGGGCGGGGTTACATCGCCCTCACCCCGCGCGCTGGTAGCTCAGTTGGATAGAGTACTTGACTACGAATCAAGGGGTCGGGGGTTCGAATCCTCCCCAGCGCGCCATTTTTTCCTTTTAAGACGTCAGACGAAATTGGCTTTTGCGTCAAAAAGCGACCCAATCACCGCGAACCGGATGTTTGTGGCCGAACCGCGAATGTCCGGTTCGAATCTTCTCCACTTGGTTTCTCGTAAGATCTTTAGGACGACTATTCACAGAAAGCGCCGCATACAATGCCGGCGCTGGCTTTCGGCGCAAACGGCCCAAAGCTGCCGTTGACCAGTAATCCAAACGCTGCATTGCAGCTTCCCTGAAGCAGCCGTTGGACACATCGTGCAGCATTTTGGTTGCCAGAGGGCGGCTATGCGGGACACAGCGGTCATTACAGACTAACAGTTGAATGGCGGCTTTCCGTGTGCCCGGAAGTTAGTCATGCAAGAACTCTTCAACTGCAGACCGGTCCGCTTCAGCAGCATCGAAAGCCCATGATCGAAACGCCTCGACTTTAGCAGACCGCCATTTGCTATGATCGCCAACAAGGCAGATACCACTATCTGTAACTTGGGCGGTGAGTTGCTCCGTGAATTAGGGCGGAAACCGGACGTTCTATGCATGTGCGAAGAAAATTTGAAAAATTCGAAAAGCGGACACAATTGCGCTGATGGTACCGACAAGTTCTCTCACTCCATATCAAACAACTTTGCAATTTCAACAAAAGCAATCATTTATAAGGTGAGATGTTAGTTCCCGGCACTTTGCATTTTTCGCGACGCGGTTACGCCTTCCAGCCACCCTATTTCCATCTCAGGCACCGAAGACAGCAACAAGTCGGTGTAGTCATCGAAGGGCGGCGAGAGAACTTCGGTCTTTGTACCGTACCGCGCAAGTTTCCCCAGATGCATAACGGCGATTGAATCGGCTATCGCTTTTACTGTCGCCAGATCATGCGTGATGAACATATAGGCCACGTTTTCGCGTTTTTGCAAATCGAGGAGCAGCTTCAGGATGCCATCAGCTACGAGAGGGTCGAGGGCGCTTGTCACCTCGTCGCAGATGATAACCTTGGGTTCTGCCGCCAAGGCGCGGGCGATACAAACGCGCTGTTTTTGCCCGCCGGAAAGTTCAGCAGGATAACGGTTGGCCATATCGGACGGCAGCTCGATTTTTTCGAGCATTACCGCGATGCGATCTTGCAACGCCTTGCCTGTCACGCCGAAATAAAACTGGATAGGTCGGCCGATGATCGTACCGATGGTCTGGCGCGGATTCATCGCGGTGTCGGCCATCTGATAGATCATCTGGATGTCACGCAAATCATCCAACGGCCGGTCTTTTTGGGCATTGGTCAATGGTCTGCCCTCAAAGGTACTCTGGCCTGACCGCGGTGGTAGCAGACCCGTCAAAACCCGCGCGAGCGTTGATTTCCCAGACCCGCTTTCCCCGACAACCGCCAGAGTTTGGCCAGAGTAGATGTCGACGGTCACATCATTGATGACTGCCGGCCCGCGTCCATAGCCTGCGACGATGTTCTCCATCCGGATCAATGGCGTCTGGGAAGGTTGCTTCTCCTCGTGAATAATAGAGCGCACGGAGACCAGCGCCTGTGTGTACTCTTCTTTAGGGGTCTCGATGATCTGTTGGGTCGTCCCGTGCTCGACAGTTTCGCCATCGCGCAGCACCATGATTTCATCGGCGATCTGCGCGACAACGGCCAGATCATGCGTGATATAAAGCGCTGCGACGCCGGTAATGCGGATCGCTTTCTTGATCGCCGCCAGGACGTCGATCTGGGTGGTGACATCCAACGCGGTTGTCGGTTCATCAAAGACAATTAAATCCGGCTTTGGACACAACGCCATTGCCGTCATCACGCGCTGTAATTGGCCACCCGAAACCTGATGCGGATAGCGATTACCGATCGTGTCGGGATCAGGTAAGCTTAGAGCCTCGAACAGTTCTTTGGCGCGGGCTTCGGCCTCCGAGCGGTTTAGTAATCCATGCTCGAGAGTGGCCTCGATCACTTGATCAATTAGTCGGTGCGCCGGGTTGAAACCGGCGGCAGCCGATTGGGACACATAAGAGACCTCTCGCCCGCGAAACCCGTTCAGGTCCGCGCGCGACAGTTTTAGAATGTCGCGGCCATTGACGAACACCTCGCCGCCTGTGATCTCGACCCCGCCGCGCCCGTAAGCAAGTGAGGACAGACCAATCGTGGATTTACCTGCGCCAGACTCTCCGATGAGGCCCAGCACTTTGCCCTTGCCCAATGTACACGACACACCCTCAACGATAGTAATGTCGCGCGGTGGTTTGCCAGGTTCACGTACGGTGACGCCGATCTTGAGGTCACGGATGTCGAGTAATTGCTCGTCTGCCGGATCAGTTGCCACCTCGGCCCCCTTTTAAGTCGGTTGTACGATTGAGGATCCAATCGGCGATCAAATTGACAGAGATTGCCAGCACGGCAATAGCACCTGCTGGGATCAAGGCGGCGGGGATGCCAAAAATGATCCCGTCCTTGTTTTCCTTAACCATGCCGCCCCAGTCCGCCTCGGGTGGTTGGATGCCTAGGCCTAGGAATGACAAGGCTGAGAGGAACAACACCATGAAGATAAACCGCAGGCCCAATTCGGCCACGAGGGTCGACAAGGCGTTTGGGAGTATTTCGCGTGTGATGATCCAAATACGCCCTTCACCGCGCAATTTTGCCGCCTCGACAAAGTCCATAACATTGACGTCGACGGCAACGGCGCGCGACAGGCGGAAGACGCGGGTCGCATCCAGGATGCCCATGACAAGGATCAACGTCGCGATGTTGGCGGGCATGACCGACAAAACCACCAGCGCGAATATGAGGGTAGGGATCGACATCAACAAATCCACTCCGCGCGATAGCACCTGGTCGGCCCAGCCGCCGATGACTGCCGCTGCCATGCCAAGGAATGCGCCAAGTGTGAAGGACACAATGGTTGCTAATGCTGCAATGGCCAGTGTCGTGCGTGCGCCGAAGATCATACGCGACAGCAAATCGCGACCCAGATTATCGGTTCCCAACAAGTGCTCTGCCGACATCGGCTCCCAGACGTCGCCTACGATTTCGCTCATACCATAAGGGGCAATCAAAGGCGCGAAGAGTGCGGCGAAGGCGAACAGGCTCGCGGAGATGATGCCGAGCCATGCGCTAACGGGAATTGTTCTGAAGTTCATTGCCCCTCCCTTATTTCGGATGCCGCAAGCGCGGGTTTGACAGGACCGAGATAATGTCGGCCACAAGGTTCAGTCCGATATAGATCGCGGCGAATATCAGTCCGCACGCCTGCACAACAGGCACGTCACGCTTCGACACATGGTCGACCAGATACTGTCCCATGCCAGGGTAGACAAAGATCACTTCGACGACGACGACACCGACAATCAGATAGGCCATGTTCAGCATGACCACATTAATGACCGGGGAAATTGCGTTGGGAAGTGCGTGTTTCCAGATGATTTTGAAAGAACTCAGCCCCTTCAACTCTGCCGTCTCAATGTAGGCTGATTGCATCACGTTCAAAATGGCAGCGCGGGTCATGCGCATCATGTGTGCAAGCACGACGAGGGTCAGCGTTAGCGCCGGCAACATCACCGCGTTCAGGCGGTCGCCAAAACTCATCCCGTCATAGACTGTGGCGACCGTCGGGAACCATCCCAGTTTGACGCCAAAGACGAGGATCAGCAGGTAGCCAATGAAAAATTCAGGTAAGGATATCGACGCCAATGTCGAGGCGGAGATTAGTTTGTCAGGCCAGCGGTCCTTGTAGCGCACCGCAAACAGGCCAAGCAGAATGGCGATTGGGACCGAGATCATTGCAGCAACGGCAGCCAAAAAAAGCGTATTTCCTAGGCGCGAGGTGATGGCCTCGGAGATACTCGCGCCACTGGTCAGCGCCGTGCCTAAATCGCCGACCATGATACCGCCAAGCCAGTTGAAATAGCGTGTGAGCGCAGGCTCGTTCAGACCAAGCTCCTTGCGCAGATTTGCAAGATTTTCAGGTGTAGCGGATTGGCCCAGGATGGATTCCGCTACGTCGCCAGGCAGAATTTGTGTGCCAACAAAGATCAAGGCTGACACGGCGAATAGCATGAGTATGCCCAGCGAAATTCGCTGGGCAATCAATGTCAGGGCCAGGCCCATATCAGCCTGTTACCCACATTTTCATCGGGGCGTAGAAGTTCATCAGGCCAAAGCCCTTGCTTGGTCCCCAACCAGCAACTTTATCAGAGGTTGCGTCAATAAAGTTGTTGAACATTGGGGCGATCAGACCGCCTTCGTCGCGGACCAATGTGCCCATGTCAGCGTACATCTGGGTGCGTTTTGCAACGTCCAACTCTCCACGTGCTGCAACCAAGAGCTGGTCGAACTGTGGATTGAAGAAGCGTGTGTCGTTCCAGTCCGCACTCGATAGGTAGGCCGTCGAATACATCGCATCCTGAGTAGCACGTCCGCTCCAATAGCTGGTGCTGAACGGCTGCTTGTTCCACACTTCGGACCAATACCCGTCGCTAGGCTCACGCTTGATATCGAGCGATATACCAGCCGCTTTGGCGCTTTGCTGGAATAGCTGTGATGCGTCCGGGGCACCCGGGAACGAGTTGTCGGAGGTCCGCAGCAGAATGCTTCCGTCATGTCCCGACGCCTTGAAGTGGAAGGCGGCCTTATCCGGATCATATGTGCGCTGTTCTGCCTCTGTGTAGAGCGGATAGGAGGAGTTGACGGGCATGTCGTTGCCAATTGATCCGTTGCCAAACAAGATCTTATCAACCATTTCCTCTCGGTTGATCGCGTGTTTTAGCGCCAGTCGCAGGTCATTGTTGTCAAAAGGCGCCGTATTGCAGTGCATGATAAACACGTAGTGACCAGCACTCGGGACGGAGTGGATTTCAACCCCGGGCATCCGACCGACAAGCGACGCGACTTTTGGAGGCACGCGCGTACACATGTGAACCTGACCCGATTGCAGTGCAGCAACACGAGCGGTATCGTCATTGATCACCGTCACTTCGATGGTTGATGCGTGGCCCAGGTCCGGGTTCCAGTAATTCGGATTTTTCTCGGCCACAAAGCGGACGCCCAATTCAGCGCTTTCGATGGTGTAGGGGCCGGTGCCGATCATCGCCGAGGGGTCATCCTTGCCGCCATTTGGCTGGATCATCAGGTGATAATCGCTCAGCAGGAAAGGCAGGTCGGCGTTCGGACCGGTGAGTTCGACGATAAACGCATTGCCTTCAGTGCGCATGGATTTGATACCACTCAGGATGCCCAGGGCACCCGATTTTGACTCTTCGCCTGCGTGGCGTTCAAGCGTCGCCAAGACGTCTTCGGCTGTGAGCGCCTTACCGTTCGAGAACGTCACGCCGTCGCGAATTTTGAATGTCCATGTCACCGCGTCATGCGAAGCTTCAACCTCAGACGCCAAGCGCATTTCCAAGCCGCCGTCCGCGTCCAACTCTACCAACGGTTCGCCCCAGAGGCGATTGACCATGGTGCCGGTTGAGTTTGTGACCAATGCAGGATCAAGACTGTCTGTTGAAGACCCGCCCTCGACGGCAACTTTCAAAGTACCGCCCTTGATTGCGCCTTGAGCCATAACAGCGCTTGATAGAAGTGTACTTGCGCCAACTGCGGACAGACCTAAAGCGCCAGCGCGGCCCAAAAAGCTGCGGCGATCAAGGCGCTGACGTGCCACTTGTTGACTGAGATATTTCAGCTCGTCGTTCATTTGTTTTTCTCCCTCAAGTTTGGTTGGTCGGTTCGCCTTTGAGCGTTAGATCGCGCCTAAAGCTATCTTGATATTGTCGTTCGAACACACAGGTCTCGGCATCATGTGCCCGAATATTCAAACTAACGAAATATGTGTCACTGTCACTGTGCATCTGGGTAACAATCTCTGTCGATGCAAAAAAGTCGCCGCGCGCCACTGACCGGTTCCAGACGATGTGGGCGCTGGCTTTGCTAATGTCGGATTGATTTATTGACCAGGTTTCACGAATTTCACTGGAGGTACGCAAGCTGTGGTCGGGGTGCTCTACTTCGCCATGGTCCGCATGGATAACCAGTTTTAGCTGACCGTCTTCGATAAGTGTACGTTTGTCTTCCAGTCCGGAACGCGTGACGGTGGTGATCGGGTCGTCGCTTTGGGTCAACGGCGGGCAAGGCCATTCCAATCCGCCGGTGTCATGAAACACTGGTAACTCCAGCGTTCCTTGCGAGATTTTCAGCGTTGTTTCTCCACGTTCTGGCCAGATAAACGGCCAGTAGGACGGCGAAATGGACAACCGCAGGCGGTGTCCTTTCGGTACAACATACGCCGCCTGATCCAGATCAAGCGTGATCGCGTAGTCCTGATCCGGGACCAGCGCCTTGGGTGTCTCGAACCCCTCGCGGAACTGGAGGTTAAGAAGGCCAATGGAGATTAGCGTCGACGCCCCGTCTGGCGCGACATCACATAAACGAGCGGCCAATTGTGCGTAGGGTGTCCGCGACGAGACCGTCAGTTTGATGCGGGGTGCACCAATCAGCGGTGTTGCTTCGCTCAGGGCTTGCGTATCGAAACACGCTGACAGGGCGTCATCTGCGCGTTGGTCATCCGGCAACTCGCCCGGGCCAAAGCCGAAAGGGAAGTATTCGCCAAACCCTTGCCCGCAGCTCACGTTCGATTTTACTGCGACAGGGCTTGCCATCACATCCTGCCCAAGCGTGCCGTTGCCAAGGGGCAGGGATTGGCTCTGAATTTCGGGCGCCGGCCATTTTGGCAATCCGACCCATCGGCCCGGCCTTGTGACGTAGCTGGTCTTTGGCGGCACCCCATCCATCAAATGGGGCCTATATACCTAACTAGCCGACCAGAAAAAGCAAAAGCCCCAAAGGCTTGCGCCGATGGGGCCTCACAGCACTGACCTGAAACTTGCTTTCGCTTCGTCGGCCAGTGGCCCTTGGTAGGGTCTTAATGCGGATGCCGAAGCAGTGCCGCCACACGTTATATATAGGAACTCACTATGGTTGTGTCAAAGCGGGAAGTCCAAGACTGGCTAACACTCCGTTACTAATATGCCGTAAATGTATGCTGGATAAGGTGTTTAGTTGATATTGTCGCACCCCTTGCGCGTTTTTGCCTAAACGCAACAAATCAAGCCTATGAAAGCCTACCGCGCACACCATATCACACTTGGCCCAACGCATCCCGTTGCCCCAGTTCGGGGGCATCTGAAAGGGTATCTCGAATTGATAGTGATAGGGTTGCACGGCTTCTGGGTCCGAGCGACTAAGGGGAACAACTGTGCAAAGGCCGAACCTCGCCTCAATGGGCGGGGATATCACAACACATAACCTGCGCTTCACCATTTCGGGAACTTTGAAGCCTTGGTCGAAGTTCGCACAAACAATGGCCCCGCGTGGGGGGTGGTACTCAATAGCCAATTTTCTGCTCGTTTCTTTTTACGACATGACTGGCGCCTACTACTCGCCAAGGTCCAATTCATATTGATCGCCGTATGCACGCTTAAAGAGACTCATAAACGCTTTAGGGTTGTTCGATGGGGAGGCACGAAGAAGCGCCATGACGCCCGCCATTTGGGTTTTGAAATGGCTGACGCCAACCTCCGGTGTCAGACTCTGAAAATGTTTACGCTTCCGTTGATACTTTTCGTTCGTCGGGTTGACTTCATCTAGCTCTGGCAAAACAGGTTCTGGCAATTGCTCATATATGAGCTTTCGCAATAGTTTACCCGCGTATCGCGGTCCCCTATTGTCTGCCCGTCTTTCCCATCCGTAGACGCGATATAATTCATCTGTGAACTCTTTGGGAACACTAGAAAGATACGGCTGGTGTTCTGGAAGAATGTAAGCGCTAAGAACCTTTTGCAGTTCGTCTTTTCGTCTAATTTCTTGATATCCGGTGGCTTCATCCACCAATGCCATAATGGCGATTTCATCAAAGCCTTTTAGAAGTGATATCGCTTGAAGGGCGATATGCTCTTGCTGGGGCTTTAAGGCGCCAGCCTCATAAGCTTTTTCCCAGACCCGTAACACCCTAGGGAATGCCGTAGCCAGCAACCCATTTGCCTTGGCGCCTGACTTTTTAGTGCGGTACGGAACGGGATTAGAAAGAATGTAGATTAGGTCCTGCGGGATGAATGGCCGAAGATTTGCCGCTGAGATATAAGGAGGCAAGGCTATGGCGCCTTCCTCTTTCATCCTAAGCCAATGTGACCCGCCACGCTTGCCACCCATTGATTTGGTTACGCTTCGGTCAGAAAGAAGTCTGGTTTCATCTGCAAGTACTGCACAGTCTATTTCCACATCACCAATAGACAGCGGTCCTGAGGCTATCGCTACAGGGATTTCATCTGGCTTTTCAAATCCTGGCATGGCCGTAGTCTGCAAAGGCGCCGAAGGCGCTTCACTAGCCAGAATAGAATCGACAACATCATCAAAATTAGCCTCAATCGGCTCAATAATATCGGGCTTTTTAGCCATTAGTCAGGTCCTTGTAGGTCAGACGCTTATCAACCATGCGGTCAATCGTCATGTTGATGAAGTTAATTGTGCCAACTTTTGAAGTGTTATGGCGGAATGAAAATTCGTTTACATAGCGGTGCAAGTGATCTTCGCTCATGTAGTGGTAAACGCCGATGTAGCCACGCTTAAGCAGGGACCAGAAGCTTTCAATGCCGTTGGTATGGGCCATGTCGCGGACATACTCGCCAACGGAGTGACGGACAGTCTTGTGGGTGTAACCCAGTGCGCTAAGGCCGTTGTAGGCGCGAAACTCGTCCGTAACCACTGCGCCGCCCTCTGGGGCGTTGTCTTGCACAAAACCAACCAGAGTGGCCGCATTGGTACGCTTGATAGGTGTGGCGCGCACTACGCCATTCTCGTCGCGCATACCGACTACAGCAGTCTTGCCGACAGCACCGCGACCCGCGTGAAGCTTCTTATCCGCGTGCTTGTTCTTTTCCTTGCCGCCAACATATGTTTCATCGACTTGAACTTGACCGTCCATCTTGTCCTTGTCGTTATTTCCGCCCATCCATGTTTCACGGATGCGTTGCGCAAGAAACCATGCGGTTTTCTGTGTGACGCCCAATTCGCGGGCCATCTGAGTGCTGGGGATGCCCTTACGTGCGCTTGTGAGCATGTAGATGGCAAGAAGCCACTTAATCAGCGGCAAGCGGCTCTCGGCCAGCACTGTGCCTGTGCGAACGCTGAAATGCTTGCGGCAATCTTTGCAGCGATAGGCCATTGGTTTGTGATCTTTACACTCAGTAACCGAAACGGAACCGCAGTGACCGCAAACAGGCTCGTCATTCCAACGGCGTTTCTCGAAAAACTGACGCGCCGCTTCTTCATTTGGGAATTTCTGGAAAAACTCGAATGTGCTAAGTGTATCAGTCATGGGCCTAATCTCTCTTGTTGAGATTAAGTTAGCCAAAATACGGTATGTCGTCAAGCAAATTTTGGCTAGTTAAGTATATAGCCCCCCATCAAATAGACACGGTAATCAGGGTCATCATCGACGCTATTCGGAGCATCCTTTAACCAACGATCCCACCACCGCAGCGCTTCGGATACGAAATCCATGCGTGGCTCTGGCGTGGCAAGATGCGGGTATTTATGGTTCCAAGGACCCATGATCGCTTTGACGGGGCCACTGGTACCGCCCTTAAGCAACTTTGCGGCCGTATTGCGGTAGCCGTCATGCCAGCCGCCGATGACCAGCACGGCAGCTTCGATCTGTGAGAAGTCTTCGCTAACCGAGCCATGTTTCCAGTAGCTGTCCTTGCTGGAATGCTGCTGCCATTTGTTGATCAGGGGCGGGGTGTTTTCCAATCGCTCAAGCCAAATGTCGCGCCAGTCATCCCCGACCAGCAACGGGTCTGGCGGCATGGAAAACCAAGAGGTTGCTGTCGCGGCCCAGCCGATGTTTTCCATCAGCTGACAACCACCTTTGTAGTGGATGTCGTCAGCAAACCGGTCAACCGAAGAACATAGGCTAATGACGGCCTTTAACGCGGGGGGTCTGCGAGCGGCAGTCTGTAGGCCGTTAAATCCGCCCCATGAAATTCCCATGATCCCGACCGCGCCTGAACACCACGGCTGTTGGGAAATCCAACCGATGACGTCTTCGATATCGCTTAATTCTTGTTCAGAGTATTCGTCTTCAAACAAGCCTTCAGATTCACCGCAGCCACGCAGATCAACCCGCAAACAAACATAGCCATGCTGTGAGAACTTCGCGTGGGTCGTGGCATCTCGGGCATTGGTGCCATCGCGTTTGCGGTAAGGCAGTATTTCAAGAATGGCCGGTAAAGGCGTTGTTTTGGCGTCCTCCGGCATCCAGACGCGCGCCGATAGGGTAATCCCATCACGCACGACGATCCGCATGTCGTCATGTACCGTTAGATTTGGTTGTTGTGTGATTGGTATCTCCCCCCTGAAATTAGCTTCGCACACCGCGCTTGCTCTGAATAGACCATTCCGTGTCAGTCGAAAGGCCAGCGGGCTTGGCCCAAATCGGTCAAGGTTGATGTGATGCGCTCAAAACTGGTTTTGGCACGCTGAACTGTCGTCCGCGCCCGTAAATATCCGTGGACAAGGCCCGGCTCGTTGATCCACACCGCCCGCCCATTGGCAGCTTGGATAGCGTCGCGGTAGACGCGCCCGTCGTCGGAGAGTGGGTCACATTCCGCAGACACAATCACAGTCGGAGGCAGCCCGGAGAAATCGGTATCGAGAAGTGGCGCAAAGGTTGGGTCATCGCTTGGCTCGACACCATTCAAGCGCATCTGTGAATAGAACAAAACGTCGTCGCGCGATAACAACGGGGCTTCGGCGTGTGTCAGATAACTGCCGCGTTCCGTATTCCCGCCAAGCCCGGGGTAGATCAAAACCTGCCCCAGAATCCGGTCTGTCGTACCGCGCATCGCATGGGCAACGCAGGCGGCAAGGTTGCCCCCGGCACTATCACCGCACAGCAAGATTGGCCCCTTATATGTGGCAAGCACGTGCTCAGTTGTCGTTTTCGCGTCGTCGAACATTGCCGGATGCTTGAACTCCGGTGCCAAACGATAGTCACACGAGACGACTTTAAAACCAGTTCGATCACATATTTCAGCACAAACATCGTCGTGGCTATCAAGCCCACCTACAACAAAGCCGCCACCATGGAAGTAGACCACTGTCGTCTCAGTTGCAGCTTTGCTGTAAATGCGAACGGGGACACCGCCAATGAGAGTGTCTGTCGCCGCGACGCCTGCCGGATAACCCTGAAAGAAGGCGCGACACATTTTTTTGTAGACGCGCCTCTGCTCGGCAACAGTAAACCCGATTGTGTCGACAGGATAGAAACGCTCGGTCGCTCTAATAAACGCCCAAGTCTCAGTATCAATCAGGTCGTCATAGTTCATAACACTCTCCAAGTTGAGTAATATTGATTTGTGCAAAAGAATCTACTCTTACCCGCCGCCACTGGACTTGCTGATCGGCTGAATTGGTTTTTTTGTTATTTCGTCGTAAACGAAATCGCTGCCCTGTTCTTATGGTGCCGATGACGGCGCAATACGCGATTTTTCTTTACAGGAGCATCAATTTTTCGGACGGGCTCGGTTCGCGCGGTGACAGCTATGTGTCCATTTCGGCTGAAGCGAAAAGCAGTCGAGCGGTAACTTAACTGGACGATGTGGAAATCTGGTGCAATGGGATTTCTCAGGAAAATTATTAACTTCTTCAATCATCCCATTCTACATCGAACTTGGTCACAAGCGCCTGCACCTGATCCTCCGTCAGCCCGCGTGCGTTCATGCCGCGCAGCATCATTGCCAGCCTTGCCGTATCCTCAAGCTCTTCCGCCGCATTGCAGGCCGCTTCCACATCCTTTCCGGCAACAACCGGCCCGTGATTGGCCAGCATGACCGCGCTGCGTTTGCCGACGAGCCCGCGCACCGCGTCCCCCATCGCGGGGTCACCCGGCAGAAAGAACTGCAAGAGCTTGATGCGACCCAGCTTCATAGTCCGGTAGGGCGTCAGCGGGGTAGGAAATTGTCGGGGTCCGTTTCGGGCAACATCGACAGGGCAACCGAATGACAACTGTGCAAATGCACAACGGCACCGGCGGTGCTGCGCGTGTCATAAAAGGCCTGATGCTGTGGCATTTCATTGGTTGGCGGGTCGCCGCCAATCAGCGTGCCGGTCGCGTCAAGGTGGGACAGACGCGCAGGGCAGTATCGCGCATCAGTTCCCACCAAGCATGTTTGCGGCTTTCTCGAAATAGTCCTCGCTGCCGAAATTGCCGGATTTTAGCGCTATGACAAGCGTATCGCTGGCACGCAATGCGGGCACGCCGGGGTCAATCTCGGGGCCGATCTCCAGTGTGCGAATGTTGAGCGCTTCGACCACAGCGCCGGAGGTTTCCCCTCCCGCGGTCAGGATGCGTGACACACCATGCTCGGTCAGACAAACCGCCGTTTTTCCAAAGAAATCTTCAAGCGCATGGGCAGCGGTATCTGCTCCGAACCGCGCTTGAATTGCCGCAACTTCATCGGGATCAGCAGAGCTGTAGGCGAGAGGTAGGCCATCGGTTTCAGCTAGCCATTTTGCCACCACTTCGGGCGTTTGCGAACCACTGATCACCTCGGCAGGATCAATTTTGAGGCTGGGATGACGCGCCACATGATACGCGATCTGGCCGCGTGTCGCGGTTGAACACGAACCAGACAGAATCGCCGCTTTGCCGCTTTGTGCCTGCCAAGGCACTTGCGCAGGCGAGATGCCGAAATTCGCAGGTAGACCCAGCGCCACGCCAGAGCCCCCGGTGATCAACGGCAAACCTTTGGCCGCCGCGCCGATCTGCATCAAGTCGCTGTCGCGCAGGGCGTCGACAATGATCATGCGGTGACCTGCGGCATGCTCGGCATCGAGCCTGGCTGAAATCGCTTCGGCCCCGTCAAACACAGCTTCCGCAGGGACATGCCCGACTGAATGGACGCTTTGCGCAGCCATCAGGCGGCGCAGGTTTGCGTCTTTCATCGGGGTCAGCGGATGGTTTTCCATCCCGCTTTCGTTCAGCAACGCATCTTTGACAAACAGATAGCCTTGGTAGACAGAGCGTCCTGCCCCCGGAAAGGCGGGGCAGACAATGACCTTGTGAGCATCCAGCGCATCCGCAAGCGCATCTGCGACAGGTCCGATATTGCCCTGCGCCGTACTGTCGAAGGTAGAACAGTATTTGAAGAATATCTGCTCGCATCCTTGGGCCTGAAGCCATTTTAACGCATCAAGAGACTGGCGCACCGCATCGGCAGGCGCAATTGAACGGGATTTGAGCGCGACAACACCCGCCTGCACGTCAGCATCCGCCGCCCCTGTCGGCACGCCGCTGTATTGCACGGTGCGCATCCCTGCCTTGGCAAGTGTATTGGCCAGATCACTTGATCCTGTGAAATCGTCCCCGATACAGCCCAGCAACATCAGCTATCTCCCGGTAAGGTCACGCCACCCTGACGTGCGAAGTATTTTGCGATTGCGGCATCATCCTCTTGTCCCAGGCCCGCTTCCGATGCGGCGCGGAATTGGGCCAGGGCATTGGCACAGACCGGCACGGGCAATCCAGAGGACGCCGCGATATCCCCAACGATCCCCAGATCTTTCAGCCATATGTCCACTTTCGAGCGCGGCGTATAATCACCCTCGACCACATGGGGGGCGCGGTTTTCAAACATCCATGATGTGCCTGCCGAAACGGACACAACGTCAACCATCTGCGCGAGGTCCAAACCCTGCGATGCGCCAAAAGCCAGCGCTTCGCCCATGGCGGCGATGTGAACGCCCGCCAAAAGCTGGTTCACTGCTTTCATCGCAGACCCGGGTCCGGCGTGGTCGCCCAAGCGGTGAACAGTCTCGGCCATTGCCTCCAGCAACGGGTCGGCAGTGGCCATTGCCGCAGGCTTGCCTGACGCCATGATTGACAAGCGTCCCTCGGCGGCCTTGACCGCACCGCCGGAGATTGGGGCATCGAGATACAAGACCTCTTGTGTCGTGGCTTTTGCCTCCATCTCAACCGCAAATTCCGGAGACACGGTCGCGCATGAGATAATCACGCCCCCCTTGCGCAAGCGCCCGACACGCCCTTGATCGCCGAAGAGGACCGCGCGCGTCTGATCCGCGTTCAGGACCGCGCTGACGATCGCATCGGCCTTTGGCGCGGAATCATCCCCGGACACGGCGCCACCCTGTGCGCAGAACAGATCGACCCGCGCCGTGTCGGGGTCAAATCCACGCACTTCGTGGCCCGCGCGCACAAGGCTGGTCGCCATGCCAAGACCCATTGAACCGAGGCCTACAAAATCAATCAACATCACTTATTCTCCAAAAACCCATTCCACCGGCCAAAGCGTGATCGCAGGGACATAGGTGATGACCATCAGTGCCGCGAAAACCGTCAGAACAAACCAGATGAGCTGTGGAATGATCTTTTCCACGCGCAGATTTGCCACAGTACACGCCGCAAACAGGTTTACTCCAAGAGGGGGCGTGATCATCCCCAATGCCAGATTGACCACAATAATGAGGCCGAAATGGACCGGATCAACGCCATAGCTCAGGGCGATGGGCGTCAGGATTGGTGCCAGCACAAGGATCGCGGCCGAGGTTTCGATGAACATGCCCACGATGAGCAGCAAGACATTCACCGCCAGCAGAAAGGCAATCCGGCTTTCGAAGGTTTCCTTGAACCATGCGGCAATCTCGTTCGGGAGGCCCGAGCGGGTGATCAGGAACGAGAACAGCGCCGCTGCAGAGATGATGATCATGATCGCAGAGGTCGAGACCACTGTTTTTGTCAGGATATCGGGCAGATCGCGGAACTTCAGCTCGCGATAAAGGCCCATACCGACAATCAGCGCAGCGGCAACAGCGGCAGCACTGGCTTCGGTCGGGGTGAAGATACCGGAATAGATGCCGCCCAGGATGACAACAGGGACCATCAGAGCAGGCAAGGCCGCCCAAAGCGCCGCACCGGGGGCGGCGCGATCCATGCCGTCGTCCTTACCGATCCCGCGCATGTGGCAGATCACCAGCACCAGGGCGATAAGCGACCCTGCGACCACCAGACCGGGCCCAAGCCCCGCGACGAACAGCTTGCCGATCGAGGTGTCGGTGGACACGCCGTAGAGGATCAGCGGAATGGACGGCGGGATCAGGACACCAAGCTCTGCCGAGGATGCCTGAATCGAGGCCGCAAGCGGCTTGGGGTAATTGTGCTTTACCATCGCGGGAATAAGGATCGCGCCAATCGCAAATGTCGTGGCGACGGAAGAGCCGGAAACAGAAGCAAACAGCATACATGTCAGCACACAGGTGCAGGCAAGCCCCCCCTGTATCCCGCCCACAAGCGATTTGGCCAGATCAACCAGGCGTTGGGAGATGCCACCCGCCGACATGAGATTGCCAGCAAGGATAAAGAGCGGAATCGCCATCAGCGGGAAGCTGTCGATGCCCGCGAACATGCGCTGTGCCACCAGCAAGAGGGGCAGACGCCCGTTTGCTTCGATGCCGATGACCGATGCCAGCCCGATTGCGACCGCAATCGGGACGCCAAGGACAAAGAGAATACCGAGAGAGAGAGCTAGTGCGCTGTTCATTGTGCATCATCCGCATTGCGTCCGGTCAACCATGCACCTTGGATGCCCCGCACCATGCCAGCGGCGATTGCCATCAGAATAAACGCGGACCCCACAGGCAATGCGGCATAGACCCATGCAATGGAAACTTCGAGTGCTGACAGGTTTTGCGGTATCACACGCAGGGTCATCAGATATCCCTGCCACATCAGTACCGTGAAAAAGATCAAAGAGCCGGTACTGGCCAGGATGTATACCCAAAGGCCAATGCGCGGCGGCAAAGCGTTCTGGACAACATCAACCGAGATCATGGCCCCGTGTTTGAAAGCGACAGCCACCCCCAGAAATACAGACCAGATCATGGCGGAACGTGTGATCACCTCTGACCAGGTCGAAGGTGCGCCGAAGGCAAAGCGGGTGATCACCTGATACAACGCAAGGCTCGCCGCGATGATCAGAAACGCGATGGACAGCAGTCGTGCAACCTCCGTCGTGAAGTCTTCGAGACGCAGTAAATGGCGCATGGCAGTGCCTCATCGTGAGTGAGAAATTGAAAGCGGCAGGCGCGGGATGTTCCGCACCTGCCATTGTCGGATTATTCGACGGCCTGAATACGCTCGACCAGTTCTGTGCCGTATTGGTCGGTGTATACCGCATAGGCGGGCTGGGCCAATTTTGCGAACGGTGCCTTGTCGATGTCGGTGATCACTTCCATGCCGTTTTCGCGCAGCAGGGCAACGCCTGCTTCTTCCAGGCGGTTCACTTCGGCGCGTGTCGCTGCGGCAGACGCTTTTGCGGCTTCGGCAAACCAGCCTTTCTGCTCATCGGTCAGACCGTCGATCAGGATCGGCGATGCCAGCACAACGGCGGGCGAATAGACGTGGCCGGTGAGCGACACAAAACCCTGTACTTCCCAGAATTTGGACGCCGTGATCACAGTGACGGGGTTCTCCTGACCGTCAACAACACCTTGCTGCAAGGCTGTGAACAGCTCGGGAAATGCCATCGGGGTAGGGGATGCGCCCATTTCGGAGAACGCCTCCATGTGAACCTTGTTCTCCATGGTGCGCAGTTTCAGACCATCCAGGTCGGCAGGCGTTTTGACGGCGCGCTGGGAATTGGTCACATGACGGAAGCCGTTTTCAGACCATGCAAGGCCGACCAACTGGTTCTCGCCAATCTTGGCCAGCAGCTCCTGACCGATGTCACCGTCCAGCACCTTGCGGGCATGGGCATAGTCACGAAACAGGAACGGCAGGTCCAGCGCGAAGACTTCGGGCACGAAGTTGCCCAGCGGACCGGTGGACGTGATGACAACATCCATCGAGCCGATTTGCAGACCCTCGATCATGTCACGTTCGCCACCCAGCTGACCCGCGGGTGCTTGTGTGCCGGTAAATTCACCGCCTGACAGCTCTGTCAGTTTGCTGATGAACGCGTCAGCGCCGATGCCATAGTGCGATGTCGGCGACAGAGAATGCCCGATCACGATGGATTGCTCTGCCTGCACAGACGTGACGGCCAGCGAGGCAATCGCGCCTACAACTGCAAAAAAGGTATGTTTCATTCTGATTTCTCCCAAGGTGATGTTTCTGATCGTTCAGGCCAGTCTCTGGCACAGGTGTTTGGTGCCTAAGTCGCGGCACCCGTGAGAGCCGTTCGGCCCATCTCATCCTCCAGATATATCGCGATGATTTCCTGAAAGGATTTTTCTGCACGAAAGCCCATCTTGAGGGCGCGTGCGGTATCAAAATCGCGGGGCCAGCCTGCCACGATACTGGCGACGGCGGGGTCGGGCGCGCGGCGGATCAGGGCGACCGCCTCATCGCCTGCAACGTCGCGCAATGCCTCGATCTGCTCGCCCACTGTGGCCGTCACACCCGGCATTGTCATACAGCGCTGCGCGCCAAGCGGCGCAGTGTCCATTGTTGCGGCATGTTCGATATAGCCGACGGCAGCACGGGGGCTGGCAAACCAGTGGCGGACATCGTCAGCAACAGGCAGAATTGCTTCTTGCCCGTTCAGCGGTTCGCGCAGAATGCCCGAGAAAAAGCTCGACGCCGCTTTGTTGGGTTTGCCGGGCCGGATACAGATTGTCGGAAAGCGGATGCCAACACCGTCCAGAATGCCACGGCGGGAATAATCGTTCAGCAGCATCTCTCCCATAGCCTTTTGCGTGCCATAGCTGGTGAGCGGGGTCAGATGAAAATCGTCGGGGATTTTGGCAGGAAATGGCGCACCAAAGACGGCAAGCGATGACGCATAGATCACGCGCGGGCAATAGCCGTCATGCGCCGCGATCGCTTCGAGCAAGGCCCGCGTGCCGTCCAGATTGACGCGGTAGCCCTTTTCCATATCCGCCTCGGCCTCGCCGGAGACAACGGCCGCAAGGTGTACGATCACATCAGGCTGGTCTGCGACAACTTGCGCAGCCACGCCTGCCTCGGCCAGATCCGCCGCATATGCATCCCGCGTTCCCTTGAAATCAGTCGCAACATCGGGCGTTACCACATCAACCAAGGTCAATGCGTCCACGTTTTGTCCGTTGATCTGGCCTGTGATTGCAATGCGCTCTGCCAGTTTGCGGCCAATCATGCCCGCCGCGCCAAGGATCGTTACTCTCATGCTGTTGCCCTCTTTGATGATGTCGCCAGCAACGCGCGCGTGCTGTCATAAATTCGTCGCTCATGCACGCCAAGCGCCTGCGCCAACGCCTCGGCATCGCCGGCTTCCAGCGCGGACAGGATGACGCGGTGATCTGCGATACTTTGCTCAATCGCGCCGGGCTTGCTGACTGCACGGCGGCGGTGATCCAGTTGGTAGGAATAGAGCGTGGCCGCAAGATCAGACAGAACCGCATTGCCGCAAGACTGATATATGGCAATATGGAACGCGCGGTCGGCGATCAGGAAACTGACAGGATCATCTATCGCCGCTTCCTGTGCTTGAATCAGTTCGCTTAACCGAGTGACAGTTGCGGCATCAACCCGCTCGGCGGCTAGGACAGCAAGGCGCGCCTCAACCATCAGTCGGCCTTCATGAACGTCATCCAGCGCGTAATCGGTGACGCGCCCGTTCGACAATGCCGACATGCCAAGGCCACCAACATCAACCGATGCCACTTTGGTGCGTGCACCTTGCACCACTGTAACGATGCCTTTTTGGGACAGGATCAAAAGCGCACCACGGATGGTTTCACGGCTGACCCCCATCGTAGAGGCCAAGTCACGCTCGCTTGGCAGACTGTCGCCTACATTCAGGACACCGGAGGCAATGAGCGTGGCAAAACGCTCTGCAACTTCGTCCTTGATAGAGCGATGCGCGACTTTCTCCAAAGGCGCGTTATATGCCGTCAAAAACGCCGCGTCGCTCATATCTCCTCCCCAGTAAGATATTATGAACCATCAAAGTGGTCTGCTCTCTGGACCACTAGACCACTAACCACTCAAAAGTCAACTGCGCTCGCAGATCCGAACCGCTGGTGTCGCTGTGGCCAGACAAATGGTGACATCCCCTTTGGTCACATCAACACTCCCTAGGTTACTCGGTAGGTTGGGATTCTCTATCGCAGGCACCGGACTTTCAATCTGCACAGGCACAAAATATATGCCGTCTAGATTGGGCAAAGCCAGCTTGCCGGTCCTGGCCATGCGCCGCCAGTCAGATACATTGCTCGGCTGTAGATCAAAGCGCTTGGCAACCGCATTCACCGTGGCACCCGTCGCAGAAAGGCCGCCGTAGGCTCCATCGCAAAACTGTGACCGCACATTTCGAGACACCGGCCACATTGACACGGTGATAATTGAACATCTTTGGTCCAAGGTCGGGGCGGAGGATAACTCTGGATCGTAGATCACTTTGCCTTCGGCATGAAGCGGTCCCAAGTTTTGGGAAAGTTTTGCAGCGCTTCTAAGGTGTATGGGGTCTAGGTTTCATGCCGCTTTCAGTTGCTCCAAGTCGGCCGGGTATCCGTCGTCCGGCGTTTGCCCGATCGTCCAGATGTATAGGTATAGGCAACGCTGGGTGGCGTCTCGCCATCCCAGGCCCGATCGTCGCGAGCCAGCGCCCAAAATACCCATTCTTCACTTTGTCGCGTCCCTGATCCAACACCGGCGCTGGCGTTTCGTCCATGAAGAGCTTGGAACTGATTTTTGAGGTGTGCCAGCAACGCGTTATGGACGGGCTCTAGCTCATGGGTCGCTTTGCCCAACCGCAGCTTAGGGCAGTTTTGTCCCTGAGAATTCAACGAGTGGTCGCAACACTCTAGTCGTTTTGGAAAGATGGAGAGTTGCGACGACCCGTTGAATCCACACCGCAGCGCTGATCTTTGCCAATCTAAATGCTGCGCTCTCACTATAACGTCTGCTTTTGGGACGCTACATCGTAGCGTCGCGATGCTATAGGAATGGCGGCTTTGGGCTGGAAGCTGACCTGCTCAGTAGGATGCACCCAAGTCCGCTCTGCGGGACTTTCCCGACATTGGGCCCACGTTGATCAGACGGCTGGTATCTGACTAAAGCGGACCTTCGTCGTAACTTTCCGCATTGCGCTCAAGCGTTACAGAAACACCAGTGATGCGGAGCTGGACCGATGTCGCTAGAAATCACTTGGCGAGGCGGGTTCGCAGGACCGGGATCACGATCAGACCTGCCGCGATGACCAGCAGCGCAAGTGTCATGGGGCGTTCCAGGACGAACGAGACGCCTCCGTAAAGCCGCATCGAGCGTGAAAAGTTATCCTCCATCATGCCGCCCAGAATAAAGCCGATCAGGAGCGGTGGAAGCGGATAGTTGGCGAATTTCAATGCGATACCGCAGATGCCGAACCCGACCAAAAACAACAACTCTGTCGCATTGTTCTGGCCAATGTAGGCCCCCATCAGGGTTAAGAAGAGGATGAACGGAATCAGGAAGTTGCGCGGGATCGCCAGAAGCTTGGCGATGTAGGGGATCAGCGGCAAGTTCAGAATCAGCAGCACCAGATTGCCGATGAACATCGACATAATGACGGCCCAGAAGATTTGCGGCTCGTCGATCATCAGGCGCGGGCCGGGTGTCACGTTCAGCGCGATCAATGCGCCCAAAAGAATGGCCGTCGTGCCGGACCCCGGAATACCCAACGTCAGCAAAGGCACGAATGACCCCGTGCAGGCCGCGTAGTTGGCGGTTCCTGGCGCGGCGAGGCCCTTGATCGACCCTTTGCCGAATTTAGCCTGTTCATGCTTTGGCGCGATGTTGCGTTCGACGGCGTAGCCAAGGAAGCTGGCAATCGTCGCACCGGCACCTGGCAGAACGCCGATGAAGAACCCCTGAATGGATTGGCGGCCAATGACGGGCTCAATCGCGCGGGCTTCGGCGCGGGTGATGCGCAGGTCTTTGATTTCGCCCCCGTCATCGCCAAGGTTCTTTGGTTTCAAGACGAGGAAGATCGCTTCGGGTAGGGCAAACATAGCCATGGCCAGCGCGATAAACCCGAAACCAGATTGCAGGTCCATGATGCCAGCCGTGAAGCGTGGCATGTTGAACAATGCACCTTCCCCCACGGTCGCCATGATGAGGCCGAGGACCGTCATCATCAGCGCCTTGGTCACCTGACCTGGGCCTGCGAAGGCGGCGATGGCTGACAGGCCAACAACCATTAGTGCAAAATATTCAGGCGAGTGAAACAACAGGGCAACCGTGGACAGCATTGGCGCGAAGACCATCAATAGGATTGCGCCGATGGTGCCGCCCGCGAAACTCGCGATTGCGGCGATGGTGAGTGCTTTGCCAGCCTTGCCTTGTCGCACCATCGGGTAGCCATCAAAGGACGATGCGACCGTTCCCGCGACACCCGGCGCATTGAGCAGAATGGAGGATGTCGATCCGCCAAAGATCGCACCGTAGTAAACCCCTGCCAACAGGATTAGCGCTGCGGACGGATCGCCCATCGTGATCGCCACTGGGATCATGATTGCGATGATCGACATGGGCCCAAGGCCCGGAAGCATGCCGATGAATGTGCCAATTGTCTGACTTCAGCGCTTATGGGCCAGTTTAGGGCTATTT
>NZ_KE557313.1 GCF_000442275.2 Litoreibacter arenae DSM 19593 | reverse complement strand
GGCGCGCCGGTGCCTGCGCTCGATCCGGCCACGGGGACCGTCTCGGTGCCAGCTGGGACTCCGGCGGGCAGCTACACGATCAGCTACGAGATCTGCGAAATCCTGAACTCCGCGAACTGTGCAGCCGCAACCGCCACCGTGGTGGTCGAGAGCGCGGAGATCCTCGCAGCGGACGACAACCCGGCAATCGTGAACGGCTCTGTGGGTGATCCAAATGTCACCAACGCGTTCGACAANGGCAGCTACACGATCAGCTACGAGATCTGCGAAGACCTGAACCCGGCCAACTGCAGCGACGCCGAGATCACCGTCGAGGTCGCGACCGCAGAGATCCTCGCCACGGACGACAACCCGCCAATCGTGAACGGCTCTGTGGGTGATCCAAATGTCACCAACGCGTTCGACAACGATACGTTGAACGGTGATCCGGTTGATGTCGATGACATCACGGCAGTCGTTCTGGCACCTGCGACCCCGCTGACGCCCGGTGCGGTCGTGCCGGTTATTGACCCCGCCACTGGTATCGTCTCGGTGCCAGCCGGAACGCCTGCCGCAACCTATACGATCGACTATGAAATCTGCGAAGACCTGAACCCCGCCAATTGCAGCGAGGCGACGGTCACTGTCATAGTCTCTCCTGCGGATATTGCCGCGGTGCCGGATGCTCCCGCGCCTGTGAACGGACTGATCGGGGCTGACGACATTATCAATGCGTTCGACAACGACACGCTGAACAGCGCTCCGGTCGATCCCGCCGACATAACGGCCGAGATCACTGCACCTGCGACGCCACTCGTGCCGGGCGCGCCTGTGCCGGTAATGGATACCGATACAGGATTGGTGTCTGTGCCGGTGGGAACGCCTGCGGGCACTTACACCATCGGCTACGAGTTCTGCGAGGACCTGAACGATACAAACTGCGCCGACACGATTGTGACTGTGGAGGTGACTGAGGCTGATATCGTGGCTGAGGACGACACCCCGCCACCAGTAAACGGCTTGACCGGCGACCCTGATGTCACCAATGCGTTCGACAATGACACGCTGAATGGCGCTCCGGTGGACCCAGCGGACATCACCGCGACGGTGCTGACGCCCGCCACGCCGCTGACACCGGGCGCTTCCGTTCCAGTGTTGGACGTCGATACAGGCGTGGTCTCGGTTCCGGCTGGGACTCCGGCTGGCACCTACACGATCAGTTATGAAATCTGCGAAGACCTGAACGCGACCAACTGTGACGAGGCGATTGTCACGATCGTCGTGGCTCCTGCTGATATCGTGGCTGAGGACGACACCCCGCCACCAGTAA
>NZ_KE557312.1 GCF_000442275.2 Litoreibacter arenae DSM 19593 | reverse complement strand
AATAGCCCTAAACTGGCCCATAAGCGCTGAAGTCAGACACAGTTCCGGTCTAAATTTATAGCGCAGAGCACAGCGCACATCAGTGGATTCGTAGCTAGTGCTCTTAAGCTACTAATTGAAGAAATGGCCGCAAGAAGCTTTTCTCTAGACGAATTCAAACGCTTCGTAATCTCTTCGTCCAAAAGTCCGCTGGACACGGCCCTATGCCAATAAGAAACAAACCGCTCAATATCATCATGCGACATATTCTCAAGGTGAGCATATTGAAATTCTGTTTCGAAGATCGGCTCATCGGATAACGGGCGTGTAGTGACTACAACAGGGCAGCTTGACGCCCAACCAGCCAAGTCGTCTATCCACTGGGCGGCCGATTGCCTCTGGTTGGAAGGAACCTCGTCGATGCCATCGATGAGGAATAACGCCTCGCCCTTTTCGACCTTATTGCGAAACCACTCCTCGTTGAAATTGATGAATAGGTTAGAGTTGGATCGTTTTGCAGCATCTAAAACCGAAATCTTTTCAGAGAATTCGAGTTGCGATCTCAATCTAATAAATATTGGAACAAGACCTGAAAATCTTGGAATCGTACTTTTTTCATATGTTTCGCAACATTGCAACGCCGCCCACTGCAACAACGTGCTTTTGCCTGAGCCCGCAGGACCTACGACCATAAACCGCAAACCATCGTCTAAGAAGTTATCTACCTTTTGACCCGAGTCAAAGCCATCGCCCATTTTCTGTGATGAAACAGTCAAGGATATGTACGACGATTCTAGAGGGTATTTCCGCCTAATAGAATGGGTAGAGAGGCCAAAGATCTGAATCATTCGCAGAGAGTTTCGAATGTCCGATAGATACCTTCCCGAGTCCCCTGAAAAATTTGGATCGTCTTTATCAAGTGGGGAAGTCAATTTCACCACATTGTCCAAAACCAGTTTGATCTCATGCTGATTTTCAACAATTTGCTTCAGCGACACAGGCACAAAGTTCGGGGCCATTTGAACATACTGACAAACATAAAATGAAATCCGCTCCACAATATTCTCGCAAAGCTTCACTTCAGCACTGATTTTTCTATCAACCAGCTTTAGATTATCGACAATAGTCCGCGTCAAATATTCACTTGAATAACCGGCAGCCGAAAACCGCCCGTCTAGCTTGAAATTTTTGAATGCTTCCGCAATGTCAGAGAGTAAAACATCTAATCGATCTTTATCGATCTTCCGAAATTCCACTTTGAAGTAGTTAGCTGACTGGCTCAATATTTGATCGGCACATTCTTCAAAGAAGCGGTCCGCACTTCGCTTTTCCAGAGAAGCGCCCCATTTGTCAGTGGCATACGCAACTGCATCTGACGACAATGCTTGAAATGCAGGTGAATTCCCGAACCATACGGTACAAAGCAAGTTGGCAATGGACTTCGAAAACGCAATAAGCATCAGCAGCAACCTAAAGTTATGAACTCAATCTCTTGTGGGTAAAGATACTAACCTCGAAGGGCATGTCTATGACATTCTGGTGCTTGCTGGCTTCTCAAACACGCAAATATGGCCTGAGTAGCAAATGCGGGGGGGGGGGGGGCAGGAATTCGCGGGGGCCAGTATAGTTTTGAGTCGGTGCTTGGCACAAATTCTGTGCTTATACTGTACTCGATGAGCACCACACAGCGGCTCAAGGCTCAAGATCCGCATAAGCTATTGGTTTTATTATCAAAAATGGTGCCCCCACACGGACTCGAACCGCGGACCTACTGATTACAAATCAGTTGCTCTACCAGCTGAGCTATAGGGGCACTGGGCGCGCTTATAATGCGAGGGCGGGCGCATTCGCAAGGCTGTAAATGCAACATTACCCAATGCGCTTTGTATTCGCGTTTGATTGCCTGCGGGCGGGCGGCTAAACACTTGGAGACCCTGAGCTAGACCAAAGGCCCTGCATATATGGAAATCGTCCTGCACGTCGGCGCGCACAGCACTGACGAAGACAACCTTCTGAAATGCATGTATAAAAACAAGGACCTGCTCAGCGCGGATGGAATTGTAGTGGCCGAGCCTTCCCGCTATCGCCCCGCGATCCGCGAAACCATGCAGGCGTTGGTCGGTGATATCGCCCCGTTGGAAACGCAGGAAGCCTTGCTTGACAGCATCATCGACGAGGACAACGCAGCCCGCGTCATTCTCAGTCACGAGAGCTTTTTCTGCGTCCCCGGGCGCAGTGTCGGCAATGGTCTCCTTTACCCGACGGCCAGCCTAAAAGCAGCGCGATTGCGAAATCTGTTTTCGCGCGAGAACGTGAGATTCTGCATCGGCCTGCGTTCGCCAGCGACCTTTCTGCCAGCTGTGTTCGAGCGGGCGCAGACGCCGAATTTCGAGGAATTTCTCGACGGCTCGGACCCCGCGGCGCTCAGGTGGTCAGAACTGGTCTCGCGCATTCGCACAATGGTACCGGACGCACCGGTTACGCTGTGGTGTAACGAGGACACGCCGCTTCTGTGGCCAAACATATTGCGCGCGATCACCGGCGCGAAAGAGGACTTCAGATTTGAGGGTGTGAATGATTTCTTGGGCACCATCATGGGTCGCGGCGGGCTGACGCGCCTTGAAAGTTATCTTCAGGCGCATCCGCCGCAAACCGAAAGCCAGCGCGAGCGTATCGTCGCGGCCTTCCTCGACAAGTTCGGCGCGGACGCATTGGTGCAGGAAATCGACCTGCCGGGCTGGACCGACAGCTATGTTTCCAAGCTGTCAGACCTCTACGAGCGGGATCTGGAGCAGTTGCACAAAATGCCCGGCGTCACGTTCCTGACGCCTTAGGACATGCCCAAGGCTTCCTTATACAATTCAAGCACCGCCTCTTCTTCGGAGATATCCTGCGGGTCACGCTTGCGCAGGGACATGATCTTGCGCAGCACCTTGGTGTCGTAGCCACGCCCCTTGGCCTCGGCCATCACCTCTTTTTGCTGGTCCGCGATGTCCTTCTTTTCCTGCTCAAGGCGCTCGTAGCGCTCGACGAACTGGCGCAGCTCATCTGCGGTGACACGGTAGGTGCTATCGACGACGGAGGTGTCGGACATGGGGCGTTTCCTTGGAGCTTGAGTGGATCAGAGATCACGGGATACTAAGCCCGGCCCGCGCCTTCAAGGTGCAAACGGTTGCGATGCCCCTCGGAACGGGCTAGGCCCACGCCACAGCCACGAAGGAGCCTGACCCCATGTCCAACCTGATCCCGCTTGGGGCCGTCATCACCCTCATGGGTCTGCTTGGCCTCGTCTGGTGCATCGTTAAAGTCTCTCGTGCTCGCAAGCAGGGGCTGAGCGACGAAGAGTTGCGTGCCGTTATGCAAACCACCGTCGGCCTGAACCTCGGCGCTTTGCTGCTGTCGGCCGTTGGCCTGATGATGGTAGTCTTGGGGATCATTCTCGGCTGAAAGGCCAGTTCCGAACAACGGTGACCGTCTTTGATCGCGGCCAACACAAGCGCCTAAGATGTATTCAGATCCTCAAACTTCTGACGTTCGTGTGCCAGCATGCTCAGCACTGGCGCAGCGCTCCAGAGTTTCGGCTCCTCGGGGGCCAAGACGGACAGGCGCGACGCAATGATCGCCGGCGTCGTCGCATCAGCATCCATCATCGGCCCGCCACGGCTGCGCGGGTAGCCAAAACCGTGGACCATCACCACGTCGATATCGCTTGGTCGCGCGGCGACGCCTTCACCCAACAGACGTGCACCGGCATTGACCATGGCCAGCAGAATACGGTCGCGGATATCGCGGTCCGAAAACTTGCGCGGGGTAATGCCCTTCTGCGCCCGATGCTCGGCAATCAGTTTCAACACGTCACCATTTGGCACGCCTTGTCGTTGCCCCTCCGCATAGATGTAATAACCACGGCCCGATTTCTGACCCAGCCAGCCCTGCTCCACCATCTTGTCGGCGATCTCCACATAGCGGGCGTCGGGATCGCGCGGTTTGGACTGGCGGCGGGCGTAGGCAATATCCAGACCGGACATATCCGCCACCTGATACGGCCCCATCCGGAACCCGAAAGACCGCATCGCGCCGTCGATCTGCGAAGGCGTTGCGCCGTCCTCCAGCATGATATCGGCGGCGTGGCGATAGGCTTCCAGAATGGCGTTGCCGATGTAGCCGGACCCGAAACCCGCGTGGACGCGGGCGCGAACCGGCACTTTGCCCAAATGCTTGGCAAAGCCCAGCCCGGTCATCACCGCCTGCGGCGAAGCCGCGTCATGCACCCCAATTTCCACCAGCTTGTTCACCTCGGCAGGCGCAAAGAAGTGAAGCCCGATGGTGTCCGTCGGCCGCCCCGTCGCCTGCGCCAAAATGTCGAGATCAAGGTAGGATGTGTTCGTGGCAATCACCGCCTCCGGCTTCGCCAGCGCGCTAATCTCAGCCAGTAGCTGCGTTTTCAACTCCAGGTCTTCCGCAACCGCCTCGATAATCAGATCAGCCTCACTCAAGGTGTCGAGTTTGTTGGTCAGCTGCAAATGTGTCAGCGCGGCGGCCCCTTGGGCCTCCGACAAACGCCCCTTGGCGACCGAGCGTTCGTAATACGCCCCGATCCGCTCCAGCGCGGCGTTCACGCCGCTCTCGCCCTGCTCGACCAGGGTCACGGCGAAGCCGCTCTGCAAGGCCGCAATCGCGATGCCCGATCCCATCAGCCCACCGCCGACAATCGCCACGCGGTCGACCTGCGCAGGCTTTGCGTCAGCGGCTTCGGGGAATTTCGACGCCGCACGTTCTGCAAAAAACGCGTGCCGCAAACCGGCGCTTTCGCGCGAGTCCATGCATTCCTCGCAGGCGGCCCGCTCCACGTCCAGCCCCGCCTCCAGCGGCAACAGCAGCGCCGCCTCGACGCAGTTCACGATCTTGAGCGGTGCCAGCGCGTTTGCGCCAAGCTCCATCTTGACCTGCGCCCGACGCGCGTTGACCGATGCCATATAGGCCGCACCATCCCGTAGATGCTCACGGTTCGCGCCGGTCTGGCGCGGCTCAGTGACAGAGCGGGCATAAGCCACGGCCTCCTCCCTCAGGTCCGTGTCGGCGACGTGGTCGACCAGTCCCATCTCGGCCGCGATCCCCGCGCTCACCTGATTGCCGGTCAGGATCATATCCAGCGCCAGCTCCGGCCCCACCAGCCGTGGCAAGCGCTGCGTGCCGCCTGCGCCCGGCAAAATGCCCAATTTGATTTCCGGCAGCCCCATCCGCGCGCCCTTGGCCGCGACGCGGTAATGCGCCGCCATTGCCAGTTCCAGCCCGCCGCCCAGTGCGGTGCCGTGGACGGCGGCAACAACGGGTTTGGGCGAATTTTCAACCAAGCTGCACAACTGCGTCAGCGACGGCTCCTGCGGGGCCATGTCGAACTCGCGGATGTCCGCGCCTGCCGGAAAGGTCCGACCGTTCGCCGCAATCACGATTGCATGCGTGCCCTCCTGCGCCAGTGCCGCATTCAGCGCGGCCGCAATGCCACGCCGGACCGCCACGCCCAGCGCATTGACCGGCGGGTTTTCGATGACGATAAGCGCCACATTGCCTTGGCGCTCCAGCCGGACGGGGTGTTTTGGGGCCTGTTTCATATGGCTTTTTCGCTTGGTTCGTGCGCTATGTCCACTGCCTGTTTGATCAACACGGGGATCGCGGCGGCGTATTTCCGCGCGGCCTCGGGATTGGAGGCGTTGCCGCCCTGCGCCCGCGCCACGACCCCTTGCAGGATCGCCGCAAGCCGGAAGTAGCTGAATACCAGATAAAACGGCCAGTTGTCTGGCCGCGCGATGCCCCGCGCGGCGCAATAGCGGGCAATATACTCCCGCTCCGATGGCAGCCCCAATTCCGCGCGATCCACGCCTCCCAAACCGCGCATCCCGCCCTCGTGCGGCAACCGCCACTGCATGCACTGATAGGCCAGATCCGCCAGCGGATGGCCAAGCGTGGACAGCTCCCAATCCAGCAGCGCGATCACCCGCGGGGCGTCGGGGGCGATCATCATATTGTCGAGCCGGAAGTCCCCATGCACCAGCGCCACCTGCCCGTCATCATCTGGCACATGCAGCCCCAGCCAGTCCATGATACCCCGCATGCCGCGGTCCGGCACATCGACCGAGGCCAAGTATTGCCGCGACCAACGGTCGATCTGGCGCTCGAAATAGCTGCCGGGTTTGCCGAAGGCGCTCAAGCCCACAGCGTCCACGTCGACGCTGTGCAACGCCGCCAGCGTGTCCGCCATCGCATCGTATATGGACGCCCGCTCGCCTGCGTCCAGTTCCGGGAGGCTCGGGTCGAAGAATACCCGTCCCTCCAGATACTCCATCACGAAGAACGCACGACCCAGCGGTGACGCCTCATCGGTCGCCAGATGCAGCATCTTCGGCACCGGCACAGGCGTGTCGGCCAGTGCCTGCATTACCTCGAACTCCCGCTCCACCAGATGCGCCGATTTCAGCAACTGACCGGGCGGTTTGGTGCGCAACACGAATGTTCCCGCGTCGCAAATCAGCTTGTAGGTCGGGTTGGACTGGCCGGTGCCAAACTTCTCGAAATGCCGAACCGTCCCCAGTTCCGGCACATTCGCGGCTAGGTAAGGGCCAAGGCTGGCAATCATCAGGTCGTTGGTTTCGCCCATAGGTCGACCTTACGCCGCTTTGTGCGATTGACAAGCGCTGCGCACACGCCGACCCTCCGTCATGAGAAAAACGGGAGAAACATGATGGATTTAGGGATCAGCCAAAGGTTGCACCCCATCCGCGAGGCAGTCGCCGCGATGGTGCGCGACGAGATCGCGCCGCTGGACGCCGAGTATTTCGCCGAGGTGGAGGTAGGCGACCGCTGGAGCTTCACCCCACGCCAACGCGAGATCATCGAAGGCTTGAAAGCCAAAGCCAAAGCGGCGGGCTTGTGGAACCTGTGGTCGCCGGTCACCGGCCACGCGCTATCCACCGTCGAATACGCCTATCTGGCCGAGGAAATGGGCAAGGCCCACCTCGCGCCTGAGACCTTCAACTGCAATGCCCCCGACACCGGCAATATGGAGGTGTTCGAGAAATACGGCACCGACCCCATGAAGGACCGCTGGCTGAAACCATTGCTTGCAGGCGAAATCCGCTCCGCCTACCTGATGACGGAACCCGATGTCGCCTCCTCCGACGCGACCAACATTGCCCTATCTTGCGTACGCGACGGCGACGACTACGTCTTGAACGGCGAGAAGTGGTGGGCCACCGGCGCGGGCGATCCGCGCTGCGCGGTGTATATCGTCATGGTGCGCACCGCCCACGAAGGCCCAAAGCACCAGCAGCATTCCATGATCGTCATGCCCTCCGATACGCCCGGAATCGAAAAACTCCGCGCCATGGAGGTCTATGGCGATGACGAGGCGCCGCACGGCCACATGCACATCCGCTTCACCGACGTTCGCGTTCCCGTTGAAAACATGCTGCTGGGCGAAGGGCGCGGTTTCGAGATATCCCAAGGCCGCCTTGGGCCCGGTCGCATCCACCACTGCATGCGCGCCATCGGTATGGCGGAAAAGGCGCTGGCGCTGATGATCCGCCGCTCCCTGTCGCGCGAGGCGTTTGGCAAGCCATTGGCACAACTTGGTGGCAATTACGACTACATCGCCAACGCCCGCATGCAGATCGAGCAGGCCCGCCTGCTCTGCCTGAAAGCCGCGTGGATGATGGACCAAGGCGACGCCCGCGCTGCCGCGCCGTGGATCAGCCAGATCAAGGTCGAGGCCCCGCGCATAGCACTTGAGATCACCGATCAGGCCGTGCAAATGTTCGGCGCGCAGGGTATTTCCCAAGACACCCCCCTCGCCCGCCAATGGGCGCATCTGCGCACGCTGCGCCTTGCCGACGGTCCCGACGCCGTACATCGCCGCCAAGTCGCCCGCGCAGAGCTTCGCAAATATACGCAGGAGAAAGTCTGATGTCCGAACATCGCTACGCCGCCAAAGACACCGAGTGCATAGGCTACGTCGCCCGCCCCGAGGGCGCAGGCCCGCATCCCGTCGTGATCGTTACCCCCGCCTATCACGGTCTTGATGACTTCGCCCGCGACAAGGCGGACTGGCTGGCAAGCTTGGGCTATATCGGCTTCGCGGTGGACTATTACGGCGAGGGCCGGACCGCCCGCGACGACGCGCAAGCCTCGGAGATGATGCATGTCCTGCAAAACGACCGCGCGACTCTCTTGACGCGAATGCAAGCCGCTTTGGACACCGCACGCACCCTGCCTGACGCGGATAAATCGAACATCGCGGCCATTGGCTTTTGCTTCGGTGGCAAGGCGGTGTTGGACCTCGCCCGCTCCGGCGCGACGCTGTCGGGCGTGGTGCCATTCCACGGCATCTTCGACGCGCCGCCGTCGGGCTGCTCCAAGATGAACACCTCGGTTCTGGTCCTGCACGGCTGGGACGACCCGCTCGCCACGCCGGATCAGGCGGTCGGGCTCGCCAAAGAACTCACCGAGCATTGCGACGACTGGCAGATGCTGGCCTTCGGCCACACCAGCCACGCTTTCACCAACCCTGCCGCACAAAGTCCCGATGCAGGCATGGCTTACGCCGCGTCCTCCAACGATCGGTCCTTCGACGCGATGCAAACCTTCCTCAAGGAGCGTTTCGCACAGAGCTAGACGCGCCCCTCAACCCACAGTAACTGGTAGCCATGGACATTCGTACACTCTCCCCCGACTTCGCCGTATCGCCACAAATCCACGTCTCGGATATCGAGGCCATCAGGGCCGAGGGCTTCACCCACGTCATCTGCAATCGCCCCTCGGCGGAAAGCGCGCCGGGTGACAAACCCGACGAGATCGAGGAAGTCGTGTTGGCCGCCGGCTTGACCTTTTGCGACAATCCGGTGGTCATGGGCCAACTCACCATGGACAATGTCGAGGCACAGAAGGCAGGCGGCAAGGCGCTGGCCTATTGCGCCTCCGGCACACGCTCCGCCATTGTCTGGGCCTTGGCGGAAGCGGGCAAACAACCCACGGCCGACATTCTGGACGCGCTGGACAAGGCGGGCTTCCCGATGCCGCAGCTTGGCCCCCAGATCGACGCATTGGCGAAAGGCTAAAGCATGGAACACCCCGAACGCCGTTGGCACGACATGGGCGGCGACGCCGCTGGCCCCGTCCCCATGGATAGCCACGACTTCGCCATCTGGGAAAAGCGCGTCGACGCTTTGGTGATCCTTGGCCAGCAACGCGGGCACTTCACCGTCGACGGGCTGCGCCGCGCTTTGGAGGACATGGGCGAGCAGGCGTTCGAGAGCATGACCTACTACGAGCGATGGGTCGCGTCGCTGAACCAGAACCTGATCGAGGCGGGCGTCTACACGCTGGAAGAACTCGGCACCAAGATGGAAGAAGTCAAAGCCCGCGGCGACACCTACGGCGCGGTGCAATCGTGACCCTGTCGCCGGGCACCAAGGTCCGCATCAAGACCATGGTACCCTTGGGCCACATCCGTACGCCACATTACCTGCGCGGCAAAACCGGCGTGGTGGAGCGTGTTCTCGGACCGTTCAAAAACCCCGAACAACTGGCCTATATGGTCCCTGCCCCAACGCGCACGCTGTATCGGGTCCGCTTCGAGATGGGCCATATCTGGCCCGACGCCGAAGCCCCGCAAGACACACTGGACGCCGAAATCTACGAGCATTGGATCGACCAAGATGCCCCATGACCATCACGACCACCTGTCGCCCTCCGGCCATCCCTACCGTCAGGACAATGACGGGGCGCTGACTTATTGGCAGACGATGGAAATCGCGATCCGCGAGTTGATGATTGAGAAGGGCGAGCTGACGCCTGCGCAAATCCAAGAGCAGATCGACGCAATGGACGCCCGCTCCCCCGCCAACGGCGCCGCCGTGGTCGCCCGCGCATGGACCGATCCCGACTTCAAGAAGCGTCTGCTTGAGAACGGCTCCGACGCCGCCCGTGAGATGGGCTTCGACATTGGCCCAATGCATCTGGTGGCAGTCGAGAACACGTCAGACACCCACAACCTGATCGTTTGCACGCTCTGCTCCTGCTATCCGCGCAATCTGCTTGGCCTGCCGCCTGACTGGTACAAGACCCGCGAGTACCGCTCCCGCGCGGTGCGCGAACCGCGTGCCGTGCTGCGCGAGTTTGGCGTCGAGCTGCCCGAAAGCACCACCCTGCGCGTCCATGACAGCACCGCCGACATGCGCTACATCGTGCTGCCCGCGCGCCCCGTAGGTACCGAAAACCTCAACGCCGAGGACCTCGCCAAGCTGGTCACCCGCGATAGCATGATCGGCACCGGACTGCCTAAAGCGCCCTGATGGCGGAAAACAACGTCGCGCGGGGCATCGCCTTGATGATCGCGGCCACTCTCATGTTCACCCTGATGGATGTCTGCGCCAAAGCGCTCTCCACCCGCGTGGACACGGTGCAAACCCTCTGGGCGCGCTACACGGTGCAGATGGTGGTCGTGGCGCTCATCGTTTTGCCGCGCTTGCGCTCCGTGGTCCATACGCAACGCCTTGGGCTGCAGGTGTTCCGCGCTTTCGCACTACTCGCCACCACGGGTTTTTTCTTCTTCGGTTTCAAGAAGATGTCGCTGATCGAGACCACAGCCCTCATGCAGATCAGCCCGATTTTCATCATGGTCGGCGCGGCGGTGTTCCTTGGTGAAACTTTCGGCTTTCGCCGCGCAGCGGCGGCGGCGGTCGCCCTTCTCGGCGCGATGATTGTCCTGCGCCCCGGCACGGATGCCTTCACCCCCTACGCGCTGCTGACGCTTGGCGGCACCATCTGCTATTCCAGCTACGCGCTGGCCACCCGCTATGCCGGTCGGGGCGAGGATGTCTGGACATCGCTGTTCTACACCGGCACCGTCGCCACGCTGGTTCTCTGCGTGATGGTGCCGTTCTTCTGGCAACCACTGGAGGTCTCCGACCTGCCCTACATGCTCGGCGTCGGGCTCTTCGGCACCATGGGGCAGCTGCTGCTCATCCGGGCGCTGTCCATGGCGCCTGCGTCCATCCTTGCACCGTTCACCTATGTGGCGCTGGTCTTCTCCAGCGTCTGGGGTGTGTTGTTCTTCAACAACTACCCCGACGGGCCGGTCTACATCGGGGCGCTTGTTATCGTGGGGGCCGGGCTTTATGTCTGGCACCGTGAGACACGGGTTAAAACCAGCTGACACATGGCATTAGGCAGGACAGCACAGGGGCGGCGCGGCGCGGGCGAATACGCCACCTATCTGGCGATCCGCGCGATCATCGGGCTGGCGCTGCTGGTGCCGTATCGCTGGCGTGTGCCGCTGGCGGGCTGGATCGTGTCGCGCATCGTTGCCCCCTTGGCTGGCTACTCCAAACGGGTGCGCGACAACCTCGCCTATGTCTGCCCGGACCTGCCAGAGGCAGAGGTCGAGCGCCTCGTCCGCGCGGTCCCCGATAATGCAGGCCGCACCCTTATCGAGATCTATTCCGGCGAAGGTTTCACTGATCGTTTCAAACATGCCCCGTTGACCGGCGCAGGTGTGGACGCTTTGCACCAAGCCCATGCCGAGGGCCGCCCGGTCGTTCTCGTCACCGGCCATTTCGGCAATTACGACGCCCCCCGCGCCGCCCTTCTCGCGGCGGGCTTCAACGTCGGCGCGCTCTACCGCGAGATGAACAACGCCTATTTCAACCCGCATTACGTCGCCGCCATCAGCAAGGTCGGCACGCCGGTCTTCCCGCGCGGGCGTCAGGGCTTGGCGGGGCTGATCAAGTTCCTGCGCGCGGGCGGAATGGCGGGATTTCTGGTGGATCAATATATGTGGGACGGGGAGGACCTGACCTTTTTCGGAAAGCCTGCCCCCACCGCGCTATCCGCCGCCGACTTGGCGCTGAAATACAACGCCCTGGTGGTGCCTGTCTACGGCATACGCCAGCCAAACGGGCTGGATTTCGAGGTGGTCTGTGAGGCACCAATCGAGCACTCGACGGCTAGGGAAATGACCCAAGCCCTCAACGACTCGCTAGAGGCTTTGGTGCGTCAGCACATGGATCAATGGTTCTGGATTCACCGCCGCTGGAAGCCCGAACGGGCAGAGTTGCGTCACTCGGCGCGTGCCGCCGCCAAAATGGGGCCGGACGATCCGTCCTGAATAATCACGACCGAAGGCGCGTCGCCGACTGCGCTCGCTTCCATATCGAGTGCCGCGTCCCCCGACCACTCGCCCACAACTTCCAGACTGCTGACGACATTGTGGTAGGTCACCGACTTGCCCGCATTCTCGCCAGCGCGGATTTCAACGACTTCTTCGGGGGAATAGCGCACCAGCTGAACAAGCATCGGGCCAGGCACATCGCCCACCCGTTCCGCAGTGATGCGCAGCATGTCGGTCCCGCTACGGGTGACTGCCAATGTAACAGGCGCAGGCTGTTGCTTGTGCTGCTCAATACGCTCGGCCAACTCCATTGCCTTGGTTCCGACAATCTGGTTGCGGCCTTCGATCACCATCTGCGGCGTGTATATCATGGTGCTGCCCGCTGCCCGCGCATAGCCGCGCTGGCGTTCGGTATTGGCCGGATCGGCGAACTCGTCGGTCCAGCCCAGATAATCCCAGTAATCCACGTGCAGACTCAACGCGATCACATCATCGCGGTTCACCAACTCACCCAAAAGCGCGTCGGCGGGTGGGCAGGATGAACATCCTTGCGAAGTGAACAGCTCGACAACCACAGGCGCATCCGCCTGCGCGGGGATACCCGCTCCCAAACAGAGGAGTGCAGCGATTGCATTGGTCAGGCGGTTCGTCATTCTGGCTTGGTATCCCATTTGCATGTCCTCCACACCTAGGGTGTCACCACACCTTCCGCCAATCAAGCCTTTGCGAGCAATGCGTCAGAGCCAGCGCCGTGTCGATTGCAGATAAGCCTCCGCCTCCGCGCCGAAGGTCGCGCGTAGGGTGTCCTCCTCGAAAGCTATGAACCGTCGGTTGATTACGACGACAAACAGCGCAACCGGCAGCAACCCCAGCACATGCCCGCCCGCGACGACCGCGCCTGCCAGAATAGCCGCCATGCCCAGATAAATCGGGTTGCGCGACAACTGATACGGGCCTTCGACGATCAGGCTCTTGGGGGTGTCATGCGGCTCGATACTGGTGCGGCGCAGCCTGAACCAGACCGCCGACCACCCGATCAAGAAGACGCCGACAGCAACAATACCATAGCCCACAAGGGTCAACAGCGGAAAATCCAGCACCCCCGGCACCCACCGCACTGCCGCCCAGTTCAGGGCAAGAAACACAGCCAGCCAGACCAGCGGAATATCGGGGAACTTCTTCATATCGTCCTATCGCCTGTAGCGCGTAAAAAAGCCCGCCGCGAGCGTGTCGCGGCGGGCCGGATTAGTGTCGAGCCAGACCTCAGGCCGCGGCCAGATCGCGCAGCACGTAGTGCAGCACGCCGCCATGCTCGATATATTCTTTCTCGATCGCGGTATCGATCCGGCATTTCAGCGTGATCTCTTTCACCGTTCCGTCCGCCATGGTGATCTTGCACGGCACTTCGGACAGCGGTTTCAGGTCACCCTCAAGACCGATGATGTCCACGGTTTCCTCGCCGGTCAGGCCCAGCGATTTGCGGGTGTCGCCGCCAGTGAACTCGAACGGGATCACGCCCATGCCAACAAGGTTGGAGCGGTGGATGCGCTCGAAGTTCTCCGCGATCACAGCCTTCACGCCCAACAACGCGGTCCCTTTGGCGGCCCAGTCACGGCTGGATCCCGCGCCATACTGCTCGCCGCCGAAGATCACCAGCGGGGTGCCTTGCTCTTGGTACGCCATCGCCGCGTCGAAGATGGAGGTTTGCTCCCCGTCCGGCCCCTTGGTGTAGCCGCCTTCGACCCCGTCCAGCATCTCGTTCTTGATGCGGATGTTGGCAAACGTGCCGCGCATCATGACTTCGTGGTTGCCGCGACGCGAGCCGTAGGAGTTGAACTCCCGCACCGGAACCTGACGCTCGATCAGATATTGACCCGCAGGGGTGCTTTCCTTGAACGAGCCCGCAGGCGAGATGTGGTCCGTCGTGATCATGTCGCCCAGAACCGCCAGAACCTTGGCGCCTTTGACGTCGGAAATCACACCGGGGTCTTTCGACATGCCTTGGAAGTAAGGCGGGTTCTGCACATAGGTCGAGGTCGCAGGCCAGTCATAGGTCTGGCTGTCGGTGGTCTCCACGCTCTGCCATTTCTCGTCGCCCTTGAACACGTCGGCGTATTTCTCTTGGAACGCCTTGCGGGTCACAGTCTTCTCGACCAGATCGGCGATTTCCTTCGAGGTCGGCCAGATGTCCTTGAGGTAGACGTCATTGCCGTCCTTGTCCTGACCCAGCGGCTCTTTGGAGATGTCGATATTCATGTCGCCGACCAGCGCATAAGCGACCACCAGCGGTGGTGACGCCAGATAGTTGGCGCGCACATCGGGGCTGATACGGCCTTCGAAGTTGCGGTTACCGGACAGCACGGAGGTGGCGATGATGTCGCCGTCGTTGATCGCTTCGGACAGTTCCGCCTGAAGCGGGCCGGAGTTGCCGATGCAGGTCGTGCAGCCGTAGCCCACAAGGTTGAAGCCGATAGCGTCCAGATCGTCCTGCAACTCGGCTGCTTCGAGATAAGCCGACACCACCTGCGATCCCGGTGCCAGCGAGGTTTTCACCCATGGTTTGCGGGTCAGACCCTTTTCGCGGGCCTTGCGGGCGACCAGACCGGCCCCGATCATCACATAGGGGTTCGATGTATTGGTGCAGGACGTGATCGACGCGATAACGATGGTGCCGTCGTGGATGGTATAATCCTCTCCCTTGACCTTGGCGCGCTTGTGCTTGCCCTTGTCGCCGGGAATTTTGCGGGGCGCAGGTGCGCCGCCTTCGTCCGTCCACTCCTCCTTGTCTTCGTCGTCGGCCTTCCAGCTGGGGCGCTGTCCCGTGACGTATTCACCAAAGGTCTTGGCGGCGACATCGAGGGCCACGTAGTCCTGCGGACGTTTCGGACCGGAAATCGCAGGAACGATGGTCCCCATGTCGAGGCTCAGCGTGTCGGTGTAGATCGGCGCGTAATCCGCACCGCGCCAGAAGCCGTTTTCCTTGGCGTAGGCTTCGACCAGCGCGATGGTTTCTTCCTCGCGGCCGGTGTTGGTCAGGTAGCGCAGCGTCTCGTCGTCGATCGGGAAGAAGCCACAGGTCGCGCCGTATTCCGGTGCCATGTTGGCGATCGTCGCACGGTCCGCCAGTGGCAGGTTGTCCAGCCCCTTGCCATAGAATTCCACGAACTTGCCGACCACGCCTTTCTCGCGCAGCATCTCGACCACTTTCAGCACAAGGTCGGTGCCGGTGGTGCCTTCCATCATCGCACCCGTCAGCTCGAAGCCGACGACCTCGGGGATCAGCATGGAAATCGGCTGGCCCAGCATCGCGGCCTCGGCCTCAATACCGCCCACGCCCCAGCCCAGAACGGCCGCGCCGTTGACCATGGTGGTGTGGCTGTCGGTGCCGACCAGCGTATCTGGATAGGCCACCATCTCGCCGTTCTGGTCGTTGTCCGACCAGACGGTTTTGGCCAGATATTCAAGGTTCACCTGATGGCAAATGCCGGTGCCGGGCGGCACCACGCGGAAGTTGTTGAACGCGGACTGGCCCCATTTCAGGAAGGTGTAGCGCTCGATATTGCGCTCGTATTCGCGGTCGACGTTCATCTGGAACGCGCGCGGATTGCCGAACTCATCAATCATGACCGAGTGGTCGATGACCAGATCGACGGGGTTCAGCGGGTTGATCTTTTGCGCGTCGCCGCCCAGCGCCACCAGCCCGTCACGCATCGCGGCCAGATCAACCACGGCAGGCACGCCGGTGAAGTCCTGCATCAGCACACGCGCCGGACGGTAGGCGATTTCCTTGGGGTTCTTGCCACCCTTGTCGGCCCAGTCCGAGAACGCCTTGATGTCGTCGACCGAAACGGTCTTGCCGTCCTCGAAGCGCAGCATGTTTTCCAGCACCACTTTCAGCGCGGCAGGCAGTTTGGAGAAGTCGCCAAGCCCGGCCTCTTCAGCCGCCTTGATCGAGTAATAGGCAAAGGTCTTGCCGCCCGCACTCAGGGTGCGGCGGGTCTTGGCGGTGTCTTGTCCGACGACGATAGGCATAGCTGGGACTCCCGAAATTGACGTTGGTTACGAATTCTAACGTGGTCTTGCCCCAAGTTTTACAGGGGTTCAAGGGGGCATCACGCCGCTAGAGCCATTTTTGTATACTATTGCATACATTTTTACCTGTTTTCGCCGCCGAAGTGATGCGCTAGGCATGTTTCGATGAAATTCGGTGTCGAAAATCTGGCCTGCCGCCGCGGCGAGGTCACCGTGCTGATCGGCGTCACATTCGACGTCGCTGCAGGTGAGGCCTTGATCCTACGCGGCCCCAACGGCTCCGGCAAGACCACCCTTTTGCGCTGTCTGGCAGGCCTCACCCCTCCCGTCGCGGGGCGTTTGCTGTTCTCGACCGAAGACGTCGCCTACGCCGCCCATGCCGACGGGCTGAAGGCGCAACTCAGCGTCGCGGAAAACCTGCAATTCTGGGCCGACATCTTCGGCACGCACGACATCGCCCCCGCTGTCGAGGCGTTCGAGCTGGGCGGCCTGCTCACCCGCCGCGCCCAAGACCTGTCCGCAGGTCAGAAACGCCGCCTGTCGCTCTCGCGCCTGATGCTCACGGGCCGCGCGATCTGGGCGCTGGACGAGCCGACCGTGTCGCTCGACGCCGAGAACGTCGCCCGCTTCGCCGCCGCCATCACCGCGCATCTGGCTGCGGGCGGCTCCGCCATCCTTGCCACTCATATCGACCTTGGCCTGCCGTCGGCGCGCACGCTCGACATCTCGCCGTTCCGCGCGATCCTGCAAGATGCCCCCTCCGACGACCCATTTCTGGACGAGACGTTTTCATGATCGCCCTGCTCCGCCGCGACCTGAAACTCGCCATCCGCGCGGGCGGGGGATTCGGCCTCGGCCTCGCGTTCTTCCTGATCCTCGTGGTGCTGGTGCCCTTCGGCGTCGGACCGGAATCCGGCATCCTGTCCCGCATCGCGCCCGGCATCCTCTGGGTTGGTGCGCTGCTGTCCTGCCTGCTGTCACTCGACCGCATCTTCCAGCTCGACTACGAGGACGGCACGCTTGACCTGCTGGCCACCGCCCCCCTGCCGCTGGAGGCCGCCGCCACGCTGAAGGCGCTGTCCCACTGGCTGACCACGGGATTGCCCCTGACCATCGCCGCGCCATTTCTGGGCGTCCTGCTCAGCATGCCGTCCGAGGCGACCCTCTGGCTCGTCGCCTCCCTCGCCATCGGCACGCCTGCCCTGTCTATGCTTGGAACGTTCGGCGCGGCGCTCACCGTTGGCCTCAAACGCGGCGGGTTGCTGGTGTCCCTTCTGGTGCTGCCGCTCTATATGCCCACGCTAATCTTCGGGGCCGAGGCGGTGAGCCGTGGTGCTCAGGGCCTGCCCGCCACGACTGCCCTGCTGTTCCTTGCGGCGATCACCGCAGGTTGCGCGGCGCTGCTGCCCTTCGCTTCCGCCGCCGCCCTTCGGATGAACCTGCGCTAGGCACGCGCAAATGTGACATTTGGCCCGTCGCAAATCCCATTGCCCCCCATCAAAGCATCCCATAACAGTAGCGCATGTCGATCTGGGAATACGCAAATCCGACCCGCTTCATGCAGACCTCTGGCAAGCTGTTGCCTGCGGTGTCTGTGCTGTCCTTCGTGTGTCTGGTCGTCGGTCTGATCTGGGGGTTCTTCTTCACGCCTGACGATTACCGCCAAGGCTCCACCGTCAAGATCATCTATCTGCATGTGCCCAGTGCGCTTATGGCGATCAACGGATGGCTGATGATGCTGGTCACATCGCTGATCTGGCTGGTGCGCCGGCATCATGTCTCCGCCCTTGCCGCCAAAGCCGCAGCCCCTGTCGGGCTGACCATGACCATCATCGCGCTGGTCACCGGCGCGATCTGGGGTCAGCCGATGTGGGGCACGTACTGGGCGTGGGACCCGCGCCTGACCTCGTTCCTGATCCTGTTCCTGTTCTACCTCGGCTACATGGCGCTATGGGCCGCGATCGAGAACCCGGACACCGCCGCCGACCTGACGGCCGTTCTGTGCCTCGTCGGCTCCGTCTTTGCGCTGTTGTCGCGCTATGCGGTCAACTTCTGGAACCAGGGCCTGCACCAAGGCGCATCGCTGTCGCTGGACAAAGAGGAAAACGTCGCCGACGTCTTTTTCTTCCCGTTGCTTGTCGCCATTGCGGGCTTCGTGTTGCTGTTCCTTGCGCTGGTGCTGCTACGCACCCGCACCGAAATCCGCATCCGTCGTGCAGGCGCGCTCATCGCCCGCGAACGCCTTAGCTAGCCAGCCGCCAACAAAGGACGCCACATGCCCGATCTTGGAAAATATGCCGATACCGTCCTGTCGGCCTACGCCATTTCCATCGTGATCCTGATCGGCATTGTGGCCGTGTCAGTGTGGCAGGCCCGTCAAGCCCGTGCGCGTCTCGAAGACATCGAGTCCCGCCGCAACACCAAACCGAAGACCTAGAGCGCTTTGCGTTTAACTTGAAACGCAATACGCTGCCTCTCCCTCCGGTCGAACGCGCATTGCGATCCGGCTGTTTCGGATAAAACGCAAAGCGCTTTAATAGATATACCGGATCTGGTCCGACCAGTACCGCTCCATCCGGTGCAGCGAGTGGTTGATCGTGTCGATCCCGTCATGGCCGAGGATACCTTTTTCCTCCAGCCCGACCGCGTGCCGCTCGAACAACTCGGCCACGCTGTTGCGCACGTGGCGGCCCTTCTCGGTCAGCCGCACCCGAACGGACCGGCGGTCGATCTCGCAGCGTTGATGGTGCATATACCCCATCTCCACCAGTTTCTTGAGGTTGTAGGACACGTTGGAGCCCTGATAGTAACCGCGCGTTTTCAGCTCGCCCGCAGTCACCTCGTTCTCGCCGATATTGAACAGCAAAAGCGCCTGCACCGAGTTGATATCGAGGATGCCCAGCCGCTCGAACTCGTCCTTGATGACGTCCAGAAGCAGGCGATGCAGCCGCTCCACAAGTGCCAGACTTTCCAGATATCCCGCCATGAAGACGCGGGCCTTGGGGCTGGCAACGGGGTTGTGCATGCTCATAATGTATTCTCCGACTGCAAGTGCTCGCATATCGGGAATAGTCGGGGAATCACCAAGAAACGGTTAAATGCCCCGAACTCTTTGCAAATCCGCCTAAAACAGTTTCGACCCTTCGACCGCCCGCGCGATCAGCGGGGCGAACCGCTCCGGCGCTGCCGCCTGCCCCGAGGCCCATTGATACATGTCGTGGTCGCTCTCGCTCAGCATCTCGTCATAGACCGCCAGTTCGGCGTCCGACAACTGATCCAGCCCGTGCGTGGCAAACCCGCCAAGGATCAGGTCCATCTCCTTGATCCCGCGCCGCATGGAGCGCAGTTTCAACCGCCGCAACTTGGTCTCGCGCGGCTCGCCTTTCGGGCCAAGCTCCTTCATTCCGGCGTTCTCAACAGTTTGCCCAGACGCTTTTCCAACTGCCCCAGATGATCCGCCAACCTCGCGAATTCCGCCTTGGTGCGGCGCATCTCCAGCAGGATATCCTTGACGTCACCCGACAGTTCCACCTCGCCCACAGGCGCGTCCAGACCGTTCCCCTCGCCGGTCAGCAGCCAACGCATGGAGACGTTAAGCATCCCCGACATCATCGACAAACGGTTCGCGCGCGGTTCGTCCACGTCGTCTTCCCAGCCGCGAACCGTCTTCAGCTTCACACCCAACTTCTTGGCAAAGTCTTCCTGCGTCAGCCCCTGCGCGTCACGCGCGGCGGCGACGCGGTCCCCGAACGTCGCGTTCTCGTTGCTGAAATACGTGTCGTGGTCGTCCATCATGAACTCCTTGCAAGGGCGTTATCGCTTGATTGCGCTCGGGGCTATCCGTAAGACCCTCTTGTCCATTGTTCAACCTGACGAGGCGTCACATGTCCTTCCTTTCCGAGACACTTTCCCGCGTAAAACCGTCACCGACCATCGCCGTGACCCAGAAAGCCGCAGAGCTGAAACGCGCAGGCAAGGACGTGATCGGCCTTGGGGCGGGCGAGCCGGATTTCGACACGCCGCAGAACATCAAGGACGCCGCCATCGCCGCGATCCACGCAGGCAAGACCAAATACACCGCCCCCGACGGCATCCCCGAGTTGAAAGAGGCGATCTGCGCCAAGTTCAAACGCGACAACGGGCTGGATTACACCCCGTCGCAGGTCAGCGTCGGCACCGGCGGCAAGCAGATCCTCTACAATGCGCTCATGGCCACCCTGAACGAGGGCGACGAGGTCGTGATCCCCGCCCCCTACTGGGTCAGCTACCCCGACATGGTGCTGCTGGCAGGCGGCACGCCCGTCATCGCGGAGGCCTCCATCCAGACCAATTTCAAGCTGACCGCCGACCAACTGGAAGCGGCGATCACCGACAAGACCAAATGGCTGATCTTCAACTCGCCGTCGAACCCCACCGGCGCGGGCTATTCGTGGGACGAGCTGAAAGAGCTGACCGACGTGCTCCTGCGCCACCCCCATGTCTGGGTCATGTCCGACGATATGTATGAACACCTCGCCTATGACGACTTCAAGTTCTGCACCCCCGCGCAGGTAGAGCCCGCCCTCTACGACCGCACACTGACGGTTAACGGTGTCTCCAAGGCATACGCCATGACTGGCTGGCGCATCGGCTATGCCGCTGGCCCCGAAAAGCTGATCGGCGCGATGCGCAAGGTGCAGTCGCAATCCACCTCCAACCCCTGCTCCATCAGCCAGTGGGCGGCGGTCGAGGCGCTGAACGGCACGCAGGACTTCCTTGCCCCCAACAACGAGACATTCAAACGCCGCCGCAACATGGTCGTCGAAATGCTAAACGCCGCCGAAGGCATCACCTGCCCGACACCCGAGGGCGCGTTCTACGTCTATCCCTCCATCGCGGAATGCATCGGCAAGACCACCGCCGCAGGCACCAAGATCACGGATGACGAAACCTTCGCCACAGCCCTGCTGGAAGAACACGGCGTCGCTGTCGTCTTCGGCGCGGCGTTCGGCCTCAGTCCCAACTTCCGCGTCAGCTACGCGACCTCGGACGAGAACCTGAAAGAAGCCTGCACCCGCATCCAGAAATTCTGCGCGGGCTTGAGCTAAAACACCAAGGGTCGAACACGGGAACCAGAACCGCCATGTACGACCCAAAAGGTAACGGCAAAGACAAGGCGGCCCCCTCGGTGCAGTTCACCGAGGCGGAGCCGCCAGACCACCTGCGCGGCATCGTGCACCGCTTTCTGGAACTAAAGACCGACGCCCCCCTGCCCGACGATTACCGCTTCCACGCCCTGCCGGACGCCTGCACCTATATCGTCTTCGACCAACGCGACGCCCGCGTTGCCGGTGTCACCAAGCTGCGGGCAACATCCGAGGAATTCAACCTCGGTAAGACCTTCCATTTCGTGAACATCCGCTTCCTGCCCGGTGTCTGGCAACACACCCGCGAACCGGTCTCCCACGGCGCGGTGGAAACACCCTACACCGGCGATCTGCCATTGCTCGACACCAGCACGCGCCTCTTGGACCGCAGCTTTACGGAGCAACAGGGCATGCTGTCCAAACTGGTAGCCCAACTGGTCGCTGAGGATCTGGTCGCCGTCAATCCGGTGACGGAAAAGATACTCCAACGTCTCGACGAAATCGCCTCCGTGGCGGATATGGCGGAAGCGTCCGGGCTATCGGCCCGCCAGTTGCAACGCACACTCAAGCGCACCACTGGCTTCGCCCCGCATGACTTCCTGAAGGTGCTGCGCCTGCAACAGTCCCTGAACGGCAATGACACATGGTCCTATGCCGACCAGTCCCATTTCATCCATTCGTTCCGCAAGGCCACGGGCTACACGCCGGGAAAATACTCCCGGAAATTCGATGTCTGAAATCTACAATACACGCTCCCTGCGCCTTGGTAGCTGGTTGGCATAACGACAACCAAAGGAGTTGAGTATGACCAAGATGAACGCAGTCGGATGGTTCGACATCTACGTGGACGACCTCGATCGGGCCGTCGCTTTCTACGAAACCGTGCTGGGCGCAAAGCTGGAGCAGATGGGCGATCCCACCGGCGAGAGCCAGATGATGAGCTTCCCCGCCGATATGAACGCCTATGGCGCCGCTGGCGCTTTGACGAAATCCCCCCACGCCGGTCCGGGCGTCGGCGGCACCATCATATACTTCATGGCCAAGGACTGCGCGGTCGAGCAGGCCCGCGTGGAGCAGGCAGGCGGGCAGGTCATAAGGCCGAAATTCTCCATCGGGGAGTTCGGCTGGGTCTGCCTGTGCCAAGACACCGAAGGCAACATCTTCGGCCTCAACTCGCTGAACTAGCCCTATCGGGGCGCGGCAATCGCAAGAAGCGTCCGCTCCGGCAGCACGGGGATCCTTGTAGGGTGTCCGTGCTGGAACCCGTCCTGAAACGACGTCACTGCTTCTTGCCTAACTTTATCAACGCAATCCCCGCCACAATTGCCACGACCACCGCCGTCAGCAATCCGCCCCAATCGGCCAGCAGAGTCGCCAAAGCATCCAGATTTGACGCGAAAACAAATCCCAAAGCGACATAGGCGCTGACCCAGATGGCCTCGCCGAGCGCGTCGAGGATGGTGAACGGCAACCGGCCGTATCCGGCAGCCCCTGCCGCGAAATTCACCCACGGCCCCAAGGGCGCTACGGCCCATGTGCTGAAAAATACCGCCACGCCGCCCCATTTGCCGACAGCGTCCTGCGCCCGCGCATACAGCGCCGCGCGCTTTGGCTTGGCCTCAAGCCGCTTGGTCAGCCAGCTTCCGCCCCACCGGCCCAGCTGGAATCCGGTCTGGTCGCCCGCCAATGCCGAGACATAAGCAACCGAGATCACCTGCCACAGCACCAGATCCCCCGCAGCGGCGAACGCGCCGCCCGCCAGCATCACGGCAGAGGTCGGAACAGGTACCGCAAGGCAGGAAAAATAGGCCGACAGCGCGATGATCACCAATCCCCAGCTTGCGACCAGCTCGAAGAAGAATTCCGTCATGGCTGCGCTGCCCGATGGGCCGCAATCGCGGCCTCCAAGATCGCGATGATCTCCTCGACCTCGACACCCCGCGCTTCGGCAATTTCTTCCAGCGAGGTGCGCGGCGTCCCGCCCTCGATCCGGTCGCCCAGCGCGTCCGAGACAACTTTCGGCGGCACTTGCCACGACCGCACGACATAGCGTGGCGTCATCCATCCGTCGATGGGTTGGAACTGGTGCGCCTCGTCGTTCCAGTAGATAAAGGACGCCACAGCGCGAAAGCTGAAAACGGCGACGAAGACCAGTGCCACGCCCAGCACGCCGATCAGCACGCGGCGCAGCAGTTTGGTGTCCTGCTCCAAATCGGATGTGTCCTTGTGCGCCATGCGGCCGTCCTTGCGTTGTTATCCTCGCATAAGGCCAGCAAAGCAGACCCTCCGCAAGACGACCAGCCCTTGATCTTGCGAGCGGCCTATCCCTCGTTTCCCCGCAAAAACCCTGTTTCCCCAAGCCTCTGCCCTGTGCTAGCGTCGCCAAAACCAACAGGGCAGGTCAAACCGAGCATATGTCAGCCGAGCTTCCAGAGTTCTACTTCCGCGTCCGCGAGAACGGGGCCACGGTGTTCCGCGTGGACACCGAAAACCGCCAGCGCCGTATCGAGATGTCGGAGATTGCCGTCGTCAACATCCGCAACGGCCAGATAAAGCCGCATGGCGACCATGAGCTTAGCGCCGAGGAACTGGAGGTCATCGAGGACTGGATGGAGGAGCGCACCGCCGTCCTCGCCACCCGCGATATCGACGACATCTACCGCGCCATCGACTACCTCAACCTGACCACCCATTGGGCGCAAACCCGCGCCGAGCCGGACCAGCTTGAAGAGGTCACCGACGCCCTGCTTCTGGCGATGCACGACCTGCGCTCTGTCCTGGTGCGCAAGAAGGCCGACCGGCTACTGAAAGACGACTAGGCCGACACATTTCCGCAAATTTCGCGTGTCCGCATCGGCAGGCCTCCGCCCGCGCCGCACAGGTCTCGCCTGATAGGCCGCTCCCCGCCACCGCGACCGCGGCTTAGCCGCAAGGATCGGCCTAAAACGGCGGACGTCTGCCATGACCGTTTCCGTGCGATCCCGCCCGCGCCATACGTCGGCCGAGGCAGATCGCAACTCAAGGAGACATATCATGGCAATCGCCACAGATCTCGAACGCTACATGCTTGACCTGATCAATGAGGAACGCAGCTCCCGCGGCCTCGATACGCTTCAACTGGAGCAAAACCTGAACGCCTCTGCCGATGCGCATTCCGACTGGATGCTGGAAGCGGACGTGTTCTCGCATACCGGCGAAGGCGGCTCGACCGCGACGCAACGCATGGAGGCCGCCGGTTTCGACCTCGACGGCAGCTGGCAAACGGCGGAAAACATCGCCATCCAATCCGAGCGCGGCGACCCCGGTTTCGAGGATGACGTGGCCCAGTTGCATGAAAACCTGATGAACAGCCCCGGCCATCGCGCCAATCTGCTGGACCCCGATCTGGACTATATCGGCATCGGGATTGACGTCGGTGATTTCGACTATGGCAGCGGCGAATATGAGTCGGTGATCGTGACGCAAAACTTCGGCTCCACGCAGGGCGAAGTCGATCTGGACACGGGCGGCACTCCTGCACCCGCACCTGAGGCGCAGCCAGAGCCGGAAATTGTGGCAGACGCCACCCCCGAGCCCGAGCCTGCGACGCCGGACGCCGCGCCCGAACAGACGACGCCGGAGGTGACAGGCTTCAACTTCGACGACCTCTTCGCGGCTTTGCGTGACGGTGACGGCTTCCGGTTCCAGTTCGATTGCAACACTATCGACGACGCCATGGTGGTCGCAGCGTCCGATCAATCGGACACCGCGCTTGCCGATACACCGGCGCAAAGCTGGCTGGATCTGGCGGCCTTCGATCTGGACGGCGGTCAGGCCATGTTCGAGAGCTTCGCTCTCGATTTCTTCGCTTGATCGCTCGGGGCAGGCGCACCTCTCCCCGCGCCTGCCTCACCCCTCAAGGAGTTCGCAATTCCGCAAGCCGCCGCGCAAACCGCCACCACAAGGCGGCCGCCGCGAACATCAGCCCGATCACCAGCCCCAGCCAGACGCCGACGCCGCCCATCCCGAAGCTCACCCCCAGCAGGTAGCTGGCGGGAATACCCAGGCCCCAGTAGCTCAGCGCCGCCGCATACATCGGCCAACGGGTGTCCTGTACTCCGCGCAGCAGCCCCAGCGCCATCACCTGCCCCGCATCCACCAGTTGGAACAAGGCCGCCACTGCCAGCAGGCTCGCGCCTATTGCCAGAATGGTGTCACGGTCGGGGTCGCCCGGGTCAAGGAACCCCGTCATCAGCAACTCCGGCACCGTCAGGAACGCAATCGTCGCCAGCACCACCGCACCCATCGACAACATCACCACGGCCCGCCCGCCAAGCGCCAGCCCAGCCCAATCGCGCCGCCCCATCGCACGGCCCGCCCGCACGGTGGCGGCTTGGCTCAACCCCACATGGATCATGAAGGTCGCGGCGGTGATTTGCAGCGCGATCCCGTGCGCGGCCAACGGCAACGTCCCGATCAGCCCCATAATCAGCGCCGAGGCCGAGAACATCCCGCTCTCCGCCAGATTGGTCAGCCCGATGGGCCAACCCAGCCGGAACACTTCGCGGAACGCTTCAGGGTCCGGTCGCCAGATGCGCTGGAACAGCACGTGGTCCCGCGTCGCAGGCCCCCGCGCCACGTAAACGCACAGCGCCACCAAAGTGGCCGCATGGGAAAACACGGACGCAATCGCTGCCCCCTTCAGGCCCATCTCCGGCGCGCCCAGATTGCCGAAGATCAGCGCGTAGTTCAGGGCCGAATTGACCACGAGGGCAAGGATCGTCACCCAAAGCACCACGCCCGTGCGCTCCAGCGCCGCGAGGTAGCTCTTGAGCACCATGACCAGCAGCGCCGGAAACAGCCCGAAAGCAGCAATCGCCAAGTAGTCCTGCGCCAGACCGGACAATTCGGGGTCCTGCCCCAAGGCCCGCAACAGCGGGTCCGACCAGATCATCAACGGCAGGAAAACCAGTCCGTAAAGCACCGACAACCACAGCCCCATGCGGGTCACACGCCGGATGCGGGTGGCGTTGTCCGACGCGGCCGCCTCCGCCACCATCGGCATCACGGCAAACGAGAACCCCGCCCCCATGATGAAGATCACAAAGAAAAACGACGTCGCCAACACGCTCGCCGCCAGTGCGGTTACGTCATACCAGCCCAGCATGACCGTATCGACCACCTGCACCGAGAACTGCGCCAGATGGCTGCCGACCAATGGCAGGCCAAGCACCAGCACGGCGCGGATATGTTGCGAGAACGTCATGCGGTCCAGCCTTAGAAGCAAGCCCGCACGGGGGCAATGCCCTTGGCTCTGGTCGCAGGCATGCACTCAGGTGCTTATCCCGCGATGTGCGGTGCAGGATACGAAGCTGTCATGCACGCTTATTCAAATGCCAGACCTGTTCGACTGGGTAGGTCTTCGCCCACTCCGCCGGTATTGCTGCGCGCGTGCCCGATGCCCATTCAGGCGCGTAAATCTCTTGATATCTAGCGACATGGAAGCCGATCTCGGCGAACAGCTCCATCCAGGACGCGATCGTCAGGTTAAAGCACACGCCGGTTGGCTCGTATTCGACATCCGTCCAATCCGCGCCCCACATGCCGCGATATGGGCGATGCAGCGTCCAGTCTGCGGGAGAGCCGTCAAGCGGCGAGCAAATCAGCGAAAGCGGATGGTTCCCGAGAAATACAAGCCGCCCGCCCGGACGCAACACCCGCCATGCCTCCCGTAGCCACTTGTCCGGCTGGCACCAGATGGAGGCCCCGTATTCCGAGATGGCGAAGTCGAACGCGGCATTCGTCAAGCCGGTGTCTTCAGCATTTCCCTCGATAAACGTGATGTCTGCGCCGTGTTCTAATGCGATCTGACGGGCGGTTGCCAACTGTTCGCTTGATATGTCGATTGCAGTGACCCGTGCACCGCGCCGAGCCATCCAGCCCGAGACGTATCCCGTTCCACACCCCAGCTCGATTGCGTCCAAACCTGTCATGTCCGGCGGAAGCAGCTGCAGGCCCTTGTCGGGATTGCCCCACGTGCCCCATTCCGGCGCCTCAAGGCTCCAACGCTCCTTGGCGAAGTCCACCCAGTTGACCGCATCGGTATTCCAGACATCTTTGTTGATTGTCAGGTAGTCGCGTGTCATCGCCCTGCTCCGGCCGTCCCTAGGGGTGTGACGTTACCACAAAATACGCCCAAAAAACACCACCAGCGGTGTCAGGCACACGCAACGGGATGTCCGCACATCAGGATGTGTCCACCAGAGCTTCCCCTTTAAACGCCGCAACTTAGTCAGAATTCCGCCAAGCTGCGGATACATTCGCCCGCGATTTTAGCCAAAGTCGAACCATCCGCCTCGCGGCGGTGTAACCAGTCATGAAAGTTGATACCCATGCCCCCAGAATTGCCCGCCAAAAACCTGCGCCATATGCTCACGGATTTCCTCCGGAACACCTCCGGCTCCGCCGTCGTGGACTGGGTCGTGCTGACCGCCGCCATCGCCGGTGTCGGCGTCGCGGTGGCCTCGGTGGTCAACCCGGGGGTGGACAACGCATCCAATGACATAAAACGCTGCATGAAGATTCAGGGCAAGATGTGGACGAACGACAATGGCGACGACTACGCCAGACGGCTCGCGCGCATGAAACGCCGCTGCGGCAACCTGTAAACCGCCCTTCCCCCCGCCCCGCCGCTCTGCCATAATCACGCTCAAACCAACAAAAATGAGCAGCGGTATGAGCGACCTTCTTAGCCAGGGCCAGGATGACTACAACGCCTCCTCCATCGAGGTGCTGGAGGGGCTGGAGCCCGTCCGCAAACGCCCCGGCATGTATATCGGCGGCACCGACGAGCGGGCGCTGCACCATCTGGTGGCCGAAGTCCTCGACAACTCCATGGACGAGGCCGTCGCCGGGCACGCCAACCGGATCGAGGTCACGCTGAACTCCGACTACTCCGTCACCATCTCCGACAACGGGCGCGGCATCCCGATCGATCCGCACCCCAAGTTCCCCGACAAATCCGCGCTGGAGGTCATCCTCTGCACGCTGCACGCAGGCGGCAAGTTCTCCGGCAAGGCCTACCAGACCTCCGGCGGTCTGCACGGCGTCGGGGCCTCCGTCGTCAACGCGCTCAGCGATAGCATGGTGGTGCAAGTCGCCCGCAACAAGGAGCTGTTCGAGCAACGCTTCTCCCGTGGTCTGCCCCTTGGCCCCATCGAGAAAATCGGCCCCACCCAGAACCGCCGTGGCACCACGGTGACCTTCCACGCCGACGCCGAAATCTTCGGCAACCACCGCTTCAAGCCCGCCCGCCTGTTCAAGTCCATCCGCTCCAAGGCCTATCTGTTCTCCGGCGTGGAAATCCGCTGGAAAACCGAAATCGACGACGGCGAGACCCCCGCCACCGCGACCTTCCACTTCCCCGGCGGGCTGTCCGATTACCTCAAGGAAACGCTGGGCAAATCCACCACCTATGCCGATGCCGCCTTCGCAGGCACCGTGGACTTCAAGGAAAAGTTCAACGCCGCAGGCAAGGTCGAGTGGGCGATCAACTGGACCCCGTCCCGCGACGGCTTCATCCAGAGCTACTGCAACACCGTCCCCACCCCAGAGGGCGGCACCCATGTCACCGGCTTCTGGGCCGCGATCCTCAAGGGCATCAAGGCTTACGGCGAGCTGACCAACAACAAGAAGGCCGCGCAGATCACCCGCGACGACCTGATGTCCGGCGGCTGCGCGCTGGTGTCGTGCTTCATCGCCGACCCCGCTTTCGTCGGCCAGACCAAGGACCGCCTGTCCACCGAGGCCGCCGCCAAGTATTGCGAGGCCGCCGTGCGCGACCATTTCGACAACTGGCTCGCTTCCGACACCAAATCCGCGGGCGCCATCCTCGATTTCCTCGTGCTCAGGGCCGAGGAACGCCTGCGCCGCAAGCAGGAGAAGGAGACCTCCCGCAAATCCGCCACCAAGAAGCTGCGCCTGCCCGGCAAGCTGACCGATTGCACCAGCAAAACCCGCGAAGGCACCGAGCTGTTCATCGTCGAGGGCGACAGCGCCGGCGGCTCCGCCAAGGGCGCGCGCAACCGCGTCACGCAGGCCCTGCTGCCGCTCAAGGGCAAGATCCTTAACGTGCTGGGGGCCGCCTCCGGCAAGCTTACCTCGAACGCCGAAATCTCCGACCTGTGCGAGGCGCTCGGCGTCGGCATGGGCACCAAATTCAACGTCGAGGATCTGCGCTACGACAAGATCATCATCATGACCGACGCCGATGTCGACGGCGCGCATATCGCGTCGCTGCTGATGACCTTCTTCTTCATCCAGATGCGCCCGCTGATCGACCAGGGCCACCTCTACCTCGCCTGCCCGCCCCTCTACCGCCTGACCCAAGGCGCCAACCGCCTCTATGTGGCTGACGATGCCGCTAAAGAGGCGGCGCTGCTCAAAGGCTTGGGCGGCAAGGGAAAAATCGACGTGCAGCGATTCAAAGGTCTGGGCGAGATGGACGCGAAGGATTTGAAAGAAACCACAATGGACCCCGCCTCCCGCCAACTCATCCGCGTCACCGTGCAGGAAGACGAGCCGGGCGAAACCTCCGACCTGGTCGAGCGCCTGATGGGCAAAAAGCCGGAACTGCGGTTCGAATATATCCAGCAGAACGCGAAGTTTGTTGAGGATGTGGATGTTTAGGGTTGGCTTGAAATCAAACTTCGAACCATCCAAATACAGGCGTAAACCATTGTAATAAGTGAGTTTTCTGCTATTATAAGTTCATGAATTGCAACCAGAAGGAGCAAAAATTCAATGAGCCATTTCAGTAACTTACCAAGCGCTAAAACGAATCGAAAGATTCGCAATAAAGTGATTAAAAACAATGGCTTACGGCGCAGGTCATGGCTAGCGAGGAGTGCGGGGTCCGCTGTCGCCAGTGCTTCGCCCTGCCCCGCACTCCTCGCTAGCCATGAAGCGTAGGCGTGTCAACACCAACATATACTAATTACACCATATGTTGCGTATTGGAAACTCCCTTGGGGAACATGTAGCAAGTTCATTTCAAATTCATCCCTCCGACGAGTGGGTATCTTCGGGCCAGCGACGAAGATTCACAGATCCATCATAACAACCCACCCGACAGAAGGCAGAGAAACGCTAAAGACAAGCCGCGCATCGCCGTCACGCGGGGTGGCGATCCAACCTCAGTGACATCCACTTTATGGCAGCCAAACTCTTCCCCCAAAACTGACCGTTCCCAGCATCAGCAAAATCGCCGCCCCATGGGACGTGACGGCGATGCGCGGCGGCCTGCGGCCTTGATTCCGCGCGAGGGCGCTACACCCCTACCCCTGCACCCCCTCCAGATACGCCACCAGATCAATCACCGGCTGGCTGGTCATGATCATCACCCCGTCCTCGCCACGGATGGTCTCGCCTTTGCCTTCGAAGAACTGCCCGTAGATCGGCATCGGGCTGCCATGCGACACCAAAGGGTCCCGCCCGTCGATCCGCGCAATCACCCGCGCGACCGGAAAGGTGCCGTCATTCTGGGCCGCAAGCTGCGTCAGGTCTGTCGGCCGTATAATCAGCACCGAGTTCATCGGCCCGTCCCCCTGCGCCTCAACCCCGTGGCAGGTGGCGCAATGCTGGGTGAACAATTCGGCCCCGTTCTCCGCGTCCTGCGCGGCGGCGGCGAGCGGGGCCAGAACGGCGATGACCAAAGCGGTGAGATGTTTCATGATGTGCACTCCTCTGCTGACACATCCAAGACTACCCGACGGCCCGAACTCGCGCATTGATATGCGTCAACGCCGCCTCGGTACCCGACAGAAAGCCGACACTTGGCAGACGGTTTGCAGACCGCCTAAATCGCTACTTTTGCAAGCTTTCGAGATACTCCGCCACCAGCAGCAGCGGCTCCGGCACCGGCGTCATCACGCCGTCCAGTTCGATCTGGTCCATAGGCCCGGAAAAGAACGCCCCGAACTCCGGCATAGCGGTCTCGAAGCCGGGGTTGCGGTGGAATCCGTCGATCGAGCTCAGCACCCGCTCCATCGGAAAAACACCGCCATTGCGGGCACTTAGCGTCGTCAGATCGGCGGGCTTGCGCTGCAACCCAGCCGCGACCCAGCCCGAACCGCTACCATCCGCGCCATGACATGCGGTGCAATTGTCCGCAAACAGCTGCGCGCCCGTGGGCGGCTCCGGCTCCGCGCATCCCGCCAGTGCCACAAGTGCCAGTAAATAAACGTTTTTCATCTGCGCCTCCATTCGTTTTGAGGCGAGACTAACAGCTTCCGGACACCCCGTCTTGCGCCATGTCAAAGCCCCTTGCCCTATCCGCAAAGACCCGCCACTGTGCCCCCATGCGCACGCTGATTATCCTTGCTTTCCTGAGCCTTACCGCCTGCGGCCGCCCCCTGTCCGAGGCCGAGGCCCGCTTCGCCTCCGAATTCCACGGCCCCGCGCTCGACACATCCAAGGTGCGCATCCGTCAGGCCCCTATCCTGAAGCTCTACAACACCACATACCCGACCCCGCCCCGCACCACCTGTTCGCAGAAAATCCTGCCGCCGGTGGCCCGGCCGACCATCACCAGCGCCCCCGGCGCGACTGTTTTATTCAATACAATCAACGTGAACCCGGACTACGCCGCCCGCGACTACCTACCGGCATACCCCGACGCGGCGCTGCTGTTGGCGTCGATGTTTCTGGCCCACGAGTTGGTCCATGTCTGGCAATGGCAGAACCGCGCGACCACCGGCTACCACCCGTTCAAGGCCGCGCAAGAGCACCAAAGCAGCCCCGACCCTTACCTGTTCGAGCTGTCCAACACCGCGGAGTTCCTCGATTTCGGCTACGAGCAACAAGGCGCCATCGCCGCAGAATACGTCTGCTGCGCCGCCCTCGCTCCCAAGGCTCCGCGCACCACGCGGCTGGAGCGGCTGATGCAACCCCATTTCGACCTCGCCGCCATGACAACCCGCCTCGACGACGCCAAGATGGTGCTGCCGTGGAAAGGGGTAGAGCTGGACGACATCTGCGATTAACCTGACGATCCGGAGGGATTTGCTATGAACACTTACGATATGACCGGCCGCGTGGCCGTGGTGACCGGCGGCGCGCAGGGGATCGGGCTGGCAGTCACCGAGCGCCTTCGCGCATCCGGCGCAAGCGTCGCGGTCTGGGACATGCGCGAGACGCAGACGGGCGATTTCAACACGACCTGCGATATATCGGATATGGCCTCTGTAAAGGCGGCGCTTGCTGCTACCGAGGACGAGCTCGGCCCCGTGGATATCTTGGTGAACTCCGCGGGCATCGCAGGCCCGAACGCGCCCATTCAGGACTACGACGATGGCGCATGGGCGCAGATTGTCGCCATCAACCTGACCGGCACCTACAACACCAACAAGGCGGTGCTGCCGGGCATGCAGGCGCGGGACTATGGCCGCATCCTCAACATTGCCTCCATCGCGGGCAAAGAAGGCAACCCCAACGCCTGCGCCTACTCGGCGTCCAAAGCGGGGGTCATCGGCTTTACCAAGTCCGCCGGCAAGGAGAACGCCGCGCATAACATTGCCATCAACTGCGTGACCCCCGCCGCCGCACGAACGCCGATTTTCGACCAGATGAGCGAGGAGCATATTGGCTACATGCTCTCCAAAATCCCCCGTGCGCGGTTCCTGGAGGTCGAGGAAGCCGCCAATATGATCGCATGGATCGTCTCCGCCGAGAACTCGTTTACCACGGGGGCGGTGTTTGACCTGTCCGGCGGGCGGGCAACCTATTGAGGCGACCCATATGAGCAACACATCCTACGCCCTGATCATGCTCGCCGCAGGTGTTGGCATCCCTGTCCTCGCGGCGTTGAATGCGCAGCTTGGCCGCCTGATCAGCGCCCCCGCCGCCGCGTCTGTCGTCCTGTTTGCCGTGGCGTTTCTATGTGCGCTGGTGGTCGTGATGCTCACGGGCCCCGCCGCCCTTGCCAAAATACCCTCCTCGCCGAAACACCTGATGCTGGCGGGCGTCCTGATCGCGTTTTATGTGCTGACCATCACCTATATCGCACCGCATTTCGGCATCGGCAACGCGGTGTTTTTCGTGCTTCTGGGGCAGTTGATCTCGGCGGCCCTGATCGACCACTTCGCACTGTTCGGTGCGGTTCACAGCCCGCTGACACCGACCCGCGCGGCGGGCATTGCGGTGATGGCGGCGGGGGTATTCCTGACCCAGATCACGGGCCGCGCCTAGGCCAGGGCGGACAGCTTTTCCCATAATTCATCGGCCACTTGCACCACGGAGGCCTCCGCCCGCGTGGCCCCCGGAATACGCGCGCCGGGCTGCTCTGCCACGGCATCGACCACGCGGCCCACACGCGCTGCAAATGCATCGGTGTAGGTGCCGGGGTCCAGCAGCAGGTAGAACTGTCCCAGCCCGTGCGGCGGGCCGTCGGGCAACTTCAAGCCGCCCACATCCAGCGAGTTGACCGAGCCGGTCATAGCCGCCGCCAGCACCTCCGCCATCAGGCCAAAGCCCCAGCCCTTGTAGCCACCCGTAGACAGCAACGCGCCGCCAAGGGCGGCCTCCGGGTCGGTGGTCGGCTGACCTGCCGCGTCGACGGCCCAGCCCAGCGGAATGCTCTCTCCCGCAGCCTTCGCCATGGTGATCTTGCCCAAAGCCACAGCGGAGGTCGAGAAATCGAAATGCATCGCAGGCGCATCGGTCCCCGGCACCGTCATGGCAATCGGGTTGGTGCCGATCACCGCCTTGTTGCCGCCGGGCGGCGCCACCACCGGAGAGGCATTGGTGAAGCCGATGCCCACCAACCCTTGCGCCGCGATTTGTTCGGTGAAAAAGCCAAGCGAGGTGCAAGTATGTGCGTGCGCCACGGCCAGCGACGCCGTGCCGTTTTCCTTTGCCGCCGCAACCGCGTCGAGCAACGCGCGGGCGAAAGCCGCCTGCGCAAAGCCGAACTTCGCATCGGCCTTGACCGATCCGGGGCGCGGGCGTGTGACCACAGGCTCCACATCGCCTTTCACACGGCCGGAGGCCAGTTGCAGGCAGTAGCTTTCCAGATAGTAGAGACCGCAAATGACGTTGCCCGTCTCCTCGGCGCGGCGCACCGCGCGGGCGACTTCTGCGGCGACCCACGGGGCCGCGCCGTGGCGGGTCAGGGCCGCAACACTCAGCGCTTCGATCTCGTTCAGCGTTACTGCGACCATGTGACTACCCCGCCTTTTCTTCCAAGCTCAGCCATTCCTCTTCGGCAGCATCCAAGACCGCCTGCCGCTCCACCAGTGCATCGGTGGCCTTTTGGAACTTGGCCGGATGGTCGGTGAACAGGTTTGGATCAGACAGGAACTCGACCAGTTTGGCAATCTCTGCCTCCAGTCGCTCCATTTCGGCAGGCAAAGCCTCCAGCCGGTGCTTTTCGGTGAAAGACAAGCCGCCGTCGGCTTTCTTCTCCGCTGCCGCCTGACGCCCTTTTTCGCGCCGCGTCTGCGCGGGTTTGTCAGACAGCACAGCCTCGTCCCCGCCTTCCGCCGCCTGCGCCTTGTAGTCGGACCAGCCGCCCGCATAGACGGTCGCCTTACCGTCCTTCAGCGCCACGGTGGTCGAGGCCACGCGGTCGAGGAAATCTCGGTCGTGGCTGACCAGAATGACGGTGCCGTCATAGTCGCCGATCAGCTCCTGCAACAGGTCCAGCGTCTCGATGTCCAGATCGTTGGTCGGCTCGTCGAGGATCAGAAGATTGCTTTCCCGCGCCATGATCCGCGCCAGCAGCAGGCGGGCTTTCTCGCCGCCCGACAGGGATTTCACCGGCGCGCGGGCTTGCGCCTCGTCGAACAGGAATTCCTTGAGGTAGCCCACCACATGCTTGGGCGTGCCGCGCACCATGATGTGGTCGCCCTGCCCGCGCACGCGGGTGGTCGGGTCTTCCGTCAGCGACGCCCACAGGGTCGCCTCGGGGTCCAGCGCCGCGCGGTTCTGGTCGAACACCGCCATTTCCAGATTGGTGCCGATCTTTACCGTGCCGGAATCCGGCTCAATTTCGCCGGTCATCAGCTTAAGTAAAGACGTTTTGCCCGCCCCGTTCGGGCCCACCAGCGCGATGCGGTCACCGCGGTTCACCTTCAGCGAGAAGTTCTTCACAATGATCTTATCGTCAAACGCAAGCGACACATCCTCCATCACGAAGACCTGCTTGCCGGATTTCGGCCCCGCCTCCAAGGCCATCGCGGCCGAGCCTTGCCGTTGTATCTGGCTGGCGCGTTCCGCCCGCAAATCCTGCAACGCCCGCACGCGGCCTTGGTTGCGCTTGCGCCGCGCCGAGATGCCTTCAACAGCCCATCGCGCCTCCGCCTTGATCTTGCGGTTCAGCTTGTGGCGTTGCTGGTCTTCCTCTTCCCACATCTTGTCGCGCCATTCCTCGAAGCGGTCGAACCCCGTCTCCTGCCGACGCACCTGCCCGCGATCCACCCACAGCGTCGCGCGGGTCAGCGCGCGCAGGAAGGCGCGGTCGTGCGAGATCAGGATAAATGCAGCGCGGGTCGAGGACAGGTGTGATTCCAGCCATGCAATCGCTTCGATATCCAGATGGTTGGTCGGCTCGTCGAGTAGCATCAATTCCGGTGCTTCGGCCAGCAGCTTCGCCAAGGCGGCACGGCGACGTTCCCCGCCGGAGGCCGCAGAGACCTCCGCCTCAAGATTCAGTTTCAACCCTTCAGCCGCGCTCAAAAGCTTGTATTCCTCGCTCGGGTCCATCTCGCTCAATGCGAAATCCCCGAGCGTCGCAAAGCCTGTCAGGTCGGGGTCTTGCTGCATGTAGCCAGTGGTGACGCCGGGCGCGAGGAATCGCGCGCCGGTGTCGGGCTCCACCAGCCCACCCATGACCTTCATCAGGGTCGATTTTCCCGATCCGTTGCGGCCCACAAGGGCCACCCGATCGCCGGGCTGAACCACAAGGCTCAAGTCTGAAAACAAGGGATCACCGCCGAAGGTCAGCGAGATGTCGGTCAGTTGGAGAAGAGGTGTGCGTGCCATGGGACCATCCGCTACGGCGTCACGGCAACGGCGTCAACAGATCACCCTGCGACCGCGCGCAAAAGCTTCTTGCGGGCGGGGGGGATGGCGCTGATTTCAAGGCCCGTGAACACATGCATCGTGTTCAGGTCACGGTCCACCACGGCATGGTCGCTGACCCAGCCGCCCATCAGCAGATAGGTCCGCAGCAAGGGCGGCATGGCCTTCATAGCTGCCTTTACGTCAGCGTGGCGCGCGCGCAGGTTGCGGGCGAAGGGGAACACGAAAGGTGCCTTGACCCGAGGCAGCCAGCGCTTGGGGGCCAGATGGCGCTCTTTGAGCAGGGAAAAGGCGTCGAGATAGGCGTCCCCCGACGTGCCTTTGAATGAGGAGCAGCCGAATAACATCTCCACCCCCGTCTCATCGACATAGGCCGTCAACGCGCCCCAAGCGACACGCAGGATGTCGGGGTCATGGTGGTCGGGGTGGATGCAAAAGCGGCCCATCTCGACCATCGCGCCTTCGAACTCGACGAGACACGCCAACCCGTAGTGCTGGGCAGAATAGCTGCGCTCGATGGCCCGCCCGTTGTCCAGCGGCAGCAGCCGGAAGCAACACACCACGTTGCTGGTGCTGACGTCCTCCACAAGCATATGTCGGCAAAGGTCGTCATAGGTATCGATGTCCGATGCCGTAGCTCGAAAGACCAGCCCCCGCAGCCGCTGCGCGGCCTCAATATCGGTCGGTCCGTCAGCGAAGCGGGCGATATAGCGACCTTTGCGCAGCATCGGCATGGATCAGGCTCCAACATGCCTCCCCCACACGGGGAACGGCTCTGGGTTCTACCTAAGTATTAACCAGCGGCTTGCGCAAGACAGGGTCTCAGTCGCCCAAGGCCTCGCCCAAGTCGATCCGGCCGAAGTTGCGGATGATCTGGCGGATGAATGTGACGTCACGCACGGTTGTCTCGGTCACGCGCCGCGACAGGGTAACGACACGCCCGTTTTCCAACCCGAACCGCTCCACGTTTTGCAACACGTCCCCATCCCCGAAGCGCAGCGCCACGACCTGACGGTCGATCTCCTGCGGCTTTCTATAGGCGAAATGGCGCACCTTGCTACCGACATAGAACCAGTCGCCGCCCCTCAGGACACCAGAGGTGGAGGGCTTGCCTACACGCTCCTCGACAGAGGCGCGCGTATCTACCCCGACCGTCAGGCTTTGCAGGTCTTCCTCGATCGGCACGTAGCCGTGATTGCGGATAACTTCCGAGCATCCTGCCACGAAAAATAGTGCCGTCACTGCAACCAGTTGGACCAGTCGCGATGCCTGCTTGTTCTCACCGTGCCGCATGCGCGACCCCCGTTTCTTGTTCGTGTCTTGCTCTACTCGGGCCCGAGGGCTTACAGAGGGACTTACAGAAGGACGCGCACGTGATCAAGAAAGATAGCTTCCCCATGGCCAACACCACCCTGCTGCGGCTCGCAGACCTGCCAAGCCGAAAACCCACCCAGATCAACTACACTCCCGATGCAGCGGCCATGAGCCGGTTGGCGGAGGAGATGGGTCTGAGCGCCCTGCGCAAGATGCGCCTTGAGGGGACGTTGCAGCCCTTGGGCAAGACCGACTGGCGTCTTGACGCCCGTTTAGGGGCCACGGTGGTGCAGCCTTGCGTCGTGACGCTGGAGCCGGTGACCACCCGCATCGACGAGACGCTTACGCGGCAATACCTGTCCGACTGGCAGGAACCCACCGAGGCGGAGGCGGAGATGGATGGCGACGACACCTCCGAGCCGTTGCCCGCAACGCTTGATATTGCCGAGATCGCCGCCGAGGCGCTGGCGCTGGCCGTGCCACCCTACCCCCGCTCCGACGGGGCCGCGCTGGAGCAGACGGACTTCGCCGAGCCGGGGACCGAGCCTTTGACGGACGAGGTGGTGAAGCCCTTTGCGGGGCTCGCCGCGCTCAAGGCCAAGCTGGAAAACCCCGACGCGGAGTGATTTCCGCGAATCCCCTTGCCAAACGCTACGGAATCCGTATTTTCCGCGCTTCTTGAGATTATGGCTCTGGACGGGCCGCGTATGAGGCGTTAGACGCCCACGGAACACCGTCGACAGACGCTTGATTAGACACACGGGCCGCAAACCGGCCCCCGAACACCAAAGGTTGAGACATGGCCGTCCAGCAGAATAAAGTATCCAAGTCGCGCCGCAACAACCGCCGCGCCCATGACGCGCTGGTCGCCGCGAACCCGAACGAGTGCAGCAACTGCGGCGAACTGAAGCGCCCGCACCACGTCTGCCCGTCTTGCGGTCACTATGCAGAGCGCGAAGTCGTGGCTCTGGCCGACGAAGTCGATCTGGACGACGACGCCGCTTGAGCCTAGGCTGCGTCGCAACAATAATGCGACAAACAGGCAGGCTTCCCGGTGGGTTCATCTAAAACAGTTATCTCCATCGACGCGATGGGCGGGGACTTGGGCCCCGCCGCAGTCGTTGAGGGCATGGCAAAGTCTGCCGACCTGAACCCGGACATCCATTTTATCGTGCATGGCGACGGCGCCGAGCTGGAGCCGCTTTTGGCCAAGCGTGGCATCACGGACCGCTGCGAGATTCGTCACACCGACGAGGTGGTGACGATGCACGAAAAGCCCTCCCATGTGATGCGGCACGGCAAGGGTACGTCCATGTGGTCGGCCATCGACGCTGTGCGCGCCGGGGACGCGCCCGTCTGCGTCAGTTGCGGCAATACAGGCGCGCTGATGGCGGTTTCCATGATCCGGCTGCGCAAGGTTCCGGGCGTCAACCGTCCTGCCATCGCCTGCCTCTGGCCCTCCAACAACCCCTCCGGCTTCAACGTCATGCTAGATGTCGGCGCCGATATCCGCGCCGATCAGGACGATCTGCTGCAATACGCGCTCATGGGCATGAGCTACGCCCGCAACGGCTTCGGCCTGTCCCGCCCCCGCATTGGGCTGCTCAATGTCGGAACCGAGGAGCACAAGGGCCGAGCGGAGCTGAAAGTCGCGCATGAATTGATCGAGGCGGCGGCCGGGCAAAACGAATTCGAATATATCGGCTTCATCGAAGGCGGCGACATCCCGTCGGACCGCGTGGATGTCATCGTCACCGACGGCTTCACCGGCAACGTCGCGCTGAAAACTGCCGAGGGAACCGCTAACCTGATTTCCGAAACTCTGCGCGAAGCGTTCAAATACTCATGGCTCTCGCGGATGGCGGCGCTTCTGGCCTACCCGTCACTGCAACGCCTGAAAAAGCGGGTCGATCCTCGCCAGGCCAATGGCGGGGTGTTTCTGGGCCTCAACGGCACTGTGGTGAAGTCGCATGGCGCGGCGGACGGCACCAGCTTCGCGGCGGCGATCAAACTCGCGTCACAACTGGCGCAATCCGGATTTGGCGAGAAGCTGGCCGCGCGGGTTGCATCCCTCACCGAAGCAAGCCAGATTGAAGAACCGGCTTCCCAGAACCAAGACGCGTCGAAGGACACATCCAGCACATGAGCATGATCCGTTCAGTTCTTCGTGGCATGGGCCACGCCCTGCCCACCCGTGTGGTCGAGAACGCCGAATTCGAGGAGTGGATAGACACGTCCGATGCGTGGATCAAGTCCCGCTCCGGGATCGAGCGCCGCCACTTTGCGGCCGATGGTCAAACCACCTCGGACCTTGCCACCGACGCGGCGCGAGCGGCGCTGGAAGATGCAGGCATGACCGCCGAGACCGTCGATGCCATCATCGTCGCCACCTCGACCCCCGACACGACATTCCCGTCCGTCGCGACCTTCGTGCAAGGCAATCTGGGAATGAAAACCGGATTTGCCTTTGACGTGCAGGCCGTCTGCGCGGGCTTTGTCTTTGCGCTGTCCAATGCCGATGCCATGATTAAATCCGGCCAAGCCAAGCGGGTGCTCGTCATCGGCGCGGAGACGTTCTCGCGCATCATGAACTGGGAAGACCGCTCCACCTGCGTGCTGTTCGGCGACGGCGCGGGCGCGGTCGTGCTGGAAGCTGGCGAAGGCGACGGCACCGCGCAGGATGCAGGCATCCTCGCTACAGACCTGAATTCCGACGGCAGCTATCGCGACCTGCTCTATGTCGATGGCGGCGTCTCGAAGACGCAGACCACCGGTGTGCTGGTCATGCAGGGCAAGGAAGTTTTCCGCCACGCCGTCGACAAGCTGGCCAAGACCGCAGAAGCCGCTTTGGAAAAAGCCGGGCTAAGCGACGCGGATGTCGATTGGGTGGTCCCCCATCAGGCCAACCTGCGCATCATCAAGGCGACGGCCACCAAGATGAATGTACCCATGGACCGCGTCGTGGTGACTGTTCAAGACCACGGCAATACCTCTGCCGCATCGATTCCCCTTGCGCTGTCCGTGGCCAAGGCGGAAGGCAAATTTGCCCCCGGTCAGTTGCTGGTTATGGAGGCCATCGGCGGCGGTTTGGCATGGGGCGCGGTGGTTTTGCGCCTGTAAGGGGTGAAAAACCGCTCAAACAGCGCATAAAGGGTGCAATCCAAGCCCTTGATATTGACTCGGAAATTCCCCCGAGCCTATCGTCTTTCAAAGATAACAATTGGGGGACGTCATGACTGGTACTACATTGACCCGTATGGATCTAAGCGAAGCCGTATTCCGGGAGGTGGGGCTGTCGCGCAACGAAAGCTCCGATCTGGTCGAAAGCGTGCTACAGCACATGTCCGACGCGCTCGTCGCGGGCCAGCAGGTGAAGATATCGTCCTTCGGCACGTTTTCAGTGCGCGAGAAATCCGCGCGCATCGGTCGCAACCCGAAAACCGGCGAAGAGGTCCCGATCCATCCCCGCCGCGTGCTGACCTTCCGCCCGTCGCACCTGATGAAAGACCGCGTCGCGTCCGGCAACAAGTCCTGACCCACCTGAAAGGGGCCTGAATTCATGGCGACCAAGGCGCGTGACGCATTTCGCACCATCTCCGAAGTGGCCGACTGGCTGGATGTGCCTGCGCATGTGCTACGCTTCTGGGAAAGCAAGTTCAGCCAGATCAAGCCGGTGAAACGTGCCGGTGGCCGACGCTATTACCGCCCCGATGACATGCTGTTGATCGGCGGGATCAAAAAGCTGTTGCATGATGACGGCATGACCATCCGTGGCGTGCAAAAACTGCTTAAGGAAGACGGTATCAAAGCCGTGGCCGCCATGTCCACGCCACTCGACGGCATTGACGAGGCGGCCTCCCCGCGCACCCTGCGTCGCAAGGCGGAGGTCCCCGACGCGGAAGAGTTCACCGAAAACGCTGACACACCCGAGGAAAACGATCTGCCGAAGGAAGACCGCGAAGCCGTGGCAGCTTGGCAGGCCGATGCCGAACAGGAAGCAGAGCCCGCGCAGACACGTGCGCCGCTGGATCTGGAAACCGCCGCTGGTGCACCGCAGGAAGCACCCGAAGACGACAGCAAGCAGTCCGGTGAAGCCGAAGAAGTTCCGGAAGCCCCGTTCGTCGAGGTCGAAGAAGAGCCACAATTCGGCGGCGACAACGTCGTAGAATTGTCCGCCGCCCCCCGCACACCGGAACTACCCGAGGCCGCCTCGCCAGAGCCTAAGCCTAAGCCAGAGCCTGAGCCTGAGCCTGAGCCTGAGCCTGAGCCTGAGCCTGAGAAATTGGCCGCTCAAACCCCGGAAGACAAGCCGGAAGAGCCTCAAGCCGCCGCCCCCGTGGCCCCGGAGCCGACGGTCTTCCAACTGTCAGAGGCGCACCTGGCCGCTCAGTCACTCAAACGTAAACTGCGCACTGTCTCACCAGACAAACTGCACGCCTCGCCCGAACTCGCCGCACAGGTCGCGCGTTTGCAGGCTTTGCGTGACCGGCTCGCAAGCGATTTGCCGCGCCCGTAGGCGCAACATCACATGATGTTTGCGCCTCCCCAGCAATATTCCGGCCAAAGGCCTTGCCTCCGCTTGGAATTTGGCTATGAAGTGGCGCTATTCGTCGGGCTATGGCGCAGCCTGGTAGCGCGTCCGTCTGGGGGACGGAAGGTCGCAGGTTCGAGTCCTGCTAGCCCGACCAATCATCAAACGCCCGTGCGCCCCCGCGCCGGGCGTTTCGTGTATCCAAAGGGGCGGTAATGTCTGTTTTCAAGCCCGGCGTGCTCGCCGACCACCAAATGCAAATTCTGCTCTCAGACGGTGCGATCAGCGCTGACACACCCGTATCCGACGGCCAGATCCAGCCCGCTTCCCTCGACCTGCGCCTCGGCACCAAGGCCTACCGCGTCCGCGCGTCGTTTCTGACCGGGCGCGGTCATACGGTTAAGGAACGCCTCGCCGATTTCACCATGCACGAGATTGACCTGACCAGCGGCGCGGTTCTGGAAAAAGGCTGCGTCTACGTCGTCCCCCTGCTCGAAAAACTGGCGCTGCCGGCTGACATGGTCGCCGCCGCCTCCGCCAAATCCTCCATCGGTCGCCTTGATCTGCTGACCCGCGTCATCACCGACAATGGCGTGGAGTTCGATCGCGTTCCCGCAGGCTACTCCGGTCGCCTCTATGCCGAAATCTGCCCGCGCTCGTTTTCGGTGGTGGCCCGCACGGGTCAGATGTTGAACCAGATCATCTTCCGGTCCGGCAAAACCGTCTTGGACGACGACGAATTGCGCGCCCTGCACGCCGCCAGCCCGATCGTATCCGGCGATGCGGTTATTTCTGACGGGTTGGGTTTTTCGGTCGATCTCAAACCCGCTCAAGGCGATCTTGTGGGCTACCGCGCCAAACCCCATACAGGCGTTATCGACCTCGACAAGTTCAACCACTATGACCCGTCTGACTACTGGGAGGAGTTGCGCACAAAAGACGCCCGCCTGATCCTCGACCCCGGCGCCTTCTACATCCTTGTCAGCCAGCAGAGCATCGTCATACCGCCCAATTGCGCAGCCGAAATGGCCCCCTATCTGGCCATGGTCGGCGAATTTCGCGTCCACTACGCAGGCTTCTTTGACCCCGGCTTCGGCTATTCCGGCGCGGGCGGCACCGGCTCGCGCGGCGTGCTCGAGGTTCGCTGTCACGAAGCCCCCTTCGTGTTGGAGCACGGCCAGACCGTAGGCCGCCTCGTCTACGAACACATGTCCGAGATTCCGACGCAGCTTTACGGCCTCGACATCAAATCAAACTATCAAGGTCAGGGCCTGAAGCTTTCCAAACACTTCAAAGCCCCCGTTTAACCCGACATTAAGGTTAACGCGCCTGACAAAGGTTCCCCGCAGGGAACCACAGGCAACTCCACGCAAAAAAAACATCTCTCAAGACCCGGGACGCTGCCGCGCTCAACCCGGAAAACCGATTTCTTTTTTCCAAAAATACCTCCCCCGGAGGGTCGATCAGCCTAACTCCGTCAGGCCCGCAGGCACCTTCAGCCTATCAAAACCGCCCGATACGACGGCTCATACGCACCGCCTGTTTCGCTCGCTTCGACTGCTCCCCCGCTCCGCGGCGTTGCTCCGGCGTAAGTTCCTTGCCAGCTTTCCCCCGCTTGGCGGCGACATCAATGCCCTTGTTGATCCCCATATTGACCAAGCGGCGCAAGACCATGCGCATAACCATGTTGATAATCTGGTTCATCTCGTCTCTCCCGCCTGATGCTCAGGCATATAGGCATTAATCCTCGAAAAGCTCGTTCTGGCCTTCCGGGCTTTCATCTTCGTCGTCATCATCTGCATCAAGCGCTTCCAGTCCCGGCGCGGGTCGGTTGTCCAGCAAGCCTGCGGATCGCAACTCCTTCAGCCCCGGCAGATCGCGGGCGTTCTCCAGGCCGAAATGATCCAGAAACGTCTGCGTCACCACGAATGTCACGGGACGGCCCGGCGTCATACGGCGGCGGCCGAAGCGGATCCATTCCATCTCGATCAGTTGGTCCACCGTTCCGCGCGACACCGACACGCCACGGATCTCCTCGATCTCGGCGCGGGTCACCGGCTGGTGGTAAGCGACAATCGCCAGAGTTTCGATCGCCGCGCGCGAAAGTTTGCGCGTCTCGATCGTCTCCTTCTGCATCAGAAAGCCCAGATCTCCCGCCGTGCGCATCGCCCAGGCGTCCCCCACCCGCACCAGATGGACGCCACGCCCCTCATAGCGCTTCTTGAGGTAGACCAGCGCCTCCGCCGGATCTGAGCCATGCGGCATGCGGTCGGACAACTCCTTGATCGTCACCGCCTCGACAGACGCGAACAAAATCGCCTCCACCATGCGCTCCTGCTCCGCCATGGGGGGCGCCTCGAACAGGCTTTCTTCTTGTGGTTCAGCCATTTAGCTGTCCTTCTTGCGTATCTGAATGGGGGCAAAGGCATCGCCTTGTCGCATCTCCATCTGGCCCTGTTTGACCATCTCCAGCGACGCCGCAAAGGTGGAGGCGGTGGCGGAACGGCGCTTGACGAGGTCCGTCTCCCACCCCTCGGGCAGCCACGAAGTCAGGTCGGACCAGTCGCCCGCATAGCCGATCAGCCCGCGCATCCGCTCCAGCGCCTGCTCCATCGTGAACACCTTTTCGCGGTCCATGACGAACGGGCGAAACTCGTCCTTGGTCTTGATCCGCGCATAGGCCTGCATCAGGTCCAGAAGCGTCGCCGTGTAGGTCACCTTGCGCACCCGCGTGACGTCTTCTGGCAGTCCACGCGCGAAAAAGTCCCGCCCAAGCTGGTCGCGGGCCATCAGCTTCGCGGACGCCTCGCGCATCGCGCTCAGGCGTTCCAGCTGGAACGCCAGATGTGCGGCCAACTCTTCACCTGACGGGCCGTCCTCGGTCGGGTCGGGCGGCAGAAGCAGGCGGGATTTCAGGAAGGCCAGCCACGCGGCCATCACCAGGTAATCCGCCGCCAGTTCCAGCCGCAAAGCCTTGGCCTGCTCGATGAAAACCAGATATTGTTCCGCCAGTTGCAAGATCGAGACCTTGCGCAGGTCTACTTTCTGCGTGCGCGACAGGGTCAGCAGCAGGTCGAGAGGCCCCTCGAAGCCGTCTACATCAACGATCAGAGCCTCGGCCGCCAGCCGTGCTTCGACTGTGCCTTCGTCCCACTCGCCCTCGGTCTGGTCCTGCTCGCTCATGCGCTACCCTGCAACTAGGGTGCGAAACTCCGCCTCAAGGGCCGAAATGTCAATATCTGTTGGGGTTCTGCGCTGCGACAGCGCCCGCGTCGCGCGTGTTTGCGATTGCAGGCGCATCGGGCCGGACGCATCGGCCACCGCCACCATTTCCGACATGCGACCGTTGCAATGCAAGGCAATGTCGCAGCCCGCGCCCAGCGAGGCCCGCGCCCGCTCCGCCACGGTGCCGGATAGGGCCTCCATCGAGATGTCGTCGGTCATGATCAGGTTGTCGAAGCCGATCTCCTCGCGGATCATCTTCATCGCCTTGGCCGAGGTCGTGGCAGGCAGATCGTCGATGCAGGGAAATACGATATGCGCAGTCATGCCCATTGCCATATGGGTCAGCCGCTTGAACGGTGCGAAGTCCAGCGCGTCCAGCTCGGCACGGGGGACGTCGACCCGTGGCAGGTCCTTATGCCCGTCGACCACCGCACGACCATAGCCCGGAATATGCTTGAGCACCGGCAACACGCCGCCATCCAGCAGCCCCTGCTCTGTCGCCAGACACATCTCCACCACCGTATCGACATCCGAGCCGTAACAGCGGTTGCGTAAAACCGGATGGCTTTCCGGCCAGATCACGTCCGCCAGCGGCGCGCAATTGACGTCGATGCCGACCTCGGACAATTCCGCCGCAATCAGCCGGTTGCGCAGATACATCGCCCGTGCCGCATTGTCTCCGGCCATCTCCATCTGGTCCAGCGCGGGCGGGTATTCCCGCCACTCGGGCGCGCGCATCCGCTGCACCCGTCCGCCTTCCTGATCTATCAGGATCGGTGCGTTCCATCCAACGGCGGAGCGCAACTCGTCGGTCAGCGCCGAGAGTTGCTCCCGATTTTCAATATTCCGCGCAAAAAGGATAAATCCCCAAGGCTGTGCGCTTGCAAAAAAGCGATGTTCCGCCTCGGATAGCCGCAGCCCTTCGCACCCAAAAATGTAAGCGCCTGAGAGCATTGCAGAGACCTTTTAAACAAGTTCGGCATTGCACGCTCGCACAAACCGAACAAATGACCGTTTAACGCGCCAGAACCGGTATACAGGCCGCCTTGCCCGCAACAAGAACCGCGCAGAAGCGGCGAGAGGCGTTCAGATCGTCAAAGCCAACGACCCGCAAGCGGTAAAACTTGCGCCCGCCTGACGTGGCTTCCTGAATAACCCGCGACTTGCCGTCGATATAATCCTCGAACCGTTCGGCGATCTTGTCCCACTCGGCGCGGGCGGTTTCGGCATCGTCGAATGCGCCAAGCTGTACCAGACGGGTGCCTGACGCAATCGTGCTCGGGTCAACCTCGGCTGTTGCTTCTCCGCCACCAACGGCGGCTACGGCCGCGGCCACGGCAGCGCGTTCCTGCATGGCGGCCAGATCAATCTCGGGCTTGCGCCCCGGCACGGGGGAGCGGTTCACACCGGGAACTTTCGGGTCAAGGATCGGGCGCGCGGGGTCCGCTGCAAGCTCTTCGTCTGCGTCATCGAGCGGCTCGACGCCATCGGCAATCTGGTCGGCCAGCGCCCGCGCGCTCTCGGTCACGTCATCTTCACTGAGCTCAGTGGTCAGCGACACCATCGTGCCGACGACCTCTTCGATCACACCTTCCGCGTCGACTTCGACTTCATTCGGTGCGGGTGCAATCCTGTCTTCCTGCGTCAGGTCAATGGGGTCAGGCGCAAGGATCACCTGCGGCGTCGGCCCTTCGGCCTCGCCTTCGGACTGCACGGAATTTACTGCCAAACCAGTATGTTGCGCCAGTTGCCCGCCAGGATCAGCGGGTTGAACACGGGCCGGTCCCTCAAGGGCGCGGATGACAGGCACGTCGGTGACGTCACGGGTGGTCAGCTGGTAGCCCCAGACGGCCAAACCCAACACCAACACCACGGAGCTGCCTGCCCCCACAAGGTTCATCACACGCGAAAACGCCCCCTGCTGCGGGGCCTCCGGCGCATCGAACGCACCAAATTCCAGATCTGCCATACTCGCCTCTCCGCCCCCGAATTGGTTTCGGGTGGTCTGTCTTTAAGCCTGCTCGTGGCTCTCCGGACCGGCGCGGATCATTGGGTGTCAGCGCATCTCTTCGGCGGGAGCCACCCCTAGAATACCAAGACCTGCGGAAATAACAATCGCCGTGGCACGTGCGAGGGCAATTTTCGGCAAGCTGGCATCTTGATTGTCCTGCAAGAAGCGCAGCTCGGGCACGTCATTGCCACGATTCCAGAGCGCATGCAGCTCGCCAGCCAGCTCATAGAGGTAGAACGCGATGCGGTGCGGCTCGTTCGTGCGGGCGGCAATTTCCACCAAGCGCGGCCATTCCGCCAGCTTCGTCGCCAGCTTCAACTCCGCCTCATGGGCGTTGCCAGACAGGTCCACCCTAGCCAGCGTCGCATCGGACACATCCCAGCCTTCGGCCTGCGCCTTGCGCAGCACCGAACACACCCGCGCATGGGCATATTGCACATAGAAAACAGGGTTATCCTTGGATTGCTCCAGCACCTTGGCGAAGTCGAAATCCAGCGGCGCGTCCTGTTTGCGCGTCAGCATCACAAAGCGCGTCACATCGGCGCCGACCAGATCGACCACATCGCGCAAGGTCACAAACGTCCCTGCCCGCTTGGACATCTTGAACGGCTCGCCGTTCTTGAACAGCCGCACCAGTTGCGTCAGCTTGATGTCCAGCGGCACGCGCCCGTCCGACAAAGCCGAGACCGCCGCCTTCATCCGCTTCACATAGCCGCCATGGTCCGCGCCGAACACGTCGATCAGCTCGTCAAAGCCGCGCTGCACCTTGTCGTAGTGGTAGGCAATATCAGGGGCGAAATAGGTCCACGCGCCATCGGATTTCTGGATCGGGCGATCCACATCATCCCCATGCGCGGTGGAGCGGAACAGCATCTGCTCACGCGGCTCCCAGTCCTCGGGAACCTTGCCCTTTGGCGGCTCCAGCGTGCCGCGATAAATCAGGCCCTTGGCCTTCAGATCGGCAATCGCCGCCTCGATCAGCCCTGTGCCATACAAAGACTTTTCGGAGTAAAACTTGTCCATCTCGACGCCCAGCGACTTCAGATCCGCGCGGATCAGGTCCATCATCGCATCGGTTGCGAAGTCGCGCACCTCTTCCAGCCAGTGCTCCTCGCCCTTGTCGAGATAGGCGTCCCCTACCTTCGCTTTCAGCGCCTCGCCCACCTCGATGAGGTAGTCGCCGGGGTAGCTGCCTTCGGGCCAGTCGACGCTCAGGTCATGGGCCTCCACATACCGCAGGTAGACAGACCGCGCCAAAACATCGACCTGTGCACCACCATCGTTAATGTAGTATTCGCGCGTGACGTCATAGCCCGCGTAGTCCAGCAGCGACGCCAGCGCGTCGCCGAACACCGCCCCACGCGTATGGCCGACATGCAAAGGGCCGGTCGGGTTGGCAGAGACATATTCCACATTGACCTTGCGCCCCGCCCCCAGATCGGAGCGCCCGAACGCCGCGCCGTTTTCCAGCGCGGCCTGTACGACACCGGCCCAGACGCCCGTCTCCAACCGCAGGTTCAGAAAGCCCGGCCCCGCGACCTCGGCCAATGCCACGCGGTCATCCGCCATCAGCTTCGCCGCAAGGGCGTCGGCAATGTCGCGTGGCTTCATCTGCGCGGGCTTGGCCAACACCATCGCTGCGTTGGTCGCCATGTCGCCATGGGCCGCGTCACGCGGCGGCTCCACCGCCACATTGGCGAAGTCCAGCCCCTCTGGCAGCACACCTTCTGCCACCATCGCGTCAAGCGACGCGATCACAACGGCGCGAATATCGGAAAACAGGTTCATCATCTCACCTCATCAGTCCCGCGCGGTTTACCACGCCCAGATGCACGGTCCACCCCCATCATTGCTTCAAAAATACCTCGGGGGTTTGGGGGCGGAGCCCCCATCAAGCATAAAGCGCGCGCAGCGCACAATTTCGCTACCTGCGCCCCGTCACATAGCTGTCCGCCGCAATGCCACCAATCAATCGCTCGTGTTCCTGAAGCGCAAACCGGTCCGTCATGCCTGCGATGTAATCCGCGACGATCCGGGCCAGCGCGGTCTCCCCGTCGGCGTCCTCCACATCCTTGCGCCATTGTTTGGGCAGCAGGTCGGTCTGGTCCATGAACAGCGGGAACAGCTCGTCCACCACTTGGGTGACCTGCGCGCGCATCTCGACCACAGCGGGGGCGCGGTACATGCGCGTGAACAGGAACTCGCGGATCACCTTCAACTCCGTCCAGACCTCGGGCGAGAACTGCACCATGGCCCGCCCCGCCCCGCGCACATCGGCGACAGAGCCTGGTGCCAAGCCCGTCAGCCGGGCTTTCGCCACCGCGATCACATCCTCAACCAACAGCCCGAAGAAGCGGCGCAAGGCCTCGTGCCGGCGGCGATAGTAGTTCAGGCCCGGATACAGCTCGTCCACCCGCGCAAAGCACGGGCCGACCAAGGGCAGTTCCGCCAGCTCATCGGTGGAAAACAGCTCCGCCCGCAACCCGTCATGGAGATCGTGATTGTTGTATGCGATATCGTCCGCCAAGGCCGCCACTTGCGCTTCCGCGCTCGCATAGGTGCCCAGTTCCAGATCGTGCCGCGCCGAGTATTCGGCCAGCGCATAGGGCAAGTCGCCTGTCACCGGCCCGTTATGTTTCGCAATGCCTTCAAGGGTTTCCCAGGTCAGGTTCAATCCGTCCCATTCCGCATAGTGGCGCTCCAGCGAGGTCACGATCTTGAGCGCCTGCGCGTTGTGATCGAAGCCGCCATAAGGGGCCATTAGCGCGTCCAGCGCCTCCTCGCCCGTGTGGCCGAAAGGCGTGTGGCCCAGATCATGGGCCAGCGCGACCGCCTCGGTCAGTTCCGCATTCAGCCCCAGTACACCAGCGATGGTCCGCGCCACTTGTGCCACCTCGATGGAGTGCGTCAGGCGGGTGCGGAAATAGTCGCCCTCATGCTCGATGAACACCTGCGTCTTGTGCTTGAGACGGCGGAAGGCGCTGGCGTGGATGATCCTGTCCCGATCCCGCTGGAAGCAGGAGCGGAAGGTGCTTTCTTCCTCCGGATACAGCCGCCCGCGGCTGTCGCTGGGGTGGCAGGCATAGGGGGCCAGCATTTTATCGTCCTCGTTTCTTTTGTTTGGACCGTCCTACACCAGCACGCCGCCAGTGACGAGTGCGCGCCCCCGGTTGTGCAAACCCGTTACGATGCCCAAGTATATAGCGCGAACAGGATCGACCTCCCGCAGCCCGAAAGGAAGCTGACCATGTTTAAGGTAGAGAAGAAAAGCGCTGACCTCATCGAAATCGAAATCGGCGGCAAAATCACGGCGGACGAAATGTCCAAGGGGCTCGATGCCCTGCTGCCGATGACCGAACAGATGAAAAACGGGCGCATGCTCGCGCTCTACCATGACATAGAGTTTCCCGAGGCAGGCGCGATCCTTGAGGAAATGAAGCGTCTGCCGCAACTCTTTGGCATGTTGGGCAAGGTCACCAAGGTGGCCTTGGTGTCGGACCAGAAATGGATCCGCGACATCGCAGAGCTTGAGGGCACGATTCTTCCTGGCATGTCGGTCCGCAGCTTCACCTCCGACGAACGGGCTCAGGCCGAGGCATTTCTGAAGCTTGAACCTGCAGTGGACGAGATCGACGACGATGGTGGCGACGACAGTTTTCCCGTCTGATCAGACTACATCTTGAGATCGGTCGCCCCGCGCCTTACCTTCAAGGCAGAAACGCTATCACAGGATGCAAGCTATGGAGATGACCCTGCCCCCCAAAGTGACCGACCGCGCCTTCGCGCGGCTCGCCGAGATCGGTGCATCCGGTCAGGGTCAGGCGTTGAGGGTTGCGGTTGATGGCGGCGGATGCTCCGGCTTTCAATATGACATCAAGCTGGACATACCCGCTGACGACGATCTGATCCTGTCAAAGGACGGCGAAACCGTCGTCGTCGACTCCGTCTCGCTGCCATTCCTGTCAGATGCTGTGATCGACTTCACCGAAGAGCTGATCGGCGCGCGGTTCGTGATCAAGAACCCCAACGCCACATCGTCTTGCGGCTGCGGCACGTCATTTTCGATGTAGACAAGCGCGAAGGCGCAACGTCCGTCCGGTATCAGATCAAAGCGTGCGTTTGTATTCCTCCAACGCCGCTTCCCATGCCGGTGAGTTTTCCAGAATTTCGGGATTGAACGGGACGAAGTATAGCCCCTGAATCGCCCCACGCGACGCCTGCACATCTTCGGATTCTGGAACCCCACAGGCTGTAAGCGCCAACAAGGCGCCCAGTACCGCAACTACTCTCATGGTCTGCCTCATGCAGTTTTTTGTTTTTATTTGGTTCTTTTATAGAGGCAGCATACCGAAACGGGGCGAAAATGCGACACCGCACCCCGACACCAGCCGCCGCCTGTATCCTTTCCGTCACGCAATCGCATGAACCAACCCGGCACTTTCGCCCACCTACAACTCCTCACTCTTGCCCTTGGGCGGGGCGTAGTGGATACCTGACATCAGCTGCAAGGGGGTCTGTTCCATGAAAATCGCGACGTTCAACATCAACGGCATCAAGGCACGCCTCAACGCGCTGACCGACTGGCTGAGCGAGACGCAGCCCGACGTCGTGCTGCTGCAAGAAATCAAATCTGTGGACGAGGCCTTCCCCCGCCAGCATTTCGAGGACATGGGCTACAATGTCGAAACCCATGGCATGAAGAGTTTTAACGGCGTGGCGATCCTGTCGAAGCTGCCTCTGGAGGACGTCACGCGCGGCCTGCCCGGTGATGACAGCGACGAACAAGCCCGCTGGATCGAGGCCACGGTCGTCGGCGACCAACATGCAGTTCGCCTGTGCGGGCTATATTTGCCCAACGGCAACCCCCGCCCCGGCCCGAAATTCGACTACAAACTTGCATGGATGGAGCGGATGCACGCCCGCGCGAAAGACCTGCTCTCGTCCGAGATGCCTGCAATGATGGCGGGGGATTACAACATCATCCCGCAGGCCATTGATGCCGCCCGCCCCGACGCATGGCGCGACGACGCGCTGTTCCACCCGGAGAGTCGCGCCGCCTATCGGCGCATCCTCAATCTCGGGTTCACCGAGGCGTTCCGCACCCGCAACCCCGCGCCAGAGCAATATACCTTCTGGGACTATCAGGCAGGCGCGTGGAACCGTAACGATGGTATCCGTATCGACCATCTATTGCTGACGCCGCAGGCCGCTGACTTGTTGAAAGACTGCCAGATCGACCGCGAATATCGCGGGCGCGAGAAGCCGTCCGACCATGTCCCCGTCTGGGTGGAACTCGCAGCATAATCACCAAAGAAAAACCGCCGGAGCATTCCTGCACCGGCGGTTTTTTCTCTAAGCAGATGTCCTGCTCAATCGTCGCGGTGGACCTTCTCGCGGCGCTCGTGACGCTCTTGGGCCTCAAGGCTCAAGGTCGCGATCGGGCGGGCGTCGAGGCGCTTGAGCGAAATCGGCTCGCCGGTCTCGTCGCAATAGCCGTACTCGCCCTCGTCGATGCGGCGTAGGGCTGCGTCAATCTTGGAGATCAACTTGCGCTCGCGATCACGGGTCCGCAGCTCCAGCGCGCGGTCGGTTTCCTCGGACGCACGGTCGGCGATGTCCGGAATGTTGCGCGTGCCGTCTTTCATGCCAACCAGCGTCTGCGCGGTCTCTTCCAGAATTGACGCCTTCCAGTCCAGCAGCTTGCGTCGGAAATATTCGGTTTGCCGGTCGTTCATGAATGGCTCGTCTTCGGCCGGCTGGTAATCGTCGGGTAGAAATACTTCGGCTTTCATCCCAGGTCCTCACTCTTGCGCATGATCGGCGGTCGAATACGACTCAAACCCATTATGCTTCAACTTCCCTGCGTCCTCGTAACCGAACGCCCCCCCCTTGTCACGCACATAAGGGACGCTAAAAGGGCGTTAGCGCGATCAATTGCCAGATCATCAACTCCACGTCACAGAGGCTTGTTTTAGTTATGGATTCCACATCGCCCCGCAGCAGCGCCCTGAAGTTTACCGGCACGGAAAGCTACGTTGCGACCGACGATCTGACCGTGGCGGTCAATGCCGCGGTGACGCTGGAGCGCCCGCTGCTCGTCAAAGGCGAGCCTGGAACCGGCAAGACCGAACTGGCGCGTCAGGTATCCGCCGCGCTTGGCCTCGAGATGATCGAATGGCACATCAAGTCCACCACAAAAGCGCAACAGGGGCTTTATGAATATGACGCCGTGTCCCGCCTGCGCGATAGCCAGTTGGGAGACGAGAGAGTACATAATGTTGCGAATTATATCAAACGCGGCAAACTCTGGCAAGCCTTTGATCGCGAACAAAAATGTGTGCTTCTGATCGACGAGGTCGACAAGGCCGACATCGAATTCCCGAACGACCTGCTGCAAGAGCTCGACCGGATGGAATTTCATGTCTACGAGACCGGTGAGACGATAAAGGCCCGCCAGCGCCCCATCGTTATCATCACCTCCAACAACGAAAAGGAACTGCCCGACGCGTTCCTGCGCCGCTGCTTCTTCCACTACATCCGCTTCCCAGATATCGACACGATGCGCGCCATTGTGGAGGTCCACTTCCCCGGCCTGAAACCCGCCCTTCTGACCACTGCGCTGACGCAGTTCTACGAGATTCGCGAGACCAACGGCCTGAAGAAAAAACCCTCCACATCCGAGGTGCTGGACTGGCTGAAACTGCTGCTGGCAGAGGATCTTAGTGCCGAAGATTTGAAGCAAACCGGAAACAGTGCGTTGCCGCGTCTGCACGGGGCCTTATTGAAGAACGAGCAGGACGTGCATCTGTTCGAGCGTCTCGCTTTTCTTGCCCGCGGTCAGAGGTAGCGAAACAATAGCCCGCAAAAAGCCCAATTCGCCACAAACTCGCGCCCCAATGCATCGCTTAACACTAAGTTAATCGAGCAAGGGACGAGCAATAAAAGTGACGAGTATTTCAACAGAATCGGAGACGATCACCGGCGCACAGCGCAAATTGGAAGCAATCGCGAAACGCTCACGCAATTGTGTCCACGACGCCACGTTCCCCCGCCTTTGCAGAAATATCGCGCCAGATCAAAAAAACGCGGGTATAACGCTGTGATGCGCCGCTTAGCTGTTCCGATTCTGTGCCTCATGGCCGCCTGTGTGCCTTCCACCGATAACGAGGTGGCGGGTCGCAACGCACCGATGGCGACATCGCTTCCGCCAATGAAGACCTTCACCAGCCAGCGCGCTGGTGGCGTCAGCAGACCAAATACCCAAATTGCGCAAGATTTTCTGGACCTGACCTTCCAAATGGAAAGCGGTCGCCCGCTGCCATGGCTGACCAGGTTCGAAGGGCCGATCAAAGTTGCCGTCACCGGACAGGCCCCCGCGTCGCTCGAAGGTGACCTCGCCCGGCTGCTTGCCCGCCTGCGCTCGGAAGCGGGTATCGACATTTCCCGCGCCGCGCGTGGTGAGACGGCGCAGATCATAGTAGAGGCCATCCCGCGCAAGACTCTGCAACGCGCGGTGCCGCAAGCCGCCTGTTTCGTCGTTCCAAACGTCGCTGGCTGGTCAGAGTTCAAACGCGATCGTGGCAACGGCAAGACTGACTGGACCCGCTTATCCAACCGCACAAAAGCCACTGTCATCATCCCCAATGACGTGTCGCCGCAGGAAGTCCGCGACTGCCTGCACGAGGAAATTTCACAGGCCCTCGGCCCGCTCAATGATCTTTACCGCCTGCCTGACAGCATTTTCAACGACGACAATTTCCACACGATCCTGACCGGCTTCGATATGCTGATCCTGCGCGCCTACTACGCGCCAGAGTTGCGCAACGGCATGACCCGGGGTCAGGTCGCCCGCGTTTTGCCCTCGGTGTTGGGTCGGTTGAACCCGCGCGGCAACCGCGCCACCAACGCAGGTGCCAACCGCACGCCCAAGCAATGGAACGACGCGATTACCTCCGCGCTGGCGCTGCGCACGTCGCAATCGCAGCGTGTCAGCCAAGCCGCCAAGGCCGTGAAAATTGCCCAGGCGCAGGGCTGGAAAGACAACCGCCTCGCGTTCTCACTATTCGTCCAAGGCCGCGTTACACTGGGTTCCAAGCCGGAAACCGCGATCTCCGCCTTCGTGCAGTCCGGCAACATCTACAAGCAACTCTACGGCGCGTCGGTCCACGCCGCCCATGTCAACACCCAGATGGCCGCCTTCGCGCTGTCCTCAGGCAAGCTCGACGTGGCGATCCGACTGACCGACGAAGGCATCCCCGCTGCCCGCAATTCTTCCAACGCCGCCCTGCTGGCGACGCTTCTGATGATCAAAGCCGAGGCGCTTCAAGCCGCTGGCCGCGACGAAGAGGCCCGCCGCGTCAGGCTCGACAGTCTGGGTTGGGGCCGCTATGGCTTCGGCTCGGAACGCAATGTGCGGGCGCGGCTCAATGAGATCAAAGCATTGGCCCCCCGCCGGGTACGGAGCTAGGCACTAAATGGCCCCTCTCATCGGTATGCTGATCGGCGCGCTTCTTGGCGCGGTGGTGGCAAAACGCAAAGGCGGCAACCGCCTCGACATGGCCCAATATGCGGGCGGGTTTGCCATCATCTTCGGCCTGATCGGACTGTTCGTCGCCATCTATCTGGCCCGCGCCGCCGTCGCAGCCTGATGTTTCTGCCCTTCTTCGACAACCTGCGCGCGGCCAAAATCCCCGTCAGCTTGCGCGAATATCTGGCCTTCCTCGAGGGTATGCAGGCGGGTCTCGTCACCTATGACATTGACGGGTTCTACTACCTCGCTCGCACCGTAATGGTGAAGGACGAGCGGCATCTGGATCGCTTCGACCGCGCCTTCGCCCATACATTCCAAGGGCTTGAGCAGATCACCACCGAGGACGTGCTGGAGGCGATGGACCTCCCCGACGACTGGCTGCGCAAGATGGCCGAGAAACACCTTAGCGAAGAAGAACGCGCCGAGATCGAAGCCTTGGGCGGTTTCGACAAGCTGATGGAAACGCTGAAAAAGCGTCTGGAAGAGCAAAAAGGTCGCCACCAAGGCGGCAACAAGTGGATCGGCACCGCTGGCACCTCGCCGTTCGGCGCTTACGGCTACAACCCCGAAGGCATCCGCATCGGCCAGGACGGCTCCCGCCATCAGCGCGCGGTCAAGGTCTGGGACAAGCGCGAGTTCCGCAACCTTGACGACACGATCGAACTTGGCACCCGCAACATCAAAGTCGCCCTGAAACGCCTGCGCAAATGGGCGCGGGAAGGCGCCGCCGAGGAGCTGGACCTGAACGGCACCATTCGTGCCACGGCGGAGCACGGCTATCTCGACGTCGTCACCCGCCCCGAACGGCGCAACGCCGTCAAAGTCCTGCTGTTTCTCGACATCGGCGGCTCCATGGACCCGCATATCCGTGTCGTGGAAGAGCTGTTCAGCGCCGCGCGGACCGAGTTCAAGCATCTGGAGCATTTCTACTTCCACAACTGCCTCTATGAAGGCGTCTGGAAGGACAACTCCCGCCGCTGGAACGAGCAAATTCCGACCCACGAAGTGCTACGCACCTACGGCTCCGACTACAAATGTATCTTCGTCGGGGATGCCTCCATGTCCCCCTACGAGATCGCCTATCCCGGCGGGGCCAACGAACACATGAACGCGGAGGCCGGACAAGTCTGGCTGGAACGCGCCCGCGACCAATGGCCCAGCCACTTATGGATCAACCCGCTGGAACAACGCTTCTGGCGGTACACCCAGTCAATCACCATGATCCAGCAGATTTTCGGCGCGGACCGCATGGTGCCGATGACCCTGCAAGGCATCGAGGCGGGCATGAAGCAACTCACCCGCGGCTAGGCAGGCACCAGCACCCGCGCCTCGCGCCCGGTCAAACATTGCCGCGCCGCCGCCGTGCCTGCATCCACCGCGCAGCCCGGATACAGTGCTTCCAACTCGGCCACCACGCTTGCGTCAAACCCCCGCAACACGGTCGCGCCGGGGAAGAAGCTCTCGGTCGGCAGGCCTTCAGACATGACGACCTCATGGCCGTCGAACGCCAGATGGAGATACTCAACGCCGGTATCGCTTCTCACTTGCCGAACTGTCCGACCGTTCACCAGATGAATGGCCGGAACCAGCACTTCGCCGCAGCCAAACATCAACTCGACAGCCGGTCCGTCCAGCAAAATGCGATGTTGCGGCGAGACCATCATATCCCGCGCTGGCGCCTGCGCACCGAACGCGCCGCGCTCGATCAGCACCGGACGCAGCCGCGCCTGCCGCTGCAAGTCTCCAGCCGTCAGTCGCGTCCGTCCCACCCAGTGGACAGGAATAGCGCCGCGATCCAGAGTGCAGACCAGATCGCCGACCGCAATATCCTCAACCAACCGAAGGCCCGACGGGGTCTCGATCCGCGTACCGGGGGTGAAACAAGGCGGCGTCGCATAACCCGAATAAGGCGTCGTGGAACCCGACGGCCCCTCGCTGGTTCCAACCACCGTCAAGGGCACGCCGCGCGGCGGAAATTCCCCGACACCGCCAATGAACGCCAGCCCCTCGACGGTCGCGTAGCTGGTCCCGCCGCCCGGTTCGTTGATGTTGAAGCCAATCACCGTGTAGGTGTTGCCATCCGGGTCCTCCAGCGTGAGCGTGTATTCCGCCTCCACCCGCTCGTTGCCTGCCAGCCCCGTCAGCCCGTCATAGGACGTCGCCCCGTCCAATGTCTGCCCGTTTTCGCTGTCGTTGAAATTGGCGTCGTCATCGGAAATCGCCACTGTCTCCCACGCATTGGAGTTCAGCGTGATCGTCTGCCCCGCCAGATGCGAGCCGTCCCCTTGGGTAAAGCCGGACAGCACCGCACCTCCCGAGATCGAGATTTGCGACGCCCCAAGCGTGTAAACTGTATAACTCGGCAAAACTTGCCCCTTCCTCGCACCCCACCTGCAAAAGCAGAGCGGTTTTGCATCACACGAAAGCAGGGCAGGAATGAGGTCGAAACCGCGCCAAGTCTGGGCATCGACCGCGAGGCCAAGTCTAGCGGATAGACCTTGCCAGTCTGCCCTGCGCGCCCCATATCTAAAGGTATGCTGAAGCTGACCCCGATCCTGATCGCCATCATCTACGCGCTGGTGATGTACAAGTTCTCCGCGTGGAATACCGCGCGGGCGCTGGATCAGCAGTCATCGCGGCTGAAAGACCCCGAACTCGACCTGCTCAACCTAGACATGGCCCAAGCGCTCGATCTGCCGCGGATCAAGGTCCATATTTACGAGATCGAGCCGATCAACGGTCTCGCCGCCCCGGATGGCCGCATCTTCATCACGCGCGGCTTCTTCAACAAATACAAGGACGGCTCGGTCACCGCCGCCGAAATGGCATCGGTCATTGCCCACGAGCTGGGACACGTCGCCCTGGGCCATTCCCGCCGCCGCATGATTGACTTTTCAGGCCAGAACGCCATCCGCGTGGCGCTCGCCACGGTGCTGGGCCGGTTCCTGCCGGGCATCGGCATCTGGATTGCCAACATGCTCACCTCCATGCTTGCCGCCCGCCTGTCGCGCAGCGACGAGTACGAGGCCGACGCCTACGCCTCCGCCCTGCTCACCAAGGCAGGCATTGGCACCGCGCCGCAAAAATCCCTCTTCCGCAAGCTCGACACGCTGACCGGCAGTCTGGGCTCCGGCACCCCTGCCTGGCTGCTCAGCCACCCCAAAACCGCCGAGCGCATCGCCGCCATCGAGGCGCGCGAGGCGAAATGGGGCATCCCCCAAACCTGACACCACCCCTGATTTCTTTTTTCCGAAAATACCTCGGGGGGTTCGGGGGGCTGGCCCCCTGACCGGTCGGCGCGCGCCAGCGCGGCGAAACTCTTTAACCCAACTTAACCCAACGCTTTTCCCAATCGCGGCAATCTCGCCCGCTTCATCAAGGCCCGCAACCCCAACGTCTCCCCCGACATCTCGCAAGCAACGCGGTGCACATCATGCACCACCTGCTCGACCGCCGCAGGTGTCTCCAGCCACAACCCCATCGCGAACTCGTCCGGACTGAGCCGCCGGACCCCCTCGAACGCCAATACCTGCCGTGGAAAATCCTTTGCGTTCAGCGTCACAAGGATATCCGCCGACCCCGCAATCGCGGCGGCCAGCACGTGAATGTCATTCTCGTCGGGCAGATGCAGCCGTGCCATGTCGCCATCGCGGGGCCGCACGGAGGCGTTGGGAAATTGCGCCTTCAGCACCGCCACTTCTCCCCGCGCTTGCACTTCCGCCTCCGGCCCCAGCTTCACCGTCGCGCGCGCCCATTCCTCCAGAATGCGGTCCGACCACAGCGGCTCATACAACCCCAGCCCCGCGCATCCCACCAGCACTTCGCGCAGCACCGTGGGGTAGATCACGCAGGCGTCGAGCAACGCGCGCATCAGTCGAGACGCAGGAAAATGGCCTTGAGATATCCGCTTTCGGCAAGCGCCGGATGCAACGGATGGTCCGCCCCGGCGGCTCCCGTATGGATAATCTGCGCCTCACGCCCCGCGCGGCCTACACCACGCAAGCTGGCTTGGCGGAACTTGGTCAAATCGGCCGCGTGGGAACAGGAGCACAGCACCAGATACCCGCCCGGCTTCACCAGCTTCGCCGCCATGGAGCCCACGCGACTATAGGCCGTCAGCCCGTTGGACAGGGCCTGTTTGTTCGGCGCAAAGGCGGGCGGGTCGGCAACCACCAGATCGAACAGCTCGCCCTCAGCGGCCAGCGCTTCCATTACCTTGAACGCCTCGCCCTTGCGGGTTTCGAACCGGTCCGCGACACCGGAGGCCTCGGCCCCCTTCTCGGCCAGCGCCAATGCAGGTTCCGAGCTATCGACGGCCAAAGCGTAGGATGCCCCTGCCGCCAGCGCGGCCAGCGAGAAGCCCCCCACATGTGAGAACACATCCAGCACACGCCCGCCCTTGTGCAGCTTCGCCGCCCATGCATGGTTGTCGCGCTGATCGAAGAACATGCCGGTTTTCTGCCCGCCTTCCACATCCGCCATATAGGTCGCGCCGTTCATCGGCACTTCGATCAGGCCTTCATGACCGCCGATCAGGGTTGTCGACACATCATCCAAGCCTTCCAATCCGCGAGCGCGGCCTGCGGCATTCTTGATAACAGTTGTGGCTCCGGTGACCTCGGAAAGCGCGGCAGCCAAAGCTTCGCTCGCCTTTTCGGCCCAAGCCGCGTTGGGCTGCATCACCAGCACATCGCCAAAGCGATCTACGATCACGCCGGGCAGGCCGTCGGCCTCCGCATGGATCAACCGGTAGAACGGCGCGTCGTACAGGTCCTCGCGCAAGGCCAGCGCGCGGTGCACGCGGACCAGCAGCCAATTCTGATCCAGCTCGGCGGCGGGGTCGCGATCCATGACACGGCAGATGATCTTGGACTCGGCATTGATGGTCACGACCGCAATGGAATCGCGGTCGCTGTCTTCCAACACCGCAAGCGAGCCCGGCTCCAGACGCCGCGTGCGGCGGTCGGTGACCAGCTCGTCGGCATACACCCAAGGGGCGCCGCCCCGGATGGTCTGGGCGTTGGCCTTCGGCTTCAGGCGAATGACGGGATAGGGTGAGGCGGAAAAAGGGGAGGATGTCATATCCTCCCCTTAGTCGGTATTCTCAGCGGGCGAAAGCCCGTCCGTGCGTTCGCGATTAGCGGGTCGGGCCGCGGGCGACGCCTTACGACGCCTCATCCGCCTGCGCCACGACGCGCATCTCCTGCCCGCCGTTGAAAGCCTGACGCATTACGCTCGCCAGATGGCTCTGGATGCGCACTTTCTGGGTCAGGCCCTTTCGCTCGGCGGCGAGGGCCTCATCGCCACCATAGGCTTTCAGATCAATCTCCATCTTGATCGGGCTATGCAAAGCCGCACCGGTGGCAGCGTCAACCACGGTCAGAGTGTATATAATGTTGTGCACACCGCCGATTGAATAGCGCGCCTTTTCGCTCAGCGAGTGGAAGCGATGCAGATTGACGTCAAAGAACACCCGCTGCGGCCCCTTCAGATGGGTCAGGCCCGCCGTCATTCCGTCATCGACGATTTTCGCCACCTGCGCGCGACGGTCCCCGAACGGATCTTCGCGCCAGACGATGTCCGCGACCGGATAGTATAGGTTGGCTTCCGACACGCTCAGATCTTCCGAGACATTCACCCGCACATCTGACAGCCGCCACTGGGCGCTAAGCGCCGTCAATTCGGCGGGCACCGCAGAAACGGGGTCGGCGGCATTGCCCGAAGAGCCGCCACCGACGGTGGCACACGCGCTCAATCCGGCAACCAAGGCAAGAGCGCCAATCAAATTGGTGAATTTCATCTTCTCGACCTTTCCAGCGCACGGGAATCGGGCGCGTATTTCCTAAGACTTGTAAGGTACTAGAATTGAAATCAGACCAAAACGAGAAAATCCCGGACCGCTTTAAGGGCGGAGCCGGGATTTTGGTCATTCGACGTGGCCCTGACAGCAGGCCTGACCGCCGAGATCAGGCGGTTTTGGAGCTTGCCGGCAGAGCGCTCGAGAACTTGGACACGATCCATGCACCAGCGGCTTTAAGCATCTGCGTGGTGTATTCTGCACGCATTTCGCGGGCTTTGCGTTCGATCTCTTCAAGGTCGATACGGGAGGTTTTCATTTCGGTCATTGCGATTTTCCTTCGGTGTTACGCGTTGCCTGACACATAGGCCGACCTTGCCGATCCCACACCACACAAAGCCGAAATGCTGCCATGCAGCAATTGCATAACGGCCCATAACCCTTTGACCCTAGGTTACTCTTCCCGCATGCCGGCAACCGCTGCCCGCGCGCCTGCCAGCATCCATGCATGCTCCGACCCCATGACAAATACGTTGAAGCCGTAGCCTTCCCACGCTTTCGCCGCATGCGCATTCGGCACCCAGGTCACATAGGCCACACCGGCCTTGCGGGCGGCCTCGCCCACCTTCGTCATCGCCGCTTTCAACTCGTCGTTGTCCACGGACGTGGCACCATAGGCCACCGACAAATCCGCAGGCCCGATGAACACGCCGTCCACGCCCTCTGCCCCCGCGATACCTGCGATATCCTCGACGCCTTCCGGCTCCTCGATCTGGGCAATCACGACGGTCTCCGTGCGCGACTGTTCCAATATTTCCGCCATGGGCCGTGTCGCGTAACCCGCCCAACGGGTCGAGCCCGCGAAGCCGCGCCCGCCATGGCCGAACCGCGCCGCCTTGGCAATCGCGCGCGCTTTCTCGGCGCTGTCCACATGCGGCACCACGATACCTACGGCCCCCGCATCCATCACTTTCAGAATGTCGTCCACCCCCCCTGACGGCACGCGCACCATCGTCGGGAAATCCAGCGCCCGCGCCACCGCAAGGCAGGCGTCCAGCCGCATCCGGTCCCAAGGGGCGTGTTCCGCGTCCAGACAGATGAAGTCGAGGCCGGACTTGGCGAGTATCTCCACAATCTCCACCGAAGGCGTCTTGACGAAGGTGCCCAGCAGGCGCTCCCCCGATGCCATCCGCGCTTTGAAATCCGCAAACCCCATGACCGTCCCCTAATGTTTCGCTCCGCAATCAATACCCCAAAAACCAACACTGGCAACCAAATCAGCCCCTGCTAAGTTGAGCGTCATGGTCTTGCAGTTCCAACCCGAGGGCATCTATTGCCCCGCAGGCGATTTCTACATCGACCCGTGGCGTCCAGTTTCCCGTGCGCTGATTACCCACGGCCATTCCGACCACGCCCGCTGGGGCCATGGCAGCTACCTTGCCACCGGGGCCGCCGCCCCCGTTATGCGCCTGCGTTTGGGCGACATCTCGCTTGATACCGTCGACTACGGCGAGACACGCCAGATCGGCGATGCCCGCGTGTCGTTTCACCCCGCAGGCCACGTCCCCGGCTCCGCCCAGATCCGCGTCGAGGTGGATGGCGAGGTCTGGGTCGCCTCCGGCGACTACAAAACCACCGATGACGGCTTTTCCGAGCCTTTCGAGCCGGTCGCCTGCCACGCCTTTATCACCGAAAGCACCTTCGGCCTGCCGGTGTTCAAGTGGGACGCCCAAGACGATGTCATCGCCCAGATCAATGCGTGGTGGGCGGGCAACAAGGCGGCGGGGCGGTTCTCCATCCTTGGCGCTTATGCCTTGGGAAAGGCGCAGCGCATCCTCGCAAATGTCGACACGTCTATTGGCCCGATCCTGACCCATGGCGCGATCGAGAACACCAACGAGGTGCTGCGCGCGCAAGGCTTGTCCCTGTCCGACACCATCCGCGTGACGCCCGACACCGACACGAAAGCCAACGCGGGCGCACTTGTCCTCGCCACGCCGTCGGGCATGAACTCCACATGGGTGCGCCGCTTCGGGCAGGCCTCTACCGCGTTTGCGTCGGGATGGATGTCGATGCGCGGCCACCGACGCCGCCGCTCCGCCGACCGCGGCTTCGTGATGAGTGACCACGCCGACTGGGACGGCCTGAACGCCGCGATCAAGGCCACAGGGGCGGAGCGCGTGTTCGTCACCCACGGCTACACGTCCCAGTTCGCCCGCTGGCTGAACGATCAGGGCTACGACGCGGGCGTGGTGGAAACCGAATACGAGGGCGAAAGCCTCGATGCGGCGGATGCAGAGGTCGTCGAGTGACGTCGCGCCGCCAAAAACTTTTCAACAGCTTCGCCCGCCATGTCGAGAAGCCGCTATTTGCCAAGATCAAGGATCAGCGCAAGCTTGCGCGGGTGTTCGACGTCCTCGCGGTCGGCGGAATGCGCCCGTTGCGGGGCACCAAACGCGCGTTCCTGCACATGCCGAACTTCTGCATCCGCCGGATGATCCCGAACACGGCGCGAGGCAACCTGCTGCTCTATTTCCACGGCGGCGGGTTCACCGTCGGCTCCTCCTACACCCACCGCTGGCTCGCCGCGCGCATCGCCGCTGGCATCGGGGCCGAGGCATGGCTGCCCAACTACCGCCTTGCGCCCGATCATCCCTATCCCGCCGCCCCCGACGATTGCATCGCCGCCTACAGGCTGGCCCTGACCTGCTTCGAGCCGGAGCGCATCGTGCTTGGCGGTGACAGCGCGGGCGGCACGCTGGTGCTTAACACCGTGACCCGCATCGCGGCCCTTGGCCTGCCCCAGCCCGCCGCACTGGCGCTGCTGTCGCCGTTGACCGATCTGGCGCATACCGGCCCCAGCCGCATAAAGTTCCGCGATACGGATATGCTGCTGCCCCACACATGGGTCACGCGCTGCATGCCCGCCTATCTGGCAGGCCGCGACCCCAAAGACCCCGACATCTCCCCCGCCTATGCGGACCTGTCCATGGCTCCGCCCGCCGCTCTGCATGTAGCCGAGGGAGAGGTGCTCTATGACGACGCCGCGCATCTGGCGGAGACCCTGCCTGACGTCGATTTCCAGACATGGGACAACGTCCCCCATGTCTGGCAACTTGCCGCCGGATGGACGCCCGAGGCCGATGCATCCGTCCTGCATCTGGTGCAAAAGCTGCGGGTGCACCTGCCATGAAGCGCTTCGCCGATCTGTTCACCGCACTGGACCAGACCACCAAGACCAACGCCAAGGTGGCCGCCCTCGCCGCCTATTTCCGCGACGCCCCTGACAGTGACCGCCTCTGGACCATTGCGCTCTTGTCCGGTCGCCGCCCCAAGCGCGGCGTGACCACCACGCTGTTGCGCGAATGGGCCGCCGAGGTCGCGGACATCCCCCTGTGGTTGTTCGAGGAATGCTACCCCATCGTCGGAGACCTGTCCGAGACCATCGCCCTTGTCCTGCCCCCCGCCACCGGCAGCAGCGACCGCACCCTGACAGATTGGCTGGAAACCGTCCGCGACTTGGGCACGCTGGACATGGACACCAAGAAGCAAACCGTTCTGGACGCGTGGGCCACCCTGCCGCCCATCGAACGCTTCCTGTTCAACAAACTGATCACCGGCGGCTTGCGCATCGGGGTGTCGCAAAAGCTGATGACGCGTGCGCTGGCACAGGCCACCGAGATCGAGGAAGCCACCCTCGCCCACCGCCTGATGGGCGACTGGACGCCCGCCACGACCACGTTTCACGACCTGATCGAGGCGCACGACCCCGAGGCAGACGCCTCCAAACCCTATCCGTTCTACCTCGCTTACCAACTCGAGGATCTGGACGCCCTCGGCCCTCCCGCCGATTGGCGTGCAGAGCGCAAATGGGACGGCATCCGCGGGCAGTTGATTATCCGCCAACGCCAGCCCTATCTGTGGTCGCGCGGCGAGGAGCTGATCACCGACCGCTTCCCCGAATTCGCCATCGCTCCCGACTTCATCGCCGACGGCACCGTGTTCGACGGGGAGCTTCTGGCATGGGACCACGCCGCCGACGCGCCGCAAAACTTCAATGCCCTGCAAAAACGCATCGGGCGCAAGACCGTGCCGAAAAAGCTGCTGAAAGACGCGCCGGTGATCCTCTACGCCTATGACCTGCTGGAATATGGTGGAGAGGACCTGCGAACGTTGCCTCTGGACCAACGCCGCGCGCGGCTCTCGACCCTGATCGACGCGCTGCCCCCCGACGCGCCCCTGCGCCTGTCCGCGCAATTGCCGTTCCAGACATGGGACGACCTTGCCAAAATCCGCGCCACCTCCCGCGACCATGCCGCCGAGGGGCTGATGCTCAAGCGCGGCGACAGCCCCTATCTGGCAGGCCGCAAAAAGGGCGACTGGTGGAAATGGAAGGTCGACCCGCTGACCATCGACGCGGTGATGATCTATGCGCAGGCGGGCTCCGGACGCCGCGCGGGCCTTTATACCGACTTCACCTTCGCGGTGTGGAACGGCAACGAGTTGACCCCCTTCACCAAGGCTTATTCGGGCCTGACTGATGCCGAATTCCGCAAGATCACGGCTTGGGTCAAGAAGAACACCCTGCAACGTTTCGGCCCCGTGCGGCAGGTCACGCCAGAGCATGTGTTCGAAATCGCCTTCGAGGGCATTCAAGCCTCCCCCCGCCACAAATCCGGCGTCGCCCTGCGCTTCCCGCGGATGCTGCGCTGGCGGCACGACAAGCCGGTGCAAGAGGCCAACACACTGGAAGACTTGAAGGCGATGCTGGAGACCTATGGCTGACGCTACGTTTTTGTTGCGCAGGCGCGGCGGCTGGCCAAACTGACGCGAACGTCACCCTGCCGGAGCCACCCCATGACAACCCATCTCGACACCCTGACCGCCCTGCTGCACGAAAAAGCCAAAGGCGCGATCAAAGGCACTGCCAAGCTGGTGATCGCCGACCAAGGCTCCGTAGTGTTGTCGGAAGACGGCGCGGTGCAATCCGACGCAGACGCCGACGTCACCCTGAAGGCGACGGAGGCCGTGTTCCGCGCGATCCTCAGCGGCGATCAGAACCCGATCACCGCCGTGATGACCGGCAAGCTGAAGGTGGATGGCAACCAGATGCGCGCGCTGAAGGTCAGCGAAATCCTGACCTCCTAGGCCGACTTCAGCACCTGAGGTCGCTCCCCCTCAGCCCATGCGCGGGCGGCCGCGCCGAAGGCCTCAAACAACACCCGCGACACAGGGTCGTGGGCCGCGCGGTATTCGGGGTGCCACTGCACCGCCAGGCTGAATCCCGGCGCATCCTTGATATAGGTCGCCTCCGGCGTGCCGTCAGGGGCCAGCCCGTCGATCACCACACGCTCGCCAGCGGTCTTGATGCCTTGCCCGTGCAGCGTGTTGGTCATCACCTCCCGCGCACCCATCAGACGGTGAAACGGCCCGCCTTCGGTGAAGGTCACGGAGTGGCGCAGCTCGAACTTTTCCTCCAGCGTGCCATCGGGTGGCATCCGGTGGTTCATCCGCCCCGGCAGGTCGCGTATCTCGGGGTAGAGCGTCCCGCCCATCGCGACGTTCACCTCCTGAAACCCGCGACACACGCCGAATATCGGCTGCCCCCGCTCGATACAGGCGCGGATCAGCGGCAGCGCGATGCGGTCGCGACCCCGATCAAACGCGCCGTGGGCCTCGGTCTCGTCCTCGCCATATTCCTCGGGATGCACGTTGGGACGCCCCCCCGTCAGCAGGAAGCCGTCACAGGTCTCCAACAGGTCGGCGACGTCGATTAGCGACGGACAGGACGGCACGATCATCGGCAACGCGCCGGACACTTCGGCCACCGCCTCGCAATTCATCCGCCCCGCCGCGAGGGCGGGATATTGGTCGTTGATCAGGTAGGAGTTGCCGATAATACCGATAACCGGACGCGTCATGTCTCACACTCTCCACAAAGTAAGTGCAAGCGTTCTACCCCATCTCGGCGGCCCGGTATAGCCACTCCACCGCACAGCCGCTCTGCACAGCGGCAGAACCACCCCGCCCCATCATTGCTTCGAAAATACCTCGGGGTGTGGGGCAGAGCCCCACTAAAATCGGGGGTGCGGGGGCAGCGCCCCCGCGGATCGATACGCCGAAGGCGTGGCGAAATCAGCTGGCTTTCAGCTCCAGACGCCGCGCATGCAGGACCGGTTCGGTATAGCCCGACGGCTGCTCGCGGCCCTTGAACACCAGATCGCAGGCCGCCTTGAACGCAATCCCGTCGAAATCCGGTGCCATGTTGCGATAGGCCGGATCGCCCGCGTTCTGCTTGTCCACCACGGCGGCCATCTTCTTCATCGCGCCCATCACCGCCTCTTCCGAGACGACGCCATGCAGCAACCAGTTGGCCAGCGCCTGGCTGGAAATCCGGCAGGTCGCGCGATCTTCCATCAGACCCACATCGTTGATGTCAGGCACTTTGGAGCAGCCGACGCCCTGATCAATCCAGCGCACCACATAGCCAAGGATGCCTTGGGCGTTGTTCTCGACCTCACGCATGATTTGCTCGTCCGTCCACATCTGATAGGTCGCCAGCGGAATATCCAAAATGGTCTCCACATGCGCGCGGCGCCCGCCTGCTTTCAGCTTCTCCTGAACCGCGAACACGTCGATCTTGTGGTAGTGCAGCGCGTGCAGGGTTGCGGCGGTCGGCGACGGCACCCAGGCGCAATTGGCACCGGCTTTGGGGTGCTCGATCTTCTGTTCCAGCATCGCGGCCATCTGGTCGGGGATTGCCCACATGCCCTTGCCAATCTGGGCGCGGCCCGACAGGCCGCATTCCAGACCGATATCGACGTTGCGGTTCTCGTAGCCGCCGATCCAGGCCTTGCGCTTGATGAAATCCTTGCGCGAGAACGCCCCCGCCTCCATCGAGGTGTGGATCTCGTCCCCGGTGCGATCAAGGAAGCCGGTATTGATAAACGCCACGCGCGATTTGGCGGCAAAGATGCACTGCTTGAGGTTGACCGACGTGCGGCGCTCCTCGTCCATGATGCCCAGCTTCACGGTATTGGCAGGCAGGCCCAGAACCTTCTCCACGCGGGTGAAAATCTCGTCCGCAAAAGCCACCTCTTCCGGCCCGTGCATCTTCGGCTTCACCACATAGACCGACCCGTGATGCGAATTGCGCATACCTTCGGTTTTTTGCAAATCATGCATGGCGATCAGCGTGGTCACCATGGCGTCCATCAGCCCCTCGTAGACCTCGCCACCATCGCGGTCGAGCACGGCGGGGTTGGTCATCAGGTGGCCCACATTGCGCACCAACATCAGTGCGCGGCCCTTGACCACCAACTCGCCGCCGTCCGGCGCGGTGTAGGCCATGTCGTCGTGCAGCTTGCGGGTGATGGTCTTGCCGCCCTTCTCCACGTTTTCCTGCAAGTCGCCCTGCATCAGGCCCAGCCAGTTGGAATAGGCCTGCACCTTGTCCTCGGCATCCACGCAGGCAACGGAATCCTCGCAATCCATGATCGCGGATACGGCGCTTTCCAGCCGCACATCGGCAAGGCCCGCCTGATCGTGCTTGCCGATGAAATGCGAGCGGTCAAAGACCAGCTCCACATGCAGCCCGTGGTTGCGCAGCAGCACTGCGTCGGGGTTGCCTGCATCACCCTTGTAGCCCACGAACTTGGACGGGTCCGCCAGCTTCTTGCCGTCTGCCAGCAACGCGCCATCGCGCACTTCGTAGCTTTTCACGTCGGCGTGGCTGGTGCCTTCCAGCGGGAAAGCCTCGTCCAGAAACACCCGCACACGAGCCACCACACGAGAGCCACGGCCCTTGTCGTAGCCACCTTTCGGCGGCAGCGTTCCCATGGCGTCGGTGCCGTAGAACCCGTCATAGAGGCTGCCCCAGCGGGCATTGGCGGCGTTCAGCGCGTAGCGGGCATTGGTGATCGGCACCACCAGTTGCGGGCCGGGGACAGAAGCGATCTCGGGGTCCACATTGGCCGTGTCGATCTGGAAGTCCCCGCCTTCGGGCAGCAGGTAGCCGATTTTGCTCAAGAACGCCTTATAGGCGGCGTGGTCATGCGGCTTGTCACGGTGCTCGATATGCCACGCGTCGATCTGCGTTTGCAGCGACTCGCGCTTGTCGAGCAGCGCCTTGTTTTTCGGTCCCAGCTCATGCGCGATGTCGGAGAAGCCTTTCCAGAAGTCATCCGCGTCCACACCAGTGCCCGGAAGCGCCTTGGTCTCGATGAACTCGGCCAATTGGCTGTCCACCTGCAATCCGTGCTTGTCTATGCGCGTGACGGAGGTCTCGGTCATCTCAAAGGTCCTTTTCGCTGGCTGGATGCGCGTCTGAATACAATCGTATGCTGTCTAGGAAAAAAGTTTCCGATAGGCAACACGCTTGGTCAGGTCGAATTGTCACCTTTTCGCCGTTCACTGCGGCATTTGTCAGAGCAATACCGCACCTCATCCCAGACCGCGGCCCACTTCTTGCGCCACGCGAAGGGCCTGCCGCAGGTGGCGCAGCTTTTCACCGGCAGGTCTGATTTTTTCCGCATTCGGGCCATATCCGGCACCCTGACAATAAAAAACCGGCCTGCCAATGGCAGACCGGTCTGCGGTCTGTTCGAAATTCGAGGGGACTATTCCGGTTCGACCACAGTTTCTGCGCCAGTGCGTCCATCAACCTGGACGTCCGCGCCTTCCGGCTCACCACCTTGGTAGACGAGCCAGCCAATCAGGATGAGCAGCAGGACACCGGCGAACATCAACACGCCAGCTATCCCGCCAAGCGGTCCTGCATGGCGTTTTTTCTGTTTTTCCAAATTCGTGTTCGGTGAGGACATTTCTGCGCTCCTTCCTGCGTAAAAGTGAAGCCGTCGCAATGCGGTTGCGCGGCTCCCGTCACAGACCTAACGTGCCAGCGCGACATAAGTTCCCTGATTTGTCGAACGGAGCCCCCATGAAAGACGCCAGCCCTGCCAACGCCCCTTTGGAAATCTTCCTCAGCGACTACACCCCGCCCGCCTATCTGGTCGACACGGTGGAGCTGGTATTCAAGTTGCATCCCACGGCAACGCGGGTGATTTCCAAGATCGCCTTCCGGCCCAATCCCGAGGCGATGGACCGGACGTTTTACCTGCATGGCGAGCAGCTCAAGCTGATCTGGGCGAAGATCGACGGCAAGGACGCGCAGGCGAAAGTCACCGATCTGGGCCTGACCGCGCAGGCCCCCGACGCACCATTCATCTTCGAGGCGGAAGTGGAAATCAGCCCGCAGACCAATACCGCGCTGGAGGGGCTTTATATGTCGAATGGCATGTATTGCACCCAATGCGAGGCCGAGGGTTTCCGCAAGATCACCTACTACCCCGACCGCCCCGACGTGATGGGCGTCTTCACCGTGACCATTGAAGGCGACGAGAAGGTCAAGCTGTCCAACGGCAATGACCTTGGCGGCGGCAAGTGGCACGATCCATGGCCCAAACCCGCATACCTGTTCGCGCTGGTCGCGGGCGATCTGGTCAACCATCCCGACACGTTCACCACGATGTCCGGCAAGGAGGTGGAATTGAACATCTGGGTGCGCAAAGGTGATCTGAACAAATGCGCGTTCGGCATGGATGCGCTGAAACGCTCGATGAAATGGGACGAGGAGGTTTATGGCCGCGAATACGACCTCGATCTGTTCAATATCGTCGCCGTGGACGACTTCAACATGGGCGCGATGGAAAACAAGGGCTTGAACATTTTCAACTCTTCCGCCGTTCTGGCGTCGCCCGAGACGTCCACAGATGCAAATTTCGAACGTATCGAAGCAATCATCGCCCATGAGTATTTCCACAACTGGACCGGCAACCGCATCACCTGCCGCGACTGGTTCCAGCTGTGCCTGAAGGAAGGCTTGACCGTCTATCGCGACAGCCAGTTCACCGCCGATGAACGTTCCCCCGCCGTCAAGCGTATCGAGGACGTCATCGCCCTGCGCGCGCGGCAATTCCGCGAGGATAACGGGCCGCTGGCGCATCCGGTCCGGCCAGAAAGCTTCGTCGAGATCAACAACTTCTACACCGCCACCGTCTACGAGAAGGGTGCCGAGGTTATCGGTATGCTCAAAACCTTGATCGGGGACGAGGATTACTACAAAGGGTGCGACCTGTATTTCACCCGCCACGACGGGCAGGCCTGCACGATCGAGGACTGGCTGGCCTGTTTCGAGGAAGTCACCGGCCGCGATCTGACCCAGTTCAAGCTGTGGTATTCCCAAGCAGGCACGCCGCGCGTAGGGGTAAAAGAGGCTTGGAAAGACGGCACTTACACGCTGACCTTCACGCAGCACACGCCCCCCACACCGGGGCAGGACACCAAAGACCCCAAGGTGATCCCCATCGCCGTGGGGCTGCTCAACGACGCAGGCGAGGAGGTCCACGCGACCCGCATCTGCGAGGTCACCGACGAGGTCCACGCCTTCCGCTTCACCGGATTGGACGCCAAGCCGGTCCCGTCGATCAATCGCGGCTTCTCCGCCCCGATCATTCTGGAGCAGGATCAAGACAATGCCACCCGCGCCTTCCTGCTGGCGAACGACACCGACCCGTTCAACAAATGGGAAGCGGGCCGCGCGCTGGCTCGCGACGTGATGATCCGAATGGTGACCGAGGACGCGACGCCCGATCAGGCGTATCTGGACGCGCTGCTGGCCGTGGCCCGCGACGACACGCTGGACCCGGCCTTCAAGGCGCTGGTGTTCTCCACCCCGTCCGCCGACGACATTGCGCAAGCGCTGTTTGACGGCGGCGTGACACCCGACCCGACGAAAATCTACCACGTCACGCAGACCCTGCGCCAATCCGTCGCCCACGCAATGCAGGACACCCTGCCCCGCATCTATGCGGAAATGCAGGTGGACGGCCCGTTTTCACCTGACGCCGAAGCCGCTGGCAAACGCGCGTGGGGCAATGTCGCGCTGTCCTTGCTGACCCGTCTGGACGGCGGCGCACAAGCCCGCGCGCAATTCGAGAGTGCGGACAACATGACCCAGCAACTCTCCGCGCTTGGGGCGCTCTTGCGGGCGGAGGTGGGCGAGGACGCCAGCAAAGCCTTCTACGAGCAATGGAAAGACGACCGGCTGGTGATCGACAAATGGTTCTCCATGCAGGTTACCTACGCCAAGCTCGCCGCCGCACCCGCGACGGCTAAGGCGCTGACCAACCACCCCGACTTCGACATGACCAATCCTAACCGCTTCCGCGCGGTGTTCGGGGCGCTGGCGGGCAATACGGCGGGGTTCCATTCACCCGACGGATCGGGCTACGCGCTGCTGGCCGACTGGTTGATCAAGCTCGACGCCAAGAACCCTCAAACCGCCGCCCGCATGTCCACCGCCTTCGAAACGTGGAAACGCTACGACGCGGACCGTCAAGGCATGATGCGCGAGGCGCTGGAGCGAATGAAGGCGGCCCCGAACCTCAGCGGCGATCTGTTGGAGATGGTCACCAGAATTCTGAACGCGTAACAGTCATGGTTTAGCCCAAATCCGCACTATAAAGGACGGGCAATAACAGCGAGTCGATCTCTATGCCTATACTTATCGCCATCATCGGGGCCTTGGGTGCCGCCGCCTACTGGTACTTCCGCATGCGCGATATCGGCGTTGCGGGCCGCGATCTGGTCAACGTCGCCAATGACGTGCGCCTTGCAGCCCGCCGCTTCGGGTTCTCGCGCCGCTCCAACACCCATCCGGCGGAAAGCATCGAGGACCCCAAGGTCGCCATCGGCGGGCTGGCGGTGGCGTTTCTGGAACTGGACGACCTGCCGTCTCAGGACGCCCGCATCGCCATGACGCGCGAATTGCAGCGGGCCGCCAATGTCAGCCTTGAGGATGCGGAGGAGTTGGTGATCCTCGGTCGCTGGCTTATGAGCGAATGTGGCGGAGCGGAGCCCGCAATCAGCCGCCTGTCGCGCAAGCTCTACAAACTGGGCGGGGGCGAGCAGCTTGGCCCGCTGATGCAGGTGTTGAACGCAATCGGCACCGCTGGCGACGGTGCACTGTCAGAGCGGCAGCGCGGCGCGCTTGATGATATCAAGTATGCGTTCAAGCTCTGAGACGGACGCTGAGTCGCCCAAGCCCAAAAGTTAACCCTAGAGAACCAAACGAGATTCGGGGACGTGCAACCCGCGCCGATCTGTGACATGCTGCATCGCAGCACAGTATATGGACGGATAACGGCATGTCAGGCACGGCGATCACGATAGCACAGCAAAAAGGCGGCAGCGGCAAAACCACGCTGACGGCCAATCTGGCCGTGGCCTTCACCAAGCTCGGCAAGCGGGTGGCAATCATAGACACCGACCCGCAAGGCAGCCTTGGCCGTTGGTTCATGGCACGATGCGAAGCGTTGGAGGACCCAGGTATGGAGTTCTCGACCGCGTCGGCCTGGGGGATCGAATACGAGGTCGGCAAGATGCTGGGCGACGTCGATCTCGTGCTGGTCGACACCCCGCCGAAAGCCGACAGCGATCTGCGCCCCGCCCTGCGCAAAGCCGCGTTGACGCTGGTGCCGGTGGCAACCAGCCATGTGGACCTGTGGGCGACCGAAGGCGTGCTGGATCTGGCGCGGCGCGAGAATACGCCTGCGTTGATGGTTTTGAACCGCACCCGCGCCGGAACCCGGCTGGGCCGCGACATTGCCGAAGAGGCCGCAAAGATCGACGCCGGACTGGCGGAGGCGAGCCTTGCCAACCGCGTCGCCTATGCCGAGACCTTCGGCCAAGGTCGCGCGGTGATGGATGGCCCCGCCAAAAGCCCCGCCGCGCTGGAAGTCGCGGCACTGGCCGAAGAAGTGCTGGCCCACCTGTCCCGACAGGACTGATTGGGGGGCCGCCCCGCCCTACTGCGCGCGCCGCCATAAATCCGCCAGATTTCGACGATTGAACGCGCGTAACATATCGCACAAGGAGACGCTTCCATGGCCCGTGAAACCAAAACAGTGCTGATCACCGGCGCAAGTTCCGGCATCGGGGCGGCGACCGCCGTTCTAGCCTCAAAAAGCGGTTATGACGTGGGCATCCATTTCAACACGGACCTGAAAGGCGCACAGCTTGTGGCGCAGATGTGCGAGCAGGAAGGCGCGATCACCCACACGTTTCAGGGTGATTTGTCGATAGAGGAGGACGTCGAGCGCGTCTTCGTAGAGTTCGACGCCGCCTTCCCGCAAATGGACGCGCTGGTCAACAATGCGGGCATCGTGGACAAGCCACAGCGGGTTGAGGAGATGTCCTACGAACGCCTGCGCCGCATGGTGGACGTGAACCTGATCGGGGCGATGATGGTGGCTCAGCAGGGCGTCTTGCGCATGTCCAAAGCGTTTGGCGGCGATGGGGGCGTGATCGTCAATACCAGCTCTGCCGCGGCGCGGCTGGGCTCGGCGGGGCAATATGTGGACTATGCCGCGACGAAGGCGGGCATCGACATCTTCACCAAAGGATTAAGCGACGAGGTCGCGCCGGACGGTGTGCGCGTAGTGGCAATCCGCCCCGGATTGATCGAAACCGCAATCCACGCCAAGGGCGGCCTGCCCGACCGCTGCGATGATCTGGCCGACACCGTGCCGATGAAGCGCCCCGGCGAGGCGGAGGAATGCGCCCATGCCATCCTGTTCCTGATGGGCGAAGGGGCCAGCTACATTACCGGCACGACGCTGGATGTCACCGGCGGGCGTTAATTAATTTCGAAACCGGTGGAACTCACAGGCAGGGCACCCGTTGTATTCGCAGACCCAATGCGAATGCAAAGGAGCACAACATGCCAAAGATCGACACATCGAAAATCCTGATCCTCTCGACCGACGGGTTTGAGCAGTCCGAACTGGAATTCCCCCGCGACCAGCTGCGCGCCAAGGGCGCGACGGTTCATGTCGCGACGCCGGACGGCGAAAACATCAAGGGCTGGGAAGGTGACGGCTGGGGCCGTGAGGCCGAAGCCGACCTGTCCATCGCAGACGTCAAGATCGAGGACTATGACTGCCTTGTTCTGCCCGGCGGGCAAATCAACCCCGACCTTCTGCGTGTGAACAAGGACGCGGTAGAGCTGGTGCGCGGCTTCGTCAAACATGACAAGATCGTCGCCGCAATCTGCCACGCGCCATGGCTGCTGATCGAAGCAGGCGTCGCCGAAGGCCGCGAGATGACCAGCTACCATTCCATCCGCACCGACCTGAAGAATGCGGGGGCAAATGTCGTCGACAAGGAGGTCGCGATTTCCAACGGTATCATTACCTCCCGCAGTCCCGAAGACCTCAAGGCTTTCGTCTCGAAGATCGTCGAGGAGGTCGAAGAAGGCGAGCACGAACGCTCCGCCGCCTGAGACCCGACACGTTCTAAACCTCTTCCTCCCCAACTGACCCGCCTCACGATGGCGGGTCTTTTTTCGGGGTGGCAATTTCTATCCTCGGGGAGGATTTGACGCAGACCGGATCAGTCGGTCGTATCAGGGCGCGTGGCGGGCTTGATCGTGGCAATCCGTTGATCCAGCGGCAACCGCTGGACAATCTCTCGCGGGCGCGGTGTTGGCTTCACATCGCTGAGCAGCTTGCAGTATTTCTGCCCGCGTAGCCATCCCGCCATCTCTTGCCGTTTTGCGGCTTTGGTCAGCGGCCCCCAATCTGCCGCAACTCCGCCCAGACTGCCATTGGCCTTGCGGGCCACCGCCCCGTCCCGCGCTACCGTGTGCGCCATGATGCGCACGGCGCAGCTAAGATTGTCGGAGCCGTCTTTCAAAGCCTCCCCGGTCCCGACGCGGCAATCATAGCCCCGCGCCGTGCCGGGCAGGATCTGCGTCAAACCGAACCACTGCCCGCCACCGCCCACAGCGCGGGGCTTCCACGTGCTTTCGTGTTTGGCCAATGCGCTGAGAAACCCGTTCCAGAAGGCCGCGCGTTTCTCGATGCCGTTGTTCTCGTAATTCGGGCACCACTCCGCGATATCGCTTGGCACGATAGTGAGCAAAGGCAGGCCATGTCCTTTGAGTGCCTCCAAGGTAGTGCGGGTCCACAGGCGTCCCTCCGGACGGAAATCCCAACGGGCGCGGGGGACGTGGTCCTTGCGGGGGATCGGGCGGACCGTGTCGGGGGTCGCCTTATGCAAGGCAGCGGGCACGACGGCCTCGGGAGACCCGGAGCCTTGATCCTGAGCGAAGGCAGAACCGGCCGCAAGCAAGGCGGCGAAAAAGAGTGCGTGGCAACGCATGGGAAATATCATGTGCAGAGAAAACTGGCCCTGACAACACACATGCGCGTTGGCGCCCCTCGCCGTTTCCAAACCCGCAACAAACCGCTCAATTCGGTGTGACTTGCCGCGATACACCCCAGTGCCTGCACGCCGCTTTGCCACCTTGCCCGACCTTCGGAATTTCACTAGAACGCGAACGACCTACTGGAGTTCCCCGATGCTTGACCTGACCTACGAGACCCCGAAGCCCAAAGTGATCCCCGGCGCGAAGCAGGATTGGGAGCTGGTGATCGGCCTTGAGGTGCACGCGCAGGTGGCGACCAATGCCAAGCTTTTCTCCGGCGCGTCGACCAAATTCGGGGCGGAGCCGAACTCCAACGTGGCCTTTGTGGACGCTGGGATGCCGGGAATGCTGCCGGTCATTAACGAGGCTTGCGTCGCGCAGGCCGTGCGCACCGGCCTTGGGTTGAAAGCAGATATTAACCTTTATTCGGCGTTCGACCGGAAGAACTACTTCTACCCCGACCTGCCGCAGGGCTACCAGATCAGCCAGTTGTATCACCCCATCGTGGGCGAAGGCGAAGTGCTGGTAGACATGGCACCGGGCATCGCCCGCGTGGTGCGTATCGAGCGTATCCATCTGGAGCAGGACGCAGGCAAATCCATTCACGACATGGACCCGACGATGTCTTTCGTGGACCTGAACCGCACCGGCGTGGCGCTGATGGAAATCGTCTCCCGCCCCGACATTCGCGGCCCTGAAGAGGCTGCCGCCTATGTCTCCAAACTGCGCCAGATCATGCGCTATCTGGGTACCTGCGACGGCAACATGCAAAACGGCAACCTGCGGGCGGATGTGAACGTGTCGATCTGCCAGCCCGGTGCCTATGAGCGCTATCAGGAAACGCAGGATTTCTCGCATCTGGGCACCCGGTGCGAGATCAAGAACATGAACTCCCTGCGCTTCATCCAGCAAGCCATCGAGGTCGAGGCCAAGCGCCAGATCGCGATTGTCGAGGGCGGTGGAGAGGTCGTGCAAGAAACCCGCCTGTATGACCCCGACAAGGGCGAGACGCGGTCGATGCGCTCCAAGGAAGAGGCGCATGATTATCGCTACTTCCCCGACCCCGACCTGCTGCCTTTGGAGATCGAGCAGGACTGGGTCGACGCGCTGAAAGCCGACCTGCCGGAGTTGCCCGACGAAAAGCGTCTGCGTTTCATGGAGCAGTTCGGCCTGTCGGAATATGACGCGTCGGTGTTGACGGCAGATTTCGTAAACGCTGACTATTTTGAGAGAATTGTTCAAGAACTCGGATATTCTGCCAACGTAGACGGCGAAACATTTGAGACTATTCCGTTCAAGAGTGCTGCAAATTACGTCGTCAATGTCCTCTTTTCATATCTGAAAAACGACGACATTGGCATTGAAAAAAGCCCCATAGCGCCTTGGCAACTGGCTTCGATCCTAAAGCTGACTGATGGCGGCTCCATTTCTAGCAAGATCGCCAAGGACCTGTTCGAGATCGTCTATACCGAGGGCGGCGACCCCGCCCAGATCGTCGAGGCCCGCGGCATGAAGCAGGTCACCGATCTTGGCCCGATCGAGGCCGCGCTGGACGAAATCATCGCCGCCAACCCCGCGCAGGTTGAGAAGGCGAAGGAGAACCCCAAACTGGCAGGCTGGTTCGTGGGTCAGGTGATGAAGGCGACGGGCGGCAAGGCCAACCCGAAAGCGGTGAACGAGCTGGTGGCGAAGAAGCTGGCTGGGTAGTCGTTTTAGGGATGAGGAGTGGTTAGCCGAAAATGATGCCGAATGGCAGCTTCGAGCCCTTATTGACCGGTGCTGCAAATTGGACAGATGGCGGCGTCCCAACAGGAAGCGGGCCTTCGCGGTTATTGCATACAAACTATTGGATGTCGCTGAAGCGGTCATTCAAATGGTGTCGTTTGCAGGAGAGTGCGAAATCCCAGGGGTTGTTTGCGTTTGCGGGAGGAGGCGAAATGACACTCAGGAATATTACTTTCTGACGAGCTGCACAAATGACAGCTCGTCCCAACCATATTTCATTAAATCTAAAGCATGAAGAACTCGGCTTCAGTCACCCCTACAAGCGTTACTGAATGGATGCCTCCGTAGCTCAACACCAAGCTACCGTCCCCAGCGGCGCTGGTCGTGTAAGCGGAGGGCAGTTCCGCTAACGTAAGCCCTGACAACGTTTGACCGTCTATGATCAGAGCATCAATGCCGACTTCGAAGTCGGTTATGACCTCAATTGCAGCTTTCGTTCCACCTGTGTATGCAAACTCAAATGTATCGGCTCCTGCACCGCCGGTGAACGTGTGGTCGCCACCTTTGTTCAAGTTGGAAAAAAGGTGATCATCGCCGGCACCGCCGTCGACGATGCTGCTATCGATCACGTAGATCGTATCATCGCCATTTTCGCCATAGATAGTTTTGGAACCACGGTCGGGGTTGATAGTGTCGTTACCATCACCCGCGTAGATCGTATCATTGCCCTTTCCAGCATTGATAATATCATTCCCATCTAGGCCAAATATGGTTTCCGCTCCGTCTGAGACTGTATCACCCTCGGCGTCGACGAATGATGCATCGATGATGTCATCTCCAGACGTGCCTACCGTTGCCGATGCGGTGATACCTGTCTCAACAAAGAACTGTTCTTGTGTTACACCACTGAGAGTGACGGAGTGGATGCCACCATAGTTCAGCACAAGGCTTCCATCTGCACTTTGGCTGGTTGTGAACTCACTGGGCAGGTCATCTAGCAGCAGTCCGGACAGGGTGTGTCCCTCGACGATGAGTGTATCTATGCCCACTTCGAAGTCAGTGATCGTTTGCAGCGCCGCCTTACTTGCGCTTGCGTATGCAAACTCAAATGTGTCAGCTCCAGAGCCGCCGGTGAATGTGTGGTCTCCGCCCTTGCTTAGATTAGAGAACAGATAGTCATCACCCGCACCGCCATCCACAACGCTGCTGTCGATCACGTAGATGATGTCGTTGCCGGTTCCTCCATCAATGACCGCCGATCCGCGCCCGGCGTCAATTGTGTCGTTGCCGTCGCCACCGTAGATGATGTCAGCACCGTTGCCGGAGTTGATCGTGTCATCTCCGCCTAAACCGTAGATCGTATCAGCTACGTCAGTCACTGCGTCGCCATCGGCGTCAACGAAAGAGGCGTCAATTACGTCTGCTGACGATGTACCATCGACGATCCTGTCGCCTTCGTTTGTCCCAAAGTCAAACGAGTTATCAAACGCGGCCTGCACGGCACCCTCTGCATCTAATATGTACACAAGCCCATCGCTCCCTTCACCCGGCTGGGCATATCCGAATCCTGAGAGAACAATAAAGGGATCGAAGCTGCCTCGTATTTCCGATGCGAGGCTTGCAGCAGGAAATTCGGCAATTGACTCACCGTCGCGGTAATAGATTTCAGCTCTCTCAAAGGGGAGGTCTTCATCATAAACAACAGCAATATAGTTTTCACCATAGATTTCAATTCTATCAACTGTCGGAAACCCGCCGATAGCATTGCTGAATATTAGGAGACCCAAGTTATCGATAACTTCATCCGGTATTTCAACGACGTCCTCAAACTTAGCTGTAAAGGTCGGGCTGGGAGGCAAGGGAGTAGAGTTAACTACAAAAACTTTACCTATGAGATTCACGGCGTCCATGCCTGCTTCAATGATTTCAGCCGCTTTTTGTGCGGTCGCAGCGTAAGCATCGCTACCTACCTGTTCGGCAACTTCTGCGACAAGTCTTGTACCAATGTCCGCGCGGCCGAAGATAAATTCGGTGCCATTAATAGTGACTAAGACAGTTTCGCCACCAAACTTTACTTCTCCCAAAGTAATGCCAATGCCTTTGAGTTCTAATTCGACGTCTCGCTCCAGCTCCAACTCACTGTCAAAGTTCCGACCTTGAGGCCCAAAGCTCAACGTGATTGAGATGCTTCCTGCAAATGGTAAATCGGCTGCCATTTTGATGTCATATACATCAGCTAAGTCCGACTTCACACGGCCCGAAAGCGTGAATATGCCCGAACTCGCATCAAGCACTCCTACATTAGCATATCTTCCCGGCATTAAATTTATTCCTTCAACATTTCTCTAACAATACGAAAACCGGTTCTTCTTGATCGGTATGTTTCTGAACCAGCACCGCGATTAGCAGGGCGGGCATATTCTGCGCTCGATTGGTATGTGCCGCCTTTGGCGACACGGCGGCAGTTATCAACTTCGTTAGCTGCGGCCAGATAATCGCTGGACTTTGACAGGCCTAGATGCCGTTCGCTCCAGCATGACATTGTCCGTTCCCGCAAATTACCCGCCAGATGGCGCAACCCCCAAGCGTTGGCGGCGTCGAGTTCATCTACGATCACAGGGGTTTTGCGATTGTCAGGGTCCGCTTTCGAGCGCCCGTCTATCCGACGAAACACACCGACATTCGCCTGATCAGTCGTCAAGCTGTCACCTTGGGCAAACTTGCTGTTGGTGCCTGCGCGCGCCGCGTATTCCCATTCGGCCTCGGTTGGCAGCCGGTAAACATCCGCACCAGCTTTTCGGTTCAACCAAGTTATGTATTCCAGCATGTCGAAATATGAGACATCGAAGACCGGATGACGCGGGTCATCGGCGTAGTAATACCCGCCTCCAAATTTGAGTATTCTAGGGTCCGGCAGATGCGAGCACCCGTTCTCTGCGACACAGGCCAGCCACTCCTCACGGGTCACTTCGTTGCGCCCCATAGCGATTGGAATGTCGATGATCACCTTATGCTCCGGGCCTTCGGTTAGCATCCCAAGTGGCTCACCCGGCTTAGGCTTGTTCCACAGCAAATATATGGCTTCTGACTGCTCCAACGGTGCGCCCATAACAAAGCTGCCCATAGGCAAGACAATCATTTCAGGGCACACATCACATTCTTGAAAAGCGTCAAGTGGCGCTACCACAAGATCGTCTGACAGGATCAACGGTTCTTTGGCAGTGGCAGCTGACGTCCCCACAATAAGCATTAAGGCAATCGCATAGCGAAGTACTTGACCGATGAATTCGGTCCGGACTCGAGAGATAATCTTAATGAAACTCACAAAAGCCACGATCTTTCTAAAGCACTAAGGTGTGGGGTCGATGGGCCACCTACACTAAATATGTGTAGTAAGGACATAGCAGAAAGTAAGGTAAACCTTACCATCAATCTCTAACGTCTATGCGACCAGCCATTCGGGCTTTTCTGCTCAGCGCGTTACTGGCCATTTGTATTCCCCGGTATGCAAGATGTGTGCCCAGCCGAGTGGTGACGTGTGAGCTGGAAGTTCGGGAAGCCGTGAAAACGAGAGGCATTTATATGGTCGGTTTGTTCTCTTAGCGACGGAGTAGGCGAATGTCCGGCCAATGGGAAGTGCGACGCAGCGGTTGTCGGTGTGTTGGAGGTCGGTTGTTTGAAAAAACCAGCCCTTCAATCAGAGGTGGCCAAAGTCCGTTTCGTCCGCAAAGCAGCCATTTGCGCTTGAAATGAGTCTCAGCGCCGAAATCCTGCTGTACGGCTTCGAAACTTGACGCCCCAAACACCTCCACCCACCAACGGCTCTGGTACCGTGGCGGGGGAAAGCGTCTCGCATCTTATTAGCGAAAGGGTGGCGCCACCTTGGGTATGCGACCACGAGCCAAGCGGTTCCCCCGGAAGGTTTCCCCTCCAGCGGCCATTGTTTCGCGAAACTCTGGCAGCCCGAACGAACTGCCGCCTGTTTCATGTGTCTTGTCTGCGAAGGATGTCAGCCCTCCGCGCGGTACCGGAGACGGGGTTTACCCCTGAGGGGTTAGCAAAACCGAAACCCTGCGTGCGCTGGTCGCCGCGCACAAGTGGCGGGATCGCACCGAACGCTGCGTGCGCTCGCGCGGTCACTGGACACCGCCTGCGGGCTTTTGTAACAGAAGGCTTCTGCTGCAAGGGAATGCGTGCTGTGCAAAACTACGAATATACCGCCGTGCCGGCACCGCGTAAGGGCAAGGCCCCGCGCAAGATCAAGGGCAACGAGGCCAAGTTTGCCAGCATCATCACCGACCTGATGAACGAGATGGCGGCGGATGGCTGGGACTACCAGCGCGCCGAGACCCTGCCCTGCGAAGAGCGTCAGGGCCTGACCGGCAAGACCGTCAAATACCACACCCTGCTGATCTTCCGCCGCGAAGTTGTTCTAAAGAAGCCTGAAGAGGTTGCCTCGAAAGCGCCGCCCGTGGTCGCCGTTCCTGTCGCCAAGGAAGCGCCCGAGCCCGAGTTGCGCCCCGAGCCGGTATTCAAGCGCACAGAGCCCGAGAAGAAGGCGGAGCCCGCCTCGGAAGGGTTCATGACCGCTGACGCGAAAGAGGCAGAGACCTCCGAGAAGTAGCCGTCAGTCGGAGATGTCCAGCGCCAGCGCGTGAATGCGACCGATCAGTTCCGGCCCCAATGCGCTATGCACCGCGCGGTGCCGTTGCAGCCGCGACATGCCTGCGAATGCAGGGGCGCGGATGGCCACGTTGAAATGACTTTCACCCCCCTCTTGAAATCCGGCATGGCCGCGATGACTTTCACTATCATCAACCACTTCAAGAAAATCCGGCGCGAAGGCCGCACGCAGTTTGTCGTCAATCTGCTGTGTAATGCTCATAATTTTTCCAAACTGCCCTTCACCTCGCCGCTCAAAACTCTAAAGTGTTCGTTCCGAGTCGAAAAGGTTAAGTCATGGCCCGTCCCCCGTTTGATCCGTTTGAGTTCGATATCTCTGCCAAGAGCGACAAAGCCCGCCGCGCCAAGGGGCGCCGGGGCATGTCGGGTGCCGTGGAGACATCGCAACGGACCTGCGAGGTGCCTGAATGTCAGGAGCCGGGCAAGTACCGCGCCCCCAAGTCGCCGGACGTGCTGGATGACTATTACTGGTTCTGTCAGGCGCATGTGCGCGAATACAACCTGAAGTGGAATTTCTTCGAGACCCACACGCAAGAAGAGATGGAGCGCCAGATGTCCTCGGACAAAGTCTGGGAGCGCCCGACCAAGCCGATGAAGAAGGGCGAGGAGCAACGCGCCTGGTCGCGCCTTGGCGTCGATGACCCGATGGCCGTGCTGGGCGAGAACGCCACCCGCAACCCGGGCCGCAACCCCAACGGTGCCGGCCGCAAGCTGCCCGCCACCGAGCGTAAGGCGCTGGAGATCCTCGAAGGCACCGTTCACATGAGCAAGAAGGACCTGCGGGCCAAATACAAGAGCCTCATCAAGGACCTGCACCCCGACATGAACGGCGGCAACCGCGCCGACGAGGAGCAGTTGCAGCAGGTCGTCTGGGCGTGGGACCAGATCAAGGTCAGCCGCAACTTCTCTGGCTGACCCCACCCGCGCGCCGGATCACGCCCGAATTCCTCCGAACGCCGGGCCTTTCCCTTGCCCTTCCCCGCAATATGTTGCATCCCGTTGGGGTTATTCTGAGGGAACGAAAATATGGCCGACGGCAGCATCGACTTGAACGCGAAACCCACCGAGGACATCTCGGTCCGCGAGGTTTTTGGCATCGACAGCGACATGAAGGTCAAGGCCTTTGCCGACCGCACCGAGCGCGTGCCGGAGCTGGACAGCACCTACAAATTCGACCGCGACACCACGCTGGCGATCCTTGCAGGCTTTACCCATAACCGCCGCGTGATGATCCAGGGCTACCACGGCACGGGCAAATCCACCCATATCGAGCAGGTCGCCAGCCGTCTGAACTGGCCCTGCGTGCGGGTGAACCTCGACAGCCACATCTCCCGCATCGACCTGATCGGCAAGGACGCGATCAAGTTGAAAGACGGCAAGCAGGTCACCGAATTCCAGGAAGGCATCCTGCCTTGGGCACTGCGCAACCCGACCGCCATCGTGTTCGACGAATACGACGCGGGCCGCGCCGACGTGATGTTCGTGATCCAGCGCGTGCTGGAGGTGGACGGCAAACTGACGCTGCTGGATCAGAACAAGGTGATCGAGCCGCACAAGTATTTCCGCCTCTTCGCCACCGCCAACACGGTGGGTCTGGGCGACACCACCGGCCTCTATCACGGCACCCAGCAGATCAACCAGGGCCAGATGGACCGCTGGTCGCTGGTCGCCACGCTGAACTACCTGTCCCACGACGCGGAAACCGCAATCGTGCTGGCCAAGAACCCGTTCTACAACACGGAAAAAGGCCGCAAGACCATCAGCCAGATGGTCACCGTCGCCGACCTGACCCGCACCGCGTTCATGAATGGAGACCTGTCGACGCTGATGTCGCCGCGGACAGTCATCGCATGGGCACAAAACGCGTTGATCTTCAACGATGTCGGCTACGCTTTCCGCCTGAGCTTCCTGAACAAATGCGACGAGCTGGAGCGCGAAACCGTGGCCGAGTTCTACCAGCGCTGCTTTGACGAGGAACTGCCGGAGAGCGCTGCGAGTGTGAGCTTGGGGTGACCGGTCGCGGCAGGACATCCACCAACGGCTTCTTGATTGCCGCAACGCTCGCCGCTGTCGCGCCTCTTTCTGCCTTCGCCAGCCCACCACTGGCCTACCCGTTTGCGCCGATGACGGATCAGAACATGATACGGATGTCTCCGCATACGGTCTTGGTCAGATGTGCTGCACTCTTCAACGCCAAAAGCGAGTATTTCAGGCTTGGCACCCCCGAGGAGCAGAGTGCATCCAAAGAGTTCAAACTTGCCAGCACGGTGCTTAATCGAATTGCTAGTCGGCATGTGAGAGATGCCAACACCGCAGAGAAACGAGCAAAAACAGTGGACCGTTTCTATTGGTTTACCGAGTTATACAAGCGCGAACTTGTTAAGACAGGGAACGGCGTTTCGTTACCCGATTGGGACAAAAGCGAAACGCTAAAGGCGGATGAAGAAATCTGCGTGTCAGACCGGCTCGACGACGTCAGGTACAGAAAATGACAAAACCATCCGACAACCCCGCCGACCCGTTCAAAAAGGCGCTGGCCGAGGCAACCAAGACCCTCGCCAACGATCCCGATCTGGGCGTGGCTTTCTCGGTCGACCCGCCGGGCATGACCAATGATCAGGTGCGCCTGCCGCAAGTGACGCGCCGTATGACCAAGCAAGAGGTGCTGCTCGCCCGTGGCACCGCCGACGCCTACGCCCTGCGCCGCCGCTTCCACAATGACACCACCGCCAACCGCTACCTGCCGCAAGGCAACATGGCGCGCGAACTTTACGACGCCATGGAAACCGCCCGCTGCGAGGCAATGGGCGCGCGCTCCATGCCCGGCACCGCGGGCAATATCGACGCCAAGATCGGCGCGGAGGCGGAGCGCAAGGGCTACGGCCAGATCACCGAGGCGGGACAAGCGCCCTTGTCGGTGGCGGCGGGCTACCTGATCCGCCATCTGGCAACGGGCCGCGACCTGCCACCGGACGCGGCCAACGTAATGAATCTGTGGAAGGATTTCATCGAAGGTGCCGCTGGCGGCACGCTGGAAGACCTGCAGGATGTGCTGTCCGACCAGACCCGTTTCGCCAAGTTCGCCCGCCAGATCATTGACGATCTGGGCTATGGCGACCAGCTGGGCGACGACCCTGACGACATCAACGAGGATCAGGAAGACGAGGCCTCCGAGGACCAGCAGGAGCAGGACGAGACCGACGACGCGAACCCCGACAAGGAGGACAACTCCGAAGAGGAAGACGCCGCCGCCGAGCAGTCGCAGGACCAGCAGGACGACGCGTCGCAAGCGACGGTGCAGCTCGACGACATGGCTGACGCGGAAATGGGCGACGAGGCGGAATTGCCCGAGGGCGAGGCCCCGATGGACCCGCCGCCCCCCGCGCCTCATTCCGACGCCGACCCGAATTACACGGTCTATTCCACCGAACACGACGAGGAAATCCGCGCCGAAGATCTGGCCGAGCCTGCCGAGCTGGAACGTCTGCGCGCCTATCTCGACCAGCAGCTGGAGCCGCTGAAAGGCGCCGTATCGCGGCTCGCCAACAAGCTGCAACGCCGCTTGCAAGCCCAACAGAACCGGTCGTGGGAGTTCGATCTGGAGGAAGGCATTCTGGACGCTGGCCGCCTTGCGCGCGTGATCGTCAGCCCGACCACGCCGCTCAGCTTCAAGCAGGAAAAGGACATGGAGTTCCGCGACACCTGCGTGACCCTGCTGATCGACAATTCCGGCTCCATGCGCGGTCGCCCGATCTCCATCGCGGCGATCTGTGCTGATGTGATGGCCCGCACGCTGGAGCGGTGTCAGGTGAAGACCGAGATCCTCGGCTTCACCACCCGCGCGTGGAAAGGTGGCCTCAGCCGTGAAGGCTGGCTTGCCGATGGACGCCCGCAGCAACCGGGTCGTCTGAACGATTTGCGCCACATCATCTACAAATCCGCCGACGCCCCGTGGCGCCGGTCGCGCGACAATCTCGGCCTTATGATGAAAGAGGGCTTGTTAAAAGAGAACATCGACGGCGAAGCGCTGGAATGGGCGCACAAGCGCATGATCGGCCGGCCCGAGGCGCGCAAAATCCTGATGGTGATCTCCGACGGTGCGCCGGTGGACGACTCAACTTTGTCCGTTAACCCTGCGAACTACTTGGAAAAACACCTGCGCGATGTGATCGCCATGGTCGAGAAACGCCGCGCTGTAGAATTGATCGCGGTGGGCATCGGCCACGACGTGACCCGCTACTATGACCGCGCGGTGACTATTACAGATGTCGAACAATTGGCCGGTGCGATGACCGAACAGCTCGCCGCGCTCTTCGACAGCGACCCACGCGCCCGCGCCCGTGTCATGGGCATCAAACGGGCCAGCTGACCTACTACTTCTACTTCTTTTTTCTAAAAATACCTCGGAGGGGTCCGGGGAGGCAGCGCCTCCCCGGCGTGGCGACGCGCCGAAGGCGCGGCGCAAACCCTGCTTTTCCACTTGCGCCACACCCCACTTCCCGAGCACCCTCACGCCGACCCAGATCGAAGGCCGCTTCATGTTTCAAAGTTTCGACGACGCCACCTCCCCCGACCAGGGCCCGCCGCGCCTCGCAGCCCTGCGCGCGGAGCTTGAGAAAGACGGCCTCGACGGCTTCCTGATCCCCCGCGCCGACGCGCATAAGGGCGAATACGTGGCCCCCGCCGACGACCGGCTGGCCTGGCTCACGGGCTTCACCGGCTCGGCAGGATTCTGCGCGGCTTTGCGTGACATAGCGGGGATTTTCATCGACGGTCGCTACCGCGTGCAGGTCAAGACGCAAGTCGATACGGATCACTTCACCCCCGTGCCATGGCCCGACACCAAGCCCGGTCCTTGGCTAAAAGATCACCTGCCAGAGACCCACAAGATGGCCTATGATCCGTGGCTTCACACCAGCTCGGAGGTGGAGGCCATTGAAATGGCTGGCGTCTCACTGGTGACAAGTGACAATCTGGTAGACCGCATCTGGACACACAGACCAGAGCCGCCGATGGGCAAGATCATGGTGCACCCGTTGGAACTGGCAGGCGAATCCCATATCGACAAACGTGCGCGACTGGCGAAAACCCTGCGCGAGGCGGGCCATGACGCCGCCGTTCTGACCCTACCGGACAGCATCGCGTGGCTCCTGAACATTCGCGGCACCGACATTCCGCGCAACCCGGTGCCGCATTGCTTCGCCATCCTGCATGCCAATGCCAGCGTCGACCTGTTCGTGGCGGCAGCAAAGCTGAGCGATATCGGAGATCACTTCAGCGGCGACATACGGCTTCATGCCCCCGACGGCTTCCTGCCTGCGCTCGCAGCCCTCTCCGGCAGCGTGCGCATCGACAAATCCTCTGCCCCTGCAATAGTGGCGCAGACCGCCACAGCACAGGTGGCCTTCGATGACGACCCCTGCGTGCTGCCCAAAGCGCGCAAGAACGCGACCGAAATCGACGGGACCCGCGCCGCCCATATCCGCGACGCCCACGCCATGGTGAACTTCCTCGCGTGGCTGGACGACCAAAAACCCGGCCTGACCGAAATCGAGGTGGTGACCGCGCTGGAAAGTTTCCGCGCCCAGACCAACGCCCTGCGCGACATCAGTTTCGACACCATCGCGGGCGCAGGTCCAAACGGTGCGATCGTGCATTACCGGTGCACCGAACGCTCCAATCGCGTGGTGCAGGATGGCGAGTTGCTGCTGGTCGACAGCGGCGGGCAATATGTGGACGGCACCACCGACATCACCCGCACCGTCGTCATGGGCAGCCCCACCCGCGAGCAGCAAGAATGCTACACGCTGGTGCTGCAAGGGATGATCGCCCTGTCCACCGCTCGGTTCCCGCGCGGGCTGGCAGGGCGTGATATCGACGCCCTGGCCCGCGCTGCCCTATGGCGGCACGGGTTCGACTACGACCACGGCACCGGCCACGGGGTCGGCGCGTATCTGAGCGTCCATGAGGGCCCGGCTCGCATTAGCCGTCTGTCGGAGGTGCCGCTGGAGCCGGGCATGATCCTGTCCAACGAGCCGGGCTACTACCGAGAAGGCGCGTTCGGCATTCGCATAGAGAACCTGATCGTGGTGCAAGAGGCCCCCGCATTGGGCGACAATCGCGACCAGTTGAGCTTCGAGACGTTGACATGGGTGCCGCTGGATCGCCGGCTGATCGCGGTCGACATGCTGTCGCCATCGGAACGCATTTGGATCGACGACTACCATGCGCAGATTGCCCGAAAGCTGGACGTTCAGGGAAAAACTACCACCTGGCTGGCCGCCGCGACGTCACCGCTGTAACTGCCTACTTCCCAAAACGCGCGGAAAGTGCAAAGTGCAGCCTAGGTTTCAACAACAATGAAAGGGCGTCCCATGACAGCCAATGATATCACTTTGCGTAACGCATCCGGCACCTACTCCATTCGCGCAGCGGGGGCAGTGCTGGGTGAAAGCAGCAATGTGATCGAGTTGGTCGAGGGAAATGCCGCGCCGGTTTACTACGTGCCGCGCTCCGATCTCGCCATGGCGCTGTTCGACAAAACGGACACGACCAGCCACTGCCCCAAAAAGGGCGAGGCGTCATACTACACACTGGAGGCCAAAAGCGGCCCGATCAAGGACGCGGCGTGGTCCTACGAGACGCCAAACGCAGGGTTGGAGCAGATTGCGGGCCATCTGGCTTTCTTCGCCGACAAGGTCACCGTCGAAGAGGTCTAGGCACGCCAGACTTTCGTGGAAAGTCTGGACACAAATCCTCGGGGAGGATTTGGCGGCGGCGTCAGGAATGTTCCTCGGCCGCCGTGGCGGCCAGCGCGCGGTTGTATTCCCGTAGCGCATCGACCTGAAACAACGCGCCCAAAATTGTGGGCGGCTCGCCTTCCTTGCCCATAGTGGCGACGGGAATGAACACTGGGTTGTCTCGCTCGAACACGGGCATGGCGTCTTCTAGAGTGGCGTTCGGCCCGATATGCGTCCCCTGCTCGATCATTGCCCAGATGTCGTCCTCCTTGGCCGCTCGGGGGTGGTCGTCCGTGCGCATGACATTTCGCACCCGAAACATCGACAGCAGATAGGCTTGCGGCCCCGCTGCCAGATGCACCCCGCGCCGCTCCAGCTGCGTAAGGAAGAAAGACCGGTCCACCAGACGGCTGGAGAGCGCCGTCGAGAGCGATACCGCCACCATCACTGCAAGGCCTGTTTGCCAGTCGCCGGTCATCTCGAACACGATCAACGTGGTGGAAATGGGCGCACCCAGCACCGCTGCCGCGACCGCGCCCATGCCGGCGAGAGCGTAAAGCGTCTCGGCACCGGAGACGTTGGGAAACACGCTGGTGGCGATGCCGCCGAAGGCCAGCCCCGTCAGCGCACCCACCATGAGCGAGGGCGAGAACACGCCGCCGCCCATGCGGCCCGCCATGGTGATCGCCACCGCGGCGACCTTGAGGATGGCGAAAACGATCGCCTCATGCAGCAGCAACTCGCCGGTCAGGGCGGCGGATGTGGTGCCGTAGCCCACCCCGATGATATGCGGAAACCAGATCGCCATGACCCCCAGAAGCCCGCCTGAACAGGCCGGTAGCAGCCAGCGCGGCATTCCGGTCAGACGTTGCACATGCGTGCCGACATTCTCGGCCCAGAAGATTGACCGCATCATCGCAACCGCGACAAGACCGCAGACAATACCCAGCATCAGGAAGGCAGGCAGCTCGACATAGAAGTCGAGCGTGTTGGTCGTCGGCAAAACGAACTCGGTCACGTCCCCGAAAGCCAGCCGGTTGATAACGGTCCCGGCAACCGAGGCGATGACGATCGGGGCGAAGGCATGCACCGCAAAGTGGCGCAGCACGACCTCCAGTGCGAAGAGCGCGCCCGCGATGGGCGCATTGAACGACGCGGATACGGCAGCGGCCACAGCGCAGCCTAGCAAGTCGCGCCCGGTGATGCCGTTGGCCTTGATTAGCCCGCAGACCCAGCTTGAGATGACGGCGGCAAGGTGGACAACCGGCCCCTCCCGCCCAGAGGAGCCGCCGGTGCTGAGTGTGATGATCGAGGCGGCGGCGGAGGCCAGACCGGCGCGTTTCTCCACCCGTCCGTCATTCAGCGCCGCGCCTTCGATCACGTCGGCCACCGCCCGCACGCGGCCGTCGTCGGTGAACAGATGCAAAATCCAGCCGGTGATCAGCCCGCCCATGATGGGAATTAAAACGATCCAGTACCAGTCCACATCGGCGACGAATTCCTGAAGCGCACGTACGTCCTTGGCGTTGTAGACCACGCCTTGGATGGCCGAGATGCCCCACCGGAACAGCAAGGCCGCCACCCCCGCCGCGATGCCGACCATCAACGCAATGAACCAGAATTGCAGCTGCGACGGACCACGATGGCGCATCACGTGAAAAGCCCGCCGCAACTCGCTGACCGCGCTTGCAAATTGATCGCGGACAAAGCCGCGATCATCGTCCTGCTGTGGTGGTTGCCCGGCCATGTGTCCCCGACGCCTTACCCTGCGTCCCACAGTCTTAGGACAACGGGCGAGGCCGGTCTATAGGGCTACACCTTCAACAACGACCGCGCGGCGTCCTTCGCGGCGTCGGTCACGGTATCACCCGAAACCATGCGGGCGATCTCGTCTATGCGGGCGGCGGGATCGAGCGGGATCACGGTCGAGAACGTCTGCTCGTCACGCACCTGCTTTTCGACGCGCCAGTGATGCCCGCCCAGTGCCGCGACCTGGGGCGAGTGGGTGACGACCAGCACCTGCGCCCCGTCGGCCAGCGCCTTGAGACGGCGCCCGACGGCGTCCGCCGTCGCCCCGCCAACGCCCCTGTCTATTTCGTCGAAGATCATCGTCACGCCTTCGGTCGTGCCGGACAGGCAGACCTTGAGCGCCAGCAGGAAGCGTGACAGCTCCCCGCCGGACGCGATCTTGTTGAGCGGGCCGGATGGTGCGCCCGGGTTGGTGGCGACCGTAAACGACACGTCGTCCTGCCCTTCCGGCCCTGCGGTCTCCGGCGTTACGTCGGTTCTGAACACCGCACGCTCCATCTTCAACGGCGCCAGTTCCGCACCCATGGCCTTGTCCAGCTTCGCGGCGGCGGCTTGGCGGGCCTTGGTCACGCGGTCGGCTTCTTCCTGATAGGCCTCTGATGCGCTGGCGACCGCGCGGCGCAGGTCGGCCAGTTCCACCTCGCCGCCATCGAGCGCGGCAAGTCTGATGCGCAACCCTTCGGCAAACTCGGCCAGATCGTCGGCAAGGACGTCATGTTTACGGGCAAGGCCGCGCAGGGCGAAGAGTTGCTCCTCGATCTGCTCCAGCTCCATCGGGTCGAAATGCAGCCGCTCCAGCACGGTTTCCACAACTTGCTGCGCGTCGCTTAGCTCGTTGACCGTGCGCTCCAGCGCGGACAGGGCGTCATCCAACTGGCCCTCGGCTTGGTCAGCCACCCCGTCAAGCCAGCGGGTGGCATCATTCACCAGCCCTTCCGCCCCGTTCATCCCAAGCGCTTGCAGCGCCTTGGCGATATCGTCGCGGATACGCTCGCCCGCCTGCATCTGGCGGCGCTTCACGTCCAGTTCCGCCTCTTGGCCCGGTTGCGGGTCAAGGACGTCCAACTCGGCGACCGCGTGGCGGAGGAATTCTTCTTCGGCCCGGATCTCGTCCATCGCTTTTTCGGCCCGCTTCAACTCGCGTCTGGCGGCAGTCAGTGCCTGCCAGCGGGTGCCGAGCTTGCCAAGATCCAGCCCCGCAAAGCTGTCCAGCATGTCGCGGTGGGCCTTCGGGTTCAGGATGCCGCGATCGTCGTGCTGGCCATGCAGTTCCACCAGCGTTTCCGACAGCACCCGCAGTAATTCGCCAGAGGCGCGGCGGTCGTTGATATAGGCTTGCTTGCGCCCGTCGGGGTAGTTCGTGCGGCGCAGGATCATCTCGCCGTCATGCTCGAACCCTGCCTCGTCCAGCACCGCCCATGCGGCATGACCTGCGGGCAAATCAAATTGCGCGGTGACCTCGCCCTTGTCCGCACCGGCGCGGACCAGTTCGGCACGGCCGCGCCAACCAAGGACAAAACCGAGCGAATCCAATAGGATGGACTTGCCCGCCCCGGTTTCTCCGGTGAGCACGTTCAGGCCGGGCTGGAACTCAAGCTCCAGCCGGTCGATGATCAGCATGTCGCGAATTTCAAGCGTGCGCAGCATCAGACACCACCTGTGCGGCGGGGACTATCCCGCCACCTGTTACAACCACTGGCCGCGGATTACCTGACGGTAGATGTCCTGCAACCAGCCCTTGCCTGCGGCCTCCGGCTCCAGACCACGCCCTTTGAGAAGGTTGTAGCTGTCCTGATAAAAGCCGGTTGACTGGAAGTTGTGGCCCAGAATTGCGCCTGCGGTCTGCGCCTCGTCCGTCAGACCCAGAGACAGGTAGGATTCCACCAAACGGTGCAGCGCCTCTGCGGTGTGGGTCGTGGTCTGGAACTCCTCCACCACCACGCGGAAGCGGTTGATGGCTGCGGGGTAATGGCCGCGCTTGAGGTAGTAGCGCCCGATTTCCATTTCCTTGCCCGCCAGATGGTCGAAGGCAAGGTCGAACTTCAGCACCGAGGATTTCGCGTATTCACTGTCGGGATAGCGCTCGATCACCGTGCGCAGCGCCTGCAACGCCTGAAAGGTCAGGCCTTGGTCGCGGCCAACTTGGTCGATCTGGTCATAGTAGCTGATCGCCAGCAAATACTGCGCATAGGGCGCGTCGTCATCTGCGGGGTAAAAATCCAGGAACCGCTGGGCGGAAGCGCGGGAATTCTCATAATCCCGGTCAGCATGGTAGGAGAACGCCTGCATGATCAACGCGCGCTTGGCCCACTCGGAATATGGGTAGAGACGTTCCACTTCGCTGAAAAGCCGGACCGCATCGTCGACGTCGCCACTTTCCAGTTCGAACTCGGCGCGTTTGTAGATCTCTTCGGGACCGAAGGTCTCCAATGGTGCCTCTTCCTTGGAGCCCCAGAAGTTCGCAAAGAACCCATCGCCGCCGCCGCGGTTGCCGCACGCGGAGACACTCAAGACCAACGCAAGCGCCGTCGCCGTTTTCAGAAATACCCTGCTGCGCCCTGTCATTGACCGCCAACCTCATTGCTTGGCCGTACCGGTGTCCGGTTCACGGCCTCTTTGGGCTGGTCTAGCACAACTCTTTGCAGGGCAAAACGCCTTTATGCCGCTTAAGCGACCAAGGCCAGATCAGCCTTGCGCACGCCAACACCGGGCAAACGGGCCGCCTGCGCGGGGGTGCAGGGTACCAAACGGAAAGAATCCGGATTTGCGAACAGCTTGCGCAGCAGCTTGTTGGTCATCGCGTGGCCTGCCTTGATGCCTGTGTAGCGTCCAAGGATCGGCGCGCCTGCCAGAGACAGATCGCCCAGAGCGTCCAGCATTTTATGACGCACCGCCTCGTCCGCGTGGCGAAGACCACCCGGGCTGAGCACATCGTCGCCGTCGACCACGACTGCGTTTTCATATGTGCCGCCAAGGGCGAGGCCCTGTTCATGCATCATGTCGATATCGGCCTTGCGGCAGAAAGTCCGGCTGTCGGACAACTCGCGCACAAACGTGCCGTTGCGCATGTCCAGCGCCTTGTGCTGGCGACCGATTGCCGCGTCGGAAAAATCTATGTGGAAGTCTATCTCCAGACCGTCGGCGGGTGTCAGCATCGCCATGGCGCCGTTTTCCTCGACCATAACGGGGGACAGGATTTCGATCGCATAGAGGCGTGCAGCCTGCTTGCGCGCGCCGACTTCAACGATAGCCCGCGCGAAATCAACGGAGCAGCCGTCCATGATCGGCACTTCCGGCCCGTCCAGCTCGACCAGCGCGTTGTGGATACCGCAACCCGCAAGGGCGGCCATGATGTGTTCAACGGTGGAGACACCTACACCGGCGGCATTGGTCAACTCGCTGCACAGCGGCTTGGTGCCCACGGCGGTATAGATCGCGCGGATCATATTGTCCGCGTCGGTGATATCGGTGCGCTTGAACCAGATGCCGGAATTCGCCGCAGCAGGGTGCACGTCCATGCGCACCGGCTGGCCGGAGTGCAGGCCAACGCCCGTGAAGCTGATCGTCTGTGTCAATGTGGCTTGCATGCAAGGCCCCCGATAAAGCCGTCATCCGGCTTCGTTTGTTTCAGTCTTTGTCCGTCGGGCCGTGTCAGGCCTCTGGAATTAAACCTAAAATATGGGTCGGGGTTCCATGTCACAACTCACTCTTTATGACCGTTTGCAACATTAGCGGTGCATTTCGCTGCAACGCGGCAAGCCTTTTGAAACAAAAGGATAAAAACGAAAAAGGCCGGGACGGACCCGGCCTTGTGACGTTGCGTTACAGGTTGTGTATCAGTTGGCCTGACGGCGCAGGAAGGCAGGAATTTCAATCTTTTCCTGCTCCGGATCCGGTTGGGCGCGCTCTTGCTGCGGCTGCGGCGCGCGGGCTTGGGACACCTGTGGCTGCTGACGCTGCGGTGCTGCATGGCTTTCGCCTTCGCCGTGGCCTGTCATGCGACCGATCAGGGAATTGATCCCGAAGCGCGGCTTTTCGGCATGGGGCTCTGCGGCTTGGCGCTGCGGCTGCTGCTGCTGCGCAGGCGCGTCCTCAGCGGGGTTGCGGTTCACTGCAGCACGCAGGCGTTGCATGGCTTCCGGCGTGGGTGTGCCGGCTTGCTGGCGCGACTGAAAAACCGGTTGCGCAGGCTCGGCTGCGGCGGCTGGCTCGAAAGCGGGCTGTGGGGATGGCGTGTAGACCGGCTCCGGCAGACCGTCCTCGGTGACGGCTTCCTCTTCCTTCTGGAATTCCTCGAACAAGGAAGGTTCCGGCGCTGCTTTCGCGGCAGGCTGCTCGTAAGTCGGCGCGGCAGGGGCCTGGGCCGCCTGCTCTTTGGGCATCGGTTGCGGTGCCGCATCGCCACGATCCATCGTCAGGGGCGCTGCCAGAGACCGGCGCGTGACCGGCTGGGACAGCAACTCTTCGGATGCTTCAATACCGGTCGCGACGACGGAGACGCGCATTTTGCCGTCCATCGTTGTGTCCAAAGTGGAGCCGACGATGATATTCGCCTCTGGGTCCACTTCCTCGCGGATGCGGTTGGCGGCTTCGTCCAGTTCGAACAAAGTCAGGTCGTGACCGCCGGTGATGTTGATCAGCACGCCTTTGGCACCGCGGAGCGAGATTTCGTCCAGCAGCGGGTTGGCGATGGCTTTCTCTGCGGCTTGAACGGCACGATCTTCGCCCTCTGCCTCGCCGGTGCCCATCATGGCTTTGCCCATCTCGTCCATCACGGCGCGAACGTCCGCGAAGTCGAGGTTGATCAGGCCCGGACGCACCATCAGGTCGGTAACGCCTTTAACGCCTTGATACAGCACGTCGTCGGCCATGGAGAACGCCTCGGTGAAGGTCGTTTTCTCGTTGGCGAGACGGAACAGGTTCTGGTTTGGAATAATGATCAGCGTGTCGACAACTTTCTGAAGGGCTTCAACGCCTTCTTCAGCTTGCTTCATGCGCTTGCCGCCCTCGAACTGGAACGGCTTGGTGACGACGCCAACGGTCAGAACGCCAAGCTCGCGGGCCGCTTGCGCGATGATCGGAGCAGCGCCCGTCCCGGTGCCACCGCCCATACCGGCGGTGATAAAGCACATGTGAGCGCCAGCAAGGTGGTCGACGATTTCTTCGATGGTCTCTTCGGCGGCGGCGGCACCGACCGAGGGACGCGCGCCAGCGCCCAGACCTTCGGTGACCTTCACACCCATTTGGATTTTCGCGGGGGCCTTGCCTTGTTGCAGGGCCTGCGCGTCGGTATTGGCGACCACGAACTCGACACCATCAAGCTCTTTCTCGATCATGTTGTTCACGGCGTTGCCGCCTGCCCCGCCGACACCGAAAACGGTGATGCGTGGCTTGAGATCTGCTTGTTCTGGCATCCGAAGATTTAGTGTCATGTGCTGGTCCGCCCGTAAGAATAAGGTGTGTGTACTTTTCACGAATGGGCCATTCGGCCCTTGTGGTTATGCCTCGTTTGCGCAAAGCCTATCGGAGGTCGGCTTGGACGTCACGCAAAAAAGGCAATTTTACCACAAAATACGGCGAGAATCTGATCGATTTCGGCATCATCTTGCCAAAACGCCAATATCTGGCGGAAAGCGATACGCCAGACACAAGACAAAGCATAAACGCTCCACATGCAGCGGGTGCATGTGGAATCAGTTGATCGTTTCGGGGGCCACTGCTCGGCCTGTCCTGCCTCTTGCGGGCAGTAACTCGAATCTAGCTCGAAACGAGCGGTTTGTCACGGGTGAACTCGCCCCTTTTATCCCTACCAATTGTCCTTGAACCACTTTACCGCCCGCTTGAGCGAACGCGCGGGATAGCCGTCCACTGGAATGTCGAAATCCCACCATTCATCCTGCGGGTGCGCCGCGAAAAGGCATGTGCCAACGGCAGAGGCGAAGCCCGGACCGGTGACGGATTGCGGCAGGCCCTGCACCCGAAGCGGACGGCCAAGGCGGACCTGCTGGCCAAGAATACGCGAGGCCAGACCGTCGAGGCCAGGAAGCTGGGATGCGCCGCCGGTCAACACGATGCGCTGACTGGGCAAATGCTCGAAGCCTGCGGCGTCAAGACGGACGCGGACCTCTTCGAGAATTTCCTCCATGCGCGGACGCATCACGCCGATAACTTCGGCGCGGCTGACCGTCCGGCGGTCATGCTCCCAGTCACCGGTGTCGGAGCTAAGGTCGATCATGTCGCGGTCATCCATGCCCGTGGCCTGAACGCCGCCGTAGAAGGTCTTGATCCGCTCCGCCGTCGGCATAGGAACCTGCAAGCCTTGGGAAATGTCGGAGGTGACGTGATCGCCGCCCATGCGCACGGTGTCAGCATAGATCATGTGTTTCTTGATGAAGATCGAAATGCCCGTGGAGCCGCCACCAAGGTCGATGCAGGCCGCACCCAGTTCCTGCTCGTCCTCGACCAGCGAGGAAATACCGGCGGCGTAGCTGGACGACGCGATGCCCGCCAACTCCAGATCGCAGCGCTTTATACAATAGAGCAGGTTTTCGATGGGCGCGCGGTCGACGGACAGCATGTGCATGTCGACGGACAGGGAATTGCCCGCCTGCCCGCGCGGATCACCAAGGCCGGAGCGGTGATCCACCGCGAAGTTCACCGGCTGTGCATGCAGGATTTCGCGGTCCGCACCATAATCCGGCACATCGCAAGAGGACAGGACACGGGCGACGCAGTTGTCCGTAACGGTGCCGTCATGCAAATCGACCGTACCGGCCAGCCCGTAGGACCGCGGCTTGGCCCCCGCGAAACAGGCAATCACGTGGTCCACACGGACGCCCGCCATTTTCTGCGCGGCCTGAACGGCGGTGCGGATGGCACGCTCGGTTTCGTGCATGGCGTCGATTTCACCAAAACGCACCCCGCGCGAACGTGTCGTCGCAGCGCCGATCACCCGGAAAGACGATTGCCCCGCCATCGACCCGATACCGTCGCTTTCGCGGAAGCTGTCGGGCCCATCAAAGCGCAGCACAAGGCAGGCGATCTTGGAGGAGCCTACGTCCAGAACGGCGACCACCCCGCGCTGCATGGCAGCCTGGCGTTTGTTTCTCATGGCGCGTTGAGATTGATACAGATCTGTCATGGAACGCTCGTCTCTCGTTATCAGTTGCTGTTCACTTTGATGCCCTGCATTTCGCGCATGGTGGCCAGCGCGTCAGAGGTCATCCGAAGTGTCGGGCGGTCGGGGTTGCGAATGTCGATATGGGTCACGTCGCGCTTCAAGAGGTCCTGCGCCTCGTTCAGCGCCAGCACGCGGTCAAGCGCCGGCTCCGCCTCTTTCGGCGGCAGCATGATGCGTTGTGCGCGGTCGAGAACCAGATCCCAGCGGCGCTCGGATATGCGCACGATGCCGATAACGCGGTCCTTGATCGGTGCGGCGCGGTCCAGCAGGGCCAGCGCTTCGGGCACGGCGGCGTTCGCCCCCTCCCCCGCGATCAGCGGAAGGTCGGGGCGCGCGGCACGACTGTCGAGCGCGGAGACACGGTGGCCGTCCTGATCGAGCAATTCCAACCCACCGGGTCCGCGCCAGACAACAGCAGGCACGCGTTCTTCGACATTGATCTGTAACAGCCCGCCCGCGCGAACACGCACATCGACGCGCTTCACCGCGTCAAGGCTTTCGACCTGCTTGCGCATCGCCTCAAGGTCCAGATCAAAACTGGACAGCGGCAGGTCGACGGGCATGACCTCGCGGATCGCGCTGTTGAGGCCCGCAGAGGCCCCGTCGATTGCCATCAGCTTGACCATGAACTCGGGACGTTCTTCGACAGAGCGCCTGATCTCCGTGTATTTGTCGGCAATTGCTTGTTGGCGGTCGGCGTTCGAAAAGTAGACGCCGAGGGACGCTACGACCAGAAAGCTTGGCATTCCAACGCGCACGATCTTGCGGAACGACGGCGTCAACCAGAGGCGCTCCATCCGGTAGGACATGCGGCTTGGTGCCGGATCGCTGCTCGACTGTTTTTTGGAGAACCGATTTAGCGGTCGCATGACGCGTCCTCCACCATCCATTTGCACAGCTCGGCCATGGACATTCCGGTCTTTTGCGCCTGCTCCGGCGTCAGCGACGTCGGGGTCATACCGGGCTGGGTGTTGGTTTCCAGCAAGATCAGACCGGCGGCGCCTTTCGCCTCGTCCCACCGGAAATCGGTGCGGCTGACACCGCGACAGCCAAGGGCATTGTGCGCGCGCAGGGCATAGTCCATGCACAGCGCGGTGATCTCTGCGGGGATGTCGGCGGGGACCACGTGGCGCGAGCCGCCTTCGGCATATTTCGCCTCGTAGTCGTACCAGCCGTCGGTCAGGATGTCGGTCACGATCAACGCGCGATCGCCGACCACGGAAGTCGTCAATTCCCGACCCGGCGCGAAGGCTTCGACCATGACGATTTCGGGCATGTCGTCGGACAGTTTCGGAGGGCTGTTGGCGCCCTCATTGACCAAATAGACACCCACGGAAGAGCCTTCGTTATAAGGCTTCACGACATAGGGCGCGGGCATGACGTGGGATGCCATGACCTCCGCCTTGGAGGCCAGCACGCTGTCGACCACCGGCAAGCCTGCCTCGCGGTAAATCTGCTTGGTGCGTTCCTTGTCCATGGCGATGGCCGAGGCCAGCACGCCGGAATGGGTATAGGGGATGCGCATCCATTCGAGCAGGCCCTGCACGCAGCCATCCTCGCCCCAGCGGCCGTGGAGCGCATTGAACACGACATCGGGTTTCAGATCGGACAATTGCGCGGCCAGATCCGGACCCGCGTCCAGTTCCACCACATCATAACCCGCTTCACGCAACGCGGCGGCGCAATCACGCCCGGATGACAGCGAAACCTCCCGCTCTGCCGAGGGGCCGCCCATCAGTACCACCACTTTGCGAATTGTCCTGCTCGACATATCCGCCTCAAATGCCCCTTTTTGGGGCTTATTTTGTGCATGGGGTCTTTGTGACCCCTATATTTGGTTAGTGCCTGCTCAGATTAGCGTTTGCCGACCCGAAGCACCTCCCATTGTAGCTCTATTCCGGAGTGTTTGAGAACCCTTTTCCGCACCAGCTCGCCCAAATCTTCCAAGTCGGCGGCGGTTGCCCCGCCTGTGTTGATCAGGAAGTTGGGATGTTTCTCGCTCATCTGCGCGCCGCCGAGGGTTTGGCCGCGCAAACCGGCCTCGTCGATGACCTTCCACGCCTTCAACTCGTGGGTGTCGTCATCGCGGCCTGTGGAGGAGAAACCGGCGGGGTTGCGGAAGGTGCTGCCAGCGGTGCGGTCCTTGGTGGGCTGGGTCGCGTCGCGTTTGGCAAGCTGGTCGGTCATGCGTTGGTGCAGCGTTTCGGGGTCGCCTTCTGGGGCCTCCAGCACGACCTCGACGATCACCATGCCCTCGGGCAAGTCGGTGGAGCGGTAGGCGAAGTTCAGGTCGTCTGCCGTCAGTGTGATAGTTTCGCCTTGTCGCGTGACAGCGGTGGCTTCGACAAAAACGTCAGCAATATAAGAGCCATAGCAGCCCGCGTTCATCCGGACCGCGCCGCCGATGGCACCCGGAATGGTGCGCAGGAAGGTCAGGTCGAGGCCCTGATCAGCGGCCTTGCGGGCCACATGGGCGTCGAGTGCGGCGGGGCCGCAGGTGACGCGGGGGCCATCGATCGTGATGCCGTTGAAGCCGCGCCCGAGCCGGATCACCACGGCGTCAAGCCCGCCGTCGCGCACGATCAGGTTGGAGCCGACACCCATGGGGAACACGGGCGTAGCGGGGTCCAGATCGCGCAGGAAAGCGGCCAGATCCTCGCGGTCGGCGGGTTGGAACAGGGCCTTTGCGGGGCCGCCGACGCGCAGCCATGTGAGGTCCGCGAGGGGGCGATCAGGCGTCAGGGTGCCGCGCGGAGTGGGGAAATCGGTCATGGATTCCGTGCTACGGAAGCGGGGCTGGATGGGCAAGGGGAAAGGCAAAAACGGCGGTCTGCAAAGCGTCGGCATTGTGTCGGCAAAACGTATGGCACGTTTTCGGGCATGGGGTGGCGGGGTGAACCCCGCCCTACGCCACAATTTTCAGAGTAGGGTCAAGATGACTTTGAGTGCGTTCTCAAGCCAGAGTGGAGAGGTGACGGCAGCAGATGCTCCGACGATCTTTCCAGCATTGACCGTCAGTTTCACCCCGCGCTCCGACCACCATTCAATTTCGCCAACGACCGACTTGCTGCCTTTGTACGCCTCGATAACACCGACGCGCAAAAGACGCGCCGCACTGACGTAAAGCGCCTCGGCCTTTTCATCGTCGGAAGCCGACGGGTCTCGAATGACCTCTGCCAGTTCGGGCATTTGTGTGGCCAAAAGGCCCTCGGATATCTCAGCCAACTGCATATCTGCTTCTGCGATGATTTCGGCGCGGTCCCCATGCAGTTCAAACGAGACCTTCGCCTTGGCGATGACGGCTTGTTTGACCTTCTCGTTCTGGCTGACCAGGTCTGAGATCACCTCCTCTACCGACCCAAGAAGGTCGAGGGAATTGGCGTCTTCCTCGGGAGTGGGACAGACTTCGTTTTGAAATTTGACGCGGAGGCGTGCCCGAGCGCGGACGCAGGTTGAATGCAACATGCGCGGAGCATCGTCATGTGTTGCGTTTGCGTTACGCAACATGTCCAGTTCTTCGCGTAACGCCGTGTATTGGTTTTCCAACGGTTCCTGAAATGCGGGAAGGCTGAGGACCGCCGACAGCTTGCCGCGCGTTTCCGCGTAGAGTTCAGCAGTGTCGGCGACAGCAGGCGTGACGCGGTATCGCCCGTTCGCAGAGTTGACTGATAGCTCCTCGCCATTAGGCGCTGCCGCCGCAGAGTGCATTCTCCAAATCTTGTTGATCTCGTCCATCAGGACCGACGCTTCACCTTCCCAGACTTTGCTGTCGAGCAGGGCGATTTCGGTGAGCATGTCCCAGCGGTCCTCGGTGCCGGTGAGGGCGCGGTCGTACCAGTCGATCCAGAAGGACCAGTCGAGACCTGTTTCGCCGCGGGCTGTGGCCTCGGAGCCTGCGGGTTTGGAGAGGTCTTTCTTCAGGGCCTCCCAAACCTGCGCGAGTGGGTTGCCGTCGCCGGGCCAGAGATGGGCGGAGGTGAAATCCTCCCCCGCCAGATATGCGCTGCAGTCGCGGCGGATGTGGGGCCAGATATTGAGGTTAATGGACGTCGAGTATTCAGCTGCCGCGACGCGCGCGATGGCAACTAAGGTGGGTTCAGCGGCGGCATCGGCGGCACCGGAGACTTTAGCAGCGTGAGAGATAGCGGACGCGGCAGCACGAGCGGCGGCAGCATCGGCGCGTGCGACCGTATCGTCTCTCGCGGCGGCGGTATCGGCGGCGGTGCCAGCGTAAGTGACCGCGACGTCGGCCGCACGAGCAGCGGCGATGGGAGCGGCCACAAAAATGGTTGCGAAGCAAGCAACCTCAGAAGTCAAAGGTGCTCTTAAAACACGCAAAGTTGCCATATCAGATTTGTGTGTGACCTTTGAAAACCACTGCCACGCAATCGGCAAAACCCGCATCGCGGCGCGATGGGCGATTATCGCTGATACGGCTTTGGGATCGTCCTGCTCCAGCAGCCACGCCTCAAGGCTCTTGCGGTCGGTTATTTCGGAAATCTCTACCATTCCGGCCACCATGGCTTGACGCGGCATGGGTGGCAAGGTGGATGGGACCGCCCACCCTACGGGGCGCGCGTGGGGTGGCGGGGTGAGGCCCGTCCTACGGGGACTTGGCAGAGGGTGTGGGGATTTCAGATTGAAGGCGGCTCTGCGGACGATTCAGACCTTTGCGGCGCGTGGCTGAATAGGAGCTTTTGAAATTGGGCCCTCTTCGATGTAGAGAGATGAGGCGTGTGGCAAAGCAGGCAGCCAGACATGTCCACCCGCTTGACCTCATCGAATTTTCAGCAGTTTATCCGGCATTGGCTGTACCAGATGTGGCTGACGCCTGTCGCTGGTACGTCGAAAAGCCGGATTTTATGGTCAGGTTTCTTTCGGGACAGCCACCAAGTCATGGCGCAATTTTGTTCGGTGCCGCTTGCCTGCATTTCCAAACCGGGGTTCCGCAACTTGGCGAGAATTGGCTCTATTTCGGTATCAGCAATTTGGATGGGATGTATCAGCGTGCCAGAAGCAACGGTGTAAACATATCAACCCCACCAAAGAACTGTCCGTGGGGCATGCGAGAATTCGATGCTATTGATCTCAACGGTTGCAATATTCGTTATGGCCAGAACTTTGAGTTGGAACCGTGACGCCCTTTGTGCAAGGCACGCGTCAAAGAGGGTCACTACCCCCCATGAAACAAAAACAATCCTTTGCGATTAAGGGCTATTTCAGCTTTTGCCACCTAGATCAGAAACGTCGACAGACTGGCGAAATAGCTCAGCAGAACCAGAACCACAGCGACAGCGAGGAGAAATGGCCATAGGGCCCTGAGAATGGCACCCGCTGATGTGTCGCTCATCGACGACGCAATATAGAGCCCGATCCCGACTGGCGGTGTCAGAAGTCCAAGGACAAGGTTCAAACACACGACGACACCAAACTGGTGCGGGCTTATGTCGTAATTGCCCGTTGCAATGGGCAACAAAATCGGGGTGATGAGAATTATTGCGGCGATGCCGTCGATCACCATTCCGACCAACAGCAAAGCAAGATTGACGATCAGGAAGAACACAAACGGATCAGACGTGATTGATGTAATGAACCCTGCAAGTTTCTGTGGCAGCTCCCCGTAGATGATGACCCAGCCAAAAACGCTTGCGGCCGAGATCATGAAAATAATCATCGACGCGTTTACCGCTGTGCGTTTGAACATCTTCGCCAATTGGCGCGGCTTCAACTCTCGATAGAAGAGCCACCCCACAAGGAAAGCGATCAAGGATGCGATGGCGGCGGATTCTGTCGGGGTCGCGATGCCAAACAAGATGCCACCGATGATCGCCAGTGGGATAAGAAGGGCGGGCATTGCCTCGAGCAGCGCTCGGCCGGCCTCTTTGCGCGACATCCACACGTCCTTTGGAAACTGCTGTTGCAAGCCGACAAGTGTGATGACCAATGCAAAAGCACCTGTCAGCAATAAACCCGGAATAATTCCTGCGATGAACATCTCTCCAATCGGGACCTGCGCCAGAACCCCGAAGATCACAAACATCATCGACGGCGGAATAACAGGCGCCAACAAACCGCCCGCCGCAGTGGTGGCCGCCGCAAATCCGCGGTTGTACCCTTCTGCTTCCATTGCAGGAACCATTGCGCGCGACATCACGGCGATCTGGGCGGTTGCCGACCCGATGATTGCCGCCATAAACATATTGGCGAGGAGGTTGATATACGCCAACCCGCCCCGAAATCCGCCGACGAAAACACGCGCCATATTGATCAGGCGTTTGGTCATCCCGCCTTCGTTCATCAATTCTCCGGTGAGCATGAACAAAGGAACTGCGAGAAGGCCGTAGTTTTCCAGCCCACCGAACATTTTCTGGGCGAAGCTGTCGTACAGAACAGTGTTTCCGCTTTCCCAAATGTACCAAGCCGCAGTGATGACGAGGACAATAGCGACCGGTACGGATAGCAGCAGCGCCACCAGGAAGACGACAGGGCTCATGATTTTTCAATCTGTGAAGGCGCGGTCATCAGGTGCATTGTGGAATGCAGCGTCGCCCCCAAGGCGAACAGCCACATGACGCTCCAGAAAATGTACTTTGGAATGCCAAGCGTGGACGTTGGCTCGGCGTAGATAAAGTTAAACGTGTTGCCCTGAAATATCTTGGTGTCAAACCCTGCCCGCGCAAGCTCTAAGGGCATGAACCACCGCCAGCAGAACCACAGCATAGCCAATGCAAAACCGAAGACGATGATGTCCACGATTTTGACGATCACGGCCTTGGTGCGCAGAGAAACTGCGTCGGGCAACAATGTAATCACCACGGAATTGCGGTAATGCAGCGCGGCGGACGCACCGAGAAATGTCATCCAGGCCATTGCATAAATTGCGAGTTCATCGACCCAGAACAGGGCGTTACCTGTATTTCGTGTCACAACATTTAGAAGAACCAATAGCGTGACGCAGACAGCCAGAACCGCTGCCGCCCAAAGTTCCACGCGCGCCCATGTTGCTGAAATACGGTAGAGCATTGTCAGTTCCCTATCAGAAAGGCGCGAGATTGCCTCGCGCCTTTCCACACAAAACCAGACGCATTACCTGGTTTCTGCCGCAACAGCGCGCAAATCGTCAAGCGACGGAGCCTTTTCGGACCAGATCGCATTCCAGTCATCAATTGCGCTGCCAAAGAAAGACGCATCGACTTTGGTATATGTTTTTCCCGTATCGGCAATTTGCGCCAACCAGCCGGCTTCTTTTTCGATATAGCTGTCGATGGTGCTGTCCACATGTTTGGCCATAAGCTCACCGATCATCGCGCGATCCTCTTCGGACAATCCGGCCCAGACCTTCGCAGAGACAAGTCCAACCATCGGGAACATCATGTGATCCGATTGGACGATTGTGTCAGCGTGATCATAGTATTTCAGAACCCAGATCAGTTCCGCATCCATATCAATCGCATCCACCTGCCCATTTGCAAGCGCGTCATAAACGGCGGGCAATGGCATTGGCGTTGGGGCCGCACCGATCGCGTTATAGAAATCCAGAATTGGCGTGAATGGTGTGATCCGCAGTTTCAGGCCCGAAAGGTCTGCTGCACTGCTTATCTCGCCGCGCGACACGATCTGGCGAAGGCCCGCCATTCCATATCCGAGCCCGACAACACCAACTTCGCCAGGCAAAGGCGCGAGCATTGATGCTGCCTTGTCAGACCGCAAGATCCGGCCGGCATGTGCGATATCATTCGCCAGATAAGGCGCATAGAACGCCCCCAGATCGACGTATCGGTTCGACACCTCTGCTACGGTCATAAAGGCCATGTCCAGGGCACCGGTTTGGAGTTGTTGAAGCATCTCGGCTTCATTGCCGAGCTGGCGGGACGGGAAAACCGATACACTATGCGCGCCACCGCTTTTCTCAGCCAGTTCTTCTCCGAAAGCACCGGCGGCTTTTGTCCAGATATGTGGCGGAGGTGTGATTAGTCCCAGACGAAACTCGTTGGCCTGCACTGCGAATGCAGACGTCACAACCAGCGCTGCAGCGGCGAGAATTTTCTTAGCGTTCTTCATGTTTTCCCCAGTCGTTCAACTTCGTTATTGATTATTCAGATCTTCACCCAACCCTCTGGCGGCTCTTTGCCGGGATGGACCGCCTTGCAATTCGGACAGGTTCTGTCCTCCTCCGAGGCGTAGAACCTGTTATAGACAGGCGGCAGGTCGTCGACAATCGATGTAAGTTGCATCTCTGCGCGGTGAACCAGGGAGCCGCATTCGAAACAGTACCATTCAACCGCGTCCAGCTCTCCGGTTTGACGCTTTGGTTCGACAACAAGGCCAATGGACCCCTCTTCAGGTCGTTGTGGCGAGTGGCGGACATGCGGCGGCAGCAGGAAGATCTCACCCTCGCGAATGGGCACATCGTAGAATTCTTCGCCATCATAGATCTTCAGAACCATGTTGCCCTCCAGCTGGTAAAAGAACTCCTCAACCGGATCATCATGGTAATCGGTGCGCTTGTTGGGGCCGCCGACCACAGTGACCATCAAATCCGCATCCTCCCAGATTTGCTGGTTTCCCACTGGCGGCTTCAAAAGATGGCGATGCTCGTCAATCCAGGCTTTGAAATTGAACGCTTTTAGTTTGGACATTGTGATCTCCCGTTTCCGAAATTTTCTATGACGTTGCCTGTCAGCGCTTTAGCCCGCACCCCTCAAAGGCGTCGCGGATGGTTGCTTTTTCTGCCTCCGTCAGTTCCAGCATCGGGCGGCGCACGCGGCCGCCGACCTGGCCCAGAAGCTCTTGCCAGTATTTCCCGAACGCTGTCGGCTTGTCCGCAGGTCTTGAGTTTTTCATCGCGTCACGGACAGGCTCAAGGCTGTCACGCACCTTCCGGGCCTCTTCGAACTTACCTTCAAAGGCAAGCTGGGTATATTCATGCATCCGCAAATCGTTGGCCGTTTGAAGCTGGTACGGCGGCGAGGAGCAGAGGTATAGCCGCCAGCCAAGTTCTTCGATGTTGTCGAGCCATTCATCCTCAGCCGAGGTCGAAACCTGAATCTTATCACCAATCATGTGGTGCAATTTCACATACATCTCACGCGGAACCGAATATTTGATCGCGACGATGTTGGGCAACTCGGCGATACGGGCACATTCCTCAGGTTGCATCAGGTAGCCGCTATCGGGGTGGCTCCACATGGCGATGCCGATGTCCAACTGATCGCAAAACGTCTTGTAATACTGGTACAGCACTTCGCCGCGATCATGCACAAAGCTCAGAACAGGCGCATGCAGGACAATGTAATCCGCACCACAATCCTGCGCGAAATGTGCAAGTTCCAGCGCTGTGTCCATGTTCTGGTCCGACACAGAAACAATGACCCCGGCCTTGCCTGCACATTCGTCCACCGCGATTTCAATGTTGCGTTTGCGTTCCGGCACGCTCATCGAAAAGAACTCGCCCTGCTTGCCTGCGACAAACAAGCCCTGAATTTTCAGATCGTCGATCCAGTGGCGGATGTTGGCTCTCAATCCGGCTTCGTTCAATGACAGGTCGTCGTTGAACGGATTGAGCGCCGCAGCCCAAATCCCTGTCATATTCTCGCGCGCATAAGCTTTGGCGTCGTGTTTGGTATATTTCATCGGTCCGACCTGTGTTGGAAAACCAGTGTTCAAGTTCAGAAGGCCGCATTGAAACAGCATTGCCAACACGAAACACCAGAACTAGATATCATTATTAGCTATATCAAGAGGCTATCAATTCCGGTTAAGTCGGCACCAACCAAGGGATAATGATATGAAAACTGGTTTCAACGAAAGGCCGGGCAGATTTGTAGAGGTGGCCTGTCAATGATCGCAAAGCATTCCCGCATAGTGGATCGCGCCTTGACGCGGCTGAAATTGCGCCAGCTCCGGCTGCTGGTTGCCGTCGGCAATCATGGCAACATCCAGAACGCCGCGCGTGAATTGAGCATATCGCAACCCGCCGCGACAAAGATGATCCAGGACCTTGAAATCGACTTCGAAGTGAAGCTCTTCACCCGCACCAATCGCGGGGTTGTGCCCACCGTCTTTGGTGAAACCCTGATCCGTCATGGCAAGTTGATCTTTGCACAAGTGTCTAACGCGGCACAGGAACTGGATGACTTGAACGAAGGCAATAGCGGACGGGTTGTCGTGGGGACGTTACTTGCGGCGTCGACAAAACTGCTACCGGCCGCAATTGCGAAAGTGCTGCGGGACCGGCCCAAGGTTGCAATCAAGATTAACGAAGGGACCAATGAAGTTCTGATGCCTGCGCTGCTATCGGGGGAAATTGATCTGGTCGTTGGGCGACTTCCGTCGCATCGGCATCGCGATAGATTGAAACAGGAAAAACTGTTCGAGGACCGTGTCACAGCGGTTGTTGGCAATGACCACCCGCTGGCTCAGGTCAAGTCGCTACCATTCAATCAAATCAAGCCGTTTGGATGGATATTGCCCCCGGTTGAGACCACCATGCGCCGCCAGATTGACCAGTTCTTTATCAGCCAAGGTCAGTATACGCCCCCGTTCGCGATCGAGTCTGTCTCCTATCTCGCCAACAGGGCAATGCTGCAATCCAGCGACTGGATCGGCTTGATGCCTGCTGAAGTCGTCCAGCAAGACGTCGATAACGGATACCTCACCGCCCTGAATTGGGACGTTCCGTTTGGCCAAAGTCCGATCGGCCTGACCTACCGCAGCGACAATAGTCTTTCACCTGCCGGACAGGCTTTCAAAGACGCGCTGCACGTTGCCGCAAAAGAAAGATGAGCTCTGGTATTCTTGAAACTGATACCAGTATCCGCTCAATTCACTTGAATTGGCCTCCAACATTGACCGAACTGGACGCGAAAAATCAAGGAGTGCGAGATCAATGTATCCAGAGCTGAAATTGTTTATAGCAGGTGAATGGAGAACCACAGGTCGCGATATGCCCGTGGTTAACCCGGCGACGGAACAAGAGCTTGGAAGGTTGCCTTACGCCGAAAAAAGCGATCTTGATGATGCATTGGACGCCGCCGAAAAGGGGTTTCGGATCTGGAGTGCAACATCCCCCCGCGAGCGTGGTGATACAATCCTGAGAGCTGCGGCGCTGATGCGTGAACGCCAGGAGGAGATTGCGCAGTCGATCACTTTGGAGCACGGAAAGCCGCTTGCGCAGGCTCGACTGGAAGTGATCCGCGGCGCCGAATTCTTTGAATGGGATGCGGGCGAAGCGATGCGCACCTATGGCCGGATCATTCCTGCGGCACGCGGTCACAAATTTTCCGTCCACCATCAACCGATCGGCGTGGTCGCGGCCTTTTCGCCATGGAATTTCCCGATGAGCCAGCCTGCGCGCAAGATTGCGGGGGCCTTGGCCTCTGGCTGCTCGATCATCCTCAAAGCGGCGGAAGAGACGCCTGCTGGCGCCGTCCATATTGCGCGCGCCTTTGAAGATGCGGGGCTGCCTGCCGGTGTGCTGAACCTTGTGTTTGGTGATCCTGCCGAAATTTCCAGCCACCTGATCCCGCAAGACCCCGTGCGCCTTGTGGCGTTCACCGGCTCGACCCCCGTTGGCCGTCATCTGACGACGCTTGCCTCCGAGAACATGACCTCTGTGCTGATGGAACTTGGTGGGCACGCGCCGGTCATCGTTTGTGAAGATACGGACGTCACAGCAGCTGCCACCTCCGGGGCGATCCGCAAGATGCGTAATGCGGGTCAGGTTTGCACCTCGCCCACACGCTTCTTTGTCAATGAAGGGATCTTTGAGCAGTTCACGGACACCTTCGTTGCGCGTGCCGCCCAGACCGTGGTCGGCAACGGCATGGAGGCGGGCGTCGAAATGGGACCGCTCGCCAATGATCGACGCGTCCCGGCCTTGACGGCGCTGGTTGAAGATGCCCGCGCCAAAGGCGCAACGGTGGCAACAGGTGGCGCACGCCTTGGCAACTCCGGCTATTTTTTCGAGCCAACAGTGCTGGTCAATGTCCCGGATGATGCGCGTATCATGCAGGAAGAACCTTTTGGGCCGGTTGCTGTTATCAACCCTGTGACGTCCCTTGATGATGCAATCACACGTGCCAATTCCGTGCCCTACGGGCTTGCCGGCTATGCTTTCACCAACCGCGCGGATTATATCGACCGCCTGATTGACGAGGTCGAGGTCGGAAACCTGTCCATCAACACTCTTGAAGCCTCGATGCCCGAGACGCCCTTTGGCGGGGTAAAGTCCAGCGGCTATGGTCGTGAGGGTGGCTCGGAAGGGCTGGACAATTACATGATCGTCAAGAACGTGTGGCATTCATCGAAGATTGTGTGACCTCAACAAAGATAACGAACATCAGGAATAGACCAATGAATGCTCATTCAGCAAAAATCACCCGCGCCGACACAATCGAAATGGACAGCGCTGACCCCATTGCCCACCTTCGCGACCGTTTTGAGTTGCCAGCTAATGATATTTATCTTGATGGCAACTCACTTGGTGCTTTGCCGCTCGGCGTGATGGAGCGGTTGGAGAAGGCGGTGAAGAAGGAATGGGGTCAAGGCTTGATCCGCAGTTGGAACGATGCCGATTGGTATCCTGCCCCGCAACGCGCTGGCGCTGCGATTGCGCGCATTATTGGTGCCGATGACGATGAGGTCATCGTGTGCGACTCCATCTCGGTCAACTTGTTCAAGCTGCTGGTCGGCGCGCTGCGGATGCGCAAGGATCGCAAGATCATCGTCTCCGAGATCGGGAACTTCCCGACGGACGTGTATATCAACACCGAAGTGGCCGAGATGATGGGCTGCGAGTTGCGGTGTGTCATGCCCGAAGAGGTGGAAAGCGCGATTGATGCGGCGGGTGAAGACCTCGCGCTCGTTCAATTGACACATGTGCATTACAAGTCGGGCCGTATCTATGACATGCCGGGCATCACCAAACGCGCCCAGGATCTTGGCGGTCTGGTTATCTGGGATCTGGCCCATTCAGCAGGTGCGTTGCCAGTCCAGTTGAACGAATGTAACGCCGATTTTGCTGTTGGTTGTGGATACAAATACTTGAACGGCGGCCCCGGCGCGCCCGCCTTCGTCTTTGTGGCGCGACGCCATTTTGACGATATGAACCAACCCTTGCGCGGCTGGCATGGCCATGCCGAGCCTTTCAGCTTCACCCAAGAGTACAAACCACACCCCACCATCGACCAGATGCTGACCGGCACGGCGTCCCAATTGGCGACGCTGGCGTTGGAAACAGCGATGGAGGCGTTCAAAGACGTGGACATGACCGTCTTGCGTCAAAAGAACATGGCGCTAGGGGATTTGTTCATCGCCCTCGTTGAGCAAGAACTTGGCGGCATGGGGTTTGAGCTTGCCAGCCCCAAGGACGCCGAGACACGTGGTTCTCAGGTGTCGCTAACCCATGAGAACGGCTATGCCATCGTTCAAGCCCTTATCGAGCGCGGCGTGGTAGGTGATTTCCGCGCGCCGGACATTCTGCGCTTTGGCTTTGCCGCACCATATGTGCGCTACGTCGATATCTGGGACTCGGTGGCGCATATCCGCGAGGTGATGGAAACAGGCGAATGGGACCGTCCGGAGTTCAAAGAACGCCGCGCAGTCACCTAATAACTGCACTCATGCATCCAACGCGCGTGGCGCGCGTTGGATGCGTGCGTTCAATCGGGTGAATTGTCCGCTTTCCAGGCGGCGAGTTCATCTTCATCCCAGAACCCAAGGTAAACACCTTCAACCGCATCATCGTGGCACATGTCGTTGTCGATCTTCTCGTCCGACAACGTGACACGGTTGTGCTGTCTGCGCGCCCAATCGAACATCGCGTTTGACAATCGCATGATCTCGGCGCTGTGATTTTCATCTGCACCAAGATCATTGAATTCATCGGGGTCTGTCTCCAGATCGTAGAGCATGGGCCGATGACCCTCGACCCAGATCATCTTCCATCGCCCGTCAAAGACCATCGTCAAGAGGCAGGACTTGGCATCGGGGCTGAGATGGCGAAGATGCGGACGGGATGAATAGTCATATTCCGAGATGACGTATTCGCGGGCGGGGCCGGCATTGCCGTGAAGTGAAGGAAGCAGCGACCGACCTTCAAGAATATGATCCGGCACTTTGCCACCAAAGAACTCCACAAATGTCGGGGCAAGATCAATTGCCTCGGTCAGATCCGTGATGACCTGCCCCCGCGTTGCATCCGCGCCTTCGCTTGGGTCGACGATGATCATCGGAATGCGGGCGGATTGATCGTGGAACAACTCCTTCTCCCCCATCCAGTGATCGCCAAGGTAATCGCCGTGATCGGAGGTAAATACGATCAGCGTCTCGTCCAGTTGGCCGCTCTGCTTGAGGTAGGTCATCAGACGCCCGATCTGGTCGTCAATCTGGGTAATCAGACCCATGTAAGCAGGAATGACGGCATTGCGCACATCATCACGACGGAACGCGTGCGAATAGCGATATCCATAATAGCCTGCCATCAAGGGATGCGGGTCTTTCAATTCAGCATCGGACCGTTTGACTGAAATGATATCCCTTTCACTGTACATATCGTGGTAGGGCGCGGGCACAATGTAGGGCCAATGCGGCTTGATGTAGCTCAGATGCAGGCACCAGCTGTCGTCCTTGGCCTGCTCCATAAACTCGATTGCGCGGGTCGTGGTATAGGGCGTCTCGGAGTCTTCCTCTGCAATTGCCGCAGGCTCGGCTGCATGCTTCAAAAGCCAACCTGACAAGATCTCGCCGTCATCGGACTTCCCCGAATTCGCCGCCGAATGCCAAGGGTTTTCGCCCCCGTAGCCTCGGGCGCGGAGATGGTCTTTGTATTTGGACGGGTTCCCGGCCGCCCCGTCCGGCACGACCCCGTCACTGCGATCCCAGACCTCAAACCCGCATTCAGCAACCAATGCGCCGATGTCGCTGGACATGTCGATGCCCAGACGCTCCATGCCCTCAAGGTCCGCGCGCATATGGGTCTTGCCGCAGAGGACAGTGCGCACACCCAGTGGCCTGAGGTGGTCTCCGAGGGTCATCTCCCCTACCCGTAACGGATAGCTGTTCCATGTGGACCCGTGGCTGCGCACATACCTGCCGGTGTAAAAACTCATCCGGCTGGGGCCACATATGGGGGATTGCACATAAGTCCTGTCGAACCGGACACCGCGCGCCGCCAATGCGTCGATGTTCGGCGTTTTGATGCTTGGGTGGCCCGTACACCCCAAATAATCAAACCGCAGTTGATCGCACATGATGAAGAGTATTTTCTTGGGCATTTCAGCTCCTGAAATTCTGGCAGTCAGAGGCTAATCTGACGCTTTCCGCCGCCTCTTTTTGATACCCAGCCAGTAGATCGAGAAAATCGACATCGCAAATAGAACGACAGCAACCGGATGGTTGGCAAGGTTCCAGACATCTCCGCGCAGGATGGTTGCGGTTTGCCCCAGAGACAGTTCAAATCTGGGTCCGAGGAAGAATGCGATGATAAAGACAACAAGCGGATATCGCAGCACCGTCATGATGACACCGATCACGGCGAACAGGATCATGACGAAAACGCCAAACGCCCCTCCCGTTGCCAGATAGACGCCCGTGACACAGAGGACGAGCGCGATGGAAAACACCACAGACTCCGGCGCAGTAATCAACTTGCTCCAAAGCCGAAGGCCAAAGAGCCCACAAAGCAGATTGCAGGCGTTGGCCATAATCATTGCACCGAATATGCCGTAAACCAGTTGCCCTTGTTGTTCGAACAGCAAGGGTCCTGGCTGAATGCCCTGGATAAGGAAGGCGCCGATCATAATGGCAGCGGACGCACTACCGGGAAGCCCCAACGTAAGCAGAGGTATAAAGTCCGCCCCAGCCACCGAACTGTTGGCAGATTCCGTAGCCGCAATGCCGCGCAGGTCACCTTTGCCAAAGGAAGATGGATCCTTTGCGGTTTGTTTGGTTGAGGCGTAACTCATAAAAGCCGCAGCGGTTGATCCCATGCCCGGAACAGCACCGATGAATGTGCCAATGAGCGACCCTCTCAAAAGAACAAACCGACAGGCCCAATATTCCGCAAAGCTGACCGACTTTTGGTCCTTGGTTTGATTCTTCGGGATTACGACAGCAGGCCGCATTTTGCCGCGCATGCGCGCGACGCGCAGCGTTATTTCTGAAACAGCGAGGGATCCGATTGCGACAGAGGCAATTGGAAACCCGTCGTAAAGCTGGAACATTCCGAACAAGAACCTTGGTGTCGAATGTTCTGGATCAAGACCGACGGTTGCCGCCAACAGGCCAAGCGCGGTTGCAATCGCACCTCTGCTTATCGAGTCCCCGATGAGGCCGGAAATTAGCGAGAACGCAAAGACCATAAGCGCGAAAATTTCAACGGGCCCCAATTGCAACGCCAAGATTGCCAGAGGAGCAGCAACCGTAATCAGAACGATATCGCTGAAGGTGTCTCCGGTCACAGACGCATACAAAGCCATTTTCATGGCTTTGAGCGGTTTGCCCTGTTTCGTCAGGGGATAACCATCAATCGCAGTTGCTGCGGCATCAGGCGTTCCGGGTGTGTTAAGCAAAATCGCAGGTATGGCCCCACCAATTAAGCCGCCCTTGTTCACACCAACCAAAAATCCTATCGCAGGCAATGGATTGAGCGCGAAGGTAAACGGGATAGCAATGGCCATTGCCATCACCGGCCCGATCCCCGGCATGGCGCCAACAAACTGACCCACAAAAACACCTGCAAGAACGAACAGCAGATTGAGAGGTGTCAGCGCGTCTGTCAGTCCCGCTATAATCGTTGCAAAGTCCATTGATAGTCCTTCTAGGGCAGGACGCGGTTAAGTACGTTCTCGACCAAGAACCAAATGCCCAAGGGCATCACGAATGCGGCGAACAAGAGCCAGTACCAACGGCGTTCGCCCATGAAGAGCATGATCGACAAGGCAAAAACAGGCGCGAAGTATTCAAAGCCGAACTTCTCTATCAACCAAACCGCCACAACAAGAATTGCAACAAAAGCGATGACGCGGAAACTATCTGCGAGATGAAGTTCTATGCATTCCTTGCTCGTAAAGAACTGCACGATGCCGGCGATGATGATGACCCACAGGGCAATCGTTGGGACGGTTGCCGGAACAATGCGCCCGTAGCCAACGCTCTCTACTTGTTGAGGCAACGCAATGAACAGGAAGCCGAGACCGAGAAAAACGAGAATTGCCGTATAGATGCGCTCTGCTGTCATGTGGCGTCCGATCTACAACATATGACCGAGCCCCAAGGCCCGGCCATAGTACGCTTCATTTACTTGGCTGCCTCAATAAGAGCGAATGCATCAGCCAAGCCACTGTTCAATTTGGCTTCGGTCCCTTCAGGGCCAAGATTGCTCGCTTTGGTTTGCATGACGTTTTCGATCAATTCATCCAAGGCATCGGACTTGATGGCCTCGTCAATCGCTGTAGCAAGCGCATCCTTGGCCTCCGGGTCCAAACCAGCCGGAGCTGCCAGATAGAAATATGGCTCAACAGAGTAAGGATACCCCTGCTCGACCAGGGTTTCGGTGTCTGGTGAATACGGATGGCGCGACTGCGTCGCGACCCCCAACATTTTCAGATCACCAGACTCGAGATACTGGATATGCTCGCCTGCGCTAAATCCGGCATCCAGTTGTCCACCAAGCAGGCCTTTGATGATTTCAGCACCGCTTTGGTTTGACACAAGCTCAACCTGACTGCCGGTTGTGTTGTTGATAGATTGCATAATCAGGCGCTGCGGTCCGCCATCAAACCCCATCAGCGAGCCGCCGTTCTCTTTGCTGAATGCAACGAATTCTGCAAACGTGTCATAAGGAGCGTCAGCGCGGGCGATGATTGACACGGGCGCCAGAACAACCGTGGCCAGATGGTCAAAACTATCAATTTTGAAAGGCAGTTTGTCGCCCCGCATCGCGAGGTTCATGATCGTTGCGACTGTGACCCCCATGCCAATTTTCGAGCCATCTGCTTCGGCATTGACCAAAGTGGACAGCATCGCGACGCCACCGCCACCGGGCTTGTTCTCGACGACCACGTCCCAACCTGTATTTTCCTCTACTGCCGCAGCAATCGCGCGACCTAGCGTATCAGTGGACCCACCAGCGCCAAATCCAATTTGCAATGTGATCGGGCCACTTGGCGCCCATTGTGCAAGTGCGGCACCCGGGATCGCGATCATGGTCGCAATCGCGGCGGTCTTCATCAGTGTCGTGAGTTTCAACTTATTTCCTCCGTTGGATTAGTCAGACTTAGTTGCGGGCTGGCGAACCTACTTCACAATTGCTGACGTGAGGATCCCGACCGCTTATCGCCGCCAAAAATGCGCGTGCTCGCCATTTCCCAGATTCACCAATTTCCAGCTGTCACCCCATGAATACCCCTGCCGCTGAAACGGCTGAGACTCCAGAGCTTCCATGATCTCGATACGAAAACCCAGTATATCGAGCCGATATGGTTATTCAAAAAAACTATACCCAATACGTACCGTACCTCTAAATCTGGCTAGCAGGCTTTGTGTTGCCGCAAAGGCGCTGAGGCCCCACATTTGGCACGATCAGCGACGTGAATCACCCGATCTCAACTACTGAAACCAACAGGACGCCGAACCAGATCGGATCAGAACCAGGGCCAGTCACGACTAGAAATGCGGGGACAACCGTTAGCAAGATCGCCGACGCGTAGTGGCGCCATGATCTCTACTTAAGACGGCCTAAAGCCGTCATTCCTATAGCATTGCGACGCTACGATTTAGCTTCCCCAAAACGGAGGTTATCGTGAGAGCGCAGCATTTAGATTGGCAAAGGTCAGCGCTGCGGGACGACGTGAGCTTTTGCTTCAGCGGCGCCAATGTCGGCTGTAATTTAGGCGGTCGACAGAACTTAATAGAACTGCCTCTATGGGCCAAAACAACCATTCTGGCGCAGACTCTTGCGGTCGGTTGTCTCGGAAATCTCTACCATTTCGTGAGGTGGCATCCGTGGCAAGGTGGGTGGGGACCACCCACCCCACGCGCGCGCGGGTGGCGGGGTGAACCCCGCCCTACTCGGCGGGCGGGGCGGTTTTGCGGGGGAGGCGGCGGCTGACGTGGCGGGCGAGGTAGCGCAGGGGCCAGCGGAGCATGCTTGCCCCGGCGGCGAGGCAGATCAGGCCGACCAGCGGGCCGTTCTCATAGGTTACCCAGCCCAAGAGCGGCACACCGATGGCGATCAGCGCGTAGGCGCGACGCCAGTGGTTGTCGCGCGACGGCAGCATCGCGAGCACATTTGCAACGATAAGCCATAGAAAGGCTCCTATCAGAGACATACTCATCACAACCCCACCCGGTTCTCGGGCATATCCAACTCCAGCCCCGCCATCATGGCGCGGCGTCGGGCATTAATAAAGTCAGTCATTTGTTACCCTTGTCGGCCAAGCGGGCGGGAAGCGCGGTGGCCCAGGCGCTGATCGTGCCTGCGCCCAGACAGACGACCATATCGCCCTCGCGGGCCTGTTCGCGCACGAGGCGCAGCAGGTCGTCCTCGTCCATCACGGCGCGGGCGTGGCGGTGGCCGTGGCGCAGGAGGCCTGCGACCAGATCGTCGCGGGAGGCGCCTTCGATGGGCTCTTCGCCTGCGGCGAAGACGTCGGCGATGCCGACCACGTCGGCGTCGTTGAAGCAGGAACAGAAGTCATCGAACAGCGAGTGCAGGCGCGAGTAGCGGTGCGGCTGGTGGATGGCGATGACGCGACCCTCGGTGGCTTGGCGGGCGGCTTTGAGGACGGCGGCGATTTCGACCGGGTGGTGGCCGTAATCATCAATGATGGTGACGCCACCCACCTCGCCCACCTTGGTGAAGCGGCGGTTGACGCCGCCGAAATTGGCCAGCGCGGTTTTGATTTCCTCGGCTTTCATGCCCAGATGGCGGGCGACAGCGACCGCGCTGAGCGCGTTGGAGACGTTGTGATCGCCGGGCATGGGCAGGGTGCAGCCCTTGATAACCGTGCCATCGTTTTGCAGCGCGATGTCGAAATGGGCGACGCCCGCCTTGTAGCTCAGGTTGACCGCGCGGACATCGGCCTGCGCGTTGAAGCCGAAGGTGACGACGCGGCGGTCGGTGATCTTGCCGACGAGGGATTGCACCTCGGGGTGGTCGGTGCAGCACACGGCGAGGCCGTAGAACGGGATGTTGGAGACGAAATCGAGGAAGCCCTGACGGAGGGTATCGAAGTCGCCCCAGTGTTCCATATGCTCGGGGTCGATATTGGTGACGATGCCGATGGTGGCGGGGAGGCGGTTGAAGGTGCCGTCGGACTCGTCGGCCTCGACCACCATCCACTCGCCCTGCCCGACGCGGGCGTTCGAGCCGTAGGCGTGGATGATACCGCCGTTGATGACCGTGGGGTCGATGCCGCCTGCGTCCAACAGGGCCGCGACCATGGTGGTCGTCGTGGTCTTGCCGTGGGTGCCAGCGACGGCGATGTTGGATTTCAGGCGCATCAGCTCGGCCAGCATCTCGGCGCGGCGGACGACCGGCAGGCCCTTCTGACGGGCGGCGTCGAGTTCGGGATTGCCGCGTTTGATGGCCGACGAAATGACGACGACGTCGGCGTTTTCGAGGTTTTCGGCGCGTTGACCCTCGAAGATGGTGGCGCCCAGCTCGGCCAGCCGATCGGTGATCTTGGAGGTCTTGGCGTCGGAGCCCTGGACGGTATAGCCAAGGTTCAGAAGCACCTCGGCGATGCCGGACATGCCGATGCCGCCAATGCCGACGAAGTGGATGGCCCCGAGTTCAAGGGGGAGTTTTGTAGCTGCTGCGTTCATGGGCTCTTCTTTGCGAGAGTTTCTACTATTTCCACCAGCCGTTCCGTCGCGTCAGGGCGGGACACGGACAGCGCGGCAAGGGTCATTTGCAGCGCCCCGTCTGGATTGGTGAGGACGGTTTCGATGCTGTCGGCAAAGCTGTCGGCGGTCAGCTTGCTTTCGGGGATCATGATCGCCGCGCCGGCCTCGACCAGCCCGCGGGCGTTGGCGGTCTGGTGGTCGGCGGTGGCGGCGGCATAGGGGATCAGGATGGACGGGCGGCCGATGACGGAGATATCGGCGACGGAGGACGCGCCTGCGCGGGAGATGACCAGTTGCGCCTCCGCAAAGCGGGCGGGCACATCGGTGAAGAAGGGCTGCACGTCGGCGTCGATGCCTGCGCGGGCGTAAATTTCCATCGCGGTCGCGGCGTCCTCGTCGCGGGCCTGATGCGAGACACGCAGGTTGGCTTTCATCGCCTCGGGGAGTTGCGTGATGGCGTTCGGCACCACGTCGGACAGGATGCGCGCGCCCTGGCTGCCGCCAATGACCACGATGCTCATCGGGTAGTCACCGGGGGGGATATACATGGCCGCCTCGCGGTCCAGCACGGCACGGCGCACGGGATTGCCGGTGAAGATGCCATCCACACCTTCCGGCAGCGCGGTCGGCCAAGTGCCGCAGGCGACGGCATCGACGCGTTTGGCGAAGGCCTGATTGACGCGGCCCAGCACGCCGTTTTGTTCGTGGATCGCGCGAGGCAAGCGCATGAGGTAGGCGGCCGAGATTGCCGGAAAGCTGGGATAGCCGCCGAAACCCACGACGACCGTGGGCCGATCGCGGCGGAACCCCATCATGGCGGACAGCACGCCGGAGGCCAGTTTGAACGGGGCGGTGAGTTTGCCTGCGATGCCGCCACGGGCGGGGGTGGCGGATTTGACCTGCTCGATTTCGACCGTATGGGGAAAGCCGCCGGTGTAGCGCGCGCCACGCGCATCGGTGGACAGTTTCACGCGCCAGCCCCGCGCCAGCATCGCCTCGGCCAGCGCTTGGGCGGGGAACATATGCCCACCGGTACCGCCTGCGGCTATGACAAGGAGGGGGGCTGTCGACATGGCTCAGGCCCTCCGGTTTTTCAGGAGGATGTCGCGCATCTCGCCTTGCGGGCGTTGCCGCGTGAAGGCCAGCAACATGCCAAGCGCGATGCCTCCCGCGATTAGCGACGAGCCGCCGTTGGACACGAAGGGCAGTGTCATGCCCTTGGCGGGCAGAAGGCGCACGGCGACGCCCATATTAATGATGGCCTGCATGGCGAACATGGCGACGAGGCCGGTGCCTGCGAGTCGAATGAATGGATCGCGTTCCTTCATCAGGCGGTGCAGGCAGCGCACCGAGAAAATCGCGTAAAGGATGATGATCGCCAGCACCATGACGAGGCCGTATTCCTCGGCGGCGACGGCGATAATGAAGTCGGTATGCGCGTCCGGCAGGGACCATTTCACCGCCCCCTCGCCCACGCCGACGCCGAAATAGCCGCCCTCGCGGATGGCGTTGGTGGCGTAGCCAAGCTGGGTGGTCGGATCGACCTCGGCGCTGAGGAAGCCGTCGATGCGGCGGGCGAAGTGTTCGGACATGGAATAGGCGGTGACGCCTGCGAAGGTCACGAGGCCCGCCATGCCGATCAGCAGGATCATCGGCGCACCGGCCACGAAATAGACGACACCCCAGCCGAACAGCACCAGGCAGGCTTGGCCAAAGTCGGGCTGCATGGCGAGGAAGCCCACGACCACCAGCGTCAGGATGAAGGAATAGAGCTTGCCGGGCGGGCCGTTGATTTCCTGACTGCCCGCGATCAGCCATGCGGAGGTGACGATGAACACCGGCTTGAGGAATTCGGACGGCTGCAAGGACGCAAAGCCCAGCGAATACCAGCGCGTGGCCCCTTTGCCAAAATCAGTGCCGAATATCGGCAGCAGCATCAGCGCGACCAGCGTGACGAGGAAAAACAAGGTGGCAAGGCGGCGGACCATGTGGGTCGACATCATCGACACCGCGATCATCACGCACATGGCGAGGCAGCCGAAGAAGGCCTGACGCGAGACGTAGTGGAACGGGTCAAGGCCGTTCTTTTCGGCCAGAGGCGGCGACGCCGCGAGGCCCAACAGGAGTCCAATGCCAAACAGCGCGAACACGCAGGTCATCGACCAGCGATCCAAAGTACGCCACCACTTGGGTAAAATCGGCTCGCCTGGATGCACCAGAGCGGTGCCATACACCATCTCAGTCATGAGAATTACCGCCTTAACTGCCTCGATCGCCCGATTGTTCGGGTCTATGCGCAAACTGTAACGGCAAATTGCCGTGCAATCCAGTCTCTAGTTGGGGCAATACTCGGCTTAAATCTGCTTGGAGGGCGGCAAATGAGCGATGATGTGACGGTGAGTTGCCAATGCGGCGCGTTTCAGGCGCGGCTGCGCGGGGCGGATGCGAAGAATGGCAACCATGGGTTGTGCTATTGTGCCGACTGTCAGGCCTTTGCGCGGCATCTGGGAAAATTCGGGGTGGTGACGGATGCGAAGGGCGGGACGGAGATATACCAGACCCAGCCCGCGCGGGTGGAGATCACGGCGGGCAAGGATCAGTTGGCCCTGCTGCAACTTGCGCCGAAGGGGCTGTACCGATGGCATGCCAAATGCTGCAACACGCCGATTTGCAACATGGTGGGCAATCCGAAGATCAGCTTTGTGGGGTTTCTGGTCGCCAATGTGGCGGAGCCGAAGGCGCTTGGTCCGACCCGCTTCCGCTACAGGCCCGAGCAGGCATTGGAGCCTGTCACGGAGCCGTCCGGCAGTATGCTGGGCTTCATCGCCCGCACCGTTCGTGCCATCGCGGCGGAGCGGATCAGCGGACGGTGGAAGCAGACGCCGTTCTTTGGCGCGGACGGGCGGGCGGTGGTGAAGCCGTATGTGCTGAATGAAGCAGAGCGCGAGGCCGCGTATGCGCGGAAGGCCGTTTAGCGGTTTTTGGTTCGTGAGACCAACAACCCCGTTATGACGAAGATCAACGCCCCGCCAAGACTGTAAGCGCCAAACGCCAGCAGCCAGCCCGCACCGAAGATCATGCAGACGCTGGCGGCAACGGCGCCACCAATCACGCTGAGGATCAGCAATAGCGGGAGGGAGGAAGAATGGTCGATCACGGAACCCCATCGAAAACGATTATGCCGACTGACCCATTACTGCCGGGGTCCAGTCCTTCTACAGCCAGCACACTGGCTTTTCGTAAGATAAACGCGCTTAAAATTCAAACGCGACGTGTCATGACCTAGCGTAAAGGCGGAACATTGCCAGATTTCTGCAACAGCCGCGTGCGGGAAACGATGGGGAGGAGGCTCGTCGCTTGCGCAGAAGAACGTAGATTTGCGCCATGGATAGTGGGACAATAACTGCGCGAGATTGCGCATAAGGGAGATACCAAATGAGCTATATTCAAGGACTGCTTATCCCCGTCCCGATCAAGAACAAGGATGCCTACCGCAAGTTGGCCGAGATGGCGGCCCCGATTTTCAAGGACTACGGCGCGCTCAGGATCGTGGAGGCCTGGGGGGACGACGTGCCCGACGGCAAGGTGACCGACTTCAAGATGGCCGTGAAAGCGGAAGACGGTGAAACGGTCGTGTTCTCATGGATCGAATGGCCCGACAAGGAAACCTACCATGCGGCTGCGCAAAAGATGCAGACCGACAAGCGTTGGGAGGAAATGTCCGAGATGCCGTTCGACGGCAAGCGCATGATGTGGGGCGGATTTGAGCCGATACTCGACACGACGGGCTAGGCTTTCGTTAGGGTTTCTACCTGCGCGATGAAGTCCTCGCCGCGGCGCTCGAAGTTGTCGTATTGGTCGAAGCTGGCCGCCGCGGGGGCCAGCAGGACGGTGTCGCCCTTGACCGCATCAGCGGCGGCGCGGGCGACGGCGGTGGCCATGTCGGTGCAGACCTCGTGGGGCAGATCGCCCAGCTGCATGGCGAAATTCGCGGCCTCGCGGCCGATCACATAGGCTTTGGTAACGCCGCCCAGATGGGGCAGCAGGCCGCCCAAGCCGCCCTCTTTCTCAAGCCCGCCGCAGATCCAGCGAATGTTGGTGAAGGCCTGCAACGCCTTGGCGGCGCTGTCGACATTGGTGGCCTTGCTGTCATTGACGAACTTCACGCCATCCTTCTCGCCCACCAGTTGGGAGCGGTGCGGCAAGCCCGCAAAGCTGTGGAACGCGGCCTCGATGACGCGGGGGGCAAGGCCCACGCTTCGGCAGGCGGCGTAGGCGGCGCAGGCGTTCTGGTGGTTGTGGGCACCGGGCAATCCAGGAACCGCGCGCAGGTCGATGGAAGCCATTTGCTTGCCCTTGCGCCATTCGGCGAGGAAGCCCTTCTTGGCGAAGACGTTCCAGCCATCGCCCGTCAGCTTGCGCCCGCTGGAGACGCGGATCACGCGGTCGTCGGTGGCGCCTCCGGCCATCTGGTTGGCGAGATATTGCCCCTCGTCCTCGTCCACGCCGATGATGCAGCGGTCGGGGCCGCCTTCGGAAAACAGGCGGCGCTTGGCGGCGAAGTAGCCGCCCATGCCGTGGTGGCGGTCCAGATGGTCGGGGGAGAGGTTGGTGAACACCGCCACGTCTGGCGTCAGCGCGCGGGCGAGGTCGGTTTGGTAGCTGGAAAGCTCCAGCACCACGACCTCGCCGTCGATGGCCGGGTCCATGTCCAGCACCCCGCGCCCGATATTGCCCGCAAGCTGGGTGGGGCGTTGGGCGTGTTCAAGGATGTGGTGGATCAGGGCGGAGGTGGTGGATTTCCCGTTGGAGCCGGTGACGGCGATGATTTTGGGGATGCGCTCGAAATTGTCCCACTCGGAGGTGGCGAAGGAGCGGAAGAACAGCGAGATGTCGTTGTCGACGGGGACGCCCGCCTCCCACGCGGCACGCACCACCTTGTTGGGCTGCGGGTAGAGATGAGGGATGCCCGGCGAGACGATCAGGACGGCAGCGCCGTCCAGTGCGCCTTGCTTGGACAGGTCGGCGATGGCGAAACCCTCGGCCTGCGCGTTATCGCGGGCGGCCTCGTTGTCGTCCCACGCAATGACCTCCGCCCCGCCCTCGCGCAGCGCACGGGCGGCGGACAGACCGGAGCGGCCAAGCCCCAGAACGGCGACGGTCGCGCCGGAATATCCTTGAACGGGTATCATGTGGCGGCCCCTTGCAGGTTGCTGTGATCGGCGAAGTATTCTATCTCGGCATGAGGCATGGAGCTACCAGTCTATCGGCTGACGGTCGCGGAAGAAGCCGCCGGTGGGGCCGGTATGCGGCAAAGTGGCGAGCCAGATCGCGGTGTCCGCTCCCTCTTCCGGCGAGCGGGTCGCGCTGGCGCCGCCCATGCGGGTTTTCACCCAACCGGGGCACATGGCGTTGATCTTGATGGTCGCAGGCAGGTCCTGCGCAGCACGGAGCGTCAGGGCGTTCAGGCCCGCCTTGGCAACCGCATAGGCCCCGCCGCCGCCGAGCCCTTCGGCAAAGCTGCCCCAGTCTGATGATACATTGACAATGCGGCCATAGGCGCTGGCTTTCATGCCGGGGAGTGCGGCGCGGATCAGCTCGTAGGGGGCTTGCAGCATGGTTTGCAGGCTGCGCTCGAAATTGGTGCCGCCGTCGAACAGCGGCACCTCTTCAAGGATACCGGCATTGTTCACCAGCACATCGAGTTGTCCGACCCATGGCCGCGCCTCGTTGATGGAGGTCGGGTCGGCGAGGTCCAGCCGTTTGTAAGTCACCCCAAGCTCGGCTGCGGCAGCGCGGCCCTGATCGGGGTCACGTGCGCCGATAATGACATGAAGCCCCGCATCACGCAGGCCCGCCGCTATCGCCTTGCCGATGCCGCGATTGCCGCCGGTGATGAGCGCCTGTTTCACCGGACTTTCAGGGTCGCAAGCCCGATCATCGCGAGGATCAGGGAGATGATCCAGAAACGGATCACGATTTGCGGCTCTGCCCAGCCCTTTTTCTCAAAGTGGTGGTGGATGGGGGCCATCAGGAACACCCGCTTGCCGGTGCGCTTGAAGTAGAGCACCTGAATGATGACCGATAGCGTCTCGACCACGAAGAGGCCGCCGACGATGGCCATGACCAGTTCGTGCTTGGTCAGGACCGCGATGGTGCCAAGCGCGCCGCCCAAGGCGAGGCTGCCGGTGTCGCCCATGAACACGGCGGCGGGGGGCGCGTTATACCACAGGAAGCCAAGGCCGCCGCCGATGAGGCCCGCCATGAAGATCAGAAGCTCGCCGGTGCCGGGGACGTAGTGCAGGCCCAGATATTCGGTGAAGTCGACGCGGCCCACGGCGTAGGCGATCACGCCCAAAGTGGCGGCGGCGATCATCACCGGCATGATCGCCAGCCCGTCCAGCCCGTCGGTGAGGTTGACGGAGTTGGCAGCGCCCACGATTACGATCATGGTAAAGGGAATGAACATGAAACCAAGGTTGATCAGCGTGTCCTTGAACACCGGCAGCGCCAGTTGGTTCACCAGATCGTCGGGGTGCACAACGGTGGCGAAATACCCCGCAACCGCGGCGATGATGAAGCCGAGGAACAGCCGGATACGTGCGGACAGCCCCGCATGGGAGTTGGACGTGACCTTGGCGTAGTCGTCGACAAAGCCGATCGCCCCGTAGGCCACAGTTACCCCGAGGACGATCCACACGAAGCCGTTGTCGAGCCGCGCCCACAGCAGCGTCGAGACGATCAGCGCGCCAAGGATCAGCACCCCGCCCATGGTGGGCGTGCCCTGCTTGGTGATGAGGTGGCTTTCCGGCCCGTCATCGCGGATCGGCTGGCCGTTGCGTTGCTTGCGTTTGAGCAGGTTGATGAGCGGACGGCCGAACATGAAGCCGAAAATCAGCGCCGTGAAGAAGGCTCCACCGGCGCGAAAAGTGATGTAGCGAAACAGGTTAAAGAAATCGCCGCCGTCTGAGAACGCGGTGAGCCAATACAACATCTAGCGGTGTCCCTCTTGATTATCGGCTACGGATTGACCCAATTTTGCGACGGCGTCAACGATCTGTGCCATTTTCATCGACAAAGAGCCCTTTATCATCAGCACATCACCCGCCCTGACGAGGGCCAGCGGGCTGTCTGCCAGCTCTGTGCTGGTGGCGGCCCAGAGGCCCTGTTTGGAGGACGGCAGCGCGTCATAAAGGTGCTTCATCAGCGGGCCGACGCAGTGGACCTGCGTGATCTCGTCCATGGCGGGGTGGCGGGCGAAGCCTGCGTGCAGCGCGATTTCGGTCGGACCCAATTCCTTCATGTCGCCAAGAATGGCGACCTTGCGACCTGCCGGATCGGGGGGCGTGGCGGCGGCGAGTACGTCGAGCGCCGCGCCGACGGAGGCGGGGTTCGCGTTGTAGGCGTCGTCGAACAGGTCGATGCCCTGCTCGGGCATTTGCGCGTCGAGATGGATGAAACGGCGTTGTCCGCGCCCTGAAGGCGGGGTCCAGTCGCTGAGTGCGACGGCGGCACGGCCAAGATCGGCACCTGCGGCCTGCGCTGCGGCAAGGCAGGCCAAGCCATTCATTGCGAAATGCCGCCCCGGTGCGCCGAGCTTGAACAGGATCGCCTCGCCAGCGTGACGCGCTCGGCAGGACGTGGCGGAGGCGGAGGTCACGGCGTCCAGCAACTGCCAGTCCGCGCCTTCCGTGGTGCCGAAAGTCTGACACGCGGCGGGGGCGAGGTCGCGCAGGATGGGCGTGGTGTCGAGGTCGGCGTTGATGATCGCGATGCCACCGTCCTCCAACCCATCGAAGATCGCGGCCTTTTCGCGGGCGATGTCTTCGACGGAGGCGAAAGCCTCCAGATGCGCAGGCGCGACGATTGTAATAAGCGCCACATGCGGGCGGGCCAGCTTGGCAAGCGGGGCGATTTCACCGGGGTGGTTCATGCCGATCTCGATCACGGCGAAACCGGTATCCTTGGGCATCCGCGCCAAGGTCAGCGGCACGCCCCAGTGGTTGTTGTAGCTTTTCTCGGCGGCGTGGATTTTGCCCTGCCCCGTCAATGCGGTGCGCAGCATTTCCTTGGTGGAGGTCTTGCCGACGGAGCCGGTGACGCCGATGATTTTCGCGTCGGTGCGGGCGCGGGCGGCGCGACCGAGCGCTTCCAGGCCGGTTAACACATCGTCTACGACGAGCAGCGGGGCGTCCGCAGGGACGCCGTCTGGGATGCGGGAAACCAGCGCACAGGCAGCGCCGTTCGCAAGCGCCTGCGCGACGAAGTCATGCCCGTCGCGCACGTCCTTGAGGGCGACGAACATATCGCCCGGCTCCAGCGTGCGGGTGTCGATGGAAACGCCGGTGGCTTCCCAAGGGGTGGCGGTGGTGCCGCCGGTGGCCGCAACGGCCTCGTCCGATGTCCAGAGCGTCATAGCTGTCCTTCCAATGCTGCCACGGCGACGCTGGCTTGCTCCACGTCATCAAAAGGTAGGATGTCGTCGCCAACGGTCTGGCCGGTCTCGTGCCCCTTGCCCGCGATGAGCAGCGTGTCGCCTGGCCCGAGCGCATCGACGCCGCGCAGGATGGCTTCGGCGCGGTCGCCCACCTCGGTGGCGCTTGGGACGGCCTCCATGATGGCTGCGCGGATCTTGGCAGGGTTTTCGGAGCGCGGGTTGTCGTTGGTCACGAACACCACGTCTGCATTGTCGCGGGCCGCTGCCCCCATCAACGGGCGCTTGCCCTTGTCGCGATCGCCACCAGCGCCGAACACGACGATCAGTCGGCCCATGACATGCGGGCGCATGGCCTTGAGCGCGGTGGCCAGAGCGTCAGGCGTGTGGGCGTAGTCCACGAAGACCGCCGCGCCATTGGCACGGGTTGCGGCCTTTTGCATCCGCCCCCGCACGGTTGTGAGCATCGGCAAGGTCTGGAACACGTCGGCGGGTTTGGCCCCTGACCCGATGGCCAGACCTGCGGCGACCATGACGTTGGAGGCTTGAAAGCCGCCGATGAGATCGAGCCGCGCCTGATGCACCTCGCCACCGAAGGAGAAACGCAGGTCTTGCCCTGTGGCATCAAAGCGTTGGTTCAGAAGTTGCAGGTCGCAGGCGTCGCCGCTGCCGACGCGCAGCAGGCGATGCCCACGCTCGTTGGCGATTGCCGCCATGTCCGCGCCTTTGGGGTCGTCCATGTTGATAACCGCGACGCCGTCTTGTGCCAGCACGCGGCGGAACAGCCCCGCCTTGGCGTTGAAGTAGTCTTGGAATGTGGCGTGGTAGTCTAGGTGATCTTGCGTGAAGTTCGTGAACCCCGCCGCCACCAGATGCACCCCGTCGAGGCGGCGTTGCTCCAATCCGTGACTGGATGCCTCCATCGCCGCGTGGGTGACGCCTTGGCCTGCCATGTCTGACAGCAGTTTGTGCAGGGTGATCGGCTCTGGCGTGGTGTGGGTCATGGCGGCGGTGTAGACGCCTTCGACGCCTGCGGTGCCGAAGTTGACCGCCTCCAACCCCAGTTCCAGCCAGATCTGGCGGGTGAAGCTGGCGACGGAGGTTTTGCCGTTGGTGCCCGTCACCGCGACCATCGTGCCGGGCTGTGCGCCGAACCACAAAGCGGCGGCGTAGGCGAGCGCTTGGCGGGGATCTTCGGTGACGATCAGGGCAGCGTTGGAGGCGGACAGCTCATCCTCGGCAATCGACGCGCCTTCGGGATCGGTCAGGATCGCGGCGGCGTCCATGCGCAAGGCGTACTGGATGAACTCCGCCCCGTGCATGTTGGAGCCGGGCAAGGCGGCAAACAGATGCCCCGGTTTGACCAAGCGGCTGTCCACGGACAGGCCGGTGACCTCTGCCTCCGCCCCGCCTTGGGCGGTCAGCCCCAATTCGTTCAGGCTTGCGCGTGTGCGTGCCATACTGCCCCTCTGGTATGCCGCCCCCGAGAGGCCTTTCGCCTATTCGGACGCCGTGTTTACGACTTCGCTCAATTCACCGCGATCAAGCGCGGGCCGCAAGCCCAAAAGGGGTGCTGTGCGACGGATCATTTCAGCGGCAACCGGAACGGCGGTCCAGCCTGCGGTGCGGCGGGGCTTGTCGCCGGAATTCTCGGACGGCTCGTCAAGGGTGACGATCAGCACGTATTTCGGGTCCGACATGGGGAAGGCCGACGCAAAGGTCGCGATCACCTTGTCCTTGTGGTACCCGCCACGCGGCTTGGGCTTGTCGGCGGTGCCGGTCTTGCCGCCGACTTCGTAGCCCTCGACGCGGGCGAAGGACGCCGTGCCCCGTTCCACCACCGAGCGTAGCATTTCGCGGGCCTGCGCGGAGGTGCGTTCGGAGATCACGCGCGGGCCTTTCTCAACGGCTTGCGTCTTGAGAAGCGTCGGTGCCACCAGTGTGCCGCCATTGACCATCGTGGAATAGGCCGCCGCAAGATGCAGCGGGCTGGCGGCCATGCCGTGCCCGTAAGACACTGTCATCGTGTGGATATCTGCCCATTTGCTTGGCAGAAGCGGTTTGGCACCGGGGGCCTCGACCAACTCGACAGGCGTGGACTCGAAGAAACCCAGCGACTTCAGGAACTCTTGTTGCCGCGTCGCCCCGATATCCAACGCCATGCGGGCGGTGCCGATGTTAGAGGACTTCACGATCACATCCGTGACGCTGAGTTGTGGGCCGTAATTGTGGAAATCGCGGATGCGGAAGCGACCCTTTTGCATCGGGCCTTTTGTGTTGATCATGGTGTTGGGGTTCACCAGACCAAGCTCCAGCGCCTGTGCGGCTGCGAAGATCTTGAAGGTGGAGCCGAGCTCGTAGACGCCTTGCACTGCGCGGTTGAACAGCGGGCTGTCGGACGGGTCGCCCTTGATCAGCCCGTTGGGGCGGGTGTTCGGATCGAAATCCGGCAGGGAAACCATCGAGATGACCTCGCCCGTGTGGACGTCCATCAGGATGCTGGTCGCCCCCTTGGCGTTCATCAGTTTCATGCCGCCTTCAAGCACCTGACGCGACGCGGCCTGAATTGTCATGTCGAGGGACAGACGCAGGGGGGCGCCGTCCATGGCCGGGTCGCGCAGGTAGGCGTCGAAGGCTTTTTCGACGCCAGCAGTGCCGATGACCTCGGCGGAATGGACGCCTTCGCGACCGAAGCTCGCACCGCCTAAGACGTGAGCGGCCAGCTTGCCGTTAGGATAAAGACGCATTTCGCGCGGGCCGAACAGCAGGCCAGGGTCGCCGATATCATGGACGGCCTGCATCTGCTCGGGGCTAAGCTTTTTCTTGATCCACAGGAACTTGCGCTTGCCGGTGAAGTCCTTTTGCAGCTTCTCCAGCTTCAGGTCGGGGAAGATCGCCACCAGTTCCTTGGCGGCGCGGTCCGGCTCGATCATCAGATGCGGCTGGGCGTAGAGCGAGTTGGTAATCAGGTTCGTCGCCAGCACACGGCCGTTTCTGTCCACGATGTCAGAGCGTTGCGCGACGATGTTCGCGCCAGAGGCAGAAGCGCGGGGCTCCACCGCCTCGGACGACGCCAGCACGGTCATTCGTGCGCCGACCATGGAAAAGGCCAGAACGAAGAACACGCCCACGAACAGCAGGCGGCTTTCGGCGCGTTGGCGCATCTTGTCGCGCATTTCTTCATGCCGCAGGCGGATGTTCTCACGCTCGATGCGGTCGGGGTTTTCACCCTTCTGTCTTGCTTGCAGAATTCGCGCCAGAGGGCGCAGCGGGGTACGGATCATGGGTATTGCTCCCCATCCTCGGCCAGATAGTTGCCGCGCACATCGACGGCGCCGTTGATTTCGTCAAGGTTCAACTCGACCTCGGGCGCGGGAAAGGTCACCTGCGCCACGTCACCGAACTGGTCGGGTGTGATCGGCAAGAGCTGTAGGTCGGGGAAGTTCAGGTCCGCCAGATCGCGCAGGCGTTCGGGGCGGTTGAGGTAGGCCCATTCGGCAGCCAGCACGGACAGGGTTTCGCGCGAGGAGCCGATTTCGCGCTGCAGACCGGAGGCCGTGCGCAGAGCGTCTTGTGTTTGGTAATTCTCGTAATAGGCCCAGTAGCCCAACCCCATGACCGCAAGGGCCGACACTGTGTAAAGTAGTCCACGCATTACAAAAGCTCCTGTCCTGTCAGTTTGGGCAGGCCCAATCCGGCCCGCCCCTTGTCTGCTGCGGGGGCGTCGGTGCGCCGCCCTATCCTCAATTTGGCCGAGCGGGAGCGCGGGTTGCGTGCCAGCTCGTCCTTGTCCGCCGTCACCGCTTTGCGGGTAATCAGCTCGAATGTCGGTTCATCGGTCTGCTGCTCGGGCGCGTAGCGGGAGCCGCCGCCGCTTTTGCCGGCGCGGGCCTGCAGGAATTTCTTGACGATGCGGTCTTCGAGCGAATGGAATGTCACCACCGCCAACTCGCCGCCGGGCTTCAGGGCGCGTTCCGCGGCTTCCAGACCGCTGATAAGCTGGCCGAATTCGTCGTTCACCGCGATGCGGATCGCTTGGAAACTTCGGGTCGCAGGATGGCTGTGACCCGGCTTGCCTTTGGGCAGAACGCTTTCGATCACCTCGACGAGTTTCGCCGTCGTGGTGATAGGGCGCGCCCCAATGATCGCCTTGGCGATGCGGCGGGAGGCGCGTTCTTCGCCGTATTGGAACAGAATGTCGGCCAGCAAGGCTTCGGAGCCTTCGTTGACCAGATCGGCGGCGCTGAGGCCGTCCTGCCCCATGCGCATATCCAGCGGCCCGTCGCGCAGGAAAGAGAAGCCGCGTTCGGCCTGATCAAGCTGCATGGAGGAGACGCCGAGATCCAGCACCACGCCGTCGACCAACTCCCCCGCGATTGTGTCGAGTTCGGAGAACGTGCCGCGTTTGAGGACCAGATCGGGGTAGTTGCCAGCCCATTCGGCGGCCATGTCGAAGACCAGCGGGTCGCGGTCGATGGCGATGACTTTGGCACCCTTGTCGAGGAACGCTTTGGTGTATCCTCCAGCGCCAAAGGTGCCGTCGACCCAGACGCCTTGCGGCGTCACTTGATCAAGGATGGCGTCAATAAGAACCGGCAGGTGCGGCGCATCGGGGTTGGTCTCACGCGGCACTCTTGCAGACATAGGCCTACTCCGCGACCGATGGCTCCGGTGCCATCTCCAACAATTCGAGCGGATCGAAATCGTCGCCCTGCTCGTCCAGCCAATCCTCGATATCCGCGTTGCGGTCGTCGAAGGCGTCCGGCGCCCAGATCTGGAACGTGTCGCCCATGGCGACGAACTTGGCCTCACCCTTGATGCCGACCTTTTCGCGCAGTTTCGCGGGTAGCACGAGACGGCCTGTGTCGTCGGTCTGCGTGGGCAGGGATTGGGCGTTGAACAGATGCTCCAGCGCGCGACGGGGCTTGGAGCCGCGTGGCAAGCGAGCGATCTTCTCGTCGACCTCTTTGATGGCCTCTTGGGTATAGGCCTCAAGGTAATTCTGGGATTTGCCGCCATATACGATGACGACATTGGGGCTGAGACCTTCGGTCCAATCGGGGTCGGAGGCCTCCAGAACACGGCGAAACAGGGCCGGGATAGACACCCTGCCCTTGCTGTCCACTTTGTGGACGCTTTCGCCTCTGAACCGTTGTGCCACTGTCCGCGCCACCCTTTTTATATTCGGCCCTTAAACGGAAAACGACGAGTTGATCTGCTGCCACTGATCAACCCGCCGCCCTCGTTCCCGTCTAGGGAGGTGTTTGACCCGCGCCACCTGGGGGGATGTCTGCTCGCGCAGAGTCAAACGTAGTTCAATGAAGATCGGTGCCTGTATGAAACCTTTTGGTCGCCTTGGGGTTCTTGGTCGCCCCTTGTTGTCGTTCCGTCCTCATCGTGGAAACTTTGTGCCATGGGACACCATGGTAATCAATGGGTTTTTACGGGACTGCGTGGGAAGTGGATGATCCCGAACCGCCACTACCAGTAGATTACGCCAAATTTTTGGCTCAATTGGTGGCATGGCGCGATATCAACACTAAATGTGGTGTAGGAATTTCTTGGAACTTTTTCCCACAATTTCCCATAATGATGTGGTTTCAGAGCTAAATCCGTAGCCGTTCCCATGAAATCCCATCCGAATCACCTCGTTTTGAGCCGATTTTGATTCGCAAAGCAAGTTATCCACAGGCCACGCGCGGAAAACCGCGCAAAGTTGCCCTTGCGCGGTTCGTCTCAGCAAAACTGAAGTTAATTCGAGGTGCGGTCAGGCCATGCCACCCTTGACCAGCCCCTCAGCCAGCCTGGCATAGGCTTGCGCCACCGGCCCGTCGCCCGCCGCGATCGGGGTGCCGCTATCGCCGGACAGGCGCACATCTATATCAAGGGGGATTTCACCAAGGAACGGGATACCCATCCGATCGGCCTCGTCCTTCACGCCGCCATGGCCAAAGATATGCGCCTCTGTCCCGCAGGTGGGACATATATACATAGACATATTCTCGACGAGCCCCAGCACGGGGGTCTTCAGGGTGTTGAACATATCAATGGCCTTTTTCGCATCGAGCAGCGCCACGTCCTGCGGGGTGGAGACCACGATGGCGCCCGTCAACTCCGACTTGGTGCAAAGGGTCAGCTGCACGTCGCCGGTGCCGGGGGGCAAGTCGACGATCAGCACGTCGAGCTCTCCCCACTCCACCTGCCCCAGCATTTGCTGCAAGGCCCCCATAAGCATGGGCCCGCGCCAGACGATGGCTTTGTCGGGGTCCATCATCAGGCCAATGGACATCATGGTGACTCCGTGGGCCTTCAGCGGGATGATGGTTTTGCCGTCCGGCGACGCAGGGCGTTTGCTGACACCCATCATGCGGGGCTGGGAGGGGCCGTATATGTCGGCGTCCAGCAACCCGACCTTGCGACCTTGCTTTGCCAACGCCACGGCAAGGTTGGATGACAGCGTGGACTTGCCCACGCCGCCCTTGCCTGACGCGACAGCCAAAATCCGCGCTACGCCTTTGGGCTTTGTGGGCCCTGCCTGCGGCTCCGGGTGCTTGCCGGCCTTCAACGAGGGCGGCTTCTTGTCCGAATGCGCGGTCAGCAATACCGATGCACCTTCGACGCCGTCCATGCGTTCCACAATCTGTTGGGCGGCTGCGCGCAACGGCTCAAGATGCTTGGCCACCTCCGGCGCGGCTTCGATGACGAAACGCACGGTGCCCCCGTCGATCGCCAAGGCGCGGATCATGTCCTTGGCGACGATGTCCTCCCCGTCTGGCAGTTTCAACACGCGCAAGGCGTCGAGAATGGCGTCGCGGGTCAAGGTCATGGGGCTTCCTGTCTTCGGTCATTTACGTCCATGCCTAAGTGAGCGCCCGCGCCGCCAAGGGCAACCCCACAAGGCAATCGGTCGCATTTGTTTCGCTGTCGCTTCTCGTGCCGCACACTGATCGGCCGCGATGGTAGCGCAAACGAAGATCACAGAACCGTTACCAATTAATTGACGTAAGGTAACAAAAACAAAGTGTTAAGCCATGCAAATGCTGCATAGCAGCATTGCCAATATGGCTATTGTTGCAGCGCAGCATTTCCCTAGATTGAAGGCAACAGAGACGAGGGCGTCAGACCGCTGACAGAGAAACCCGAGATCGAAAAGGAAAATAGACATGGCTTACACAACGAGTATCCGCACCGCACCGACACTGATCGAACGTCTGGTAGCATTCAAAAACGACCTTGCGGAACGTCACGCAAAATACCGCGTTTATCGCACGACGCTGAACGAGCTTCAGACTCTGAGCGACCGCGAGTTGGCTGATCTGGGCCTGAGCCCCTCCAACGTAAAATCGGTCGCCTATGAGGCAGCTTACAAGAATTGAGTTCGCGCTCCCGGCTTTCCTCCTCCCTTAAGCCGGGTTCGCTTTGGTGGCGGCACCTTCCTCCTCCCTTAGGTGCCGCCACTGACCAGATCGGAACAGCTTCACCTCCTCCCGAGGTTGTCCCGAAATACGGCAACGATCTTCCTCCTCCCTGATCGGAGCCGCACATAAGAACGGTGATGCGCCCTCCCTGCATCACCGTTTTTTTGTGTTTCGACTTCAGGATTTCAGGCGCGTTCGTCTTTCGGGGATCCCATCACCACATAGGACGTAAGCGACCGCACTTGTGGTAGGGCACCCAGAACATCAGTGTGGAAAAACTTGTAGGCGGCAAGGTCGGCACACTCCACACGCAACAGGTATTCGACCGTTCCGGTAACGTTGTGGCACTCGCGTACCTCGGGGCTTCGGGAAATGGAGCGCTCGAAAGCTTCTTGCGAGGTCTTTGAGTGATCGGAAAGGCCGACGCCGATATAGGCAACGAACCCCGCACCCAGCCGAGCATGATCCAGCACCGCACGATATCCCTTGATAATTCCACGGCGCTCTAGCTCTTGCACACGACGCAGACAGGCAGAGGGTGACAGCCCAACCCGATCGGCCAGTTCAAGATTGCTGATCCGGCCGTCGCGGCTCAGCTCGCGCAATATGTTGTCGTTAATCAGATACAGAGCTGTCATAAGTTGCAGAAATAGACGAAAAAGAACACAATACGCAACCTCAATGCGCGACGCAGCGCGTAGTCTTTTCGTCATGACCTACGAAATTTTCACCGCTCTCGTCATCTTCGCGTTCGTGTCCTCCATCACGCCGGGGCCGAACAACCTGATGCTGATGGCGTCGGGTGCAAATTTCGGATTCCGGCGTAGCGTGCCGCATATGCTTGGGATCAGCATCGGCTTTATGCTGATGGTTTTTTTGGTCGGAATCGGACTGGTGCAGGTCTTCGAGCTTTATCCTATCAGCCACACGATCCTGAAAGTGGCGTCAGCCGCATATATGTCTTGGCTCGCTTGGAAAATCGCCAATGCCGCGCCCCCGAAGCAGGGAGAGGCCGGCGGCACGCCGATGACGTTCCTGCAAGCCGCCGCCTTCCAGTGGGTCAACCCGAAGGCGTGGGCGATGGCGCTCACTGCCGTCACCGTCTACGCGCCGACGCAATCGGTTGCGGCCGTGGCGCTTGTCGCGGTGATCTTCGGGGCCGTAAATGGCCCGTCCGTGTCGACATGGACCGTGCTGGGCCAGCAGATGCGTCGTATCCTGACAAATCCGACGCGATTGCGGGTCTTCAACTGGGTGATGGCAACGCTGCTGATCGCGTCACTTTATCCGATACTGGCACCGGCCTAGAACGGCACATCGCCCGCGCTGTCGGCGGCAACAAGGAACTTGCCCACAACCTTCTTGTCACCCGCCTTGTCGAAGGACACGTCGAGCTTGTCGCCTTCCACGGCCATGATCTCACCATAGCCAAATTTCTGATGAAACACCCTGTCACCCACGGTGAATGACGACACCGCTTGCGCGTCGATCACCATGTTCTTGCTTTCGCGTGGCTGGGACATGCCGCGGCTGGACTGGCGCTCTTGCAGCCGTCGCCAGCCCGGCGAGTTGTAGACATTGGCTTTCGCCGCCGCGACGTGCAGATCGCTTTCCGCCATTGCCTGCAAATCGGGCGAGGCCTGGTTCATCATGGAGCCTTGGTGTCCGTATAAACCCGGAGGCGTCAGCACCTCCACATGCTCCTCGGGCAATTCGTCGATGAAACGTGACGGCAGCGCGTTTTGCCATTGGCCGTAGACGCGGCGGTTGCCTGCGAAGGAAATCGTGCACAGCTCTTCCGCGCGGGTGATGCCCACATAGGCAAGGCGGCGCTCCTCTTCCAATCCCTTGAGGCCGGATTCGTCCATGGAGCGTTGCGACGGGAATAACCCGTCTTCCCATCCCGGCAGGAACACGGCAGGAAATTCCAAGCCCTTGGCTGCGTGGAGCGTCATGATTGAGACCTTTTCCGTCGCGTCCTCGCTGTCATTGTCCATGACGAGCGCGATGTGCTCCAAGAACCCTTGCAGGTTCTCGAACTGCTCCAGCGCTTTGACCAGTTCCTTGAGGTTGTCGAGCCGTCCGGGGGCTTCCGGCGTCTTGTCATTTTGCCACATTTCGGTGTAGCCGGACTCCTCCAGCGCCATCTCGGCCACCTCAATATGCGACATATCCCCGATCCGCGCCGCTGATCCCCAACGGTCCAGACCATCGAGCAGTTTGGCAAGCTCCTTAGCGCCCTTTCCGCCAAGTCCCTTGGTCTCCAGCAGCAGCCGCGCGCCGTCCACCAGCGACACGCCATTACTGCGGGCCATGACCTGGATTTTCTGGACCGCCTTATCGCCAAGCCCGCGTTTGGGCGTGTTCACGATCCGCTCGAAGGCAAGATCATCGGCCGGACTGGTAATCAGCCGGAAATACGCCATCGCGTCGCGGATTTCTAAACGCTCGTAGAAGCGCGGGCCGCCGATGACGCGGTATGGCAAGCCAATGGTCAGGAACCGGTCCTCAAAGCTGCGCATCTGGTGTGAGGCGCGCACAAGGATCGCCATTTGATCGAGACTGATGGGTTTCATCCCGCGCGTGCCGCGTTGCATCGACTCGATCTCGTCGCCGATCCAGCGGGCCTCTTCCTCGCCGTCCCAATGGCCGATCAGACGGACCTTTTCGCCGCCCTTGGCTTCGGTAAACAGCGTCTTGCCTAACCTGCCCTTGTTGCCTGCAATCACGCCAGAGGCGGCACCAAGGATATGCTCGGTCGAGCGGTAGTTTTGTTCCAATTTGACAATTTTTGCGCCCTCGAAGTCCTTTTCGAAGCGTAAAATGTTGCCTACCTCCGCGCCGCGCCAGCCATAAATCGACTGGTCGTCGTCGCCGACACAGCAGATATTCTTGTGCGAGGCGGCCAGCAGTCGCAGCCACATATACTGGGCGACGTTCGTATCCTGATACTCGTCCACCAAGATGTAGCGGAACCAGCGTTGGTATTGTTGCAGCACGTCCGGGTGGTTCTGAAAGATCGTTACCATGTGCAGCAGCAGGTCGCCGAAGTCGCAGGCATTCAGCGTGCGCAGGCGGTCTTGGTATTGGGCGTAGAGCTTGCCGCCGAGGTTATTATACGCCGCAGCTTCCGAAGCGGGCAGCGCGTCCGGCGTCCAAGCACGGTTTTTCCAGCTGTCGATCAGCCCCGCCAGCATCCGCGCAGGCCAGCGTTTGTCGTCGACGCCTTCGGCCACGATCAACTGTTTCAGCAGCCGGATTTGGTCATCCGTGTCCAGAATGGTGAAGTTCGACTTCAACCCCACCAGTTCGGCATGTCGCCGCAATTGCTTGACGCAGATGGAGTGGAACGTGCCGAGCCATGGGACGCCCTCAACCGCCTCGCCCAACAATGCACCGACGCGATTCTTCATCTCCCGCGCGGCCTTGTTGGTAAAAGTCACCGCCAGCACTTCATTGGGCCGTGCGCGACCTGTCGTCAGCAGATGAGCGATACGGGCGGTCAGAGCCTTGGTCTTACCGGTACCCGCCCCCGCAAGCATCAGGACGGGGCCGTCCAACGTCTCCACCGCCTCGCGTTGCGCGGGGTTCAGTCCGTCCAGATACGGGGCCGCACGTGCGCCCATTGCCGCGCCCATGGCGCGTTGCGACAACGGGAGGCTCGCGGCCTCAAAGGCGTCTTCGTCGTTGAAACTGCTCATGACGCGCAAGATAGCGTGAACCGGTCCGCTAGAAAAGGGCTGTTCTCATTTCGTTCCGTCACCTTTGTTCGGTGCGCCAATTGGGATGTATCCAAGGCTCCGAGTTGTCGGCGGGGAGCGGATCGCGTCCAAGGATGTGGTCTGCGGCTTTCTCGCCCACCATTATGGACGGCGCGTTGAGGTTGCCATTGGTGATGCGCGGAAAGATCGAGCTGTCGGCGAGGCGCAGGCCATCCACCCCGATCACGCGGCATTCCGGATCGACCACCGCCATCGCGTCATTGCTGCGCCCCATTCGGGCGGTCCCGCAAGGGTGATAGGCGCTTTCGGCGTGCTCGGCGATGAAGGCGTCGAGTTGCGCATCCGTCTGCACTTCCGCGCCGGGCTGGATTTCGTGGCGGGTATAGGCGGCGAATGCGTCTTGCCCGAATATCTCCCGCGTCAGACGGATACAGGTGCGGAACTCGTCCCAATCGTCGGGGTGCGACATGTAGTTGAACTCGATCTTCGGTGCGTCGTCAGGATCGGCTGACCGCAAGGTGACCTGCCCCCGCGATTTGGAGCGCATCGGCCCGACATGGGCTTGATAGCCGTGACCCTCCGCCGCTGCCTGACCGTCGTAGCGCACGGCGATGGGGAGGAAATGAAACTGGATGTCGGGATAGCGCACGCCCGCCTTGGAGCGGATGAACCCGCCGGATTCAAACTGGTTTGACGCGCCGAGGCCCAGTTTTGCCAGCAGCCATTGCGTGCCGACCCAGCCTTTGCCCGGGATGTTCCAGTAGCGGTAGAGGCTGACCGGCTTGGAGGCGGCCATTTGCAGGTAGAGTTCCAGATGGTCTTGCAGGTTCTGTCCGACGCCCGGACGATCGGCGACGACCTCAATTCCGTGTTCGGCCAAGTGCTTTGCCGGACCAATGCCCGACAGCATCAGCAGTTTTGGGGAGTTGATCGACGAAGCGGTCAGGATGACCTCCTTGCGGGCCTCGATCACCTCGGTTTTGCCGCCACGCTTGACCTCGACACCGGTGGCGCGCCCGTCAGAAATGACAATCTTTTGCGCCAGTGCTTGAACGAGCGTGCAATTCTCGCGCTTCAACGCGGGACGCAAGTAGGCGTTCGCCGCCGACCAGCGACGCCCGTTCTTGATCGTGGCGTCGAACGGCCCGACACCTTCTTGCTGCTTGCCGTTGTAGTCCGGTGTGACCTGATAGCCTGCTTGCCGCCCCGCCTCGATAAAGGCTTTGGTCAGCGGGTTTCGACCGGGGCCGCGCGATACATGCAGCGGCCCGTCTTTGCCGCGCCAGTCGGGGTCGCCTCCGCGCCCCCCGTCGGACCAGTTTTCCATGCGCTTGTAGTAGGGCAGCACGTCGGCATAGGACCACCCATCCGCCCCTTGCTCCGCCCAATGGTCGAAGTCGCAAGCGTGGCCACGCACGTACACCATCCCGTTGATTGAAGACGAGCCGCCGACGACCTTGCCGCGCGGGGTCACCAATTGGCGATTGTTCAGGTGCGGCTCCGGCTCGGAGCGGTAGCCCCAATCGTAGCGTGACATATTCATGGGGTAGCTCAGCGCGCCGGGCATCTGGATGAACGGCCCCCAATCGGTGCCGCCGTGCTCGATCACCAACACCGATTTACCGGCCTCCGCCAGACGGTAGGCAATGGCGCAGCCGGCCGAACCAGCGCCCACGATAACGTAATCTGCCTGCATTTTAGAATTGAGCCTCGACGGGTGTCATAGCGACGTAGACGGTCTTCACCTCGGAATAGTGATTGATCGCCTCTTTCGAGTTCTCCCGCCCGACACCGGAGGCCTTCGTGCCCCCGAACGGTGCCTCCACCGGCGCGAGGTTATAGGTGTTGATGTAGCACGTCCCTGCCTCGAACCCCGCGACTACGCGGTGCGCACGGGTCAGATCGTTGGTGAACACACCCGCAGCAAGGCCAAATTCTGTGTCGTTGGCGCGCGCCATGACCTCTTCCTCTGTGTCGAAGTCGAACACGGCCATGACGGGGCCGAAAATCTCTTCGCGGGCAATGGTCATGTCGTCGGTGACGTCGGCGAAAACCGTTGGCTCCACGAAATAGCCCTCACGGTCGGCCATCTTGCCACCTGCGACCAGCGTTGCGCCTTCCTCGGTGCCTTTGTTGATGTAGCCCAAGACGATGTTCATCTGATCGGCGGAGACCATGGGACCAAAATTTGTCGCCTCGTCCATCGGATCGCCCATGACCGCGCCCGAAAGCCGCTCTTTCAGACGAGCCAAGAACGCCTGCTTGATCCCCTTTTGCACGAAGACCCGCGTGCCGTTGGAGCACACCTGACCTGACGAATAGAAATTGCCAAGGATCGCGCCGGAGACCGCATTATCAATATCCGCGTCGTCGAAGACGATGAGCGGGGATTTTCCGCCCAACTCCATCGTGACGTGCTTCATCCGCTCGGCGGCGGCGGCGTAGACCTTCCGGCCTGTCGGCACAGAACCCGTCAGCGAAACCTTCGCGACGCGCGGGTCCGTCACCAGCGACGCGCCAACGGCACCACGGCCTTGGATCACATTGTAGACGCCAGCGGGCAAGCCCGCCTCGTGCAGGATCTCGGCCACCTTGAGGGCGCAGAGCGGCGTCGTCTCGGATGGCTTGAACACCATGGAGTTGCCACAAGCCAGCGCAGGTGCGCCTTTCCAGCAGGCGATTTGCGTCGGGTAGTTCCACGCGCCAATTCCAACGCACACCCCCAACGGTTCGCGGATGGTGTAGACCCAGTCCTGGCCCAGCTGTATATGCTCACCTGTCAGAGTAGCTGCGAGGCCGCCGAAATACTCAAGCGCATCGGCCCCCGAGGTAGCGTCGGCCACCAGGGTTTCCTGCAAGGGCTTGCCGGTGTCCAGCGTTTCGAGTTCCGACAACTCGCGATTGCGCTCGCGCATGATGTCTGCCGCACGGCGCAGGATGCGTCCCCGCTCGGTGCCTGTCATCGCGGCCCAGATTTTCTGCCCTGCCTTGGCGGCGCTCAGGGCTTGGTCCACGATTGACGGCGTGGCCTCGTGCAGCGTGGCAATCACCTTGCCGGTTGCAGGGTAGACGCATTCGATCAGAGCGCCTTCGGTGTCTTCGACATAGGCGCCGTTGATGAAATGGCTGGCGGTAGGTTGTGCGTTTCGCATGGGGATAAACGGCTCCGGTCTAGTGATTATTCGCCTCGTGGAAAGCGTTGGCTTTCCTCAAGGGTGTTCAGGTCCATATGATTGCGCATGTAGCGCTCTGAGGCTTTTTGCAGCGGCTGGTAGTCCCACGGGTAGTAGCCGCCCTTGCGCAGGGCCTCGTACACCACCCAGCGACCCGCTTGACTATGGCGGACGGCGGCGTCGTAGGCGTCCAGATCCCACCGGGCCTCGGCCTTGGCTTGAAGCGAGGACAACGTGCCAGCGTGAGCGGGGTCACTCGCCAGATCGGTCAACTCGTGCGGATCGGCATCGAGGTCGAACAGCTGGTCGGGATCAAGCGCACAGCGGTTGAACTTCCACTTCCCATAGCGCAGAGATACCAGCGGCGCGTAGCTGGCCTCGGCGGCGTATTCCATGGCAACCGGCGCATCACGGCCCTCGCCATTGCCCAAGGGGACGACCGACTGGCCGTCGGTCCATGGCATAACCTCCGACATATCCACACCCGCCAGATCGCAAAGCGTCGGGCAGATGTCGATATTGGAGACAGGATCAGTGACCAGACCCGGCGTCATGTCGGGCGAGGCCACCATCAACGGCACGCGCGACGAGCCCTCGTAGAAGCTCATCTTGAACCACAACCCCCGCTCCCCCAGCATGTCGCCATGGTCGGACACGAACAGGATCGTGGCATCCTGACGGGTGGCCTCCAGCGCCTCCATCACCTCGCCGATCTTGTCGTCCAGATAGGAGATGTTGGCGAAGTAAGCGCGGCGGGCGCGGCGGATGTGGTCTTCGGTGATGTTGTAGTTATCGCGGTCGTTGGCATCCAGAATACGCTTGGAATGGGCGTCCTGATCCTCATATGGGATCGGGCCGACCTCCGGCATCAGATGTGCGCAATCCTCATACAGGTCCCAGTATTTCTTTCGCGCTACATAGGGGTCATGCGGATGGGTGAAGCTCGCCAAAAGACACCAAGGGCGGCTGTCATTGCCGCGAGCCAGATCGTAGATCTTGCGGGTCGCGTGGTAGGCGACCTCGTCGTCATATTCCATCTGGTTGCTGATCTCGGCCACTCCGGCCCCCGTGACAGAGCCCATGTTGTGATACCACCACTCGATCCGCTCGCCGGGTTTGCGGTAGTCTGGCGTCCAGCCGAAATCGGCGGGGTAGATGTCGGTCGTCAGGCGTTCTTCAAAGCCGTGCAACTGATCCGGCCCGACAAAGTGCATCTTGCCCGACAGGCAGGTCTGGTAGCCCGCGCGACGCAAGTGGTGTGCGAAGGTCGGAATGGCGGAGGAAAACTCCGCCGCATTGTCATAGACGCCGGTTCTGGAAGGCAACTGCCCCGACATGAAGCTCGCCCGCCCCGGTGCGCAGAGGGGGGACGCGGTGTAGGCGTTCTTGAAGCGGGTAGATCGCGCAGCCAGTCGCTTGAGGTTGGGCGCATGCAGCCAGTCGGCGGGGCCGTCGGGGAAGAATGTGCCGTTCAACTGATCGACCATGAAGATCAGGAAATTGGGCTGGGTCATCTTTCGTCCTCAAGATGGGGGGCGGTGAATGCGAGGATCGCGGATGCAGGATCGTTGGTTTTTACCGCACCAAGCGCCGCGCGAATATAAAGCCCGTCAATCAGGGCCGCGATGGTGTCGGCAAGCGCTTCCGGCTCACGCGCTATCGGGCGCAGCGTGTGGATCAAATTTGACCGCAGGCGATGCTGATACACCCGCAATAGGCGCATGGCGTCAGGGCTGCTGTGGGCCTTTACGTAGAAGTTAAGCCAAGCGCTGATAACTTCGGGATCAAAGCATGACTGAGCGAAGCTCGCCTCGACAAGCGCCGTCAAGCGGTCGCGTGGGGTGTCTGCCATGCTTAGACGGCTGCGCACTTCAACTGCAAAACCGGCAAGGATATGGCGCATGGCGGCAAGGAAAATCTGGTCCTTGTTGCCGAAATAATGATGCGCCAAAGCCGAGGACATGCCCGCACGTTTCGAAATCGCACTGACTGTCACGTCAAGCGACCCCGCCGCGCCGATTTCGGCTATCGCGGCGGTGACAAGCGCCTCGCGGCGTATGGGTTCCATTCCAAGCTTGGGCATGGGCCACAATTGTCGGTTTTTAATTGACGCGTCAATCAATAAACATGTGTCGTCCCCTCGGAACCATGCGTGGCCGCGTCACGTTGAACACGAAGGAGATTGGCAACGTGTCTGAAAGCGTTATCGACATCATCGACGAGCTTGAGGAAATGGATGATGGCCGTACCGTAGGCGACGTCGTCGAGCGACTTGAACATCGCGGCACTGCGCCCTTTCTGATCGTTCCGCCATTGATCGAGCTATCGCCCATAGGCAGCGTGCCCGGGGTGCCGACTGTGTTGGCCATGTTCGCCGCCTTGTTCGCGGCTCAAATCGTGCTCGGGCGTTCGCATCTGTGGATTCCGGACGTCATCGCACGCCGATCCGTTCCTGACGACAAGACGGAGAAAACGCTCAAGGCGATGCGGCCCTACGCGAAATGGGTGGACGACAAGCTGTCCGGCAAACGCTTTCACCTTTTGGTGGAAGAGCCCGCGCGACGTGTTGCTGCGACGGTGGTACTCGGGCTTTGCATGGTGGTGCCGCCGATGGAGGTCATCCCGTGGGCGTCCTCGCTGCCGATGAGCGCGATCTTGTGTATCGGGCTTGCGTTGTTGTTCCAAAACGGCGTGCTGATGCTGTTCGCGGGTGCTTTCAGCGTCGCAGCACTCTATGGCGTTTTCAGTTTGCTGACCTAGACTTTGGTCGCGGGAACCGGTGGGGTGGTCGCACGTTTCAGCATCGCCTCGCGCCATGTAATGAAGCTGACAGCGGCTAGAATGATCAATCCGCCAAAAATGACCCAGCCGTCGATCCCCTCATCGAAGACGAATGCGCCCAGAAGAACCGCCCAGAACAACTGCAAAAAGGTGACCGGTTGTGTCACCGTGACCGGCGCGGCCTGAAAGGCCAAGGTCATCGTGTAGTGGCCGGTGGTGGCAAAGCAGGCCAGCACGAACATCCAGCCAAGCTGCGCCAGCGTTGGCGTCACCCAGACCATCGCAGCCAGCGGTGCCAACCCAATGGTGACTGTGATCGAGAGCATACCGACAACGACAGCGGGGCTGACCTCATCCGCCATAACCTTGGCTGTCAGATAAGAGCCTGCGAACATGACGGCTGTCACAAGCATGGCAAGGTGGCCAGGGGACAACTCGCGAAATCCCGGACGCAAGATCACCATGGCACCAACAAGCGCGAAAACGATCGCCATGATCCTGCGCAGGGCCAGCTTTTCGCCCAAGAAAAACGCGGCCCCTATCGTGACATAGACCGGCGCCAGGTAATTCATGGCAGTTACCTCCGCGATGGAGATTTTGGTCATGGCAAAGAACCATAGCGCGACACCGATCGTGTGCATCGCACCCCGAAGCCCAAACAGCCTGAGCGCCCGCGCGCTCAGCTTGGCTCGCCGGATCGGGCCGATCATGGGGATGAGAAACACCAGACCAAGCAGATAGCGCAGAAACGCGGCCTGCGCTGCGGGCAGATCGTCACCGACATATTTCACGATGGCTGTGACCGCGACGAACATCACGCCGGTCACCAGCATCCAGAGAACGCCCGCGACGGGCCTGTTTTGCGATTGCGCCATATGGGCCACCTGACCCTTTGGCGCGGTCATGTGCAAGGGCTATCCGTTGATGAGCAAGCTCGCCGCAATTGTCCACATGGTTGCCCCGACAAGGGCATCCAGCACCCGCCATGCTTTGGGACGGGCAAACAGCGGGGCCAGAAGCCGTGCGCCGAAACCAAGCACGATGAAAAACGCGAAGGAGCCAAGCACCGCCCCTGCCCCGAACACGGCACGGTCTTCTCCGTATTGCGCGGCGATGGAGCCTAGCAGGATCACCGTGTCCAGATACACATGCGGATTGAGCCATGTCAGCGCCAACAGGGTCACTGCCACCTTGCGCCAGTCACTGCGGGCACGGCCCTCAACGGTCAGCGCGTCGGTGCTGGTCAGCGCGGACTTGAAAGATATGGCCCCGTAGACCAGCAAGAACGCCGCTCCACCGTAGCGCATGATTGGCCCCAGCCACGGCATCTGCGCGCTAAGGATGCCAAAGCTGGTCACGCCCAGCGTAATGAGCACTGCATCCGAGACCGCGCAGATAGAGACGCACAATATGACATGCTCGCGCCGCAACCCTTGCCGCAAAACAAACGCGTTCTGCGCGCCGATTGCCATGATCAGCGTGAAACTGAGGACGAGACCAGAGAGAAAGACGGGCATGTTCAGGACCTTGGAGAGAGGAATGGCTGCTACCTACGCACGCAACCCGAAATAAACTAGCTAATATTTCTAAAGTATGATTAGCGTTTCTTATGTATGATTATAGCCAGTTGGAAGCGCTCAGCGCGGTGATACGCACCGGCAGCTTTGATGCGGCCGCCGCCCAGATTGGTGTGACGCAATCCGCCGTGTCTCAGCGGATCAAGCAGCTGGAAGAACGCGTCGGCACGGTATTGGTCAAACGCGGCCAGCCGTGCTCCGGAACAGAGGCAGGCAGGCGGTTGGCAACCCACGCAGATCAGGTGCGGCTGATGGAAAAGGCCTTGGATTTCGGCCTTGGCTCGCCCTTGGAGCCTACTCCCGTGCGAATTGCCGTCAATGCCGACAGCCTTGCCACATGGCTTTTGCCCGCCTTGGCGGAACATCCGGATTTTCTCTACGACCTGATCATCGACGATCAGGATCACAGCGCCGACTGGTTGCGGGCGGGCGAAGTTGCGGCGGCGGTCACCGGCCATCCCGGACCCGTACAAGGCTGCGACAGCTATAGTTTGGGGGCCATGCGCTATTTCGCTACGGCCTCACCTGAATTCATGGCGCACCACATGCCCGACGGCCCGACACCGGAAGCATTTGAGCGCGCGCCGTCGATGACGTTCAATGACAAGGACCGGTTGCAGTCCGACTGGGCCAAGGCCGTCGCAGGTCGCCCCGTTACCCTTCCGAAACACCGGCTGGCCTCCTCCCATGCCTTCGTCGAGGCGGCCTGTCTCGGCATAGGTTGGGGGATGAATCCCGAAAGCCTGAGCCGGAAAGAGCTGGCCTCTGGCAGTTTGGTGCAGGTTGCGCCGGACGCCCCGCTCGATGTGCCGCTCTACTGGCAGGTGTCGCGACTGACGGCGGAGCCGCTGTTGCCGCTCACGCGGTCGGTTATGCGGCATGCCCGATCCATGCTGATCCAAGAGGCGGAATAGAGAAAGGGCGCAGCCGTAAGCCGCGCCCCATGTATGAGGTGTCTCTAAAGTTGACTCAGAGCTGGCTCATGACCTCGTCGCTGGCCTCGAAATTGGCCGTGACGGTCTGGACGTCGTCGTCGTCCTCCAACGCATCAATCAGCTTCATCAGCTTGGTCATGCCTTCCAGATCCAGCTCCGTCGTCGTGGTCGGCTGCCAGATGAGTTTGGTCGACTCCGACTCGCCCAACTCCGCTTCCAGCGCAGTTGCCACCGCGTTCAGGTCGGTGTCGGCGCAAATGATGATGTGCCCGTCCTCGGTGCTTTCGCAATCTTCGGCACCCGCCTCAATTGCCGCCATCATCACGGTGTCCGCGTCGCCCACCGAGGCGGGATATATCACCTGCCCCTTGCGGTCGAACATGAAGCCTACAGAGCCCGTCTCGCCCAGATTGCCGCCATTCTTCGTGAAGGTGGAGCGCACGGTAGACGCGGTGCGGTTCTTGTTGTCGGTCATCGTCTCGACGATGACAGCCACACCCCCGGGGCCGTAGCCCTCGTAGCGGATCTCATCGTAATTCTCGGCGTCGCCGCCTTGCGACTTCTTGATCGCGCGGTCGATCACGTCCTTTGGAACCGATTGCGACTTGGCCTCCTTCACCGCCAGACGCAGGCGCGGGTTCTTGTCGGGGTCGGGGTCGCCCATTTTCGCAGCAACGGTGATTTCCTTGGCAAGTTTCGAGAACAGCTTGGAGCGCAGCTTATCCTGACGCCCCTTACGGTGTTGAATGTTTGCCCATTTCGAGTGGCCGGCCACGGGTCTCTCCCATTAAATGCGGTATCGGCCCGCTTTTATTCAAGCGTCATGCAATCCGCAAGATGCCGCCGCGCATTCCCCGCTTCCGGCCTGCGCCAAAGGCCGGTAGACATGGCGAATGACACAAGATCAAATCATCCTCTTCTCGCTTTTCGGCTTCGTCTTCGCTTTGTTGTTGTGGGGCCGCTGGCGCTACGACCTTGTCGCCTTCTCCGCACTCATGGCCGGTGTGGTGCTGGGCGTCGTGGAGCCGGCACAGGCCTTCGAGGGCTTCGGGCATCCCGCAACGCTTGTGGTGGCCCTGGTGCTGGTAGTCTCGGCCGGGCTGGTACGCTCCGGCGCGGTGTTCCTGATCACGCGGACTTTGGTGGACAGCACCCGCTCCCTCGGCGCGCATATCGCGATCATGGGGGCGATTGGCGGCGTGTTGTCGGCATTCATGAACAACGTCGCGGCATTGGGCCTGCTGATGCCCGTCGACATCCAGACCGCCCGCAAGGCGGGGCGTGCGCCAAGCCTGTCGCTGATGCCTTTGTCCTTCGCCACCATTCTGGGCGGCATGGCGACGCTGATCGGCACACCACCCAACATCATCATCGCCTCCATCCGCGGGGATATACTGGGCGAGCCGTTCAAAATGTTCGACTTCGCCCCTGTGGGCGTTGTGACGGCATTGGCCGGTTTGATCTTCGTTGCAGCTATCGGCTGGCGGCTGATCCCGCAAGTTGACCAAGACGGCAAGCAGTCCAATCCAATGGATGAATTTGCCGACTACATCGCCGAACTGACGGTGCCCGAAGAGTCCAAGCTGATCGGCAAACGTCTTGGCGAGTTGCGGGAAGACGCCGACAAGGCGGACGTCGCAATCCTTGGTTTGGTGAGAAACGGCAAGCGGCGCTACGGCACGGCGCAGAATACGAGGTTGCAGACCGGCGATACGCTCGTGCTGGAAGCGACCCCCGATGCGCTGGATGAATTCCGCACCACGCTATCGCTGGACTTTACGGACGCCAAACGCGAAGAGCGCCTGCGCGCGGATGGCGATGGCCTCAAGGTGATAGAGGTTGTGGTCGCTGAGCAGAGCCGTATCAACGGCAAGACAGCCCAGAGTATCGGATTGTCATGGCGACAGCGCTCGGTCCTGTTGGGCATCTCCCGACGCGGCAAGACAATCAAGGAAGAGGTGCGCAAAACCGTTGTCGAGCCCGGCGACATACTGTTGCTGCTGGTTCCACAAGACCACGCGAATGACGTCACAGAATGGCTGGGTGTTCTGCCACTGGCAGCGCGCGGTCTGGCTGTCACCCAAGACAAAAAGACGTGGATGGCCATCGGCATCTTCGCCGCAGCGGTCGCGGCGGCGTCGGTCGGTCTGACCTATCTGCCTGTCGCATTGGGCATTGTCGTGGTGGCCTACGTGCTGGCCCGCATCGTGCCGCTGTCCGAACTATACTCCCATATCGAATGGCCGGTCGTGGTGCTGCTCGGCTCGATGATCCCGCTGGGCGCGGCGCTACAAACCTCTGGCGGGACCGAATTGATTGCGGGGGCCTTGGTGGGGCTAACCGATGGCATGCCCGCTTGGGCTGTGCTGTCGATCTTGATGGTGGTCACCATGACGTTGTCCGATGTGCTCAACAACACGGCCACCGCCATAGTCGCGGCCCCGGTGGGGATCACCATGGCCCAGACATTGGGAGTGAACCCCGACCCCTTCCTGATGGCGGTCGCGGTCGCCGCGTCCTGCGCCTTCCTGACGCCGATCGGCCACAAGAACAACACGCTGATCCTTGGTCCGGGCGGCTATAGCTTCGGGGATTACTGGCGTATGGGCTTGCCGCTGGAGATATTGGTCGTCGCCGTCTCTATCCCGGCAATCCTGACGTTCTGGCCGCTTTAGGTTGGCCTAGAACCCTGCGCCGCTCTCGAAACGGTAGGATTGACCGCTCGGGTCGGTGATCGTCACAACCGCAAGCGGGCGGAATGGCACCGTCGTGTCATCCACGATCACAGGAGCCATCACCTCCTCCAACAGCACGCGACCGGGCAAGGTGCCTGCGGCCAGGACCACCTCGTAGGTGTAAGGATACGGACACTCCACCAGCGTTCCTGTCCAGCCATTCGCAATTCCCGCAGCGCCCGCGGCACCAAGGCATTGCGTTGCATCATCCATGGCCACCAGAACGGCGTCGGCCTCCAACTCGACCGACACGGGGCGTGTCAGGCGTTCGGGTGGCAGCACTGGAGCCTCAAACGGCTCCCCTCGATCAAAGATGGTATCGCGCAGGAATCCGCAGCCCGAAACCGAGAAGGCGGTGACGGCGATAAGGCTAAAGGTGACGGCGCGCATTTGACCTCCGGCGGGTTGGTTATCCACAGCTTACAACTTACCCTTCGCAGGTTAAATCCCGGAAAACCTCACAAAACCGGATAATTGCACCTGCCGTCGCTTTATATCTGTAGTGGCCAAATCATCGGAATGACGAAAGATGCAAGCAGGCCAATCGACAGGTTCAGCGGAATTCCGACGCGCATGAAGTCCGTAAAGCGATAGCCGCCGGGGCCGTAAACCAGCATGTTCGTTTGGTAGCCAATGGGCGTGGCGAAGCTGGCAGACGCGGCCATCATCACCGCCACCACAAGGGGGCGCGGATCAAGCCCCATCGCAGATGCCAACCCGATGGCAATCGGCGTCACAACCACGGCCACCGCGTTGTTCGACACAAGTTCGGTCAGCACGGATGTCAGAAGGTAGATGCCCCAAATCACGAAGAACGGCGGCAGGTTCATCATCCAAGGTGCCAGTGCTTCCACGATGAGCGTCACTGCGCCAGATGCCTCAAGCGCCGCGCCGATGGCCAGCATCGCGAAAATAAGCGCCAGCAGACTGCCATCGACATGCGAGAATGCCTCGTCTGCATCAATGCATCGGGTCAACAGCACAACCGCAACAGCCAGTATCGACAGCAGGAAAATCGGCGCGACACCGAAACCGGCCAACGCGACCAGCGCCAGCAGCGCAGCAATCGCAATCGGCGCGTGCGAGCGGCGATATGCTCGGGCGGAAGGATGCGACACGTCCACCAGTTCCATATCGTTGGCGAGGCGCGAGATGTCCTCCTGCGCGCCTTCCAACAGCAACGTGTCGCCGACCCGAACGATCAGCTCATCCAGCTGGCGACCTATATTCTGGTTTCTGCGATGCACCGCCAGTGGGTACACACCGTAACGGCGACGAAGGCGCATGGAGCCCAGAGAGCGGCCCACCATCTTGCATCCCGGTGTGATCAGCACTTCCACCGTGGAGGTCTCGACGGCCGACAACTGGTCAACCCGCTTCAGTTCCTTGTTGTTTTGCAGCGACAGAAGTTCCGTCATCTCGGTGCGCAGCACCACGCGATCGCCGGTTTGCAGCGTGACGTTTTGCAGGTTACGACGAAGCGATCTGTCCCCGCGCACCACGTCGACCAGCCGCACGCCTTCGCGCTTGAACAACTGCACGTCGAGAACGTCCCGACCGATCAGGTTGCTTTCCGGCGGGATGGCGGCCTCTGTAAAGAACTTCATCTTCGAGCGGTCCGACAGCATCATCGCCATGCTGTCCCGATCCGGCAGCAGGCGCGGCGCGATAAACCGCAAGTAGATCATCCCCCACGCGACCAATACGATCCCCAAGGGCGTGATCTCGAAAATGGTGAAGGGTGCCAAGCCATTGCTGCGTGCTACACCGTCGACGAGCAAGTTGGTCGAGGTGCCGATAAGCGTCAGCGTGCCGCCCAATATCGCAGCATAGGACAAGGGTATAAGCAGTTTTGATGCCGATACGCCCAAGGTCCGCGACAGCTGCACGAAGACCGGGATCATGACGACAACGACAGGTGTGTTGGAAACGATTGCCGACGAAATGACCACAAAGGCGAACATTCCAGCCAGGGCCAGAGCGGGACGCCGCGCCGCGTTGCGGTCGGCTACCTGCGTAAACCACTCCAGCGCGCCCGTTCGCACCAGCGAGCCCATGATGATGAACATCGCCGCAATGGTCCAGGGAGCAGGGTTCGACAAAACGGACAGCGCGGCATCGTAGGGTAGGACGCCTGTTGCGAGCAACACTGATGCGCCTGCAATGGCTACGACCTCGGTCGGGTAGGTCTCCCGCACGAACAGAATGAACATGCCCAGAACGACCAGCAGGGCAAGAACAGCGCGCGTATTTTGGGAAAGGTCGAGAAGCTCCATCAGGTCTCCAAAGAAGTCAGGATCGGCAGGTATACCGGGCCGCACAGACGCAAGACCGTCGAGCAGTATAGCGAACGGCACCAAAACCCAAAGCGAATAGCGTATCGAGCGGGCATGTTAGGGCAATCAAACGACGCTCATCCCTGCAAGGGACCGCATTGAGACAGACGTCCGCCCTGACGCACTGGCTCGATACGGGTTGCGGCACCCGTGCGGTCGTCGGTCTCGACATAGACGCCTGATAGGGTCGCCTCCTCCATGGCCGGCGAAAACCGCCCTTTCACCATTCCGGTTACAAAACGGCGCATCGGCTCGGCTTTCTCCATTCCGATAACGGAGTGATAGTCGCCGCACATGCCCGCATCAGACAAGTATGCGCATCCGCCCGGCAATATCATCGCGTCAGCGGTGGGGACATGGGTGTGCGTTCCGACGCAAACGCTTGCCCGCCCGTCGCACCAGTGGCCCATCGCCATTTTCTCGGAGGTCGCCTCACAATGCACATCCACAAGCGACGCCTGCACCATACCGCCACGCGGGTGGGCCTTCAGGATTTGTTCCAGCTTACCAAACGGGTCCTCGAACGGGCGCTTCATGAACACCTGCCCGAGAACCTGAGTGACGAGTATCTTACGACCCCGCCCCGCATCAAAGATGCCGTGCCCGCGCCCCGGCGCGTCCTTGGCGAAGTTGAGCGGCCTGATAATGCGCGGCTCCGTCTCGATGAATTGCAACATGTCACGCTGGTCGAAGGCGTGATCCCCAAGCGTCAGGCAGTCCGCGCCCGCATCCAAAAGTGTCTTGGCGTGGGCACCGGTTAAGCCAGCGCCGGAGCTGGCGTTCTCCCCGTTTACAACCACAAAATCCAGTTTCCAGTCGGCGCGCAGTTTGGCAAGCCGCTCGACAACGGCCGCACGCCCGGCGCGCCCCATCACATCACCTAGAAACAGAATCTTCATATAGCAGACCTAGGGCGGTTGTCCTGCGGCTGCAACACGCCCTCGTCCGTCACGATCAGATCAAGAGGTTGATCTGTGGCCTCAAGCGGCAAATCCTGTGTCTCCTGAGCTGCGAACGCGTAGCCTATCGCTATGACTTCGCGTGTTTTTCGCAACTGCTCCAGCGTGCGGTCGTAGAAGCCGCCACCGTATCCAAGGCGGCCACCTGCGCGGTCGAACGCAAGCAGTGGCACGATCAACACTTGCGGCACGACCACGTCCGCCTTGGCGGGAACAAATGTGCCGAAGCCGCCATCGACCATCTCGCACCCCGGCTCCCAGCGGTGAAACTCCAAAGGCTGTCCTTTGCCCTTGATGACGGGCACGCAAACCGGCCCCCACGCGGCCATCGCAGCCATGACGGGCACGGGATCAATCTCGGTGCGAATAGGCAGGAAGCCGGACAATGGTCGGCCTTTGTGAGGGAGAACCGCTTTCAAAAGATGCTCCGCCGCCGCCGCGTCCCGCTGGGGCGTTTTAACTGCCTCTCGGCGCGCGAACGCCGCTTTGCGGGCAAGGGTTTTAACTTCGGTCAGATCACTCATGACAGTGTTGTTGCCCTGCTCTCGCCCTCTTGGCAAGAGCCGCATTCCGTGCCTAACGTAGAGACATGAACCTTCTCAGACTGGATCACCTCGCCCTTGCGGCAGAAACACTCGAAGCTGGTGCCGCGTTGGTCGAGGACGTCCTCGGCGTCGAGCTTGCCACGCGCGGCGAGCATCCGCAGATGGGCACCCACAACAAACTCTTGTCGCTGGGACCAGAGGTATATTTTGAAGTCATCACGATCAATCCGGACGCCCCTGCGCCAGACAGGCCGCGTTGGTTCAACCTCGACAATTTCACCGGCCCGCCGCGCCTGACGAACTGGATTTTGGCGACCGACGACCTTGATGCGGCTCTGGCAGCTTTGCCAAGCGGGTTTGGCGAACCCGTTGACTTGCAGCGGGGCTATTTCCGCTGGACAATGGCGATCCCCGATGACGGTGTTCTGCCTTGGGACGGCTGGGCGCCAGCATTGATCCAGTGGCACGGCCCAATGCACCCTGCGGCATCGCTGCCGGATCAAGGAGTCAGGTTGGGCTCGCTGGTTCTACAACACCCGCAAGCGGAGGAAATGGCGGCGGCTCTAGCACCGCTTCTGCCGCGCGACACCTTGTTGTTTGAAACATCTGCGACGCCGAGCCTTTCAGCCAGTTTCGACACCCCGCAAGGACGGCGCGTCCTGACATGACGGTGATACGTCCCGTCCGCAGCGAAGACGTGGCGAGCATTGCAGGTATCCTTAATCCGATCATATCAGACACCACAATTACCTTCACACCTACGCCGCTTAGCGAAGCGGACTTGCTCAAAGCATTGTCGGAGAATGAGCGCCAAGAGCGGCCCTATCTGATCGCAGATCGCGACGGATCAGTCGTCGGCTACGCGAAACTCGGCCCCTTCCGGTCGGGCGCGGGCTATGCACGTACCGCTGAAATCACGGTCCATGTCGCGCCCGAATGGCATGGTCGGGGTATTGGCCGTGCCTTGGTCGAAGCTTTGGTGGCACAAGCGCGAGCCACAGGTGTGCATAGCTTGATCGCAGGCGTATCGGCAGAAAACGCCAACGCCATAAAATTTCACGAAAAACTCGGCTTTGCACATGTCGGCCTGATCCCTGAGGCGGGTTATAAATTTGACCGTTACATTGACCTTGTGCTGATGCAGAAATTTGTCTGACAAGCTGAACCGGCTGGTTTAGTATTGACCGCATGTCAGTCTGGACTCGCATATCCAACGCACTCGCTGCACTGGCCGCAGGCGAAGGCCTGTCGGCGGTGTTCGAGCGCCTGCGCACCCCGCCCGAACGCCGTGTAGGCTTCACAATCGCCGTTATCGCTCTCGGTGCAAAAATGGCAAAGGCGGACGGGCGCGTAACCCGTGACGAGGTTGCCGCTTTCCGCGAGGTCTTCTCCATCCCCGCAGAGGATGAAGCGCACGCGGCAAGGCTCTTCAATCTGGCGCGTCAGGACGTTGCGGGGTTCGACGATTACGCGCGCAAGATCGCAGCGCTGTTCGACGACAACCACGCAACGCTCTATGACTTGATGGAAGGCCTGTTCCACATCGCGGTGGCGGACGGCAACTACCACCCGCTGGAGGACGATTTCCTTCTGGCCGTCGCCAGAATTTTCAAGATCACCGACGCGGAGTTCCGGTGCTTGCGGGCGCGTTTCGTACCGGACGCGGCCCCGGACCCCTATGCCGTGCTGGATGCGTCACCGGAAATGGCGCTGGAAGACATTCGCAAGCAATGGCGTAAACTCGTCAAGGACAGCCACCCCGACATCATGGCCGCGCGCGGCGTGCCGCGCGAAGCGGTGAGGATGGCCGAAAAGCGCCTGATCCGCATAAATGCCGCGTGGGAAGAAATTCTGGCCGAGCGAGAACCCGTCGCGTGAGAATCGCAACCTACAACGTCGAATGGTTCAGCTACCTTTTCGACGACCGCAACGAATTGGTCCATGATGACAGTTGGTCGTCCCGCCACAATGTCACGAAAGCGATGCAGGCCCAGGCTTTGGGGCTGATTTTTCAAGCCATAGACGCAGATGCTATCATGGTGATCGAGGCGCCGGACAGCTCTCCAACGCGGTCCGGCCGCGTGGCGCTTGAAAACTTTGCCGAGCATTTCGGTTTGCGCACAACCGCCGCTCTCGTCGGCTTTGCAAACGAGACCCAGCAAGAGATCGCGTTGCTTTATGATCCGGCAATCGTAAGTGCCCGCCATGATCCCGGACATTCCGACACCGCCCCACGGTTCGACAGCACCTTTCGCATGGATCTCGACATCGACGCCAAGATGGACGACGTGGTGTTCTCCAAGCCTCCGCTTGAAGTGGCGCTCACGACTGCTTCGGGGTTCGAGCTGCGCATGATCGGCGCGCACCTGAAGTCAAAAGCCCCCCACGGTGCTAAAGGCGATGCCGACGCGATGCGCATATCCATCGCCAACCGCCGCAAGCAACTGGCCCAGTGTATCTGGCTCCGCTCCCGCGTGGAGGAACACCTGACCGCCGGCGACCCGATCATCGTGCTGGGCGACTTCAACGACGGCCCCGGTTTGGACAGCTACGAGAAGCTCTTCGGGCGCTCCGGCGTCGAAATTGTGCTGGGCCGCTCCGGGGAGCCCGAACAGCTCTTGTTCGATCCACATGCCGAGGCAGTCATGACACAGCCGTTCGGCGCACGCCCAACGACATCGCGGTTCTACGTCCGCCCCGAGAAGCGGTATCTGAACGCCTTGCTCGACTACATCATGGTGTCGCCCGATCTCGCGGCGAAAAGCCCGAAATGGCACATTTGGCACCCGTTCGACGACCCTGAATGCTGGAACGCGCCAGAGTTACGCGACGCGCTGCTAATGGCCTCAGACCATTTTCCGGTCACACTGGATATTGATCTCTAGAAATTGAAATCCCGCTGCCCAATGTCCATATTGGTTTGATGAAACACCTGCTTGCCTGCACCATCGCCTTGATGCCTCTGACAGCTACTGCTGAGGAACGAGACCGGACATTCGGTCTTGATGAGCTTGCTCCACTTGCCGAGAACTTCCGCGATCTTTTTGAGGGGTTCACGCAAGACATGGCCCCGTTGATGAAGCAGCTTGCCGAGAAGATGTCGGACCTCAACGCCTATGAAGCGCCGGAAGTTTTGCCAAACGGCGACATAATAATCAGACGCAAGCCTGAACCCGAGAATGCCCCCGACGACGAGCCACATGCCAATCCCGACGGCAGCATTGATTTGTGAGTTTTTTGCCGAAACCGCAAAATTCCCTCTTGCAGGCCACGCCTGCCGTCGCTAAATCACCGAACACCAACGGATGCGGGCGTAGCTCAGGGGTAGAGCATAACCTTGCCAAGGTTAGGGTCGAGAGTTCGAATCTCTTCGCCCGCTCCAATTGGTTCAAGAAAAAGCCTCGGCGAATGCCGGGGCTTTTCTGGTTTTCTGGGTCAGGGTCTGCCTTTAGTCAAAGTGTTATTGGCAACAGCGCGACACTCCCCACGCGATTTTCGACGCCTACTTGGCCTGACGATCCGGCCTGCGTATAAGGCGACAAACCGTCCGAAGGAGATCCGCATGCGGACCGCAAAAATAACGCGTCGCACCGCCGAAACCGATATTTCCGTCGAGATCAATCTCGATGGCGAAGGTCGTTTCGACAACAAAACCGGCGTTGGTTTCTTTGACCACATGCTCGATCAACTTGCACGACATGCGCTGATCGACATGACAATTCGCGCCGAGGGCGATCTGCATATCGACGACCACCACACGGTCGAGGACACGGGTATCGCGCTCGGTCAGGCCTTGGCCGAAGCGCTTGGCGATAAACGGGGAATTCGCCGCTATGGCGAGTGTCACCTTGCGATGGATGACGCGCAGGTAAGATGCGCACTCGACCTGTCGGCGCGCCCGTTTCTGATCTGCAACCTCGACATTCCGACCGGCAAGATCGGCAGCTTCGACACCGAGCTGGTGCGGGAGTTCTTTCAGGCGTTCTCCACCCATGGCGGCATTACCTTGCACATTGATCGCCTGCACGGGTTCAACAGCCACCACATCGTAGAGGCTGCCTTCAAAGCCGTGGCGCGGGCGTTGCGCCAAGCGGTCGAAACCGACCCTCGCAAGGCCGATGACATTCCGTCGACCAAAGGCACGTTATGACGGCGCATCAAGTCGTGCGCGGGGAAATCAGGGCATGTTGACCGTTCTCGTCGACTACGATAGCGGCAATCTCCACTCCGCCGAGAAGGCCTTTCAGAGAATGGCGGCCGAAGTTGGCGGCGGTGCGGTTTTGGTGTCCTCCAAGCCCGACGATGTCGCGCGCGCTGACCGGATCGTACTTCCGGGCGACGGGGCATTCCCTGCGTGCCGCAACGCGCTGACCCGCGACCGTGCGTCATTGTTCGAGGCGATCGTGACCTCCGTCATCGACAAAGGTCGGCCCTTCATGGGCATCTGCGTCGGCATGCAGATGATGGCGACCTGGGGCCGCGAATACGAAGACACGCGCGGTTTTGACTGGATCGGCGGCGAAATTGCCAAGATCGAGCCGAACGACCCGTCCTTGAAAGTCCCGCATATGGGATGGAATGATCTCGTCATCGACGACGGCGTGCATCACCCTGTTCTGGACGGCGTCACCTCCGGCAACCACGCCTATTTTGTGCATTCCTACAGCTTTCGGGTCGATGATCCCGCCCACCGCCTTGCGCATGTGGACTATGGCGGCGATATCACAGCCATAGTCGGGCGCGACAACATGATCGGCACTCAGTTCCATCCGGAAAAAAGCCAGATCACGGGCCTTCGCATGATCGGCAATTTCCTGAAATGGACGCCCTGAGCCGCTACCAGTTCACCGCCAGCAGCGGGACACCGTGCGACTCGCTGTTCGCCAGAACTTGCAGCCATCCGTCAGCACCGGCCAGCGGAATGGCCATCTCCGCTGGCGCGCATCCCATCGCAAGCAGTCCGACACCTACCAAAATCAATACAAGTTTCATTGCTGTCTCCTGATACCGACCACTGTTTGGCCTACGGAAACAATCCGCCGGTGCACCTAAGATTCGGTGAATCCGCGCATAAAAAAGGCCGGGGAAGTTACCCCGGCCTTAAGATCATTCGTCAAACTTGATCTACTTGATGCGCTTCCAGGTTTGTTTCGAGCACAACAAACCGCCAGCAATACAGCCCGCCAGCTTCAGGCTGTTTCCCGCAAGGTCAATCTTGCCGATATAGACCTTGTTGTTTGACGGGCGCCACACTTTGCCTTCGTACTTGCCGCCACCAACCGGCTTCATCGAACGGACGATCTGCTTGCCGAGGTTCGGTGACTTGTATTCTCCGGTCTCGTTAAATGTGCGCGAAATGGTGCCGCAGACCGCCGCACCGCATTTCTTGATGGTGACATGCGCATAGGCACCGTCATCGACCTGTGTTTGCCAGACGCCCTCTGCCGGGTCAGCCAATGCCTGCCCTGCGAATGCGACTGCAAACACAGCCGCCAGTCTAAGTGATTTCATGATTTCCTCCCTATCCTGACAGCCATGGTGCGAAATAACGGGCGCAAATCAAGCGTGACGTTGGGGCGCGGATGTGGAATAGACCGCACGAATATTCCTCTCACGAAGGCAGCTGACCATGATCCTCTACCCCGCAATCGACCTGAAAGACGGCAATTGTGTGCGCCTCTACAAAGGCGAAATGGAGCAGGCCACGGTCTTCAACGACGATCCTGCCGCACAGGCGCTTGCGTTCGAGCGAAGCGGTTGCGAGTGGCTGCACCTGGTCGATCTGAATGGTGCATTCGCGGGGGAGCCGGTCAATGGTGCGGCGGTCGATGCCATTCTGGCGCAAACAACTGTGCCCGCGCAGCTTGGCGGCGGCATCCGTGACATGGCAACGATCGAGCGTTGGCTGAGTAAGGGGCTAGCTCGGGTGATCCTCGGCACCGTCGCGGTGGAAAACCCCGACCTCGTCCGCGAGGCCGCCCGCGCCTTTCCGGACCAGGTCGCCATCGGACTCGACGCCCGAAACGGTATGGTCGCAACGCGCGGCTGGGCCGAGGAAACAGACATCGAAGTCACCCACCTTGCCCGTCAGTTCGAGGACGCAGGCGTTGCCGCGCTGATCTACACCGACATCAACCGCGATGGCGCGATGCAAGGCCCGAATGTCGAGGCAACGGCGGCGCTGGCACACGCCGTCTCCATTCCGGTGATCGCCTCAGGCGGCGTGTCGTCGCTGGATGACCTGCGCGCATTGAAGGCGTCCGGCGCCCCGCTTGACGGTGCAATTTCAGGCCGTGCGCTCTACGACGGCGCAATCGACCTAAAAGAGGCGCTGGACCTTCTGAAAGCCTAGCCCCTATTTGGCGGCGGCGGCTGTCAGCTTGCCTAATGCCCCTTGCATCATCTTGACGTATTCCGCGTCTTCCGGAATGTCGAGATCATCCAGCATATCTGCGGGGTCTTCGTAGGTCAGGACAGAGCCGTTCTCGGCCTCATAAACCGCCACTTTCATCGGCAGATACAACGCCGCGCGAATATCGGCGTTCATTGCGGGCGTTCCCAGCTTGGGATTGCCAAAAATCAACACTTGCGCGGCGGGCATCTGCAAATCGACGCTCTCGGCACCTTGCTGGTGATCCACGCGGGCGAACACGGTCGCCCCGGCTTGCCCCACTGCGGCTTCCAGCGCGTCCATGGTGTCGGCAACAGGCTTGCTGGAATTCACGGTGACCAGATCGGCGGACGCGGGCAGGGCAAAGCCAGCTACCGCGATCAAGGACAGAATAGTTCGGCGCATATCTTTCTCCTTCTCAATTCATGTCGCTACACCATACCAAGCAAACGAAGGCTGCCAATCACGTCTCTGGCATCGGCGTGGGATTGCCGCTAAACAGCCCCCGACAACCGGAGCCCTACCATGCTGAAAACCCGCATCATCCCCTGCCTCGACGTCAAGGACGGTCGCGTGGTCAAGGGTGTCAATTTCATAGACCTTATCGACGCAGGCGATCCGGTAGAGGCGGCAAAAGCCTATGATGCAGCCGGCGCGGATGAGCTGTGCTTTCTCGATATCAACGCCACCCACGAAAATCGCGGCACGATGTTCGACGTGGTCACCCGCACGGCCGAGGCCTGCTACATCCCGCTAACCGTCGGCGGGGGCGTGCGCACTCACCATGATGTACGGAACCTGTTGCTGGCCGGCGCGGACAAGGTCAGCTTCAACTCCGCCGCCGTCGCCAACCCTGACGTGGTGTCCGAGGCCGCTGACCGCTTCGGCTCGCAATGTATCGTCGTGGCGATTGACGCCAAGACAGTCTCACCCGGCAAGTGGGAGATTTTCACCCATGGCGGCCGCAAGCCAACCGGCATCGACGCGGTCGAGTTCGCCAAAACCGTCACTGCCAAGGGCGCGGGCGAAATCCTCCTGACCTCCATGGACCGCGACGGAACCCGCGCGGGCTTCAACCTGCCCCTCACGCGCACCATCGCAGACGCCGTGTCCGTGCCGGTTATCGCTTCCGGTGGCGTCGGCACGCTGGACCACTTGGTCGAGGGCGTCACCGAGGGCCACGCAGACGCCGTGCTGGCCGCATCCATTTTCCACTTCGGCGAGTTCACCATCGCCGAGGCCAAGGCCCACATGGCCAAGGCGGGACTGAACATGAGGCTGGGCGCATGACCTTGAACGATCTGGAAACCATCATCGCGTCGCGCAAATCAGCCGACCCGGAGAGTTCCTGGACCGCCAAGCTGTTGTCCAAGGGCCCCGAAAAATGCGCCGAGAAATTCGGCGAGGAAGCGATCGAGGCGATCATCGCCGCAGTCAAGAACGACCGCGACAACCTGACCAACGAGGCCGCCGACGTCCTGTATCACTTGCTGGTCCTGCTGGCCGCACGGGACGTCCCGCTAAACGATGTCATGGCTGTCCTTGAAGCACGCACCGCGCAGTCCGGCATCGCGGAAAAAGCGTCGCGCGACTAGGGCGCTACCGCATCCACAATTTGGCGCGCTTGATCTGGTTGCGCATTGCCTGCTCCCGCCGGGGCAGGTTCTCGCGGTCGAACATCTCGCGCACCTTATGGCCTTTCTTCTGATAGACCATACGCCGGATCGGCTCGTATTGCTTCAGCACTTTCTTGAGCTTGTTGGGCGCAAGCACCTCTTCCAGCACCCGCACCACCTCATCGCGCTCCCGCGCATAAAGCAGCGGCAACACGCGGTAGTGGCATGTGACCTCATGGTCCAACATATCGGACACCTCCGGCACGCGCCCGCCCCCGAACGAGTGGATCACCAACGGCAACGCCACCTGATCCAACCAAGGCTTCATTTCCTGACAGACCAGTTCTTCCGGCGGCTCGTCCCGTATCAGCCGGGCATAGTCCAAAAACCGCTCCCCGAACTCTTTGGGGCACCGAAAGTAAAAGAACCCGGCGTTGAAATACAGATAGCGCCGCCAGTATTCGTCCGGATAGCTGGTATCCAGCGAGCTTTCAAAATCCAGCCCGAACTTTTCGTAGAGAGAACCCCATATCTGGTTGTACCCCGGCCCGTAAAGCTCTTGCTGGGGCCATGTATTCTCCCGCTTCATCGACGCCGTAGGCCGGTCGAAATCGAACGGCACCTTGCTCAAATCGTCGACAACCAGCGTATCGGTGTCGAGAAACAGAAACGGCTCGCCTTCAGGCAAAACCTGCAACGCCTCGATCTTGTTGCCATAGGGGTAGCCACAGCCGAACACCTTGTTCTCGAACGGCAAGATTTCCGCACCCAGCGTTTCCAAAGAAGCCCGAACATCGTGATTGCCCATGCGCGGGTCGTGGTCCCAGCGGTGGTTCTGCTGCGGCTCCGCGACGAACACGCGGCCTTTGAAGTCAGGGTTTGTGTGCCGCAACGAGGCAACAAGCATAAGCGCCTCGTATTGAAGACGACCGCCCTGCCCCACCATCATGATATTGAAACGCGGCTGTTTCGCTTTTTTTGTCGCGGGCCTGTTTGCCGGCTTGGGGGGCTGCTTCTTTGTGCTCTTGGCCATGACGTCTCTTTTTCTTGATTGCGCGCATCATACGCAAAAAAGTCAAAGCCGGAAGCCACATGCGCAATCGCGCGCGAAAAATGAAGGGTGATGGATGAAAGTGGTGGGCGACCCTGGAATCGAACCAGGCGTGCGTCTCCGCGAGGGAGTTACAGTCCCCTGCCACACCTTGCGGCCTGTCGCCCACTGGCGGGCTGGATATAAGCCCTACCCTGCCCCGTCAACATGAAAACACCCACGCGCTTGCGCTTTTCTGCGCCAGATGATCTAGACCAGCTTATGAAGCAGAAAAAACCCACATGGGTCATCCAGAAAGAACGCGACCGCCGGGCCGCCGCCGCCGAGACCGTATGGCTGTTCGGCCTGCACGCCGTCCGCGACGCGCTGGCCAATCCGATGCGCGAGCGTCTGCGTCTTGTGGTGACGAAGAACGCCGCCGACCGGCTGGCCGAGGACATCGCCAAATCCGGTATGGAGCCGGAAATCAGCGACCCGCGCAAATTCGCAGCGCCGATTGATCCGCAATCCGTCCATCAGGGTGCGGCATTGGAGGTCAAACCGCTCGACTGGGGCAACCTCACCGATCTATGCGCTCCGCGCGGCCAGAATGCCCGTGTCGTTCTGCTGGATCGCGTAACCGACCCGCATAACGTGGGTGCCATCCTGCGCTCCGCGGAAGTGTTCGGCGCACGCGCCGTGATCGCGCCACATCGCCATTCGGCCCCCGAAACCGGCGCCTTGGCCAAAACTGCCTCCGGCGCTTTGGAACGCCAGCCTTATCTGCGCATCAAGAACCTCGCCACGACAATGGAAGCCCTGCGAGAGATGGGCTACCATCTGGTAGGTCTCGATGCGACCGGCGAGACATCGCTGCAAGACATTTCCCAAGATCAGCCGATTGCCTTGGTGCTCGGTGCGGAAGGCCCCGGGCTGCGCGACAAAACCAAGGAAACCTGCGACACGCTGGCGCGCATTGACGCTGCGGGTGCGTTTGGCTCCCTCAACGTCTCGAATGCGGCGGCCGTCTCCCTATATGCAGTGGGTCGTCCCAGCTAAGAGGCCCGCATGCGTCCAAACGTCAAAATCGCCACCTGTTGCTATTGCGGCAGGCGCACGATGTTGAAACCGACCGCCCGCAATGGTCACGAGCTCGCCTGCGGCAGTTGCGGTGCCCCTCTGCACGAAATGAAATGGCTGAAATCGCCTGAACGCGAGCTCCGAAAAGCGGCACCGGCACCTCAAAAGTTTGTAAGAAAACCAAAACCAAAAAAGCGAAAACGCAGCAAGCCTTTGTGGCATCGTGCCTTGGAAGAGGTTTGGGACGAGATCGAAGACATCTTCGACTAAAGCGAAATCGGTTTAATCTGCAACAGACCGCATCACTCAACGCGTTGAAATCTTTGATTTCAGGCAGCGTTGAGTGATTCAGATTTACCGATTTCTGCTCTAGTTCACGATTTTGTAAGAACACTGGAAACCACACGCCAGCCTTCCCATCTCAATGGCATGGGCGCTGCACCGGAACTGCGCGCCCGACTACACTGTCCCTCGTTCCGTGACTGCGCCCGTGGCCCCCGCCACGGGCGCTTTTTTCTGTTCTTGCACGATCACAACCGCCAACGCATATTTCACCAATGGATTACTCCGACGAACATCTGCGCGACGTCTTGAAGTCAACCAAAGTCATCGCCTGTGTCGGGGTGTCAACCAACCCCGTCCGGCCGAGCTATTACGTCGCGCGATATCTCACGCTGAAAGGCTACACGGTTATTGGTGTGAACCCGGGCCATGCGGGCAAGACCCTGTTCGGTCAAACCATCGCGGCCTCCCTCTCCGATATTCCCGACACCGCGAATGTCGACATGGTCGACATCTTCCGCAGACCCGAGGCAGTTCCAGGCATCGTGGACGAGGCCATAGCGACCCTGCCCCACTTGCGCACGATCTGGATGCAGATCGGAGTGATCCACGCTGAGGCGGCGCAAAAGGCGGAGAGCGCGGGCCTGACCGTCATTCAGAACCGATGTCCGAAAATCGAATACCAACGGCTGTTCGGAGAGTTGCGCATGGGCGGCTTCAACACCGGCGTCATCTCATCGAAGCTCTAACGGCTTCTTTTTTCCGGAAATACCTCCCCCGGAGGGTCGGCCCGACAAAAGTCCGACATAAAGCCGACGCATCGCAGACGCCAAAAAACAGGCAAAACGGCGCGAATGCGCCTCAACCGGATCAAGCTATCCTGCGAACACTCCTGCAAGGTCTTTGAACCCCTTGATCTCGATCGGATTGCCGGAAGGATCGCGAAAAAACATCGTCCACTGCTCGCCCGGCTCACCCTCGAACCGCACCGACGGGGCCAAAACCCACTCCGTCCCTGCACCCTCCAGCCGGTCCGCAAGCGCCCGCCAATCATCATAGCCAAGGACCAGACCCAGATGCGGCATCGGGACCATGTGACCCCCCACTTTGCCGGTTAATGCGTTGGCAAACGGCTCCCCCAGATGCAGCGAAAGCTGATGGCCGAAAAAGTCGAAATCGACCCAAGTGTCGGTGGACCTCCCCTCGGCACATCCCAGCACACCGCCGTAGAAGGCACGGGCGTGGTCAAGGTCGGTCACATGATAGGCAAGATGAAATGGCGTCAACATGGTCATGACTTACATACCATTGTAGCGCGCCTGCCAAGTCACTAGTGTCCGCCTCAGCAAAAAACCCACAGGGAGATATCCATGTCTGATCCATCAAATTACGGCTTCGATACGCTGCAAATCCACGCAGGTGCCCGCCCCGACCCGGCCACAGGCGCACGGCAAACGCCGATCTACCAGACGACAGCCTACGTCTTTCGGGACGCGGAACACGCGGCCGCATTGTTCAACTTGCAGGAGGTCGGATATATCTATTCCCGCCTGACCAACCCGACCGTCGCCGTGCTGCAAGAGCGCATCGCGACACTTGAAGGCGGCGTCGGAGCCGTGTGCTGTTCATCAGGCCACGCAGCGCAGATCATGGCCCTGTTTCCGCTGATGCAGCCCGGCTGCAATATCATCGCCTCCACGCGCCTTTATGGCGGGACGGTCACCCAGTTCTCGCAGACCATCAAACGCTTTGGCTGGTCGGCCAAGTTCGTCGACATGGATGATCTGGACGCCGTGAAAGCGGCCGTGGACGACAACACACGCGCGATTTTCGGCGAGGCCATCGCCAACCCGGGCGGGCACATCATGGATGTCCGCGCCGTGGCCGACATCGCCGACGAGGCTGGCATCCCGCTAATCATCGACAACACGACCGCAACGCCCTATCTGTGCCGCCCAATCGAGCTTGGCGCGACGCTGGTTGTCCACTCCACCACCAAATACCTGACCGGCAACGGCACCGTCACCGGCGGCTGCGTGGTGGACAGCGGCAAGTTCGACTGGACGGCCTCTGACAAGTTCCCGTCCCTGTCGCAGCCCGAGCCCGCCTATCACGGCCTTAAATTCGCGGAGACCTTCGGCCCGCTGGCCTTTACCTTCCACGGCATCGCCATCGGACTGCGTGACCTTGGCATGACCATGAACCCACAGGCCGCGCATTACACGCTCATGGGCATCGAGACGCTGTCACTCCGGATGGAGCGCCACGTCTCCAACGCAGAGAAGATCGCAGAATGGCTGGAGAACGATCCGCGGATCGAAACGGTTACCTATGCAGGTTTGAAATCCTCACCTTACAACGCTCTGGCGAAGAAAGTTTGCCCCAAAGGCGCAAGCGGCTTGTTCACCTTCGCTGTGAAAGGTGGCTACGACGCCTGTATCAAGTTGGTCGACAGCTTGGAGATTTTCTCGCATGTGGCCAACCTCGGTGACACCCGGTCGCTAATCATCCACTCCGCCTCTACGACGCACCGGCAATTGACGGAGGAGCAGCAGAAGGCTGCTGGCGCGGCACCGAACATGGTGCGTGTCTCCATCGGCACAGAGAATGTGGAAGACCTGATCGCCGACCTTGATCAAGCGCTGAGCAAAGCTACCGCGTAACCCTTCGCCGCCCCCGGCACGCGATGCTTGGGGGCGGTTTGACTTTCTTCCCCCTCCGTTGTGATATATCCTTGGTCTATCAGCAGGACTGATGCTGACGTTGCAGGATAACTGACGAGATGGCCCGCCCCAAATGAAACCAAATTTCGCCCTCAACCTGTCGGAGGACGGCATCGTCCTCCTGCACCGCCATCCTTCGGGGGGTGGTTGGGTTGACGTCGGCGAAGCTCCGCTGGACAGCGATGACCTCGGAGCGGCACTTGCGGCGCTTCGCGACAAGGCAGAAGCTCTTGAAGGGCCTGGCTTTGCGACCAAGTTGATCCTACCGCCATCGCAACTGCTCTACGCAAAGATCACTGTGGACGGCGACGTCAAAACGGACGTCGAAGAGGCACTGGCAGAGCGCACGCCCTACGCGGCGTCGGAACTGAGCTACGACATTTCAGGCGAGCCGCCAGAGGTTCAAGTAGTCGCAGTCGCCCGCGAGACGCTGGCAGAAGCGGAGGCTTTTCTGGGGCCCTACAACTTCAATCCGGTCGGCTTCAGCGCGAACCCCGATCCTTCGCATTTTGTTGGCATACCAAACCTAGGCCCCCTTCCCTCCAAAGGCGGGGACGGTGTGCCGAAAGATGACAAACCATTGACGGTCTTGTCACCGGACGAAGTGGCCGCATTGGCAGCACCCGCTTCCAAGGAAGACGCCGCCCCGCGCGATCCGTTGGTGTTGAGCAATGCTGACGCACCTCCAGATAGAAGCGGCGACGATGAGCCGGTGAAAGCCCCCGCAAAACAGCCATCGGAAGACGCCACACCGACAGCGGCGGCCTTCTCATCAAGGCGCAAGCCGTCGTTGGGTCCCGCCAAGGATATCTCCGGCGAGATCGTTACATCAAAAGCGCCCCGCATTGCCGTTCCGAAAGATGAGGTGCGCAAAAGCCCTGAAGCGAAGAAACCACCGAAGGTCGAACCACGCGTCAAAACGGGCGAGGCCGCAAAGAAAAAGGCGGCCCCGCCGATCGTGCCGCCGAAAGCTGCGACGAAGAAAAACGACAAAAAGAAGAAATCCCGCAACCTTGGGACCAGCGTCGCGGCACTGCGCGGCAAATCGAAAGCTGCCGCCAAGCCAACGGAGCAACCTACGGCCACCAAGCCCATTTCCGTAAAGGATCCCATCGCAGAACTTGCCGCAAAGCAAGCCGCGGGCAAGCCACGCTTCCTCGGGTTGATACTGACCGCCATCTTACTTGTCGCACTGCTGATTTTCGCCGCGTTGTCATCGTATCTTCTGCCGGAGAACGCGGTATCGCGCCTTCTACGAGGCGATGAAACCGAGACTACAAGTCAGGATAACGTAGGCTTACAAGAGGAACCGGTCGATGTTGGCACAAGTGAGCGGCTGGCTTCGCTTCCACGCCAGGACACCGGTGACGCCTTCACCATTCCGTCGGAAGAAGAAATCGCAGAGTCCGAAGAGCCGGAGCCGGAGTTTGAACTACCGCCGACGATGTCCCGCACCGAGGCCGAAACCGCCTATGCGGTGTCAGGCGTCTGGCAGTTGGCACCTGATCTGCGCACTGAAATGACCCAGCAGGATCTCGACGATCTTTATGAAAGTTCGCTTGATCCTGATCTTACTTTTGAGGATGCGCCAGCGCTGGCAAGTTTCGACACGGCGGCTCAGGCGTTGGACTTTGAAGTGCCTTCCTCGCCGCCGGCGGCATCCATTTTGTTTAACCTCGATTCACGAGGTTTGGTAAAGCCCGCGCCTGACGGCGCCGAAAATCCGGATGGAATTTTGGTCTTTAGCGGCCCCCCACCCGTTTTGCCCTTGCAGCGCCCAGGTGGGGTCGCACCGTTGGAAACTCTGGAACCAGATGAGCCCGAGCAGGAGGCGCCTGCGGAAAATCCCTTGGCGGGTTTCAAGCCAACGCAGCGACCGTCCGATCTGCAAGAGCGGAGAGAACGCGCGGCACAAGGCGGCCTGTCCAACGCGGAGTTGGCCAGTATTCGACCGCAAGTGCGTCCTGACTCAGCGCAAGCGGTCGCCCGCGCTGAAGCCATTGCACGAGCGCTTGCGGAAGCAGAAGCAGATACCCGAGAAGCCGAAGCACAAGCAGCAGCCGAAGCCGCGGCACAGGCGGAACTGGACAGGCCGACCGCTCAAGCTGTCGCGCGTTCACTGCGACCTGACAGTCGACCTCGCAATTTTGCACGTATCGTGGCAAGAGCCCAACAGGTGCCCGCGCAACAACGCACCGCTGCGGCAGCATCTACAGCAGCGGTATCGCGAGGCAACGGCCCTGCGGTAGCACGCTCCAGTCGTGCGGCACCGACAGGGACCACGCGTGCATCGGTCGCGCGCGCCGCAACGGACAACAACGCCATATCCCTTGGGAAAGTGGCACTGGTCGGAGTCTTCGGCACCTCCTCAAACCGCCGCGCCTTGGTCAGACTGCCAAACGGGCGGTTTAAAAAGGTCGGTGTCGGTGACAGCATTGACGGAGGGCGGATCGCCGCTATTGGCGAAGGGCAGCTCAGATACACCAAGCGCGGTCGCACTCTCACCCTTGAGATGCCAAACGGCTAGACGAGCACCAGCGTCGCCAACCCGAGAAACGCAAAGAAGCCGACGACATCGGTCACAGTCGTCACGAATGCGCCAGAGGCGAGCGCAGGGTCTATCCCCAGCTTCTCGAGCCCTACTGGGATGAGTATCCCTGCCAACGCGGCAACGACCAAGTTGATCACCATGGCTACCGCGATAACCGCCCCCAGCATCGGGGTGCCAAACCAGACAACGCCAACCACGCCCATGATCACCGCGAAGATCAAGCCGTTCAACAATCCTGCAACGGTTTCCCTGCGCACAACCCGCCACATATTGGACCCAGTCAGGTCGCGCGTGGCGATGGCACGAACGGCCACCGTCAGCGACTGCGTCCCCGCGTTACCGCCCATCGACGCAACGATCGGCATCAATACCGCCAAAGCAACGATCTGCGTCAATACTTCCTCAAACTGGGAAATCACCAAACTGGCCAGAATAGCGGTAAAAAGGTTTACACCGAGCCAGGGCAAACGCTGACGCACGGTTTCCAAGGTGCGGTCCGACAGTCGTTCCTCGCCGCTCACACCTGCGAGGCGCAGAATGTCCTCCTCCGCTTCCTCGTCCAGAACGACCATGGCGTCATCAATCGTGATGACACCAACCAGTCGTTCGTCCTCATCGACGACAGGTGCAGAAATCAGGTGGTATTGATTGAACGCATAGGCCACTTCCTCTTCCGGTTGGGTTACCGGAATGGTGCGAAAGCTGTCCTCTTTTATCGAAGTCAGTTTCGTCGCACGGGGGCTGCCCAGAAGCTTGCCCAGCGTGATATAGCCGGTCGGATGATACCCCGGATCGACGAGTATGACGTGGTAGAACTGCTCCGGCAGATCATCTTCGCGGCGCAGGAAGTCGATTGTCTCACCCACGGTCCAATGCTCCGGCGCGACCACCAGTTCGCGCTGCATCAGACGACCTGCGGAATACTCCGGGTAGCTCAGCGCGCGCTCGACCGCGACGCGGTCGGCGTCTTCGAGCGCGCCGAGGATTTTCTCCTGCTGGTCGTCCTCCATGTCTTCCACGAGGTCGACCACATCGTCGGAGTCCATCTCACGAACTGCCTCGGATAGCACGCCCTCGGGCAGATAGCCGATGACCTCTTCGCGTAGGTTCTCATCCAGCTCTGACAGAATTTCGCCGTCGATACCCATCGACCAGAGCCCCAACAGCGCCCGGCGTTCACCGGAACTGATCTGCTCCAGAAGATCGGCGATGTCGGCGGGGTGCAGGGGATCAAGAGCCGCGTCGATTGCAGCTGCGTCCATCGCTTCGATCGCATCGTGAACAGCCGAGACCACTGCACGTTCAATGCGGTAGCCGCCCTCCGCCGATTCCGGCTGTTCGTTCAAATCATCGGTCATGAGTTGAAAGCTCCTGTGGCTAAATGCGGCTAGACTCGTCATACAGAACCGCTTGCAATAGCGACAGCCGCAATATGCAAATCACACTCGACCGTGAGGGGGATAGCACAGCCACATGACTGAAAAGACCGACATCTTGCTGGGGCAAACCCTCAGCTTTCGCAGCGATCCGTTTTGTAACCCTGTTGACGACGCCGTCCAGATCGAGCGCCAGGGTGCCGTGCTGATCCGCGACGGATTGGTTGTGGAGGTGGGACCGGCCGACACCATAACGCGCCCTGACCATGCAAAAGTCACCGACTACGGTGAGCACCTGATCATGGCGGGCTTCATCGACGCGCATGTTCATTACCCGCAAACGGCCATCATCGCGAGTTGGGGCATGCGGCTGATCGACTGGCTGAACAGCTACACGTTTCCCGAAGAGGCGCGGCTGGCTGATCCAGCTTACGCGGGCAAGATCGCCAAGCGGTACTTTGATCTGGCGCTCGCCAATGGCACGACGACCTCGCTCAGCTACGCGACAATCCACCCGACGAGCGTAGATACCTATTTCGAAGAGGCACACTTGCGGGGCTTGCGTGCGCTGGCCGGCAAAACCTGCATGGACCGCAATGCCCCAGACAACCTGCGTGACACGGCCCAAAGTGCTTACGACGACAGCAAAGCACTGCTTGAGAAATGGCACGGCAAGGATCGGCTAGGATACGCTATCACGCCGCGTTTCTCCCCCACCTCAACACAGGATCAGTTGACCGCCTTGGGCGCATTATGGGCGGAACATCCGGACTGCCTGATGCAAACGCATATCTCCGAACAGCACGAGGAAATCGCTTGGGTGTCAGAACTGTTCCCCGATGCCCGCGATTATCTGGACACCTATGAGCAGCATGGCCTGCTCGGCGAGCGGTCGGTGTTCGGACACGCGATACATCTGACCGAGCGGGAACAGGCCCGTATCAAAGAGGTCGGCGCCGGGCTTGTCCACTGCCCGACCTCAAACACCTTTATCGGCTCAGGCTTGTTCGAGACGGCGCGACACAAGCTGTCCGGACAAAATGTGGGCTTGGCGACGGACACCGGTGGCGGGTCGTCGTTTTCCATGCTGCGCACGATGGCGTCCGCCTACGAGGTCAGCCAGCTAGTCAGGCAGCCGCTCCATCCGGCGCAATTGCTTTGGCTAGCAACTTGCGGCTCGGCACAAACGCTTCATCTGGCGGACAAAATTGGCAATTTGTCGAAGGGTATGGAAGCTGATCTGGTCGTGCTCGATCTCGCTTCAACTCCGGCGATTGCACAGCGTAGCGAGCGGGCGGAAGACATTTGGGAAGCGATATTCCCGACAATCATGATGGGCGACGATCGCGCTATCTGTGACGTCTGGATCGCGGGGAATTTGCATCAGACCTGAGCACTCACCATTAGCGCCAGTCAGCAGCCGGGTCTAGCAAGCACAAGCACCCAGTAATCTCCCCTCGCTCGCGCGGCGCCGTATTCGGTCGCTTTCGTCGAAAGATTGTTTGCACGGTGTCCTGCGCTGTCCATCCAGCCTTGCATGACCTGTTGAGGGGTCTGCCAGCCCTGCGCGATGTTCTCTGCGACAAAACAGAAGTCGTAACCCTGGTCCACGACACGCCGGGACGGCGTCGATCTGTCGGAACCCTGATGGCTGAAGAAACCACCACGCGCCATATCCTGCGCATGAATGCGTGCCGCTGCAGTAAGCTGCGCGTTTGGCGCTAGCGGCGACAGGCCAGCCTTGGCACGGGCATTGTTGAGCAGCGCACCGATATCAGCGCGCCCGACCGTGTCATCCTTGACGGTCGTTTGCGGGGAGGTTGCCACGGCAGTGTTGGATGCGCAGCCAGCAAGGGCAAACAAGAGCATCGCTATTGAGCAAAACTGTTTCAGCATATTGCATCCTCATCTCTCAAAGGCTATCCGCCAAATTCCGCGCGAGCCTGTTTTGCTGTCGAACTGCGTCCTCTAGATCAAACTTACAGAACCGGCCATCTCGCACAATTTCGCGTCCCTCAACGATCAAATCCCGTACACGCGTCGGACCGGCAAGCAGCAAAGCGGCAGGGTCCCACGAGCCCGCGCATTCCACGCCCGTCACGTCCCAAATCGCGATATCTGCGCGGAAACCTTGGCGAAGCTGGCCGCATTCACCGCCACGCCCGAGCACCTGAGCACCACCACGCGTCGCTATTTCCAGCGCTTCCCGCGCCGACATGGCATCAGCGCCCCGCGCAACGCGCTGCAACAGCAACGCCTGACGCGCCTCACTGATCAGATTACCTGAATCGTTCGAGGCTGATCCGTCCACACCCAGCCCGACCCGAACACCGGCGTCCCGCATGGCGCGAACCGGCGCAATCCCCGAGCCGAGCCGACAGTTGGAGCACGGACAGTGCGCCACGCCGGTTCGGGTGCGCGCAAACAGGTTAATCTCCGCGCTATCCAGTTTCACGCAATGCGCGTGCCAGACGTCATCACCAACCCAACCCAGATCTTCGGCATATTGCCCGGGACGACATCCGAACTTCTCTAAGCTGTACGCGATATCCTCCTCGTTTTCCGCCAGATGCGTGTGCAGCATCACCCCCTTGTCGCGGGCCAACAGCGCCGCATCGCGCATCAACTCGCGACTGACGGAGAACGGCGAGCACGGTGCCAGACCGACGCGCACCATCGCGCCTGCCTTAGGATCGTGGAAGCGGTCAATCACGCGAATACTGTCTTCGAGTATGGCACGCTCTTTCTCGACCAGCGAGTCTGGCGGCAATCCGCCATCACTTTCGCCGATACTCATCGCCCCCCGCGTGGGATGGAAGCGCAGACCGATCTCATTTGCGGCAGCCACTGTATCGTCGAGGGTTGAGCCATTGGGGTAAAGATAAAGATGATCCGACGTCATCGTGCAGCCTGAGAGCGCCAGCTCCGCCAGCCCAACCTGCGCGGAGACGAACATTTCTTCAGGACCGAAGCGCGACCAGATGGGGTAGAGGGTCTGAAGCCAGCCGAACAGCAAAGCGTCCTGACCTCCGGGAACCGCACGGGTCAGCGTCTGATAGAGATGATGGTGCGTATTCACCAAGCCGGGTGTGACAACGCAGCCTTCCGCATTGATGACGCGCCCGGCTGTTTCAAGGCCACTTTCAACTTCGACGATCACCCCGCCGCGGATCAAGACATCAGCGTCCCGCAACTCTCGTCGGGTGTCGTCCATCGTCAACACAGTGTGCGCGTTTTCGACGAGCAGCTCAGACATAAGGAAGCAACCTCTCAAGGGCAGCTGCGTGTAATTCTGGCGTCGCGGCGGCGACGATGCGCCCGCCTTGATCCGCAGGACCGCCTTGCCAATCCGTGACGATCCCGCCTGCGGCTTCGATCACGCCAAGCGGTCCTTGAATATCGTAGGGGGCAAGTCCCGCCTCGACAACAAGGTCGATCTGGCCAAGCGCCAGCAATGCGTAGGCGTAACAATCCATACCGTAACGGGTCAATTGGCATTGCTGCGCAACGGCGCGGAAGCCTTGGGCATCCGCATCTGTGCCCACCTCAGGGAAGGTGGTGAAGATCGTGGCATTCGCCAGTTGCTGCGTTTTCGACACCCGCAGCTTCGCTTTGCCATGCGGCCCCGTGAACTCCGCTTGCCCCAAGCCGCCCAAGAACCGCTCGCCGATATAGGGTTGATCAATCAGCCCCATAATGACGCTCTGACCATCGTGCAGCCCGATGAGCGTGCCCCATGTCGGCGTGCCAGAGATATATCCACGCGTCCCGTCGATCGGGTCCAACACCCAGGTCAGCCCCGACTTGCTGGCCTTGTTTCCAAGCTCCTCGCCCAAAAGGCCGTCATCGGGTCGCGCCGTCTCAATGAGATCGCGCATAGCACGTTCTGCGGCGCGGTCTGCTATCGTCACGGGATCAAAGCCTGTTTGCAGCTTGTTGGCTGCTTCTAGCCCGCCCGTGCGAAAATGCTGTAACGTTTCCGTTCGCGCTACGTCGGCCAACCGATGGGACAGCGCCACCAATTCTGCTCTCAATTTGTCGTTCATGGCAGCCTCTACGCAACATGGGATGCGTCCTTGTCGCGTGGGAACACTTGAGGATCAAGGGGCAGACCTCATGCGCGCCTTGTGCCGTCAGCCTGTCATAGCTCGAACGGTCGGATGCGCACATGGCTTCGCCGTGCTTCCTTGTGTGTTCTGTCCTTCTTTACCCGCGCCCGCCCCCTCTTGCTCCAGACCCTCGAAAAAATAGCCCACGGACACTGACAACGCCTGCGCAATGTCCCAAAGACGCGACGCGGATATCCGATTGGCACCGGACTCGTATTTCTGGACCTGCTGAAACCGGATGCCCAAGGCTTCAGCCAATTCGCCCTGCGTTTTGCCGACCAGCCAGCGCCTTTGGCGCACGCGTCTGCCCACGTGAATATCAACCGAATGCACCATGTCACATACTCCCGACCTGTTCAGGACAGTCTGTGGGTCAGAATGCAAAGAAATTGTTAATATTCAAACCTTCGCGAGCCTCGTTTTGCTGTGGTCACTTGACCTCTGCGTCGGTAGTTTTGTTGCGATCAAAGTCAGGAGCTGCAAGATGCGCGCTTATCAAGTCACGGAATATGGCCACCCTCCCGTATTGCAGAATGTCCCTACCCCCGAGCCCAAGCCGGGCGAAGTTCTGTTGAAAATCGAAGCCTGCGGGTTGAACTTCGCTGACTTGCTGATGGTGAAAGGCACCTATCAGGAACGCCCTGCTCTCCCGTTCACGCTGGGCATGGAGGTTGCGGGCACAGTCGTTGCGCTTGGGGAAGGTGTAGCCAGCCCCGGCATCGGATCTCGGGTGGCTGTCTTCGGAGGAAATGGCGGGCTTGCAGAATTCGGCACATTTCCCGCCGCGCTTTGTGTGCCCCTACCCGACAGCATGGGTTTCGAGGCCGCTGCGGCATTTCAAGTCGCATATTCGACCTCACATGTAGCTTTGGACTACCGCGCACAGCTGAAGCGAGGCGACACGCTTCTGGTGCTCGGTGCCGCTGGCGGCGTCGGTCTCACCGCAGTGGAGCTTGGGAAACTAATGGGGGCCACAGTTATCGCTTCGGCCCGTGGGCAAGCGAAGCTCGAAGTGTGTCGCCAAGCCGGCGCGGACCATCTGGTCGATTCCGATACCGATGATCTGCGGGAGGTGGTGAAATCTCTTGGCGGGGCCGATGTCGTGTATGATCCCGTCGGAGGCGATCTGTTTGCTGACGCCTTGAGGGCCTGCAAACCGGAAGCGCGGGTTCTCACCATCGGCTTCGCTTCAGGTGTCGTGCCACAGATCCCGGCCAATCACCTGCTGGTAAAGAACATCAACGTAATCGGCTTTTACTGGGGCGGCTACCTGCGCTTCAAACCTGAGGTTCTGACCGACAGTCTAAAACAGCTGTCGCATTGGTATTCCGAGGGTAAGCTGCACCCCCACATCAGCCACACCCTGTCGCTGGATAAGGCGGCCGAAGGGCTGGAGTTGCTGCGCTCCCGCCAATCCACCGGAAAAGTTGTCATTACGCCGTAAGTTGCGCCTTCTCGCGTGGAGACCATTCGGAAAGATAAGCCCCTCGTATCATATCACGGAGCGCCGTCAGCACCGGATCTTCCTCTGCTTGCAGATAAAGGACAATCCTGGACTGACCGGGGTCAGGCAGCACACCATCATGCGCGATCGGGCCTGTCTGGTGCGGGTAGACGCCCTTGATCGCAGCGGTGATCGCCAGATCGGCGCTCACCACGGCTTCCACCGCGTTGTCCAGATCGGAGTCAACCACCATTTCCCAATCGAACCCCGCCTCGTCCAACCGTTTCAACACGCCGGAGCGGAAAATGCAGTTCTTGCAGAATGCCACAGGCAAAGGGCGCGCTTTCCATGCCGACCCGCCCAGTGCTCCGATCCAAACCAACGGCAGCGTCACCAAAGCCTCTCCGCCCGGTCCGGGATGCTCTTCGGTGGTCAGGATCACATCGCATTCCCCCCTGCCGAACATCTCGCGCAGGCGACGGGTCGGGGCCGATACCAAGCGCATCTGAACGCGCGGAAAATCTGCGGCGAAGCTGCGCAGGATGGGTGGAATGTAGGGATAGATGATGTCGTGCGGCACACCGAGTGTGATTTCACCTTCGTACTCTTTCGCAGTGAGCCGCGTGTAGGCCTCGTCGTTCAAGGCCAACATTCGCCGCGCATAGCTTAGCAACTGCTCGCCTTCCGCCGTCAGAGAGACCGTGCGGTTTGATCGATCCAGTAGCGAGACGTCCAGCGACTCCTCCAAGCGCTTCAACTGCATTGACACCGCGGACTGGGTCAAATGCAGGTAGCCGGCCGCTTTGGTCACGCCGCCGCTATCGGCAACCGCGATGAAGGATCGCAAAGACGTGATATCCAAATTTCGCGCCATATCAATTCCTGTGATGTAAGAGGCAAAAAGCATTCATTTCAAAAATGAAGCACGATCAGGCATGTATATCAACATAAATGATCCAAAAACGGATTTTCATCACAGTTGTCGAAGGATGCGACCATGACTGATCTCACCTGCACCACCCCGCTCCGCCGCACGGATCGAAGAATTGGCTTCATGGGGTACTTTGCGCTGTATCGGCAGCGGAAGGCACTAGCGGCGTTGGATGACACGAGTTTGACGGATATCGGCCTCACCCGCGCGGAAGCCGACGCCGAAGCCCAACGCCCTGTTTGGGACGCTCCTGCACATTGGAGGTAAACGCTGTAAGCCAGTGGTTTTTCTGGGTTTCAGTTAATAATATCTCTGCTGAGCCATTGATCCACAATATCTCAACGGGGTGAAGCATCGTCTTTGAGATAAATCGCGGATATTTGTGACCAAAACACTTCGGAATTACTTGAAAACGCACGCCGTGTGCCCCACTTTAACAGCATACAGTGCCGGATTTTATCCGGCTTGCTTCAACTTGCCTGAAAGGGAGTGTTTTCATGGCTGAATACAAGACGATGGGGTCAGTCGGCGTAGGTAGCCGCGCGGCCGCCATCGACGAGGGCCTCAGGGCCCATATGAGTAAAACCTACGGCCTTATGTCGATCGCCATGTTGATCACCGGGGCCGTGGCATACATTGTCGGGAACAACGACGCGATGCTGGCTGCGATCTTCGGCACTCCGCTGAAATGGGTCGTCATGTTTGCGCCGCTGGTTGTGGTCTTCGCCTTCAGTGCGATGATCAACCGCTTGTCGGCAGGTGCCGCACAGTTGGTATTCTGGGGTTTTTCCGCGTTGATGGGGTTGTCGATCAGCTACATCTTCGCTGTCTATACCGGCATCTCTATCGCGCAGACCTTCTTGGTCACGGCTATCGCCTTCGCCAGCCTTAGTTTGTGGGGATATACCACCAAGAAAGATATCTCCGGCTGGGGGTCGTTTCTGATCATGGGCGTGATCGGCCTGATCCTCGCGTCGATCATCAACATCTTCCTCGGCTCCCCCGCGATCCAGTTTGCGGTGTCCGCTTTGGGTGTGCTGATCTTCGCAGGCCTCACGGCTTATGATACGCAGCGTCTGAAGAACGAGTATATTCAGATGGCGCAATATGGCGAAAGTGAGTGGCTTGCCAAATCCGCGATCATGGGCGCGCTGAGCTTGTACCTGAACTTCCTGAACATGTTCATGTTCCTGTTGCAGTTCATGGGTGCGCGCGAGTAATCGCGCTTCCAGACCTCATGGAAAAGGGCCAGCAGTTTGCTGGCCCTTTTTTTATTGCTCTTGCCCCTAGTTGCATCTGCCTAGATTGCTGACACATCAGCGCTATTGGACATATTCCGTCTCTACGACTGCTTTGCGCCGCGGCGTTCCGTAAGTGTAAGTTTTCACGGTGGTATTCCCGACCTTGCGAACCTTGACCGTTTGGGTCTCCGAGACTTGAACCAATGCCTCGGTCTCACTGTAGAGTCCTGTGCGAGAAGACGCTGTACCCTGACGAATGACCCCGTCACTCGTTGCCGCGCCCGATGCTATACGTTCCTGCTCAGTATAGACGGAGTATCCGGTTGGGGCAGGAAATACGCCCGGCTCCCCGCGCTTTGCACGCGCGTGGAACTCAGCCGCCGTGTTTGGCGCGAACCGTGCGCCTTGCGACCAGTCACCATGTACGCCGGGCTGAGAACACGCAGCCAGCCCCAATACCGACAGTATCAATAGATTTCTCACGTCAAGCACCCCCAATATGTTGTGGGAGAGGGTAGAGATGCGCGCTGAGTCCATCAAGAGAAAAACCCTGCAATTTTTCAGCTTATATAAGTCGCTTGGTCAAAGCGCTCTCCTGAAACGCAAAAACCGCGCTCAAGAGCGCGGCTTTGTCTGTCGTCATGGACTTGAGGAAGATCTTACTTGATCTTGCCTTCCTTATATTCGACGTGCTTGCGCGCAACGGGATCGTATTTGCGCACGACCATCTTCTCGGTCATGGTGCGGGCGTTTTTCTTGGTCACATAAAAGTGGCCCGTGCCAGCGGACGAGTTCAGGCGGATTTTGATCGTGGTTGGCTTCGCCATCTCACTTCTCCTCTGGGTCGGACGCACAAAAACAACGCGCCCGGAAATTCGGTTGAAGCCGCCTTTTACGCGCTTGGTGGCCCGAGTCAACCGCGAAAGAGGGTCAGGCCATGCCCACTTGCCAATCAACGACGCAAAGTCATGATTGAAGTAGTTTTTACCCAACCCGGAGGCCCTCATGCGCCTGTTACCCCTATTCCCCCTATTTCTCGCGGCACTTCCTGTGTCAGCACAAGAGGCTGCCGACGCCTTTGCGCCAGAGGCGGCGACCGCGCAATCCACGAAAGACAGCGGTGCGCCCGTTTCCGCTTCAAAATGGATGGTCGCAGCCGCGAATCCACTGGCTGTCCGCGCAGGTGCGCGCGTTCTGGCAGACGGTGGCACCGCCGCCGATGCGATGGTCGCGGTGCAAACCGTTCTGGGGCTGGTGGAGCCGCAAAGCTCCGGCCTCGGAGGCGGGGCATTTCTGGTCTGGTATGACGGTGCCACGGGCGAAATGACCACATTGGACGGGCGCGAAACAGCCCCAATGGCGGCCACTCCGCTTCTATTCCAAGACGAAAACGGTGAGCCGCTACAATTCTTCGATGCCGTGGTAGGCGGCCTTTCGGTCGGCACTCCCGGCACTCCGGCTTTGCTGGAAAAAGCACATGCAAAATGGGGTCGCGCGGATTGGCCGACGCTGTTCGCCGATGCCATCGACCTCGCGGAAAACGGCTTTGAAGTGTCACCGCGTCTTGCCGCGCTCGTGGATTCCGATCAGGAACGGCTGGGCCGCTTCGCCCGAACCGCGTCCTACTTCTTGCCGGAAGGCGCACCGCTGGCCGAAGGGTCCACCTTGCGAAATCCGGCCTATGCGCAGACCTTGCGGGCCATATCGACCGGTGGCGCAAAGGCCTTCTACAACGGAGAAATCGCCCAAGGGATCGTGGATACCGTTGCGAATGCTGAAGGAAACCCCGGCGTCCTGTCCACCACTGATCTGTCAATCTACAAGGTCAAGGAGCGCGCACCGGTCTGCGTCACCTATCGCGCGCACGAGGTTTGCGGCATGGGGCCGCCATCATCCGGCGCCCTGACGGTGGGTCAAATCCTCGGGATGCTCGAAGGCTACGACCTCGCCGCGCTCGGCAAGGACAGCGCCGATGCATGGCGGCTGATTGGGGACGCCTCCCGCCTCGCCTTTGCGGATCGGGGCAGATACATGGCCGATAGCGACTTCGTGCCTATGCCGACCAAAGGTCTGGTCGATGCGGATTATCTGGCATCCCGTGCGAAGACCCTATCAGGTGAGACCGCCCTTACCGACGTGGAGGCGGGAGAGCCTCCATTTGACCATGCGTTGCTTTGGGCCGATGACCAGAGCATCGAGCTGCCATCGACCTCGCATATCTCGATTGTCGATCAGTATGGCAACGCGCTGAGCATGACCACGACCATCGAGAACGGGTTTGGCTCGCGACTGATGGCACCGGGTGGCTTCCTGCTTAACAACGAACTGACGGACTTCTCCTTCGCAACCCATGATAACGGGGTACCGATTGCAAACCGGGTGGAGCCGGGCAAACGTCCTCGCTCCTCCATGGCGCCTACAATCGTGTTGAAAGACGGCAAGCCGACGCTGGTTGTAGGCTCGCCCGGCGGGTCGCGCATCATCGGCTATGTGGCCAAAACCATCATCGCGCATCTGGATTGGGGACTTGATCCACAAGCGGCAATCGCGTTGCCGAATTTGGTTAACCGTTTCGGGACCTATGATCTGGAGGAAGGCACTGACGCCACCCGATTTGCCGAACCACTGACAGCTATGGGGTTCGAGACAAACGCGCGAGCGTTGACGTCGGGCCTGCATGCGATCGCATTGTCCGAGGACGGCCTGCTGGGTGGTGCCGACCCCAGACGCGAAGGCATCGCGTTGGGCGAGTAACCCGCGGCGTTTGAATAATCCCGCCGGTAGTGCCGAGCCTGATGGGCGGAGCCTCCGGCGGGAATATTTTTGCCAAGATGAAGCCAGAAATTGCCGCTTACAACCCCTGAAAAATGTGGTGGATCGAATATGCGCGGAGGGCTTGTAAGCCGGATTCTGTCCACGGCGGGTTACCCCGCCGATAGATGACCATTCCTCTCAAGCCACGGTTGCCCGTGGCCCTCTAGCTGCCAACCCGAACCTGCTGGGGACAAAGCACCCCCGAAGGCCGAAGCCTCCACGCGGTTCCTATTTGGCATTGCTCCCGGTGGGGCTTGCCGTGCCACCCCTGTTGCCAGCGGCGCGGTGGGCTCTTACCCCACCGTTTCACCCTTACCCCCGCATGCGAGGGCGGTCTGTTTTCTGTGGCGCTTTCCGTCGGATTGCTCCGCCCGGGCGTTACCCGGCACCGTTGCTTTGTGGAGTCCGGACTTTCCTCGCACCCCGGAGGGCACGCGGCCATCCGGCCCTCCGCGCAATATCCCAGTTAAGCGCCCGCGCCTGTCCGGTCAATGCCGAACTCGCGCGTCAGTGCTTCGGCCATCGCCACATCGCGTTCGGTCACTGCGCCCTCTGCGGTCGGGTTGAACCGGAGCCGGAAGCTTGCAAGGAGGGTCTCCGTGTCGGCATCTTCGGGATAGCCAAAGGCGGTCGCCGCAACGACGAACCGGTCGAGATCCGCCTCGACCTTTTGCAAGCCGTCTGGCCATATCGCCAGCCCCTGCCGCGCCAAGCGCTGCCAGTCGAACCGCCGGCCAGGGTCAATCTTGCGGCCCGGCGCGAAATCCGAATGTGCGATCACACCGGACGGAGATATGTCCCAACGCGCCATAATGCCCTTTAGCACGGTCTCCAAGCTATCCATCAGCGCCGCCGGGAACGGCGCGAAGCCCGTATTCGACATCTCGATCCCGATAGAGCGCGAATTCACGTCGCCGCGCCCCTGCCATGTACCGGCACCCGCGTGCCATGCCCGTTTGTCCTCCGCGACCAGCTGAATGACTGCTCCGTCCTCACCAATCAAATAGTGAGCGGATACTTCGTTGTCAGGGTTGCACAACGTGCGACACGCCGCCTCGCAGCTTTCCATCGCGGTGTAGTGCAAGACGACAAGTTGAGGGACGGCCCCATCCTTGCGATCGCCGAAATTTGGCGAAGGACGCCACTCCGGCGTCATGGCGCTAGCCCTTTTTCACCAACCCGCGATACTTTGCCGGATTCCAGCCACAGGCATATCCGTCACCATCCGGATCGACGCCCAGCTTGTCTTTTTGCGGCCCGCCAGCTTTGAGAAACGCATCCTGCGCGAGTTCAACCGAGCTGAAGCCCGAGCAAGCCTTGGCTGTCTTACCCGAGGCAAGGATCGAGCGGCGGTAGACCTTCTGGCCGACGGGATGACTCGTTTGCAGGGCAAACTCCACGGGGGTCGGCGCATCATCACCGGGACGGCGCGGCAGCGCCGTGGGAGCGATCACTTGGTACTCGGCGCTTTGCGCGCGGCGACGCGCTGCATCGCTCTCGATGGTTTGGCGGCTCGAGACGGCTTGGAAATCCTGCTCGTCCGAAATCGAGGGATTGTCGAGATCAGGTTCAGGCACCGCAATAGGTGAGGTATTCTGGACACCCGCCGGAACGCTTTCGCCCCGTGCCGGCTGGCCCCCGGTGCCGCGAACGGCGGCCACGGCGGCATTTGCCGTTTCCTGTTCGGGCGTCATCGCTTGGGCGCTGGAGCCTTGATTGCGCAACTGCGCATCCCGCGCCTGCTGTTGCGACAGATAGGTGTCGTAGTCGTCAAAGCCCACGCCTGCGCCGCTGTCGGGGACCGTCGGCGCACATGCTGCCACACCCGCAACCATCAAAACTGCACAAAAACCACGCATCAAAAGCCTCATTTCTTCTTAGCTGCGGCGGAGCCTACCACCATTTGGCGGGCTTCGCCACAAAACCGGCCGCCTGCTCAAGCGCATAGGCGGTGTTGAGCAGATCGCCCTCTTCCCAAGGGCGCCCGATGAGTTGCAAGCCCAGCGGCAACCCCTGTTTATCAAGACCAGCAGGCACCGCGATGCCCGGAAGGCCTGCGAGGTTGACTGTGACGGTAAAGACATCGTTGAGATACATCTGCACCGGGTCCGCGTCCGCCATTTCGCCCAATCCGAAAGCGGCGGACGGCGTTGCGGGGGTCAAAATAGCATCCACGCCTTGCGCGAACACGCCCTCGAAATCCTTCTTGATCAGCGAGCGCACCTTGCGAGCACGGTTGTAATAGGCGTCGTAGAAACCGGCGCTCAGCACATATGTGCCGATCATCACGCGGCGCTGCACCTCGGGGCCGAAGCCTTCGGCGCGCGTTTTCTCGTACATTTCGGTAATGCCGTCGCCTTGGCTGAGCTTGGCGCGGTGGCCGAAGCGAACACCGTCATAGCGGGCAAGGTTCGAAGATGCCTCTGCAGGGGCCACCACATAGTAAGCTGGCAGGGCGTATTTGGTGTGCGGCAGGGTGATATCCACGATCTCCGCACCTGCATCCTTCAGCATTGCGGTGCCATCAGCCCACAGTTGCTCGATCTCGGCAGGCATACCTTCCATGCGGTATTCTTTGGGGATGCCGATCTTCTTGCCGCGAATGTCGCCGGTCAAAGCGGCCTCGAAATCCGGTACAGCCAGTTCGGCACTTGTCGAATCCTTCGGATCATGCCCTGCCATAGCGCCCAGCATAATCGCCGCGTCGCGCACCGATTTGGTCATCGGTCCTGCTTGATCCAGCGAGGATGCAAACGCCACCACGCCCCAGCGAGAGCAGCGCCCGTAGGTCGGCTTCAAGCCTGTGATGCCAACGAACGCCGCAGGCTGGCGGATCGAGCCGCCGGTATCCGTACCGGTTGCCGCCATGCACAAGTCAGCAGCCACCGCGGAGGCAGAGCCACCAGAGGAACCACCCGGTGTGAGCGCAGCATCCGAGCCTTCGCGCCGCCACGGGTTCACCACGTCACCATAAACCGAGGTCTCATTGGAAGACCCCATGGCGAATTCGTCCATGTTCAGCTTGCCCAGCATGACCGAGCCAGCGTCCCACAATTGCTGCGTGATGGTGCTCTCGTATTCCGGCTTGAACCCTTCCAAAATGCGCGAAGCCGCTTGCGACGCTACGCCCTTGGTGCAGAACAGATCCTTAATCCCCACCGGGATGCCGCACATGTCTGGCGCGTCACCCGCCTTGATCCGTGTGTCGGCAGCTGCTGCCTGCTCGCGGGCGATTTCCGGCGTGTGGTGCACAAACGCGTTCAGTGCGCCCGCATCTTCGATCGCGCCTAAACAGGCTTCGGTTAGCTCCACAGCGGTCACATCGCCTTTGCGCAGGGCGTCGCGGGCTTCTGCGATGCCGAGTTTGTTCAGGTCAGCCATTATTCCACCACCTTCGGCACTGCAAAGAAGCCTTCACGCGCGTCCGGCGCATTGGCAAGAACGGCCTTCTGCTGGTTGCCATCGGTGACCACATCCTCACGGCGTTTCAGGCGCTGCGGCGTAACCGAGGTCATCGGTTCAACGCCGTCCACATTCACCTCATTGAGCTGCTCCATGAAATCCAGAATTCCGGACAACTCATCCGCCAGCTTTGGCAAATCCTCTTGCGGCACCGCGATGCGGGCCAGCTTTGCCACGCGAGCGGCGGTTGCTGTGTCAATGGACATGAAGGTCTCCTTGCCAAACTTGCCCCCGTTTAACGTCGCACATGGCGGGCTTCAAGCGTCAGAGTGGCCAGACAAGCGTCGCCGTGCAGTAAAGAACTCGGTCAAAAGCGCTTCGCAGGCTTTCGCGTCTATGCCGTCGTATATTTCGGGCATGTGGTGTGCCTGAGGATGAGAAAACACGCGCGCCCCATGCGCCGTGCCGCCCGATTTCGGGTCAGACGCACCATAGTAGACCCGCGCAATCCGCGCCGCTGCGATGACCCCGGCGCACATCGCGCATGGCTCCAGCGTCACATACAGATCGCAGCCTGTCAGGCGTTCTGTTTCCAAGCGCGCGCAGGCCTCGCGGACCGCCAGCATCTCGGCATGGGCTGACGGGTCGTTCAACTCCCGTGTCCGGTTGCCTGCTTTTGCCAATACCTCGCCCGCAGGCGACACCACGACTGCACCCACCGGAACTTCGCCGCACGCGGCAGCCAGTCGCGCCTCTTCCAGCGCCAATTCCATATGAGACGTGAATACCATGGCCCCCGATACCCCCTTCACAACGCCGCGCCAAGAGCGTAGGCCAAACCGCATGAGCACCAAGACACCAAAAGGCGACCGCATCGCCAAAGTTCTGGCCCGCGCGGGCGTGGCGTCCCGCCGCGCCTCCGAGGCGATGATCGAAGCCGGCCGCGTCACTGTGAATGGCAAGCAAATCCTGTCCCCCGCCCTGAATGTGACGGATAGAGACGAAATCGTCGTCGATGGAAAACCCCTCGCCGCTCCCGAACCCACACGTCTGTGGCGCTACTACAAACCCATCGGGTTGGTCACGTCCGAGTCCGACGAAAAGGGCCGCGACACGGTGTTCGAGGCGCTTAAAGACACCCTGCCCCGCGTGGTCAGTGTCGGTCGTCTCGATATCAACTCCGAAGGTTTGTTGCTGCTGACCAATGACGGTGCGATCAAACGCCAGCTTGAACTGCCCTCCACCGGTTGGCTGCGTAAATACCGCGTGCGGGTGAATGGCACCCCCGAGGACAGCACCCTTGAGCCGCTGCGCCGTGGCGTCGTCGCCGATGGCGAGAAATTCCAGCCGATGGAGGTCACGCTCGACCGCCAGCAGGGCGCGAACGCTTGGCTTACCGTGGGCATCCGCGAAGGCAAGAACCGCGAGGTGCGCCGCGCCATGGGAGAGGTCGGACTAAAGGTAAACCGCCTGATCCGCATCAGCTACGGACCGTTCCGACTGAACGACCTGAAGCCAGGCGAGGTCGAGGAGGTCAAGGGCCGCGTGCTGCGCGAACAGCTTGGCCTGCGGGAAGACAACGAAAAACCGATGCTGAAGAAAAAGCCGCCGCAAAAGCGCCGTCGCCAGTAGCGCCACGCAACATCTGGTAAGTTGAACTGCAAGCGCCTATGTTGCGACGTAAGTGTTTGTTACAACGACCATCGGGGGTGGCATGTCCGCCAGCGTTATACAAAAGATCGCCTATGTCCTGCTGTTGTTGCTTGTGGCCATGGCATCTGTAGGCGCGATCTGATGGCCCGGAAGTATGGCGGGCAGTATAGCCCCAACGCAAGCGGCACGCCGCCCAAACCCTCGCCCTTGTCAGGCAAAAAGCCCGCGAAGGGTCGCACCCGTGCCAATCTGCTGTTTCTTGTAGCCCTACCCATCCTGTTCACCTCAATTGGCGACGGCGCAACGGAAATGGCAATTGCCGTCGGTGCCTTTGCACTCATGGCGCTTGGGGCGTGGCTGACCCGCGAAGGCATCGACGCGCAAAACGCGTATGAAGCCCGCACCATTGCCCGCCGCCCGGCCATTCCGCGCAAGCTGTTCGGCGCGGTCGCGCTTGGGCTGGGGGTCGGCGTCGCGACCTTTGACACAAGCCTGATGGACGGCGTCATTTACGGCATCCTCGCGACGATCCTGCATGTGGCCTCCTTCGGTCTCGACCCGATGCGGGACAAGGCGCTGGAGGGTGTGGACACGTTCCAGACCGACCGCGTCGCCCGCGCCGTGGACGAGGCGGAACGGCACCTGCGCGCGATGACCGATGCCATCACGGCCGCAGGGGATCGCACCATGATCGCGCGCGTTGAGCAATTCCAGGCCACCGCCCGCGCGTTCTTCCGTACGGTCGAGAACGACCCCCGCGATCTGACCTCCGCGCGGCGCTATCTGGGCGTCTATCTGCTGGGCGCCAAGGACGCGACGATCAAGTTCGCCAAGCTCTACGCCCAAGGGCGCGACCCGTCTGTCAAGGCCGACTACGCTGCGCTTCTTGACGATCTGGAGGCAAATTTCACCGCGAAAAATCAGGCACTTCTGTTGGATAATCGCACCGATCTAGATATTGAAATCGACGTGCTGCGCGACCGATTGCAGCGCGAAGGCATCCGCCTTCCGAAGGGAGAATAACACATGTCCGATACTGTCCGCCAAAAGGCAGAACAATCCACCCAGGCGCTTGAAGAACTGACCGCCGTGGTGCTCAAAGAGCCGTCCACCGAGTTGGTTCCGCTGGAAAAGGCCCCGCCCCCGGTCGCCGCCGAAATCCGAAGCCGGATGAACGAGATCGACATGACGGACACGAATTCCATCGTGTCTTTCGGCTCCGGCGCCCAAGCAGGCTTGCAGGAAATCAGCCAGTCCATGCTGGCCGACGTGAAGAACAAGGATGTAGGCCCCGCGGGCAACTCCCTGCGCGATATCGTCACCACGATCCGCGGTTTCTCCATCTCAGAGATGGACATGCGCCGCGAGCGGTCATGGTGGGAAAAGCTGCTGGGCCGCGCCGCGCCTGCCGCCAACTTCATGGCCCGCTACGAGAGTGTGCAGGAACAGATTGACCGCATCACCGACAACCTGCTGGGCCATGAGCATGTGCTGCTCAAGGACATCAAGTCGCTTGATGTCCTCTATGACCGCACGCTGGATTTCTACGACGAACTGGCGCTCTACATCACTGCGGGCGAGGAGAAAGTCGCCGAACTGGACGCCAAGGACATTCCCGCCAAGGAAGCCGCCGTCGAGGCCGCTGCGGAAAACGATAAGGTCATGGTCGCCCAGGAGCTGCGCGACTTGCGCGCCGCACGTGACGATCTGGAACGCCGCGTCCACGACCTCAAGCTGACCCGTCAGGTCACCATGCAATCCCTGCCCTCCATCCGGCTGGTGCAGGAAAACGACAAATCGCTCGTCACCAAGATCAACTCCACCCTCGTGAACACCGTGCCACTATGGGAAACACAACTGGCGCAGGCGCTGACGATCCAGCGCTCCTCCGAGGCGGCAGCCGCCGTGCGCGACGCCAACGACCTGACCAACGAGTTGCTGACCGCCAATGCCGAAAACCTACGCACCGCCAACAAAGCCGTGCGTCAGGAAATGGAACGGGGCGTCTTCGACATCGAAGCCGTGAAGAAGGCCAATGCGGACCTTATCGGCACCATCGAGGAGAGCTTGCAGATCGCCGATGAAGGCAAGCGCAAGCGCGCCGAGGCCGAGGTCGAGTTGAAAAAGATGGAAAGCGAGTTGCGCGACACCCTTGCGGCCGCATCCGCCCGCGACACCGGATCGGGCCACAACATCGGCTCGTCCGCAGGCTGATCGGTGCGGGGCGCGTTTCATATCGCAATTGCTGGGCTGATGGCGGTGACGCTGTCAGCCTGCGACGCGCCTGTGAGCAGCCCACGCCCCGAGCAACGGGCACTGCCGCCCAAACAGGTGCCGAAGCAGGTCGAGCCCTCCGCCCGCTCCAAGGAGCTTTCGGCTTATTATGCGCAGGTCCAGATCAATCTGCGCTCGCAAGGTCTGCTGCGCACCGATGGCGGCGGGAGGGACACCCCGTTCTCCAAGTTCCAGCTGGTCAACAACTTCATCCAGATCGGGGTTTTCAACGAATTCACGCTTGTCGACGGTCTCTACACCAACGCGCGTTCCGAAGGACGCGTGCAGCGGTGGGAGAAACCGGTAAACATCTCCCTGACGTTTGGTCCCGCCGTGTCGCAAGACATTCGTACCAAGGACCGCAAGACGGTAGCCAATTACGCCCAACGCCTGTCGCGGGTCACCGGCGCGGATATCGGCATGACGCGCGGCAAGGGCAACTTCCATGTCGCAGTGCTGACGATTGACGAGATCGAAGCTTTCGGCCCGCAACTGATGAAGCTGATCCCGGGGCTCGATTCCGGTATTGCATCGCAAATTACCAGCATGCCACGCCCCATCTACTGCGCGGTTTATGCCTTCTCGGACGCCGACAGCCCCAACAGTTTTCATTCCGCTGTGGCCATCGTTCGGGCGGAGCATCCCGACCTTCTGCGCCAAAGCTGCTTCCACGAGGAAATCGCCCAAGGCCTTGGCCTGAGCAATGACAGCCCCGCCGCGCGGCCGTCAATCTTCAACGATGATGACGAGTTCGCCCTGCTGACGCGCCACGACGAACTATTGCTGCAAATCCTGTACGACCCACGCCTGCCGCTTGGCGCAGGCCCCCAACAAGCCCGCCCCGTGGTCGACGTGATCGCCTCGGAACTGCTGGGCGGCTCAAGCTAACCCCGGACTATTTAGTGAGGACCACATGGGTATTTTCGATTTTCTGACCGGCGAGTTCATCGACGTCATCCACTGGACCGACGACACTCGCGACACGATGGTCTGGCGGTTCGAGCGTGAAGGCCACGAGATCAAATACGGCGCCAAGCTGACCGTGCGCGAGGGTCAGGCAGCGGTCTTTGTGCATGAGGGCCAGCTGGCCGATGTATTCACGCCGGGCCTGTATATGCTCGAGACGAACAACATGCCGATCATGACGACGCTGAACCACTGGGATCACGGCTTCAAATCGCCGTTCAAGTCCGAGATTTATTTCGTCAACACCACCCGTTTCAACGATCTGAAATGGGGCACCAAGAACCCGATCATGCTCCGCGATCCCGAATTCGGCCCTCTGCGCATCCGCGCCTTCGGCACCTACTCCGTCCGCGTCACCGATCCGGCAGTGTTCCTGCGCGAAATCGTCGGCACCGACGGCGAGTTCACTATGGACGAAATCAGCTACCAGATCCGCAACATCATCGTGCAAGAATTCTCCCGCGCGATTGCAAGCTCGGGTATCCCCGCGCTCGACATGGCCGCGAATACCGGCGATCTGGGCAAACTGATCGCTGCTGCCATATCGCCCATCGTGGCACAGTATGGGCTGACGATACCGGAATTCTATATTGAAAACATCAGCCTGCCCGCCGCTGTTGAAGCAGCGCTTGATAAACGCTCCTCCATGGGCATCGCCGGTGATCTGGGCAAGTTCACCCAATACAGCGCCGCCGAGGCGATGACCGCCGCCGCGTCCAACACAGGTGCCGCCGGTGGTGGCATGGGCGCTGGCATCGGTGCGGGACTGGGCATGGCAATGGCAGGCCAGATGGGGCATTCCGGCCCGTGGGGTCAAGCCCCGCAGACCCATGCCGCCCCACCCCCGCCACCGGTCGAGCATGTCTGGCATATCGCCGAGAATGGCGCGACCAAGGGGCCGTTTTCCAAAGCCTCCATGGGCCGGATGGCCGCCGATGGCAGTCTGACACGCGACACCCAGGTCTGGACCGCAGGACAGGACGGCTGGAAGCGTGCCGAGGACGTGCAGGAACTGGCGCAGTTGTTCACCATTCTGCCGCCACCCCCGCCCCCACCTGCGTAAGTTCACCAGCCCATGAACGCCAACCCGTTGGACAAAACCTCACCCGAGTTCGAGCAAAGGTTTCCTTGTGACACCTGCGGCTCCGACCTGCGCTTCGACCCAGAAGACAACGCGTTGAAGTGCGACCATTGCGGAAATGTCCAACCGATGCTGGAGGCAGTCCATTCCTCCATCAGGGAGCTGGATTTCCAAAGCGCCCGCAAAGGCGCGCTGGACGAATCCGAGATGGAGGAGACCCGCGTCTCCCGCTGCCCCAACTGCGGGGCGCAGGTTGAGTTTGATCCCGACACCCACGCCGCCGAATGCCCTTTCTGTGCAACCCCCGTGGTGGCCGACACCGGCACTCACCGTCATATCAAGCCCCGCGCAGTCCTGCCCTTCGAGATCGCAGAACGGGACGCCCAGAAAGCCATGGTCGATTGGCTTGGCAAGCTTTGGTTCGCACCCAATGGGCTGAAGGAATACGCCCGCAAGGGCCGCAGACTTGACGGCATCTACGTCCCCTACTGGACCTACGACGCCGACACCAAGACCAGCTACACCGGTCAGCGCGGCAAGATTTACTACGAGACCCGCACCGTTATGCGTGACGGCAAGCGTCATCAGCAACGGGTCGCCAAGACCCACTGGTCCGCCGTCGGTGGCCGCGTCGCGCGGTTTTTCGACGACGTTCTGGTGCTGGCGTCAACCTCGCTGCCCAAGGCCTATACCGACGCCCTTGCCCCGTGGGACTTGTCGCGACTGGCGCCCTATACGCCCGAATACCTCGCTGGCTTTCGCGCCGAAGGCTACACTGTCGATCTGGAACAGGGGTTCATCGAGGCGCGCGCCAAGATGGACGCGATGATCACTCGCGACATCCGCTTTGATATCGGCGGCGACAAACAGCGCATCACCTCGGCCAACACCACGGTGAAGGATGTGACCTTCAAGCACATCCTGCTGCCAGTCTGGATGGCCGCCTACAAATATCGCGGCACCACCTACCGCTTTGTGGTCAACGGCCAGACCGGTACGGTTAAGGGCGAACGCCCATACTCTTCCGTCAAAATCGCGATTGCGGTGATCGTTGGCTTGATCGTGGCACTGGCGGTTGGCTATGGAATGGCCCTGAACCAATAAGGACGCGAAACATGATCCTGTGCTGCGGCGAAGCCCTTATCGACATGCTGCCCCGTGTGACGGCCGGGGGCGAGCACGCTTTTGCCCCCTATGCCGGAGGTGCGGTATTCAACACGGCCATCGCTCTGGGGCGGCTCGGCACCGCGCCGGGCTTTTTCTGCGGCCTTTCCACCGACCTTTTCGGGGAGTTGCTGGAAACCAAACTGGCAGAGGCAGGCGTGTCCTCCGCCCTTGCCCCCCGCTCCGACCGGCCCACGACACTCGCGTTCGTGCGCCTTACGGACGGTCATGCCACCTATACGTTCTACGATGAAAACAGCGCCATGCGGATGATGACCGAGGCCGATCTGCCCGCACTGCCGGACGACATTTCTGCCCTTTTCTTCGGCGGCATTTCCTTGGTGGGGGAGCCTTGTGGCACCGCGTTCCAAGCCCTCATGGCCCGCGAGGCTGCATCCCGTGTGACCATGATCGACCCCAATATCCGCCCCTCCTTTATTACCGACCGCGCCGCCTATGTTGCGCGGGTCAAGGACATGATGGCGCTTTCAGACGTGGTGAAGCTCAGCGACGAGGACATGCACTGGCTGGAAGGCGACGGCGATCTGGCCGACCTAGCGCAAGACCTAATCGCGCGCGGCACCAAGGTCGTCCTGATAACCGAAGGCGCTAAGGGCGCGACGGGTTATACCGCCGCGCATACGGTTTTTGTGGCTGCCAACAAAGTGGAAGTCGTGGACACGGTCGGCGCAGGCGACACGTTCAATGCGGGCTTTCTGGCGGGCCTGCAAAAGGCGGGCGCTCTCGACAAGGCCACACTAGCTGACCTTTCCCAAAACGTTCTGCACGACGCGCTGTCGCTCGGCATCCGCACCGCCGCAATCACGGTTTCCCGCGCGGGTGCCAACCCGCCTTGGGAGAATGAGCTGTGAGAGCACTGATCCAGCGGGTCAGTCAGGCGTCTGTCTCGGTCGACGGGCAGACCATCGGCCAAACCGGCCCCGGCCTGCTGATCCTGATCTGCGCAATGGCGGGTGACGCGCCGGAGCAGACCACCCGTATGGCCGCCAAAATCGCCAAGCTGCGCATCTTCAAGGATGACGCAGGCAAGATGAACCGCTCACTGCTGGATACCGACGGCGCGGCGCTTGTGGTCAGCCAGTTCACACTGGCGGCCGACACACGCAGCGGCAATCGTCCGGGGTTCTCCACCGCCGCACCGCCCGATGAGGGCCGCGCACTCTACGAAAAATTCACGGGCGATCTGCGCGCGCTCGGTATCACGGTAGAGACAGGCGAATTCGGCGCGGAGATGGCCGTGAGCCTGACCAATGACGGCCCTGTCACGATCTGGCTCGACGACGCACATTAGGGGCATTGGCGGCAGCCCGGCAAATGCGTAGGCTCCGGCAAACGCGAGGAGAATGCCATGACCGACAGACGCCCCATTGACGGCCTATCCCATGTAAAGGGCGCGACCGACACGCCGCTGCTTGAACTGACGATCCCCGCCTTGCTGGCCCGCACCGTCGCGCGTCTGCCCGACCACGAGGCCTGCATCTTCCCCCAACAAAACATCCGCTGGACCTACGCCGAATTTGCTGCCCAAGTGGACCGCCTCGCCGCCGGTTTTCTGAACCTCGGACTTGGCAAGGGCGACCGCGTCGGCATCTGGTCGCCCAACCGCGTGGAGTGGTTGCTGACCCAGTTCGCCACCGCCCGCATCGGGGCCATTCTGGTCTGCATCAATCCCGCCTACCGGCAGTCCGAGTTGGCCTTCGCGCTGGACAAGGTCGGTTGCGCCGCGCTGGTCACCGCGCAAAACTTCAAGTCGTCAGACTACATCGCCATGGTCCGCGCGCTTGATCCGCGCCCCGCGTCCCTGCGCCACCTCATCGCTATGGGCGACGCGGCGGACGGGTTTCTGGCCTTCGATGACATCCTGTCCGATGACACCGACCGGCTTGATGCGATCAGTGCAACGCTCGACCCTCACGACACAATTAACATTCAGTACACCTCTGGCACGACAGGCAGCCCAAAGGGCGCTTGCCTGACACATCGCAACATCGTCAACAACGCCTATTTCACCACCGCCACCATGGCCTTCACCCAAGACGACCGGCTGTGCATCCCCGTCCCGTTTTACCACTGCTTCGGCATGGTCATGGGGACGCTCGGTTGCGTGGCGCATGGGGCCACGATGGTGATCCCCGGCGAAGGGTTTGATCCCCGCGACACGTTGCAGGCGGTCCATGACGAGAACTGCACCGCGCTTTACGGCGTGCCCACAATGTTCGTCAACGAAATGGCCCTGCCGGAGTTCGACCGTTTCGACCTCAGCCACCTGCGTACTGGCATCATGGCGGGCGCCCCCTGCCCGCGCGAGGTTATGAAACGGGTGCAGCGTGACATGCACATGACCGGGGTGACTATTGCCTATGGTATGACCGAAACCTCGCCCGTGTCGTTCCAGTCCGGCCTTGACGACCCGCTCGACAAACGCGTCGGCACCGTGGGCCGTATCCATCCGCGTGTGGAGGTGAGGATCGTCGACGAGACCGGCGCGACCGTTCCCGTTGGCACGCAAGGCGAACTGCTGACCCATGGCTATTCCGTCATGCAAGGCTATTGGGGGGAGGAGGCGAAAACCTCCGACGTGCTGCGCGACGGCTGGATGCACACGGGCGATCTGGCGACGATGGACGACGAAGGTTACGTGATGATCACCGGACGCCTCAAGGATATGATCTGCCGGGGCGGCGAGAACATCTACCCGCGCGAGATCGAGGAGTTCCTGTTTACCCACCCGGACGTGGCACAGGTGCAAGTTTTTGGCATCCCCGACGACACCTATGGCGAGGTGGTTTGCGCATGGCTGGTGTTGCGCGACGGGGCCGAGGTGACCGCCGATGACATTCGCGCCTTTTGCAAAGGCCAGATCGCGCATTACAAGCTGCCGGTGCATATCCACTTCAAGGAAGAACTACCGATGACCGTCACCGGAAAACCCCAGAAATTCATCATGCGCGATGTCATGATAGCCGATCTGGCGCAGGTAGACCCTGAATGACCAAGCGCGCGCCTTACAAGATCGGCGGTGTCGAGATCGCCGCAGGCACGCGCCAGACGGTGAACCTGCCGATTTCCACCCTGTCTGACCACACGCCGGTGACCATGTCGGTGCATGTGATCCACGGCAAGCGGGAGGGGCCGACCATGTTCGTGTCGGCGGGCATCCACGGGGACGAGGTCATCGGTGTGGAAATCCTGCGCCGTCTGCTGCGTACCAAGGCACTTGGGTCGCTGCGGGGAACCTTGCTGGTGGTCCCCATCGTCAATGCGTTCGGATTCCACAACCATTCGCGCTATCTGCCGGACCGGCGCGACCTGAACCGATGCTTTCCGGGGTCACCCACCGGGTCGCTCGCCTCGCGGCTCGCCCACGACTTCATGACCCGCGTCGTCGAGCGATGCAGCTTCGGGATCGACCTGCACTCCGCCGCGATCCACCGCACGAACCTTCCGCAAATCCGCGTCTCTGGCGCAGCGCCCGAGATGATGACACTGGCACGATCCTTCGGTGCACCGGTCATTTTGACCTCTGCCTTGCGTGACGGGTCTTTGCGAGGGGCAGCGCGGGATCGGGGCATCGACGTGCTGCTCTATGAGGCAGGCGAAGGTCTACGTTTTGACGAAATGTATGTGCGTGCGGGTGTCGCAGGTATTCTGCGCGTGATGGCTACCCGCGAAATGCTGCCGCGCAAGGCAGTGGCCCCCGCGAAGGCTACGTCCATCCTGTGCAAATCCTCAAAATGGGTTCGTGCCCCAGCGGGCGGACTATTGCGCGCGTTCAAGAGCGAGGGGGACGTGGTCGAGGACGGCGAATTGCTTGCCGCCGTGTCCGACCCGTTCGGCGAGAACGAGGTGGAGCTGTTTGCCTCTTTCGACGGCATCATCGTGGGGCGTGCAGTCATGCCCATCGTCAACGAGGGCGACGCGATTTATCACATCGCGGAGGTCGTCTCAAACGCCCGCGCAGAAACAGCGGTGGAGGATTTGTCGACGCAGCTGGAGGAAGACCCGCTGTTCGACGAGGACGAGATTATTTAGGCGTCCTTGACGATATGCGTCGCGTTCTTGGCGCTTTCCAAAACCACCTGCGCGTTGGGCAGGTCGTTGGATTCCGCTTTCGCCAATGCGTCCGCTTCCGAATACCCGTGGTCGCGCCAGCGTTGCAGCAGGCGTTCGCGTAGTGCAGTTAAAGGCACATCAAGAAAGAAGCTGACGTCCCACAGGTCGCGCAACTGGTCCCACGGGACGGCGTCCAGCAGCAGGTAGTTACCTTCCACGATCACCGTTTTGCAGTCCGGCGCGACGCTGCCGCCATCGGGCACGACGCAATCTCGGCTGCGATCAAAGGTGGGGTAGGACACAGCGACCGGCTCTCGCAGCTTTCTGACCAGTGCCACGAAGCCTTGCGCATCGAATGTCTGTGGCGCCCCTTTGCGGGCCAGAAGCCCGCGCTCCGCCAAGGTGTCGTTGTCGAGATGGAAGCCGTCCATCGGCACCACCGCCGCATCCGGCAAGGTTTCGGCGAGTTGTTCGGCCAGTGTCGACTTGCCGCTGGCGGGTGGGCCCGCAACTGCGATCAGGCGACGGCCTTGCGTTTTAGGCAGATCGCTGATCAGCGCCAGAATCTCCGGCGGGACCGGATGCGTCACGCGGCCTCCGTTTGTGCAGGAGCCTCCTTCGCGCCGGTCATGAAGGCCACCGCATCGGACATTGTGTAGTCCTTCGGGTTGATGACGCAAAGACGCTTGCCCAACCGGTGGACGTGGATGCGGTCGGCGACCTCGAATACATGGGGCATGTTGTGGCTGATCAGAATGATCGGAATGCCACGCGACTTCACGTCCTGAATAAGCTCCAGCACCTTGCGGCTTTCCTTGACCCCCAAGGCAGCGGTCGGCTCGTCGAGAATGATGACCTTGGAGCCGAAGGCCGCAGCACGGGCCACGGCGACACCCTGCCGTTGGCCACCGGACAGCGTCTCGACCGCTTGATTGATATTTTGAATCGTCATCAGCCCAAGCTCGGTCAGTTTCTCGCGGGCAAGACGCTCCATCTTCGCGCGATCCAATTGGCGGAGCCATTTGCCCATGAAGCCCGGTTTGCGTAACTCGCGCCCCATGAACATGTTGTCTGCGATCGACAAGGCGGGCGACATGGCGAGGGTCTGGTAGACTGTCTCGATCCCCGCCTCGCGCGCTTGGATGGGGGACGTGAAGTGGATTTTCTGGCCTTCCAGAAAAACCTCTCCCTCGTCCGGCACGACCGCGCCCGAGACCGCCTTGATCAGCGAGGATTTTCCCGCGCCGTTATCCCCGATCACCGCCAGAATTTCGCCCGGCATCAGGTCGAAGTCGCAATGGTCGAGTGCGGTGACCTTGCCATAGCGTTTGACGAGGCCGCGTCCTTTGAGAATGGGTTCCATTACGCTGCCACCTTTCTGATCCATTGGTCCACGGCCACAGCCGCAATGATGAGCACGCCAATCAGCAGATAGGTCCACTGCGCGTCGGCGCCCATGAGGCGCAGGCCGAGGGTGAAGACCCCCACGATCAGCGCGCCGAAGAACGTGCCGAGGATGGAGCCACGCCCGCCGAAGAGCGAAATACCCCCGATCACCACAGCGGTGATGCTCTCGATGTTGAGAAGCTGGCCGGACGTTGGTGACACAGACCCGATACGTCCGATCAACGCCCAGCCAGCGAAGGCGCAGATCAGCCCCGCAACGGCGTAGACGGAAATGATCGTGCCTTTGACATTCACACCGGATAGCTCTGCGGCTTCGGCATCGTCGCCCACGGCGTAGACGTGGCGGCCCCAAGCGGTGTGGCGAAGAACGTAGGCCAGCACGAGGACCAGCAGCACCATGAACAGCACACCCACGGTGAAGACCGCGCCGCCGACACTGAACTTCGCGCCCAGCAGTTGCAGCATCGCGGCGTTTTCCGCGATCTCCTGAGACCGGATCGTCTCGTTGGCGGAATAGAGAAAGTTGGCGGCTAGCACGATTTGCCACATTCCCAGCGTCACGATGAAAGGCGGCAGTTTCATGGCCGCGATCAGCCAGCCGTTCACAGCACCAATGGCGGTGCCAAAAAGCAGGCCGCAGGCGATGGAAATCTCCACCGGCAGACCGTAGCGGAAGGTAAACTGCCCCATCACAACGGAGGAAATCACCGCGATGGCTCCGACGCTGAGGTCGATACCCGCGGTCAGGATCACCAGCGACTGCGCGGCGGCGACGATGCCGACGATCTGCACCTGTTGAAGGATCAGCGTCAGAGCGAAGGGCGAGAAGAATTTTGAGCCCAGGAGCAGCCCGAAGACCACGATGGACGCCACAAGGACGATCAGCGGCACCAGTGCCGGATTGACATGGAGCCAGTGCTGGATAGTTCCTAGAAAGCCCCTGTTGGGCTGCACGAATTTGGCGACCCCGTCATCTGCTGTGTCTGCGCTCGACATCGTTCCCTCCCGTTGAAGACGAAGGGGCGGTTTGATCCGCCCCTTGCTTTTGGTTTAGTCGTGGGCTTAACCCCAGCATAGCTCCATGCCTTTGGCGACGTCGATGCTTTCAACGCCTTCGGCGGGCTTATCAGTGACCAGCGACACGCCGGTGTCGAAGAAGTCCTTGCCGGGTGTCGGCGCAGGCTTGGTGCCATCCTTTGCCCATGCGGCAATCGCCTCGACGCCTTTGGACGCCATTTGCAGCGGATACTGCTGCGAGGTCGCGCCAATCACGCCGTCCTTGACGTTTTGCACACCGGGGCAGCCGCCATCGACGGACACGATCAGCACGTCGTTCTCACGACCAAACGCTTTCAGCGCCTCATAGGCACCCGCGGCGGCAGGCTCGTTGATGGTGTAGACCACGTTGATTTCGGGATCTTTCGCCAAAAGGTTCTCCATCGCCTTGCGGCCACCCTCTTCGTTGCCTGCGGTGACGTCATTGCCAACGATGCGCGGGTCGGTTTCGTCACCCCATTTGTTGGGGTCGCCGAGGTCAATACCGAAGCCTTGCAAGAAGCCCTGATCGCGCAGCACGCCTACGGTGGGCTGGGATACGCCAAGGTCGAGCATGGCGATTTTGGCGTTCGCGGCCTCATCGCCCAACGTCGCGGCCGCCCATTGGCCGATCAGTTCACCTGCAAGAAAGTTGTCAGTCGCGAACGTCGCGTCGGCGGCGTCAATCGGCGACAGCGGCGTGTCGAGCGCGATCACCACGAGGCCCGCGTCACGGGCTTGCTGGACCGAGGACACGATGGAGGACGTGTCGGAGGCGGTCAGCAGGATGCCCTTGGCACCATCCGCGATGCAGGTCTCGATTGCTGCGACCTGCGTTTCATGGTCGCCATCAACCTTGCCCGCAAAGGATTTCAGCGTCATGCCAAGCTCAGCCGCTTTGGCCTCCGCGCCTTCCTTCATCTTTACGAAAAACGGGTTGGTGTCGGTTTTGGTGATCAGGCAGGCCGTAACAGCGTGGCTATCTGCAAGTGCAGCGCCGGACAGGGCGGTCAGCGCGACGGCCGAGGTAGCAAGTAGTTTTTTCATGATGTCCTCCCAGACATGTTGTGGTCCGTCAAACGGATCAGAACCCCGCCCTCCCGGCGGAACTGACGCTAAGGAAACGCGATTCGCATTCTTGGGTCAATAAATAAATAAACTTGATTTATTAATTCAGCGTGCGATGCTTTTTGATGATGATGCCGCAAACAGGGTCCCAGAGCATGGATGGGTCCAAGATCAGATCGCTCAGCGGTGGCGCAAACCAAAGCGGGTTGCGCAACTATAACGAGCGCCTGTTGCTGTCGATGTTGCAGCGTGGCGGAGCTATGCCCGGTAGCGATCTGGCGCGCATTGCGGGGCTGTCGCCACAGACCGTGTCGGTCATTTTACGTAAACTGGAGAAGGACGGACTGCTGACACGCGGTGCCCCGGTGCGCGGCAAGGTCGGCAAGCCATCGGTGCCAATGGCCCTGGCGCCGGACGGTGTGTTTTCACTGGGCGTTAACATTGGCAGACGTAGTGCCAAGGTTATCTTGATGGACTTCACCGGCGTTGTCCGTGCCGAGGTCTCGACCAGCTTTCCCTACCCCCTGCCTACTGAAATCTTTGCATTTCTGGAAAGCGCGTTTGACGAATTGACCTCCAAGCTTGAGCCTGCGCTGCAAGAACGGCTGTGCGGCATCGGCGTCGCGGCGCCTTTCGAGTTGTGGAACTGGCACGACATGGTCGGAGCCTCTGCCGAAGAATTCGCCAGTTGGAAAGGCACCAGCTTTCAGGAGGAAATTGCCGAATTCAGTGACCTGCCCGTAGTTGTGGTCAATGACGCCACGGCTGCCTGCCGCGCCGAACATGTATACGGGCGCGGCAAGGAATTCCGCGACTACGCTTATTTCTACATCGCAGCCTTCGTGGGCGGCGGCATTGTGTTGAACCATTCAGTGTTCGAGGGCCATCAGGGCAATGCGGGGGCCTTAGGCTCCTTGCGCAGCGTCGGCCCGAACGGTGAAAGCCGGCAACTGATCGACATTGCCTCCATCCATCTGCTTGAAGCCCGACTGCTGGAGGTCGGACTTAACCCAAGCGGATTGTGGAACAGCGACGACTGGAGCCCTTATGCCCGTTACGTCGAGCCGTGGATCAGGCAAACCGCGCAGGAACTGGCAAAGGCGGCGCTATCAACCTGCGCCGTGATCGACTTTGAGGCGATCCTGATCGACGGAAGTCTGCCGCCCGATGTGAAGGAAACACTTGTCGAGAGGACGCGGCGCTATCTATCCACCCAAGACATTCGCGGACTGATCGCCCCTCAGGTCGAAGCCGGGCAAATGGGCCGCAAAGCCCGCGAGATCGGGGCGGCGTGCAGCCCCATATTTTCGCAATACCTGCTCAATACCAACGCTGGGTTGTCGCTCTAAGCCCCCTTACATAATATCGCAAACCCTCTAATCTGCGGAAGAACCTGTACGAATTGAGGACCCGCCATGTCACGCAGCATCGACCTTAACTCCGATCTGGGCGAGAGCTTCGGGCCGTGGAATATGGGCGACGATGCGTCGATGCTGTCGATCGTCTCCAGTGCCAACATCGCCTGTGGCGGTCATGCCAGCGACCCCGAAACAATGTTCGAGACCTTGCAACTCGCCAAGGAAAACGGCGTTACGATTGGCGCGCATCCGGGTTATAACGACCGCGAGGGCTTCGGCAGGCGCATCATTCCGATGACACCACCTGAGATCGGCCGCATGGTCACCGCGCAAATCGGCGCACTACAAGCCTTGGCCACACTCGCGGGCACCGAGGTTTCTTATGTGAAGCCACATGGCGCCCTTGGCAATCTGGCTGCTGCCGACCGCGACGTGGCGGATGCCGTAGTGGACGCTGTGCGGCGGTTGGATACCCGTCTGTCGATCCTCGCCATTTCAGGGATGCAGCTAGAACACGCCGCGCGGGACGCGGGCGTTCCTGTCTATTCGGAGATCTTCGCCGACAGGGGGTATCTGTCCAGCGGCCAGCTTGTGCCGCGCGGGCAGGATGGCGCGATGATCCACGACCCGGATAAGGCCGCCGACCGGCTTCTTGCGTTTCTGGACAGCGGGTTGATGCCGGTGATCGACGGTGATCCGATAGAATTGAACGCGCAGTCAATCTGCGTGCATGGCGACAGTGACGGGGCCGTGGCCATGGCCCGGACAATCCGGAAGCGATTGACCGACGCCTCTGTGACGATCAACGGGTTTATCGCCCGATGAACGCTCCCACATTCAAACCCGTGGCCGATTGCGCCCTGCTGGTGGAATACGGCACCGAGATCGACGACGAGATAAACCGAACCGTCATTGCGCTGGACCATGCGATTGCCGCCGCTGAAATCGCGGGCGTGCAGGAGGTCGTTCCCGCGCTGGTCAATCTGCTGGCGGTGTTTGACCCGCTTCAAACCGACCACGTGCAAGTCGAGGCAGCGATCCGCGCGTTGCTGCCAGTGAGCCCAGCAAGCGACGCCGAAGCGGCTCACCATACTCTTGAGGTCTGCTACGAAGATGCCCCCGATTTGGCCGCGGTCGCAAAAGCCTGCGACATGAGCGCGGAGGCGGTGATTAACGCCCATTGCGCCGCGACGTACCGTGTGGGCATGTACGGGTTCGCGCCTGGCTATGCCTATCTGGCAGGCGTGCCGCGCGATATTCAGGTGCCACGCAAATCCGCTCCGGTGCGCGATATTCCGGCTGGCAGCGTGATGATCGCCGGACCCCAATGCCTTGTGACGACCATCAAAATGCCGACCGGATGGTCGATTATCGGGCAGTCGTCCGCCCGCATCATGACCGGAGATCCCAACCGTCCGTTTTTGTTCGAGGTGGGCGATACCGTCTCGTTCAAACGCATCCGCCGCGAGGCGCTATGAGCCGCGTCCGTCTTCGCGTGAGCCATGCAGGGCCACTGGTATCCTTTCAGGACGGCGGGCGTCCCGGACATATGCGGTTCGGCGTGTCGGCGTCAGGCCCGATGGATCGTTTCGGGCTGGCCGTTGCCAACACCGCATTGGGCCAGCCTACGGGTGCCACAGGGATCGAGGTGTCACTGGGCGGGTTGGTGCTGGAATGCCGCGAGGGTGAAGTTACGTTTGCCGTTGCCGGAGGCGGGTTCACCATCGACGGCGCAGGCGTCAAATCCAGTGGCTGGACCGTGCGCACGCTGCATGCAGGCGAAACGCTTGCCATCCGTGGCGGAGCGTGGGGAAGCTGGGCCTACCTCGCCTTCGCCGGAACCATAGAGGCTGACAAATGGCTGGGCCACACGGCGACGCATTCTATGTCAGGATTTGGCGGTGGCACGCTGCGCAGTGGCGACCTGATCGATATATCAGAGGCTCAGATTCGTGAGGATCGCATCGGTGACCTGCCCTGCCCTGCCTTCGCCAAGCCGGATGGAACCGTTCACGTTGTCATCGGCCCGCAAGATCAGCACTTCGCACCATCATCTGTGGAGTCATTTCTGAGCACTCCGTTCGAGTTGACAGACGCGTTTGACCGGATGGGGGTTCGCCTGAAGGGTGAGCGGCTGGAACTCTCAGAGGCCTTATCCATCCCGTCGGAACCCGTGCTGCGTGGCTCGGTCCAGGTGGCGGGGGACGGTGTTCCAACGGTGTTGTTGGCGGACCATCAGACGACCGGCGGCTATCCCAAGATCGCCACCGTACTGTCGCACGACGTTGACCGCCTGGCACAGATGCGGGCGAAGGACAGCCTTCGTTTCACGGCAGTGGACGCAGCGCAGGCGGTGGCTTTGACGCGGGCGCAAGCGCAGGCGCGCCGCGCCTACCTTGAGGAGATTGCGAAGCCGCGCCCCAGCCTGAACGAGCGGTTGTTGCGAGAGAACCTCATAGGCGGTGTCGTGAAGGGAGACGAAACCTAGTCCTTAAGTCATGATCGCGTGAATTCCCAGGAAGATCACGCCGGACAGGATCGCAGCTGCCGGAACGGTAATCACCCATGCGGCAATGATCGTCATGAAATGCGAACGGCGCACCAGTTTGCGGCGGCGGCGCTCTTCCGGGGCAACACTCGGCCGGTCAGGCATTGCCAGACGGGCATTCTTGATCCGGCGCTCCGCGTCCCACTCGCGGAAAAAGCCCACGCCAAACACGCCACCCACCGCGATGTGGGTGGAGCTGACGGGTAGCCCCAACCAACTGGCAACAATAACGGTGATTGCCGCCGACAGGGCCACGCAATAGGCGCGCATAGGGTTAAGTTTGGTGATCTGGCTACCGACCATCCGGATCAGCTTGGGACCGAACAGGAACAAGCCGAAGGAAATTCCGAATGCGCCGATGATCATGACCCACAACGGAATATTCACCGCATGGGTGAAATCGCCCGATTGCGACGCCTGCACGATTGCGGCCAGCGGGCCAACCGCGTTGGCGACGTCATTTGCACCGTGGGCAAAGCTCAGAAGTGCCGCCGACACGACGAGCGGGATTCCGAATAGAACCTTCAGCGACTTGTTGCGGTTCTCCAGCCCTTCGGACTGCTTGCGAATTGTCGGGATCATGATCGCCCATGTTACGACACCGATGGCCAAGCCGATCAGCAGCGCCATGGACATGTCGATCTTGACCAGCTTCTTCAGGCCCTTAAGGGCCAGATAGGCGGAAAACGCGCCTGCCATGATTCCAACCAGCACAGGCACCCATTTACGCGCAGCCGCAATCTTGTCGTCGCGGTAGATGATGCGGGACTTGATTAGCCACAAGAAGCCGGCGGCAATAAGGCCACCCAACAGCGGTGAAATAACCCAACTGGCGGCAATTGCCCCCATCGTCGACCAGCTTACCGCCGCAAGGCCCGCCGAGGCGATACCCGCCCCCATCACACCACCCACAACCGAGTGCGTGGTCGATACAGGTGCGCCAACCCAAGTCGCAAGATTGACCCACAGCGCGGCGGATAACAGAGCCGCGAGCATGGCCCACATAAACGTTTGCGCGTCCCCCATGCTTTCCGGCGCGATGATACCCTTGGCGATGGTAGACACCACGTCCCCGCCCGCGATCAGTGCCCCTGCGCTCTCGAAAACGATGGCAATGGCGATGGCTCCACCCATGCTCAGTGCATTTGCACCAACAGCAGGCCCCATGTTGTTTGCGACGTCATTGGCGCCGATGTTGAGGGCCATATACGCCCCGAAACAGGCCGCGACGATGACGATGATGGAGTTGTTCGCCTGACCGAACAGCATGGCGGCAAACATACCGGCCATCATGATGAACACAAAGGCGATGCCTGGCCCGACCATTGGCCGCGACACATAGCTTGTCGCCATCTCCAGACTTGAATAGCGATCCAGATCGCGATCTAGCGTCTCCAGATGGCGAGCATCGCCTTGTGGTTCTTCCGCCATTATCCGTCCCCGTTTAATTTTGGGGGAGTAGTCACCCAAACCGCAGGTGAAATCAAGCGTCAGGATTCAGTCTTTGGTAAAAGCTCCGCAGCGCTTCACCACTCGCGCAATATGGTCTTGAGCTCGCTCTCCCGCACCATCCCGGCGGCGTCCGCGGGGCTGACCCAACGTCGTCGGCGTTCATGGGATTCGGGAAAGTCTTCGGCCAGATCATCGACCGCCAGCGGATAGACCAACGTCTCGACCGGCACGGGCAGGCCGGAGCGAAGTGTCTTGTCGTAGGAGTACGTACCGATCGACTTGGGGTTCATGCGTCCCTTGGAGACGCCAGCCTCCTCCCAGGCCTCCTGCATGGCGGCTTCGGGGGAACTCAGGCCGCGAATGGGCCACCCTTTCGGAATGATCCAGCGCCCGCTGTCACGACTGGTCACAAGCAGCACTTCGCGGTCAGCGCCGCGACCGCGATAGCAGAGCGCTGCGACTTGCAGCCGCTTTGGACGCCGCAACATGGGGGACAGGAAACTGCCCCAGAAATTCTGGACAAGTTTGATCAAGGTGAAACCGCTCAAGCAATTTTTTTGGTTGTTTCCCCTAAGATAGGGAAAACAGTGCAAAATTGCAAATCAGCGGCCCACAAGCCGACAGATCATTGCCGCTCCGGCTCTTAGACAGCGACCGCGTGTCGTGCGGGGCTCGACGAGAAATAGGCGTCAAACGCCGAGGCAACGACACGAACAACCTGCATGCCGCGCTCCGTCACCTTCAATTTGCCACCTTGTCGCGTGATCAGGCCGTCGGCCTGCAAAACGATCAGTTCCGCCTCATGCTCAGCATACCAGTGTCGGGGGGCGTCAAAGCAGCGTCCTGCGTCGTCCAGATCGACCTCGCCGATGCACATGAGCCGCTCGATGACATGCCCGCGCAAGGCGTCCTGATCCTTGAACGCGACCCCCTTGCCTACCGGAAGCTCCCCCGCTTCGACCGCACGCGCCCATGCGCCGGTCTCCGCAATGTTCTGGAAATAACCCGACGGCGTGCGCCCGATGGATGTGACACCAACGCCCAGCATCGTCTCGGCACGGTCGGTGGTGTAGCCTTGGAAGTTGCGCCGCAGGGTCCCGTTAGCGGCAGCCTGCGCCATGGCGTCGTCCGGAAGTGCGAAGTGGTCCAGACCGATGGCCACATATCCCGCATTTACCAACGCCTCTGCCGCCGCCTGCGCCTGCGCCAGACGCGCCTCAGGCCCCGGCAACGCGGCCTCGTCAATCAGTCGTTGCTTCTTGGCCATCCATGGAACGTGTGCATATCCGAAAAGTGCGATCCGGTCGGGGCGCATCTCGGCGCACAGGCCGATCGTTTCAAGCAGCGTCTCCACCGTTTGATGGGGCAGCCCGTAGATCAAATCGAAGTTGATGCTATTTACGCCTGCCTCGCGCAAACCGTCGACCGAGCGGCGCACCATGTCGGGGGGTTGGATCCGGTTGATCGCCTTTTGTACCTTGGGGTCGAATTCCTGCACGCCGAAGCTGGCACGGGTGAAGCCGAGTTGCCCGATCCGCGTGATCATTTCGGAGGTCAGCGTCCGCGGATCGCTTTCAATCGCAAGCTCTGCGCCGTCAATGATATCAAACCGAGCGCGCACTTCGTTCATCGCCCGTTCCAAATCGTCCGGTTTAAGCGCTGTCGGCGTGCCACCACCCCATGCGAGATGCGACACTTTCATCCGCTCTGGAAGATGGGCTGCCAGAACCGCAATTTCTTGGGTCAACGTGGCAGCGTATTGCGCCACGGGGGCGTCTTTCTTGGCCAGCTTCATGTTGCAACCGCAATACCAGCACAACTCGCGGCAATAGGGCACGTGCAGGTAGAGCGACACCGGATCGTCCGGGGAAAGCTCGGCCAACCAGGCAGCGTATTCGCGCGCACCGACGTCTTTGGAGAAATGCGGCGCGGTTGGGTAACTTGTGTAGCGCGGAACATTCCGGCTCATGTAGGTCTTCATCGGGTCGGTCATGACTGTTTCGCTTTTCATCTGGCAAGCGGCAAATCGAGTATGCCGCAGTTGACCCTTTTCTGAGACAAAACGGAAAGCTGAACTTTGATCAAGATCACACTTCAAGTAGTTTTGTGAGGACGCTGCTGCGACGGAAACTCGCCATCGGTCAAACCGGCAGAGATCAAAACACATAGCTGCAAACGTTCAGACCGTAGCAACCGGCCCGCCAAACTTACAGCTTTTGAAAAATGGTGCCCAGGGGCGACATAACCTCTTGTTTTTATTGTAATAAGTTACGAGGCGGTGAGACTTTTTTCTTTCACCATGTTAATTGGATTTTTTCGGATTTGTGTCCCACTTTTTCGAAGAGTTCAACGGCGCCGCGCATGTGATCTCGGAGGCCTGCTTCTTCAGATAGTGAAAGGAGTAAGCAGCTTGAGGCAGCGGCCAGGATACACCCAGAAAACCTTCTCTTGCTGAATGTCTGCGGTGGTGTGGGTTTCAGTCATGAATCCTGACCTTTGAGTTTAGCAATACGACCTGAAATGAGAATGCGTAGTCGGATCAGGTTTCGAACTTGCCCGGGCAATTGCATCACATCCGGGAACGGTGCTCCGTGGGCGACGTTGTTACGAAAGATCCTGATTTCGTGGCGCTCTTGAAGAGCCCAAGACTTATTCCGCGCCCCCTCGAAACAATGGGCAAGTAGGTCGAGTTTCACACCGAAACCAACGGAGAGAATTGCATGACCGGAACTCTCTGCGCCACGGGCGCGCGCCAGACCTGTTTGTAACTCGCTGCGAAGGTTGGGCGAGATCAACCTTTCCCATTCAACGGTGTCAGGAAAGCGTTCGCGTATCAGGTCGCCTATCAACCGTTCAACATTGATGATCTGGGCGAACAGAGCGGTTCTCACGGGAAGGCGTTCAAGGTCATATGGCGTCACCAGACCGACAATTTGACCATCTTCTTGAACGAACTCGACCGGATGACCGCTCAGATCATGAATATAGACAAGAAGGTTGCGGTTCGAAGGATGCGCTTGGGTGATCGCAGATGCGTCAGCGCAGTCAGCGGCACGAATGCTCTTGTTCCTGAACGGAATGTGGTCGCGATGAAGAAGACCGATAATCGGGGCAGATGTATCTGTCGCGTCCGTGGAGTCGATTACGGGAACAGCATCAAAGACTGCCGGAATACGTTCCATAACACCTTGCGCGGGTTCATTGGCAGTGCAGCATATGAACTCGTGGCGCGGCGTCATGATGTTGGAAAGGGTCAACTGACCCTGAACGCTTTTCAGATCGTTCAGGTGGCGTTGCTCAGAGAACTCAACCACTCCTGCACTCACGCGCTCATCTCCACTTGAAACGCGTCGAGAAGTTGGTCGGCGGCGCTTGAACCGGCGCGGGTCTCCGTTTCGATCCGATCCGCGAAGGTGAAACTGGTCGCCGTCATACGTTACCCTTCTTGAACTGCCTGAAATGAACTTCGAGCAATGCCGGTGCGACCTGATGATCGATCTCGCGCCCGTCGAGTTTGCCATAGGTCGTCGTCTTCAAACGCTCCGCCATGCGCATTCTGTTGTTCTTTGGATCGATGCTCCAAAGCATCGCATCGAACAGCGAGTGCAGGTCGCGACGAAGCAGCATCCCGTTGTCGGGATGGTCCCATTTCGGATCGCCGGTGTGTGGCATGATATGCGCCGCCTCCAACGCTTCTGAGATGGCGCATCTCGTTATGACGCACCGCCCCATGTATCGCTTCATCAGCGCGTCCCTGAACTGCGCCTGACCCGATCGTGCCTTCTGTGTCGAGGTCTTTCGGTCCTGTAATCCCGCCAGCAGGTCGTCTTTATGGGTCAGGACTTCACGTTCCCAACCTTGGGCGTAACTCTGGCGAATGTCTTCGGGCAACTCGTGGGACTTTGCGTCAACGACCTTCCGAAAGTCCGCATAGTCATCATCTTCGATCAGATATGCCTGATGATGGCGGTGCGCCCTCGTGTGATTGAGAAGACGACTGCCCGTCTCGCCATCACCGAGATCACGCAGACCGAAGGGGCGCGGCAGTCGTTCAACGTCCCGCAAGGTGATCGCGATGAAGTTATCCTGTTTTCGTTGCGGACCTGCCGTTGCCTTTGCCGTCAGACCCCAACCGCGACCAAACTCGTCGTCTTCGTGCGTCCAGATCCAGAGTTCGTCACCTTGTTGAATCTCTGGCGCGTTCGGGCGAGATCCTTCGACCGCGTAGATGGGACCGCTGTCGGGGATGAGCACTTCGCCACCGTCCCAGTCAGAAGAGGCAGCGGGGCGGCAAATGCTCTTTGGACAATGCAACTCACCGTTCACCTTCAGGAAATAGCGGCGCGTCGTGCGACCTTCGAACAGTTGGTCAAGGATCTCATGCGCCGCGTTCTTCGACTTGACGCCAAAGCGCACAAGGTCATGGCCGACGAAGTCTTCGTATCCGCCAAGATTACTATTTGCGCCTTTATCGTCCGCGCTCTTCCACTCTATCCCATTCCAGTTCTTCTTGGTCACCTTCACATCTGGTGAGGCGACAGTAATCGTGTCTGCAGCGCGAACCCAGATGATTTGCAGCGTCTCCTTGTCGAACTCGACACCAATCGGTTTGCCGTTCCGCGTCCGATAGACTGCAAGATGCACCTCGTCGGAGTTACCGCTCTTGGGTGTTACCTTATCCACGGACGAATGACCGCCGAGGTAATTGCGCAGGTATTCGCGGAGGTCGTCGATTTCCTTCGTCACGGGCGTGTACCCTCTTGAATGGCGTCGAGACGGCGTTGGGGGGTGCCGGATTTCGCTATCCAGCTTCCCAAGGAACCTTGGGAGCAGCGCCCGTCAAGACCGACAGAGCCGCACAAACGGCTGACATGCCGAGGTAGGGAGGCACTGCGTCACCGATCCATTTCGCCAATGCTTTTCGAGGCGTCTCGCCATCTCCCCCCATGAAGCCGTAGCCATCGGGAAAGGACTGAATACGAGCGGCTTCATGCGGCGTAATCAGGCGACGCCGGGTCGGGTGGATGAACCTTCCTTGACCAGGTGTACCGATGCCGGTCGTGATCGTCGGTGCGGGCCGGTCAGGGTGCATTCGACCATAGACCGACGTGTAAGTCGTTCCATCTTTGTGGCAGTCGGGGCGTTCGCTGTTTGGGAGATCGTAGATACCCTCGTCGAAGAGGAAGTCTATCCGCCGAATGTTCTCAGGCCCCTGGACCGGCGACGTGTCGAAAACCGAATTGCCCCCGCTGTTCTCAAGGTCAGCGATTGCCCAAAGAACATCAAGTGGCTCCCTTTTCGAGAAACATGTTCCAGAACCTTCAGTCGCCAAGTGGGTCAGAGTATCCTGCAAGAGCCCTTGCTCGGCGCCTTTGACTGCGATCATGAAATATCGCGCGCGGGTCTGCCATCCGCCCAGATCGTCCATCCTAAGGACACGATCGGCCACAGCATAGCCCTCTGAAGTCAGCAGACGACGCGCGAGTTCGACGACGTCGCTGTGGGAACGAACCACGCCCGGAACGTTCTCAATGACAATGGCCTTCGCCTCTAGAGCGACCGCGATCGCCGCCGTCGCGACCAACAAGTCGTTCCTAGGATCATTTCGACGCGTATGATTGTTTAAGTTTGAATGCCCTTGGCATGGCGGCCCTGCGATAAGCAGGTCCGTCTTTCCCACCTCCACGGCGAGGTCATGTTGAATTATTTCCGGGGGATAGTCGAACTCGGCGGTATCACCCATTTCATAGACCGAGTAGTCCACGATCGTCGCGAGAGAGTCGGCGATTTTCTTTCTTACCGGCAAGGACCGGCCATAGACCTCCATCGCGGAAACGTCCGCGTCGGCGATTGCGTGGAAAACGGCACGGCTATCGAAGCAGCTGGCTGCAAGGGCTGCCCCCAATCCGAAGCCACCGGAACCGCAGAACAAATCGACAACCGACAATTGCTTCTTGGTGGGATCATCCCAAAGATGATCTCCCCGTAAGAAACCCCGCCACCATTCCGAATGCGCCGTATCGGCTTCGGAAGAGTGGCGATCCGTTGCCACTTCTACGTTCATACCACCACTTTCGCTACGACAGGCCGGTCAGTCTTTGACCCAAGCCCGAGCACTGGACGTTCTTGCCCATACGCGTTCGATGAACGCTTTGCTCTGGTTCCTGTCGAGTAACTCAACGGACACATTGGCACAAGCCTTGGCCAAGTCTTTGGCAAGCTGACGTATCTCGGGAATGGTTAGCCTTGGCTTGTCCCGATCCGGCCCGGGAAACTGGAAATCGACGAAAGCTTGAAGAAACGGGCGGTGTTGCGCGTAAAGCACCCGCAGAAGATGGCTTCGCCAGAACTCGACAGATCCACCCCTAGCATATTCGTAAACCTTCGAAGCATCATCAGCCCCATCAACCAACCTTCCCATTTCGGCTCTGATCCAAAGCCGGAAGAAGAGCACTTCTTTCGCGTGCTGACCAACGAAGTTGTTGCGGCCCGGAAGATAATTCGGTGTTTTCCGTTCATTGTCCTCCAATTCAAGATCAACTTGGGTCTTTTCCTTGAATGGGTATCGACTTTCGACCAGCGACCGACCTGGTACAATCGCGAACCAATACCAGAACTCCGGATCACGCAATGCCTCATGATCCGGGAGGGCTTTGTGCAGCAAAACGGCACCTTTCGACTCGAAGGCTTTTTCACCCTCGTTCTCCAAAAGGGCCGCTAGACTGTCGACGACCGCTGGAATCTCCATTTCCCAATCGAAGTCATCTCCTATTGGTTGCTTTTCGACCTTGGGAGGTTCAATGGGCGATATTCTGGCCGACGCTTCCTCACAAGCATCTTGCCACTTCTTGAACCAGCCCTTGGCTGATTCCTCGGATACGATCGGATAGGGCATCAGACTTTCTCCAAGTCTTTGACTAGACCACGGCTGTCATGGACTGCAGCGCGCAATCGTACCGGGTCTTTGATGAGTTTCTTCAGTTCAGAAAGCGACAAAGACTGATCCGCCCGCAGGTTTTCCAGGATCGCCTCTAGTGGGCTCCCTCCAGTAACCTCTTCGGCATCGCTGACACCGTTTCCGTCCGCCAACAGAATTGCAGATGCGATATCTGACCATATCAGTGCGGCGACGGCGGCCGCCGACTTCCCAGCCGCGGAACTCAACAGAACTTTTTCCGAAACATACGCCGTCGCGCACGAAGTTCCCTCATCATAGACGGTGTTCAGGTCTTCAATATCATCGACATACACAAAAGTGCCTTTCGGCAAATGCAAGCTCTTGGCCAACTCCTCAGTGAGGGGGAGGATGCGGAAGGCCGACTGCCTACGATCCAGGCCGATCGTGTAGACCTCCTTTGCCACCCAGCTTCCCAAATGGTTTGGCCATCCCGGGCCGAGATCGACGTCCTTCGAAAGACAGATTGAAACGCCAAGTTCGAAAAGGCCCGTTAACTTTGCATCCTTGAGCATGTGTTGAGGAACCTCAATACATTCCGGTGCCTCTTCCCCAAGCGAAAACCTTTCCACAAGCTCACGGCGCAGCATCTGCGGAGTCCTAAGAGTGACGACCAGATCGAAGGCGGACCGTCGCTCTCCGAATACGGCATTGATCCGCTCTTCCGATAGCTTCGGGTACAAGCGCGGAGCCATGTCCGCCATTTGGCTATCATCGACGATCAGTCGGTTTCCCTGTACTGGTGCATCCCCGAACTTCAGGAACAGCTCCATTTCGTCGAGCAAACCTTCGGCCGCTTGCGCACCGAAATAGGGGCGGAGCGTCTTTGGTTGTGATCTGACCCACGCGTTCATGCCTTGCCCTCCACACCGAGCGGCTTGACCCGAGGCACGAAATCCACGGTCCAATCCGGTTCGTAAACCGCGCTTTCCACCTCCACATCGACCTTCTCGCCAGGCGATAACCTCAGATGCCACTCCGCTTCATCGACCTTTTCGACGTCGGCACCATTGAACGACGCCGTCAACGCAATCGGATCAAGGTGACGGTGGCCTTCGTCGATCGAACTCAGCCGCATCGTCACGATCACCGGCAAATCACCCTCGTGGTCTTCCTTGAGTTGGATCGTCACTTGGCCTTTCACCTTCAGGCCATCCGCAGCTTGTTCGATCAGGACATCGGGCCTCAGCGAAACCGGGGTCTCACCCTTTCCCCCGCCGATCGGCTCCCGTTTGCCGGTTGGGCCAAACAGCTTCGCAAGCTCACGCTCCAGTTGGAGAAAACGATTGCCATCGGATTTCTCCGGCGGGCGCGCAAATTTTTGGAAAGTTCGCAACTCTCGCCAAATGCGCGCATGGACTGACTGGACGATTTCGCTTTCCTTACTCGAAGGATCCAATCTGTCGGCATTCGCATCCCACTGGTCATGTTCCGGTGGCTCTGATCGACGTAGAATGTCGTCGATATCGTCGTCTGCCAGAAACACACCGACAACAGGCGGATGACTTGGGAAACCACGCCGGTAGTATTGAACGACCATACCGGGCGAACGCACCAAAGCGATTGTGTCTCGCCGGTCGATCTGGTCGGACATTTCATCCGGCTCTTGCTCATCCACCAATGCGAACAGCCCGAGTTGACCGATTTTCTTTCCATCCAATTTGTTGAAGTCAGCCTTCCGCCGTGACTTTCCACTTTGTTCCGGCGAACGGCCTAGAGCGACATCGAGTGCATCGATGAATGGCCTCAACTCAGGATCTTGAAGAGGTCGCAAGTGCAGCCGCTGTCCGTCTTCATCGGTGATGTTTACGCGGAAATTTTCGCGACGGATCTTCGGCCACCACGAGCGTTCGACGCCTCGTTTGATGTCCTCCATCTTGAGCGGACAATCCACGATGGCGATCGTCGTGCCGATGTCTCCTTCTTCACGCGACATGTTGAGTTCCGCCGCCAACTCGTCGGCTTCATCTCCAACGAAGGGATCGTGTCGGATAGGAATGCCATGTTCCTCGATCCGCTTCCCGAAGAACGCGCGGCCGCTCGTGGTCTGTCCATCGAATTCGTGCTCTCGATGATAGGCACACCCCATCAGAACCGAGAGTGGTTGCCCACTTGCATCATGTGTCCGAGAGTAAGCAAAGATCACAGCAACTCGGGATGATGCGCTGTAAACCGCTTTGCCGAAACCATAAGAACCACCGGAATTCTTATCTTCGACAACCTTTTGACTGCCCCCGATTTCCATAAGCAGCTTGCGCATCTTCGAACTCGGAGACGTCGGATCCCCTGCCAACCCGGTTGTGCCGGAATCAACGACATGCAGAACACGAAGCGTCTCCGGTTTCGCCTCGAAAGCGTTGCCTGAGTGCAAGCCGAGAACTCCGACCCTTGCGGTAAACGCATCCAAGCCAGCGCCATGCCAGAAACGATCCAGATCGGCACCCGAATAAGCGTGCATCCGCAACGCAACTTGCGGTGTTTCACCTTCTCGCGCCGCATCGACGCTGTTTTGCAGCGCCTCGCGCGCCAGGCGTTCGGCGGCGTCCAATCCACTGCCGTTGAAAATCGACTTGAAGACTTCTCCGCCAGCGCCGCCGTCTTCGCTTTGTGAATCCGCTGCAAATGGTTAGGCTAAACCATAGTGTCAGCCAAGGAGGATCGAGCGGAAATGGCCGTGGTCAAAGAAATCAAAAAAGACGACTCAAAAGACTATCCCGTCAGCCGAACCACATCCCGTTGCACCTACACTGTCGTGCATTCGGGCGAAGAGCCATATCTTGACCTTCGCACCTACGGTTCTGAAACTAGGATGGTCGAAGGACATGCAAGCCAAGTCATGCAATTCGATCGAAATGCCGCGCGAACGCTCTATCGCGCCCTGAGGGAGACTTTCGACTTCGACTAGCGCAACGACACCGTCTGCAGCGAAGTTAGATCGAAGACCATGTCACGGGTCCGTAGCAAGGACTCGAAGGCGGAAGTGACGCTTCGCAAGGCGTTCCACGCACGGGGCTTTCGGTACCTTGTGAACCGACGCGGACTTCCGGGAACGCCGGATCTCGTATTCCCGCGCCGCGGGGCGGTCTTGTTCGTTCATGGCTGTTTTTGGCATCGACACGACGGGTGCCGACGGGCAACGACACCAGCAACCAACGAGGCCTTCTGGACCGAGAAGTTCGAGCGGAACATCGAGCGCGACGCTCGCAAGATCGCAGAATTGGAGGCCTTGGGTTGGCGCGTCGGCGTCGTTTGGGAATGCGAGATCTTACGACAACCCCTCGGCCCCTTGCTGGATAGCGTCGCGGCATTTTTGACTGACCCTGAGGGCATACTGGAACCCATTGACCGGGATAGGCCCTAGTGTTTCATCCTGGCAAGCGATCAAGATCGAAGCTTGGTGGAACATCGCAACCTGGGCTGTTCGATCGTGCCTCCGACGGGCATTTGGCGCAGTCCAGATCCTGGCGATCGAAAAGGGCGAGATAAAAGCGCCTGCCACGAACGCCGCAAGTCACTGACGTGACTGGTGTTTTCGCGTGCATGCAAATCGGTCGTGTGCAGGTTTTGCGGATTTCTCCAATGATATCAATCTGCCAGCATGCACAGTGGCAACTGGAACGAAGCCCCGCGTCGATGAGTCAGTGAAAGCTTGCCTGAAACGATGTCGCGGTCAGTGACACATGAGCGTCCAGCGGAGGACGCAGTTCGAAGGCACGCGGTTGACGGGAAAAATCCCACAGCCGAAGCAAGCACCATTCCGAGCGCCTGGCATCCGCCACGGCCAGTTCATTCCTCGTGATGTGGAATGGGGTTCGCTCCCATCCATTCGTTGCCTTGACCTCGATCAGTCGGGCACGACCTTCCGGTGTGAAGCTTTCGATGTCGTAGCCTGCCCCGTCACCATCCTCTTCGGAAACCCAGCGGACCTTGCGAGCCAGATCATCACGACCGGCATCGCGCAGCGTGGCTCGTTCGTGCTCGATGGTGCGTTCCTCGCCCGCCTTCCCCAAGGCGCGGTTCCGTTCATCACGGCCCGCAACATCGAACTTTCGTGCGACTGCCAGCATCTGTTCCAACTCGTCCGGAGGCGGCTGGTTCGAAAGCGTCGGTGGTGGCCCGACCCAGAGTCTTCCCGCTTCTTGCATCTCGCGTGCCGCTCCTCCCCCCGGGATCCGCATGGTCCAACCAGGATTGAAGGCAAGCCAGCGCGCGACAGCGTCTACCAATGACATCTGGAAATTGAAGGCGGGTTTGTAGCCGGGGATCCATGCTTCGCCCAGTCCCTTCAAAACGGCGCTGATATTCTGATGCTTGAACTCGATGGAACTACGCCCGCGAGGGATGATCTCTTGCAGACGCCTGTTATGTGCAGCTTTGTTGTAAGGCTGTCCGTCGACGTCTTCCGCGAGCATCGCGAAGTAGTCCGCGACGATAAGGTCGTTTTCTTCGTCAGTCCATGGCTCCCCCGACATCGGGCCAGGTTACCGTCGATGAATTGGATTGTCATCCATCCACTGATCTGAGGCTTGGGAAATCGACAAAGAGTTTTCGGCCGCTATCCGAGGATCGTCAGCTCGACTGGATGCATGCATTTGGGGAGGTCAGAATTCCGGCACTCGCGCTCAGCAATGGGAGCGCGAGATAAAAGAGGTGCCGCACGGCTACCTCAAGTTTCTGTTGTTTGAAGAGATTATCCGCCGCACTCAAGCAGGCATTGCAGCATCAAATTCACCAAGAGACTGTTTTCAAATCGATTTTCGCGCGGCACAATGCCGATCCCACGACAAAATGCGACTACCCCAGCCCAGCCAGGAGATCGCCCCACTTCCCCACACCCGCCGCCCGCCTGTCATTCCCCGCCACAGGCCTACCCCGCCCGCTCTAGGCTTCGTTCCTCCCTCCTTTTCCGGCATCCTCGGAGCACCCGAAACTCTGACCAACTGCCCATGCCCAGGCGCCCTGCCATCCTGCCTCCCACTCTCCCTCCCCGCGGTCTCTCGCGGACCGAGGCCGCGGCCTATATCGGGGTCTCGCCCACGCTCTTCGACCACCTGGTCAGCGACCGGCGCATGCCGCCGCCCAAGCGGATAAATGCCCGTACGGTCTGGGACCGGAAAAAACTTGACCGGGCGTTCGAGCTGATCCCTGATGGGGATCACTCCGACCACAATCCCTGGGACGACTGACGGCTGACGAAAGGCAGCGCGTGACATGCCCACATTCAGGATGAGAGACGGTTCGGGCAGCATTCGCTTGAAACACGTCATCGAGGACACCGACCGGCACGGGAACGTGCGCGTCTACCTGCGGCGGCCCGGCCACCTGAAGGTGCGGCTACGGAGCCAGCCGGGGACGGAGGACTTCCTCGCCGAATACCGCGCCGCGATGATGGGCGCGACGCCGCGCGCGCCGACCGGACCTCTGGAACGGCGCGGATCGAAGGGCAGTTTCAAGTGGCTCTGCGAACAGTACTACGTCTCGGCCGAATACCAGCGCCTCAGTGGCCGCACAAAGTACGTCCGGCGCGGCATCCTCGACCGGATCTGCAAGAAGAACGGATCGAAGCCCTACGCGCTGATGGAGCCCCGCCATGTCCGGCGCATGCGCGACAAGATGGCCGACCGGCCCGAGGCGGCCAACGGCTTCGTCAAGGCGCTCAGGCAGGTCTATGCCTTCGCGGTCGAATACGAGCTAGCGCAGCGAAACCCGGCCCGTGACGTGCCCTACCTCAAGGCCAAGGGGGACGGCTTCCATTCCTGGACGATGGAGGAGGTCCGGCAGTTCGAGGGGCATCATCCGATCGGCAGCAAGCCGCGCCTCGCATTGGCACTCATGCTCTACACCGGGCAGCGGCGCTCGGACATCGTCCGGCTCGGGCCGCAGCACATCAAGGACGGCTGGATCACCCTGACCCAGGCCAAGAACCGGGACCGCAAACCCGTCACCCTCTCCATCCCGGTCCTGGCGGAGTTGAAGGCGGTACTCGACGCGACGCCCACCGGCAACTTGGCCTTCCTCGTCACGGCCTTCGGCAAGCCCTTCACCTCGAACGGATTCGGCAATTGGTTCCGCAAGCAATGCGATGAGGCCGGGTTGAAGCACTGCTCCGCCCCCGGGCTTCGCAAGGCCGGCGCGGCGCTGGCGGCCGAGAACGGGGCGACCGAGCGGCAGTTGATGGCGATCTTCGGCTGGACGACCATGAAGGAGGCCTCGCGCTACACCAACGCCGCGCGCCAGAAAGTCTTGGCGGCGACCGGGATGAAGCTCTTGTCGCGGGATGGGGGCGGGCCGGGAAGGGGGAAGCGCGGGGTGGCGAAACGTGATACACCGCATTCCTCGCCAAGTCTGAAACGACCAAGAAGAACACAATGGAGGCAGTCATGACAAAGACCGAAAAACTGAAGCTGGACGAAGGCGAAACCTCGACGCTCCCGCCCGAGGCGTTCGCCGAGTTCCAGCGAGCGACGGATGCCCCAGGGGCGCGGATAACCGGCCTCGCTTGAGCGGCGGAAAAGGCACTGCGGCTGCTCAAAGATGCAGACTGATCCTCGCCCCGCGCCTGCGGAAGCGACGCTATTGCCCCGCAGCCCGTTCTTGCAAAATTAGTTCTTCAAGGCTATATAGCTTCAAGGAAGTATTCGCCTGATGCCGTGGACCGTATCCTTTGTCGAGGAATTTGAGCCGGAATTCGATGCCCTGCCACAAGAGGTGCAGGACGCGATCCTCGCCCGGGCGCTGTTGCTCGAGCGGGAAGGCCCCATGCTCGGGCGGACGACCGCTTCGACCGCCATCTGGAGAGACGGAAAGGATAACGACGATGGCCCGAAGCCTGAAGGACAAGCTGGCGACCCTCGACCCCGCCCGCCGCGCAACGATCGAGGCCGAGGCGGATAGGCTGCATGCCGAGTACCTGACGCTGCAGGAGCTGCGGAAGGCCAAGCACTTGACCCAAGTGCAACTGGCCGAAACCCTCGGAGTCCAACAAGCCACCGTCGCGAAGTACGAACGCCAGAGCGACCTCCTGCTTTCGACGCTGACGAGCTACGTCCGCGCGATGGGCGGAGAGCTAAAGCTCATGGTCGAGTTCCCCGGGACGGCTCCAGTGGCGCTGGAAGGGTTGGGAGAGACAGAAGAACCGCGACGAGCTAGGGGCGGGAGAGCGCAACGCGCCAGTCTTTCGTAGGCACGGGATCGGTGCGGCGCCCCAAGTCTGGCTAGTTCGCCGCTGCGAGAGCATTGCGCACAGCAGTCGCGAATTGAACCAAGCAGTCTTGCTCTTTCAACAATCGGTTTCTCAAGGCTCTCGGCAGCTCCAGCTGCACACCCCTGCCACTTCGCGCACGATTGCAAATGTTGTTCGGATGAGTTCCGGCGAGCTCACCCTTTTGCAGCCTACCGACGAAATCCGCTTGCACGATATGATCCAAGATCAGCTCACTTAGGTCTGTGTCGAGGCCTCCGATCCATATTGTCTCGGCGTCGTCTCGATCAGCGCGGCCATGAAATGCAACCAAGCGATCGGTTCGAGCTGCAATTTCGAGGGCGAGGGGTTCATCGTAGAGGTGGGAAGTCACGTGCAACTCGTGATGCCTTAATCCGGCCCTCACTCCTTCAAAGAGATAGAGCGACTTGTCATTTAGGGCCACACTTCGCGCAATCTCGGAAGTACCGGGTTCGATCCGCCCGCCGTGGGGCGCCATAACCAAGGCTGAATTCGTCACATGACGGGCTTCAATGCGATAATCGCTTCCTGCCGTCTCGTGACTGAGAAGCTCCGAAAAGGTCGAATAGCGATCCGCTGGCATTGTCATCCTCAACCTAGATTATGCGAGCAAAATAAGCCTCGCATCCTCTACCAATAATGCTCGGGGGCGTCCCAGCACATATCCTGCCGTCCCGATCACGTCTCAATGCGTCTCTTGGACGAAAACTCGACCGCGACCGAACCGCGAACAAAAAAGTCCCACTTTTGCCCCGGCGCGAAAACGGTGGGACAATTTTTCCCCATAACTCATTGATATCATTCACACTATGAGGTTCATTGGTGCCCAGGGGCGGATTTGAACCACCGACACGAGGATTTTCAATCCACTGCTCTACCCCTGAGCTACCCGGGCACCGGGTGTTCGCATAGGGTGTTTGCCTGCGAACGTGGGCCTATTTAGGCCAGTGATTTGTTGCTGTCCAGAGGGTTGTGCAGGAAAATTGCCGCAACCCCGAACACTACAGGTCAATGCGGCTTGGAACCACCGTCGTTTTTGCCGTTGGCAGCGATTTCGCCCAGCGTTTTCTCCAGCTCTTCCATCAACTCTTCATCGTCGACCGGATCTTCGCTCGGCAGCGCGTAGGCTCCTGTCATCCAGCGCCCAAGGTCAATGTCGGCGCAGCGTTTGGAGCAAAAGGGGCGGAACTTTTCCACCGTGTCTTTGGAGCAAATGGGGCAGCTCATCACACCAGTCCTTTCGGTAGCGGCATCCGCTCTCGCTTGCGCTGGAGCTCGAAATGCCCGAGTGGCGTCCAGCCGACCAAAGAGGTCTCTATCGGGTCTGCGCGAAACGCGTTGCGCAAAGCCAACTCGAATTGCTTGCGGTCTTTCTTTGGCATCGGTGCCAGATCAAGGGTAATCTGCCCACCCAGTCCCCGCAACCGCAACTGACGCGGGAGTGCCTTGGCGGCGGCGAGATTGACTTTCAGTCCTGCGGCGGGCGAAAAATCTCCACCCGTATTCACATCAACCGCCACCAGAGCCCGGGTCGGCTCGATAAACATCGCACCCTGACCAACCGACACTTCATCGCTATCCAGTGCCGCGAGCGCGTCGAGAACACCATGCGCCTCGAATCCTTCGACGGTGCCATCGCCATGCGGCCAGTCGCGCCACGCCAGATCATGCGGTCCGGGGGCGTCGACCAGCAATTCCGGCGGACCATCCGCGTCTGTCAGAACTGCATCCGTTAGATCCAGCAGGCTGTCTGCCTCCTCCGCGATATCATCCGCATCAAGACCGACCGCGCCGGTTCGCAGGATCACGCCATGACCTGCCTCCGGCGCGCGGGAACGGTGCAGCGCCGCCAGCAATGTCTCACGCATATCGTCGTCGCGGACCTGACGCGACACGTTCAGGCCCTTGGCACCCGGCGTCACGATCACGCTGCGCCCTTTGAAGATCAGCCGGTCCGTGACCGGCACCGCCTTGTGGGCCTCGGAATACGATGTCACTTGCACCAGCATCGTGGTGCCGGGCTTCAACCCCTTGGCCCCGCGAAACAGCGCGGTTTGTCCGTCCGGCAGCGCCAGCATCATGCCGCCCTGCCCCTTTAGCGGACGATCCGCGACGGCGCGAAATATCGCGCCCGGCGCAGGTGGGGCATCGTCGTCCGGGGCCAGCAGCAAGTCGTCCAGCTTACCGTCTACGATGCGCGCCGCCGCTTGACGGCCCGCCAGTTCACCCAGCACGATCAATGCCCCCTTCATGGTCGCGCCTCGTAGCCTGCCGCGCGCAACATCGTCGCGGCTTCGGCGACGGGCAAGCCCATCACGCCGGTGTAAGACCCTTGTATCCATGGGATAAACGCCCCTGCCGGCCCTTGAATGGCGTATCCGCCTGCCTTGCCCTGCCAGTCATCGGTGGCCAGATAGGCGTTCAGTTCCTCGTCCGACAGGTTCTTCATCCTGACCATTGTCACCACATCACGCTCCCAAATGCGGTCGCCGCGCTTTACCGCCATGGCTGTGATCACCCGATGCCTGCGCCCGGACAGCTTGAGCAGGAATTGCGCCGCCTCAGCTGCGTCGGCGGGTTTGCCAAGAATGCGGCGACCCAGCGCAACGGTGGTATCGGCACATAGCGCGACTTCGTCGTCGCCGAGGGTCAACGCCTCCGCTTTACTACGCGCTATACGGCGGCAGTAATCACGCGGCTTCTCGGCTGGCAGCGGATCTTCGTCGATATCGGGGGGGCGGATGTCGTCAGGGGTAATCCCCAAGGTCGCCAAAAGCTCCAACCGCCTTGGCGAGCCGGAGCCAAGCACAAGCTTCAACCCGGCATCCCGGGTCAGAGCGGTCACTTGAATCGATAGTTGATCCGACCCTTGGTCAGATCATAGGGGGTCATCTCGACCTGCACCTTGTCGCCTGCCAGAACACGGATGCGGTTCTTACGCATCTTGCCTGCCGTATGCGCGATAATCGTATGGCCGTTTTCAAGCTCGACCAGAAAAGTCGCGTTAGGCAGGAGGTCCTTCACGACGCCGGGGAATTCGAGCAGTTCTTCCTTGGCCATGTTCACTCCGTTGTTATGCCCACCAAAGCGCAGGCGTGCACTAGATGCGCCGGGTCTTGGGGGTTTTCAAGGGTTAAGTGGGTTTGGCCACGGCGTCACACCGGATTTATCGGTGATTTGGTGCGGTTAGGCCTCAGCATCCGCCGTCGGAGGCCCGAAACGCGCCAGAATCCGGTCTTTGATCTGGTCGCGGGCCATGCGGTAGGAGTTCAGCTTCTCCTCGCGCCCCTCGCCCAGACCGGTGGGGTCCAGAATGGGCCAGTATTCAACCTGAAGGTGGTACACCCGCGTCAATTCCAGCGCTTGGCGCTGTGACGCGGGGCTAAGTGCCACAATGAGGTCGAATCCCGAAAGGTCGTCGCCCCATTCCTGCATTTCCTCGAAGGAGCGCGTGCGGTGGCGCGACAACTCAATGCCCGACTCCTTGCACACGGCCACCGAGAAGCCGTCGATATCCAGATCGTTTTTGACACCAGCCGATTGCACATAAATGTCGGTGCCGTAGAATTTCTTCATCAACCCCTCAGCCATGGGCGAGCGCACGGCGTTGTGGTCGCAGCAGAACAAGACCGATTGTGGTTGCTCCGCGCTCACGGCCTCAACCTCCGAAATGCAGGACGCAAATAAGGGTGAACAACCGCCGCGCGGTGTCGGTGTCGACGTCGGCCTTGCCTTCCAGTCGGTCCTCCAGAACGCGGGCACCTTCGTTGTGGATACCCCGCCGCGCCATATCTATGGTCTCGATCTGGCTGGGTGGCAGCTTTTTCACCGCGTCGAAATAGCTTTCGCATATCTGGAAGTAGTCCTTTACCACTTGCCGGAACGGGCCGAGCGACAGGTGGAACTCGGCCGCCTTGTCGCCGCCTTCGGTATGCAGGTCGAACACCAGCCGCCGCTCGCGGATCGAGAGCTCCAGCTTATAAGGCCCGTCCGGCGCACCCTCTTGCGGCAGTACAAAAGAATTGTCTTCCAGCAGGTCGAAAATCGCAACCTTCCGCTCCTGCTCGATCTCCGCCGTGGGAACCGGCAGGCCGCTGTCGTCAATGGAGACGTCGCAAAGTTTGGTCATTGTTCATTCAACCTGTTCAAACGGGCACGGACCGAAAGCCCGTGGGCTTCAAGCCCTTCGGCCTTTGCCAAAGTTTCTGCGGCGGGGCCGATGGCTTTTAGGGCTTCGGGGGTCATGCGGGCCAGCGTCGTGCGCTTGACGAAATCCATCACCGATAACCCGGACGAGAACCTCGCAGAGCGGGCGGTGGGCAGCACATGGTTCGGTCCGCCGATGTAGTCGCCAATCGCTTCGGGTGTGTAGGAGCCGATAAAAATGGCGCCTGCATGGCGCACTCGGGCAGCCAAATCATCGGCATTTTCACATGCAATCTCAAGATGTTCAGGGGCGATCCTGTCAGACAGGTTCAACGCCTCGTTCATATCGCGCACGATAATCACCGCGCCGTAGTCACGCCAGCTTGGGCCGGCAATAGCGCGGCGCTCCAAGGTTTCCAGCCGCGCCTCGACTGCATTGGTGACCTCCAGCCCGAAGGCGGCGTCATCGGTTATCAGGATGCTTTGCGCGCTCTCGTCATGCTCCGCCTGTGACAGCAGGTCCACCGCGACCCAGTCCGGGTCGTTGTCCTTGTCGGCGATCACCAGAATCTCCGAAGGTCCTGCGATCATGTCGATCCCCACACGTCCAAACACGCGGCGCTTGGCAGCGGCGACGAAGGCGTTGCCCGGCCCGGTGATCTTATCCACAGCGGCAATGGTTTCGGTGCCATAAGCCAGCGCCGCAATCGCCTGCGCGCCGCCTATGCGGTAGACGGTCTCCACGCCGGAAAGACGCGCCGCCAGCAGTACCAACGGGTTCGCCACACCGTCCGGCGTGGGGGCGCAAATCACCAACCGCTCGACCCCTGCCACCTGTGCAGGGATGGCATTCATCAGCACGCTCGACGGATAACTGGCCAACCCGCCCGGCACGTAAAGCCCCGCCGCCTCTACGGGCGTCCAACGCCAGCCGAGCATCTCGCCATGGGGGCCTTCCCATGCCTCGTCCTGCGGCAATTGGCGGTCGTGGTAGGCGCGGATGCGCTCTGCGGCCAAAGCCAGCGCGGCGCGTTCTTCAGCAGGAACCTTGGCAATTTCGGCGTCCATTTCCTCGCGGGTGAAGGCCAGCGTATCCGGCGTCAACTCCATCCGGTCAAACTTGGCCGTCAGCTCGATCAGAGCCGCATCGCCGCGGGACTGCACATCCGAGATGATGTCCGCCACGACGGCGTCCACATCAGGGCTGTCCTCGCGCTTCATGGTTAGAAGCCGGGCGAATTGGGTGTCGAAATCAGCGTCAGAGCTGTTGAGAAACATAGGCATGACGCCTCCATACCCCGCAGGGGCGGCAGGCTCAACGATCCAAAGCGCGGACCATGAAGAAATCGTCGCAAGGCTGGCCGTCAATAATGACGGAGCGCGGGATCACCCCCGTCTGCACGAACCCGTTGCGCATGTAGAACCGCTGCGCACGCGGGTTGCCGGACCAGACGTAGAGTTCAAGTTGCAAAACGCCCAACTCCTGCGCACGGATCACCAAGGCGTCCATAAGCGCCTGCGCAGCACCCTGCCCTTGAAACTCGACGCTCACATAAAACGGCCCGACCAGCGCACGGTGCTTGGCCGACGCAAAGCCGTTCTGCGCCAAGCCTGCAAAGCCGACCAGCGTATCACCCGCGAAGGCGCCTATCATCTTTCCGCTGTTCAGCGTCCGCGCCGTCATCTCTTCACTGGTGTTGCGCACCTCGTCCAGCGAGCGCAGGAAGGCAGTGGGATAATTCGTCACCCCCTCGACATGCAGCGCGCAATAGGCGTCCGCGTCTGCCTCCGTCAGGGCGCGGACTTTCATTCCGGGTGTTTGGGCGCTTTGCGTGACGGCGCGATATAGGGGCGGGTGACGTCTTGCAGGATGACGTTGACGCACTCCGCTTCCAGCGCGATTGCGCCGTCACCCGCGAGGGTCAACTCGAACCGCCCTGCGCCGTCTTCCAGCGGCTCCCAAGTGATCGAAAGCAGGGAGAGCACGATATCGGGGTCCGAACGGTCCAGACCGCTCGACGACACCTTGGTGACATCGTCAAATGCCAAAACCGCCCGCACACGCTCGAAATCGCGACCACGACGCTCCGCCGCGGGCAGGTCTTCCCAGCGAAACCGGTTCAGAAGCAACGCAAAGCGACGCCGGGACGGCTTCCACGCGATCTCCGCCATTGGGAACACTGCGTCTTGCGCCAACGATGACAGCACCGTGACGTCCTCGGCTCCCTCGGCCTTCAGGCGCAATGGGCGTTCCGCCCCGTCTTCGAAACTTGCGTCACGGTTCATGCCGACACCCGCTTGATCAGAGCGCCGATGCCGCTCAGTTTTTCCTCGATCCGCTCGTAGCCGCGATCAAGGTGATAGACGCGGCCGACGGTAGTTTCGCCCTCGGCTGCAAGACCCGCCAGGATCAGCGACACCGAAGCTCGCAAATCCGTCGCCATCACTGGCGCACCGTTCATCTGTTTCACGCCCGTCACCGTTGCATGACCGCCATGCACGTCAATTTTTGCGCCCATACGGATCAATTCAGGGGCATGCATGAAGCGGTTTTCAAAAATGGTCTCGTGCAGCTTCGAGGTGCCGTCGGCAAGGCACAGCGCCGCCATCATCTGCGCTTGCAGATCGGTCGGGAAGCCGGGAAACGGCTCTGTCTCCACGTCAACGGGCTTCAGGCGGTCGCCATTGTGAGACACCTTTAAGCCGCGATCTGTCTCGGTGACGACAACGCCGGTTGCCTCCAGCTTCTTGCAGAACGCATCGACAAGATCACGGCGACCGCCGATCAGTTCGACCTCGCCGCCCGCGATCGCAGGCGCGATCATGAACGTGCCCAACTCGATCCGGTCGGCGATGACCTCATGTGTGGCGCCATGCAGCCGGTCAACGCCTTCAATGGTAATCTCCGAGGTGCCAGCGCCGGAGATTTTCGCACCCATTGCGCTGAGGCATTTGCACAAATCTACCGTATCCGGCTCCCGCGCCGCGTTCTTGATGACTGTCGTGCCCTTCGCCAGCGTGGCGGCGGTAATCGCGTTTTCGGTGCCGCCTACGGTGACAAACGGGAACTCGATAACAGCGCCCGTCAGCCCGTTCGGGGCGGAGCAATGCACATACCCCTCGTCCAGCGTGATCTCGGCGCCCAGCTTTTCCAGCGCCATCAGGTGCAAATCCACCTTGCGCGCGCCAATGGCGCAACCCCCGGGTAGCGATACGGTCGCCTCGCCCTCCCGCGCGACCAACGGCCCCAGCACGTTGAACGACGCCCGCAGCTTGCGCACCATCTCGTAATCCGCCTTGCGGTTGGTGATCTTGCCTGCCGACAGCACCATGACATTGCCACCGTTCAACAACGCCACTTCGCAGCCCAGCGACTCCAGCAACTCCGACAACGTCCCGATATCCGACAGGCGCGGCACATTTGTCAGGGTCAGCGGCTCGTCGCTCAACAAGGCGGCTGTCATCAGTTTCAAACAGGTGTTCTTCGCCCCCGAAATTGCAATCTCACCCTTGAGCGGGCCATTGCCCGTGACGACGATCTTATCCATGCTCTACTGCCCTTTTTTCTCGTTATTGCCCGCATCTGCGGGGGCTTTTCTGGCGCGTGCCTGCTGCTTCCTGCGTCCCATATTCGCCTTGAGCGCCGCCTTCAACCGCGCCTCACGCAACTGCGCGGCGGTTTGTGGCTTGGACGGGTCGTTTGGGGACGTCTTGTCGCTCATGCCCCCGTCTTAACGCAGGGCGCGAAAAGGGTCCAGATTAGGGTTGCGCCGAGAGGAATTTCGCCCTAATACCCCGCCCACACGCAAGTGTAGATGCTGTGGTAGCTCAGTGGCAGAGCACACCCTTGGTAAGGGTGAGGTCGAGAGTTCAATCCTCTCTCACAGCACCATCTCCCGAACACGACTCTTGTGAAGTTCTCAGCCGCTTGCTTGCGAACGCTGGAGCTATCCAACTATCCATTAAACTGCCCCACCTATCAGGCAGGCGGGGCAGTGTAATACAGGTGGCTTAGTCCACCCATTCCCAAGGGCGTGTGAACGAGCCGAGGACGTGTTGCACCGCCTCCTCCGTAACGTCGCCGCGTTTGGCGACTTTGGCGACGAGACCGCGTTTCTTATCCTCCAGAACCGAGACCACTTCCGCCGCAACATCGGCCTTCTTCAGCGCCTCGTTGTAAATGCGGGTGATCGCCATCTTGCGCAGCTCCGGCTTGAAAATCTTGCCGACGGCTGTCTTCGGCAACTCGTCCATCAGTTCGATATACCTGGGATGGGCCGCCCGCTCGTGGACCTTTTCCTTGGCGAAGGTCATCAACTCGTCCACCGTCGCCTTGCCGCCATCGACAAGTTCCACATAGACGCACGGGATTTCACCGGCATGCGCGTCCGGTTGCCCGATCGCGCCCGCGAAGGCCACGTCGGGGTGGCCGGCAAGGGCCTCCTCGATCTCGGCGGGGTCAATGTTGTGGCCGCCGCGGATGATCAAATCCTTGGCGCGGCCCGTGATCCACAGATAGCCGTCCGGGTCCAGGCGCCCCAAATCGCCGGTGCGCAAGAAGCGTTCGTCATAGTAGAGATCGACGTTCTTGTCGGCCTCTGTGTACGTATTTCCCACATAGACACCGGGGTTGCTGACGCAAATTTCCCCTATCTCGTCCACGCCACATTCCGTCCCATCCGTCACTGCCCGGATAGTCACATCCGTGTAGGGGAACGGGATACCGATTGAACCGACCTTCTTTTCGCCCGATGGCGGGTTGATTGACACCAGGCAGGTGGCTTCGGTCAGTCCATATCCTTCGACGATAGTCACACCGCAGGCTTTCTCGAAACGGTTATACAGCTCGACCGGCAGTGGCGAAGAGCCGGAGAACGCGATCTGCAAGCTGGAAATGTCGGCATTGACCGGCCGCTGCATCAGCGCCGATATGGCGGTCGGCACGGTGATCATGAAGGTCACCTTGTAGCGCTCTATCAGCTTCCAGAAATTGTCGAACACGCCGTCGCCACGATAGCCTTGCGGGGTCGGGAAAATCACGTGCGAGCCGGAGGCGATCACCGACATCAGCACCACATGCGACGCGAAAACGTGGAACAGCGGCAACGGGCACATCAGCACGTCTTTCTCGGTGAACAGCAGCTTGCGCCCCAGCCAGCCGTTATAGACGACGCCGGAATACTTGTGCTGCGCCACTTTGGGCATGCCGGTCGTACCGCCGGTGTGGAAGTAGAACGCCACACGGTCGCCCTTGCTGTCCTCGAACACCAACTCGCGGGGCTGCTTGTTCAGTTCAGCATAGAAATCCAGAACCTTGGCATGATGCATAGCATTCACCTTCGGGCGGATGAACGGCACGATGAATTTCTTCAATCCCGTCAGATAGCGCAGCAGGTCAACTTCCAAAACGTGTTTGACGTTCGGCGCATGGCCCACCGCTTCGGCCACTTTCTGTGCCAGATCCGTCTTCGGGAAGGCCTTGAGCGTCACCACCACCTTTGCGTTGGTCTCCCGCAGGATGGCGCTGATCTGCTCGGGTTCCAACAGGGGGTTGATCGGGTTCACGATCCCCGCGATGGAGCCGCCCAAAAGCGTGTAGGCGGTCTCGGTCGCGTTGGGCAGCACGAAGGCAACGACGTCCGTCTCACCAACACCCAGCGACCGGAACAAATTTGCGGCCTGACAGCACCGGCCGTGTAATTCGTTCCATGTCAGCGTCTCGTTCTTATCGGTCGCACCGGAGGTCAACTGATAGGAAAACGCGTTCCGTTCGCCGAATTTATCCTTCGTCGATGTCAAAAACTGATACATCGTCCGCGGCAACGCGCGGTCGTCCCAAGCGCTCTCGGCCTCAATTGCGTCGCGATCTGCCTTGGTGGCGAAATTACCCATAGTTTCCTCCCTGATGGGCCGGTTAGCCGGCCCTTATTGGTTCTCCCATATTTCAAGGTGGGAGGAAACGCGGATTTGCGCAAGTCTGACGCAACGATACAGGCGATTTTTCATGTCCGTCGGGCTTCGGGACCCAGTGCTAGCGGCCGGTTTGACATCAGATATAGTAGGATCAACGTCACATGATCTGAACTACTCTTATTGCTGAGGCCCTATGGACATCACCTTGATACGCTCGTTCCTTGAAGTCGCCGCCACAGGCTCTTTCGTCGCCGCGTCCGAGCGCTTGTTCGTCACTCAGTCAGCGGTGTCCCTGCGCATACAACGCCTCGAAGACCTGCTGGGCCGACCTTTGTTTACACGCTCCAAGGCAGGGGCGGAACTGACGCAGGCAGGTCTGGAATTCGAGCGCTATGCGATCTCGCTGCTGCGGGTCTGGGAAGAGGCCCGCCAGCAGGTCGCCTTGCCGGAGGGCTTTACCCGCCGTCTTTTCATAGGCGCGCAATACTCGCTCTGGCCACGCATGGGGTTTCGCTGGATCGACGGTCTGCGCGCGTCGATGCCGGACCTCAACATACGTGCCGAGTTGGGTATGCCCGACCGGTTGACACGCGCGCTCAGCGAGGGGGGCTTGCAGGCGGCACTGCTATACACGCCGATGCTGAGGCCCGGCTTGGCCTCCCACCAGATCAGTGAGGAATCTCTGGTCCTGGTCGCGGGCTACGAAGACCCGACCCTTGATCTGGCTGACCGATACGTATTTGTCGATTGGGGGCCGGAGTTCATGCGCACCCACGCAGCCGCCCTGCCGCATCTGACGAATACGGGCCTCACCTTCGGGCTTGGCGCACTGACCGCCGATTTCATCAAGCGACGCGGGCTCGCGGCCTATCAGCCTGCCCGCTATGTCAAACGCGAAATCGACGCCGGCAATCTGTGGCTGGTGCCGGATGCGCCGGTTTTTCCATATCCCGTTTACGTCGTCTGGCGTGAGGATATCGACGAAGATCTCTGGGGCGGCGCGATGGAAATCCTCGAACAGGTTGTCGATCAACTGGTCCATGAGCAGGAAGAGGTGGTGGCGGCATTGGATGATATTTCGCACCATGATGATCCCATCAGCTCGCTTTGACTCTATATATTTGTAGAACTCGTTTTATATATGATTATTTTGAATTTTCTTTATTGAAGGCAATGCCCTAATTCTCCCCTCAGCAGAGATGCTTCCGATCCTTCGCCAAAGCGCTGGAGGACGGATCACCTTTTTGGGGAAAGGATTGTCCCATGAAAAACACTCTGAAATTGGCTTCCGTATCTTTGGTCGCCCTGATGCTTGCATCGCCCGTAGTCGCGCAAGGCGCACTTGTCGGCACCGAGGCACTCGACGACCGGATCGACGACATCACTGATGACGTCAACGAAGACATCGCCCGTGGCGACGACGACGAGCGTTTCGGCCCGAATGGCGTGGCCCAAGGCTTCCGCGGCTCTGTCGCGCTGACCGCATCCGGCGCGTCCGGCAACACCGACACCGGAGAGCTGTCCGGCGCTGGCCGCCTGTCCTATGGCATCGGCAACTGGAACCACTCTGCCGGTTTCGCGGTGGAATATGGCGAAGCCAACGGCCTGAAAAACGAAGAAAAATTCTTCGCCACCTACGAGGCAAGCCGCTACTTCACGCCGAAATTCTACGCGTTCGCAATCGGTCGCTACGAATATGACGGCTTCTCGGCACCAGCCACCCCAGGCGGCGCACCCGTTGCCGGTAACGCAACCGACGCCTTCATCGGCTTTGGCCCCGGCTACCGCGTCATCAACGACGAGACCCAAGCATGGCGTGTGCAAGCAGGCCCCGGCGTCCGCTACACCAAAGACTTCGCCGGTGTGTCGGAAACCGAAGCAGGCTTCATCGCATCGTCGCGCTACTACCTGAAGCTGACCGACACCATGTCGCTGACCAATGACACCGACATCCTCGGCTCTTCGGCGAACACTGTCGTGTCCAACGATTTGGGCGTGAACTTCAAGATGTCCGATACGCTCGCAACCCGCGTGTCATACCGGACCGACTACAACTCCGACCCTGCGATCGGTCGCAAGAAGACCGACAACACCGTCGGCCTGTCACTGGTTCTGGGCTTCTAGGGCCGCTGGTGGACTCCCCGTTCGGGCTGGGGGCTTGCACCTCGCCGCTTTCACGAACGGAACGCCAAACGGAAAGGGACGGCCAATGGCCGTCCCTTTTTGCATGTGTTCAGATGACTGGTATCAATCCTGCGGAATACGCAGCACCTGACCGGGGTAGATTTTGTCGGGATGGGTCAACATCGGCTTGTTGGCCTCGAAGATCTCCTCATACCGCGCGCCGTTCCCAAGGGTCTTGGCCGAAATGGCCCAAAGCGTGTCGCCCTTCTTGACCGTGTGGAAAACGGGATCGCCGCCGGAGACTTCGTCCTCGACCTCGGCCACGCCTTCGACATTGCCCACCGCCAGAATGATCTTTTCCTTGACCTCCTGGCTGACCGCGTCGCCCTTCACCTTGACCTTGTCGCCCTCGACCGAAATATCCAGCCCGCTCGCATCCAACCCCAGATCCGAGATTTCCTTTTTCAAAGTGTCCGCATCCGGCTCCGCTGCTTCCGCAGCCCCGAACAGCGATTTACCGGCGTCTTTTACAAAGCTCCAAAGGCCCATATCGTGTCTTCCTTTTGATTAACCAAAGATCGACACAAACGATGATCCCAGCGGCATCGTTTGGCAAGGCGGGAGTTGCGGGGAATTATTCCGCCGCAATCCCAGCGGTGAACTGCAAATTGGCAAGACGGGCGTAAAGCCCGCCTTCCGCCACCAGCGCGTCATGGGTGCCGGTCGCCACAATGCGGCCATCCTCGAAAACAACGATCCGGTCGGCCTTCTTCACCGTCGCCAGACGGTGCGCCACAACCAGCGTGGTGCGGTCGCGGCTCAGACGCTCGACCGCCTCCTGCACCAATGCCTCGCTTTCGGCATCCAGCGCCGAGGTCGCCTCGTCCAGCAGCAGGATCGGCGCGTCGCGCAGAATGGCCCGGGCAATGGCGATGCGCTGCTTCTGCCCGCCCGACAGCATCACGCCCCGCTCGCCCACATAGGAGTCGTATCCGTCCGGTAGCTTACTCAGGAATTCATGTGCTGCAGCGGCCTTCGCGGCCTCCTCCACCTCGGCATCCGTCGCGTCAGGGCGGCCAAAACGGATGTTCTCGCGGGCGGAGGCGGCAAAGATCACCGGATCCTGTGGCACCAGCGCGATGGATTTGCGGAACTCGGCCCGCGCCATGTCGCGCAGGTCATGCCCGTCCAGCCGGATTGCGCCGGATGTCGGGTCATAGAACCGTAGCAACAGCTGTATGATCGTTGTCTTCCCGGCCCCCGAAGGCCCGACCAGTGCCACGGTTTCCCCTGGCGTCACATCCAGCGAGACGCCATCCAGCGCCGCCACGTCAGGCCGCGCGGGGTAGCGGAAGCTCACATTGTCGAACTGCACCGCACCGGTCAGACGCCCCACTTGAGTGCCGCTTTCAGGGTCCTTCACCGTATCCTCAGCGTTCAGCAGCTCCACCAGACGCTCGGTCGCTCCGGCAGCACGTTGTAATTCGCCCCATATCTCGGACAAGGCGGCCACGCCGCCCGCCACCAGAATGGCGTAGATCAGGAACTGCACCAGCTCGCCAGCGGTCATGATCCCCTCGCGCACATCGCGCGCGCCCATCCACAGCACGCCGACAACGCCTGCAAACACCAGAAAAATCACGATCACCGTCATCACAGCACGGGTGCCGATCCGCTTGCGCGCCGCCTCGAATGCAGCCTCCGTGAAGCCTGCAAATTTGGCCCGCGACGGGGCCTCGTTGGTGAACGCCTGCACGGTCTGCACCGCCAGAAGCGTCTCCGACGCGTTGCCTGAGGAAGCGGCGATCTGGTCTTGGTTCTCGCGCGACAGCACGCGCAAACGGCGGCCCAGCACGATAATCGGCACGATGACCGCAGGCACGATCAGCAGCACCATCATCGTCAGCTTGGCCGAGGTCAGCAGCATCAACGCCATGCCCCCGATCAGGATCAGAAGGTTGCGCAATGCGATGGAAACCGACGAGCCGATTACCGACAGGATCAACGTCGTGTCCGTGGTGATGCGCGACAGCACCTCGCCGGTCATGATCCGCTCGAAGAAGGCCGGGCCCATGCCGATGGTCTTGTCGAACACCGCGCGGCGGATGTCGGCCACCACACGCTCGCCCAGACGGGTCACAAGGTAGTAGCGAAAGCCGGTCCCGACAGCCAGCAACGCGGCCACGGCCAGCGCCGCGCCGAAATACTGGTCCAGCAACGCCGCCTCGTCGGTGCCAAACCCGTCGACCACGCGGCGCACCGCCATGGGCAACAGCAGCGAGACACACGCCGTCAGCGTCAACGCAGCTAACGCGGCTATCATCAGACCCAGATAGGGTTTCATGAACGGCCAAAGGGACGCTAGAGCACCAATCTTCTTGGACTTCTCGCGCTCTGCCTCGCTGCCTAGTGCCTTCGCCATGATGCCTCCATTTGTCGTCGGCATGGCTTACCGGAGGGGCGCAGGGGCCGCAAGCGCCCAGAGGCCGCATTAGCCATCGCCGCTTGCATCCCGTTTGTTGTCGTCGTCAAAGGCCAGCAGGTTGATCCTGCGCCGCGCCCGCATCTTGGACGGCGTCATGCCGTATTCGTCCTTTACCGCCTTGGCCAGCGTGTTGACCGAGCCGAAGCCCGTCGCCACGGCGATCTCGACCATGGGCATCAGCGTTTCCTCGATCATTGTCCGCGCCCGCTTGGCCCGCAGCTTCTTGTAGAACCGCGCCGGACTGTCGTCGAACACCTTGCGGAACACCCGTTCCAGATGGCGGGTCGACAGCCCCACCTGCGCGGTCAGCTCCGCCATGGGCATCGGGTCGGCGATGGTGTCCTCCATCAACCGGATAGCCTGCGTCACATGCACGTCGAACAGACCTTCATTGTCGGCAATGTCCTTCGGCTGCTCCGCATCGCTTTTGCGGATCGTGTGCAGCAGCAGCCGGTTGCCCAGTTCGGCGATCTGGGGGGCCGACAACTCGCTGGCGATCAGCCCGATCAACAGCTCCGCCGTAGCCCCTGCCCCCGCCGCCGTAATGATCCCGTCGCTGACCTCAGAGAACCGCGTGCTGAGGTTGGGATGATAGCCGCTTTCCTGCAATGCCGAAATATCGCGCCAATGTGTTGTGACAGCGCCCGCAGGGGACGTAGTCGATTTGATATAGGTTGTCGCCGCGTCCGACAGCAGCACAACCGGCCGCCCCAGCCGCTGCATGGCCCGCGCGCGACGAAGCCACGCGGGCTTGTCGCCATGCGGACCGCCAACCACGATCATCACGTCCGAGAAGCCGTAATCGTCAATCGCAGGCTCCGCCCGCACGGTCAGCCCGCCTGCCCCCCGCACCCGCCCAGGTGTGTCCGAAACAAACCGCCACGAAAACCGCTCTTCGGCCAATGTGTCATTCGCCTCCGCCAGTGTGTGGGTAACCGATGCGACTTCCAAAGCCGAGAACCCGCGCGCCACGAAAACCTCAAAGGCGCGGCGCGGCGCAGGGCCGGTTGAAGCGGGTTTTCGGTCCATAAAGAATGTCCTGCGGCTCGGGTTCAAACTGTAGTTTGGGTGCTAATGGCTTCGGCATCAACTGTCACGCTGGACGCCCACGCCAAGATCGGCTCAGATGGCCCGACGACATTTCACACAAGGACGACATATATGAGAGGCGCAGACCTTCTGGTAAAAACGCTGGCCGCAGCAGGCGTCACGCGCATCTTTTCGCTGTCGGGCAACCAGATCATGCCGGTCTATGATGCCTGCTTTGATGTAGGGATCGAGATCACCCACACCCGTCACGAGGCCGCCGCGGTGTTCATGGCCGAGGCCTACGCGCAGCTGACCGGCACCGTCGGCGTCGCCATGGTCACCGCTGGCGCGGGCGCTGCGAACGCATTGGGACCGCTGTTCACGGCGTCCGAGTCGGAAACCCCCGTCCTGCTGCTCACCGGCGACTCGCCCCTTGGCCAAGACGGCAGAGGCGCGTTTCAGGAACTCGACCAAGTGCCGATGACCACGCCCGTCACCAAGCTGTCCTTCCGCCCGACCCGTGCCACCGATTTCGGCACCGACACCGCCCGCGCCTTGCGCATCGCTTTGTCCGGCAGGTCCGGCCCCGTGCATATGGCCCTGCCCTTCGATCTGGTCGACGCAGATGCGACGGGCGGTGAGATCCCTTCGGCGCTCGGCAAAGAGCCGATGCCCCTGTCCGACGCCGACCTCCAGAACATCACGCAGGCCATCGCCAAGGCGAAACGCCCGCTGATCCTGTGCGGCCCCTCCATGAATGACACGCGCAACCGCGGCAAACTCGCCGCGTTGCAGGATGCGTTGGGCGCGCCCGCGATCGCGATGGAAAGCCCGCGCGGGCTGAAAGACCCAGCCTTGGGCAATGTCGGCAAAGCCTTGGCGCAGGCCGATTTGATCGTGACCTTGGGCAAACGCATCGACTTCACGCTGGGGTTCGGCGGCACAAACGTCGTCGCCGCAGCCTGCGACTGGATCGTCGTTCAACCCTGCGCCACCGAGCGCGACCGCGCCCACCGAAACCTTGGCACCCGCCTTCAAGCCTGCTTCGCCGCCGATCCGCGGGATAGCATTGACGCGCTTGTCAGCGCGGGCCAAGGCGGCCATGACGCTTGGCGCAAAGAGGTCGCAACCCATATCGCCGCTCGCAGCTTCAGCGAGGGCGACACCGTGCCGTCCGGCAAGATCACGCCCGCCCAGCTTTGCGCCGCCGTGCAGCGGCAAATCGACAAGGCCGAGCACTCGGTGATGATCTGCGATGGCGGCGAGTTCGGCCAATGGGCGCAAGCCGCCACGAATGCCGATCTCCGCGTCACCAACGGCATCTCCGGCGCTATCGGCGGCGGGCTGTGCTACGGGATCGGCGCCAAAGCCGCCCACCCCGACGCCACTGTGTTCGCCCTGATGGGCGACGGAACCGTGGGATTCCACTTCGCCGAATTCGAGACCGCCGCCCGTGTGGGTCTCCCCTATGTGGTCGTTATCGGCAACGACGAGCGCTGGAACGCCGAGCACCAAATCCAGCTGCGCGACTACGGCCCCGACCGCCTGATCGGCTGCGAACTCAGCGGTGCGCGCTACGACGAGGCAGCGAAAGGCTTGGGTGCGCATGGCGAATACGTCACGGACTTGGCCGACCTCGACGCAGCCCTCGACCGCGCGGTGCAAAGCGGCAAACCCGCCTGCGTCAACGTCCAGATCGAGGGCCTGCCCGCCCCCAGCGGGGCGGCGCACTAGTCCAGCTTGAAGCCCTTGGCCTTGATGAAAGCCCCGAAGTCCACCCGCTCGGGCAGGCTATACTGGCGGGCCTTGTCCATCGACCACGTGTAAGCGTCACTGCTGCCATAAAGCGGCGTACTGCGCTGCGTCCGGTAGGGCTGCACCTGCGCGCGGTGGGCATCGTATTCTTCCACATCCCGCGCACGGTCTTCGCTGAACCGGTCCACATGCACCGTCGCCCGCAAGGGCAATCGCGGGCTGATCGGCCCCTCGCTCGCAGGATACCCCAATGCCAAGGCCGCCACCGGAAACACATGGTCCGGTAGGCCCAACAACTCGCTCGCCTCCTGCGCGTGGTTGCGGATGGTGCTGATCGGACAGCAGCCCAAGCCAGCCGCCTCCGCCGCGATGACGAAGCTTGCCAAGGCGATCCCCGCATCAACACTGGCGTTGAAAAACGCGTCCAGATGGTCGTTGGCGAAATCCAGCCCTTGCATCGCATGCAGCTGCCGCTGGCGGCAGTTGTTGGCGCAGATGACCACCAAAGACGGCACGCCCGCAATCCAAGCTTGCGCAGACACAAGCTCCACCAGCCGCGCCTTCACCTCCGCATCCTCGACAATCACGATGTCGCGCTGTTGCAGGTCGCTTTTCGACGGGGACGACAGCGCCACAGCGCTCAGCGCTTTCAGCACCTCCAACGGAACCGGCTCGGACAGGAACGCCCGACACGACGCCCGCCCCGCGATTCTTCGCAACACAGCGTTGTCCTGCAATTCCTCTGGCACGTCAGGGGCATCCATGAACCGCGCGGCCAGAATGTCGGACAGCCCGTCAGTCATGGTGTTTCAACACCGCCTGCACCGCCGGACGCGCCTCCATTCTCGCACGGTGCGCCAGTATCTTCGGAAACACACTCTCGTCCACGCCGTCCCCCTTCAGCCACCGCGCCACCAAGAACAGATACGGATCGCAAACCGTATACTGCTCGCCCATCACCCACGGTCCTTGCAGATAATGCGTCTCGATCAGTGTAGCGCATTCGGTCATGTTTGACGCCACCTTCGCCCGCATCGCCTCATGCGAGGCCGCATCATTCGACCACCGTGCCCCGCGGTGTTTATGAGCGTGCGCCACATGCACAGTCGCCGCCAGATACAGGTTGAATTCCTGCGCCTTTGCGAAGCCGAACGGCGTTTCGGGGATCAACTTAGCTGCCTCGAACACCTGCCCGATATACGCCAGCAGCGCCGGCGTTTCGGTCAGCACGCCCTCCGGCGTGACCAGAACCGGCACACGGCCCTTGGGGTTAATAGCCAGATAGTCCGGCTCCAGCTGGTCCTTGTTGGCAAAGTCCAGCAGGCGCAGATCATACTCCGCCCTTGCCTCCTCCAATGCGATATGAACCGGCAAGGCGGCGGTCCCCTTGGCATAGTAGAGCGTCAACATCCCCGTTCCTCCCCTGACATTGCCATCCGACAATAACGGCGATGCGCGGTTTGGGAAGGTGCAACCGGTGTAATTATAACTTACAGAATGGGTAAGTCATTATTCCTTTATGTTAGCAAAACCTGCATCTATATTTGCGATGCGTCGGTCAATCCAAGGGGGAGCAACGCTTTGCCAAAAGAGCAGCAGATGTCCGTATCCGTCTGGCGTGGCGGGGCTGCGGGGGCTTATCAGCCCTTCGATGTGAAGATGGAGGATAACCAGACTGTCCTAGACGTCGTCGCGTGGATCCAGCAATACGCCGACCCGACGCTCAGCTACCGTTATGCGTGCCGCGTCGGCATGTGCGGCTCTTGCGCGATGATGGTGAACGGCGTGCCGCGCTGGACCTGCCGCACTCACGTTAAAAAGGTGCTGAAAGACGGCCATATGGAAATTGGCCCTCTGCGCAACCTGCCCGTCATCAAGGATCTGGCCACCGATATGGACCCGTTCTTCGACAAATGGGTCGCCGCCGAAGGCCTGCACCACCCGACCCAGACCCGCCATGACCCGATCGAGGCTATCGACCCCGACAGCGCCGGGCGCGTGGAAGCCAATGCCGGGATCGAGTGCATCAACTGCTCCGTCTGCTACGCCGCGTGCGACACGGTCGCGGGCAATCCCGACTACCTCGGCCCCGCTGCCCTGCAACGCGCGTGGAGCGTCTACAATGACAGTAAGGACGCCAACAAGCAGACGATTTTGGATGCGGTCTCGGGCGTGGGAGGCTGCCACAACTGCCACAGTCAGGGCAGTTGCGCGGTGCATTGCCCCAACGAGCTGAACCCGATGAACGCCATCGCGGGCCTCAAGCGCGGGACCGCCCGCAACTTCTTCAAGAGGCGCAAATGACGCTGAAGCTCTACATGGCGCAGCGCATCACTGCGCTGATTATGGCGCCGCTGGTGCTGATGCATATTGCGGTGATGATCTACGCCATCCAAGGCGGCTTGTCGGCGGCGGAAATCCTTGGCCGCACCCAAGGCAGCATCCTGTGGTTTCTGTTCTACGGCACCTTCGTCGTCGCCGTGTCCATCCACGCAGCCATTGGGTTGCGCACGGTGCTCTCGGAATGGGCAGGCTTGTGCGGCACGGGCTTGAACGCGGCCGCGTGGACCATCCTCGCCCTACTCCTGATCCTCGGGATGCAGGCGGTCTACGGGGTGACGGCAACATGATACACGGCCACCGCACCCACACGCTCTGGATCGCGTTCCTGCTGCACCGCATCTCCGGTGTGGCACTCGCTTTGTTTCTGCCCGCCCATTTCTGGGTGCTGTCCTACGCGCTCAACGCGCCGCAAAAGCTGGACGGGTTCCTGCATTGGGCGGAAACCCCTATCGTCAAGTTCGCAGAATTCGGCCTCGTCTTCCTGCTCTCCGTCCACATGCTGGGCGGGTTGCGCTTGATGGCGCTGGAGTTCCTGCCATGGACCTCCGGTCAAAAAACCGCCGCCGCCAGCGCCGTCGCGGCGTCGACATTCCTTGCGGGCATTTTCCTTCTGAGGGCCATCTGATGCAGATCGAGAGACACGACACCGACATCCTGATCCTCGGCACCGGCGGCGCGGGTATGTTCGCCGCGCTGCACGCGCAGCAAAGCGCACCGGCAGGCACCAAAATCACCATCGCCGTCAAAGGCCTGATCGGCAAGTGCGGCTGCACCCGCATGGTGCAAGGCGGCTACAACGTGGCCCTTGGCGGCGGCGACACGGTCGAGCGGCACTTCATGGACACCATCCAGGGCGGCAAGTGGCTGCCTAATCAAGACATGGCGTGGAAGCTGTGCGAGCAGGCCGTGGTGCGCATCCGCGAGCTGGAAAACGAAATCGGCTGCTTCTTCGACCGCAACCCCGACGGCTCCCTGCATCAAAAGGCCTTCGCGGGCCAGACCGCCGACCGCACGGTCCATAAGGGCGATTTGACAGGGATCGAGATCATCAACCGCCTGATGGAGCAGGTCCTGTCCCGCCCCGTCGAAAAGCTGCAAGAGCACCGCGCCATCGGGCTGATCCCGACCAAGGACGGCTCCGCGCTGGCGGGCGTTCTGATGATCGACATGCGCAGCGGCAAGTTCCGTTTCGTGCGCGCCAAGACGGTGCTGATGGGCACCGGCGGCGGGCCGACCATGTATAAGTACCACACGCCCAGCGGCGACAAGACGATGGACGGCCTCGCCATGGCCCTGCGTGTTGGCCTGCCCCTGCGCGATATGGAAATGGTGCAGTTTCACCCCACCGGACTTTTGGCGGGCGACCATACCAAGATGACCGGAACCGTTCTGGAAGAAGGCCTGCGCGGCGCGGGCGGGCAATTGCTCAACGGTGCCGAAAACCGCTTCATGTTCGACTACGACGCCAAGGGCGAACGCGCCACGCGCGATGTGGTCAGCCGGGGCATCTTCGCCGAGATGCGCAAGTCGAACACGACGACGCCCAATGGCGGCGTATACATCTCCATGTCCCATCTTGGCCCTGAAAACGTACGCGCCAAATTCCCCGGCATGGTCAAGCGCTGCGCCGATTCAGGCTTCGATCTGGCCGCCGGGCTGGTCGAGGTCGTGCCCACAGCGCATTACTTCATGGGCGGCGTCGTGGTCGACCCCGACACCCGCACCGCGCTGGAAGGTCTCTACGTGGCGGGCGAAGACGCGGGCGGAGCCCATGGCTCCAACCGTTTGGGCGGCAACGGCGTGGCGAACTCCACCGTTTATGGCGGCGTCGCGGGCGACGTGATGGGCATGGATATTCGTAACATGGGCGCGCTCCGCGACCCTGACGAGAGCGTTTTGGAAGCCGAAATCACCCGCGCCCTACGCCCGTTGCAAAACAAGATCGCCCCGATCCAGCCCTTACGTGACAAGCTGCAAGAAGCCATGTGGGAAGATGTCGGCGTGATGCGCACCGAAACGGGGATGGAGCGCGGCCTGACCCGCATCGCCGACATTCAGGCGGAGCTGTTGGAGGCTGGCGTCGCTGGCGACAACCTCGCCTTCAACCTGACATGGCACGACTGGCTGAACCTCGCCTCGCTGTGTGAAGTCTCCGAGGTCATCACCAAGGCGGGCCTCGCCCGCGAAAACTCCCGGGGCGCGCATTACCGCGAGGACTTCCCTGACAGCGGCTCGATGGAAAGCAGCTATTTCACCGTCGCCCGCCAAACAGGCGACACCCTCGACGTCACCCGCGAGGACGTCCAGTTCACCATCGTCAAACCGGGCGAGACGATCCTGCCCGAAGGCGAACCCGTCTCATTAGTGGAGGCCGCAGAATGATCCCCATCGACATCATCCAGAAAACCGCCGAGACCCTGATGGACAAGGCCGCCATCGAAATCCCGCAAGACTATCTCGACGGTTTGCAAGCCGCCGCAGACGTGGAAGACGGCGACCTGTCCTCCTTCGTGTTGCAGGCCATGCTGGAAAATTACGAGGCCGCCAAGGAAGACCGCCGCGCCATGTGCGGCGACACCGGCACCCCGCGCTGGTATGTCAAAATGGGCAACGAAACGCAGATTGAAGGCGGCCCCATCGCACTGGAAGCCGCCCTGCGCCGCGCCACTGCGAACGCCACCAACGGCGTGCCCTTGCGCCCCAATCGCGTGCATCCGCTTTGGCGTACGGACCACAACAACAATGTGGGCATCGGCGCGCCGGAGATCGAGTATGGCTACGAGCCGGGCGGTGAATGGATCGACCTGATTACTGTGCACAAGGGCGGGTTGTTCGGCACCGATTACCGGATGCTCTTCCCCTCAGACGGGATCGAGGGGATCAAGCGCTTCTACCTCGACAGCCTCGTGGCGTTCGGCAAACGCGGCCTTGCCTGCCAGCCTGCGATCATCGGCATCGGGCTTGGCGGCTGCAAGGATACCTGCATGGTCTTGGGCAAACGCGCCGCCTGCCTGCGCACTGTGGGCAGCGAAAACTCCGACCCGAAAATCGCAGCGCTGGAGCGGGAGTTCAAGGAGATCGGCAACTCTATCGGCATGGGCGCCATGGGCTTCGTCGGCAAATCCATGGTCGTCGATTGCAACATCGAAGTGGGTTATTGCCATACCGGCGGCATGCAAATGTCGGTCCACGCCTTCTGCCTGTCGTCACGCCGCGCCGTGGCGCGGGTATTCGCGGATGGTCGGGTGGAATACCGCACCGACCCCGACTGGTTCACCGACTACCAACGCCGCGAAACCGTCGAATGGGACGCCCCCGCGATGGAGGCGGCGGAATGACCCAGCCCCTGTCGGGCATAAGGATTATCGACCTCACCCATGTGCTGGCGGGGCCTTATGCGACGGGCCAACTGGCGCTGATGGGCGCAGAGGTGATCCGCGTAGAGCGTCCCGGCGGCGACGATTTCGTGCGCACCCATGGCGGCACGCAGGCAATGCGCGACGCAGGGTTGGGCGCGTCGTTCCTCAGCCAGAATTCCGGCAAGAAATCCGTGGTGCTGGACCTGAAATCCAAGGCCGGACTGGACGCCGCTTTGTCGCTGGTGGCCGAGGCAGACGTACTTGTTCAGAACTTCCGCCCCGGCGTGGCCGACCGCCTTGGCCTCGGGTTTGACGCTACAACAAGCCGCAAGCCCGACCTGATCTATGCCAGCCTGTCGGGCTACGGTCCCGACGGCCCCCTCGCCTCCCGCCCCGCTTATGACCACATCCTGCAAGGAGTCAGCGGTTTGATGGCGATGACCGGAAGCCCTGAAAGCGGCCCCCTGCGCGTCGGCATACCCATCGTGGATTACGTCGCGGGACAGTCGCTGGTTGCCGCCATTCTCGCAGCCCTGCTCCAACGCGCCAAACAACCGCTGAAGCCGCAGGAGTTGCATGTCTCGATGCTCGACGCGATGACCAATCTGATGGGCGCCTACGCGGTGAACCACCAGACCACCGGCGCGTTGCGGGGCCTCGACGGCAACCGCGCGTTCTCGGATTCGCCGTTCTCCGGTCGGTTCGACTGCGCCGAAGGCCAGCTTGTCATCACCGCCAACACGCCCGCGCAAACCAGCCGTTTGTGCCTCGCGCTCGGTCGCCCCGAACTGGCGCAGGCGGACGCAGACACCGTCACGCAAACCCTAACGCAAATCTTCGCCACGCAGCCCGCCAGCCACTGGGACACCGTGTTGGCCGAGGCTGACGTGCCCGCTGGTCCGGTCCTCAGCTTGGGCGAAACACTGGTGCATCCGCAGATGCAAAACTCCCCCTGTTGGCATGACCTGCCCGTGCCGGAACTGGACCAGACGGTCCGCGCCCCGGGCCTCAGTTTCCGCGCACCATGGGCACCCACGAAACTTGATCCCGCGCCCACATTCGGGCGCGACACGGACGAAATCACATCACCGGAGGCCGCCCAATGAGCCCGCGCAAAATCCGCCTCAGCACGACGCCCACGCAAGAGGCGCTTGACGATCTGCAACTTGGCGACATCGTCTATCTGGACGGGCTGATGTATACCGGCCGTGAAGGCGTCTACAAACGCGGGTTGGAGGAAAAGGCCAATATCCCCATGGAGTTGCCCCGCGACTCGGCGGCCAATTTCCACTGCTCCCCCGCCGCGCGGATCAACCCTGATGGCAGCTTCGAAATGGGCGCCGTCACGGCCACCGCGTCCTTCCGCTTCGCCAAATGGCTGCCGGAATGGATGGAGAAGACGGGCGCGAAGCTCATCATCGGCAAGGGCGGCATGACGTCGAAGGACTACAAGTCCTATTTCGTCCCCAACGGTGCGATCTACCTGTCCACCGTCGGCTACGGCACCGGCGCATTACTGGGGCGCGGGGTCGAGAAGGTGGAGGCCGTCCATTGGAACGAGGAACTGGGCCTCGCCCAAGCCATGTGGGTCATCAGGTGCAACAATATGGGGCCGTTCATCGTGGCCTCTGACAAACACGGCGACTGCCTGTTCGAGCGCGAAAACGCCAAAATCGCCGAGAATCTGCACCGCGTCTACGAAGGCACCCGTCCCGCGACGCTCAAGCGATACGGCGAGACCGACGACCGCAGCGACGAGGTAATCTAGGCGCGTGCTTCCAGCGCCAGCGTCTGGAACTGGGCCAATTCTTCGGGCAAGTCGTCGATGCCCAGACCGGGCGCGTCTGCAACGGCGAACACGCCACCCTCCACCAGCGCCCCACCAAACGCATCGCGCAGCGGGTTGGGGTTCACGTCGACCTCCAAAAGCCCGTCGCCGCCAACCGCCGCCAGCAAATGCCCGGACGCAATCAGCCCGATGCCGCCGCCCAGAAAATGCGGGCAGTAGCGCAGGCCCGCGTTGCGAACCTTGCGGGCGACGGCGGCGCAGCCGCTCAACCCGCCCCATTTGACGATGTCTGGCTGTATCACCGACAGATGCCGCGCGGCGATTGCGGCGTCGAAATCCGCATGGCCGGTGATGTTCTCGCCACCCGCCAATGGCGTGACGAAGGCATCCGCCAAAGCCGCCCAATCCGATGCAGGCAAGTCGGCGCGAACAGGCTCCTCCAACCAGCCCAAACCCACAGTGTCGATCCCGTCCGCATGTGCCAGCGCCTGCTCCACGGACCACGCCTGATTGACATCGGCCATGAGCGCCTCGCCCTCATGCAAACTGCGCGCCACGTCCCGCAAATCGTCCATGTCACCCGCGCCGAAACCGATCTTCACCTTGAACGCATCATGTCCCGCTGCGCGGGCTTGGGCGATAAGTTCCGGTGCCGCATTAATGGCAATGCCGCTGGCATAGGTCGGCACGCTGTCTGCTGCCTTGCTGTTCAGAAACCGCGCCAGCGAGACTCCGTCCCGCCGCGCAAACATGTCATGCAGCGCAATATCCAACCCCGCGATCACTTGCCGGAACGGTCCCCATTCGCCCGATTGCAACGCGCGGATATGGGTCTGCGCGGTCAGTTGTTCGAACAAGTCGCCCGCCTGCGCCACGTCCGCCCCCACCACCAGATCGCAAATGTCGCGCACCAGAAGCTGCGCACGGTGTTCGGCGGCGGCAGCGGGCCAATTGGCGAAGATCTCGCCCCAGCCGAAGCATCCGTCCTGATCGGTCAGCTTCACAAACACCGCCGGACGGTCCCGCATCACGCCGAATGACGTCGCCACCGGCACCTTCACCGGCACGCGGTAGCACAACACCTCGACCCGTTCGATCACGTGCGCCATCTAAAACACCTCCCGCGCCAGCAAGACCAGCCCCGAGACCAGCATCATCGCGATCAGCAACCGGCGGAACTGGTCGTCGGTCAGCCGCTTGAACACCGTGATGCCGATCTGCGCGAAGATCATCGTCACCGGCAAGGCCACCGCGATATAAGTCAACGTTTGCGTCGTGTAGGCCCCCTTGAAGGCGAACACCAAAGCCGTGACCCCCAGCACCACCACGTTGAAGGGTTGCAGCACAGCCCGCGTTTCGGATTTGGGCCATGGACGCATGGCGCACCACATCGTCGGCAGGGCCCCCGACAGGGACGCGGCCCCGCCCAGGATGCCACCTGCGAAGCCGATCAAACCGTCGATCACGGGCGTCGGGCGCTCCAGCTTCGGCAGGGCCGAGCGCAGCGTGAAGAACCCGCCGTAAAGGATCAGGAACCCTGCGATAATCAGCTTCAGCACGACAGGCTCCAGCACCGACAAGGCCGCCACACCCAAGGGCACACCGACCAGCGCAGGCAACAGGAACCGCGCCAGCCTGCGCGGCTGGTCAAGGATCGAGCGGCGCACCAGCCACACCCCTTGCAAGCCCGAGATGACCGACATGACGACCACGATCGACACCGCCTGCGCGGGAGGCATGATTTGCAGCCAGAAGCCCAAGGCGAACAACGCGGTGCCGAAGCCCGCCAGCCCGTTGATAAAGCCGCCAGACGCGGCCCCGATGGCGAGGATAAGCAGGAAATCGGTCTCCATCACGCTATACTACCGCCTCTGGAAACGGATCGAACCGGCCCACCTCGACCGCATGCAGCAGCTCGGTCTCGACCTCTTGCAGCACCCGCAGCTTGACCGTGTTGGCCAGCGACATCAGCCCCAATTCGCGCACGGGTGCGCCCTCGCCCAATGGTATGTGGCGCAGTGGCAGCGGGTTCGGCGGCAGCACGCAACGGCGCGGAACGATGGAGACCCCCAGATCGGCATGGACCATGCTGGAGATGATCTCCAGATTCTCCAGCTCCATCGTGTCCTTCACGGTGATGTTCTTCTCTTGCAGCCAGTTGTCGATGAAGTCGCTCAGCAGCGCCTTGCGGGTGAAGCGGATATAGGGCTGCATCGCCAGTATCTCGAACGGGTCGTCCGAGATGACGTTGACCGAGGTCAGCAGTTCCATCGGTTCCGTCGCAATCGGCACCCAGCGCATGTTGCGGGGGACGACATGGGGCTTGGTAATCACCGCCGCGTCCAGCACGCCGCGTTCCAGGTCGATCAACAGCTCCTTGGTCTGGTTCGGGGTCACGCTGACATGCAGCTCGGGAAACCGCGCCTTGATAGAGGTGATCGCAAACGGGATCAGGCTGGTCAGCGCCGTCGGCACGCCGCCCAGTTGCAACGTGCCGCGCAACCCGTCATCCCCCATGACCGAGGGCAGCAGGTTGTCATAGGCCGCCACGATCTCGCGCGCTTTGGTGACCACCGCGCGGCCCACTGGCGTCAGTTCCGGCGTGCGCTTGGAGCGGTCGAACAAAGTCACGCCCCAATCCGCCTCCAGCGCTTTCATCTGCTGGCTGACGGCGGCGTGGGTGACGAACACCGCTTCCCCCGCCGCGCTGAAGGTGCCGTGCTCCTCGACAGCGATCAAAGTTCGGAGCATTCTGATGGACATGGGCGGGCTTACTTTGTGTTAGCTTGACTTTCGGTAATTGTAATCAATTGCCGCTTTATACAAGAATGACTTACCAATAGGATTTGTCAAGAACCGGCACTGTCGCTAGCATGTCGGTAACATAGGCTGCACAGACACCAGCCAACAGTTTTTGGGAGGAAACTATGAAATTTGCGAAATTCAGCGCCGTGAGCGCAATGATACTGGGGCTTGCCACCGCCGCCTCCGCTGCGGACTATCCCGAGCGGCCGATCAACATGGTCATCCCCTACGGCGCAGGCGGGGCCACCGACATTTCCGCCCGCACCATCGCAGAACCGCTGGGCAAGGCGGTCGGCCAGTCGCTGATTATGGCGAACGTCACAGGTGCCGGCGGGGCGACCGGCTCCGTCGCGGTCAAGAACGCCAAGCCGGACGGCTATACCATGCTGTTCGCCCGCGTGGGGTCCCACTCGGTCAACCCGGCGATGAAGGCCACCCTGCCCTATACGCTGGACGATTTCCGCTTCGTGACGGTCTACGAGATCAACCCCTTCGCCTGCGCGGTGGAGGCAAATTCCGACATCAATTCGATGGAAGACCTGATCGCCAAAGTAAATGAGGGCGGGGTCAGCTACTCCTCCTCCGGCGTGGGCTCCGGCCTGCATCTGGCGGGCGCGATGGTGCTGGACGAGTTCGGCGTCGAGGACCCGATCAACGCAGCCACGCACATCCCGCAGAAAGGTGGCGGCGAGGCGGTGACGGCGGTGCTGAACGGCACCGCGACCTTCCTGTGCACCAACTCGTCGGCGCTGGCCAGCTTTGTGGCCAACGGTCAGATGAAGCCACTGATGGTCACAACGGCGGAACCGGTGGTCGGCTTCGACGCGCCGACCTCGAAGGACCTCGGCAAGCCCGCGCTTGAACAGCTGGTCGGCTGGACCGGCATTGCAGGACCGGCCGGGATCTCTGACGAGGTGGCCGCGAAATGGGGCGAGTGGATGGCCGCCGCAGCGGGTGACGAGGAATTCGTCAGTTCGATGGAGGCACGTGGCTCTATCATCAACGTGATGAGCCCTGAAGACGCAAATGCGTTCATCCAGGAGCAATACCAGACCTTCAAGGCGCTGGTGGATAAGCTGGGCATGCGCGTAGAAGGCTAAGTCCGTGATTTGACCGGCGCGCGTGGCATCCCCATCGCGCGCCGTTTTTCTATCTTGCAGAGGCGCCCCCATGCAGAACCTTCACCGGCAAACGCTCATCGGCATCGTCGCCATCATTGCGGGGCTTTTCCTGATGCTCGTCGCAATACCCAACTGGGTGTCCTCTCCAAGCAATGTGCGCAACATCATCCTGTCTCCGGTCTTCTGGCCCTACACGCTTGCGGCCCTGACGATCCTGACCGGCATCGGGTTGACCGTCACCGGCCACTTCTCCTCTGAAGACCTGACGCCCGCGCCCGCCGAGGTGTCCGGCGGCTATGGCCGCCTGCTGATCATGGCAGTCGTCATGGTGATCTACATGTTCGGCCTGCCGCGCCTTGGCATGGTCTGGACCTCCATGCTGGCCTTCGTGGCCACCGCCTTTCTGGTCCGCACCTCGCACCCCAAAACCGCGCTGATCTGCGCGGTCTGCGTGCCGCTTGTGCTCTATGTCTTCTTCGCCCATATCGCCAGCGTCGCGATCCCGCAGGGCAACTTCGTGAGGCTGCCATGAGCTTTGTCGACAGCATCCTCGCGGGTCTGTCCCTCGTCGGGAATTTCGAAGCGTTTCTGGCGCTGTTCGCAGGGGTCGCCATCGGTACAATCGCAGGTGCAATCCCCGGTATGTCCGCCACCATGGCCGTGGCCCTGACCCTGCCGTTTACCTTTTCCATGCAGCCGATCATCGCCATCCTGCTGCTGCTGGGCGTCTACAAGGGCGGCATCTTCGGCGGCTCCATCCCCGCAATCCTTATCAAGACCCCCGGCACCCCCGCCTCCAGCGCCACGGTGCTGGACGGCTATCCGCTGGCCGAGAAGGGTCAGGCAGGCAAGGCGCTTGGCATGGCGCTCTGGGCGTCCTGCACCGCCGATCTGATCTCCAACCTCGCGCTGATCCTGTTCGCCGGCTGGCTCGCCTCCTTCGCGCTGAACTTCGGCCCGCCGGAATTCTTCACCCTGATCCTGTTCTCGCTGACCATCATCGCGGGTGTCTCCGGCGCCAGCCTGTTACGCGGGGCGCTGTCGGCCATGCTGGGGCTGTTGCTGGCAACCGTTGGCCTTGATCTCGTCTACGGCACCAACCGCTTCACCTTCGGTGATCCCAGCATGATGGGCGGCCTCAACTTCATCGCAGTCCTCATCGGGCTGTTCGCTATCCCCGAGGTGCTGGCCATGGTCTGGGACCCCAAGCCGCATAAGGGTCAAACCCGTAGTCTGGGCGACAACAAGGTCACCTTCGGCGAGTATAAACGCTGCTTCAAATCCATCGTCCGCGGCAGCTTCATCGGGGTGTTCCTCGGCTCCATCCCCGGCATCGGCGCGGCCCCGTCCGCTTTCCTGTCCTACAGCGAGGCGCGGCGCAAATCACCCAACCGCGACAATTTCGGCAAGGGCGAACTTGAGGGCGTCGCCGCCTCCGAGGCAGGCAACAACGGCGTTGCTGGGGCGACCCTGATTCCGCTTCTGGCGCTTGGCGTGCCGGGCGACGTGATCACCGCCATCATCATCGGCGCATTCATGGTCCACGGGCTCCAACCCGGACCGATGATGTTCATTCTCAATGTCGATATCATCTACGGCTTGTTCATCGGCCTGATCGTCAGCTCCGTCTTTCTGCTGTTCATCGGCTCCGTCGCCATTCGCGGGTTCAAATACGTGGCCGACATCCCGCGCGGGGTTCTCTTCCCCGGTGTTCTGGTGCTCTGCGTCTATGGCGTGTTCGCGGTGAATAACAACATCTTCGACGTGGGCGTGATGTTCGTCATGGGTTGGGTCGGGTTCCTCATGATGCGTAACGACATTCCCGCAGCCCCCTTCCTGATCGCCTTCATCCTCGGGCCGCTGCTGGAAGACAACTTCCGCCAAGCCATGCTCATGTCCGGCAGTTCACCCGCGATCCTGTTCCGTGGCCCGATCACATGGTTCTTCTGGGGGCTGACGGTGCTGACGGTGATCGCCATCATCCGCGCAGGCATCCGAGCCACGCGGACCCTGAAACGGCGGGCCTAAGCCGCGTCCCTGACCAGCGACAGCAGTCTGGGCCGCCACCGCTGCGCCTGCGCGTCGTCGCGGGTCAGCATCACCAGATCGCGGGTCAGCCCTTCCATCGCGCCCTCCACCACATGCACCCGACCGTCCGCATAACGGCGAATGTCGGGCAGCGGAAGAACGGTATAGCCGACGCCTTCCTTCACGCATTCCATGCAGGCCTCGATGCTGTCGAGAACCAGAGTGTTTTGCGGCGGCACTTCTGCCCCCAATGATGCCGCGATCAGCTTGCCGATGCCGGTGCTGGGGCGGAAATGGATGAACGGCACCTGCTGCGAAAGCTGCACCGCATCCAGTTGGGCCAGTGCAACAGGCACCGCCAACGCCATCGGCTCCGACGCGATCAGGTCCACATGCAACCCCCGCGCCCCGCCCTCGACCCGCGTGACAATCGCGGCGTCGAGCTGCCCCAACGCCACCTGCTCGGTCAGCGCCTCTGACAGGTTGGAGCTGTATCGAAAGCTCGCCCTCTTCTCCCGCTCCGCCGCCAAGGTCACAAACTTCGGCAAAATGCGAGCGCTGGCGGACTGGATGAAGCCAAGTTGAAACGACCCGCTCAAGCCGGCCCCTGCATTGGCCAGTTCGTGCAATTCGGCCACACCGCTGATGACCCCCTTCGCCTGTTCCGCCACCTTCCGCCCCAAGGGCGTCAGCCGTGGCGGGCGGAAGCTGCGGTCGAACAGTTCCGCGTCCAGTTCCGCCTCCAGCGCTTTCATCTGCATACTCAACGCCGACAGCGTCATATTCTGCAACTGGGCCGCCTCGCCAAAGGACTGCACCTGCAAAATTCTAACCAAGGTCTCCAGCGCGCGGGTTTGCATTAATTCAATCTACCTGAACTTAGATTTCATTCTTATTAGATTGTTTTGGAAAAGCATAGACCTCACACTCGCGGCATGAAACACACATCGTCCTCCGAATCCTTTCGCGCCATCGCGCGCGATCTTACCACCAAATTCGCCCCCCGCGCCGCGAAGTGGGATCAGGAGCGGACCTATTGCTGGGACAACATCGCCGATCTGACAAACGCGGGCCTGATGGGCATGACCCTGCCGACCCGTTACGGCGGCCAAGGCGCGTCATGGCTGGACACCGTGATCGTGGTCGAGGAGCTGGCCAAAGCCTGCACCCTGACCGCCCGCATCGTGGTCGAGGCCAATATGGGCGGCATCAGCGCGATCATGGCATACGGAACCGAGGCGCAAAAAGAATTCGTCGCGCCTTACGTGCTGGCAGGCGACAAGCCCGCGATCTGCATCAGCGAGCCGGATGCGGGCAGTGCGGCCACCCAGATGACCACCACCGCGCGGCGCGTGGATGGGGGCTACGTGCTGAACGGCACCAAGCACTGGATCACCGGCGGCGGGGTCTCCAAGCTGCATCTGGTCTTTGCCCGCGTGCTGGACAAGGCAGGCGAGGAGCAGGGCATCGGCGGCTTCATCATGTGCCAAGACCCAGAGAACGGCATGGACCATGACGGTTTCACCGTCGTCAGCCGCGAGCGCACCATGGGCCTGTGCGGCATGCCGGAGACGACTTTGAAATTCGACGAGGTGTTCATCGAAGACGCCCATGTGCTGCGCCCGCCGTCGGGCTTCAAGCGCGGCTTTGCGGACCTGATGAACGCCTATAACAGCCAGCGCGTCGGCGCGGGCACCATCGCCATGGGCGTCGCCGCAGGCGCGCTCGACCATGCCAAACGCTACCTGCTGGAGCGTGAACAATTCGGCCGCACTCTGGCGGAATTCCAAGGCTTGCAATGGATGCTGGCGGATATGGACGCATCTGTCCACGCGTCGCGGTTGATGCTGCACGAGTCCGCGCAATCGCGTGGCCCGAACGGGTCCCCCTTCCCCGACATCGCCATGGCAGCGCGGGCAAAGCTGTTCGCGTCCGAGGCGGCGATCAAGGTGGTCAACGACGCGCTGCAAATGTTCGGCGCACGGGGCTACGGCGCGGAGGAGCCGTTGGAGCGGATGTATCGCGACGTGCGCATGTTCACCATCGGCGGCGGCACCGCGCAGATCCTGCGCACGCAGGTCGCAGGCAGCATTCTGGGCATCCGCACGCCGCAAACGCGCGGCGGCTACTGCGCCTGACGGATCAACTGATAGGCCGCGCGGAAGGCTTGGTAGGCCGCGTCATACTCCGCCTGCAACGCACGGTCCGGCTGGATCACCTCACGAATTTCCGGCGCGGTCACGATCTGGGCGAGAGGCATTCCCGTTGCCGCCATCCCCAACCGTGCGCCTCCCAGCGCAGCCCCGAACTCACCGCCCGCAGGTAACGCCAACGGCACGCCCAGCACCGTCGCGATCACGCGCAGCCAGTAGCGCGAGCCGGTGCCGCCGCCGATGGCGATCAGCTGGTCGAGAGACGCGCCGCTGACCTTCAGCGCCTCGAAGCTGTCGCGCAGCCCGAACGCCACGCCTTCCAGCACCGCGCGAGTCATGTCGTCGCGCGTGGTCCCTGCTGACAGCCCTGTAAAGCTGCCTCGAATGTTCGCGTCGTTATGTGGTGTGCGCTCACCGGACAGATAGGGCAGGAAGCTCACTGAGCCGGGCTTTTGCAGCTCCTCGCCCAAGTCCGCCGTCAGTTCTTTAGGCGAGGTTCCGGTTATCCGCGCCAGCCAGTTCAGGCTGTCCGTGGCCGACAGCATCACCCCCATCTGGTACCAGCGATCCGGCACCGCATGGCAAAAGGTGTGCAGCGCTGTTTCCGGCGCAGGGCGGTAGCCGTCCCGCGCCGCCAACACCACGCCGGAGGTGCCCAACGACACGAAACCCTGCCCCTCGTCCATCGCGCCGATCCCACAAGCGGCGGCGGCGTTGTCGCCAGCACCGCCCGCAATCGTCACGTCCGACACACCCCATTTCGACGCAAGATCATCGCGCAACAAACCCGCAGGTTCCGACCCTTCCACCAGCCTCGGCATCTGATCGCGGCGCATGTGGCCGGCCTTCAGCAGGTGATCCGACCAGTCGCGTTTGCCCACGTCGAGCCATGCAGTGCCCGCGCTGTCGGACATGTCGGCCACGTAGTCTCCAGTCAGGTAGTAGTTGAGGTAGGCGGCGGGCAGCAGCACGCGGGCGGTCTTGGCGAAAACCGTCGGCTCGTGGGTGCGGACCCAATCAAGCTTGGGGGCGGTGAAGCCCGGAAAGACGATATTGCCCGATAACTCGCGTACCTGCGCGGCGCCATCCAGCCGCGCGGCCTCTTTCGAGGACCGCGTGTCGTTCCACAAAATGCACGGACGCAGCACCCTACCCGCTTCGTCCAACAGCGTCGCGCCGTGCATGTGGCCTGCCACACCGATGCCCTTGAGGGAGGCAAACTCAGGATGCGCCGCCCGCAGCTCCGCCACCGCGCCTTCCAGCGCCGTGATCCAATGCGCCGGGTCCTGCTCGGACCAGCCTGAATGCGGGTGCATCGCCTCGTAGTGCCGTTCTGCCGCGCCAATGGTCGCGCCGTCCGCGTCCACCAGCAACGCCCGCAGACCGGAGGTGCCGAGATCGAAGCCGAGATACGTCATTGCTTTTCCACCCACAAAGCCGAAAGAACCCCGTCCATATCGGTGGCCACCGTGGCCGCCCCCTTATCGCGCAAAAGCTGCGTGTGAGCGTCGCGCATGCCGTCCAGATGCGAGCCGCCGGTGAAGCCAGCCACGCGCATCCCTGCAGCCACGCCGCCCGCAACCCCATGTGGCGAATCCTCCAACACAGCGCAGTCGGTCGGGGCGACGCCTAGGCGATCCGCGGCGAACAGGAACAGGTCCGGCGCGGGCTTGCCGCGTGCCACCTGATTGGCGCTGAATGCCCTGCCCTCGAATCGCGCCGACAAACCGCTGACCGCCAGCGCCTGCGTCATCCGCTGGATCGAGCCGCCCGTGGCAATCGCAATCGCAACGCCGCGTTCGGCCAAGGCGTCGAGCATACCCAGCACGCCGTCAATCCTCTGCAACCGGCCTACGAACGCATCGCACAGGCGCGTGTCGACGCGGGTGATGAAGTCGTCCGGGATGGGGCGTCCGGTGCCTTGTGCCGCCGCATCCCAGATCGCGGGCATCGGCATACCCAGAAACCCCGCGCGAATGTCGTCGAAGGCGAGTGTGTCCAGCCCTTCGGCACGCAACTCCTCGACAATTGCGCGGATCACCAGCGGCTCGCTATCCACAAGACAGCCATCAAGATCAAAGATCACCGCCGCAGGACTCGGGCCCATGTCACACCTTCATTGCGGCAGTTCGATCTGCATCTTCACATCGCCCGCAGGGGCCGACGCGGCCACCTCAAAGGCATGCACACTATCGTCGAAACTGAACGTCCGCGTAATCAGCGGTTTGACGTCGATGGCCCCGCTGGCAAGCATGCCGACGCAGCGGGGGAACACATGGGCATAGCGGAAGATGTTCTCCACCCGCGCTTCGCGCACCATCGCCGCGCCTGCGTCATAGCTGATCGGGTCTGGCTGGCCGCCGATCATCACGACGCAACCGCCGGGTGCAAGCGGCTCGAACACCTGCGCGGCGGCTTGCGGGCTTCCCGTGGCCTCGAACACGATATCCGCGCCCCAGCCGTCGGTCTCGCGCTGCACCGTCTCAACCAGATTTTCCGACCGGATATTGACCGGCGTGATTGCCTGGCTCAGGGAGGCGGCAATTTCCAGCTTTGCGTCGGACAGGTCGCTGACATAGACCCGCGCACAGCCAGCGGCGAGCGCTGACAGCGCCGTAACCAAGCCAATCGGCCCCGCCCCCATGACGACCGCAACATCGCCCGGTTTCACCCGTGCCTTGGTGGCGGCGTGGACGCCGACGGCCAGCGGCTCGACCATCGCGGCCTCTGCAAAGCTGACATTGTCGGGCAACTTGTAGGTAAACGCCTCCGGATGCACACAGGTCGGGCGCAGGATGCCGTGGACCGGCGGCGTGGCCCAGAAGCGCACGGCGGGGTCTACGTTATACATGCCCAAACGGGTGGCGCGGCTGTTGGGGTCGGGGATGCCCGGCTCCATGCAAACGCGGTCGCCTTCCTTCAGCGTCGTGACCTCCGCACCCACCTCGATCACCGTACCGGAGGCCTCATGGCCAAGGATCATCGGCGCGTTGACCACGAACGGACCAATGCGGCCATGGGTGTAATAGTGCACGTCGGAGCCGCAAATCCCGACCGTGTGCAGCTTGACGCGCACGTCGCGGGGGCCAAGCGCCTCTTCGGCGCGGGAAATTTCGGGAAAGTCGCGCAGCGACAGCGCATCTTTACGTTCCAGAACAAGGGATTTCATCAGACCGGCCTTTCGCTTCTGCGCACGCCAATCAATGGCACCTGAGCGGCTGCGCATCAAGTCCGGCGATCTTTAGGAAGGTCTGGAGCGGGTAGCGGGAATCGAACCCGCACCTTAAGCTTGGAAGGCTCTTATGATACCATTTCACCATACCCGCGCCGTGGCGTTTGACTATGCCAAGCCAAGGGCGTGGTCAAGCGGGGTTCGGCGCCTCGGGGCGCATAAAGACGCCAACGGCACAAGCCCCCGAGCTGGTATGAAACCATCGAAGGTGGGCAAATGCTCTGGCTGGGAAGTAGTAAGGGTGGCGGCGCCGCCGAAGCGTGGTGTGCTGCCGGACAGGGTTTTACCCCTGCATCCCGTCCGGGTTTGGCTTTCGCCGCCTCCGGTCAATAATCGCGCGATCTGAAAGGATGTCCCGCTGCCCATGCTGGTCGCGGCCGGCTGGCAGGATCCTTGTAAACCACTCTTGTGACGTCGAAAGCGGTTCTACGCCCCAGCCGTTGAGACCGCGTTAACCCTGCGTGCGTTGCTAGACCCCCGGCGGCGTGCGCAGCACCGCGCGCTTGCGTGTGCGCATCCAGATCAGCAGGCCGGAAGCGATGATGATCGCCGCCCCGATCAGCGTTGCCGCGTCGGGGATATGGCCCCAGATCAGGTAGCTGGAAATCGACAGGAACAGCAGGAAGAAATACGCATAGGGCATCAGTGTGTTGGCCGTGGCGAAGCGGTGGGCGCGGGTCAGCAGCTCGTGACCTGCCCAGCCGAAAAAGCCCAGCAGGAACAACAGCACCCAGTCCAGCGCGGTCGTCGGGTTGGTCCATGTGTATATCGCCGTGGGCAGCAAGACCACCGTGCCGAACAGCCCCATATAGAACTGCATGATCTCGGTCGACACCACCCCCGACAGCTTGCGCGTCAGGATCGAATACAGCGCCATCGCCAGCGCGTTGTTAAGCGACAGAAGCATGGCCCAGTGGAACTCCGCCCCGAAGGGTCGCATCACCACCAGCACGCCGACGAAGCCCAGCAGGATACCGAAGATACGCCATGGCCCCGCGCGTTCGCCCAATAGTGGCCAACCGAGCAGGCACACCAGAATGGGTGAGGTGAACATGATCGACGCGGTGACCGTCAGCGGCAGATAGAACAGCGCGATGAAGTTCAACGCGGTCGACGAGGTCAGCAAAAAGGCGCGAAACAGGACCAACCCAAGGCGGTCGGTCTTGAAGCGCTCCACATCCATGCCGCCGCGCGCCACGGCCCAGGTGGAGATGACGAAATGCCCAACATAGCGCATGAAGGCCAGCTGCAACGCGGGCAGCCCCGCCAGCACCAACCACTTCACCGAAGTGTCGATCATCGAAAAAAACAGCCACGCCGCCAGCATCATTCCGATGCCAAGGGTTGCGCGATCTTCCAGCGCTGGAACAGCGACGCGGCTCATGGGCTACGGTTTCAATTTCGCGACGTAGAAGTCGAGCATCTGGGACACCATGTCGTCGCCGCGCCCTTCGTCGCGGGCGGTCTGCAACGCGCTCAGGGTGCATTTCGACATGATCGAATCCACCCCGGCGTCATCTGCCATCTGCGCGTAATACCCGACATCCTTCGCCGCGTTCTTGATCGCGAAGGCCAGCTGGTTCGGGTCACCATCCACGCCGTAGCCCTTGACGAAATCCATCATGCCGGAATGCAGCGGCCCCGCGCTCATCACGTCATAGAGCGCCTTTCGGTCCACGCCTTGCACATCCGCCATGGCGAACGCCTCGGCCATGGCGTTGGCCACGGTCATGCCGAAGAAGTTGTTGATGAGCTTGATCGTGTGGCCTGAGCCAAGCGCGCCCAGATGGAAGACGTTTTCGCCCAGATCGTCCAGCACGGGTTTGACCTTGTCGAACGCCGCCTTGTCGCCCGCGCACATGATATTGAGCAACCCGTCCTTGGCGTGGGACGGCGTGCGCCCCAGCGGCGCGTCCAGATAGGCCCCACCTGCGGCCGCGACCTCCTCGCCCAGAGCCTTGGTGGACGCAGGCAGCGAGGTGCCAAAGTCGATCACCACCGCACCGGGTTTCAAACCTGCGATGACACCGTCCGCACCGCGCATCCGGCCTTCCACCTGATCGGAGGTGCCCATGCAGAGCATGATGATATCGCAGGCTTCGGCCACCTCTTTTGCGGTGCCCGCCTCGGTCGCGCCACGGCTCAGGGCGGCGTCGATATAGGTGCGGTCGCGGTTGCCCAAGACCACCAGATCGTGGCCCTTGTCCTGCAAACGTCCCACCATTGCGCCGCCCATCAGGCCAAGGCCGATAAATCCGATTTTGCTCATGCTGTTTCTCCTGTTTTTTCCAGTATCAAAGCCGCGCCAAGTCGGCCTGTTTCGTCACTACACTTCGCCCCTGCCCCGTTGCCGCCAGTGCAGACCGCCACGCGGTCGGACAATCGGCCAATTTCGGGCAGGCGGTCTTTCGTCCACGAGGTCACGCAGGCCTCCATGCTCACCGCTCGAATGTCCAGATCGGGCATCAGTTGGCGGATCATTCCATGCAGATGGTCGCGCACCTGCGGGTTGCCGCCCGAGCGGAACCAGTCGCCGATATCTTCCTGGCCGACCAATGGCACATCCTCCGGGTCGCCGCCCAGCTTGATGTAGAGCTTGCCGTCAGGATAGCGGATCGGAGGCAGCAAATACGGGTCTTCCGGCGTGTCATAGACCAGCGTCGGCATGGTGCTTAGGCGAGCCGCCTCGGCCTCGCTCACCTCGAAAAACGCGACTGTACGCGCGTAGACGTCCAGCTTTGGCGCACGCGCCAGAACCGTGTCGGTGTTGTAGCCAGCGGCGACCAGAACCTGGTCGAAGCGGTGGCGGTCCTGATCGGTGGTCACCTCTACATGATCGCGGCGCTCCTCCAGCCCCGTGACCGTTTCCTCCAGCAATGCCGCCCCGAAGCAATGCGCCGCCTTCGTTTGGGCCGCGACCAGATTGCGCGGGCTGACATGGCCAGCCCGTGTGGACTCGTGGTAGCCGGTGAAATGGTCGGGAAAGCGGAAGAACGGGAACCGCGCCGCCAGCGCTTGGTGGTCCAGCGCGTCGCATGGAACATTGTGCTTCAGCCGTCCCACATCCACACGGGCCATGAACTCCTCGCCTCCCGCCATCACGGCACCAGTTTCCGTGTAAAAGCGGATGCCGCTTTGGCGCTCGATCTCGCCGTAGCGGTCAATCGCCGCCGTGGACACACCGACCCAGTATTCGTCCAGCGCGTTCTTGCGGGTGATCCGCCCCTCGTCGTAATGCGAGCCGAACACGCCTTCGTGACCACGCTTGTCGCGCGGCTCGGGCGGGCCGATCAGCGTCACGTTCTGCCCCGCCATCGCCAGATGCCGCGCCGCCGCTGCACCCCAAAGGCCGCGACCGATGACGGCTATGCTCACTTGGCGACCTCGAACGACCGGGCGTGAAGGCGCTTCTGGATTTCGTAAATGGTGAAGTTGTCCGTCGGCAGCGGTGCAGGAATACGCGCGCCGATGCTTTGCACGCGCGGCTCCAGCGTCGGCTCACCGCAGAGCATCCGTTCGTTATACTCCTTGATGTCGCTCCAGCGGGTCATCGAGCCCATGATCGGGAACGCATCCGCCGCCATCATCTCGTAGAACAGCAGGCGGCGGTCCTGCGTGGATTTATTGAGCGACGAGCCATGCACGATCCGCCCGTGATGGATCGACACCGAGCCCGCAGGCCCCTTCAACTCCACCGCATCTTTCATGTCAAAGCCGCAGGCCGCAAGGTCCATCGCGCCTGCAAATACCCCGTCGACATGGTGGTCGTAGATCTTGTGTTTGTGCGATCCCGGAAAGACCATCAAAGGACCGTTCTCGCTGTCCATGTCGTCAAGGATCACCGCAATCGCCAGCACGTCGTCATTGGTGTGCGGGTAGAAGGCGAAGTCCTGATGCCACTCCACCGCCGCGCCGAAGCCCGCGGATTTCATGTTCAGCTTGGTTGTGTGCAGCCGCAGATCCGGCCCGATCAGGTCGCGCGCCGGGGCGAGGATCAGGTCGGAATACATCAGATCGCGCATCACCTTGTTATGCGTGTGCGGCAGCTTGATGCGCCTGACGCGCGGGGTTTCCGGCGTGTGGCTGTCCTCCAGATCAATCTGGTCGGTGCTCTCGGTCAGGCTTTTGGCCTGTTCCTGGTACTTGGCGATCTCCGCATGCAGATTGGCCATGATGTCATCGGGAATGCGCTTTTCGAGGATCAGATAGCCCTCTTCGTCGTAGAAGTCCTTTTGCGCTTGGGTCAGGGTCTCGAAACTCATGTCGTCTCCTTTCTAGGCGGTTGAACGGGATGGCGCGGGCGGGTGGGCCGAGGCCGCAGGCGAGGTCAGCCGCTCGCGGTCAGGCGCGACCGCCGCTTCAATCGCCAGCGTCACCTCAAGCGTTTTGCGCCCTTCCAGCGCGCAAACCAGAGGCGCTGCGTCTCCGGCACAGACCTTCGCAAAATGCTCCAGCTGCGCAACCAGCGGCACATTGGGGGTCACGCCATGCTCCGCGCGTTGGGGCTCTTGCGACCAGTCCACCGCCCCCGACCAGACAGTCAGCGACGGGAAGGCGATTGCGCCCCCGGTGCCGCAGATTCGCAGGTAGTCCTCACCCGTCGTGGCGATGTTGGGGTTTTCGCCCGTCCCGGCCTCGAAACTGTCTGGCGATGCCGTGGTGTCGGCAAAGCTGATGCTCGCCGCCAGCCCGCCCTCGAAGCCAAGAAGCGCCGCGCCGCTTTCCACCCGCGCCGCCCCGCGCTGAGTGTTCGAGCCTATGCCTTGCACCGAGGTTACCTCGCCAAACAGATAGCGCAGCAGGTCGACCTCGTGGACGAGGTTTATCAAAACGGGCGAGCCGTCCGGGCCTGCCCTCCACGGAACCTCGAAATAGGGATCGGGCTTTTTCACCGCCCAGATCATCGACGCCAACACCGGCGTGCCAATCGTGCCCGCGCCGAGCAACGCTTTCAGCTTGGCAACAGCCGCATGGTGGCGGCGATGGTGGCCCACCAAAGTCTGCACCCCTGCCTGCTCCGCCGCCGCGACGATGCGGTCGGCGGCGTCCAGCGAATGGGCCACGGGTTTTTCGATGAGCATATGCCACCCCCGCGCCGCCGCCTGTTCCCCGTGGTCGGCGTGCAGATGCGAGGGCGTAGCGATCAGGATAGCATCGGCGTCCACATCCACCGCGTCGATACTGTCGAAATGCGGCACATGGCTTTGCGTCAGTTGCGGGTCGATGACGCCGACCACGTCGACCTTCGGCATCTCCAGCGCATGCGCCAGATGCCGCGCGCCGATCAGACCTATGCCCGCAACCAGCAGCCGCATTACATGACCGCGCCGATCTGCCATGGCACAAACTCGAAGTCGCCCAAGCCCTGCGCCTCGGATTTGGAGACCTCGCCCGACGCCACGCGCAGGATCAGGTCGTAAATCTCACGGCCTTTTTCCTCCAACGACACCCCAGCGGTCAGCATGTCGCCCGCGTTGACGTCCATGTCGTCGGTCATGCGCTTATACATCTCGGTATTGGTCGACACCTTGATGGTCGGGCTGGGCTTGGACCCGAAGGCGGAGCCGCGTCCGGTGGTGAACACCACTACCTGACAGCCGCCCGCAATTTGCCCCGTGACGGAGGCCGGATCGTAGCCGGGGCTGTCCATGAAGGTGAACCCTTTGGCGGTCACAGGTTCGGCGTATTTATAGACGCCGGTCAGCGGCGAGGTGCCGCCCTTGGCCGCCGCGCCCAGCGACTTTTCAAGGATCGTGGTCAGCCCGCCTTTCTTGTTGCCGGGGCTTGGGTTGTTGTCCATGGAGCCTTTGTTGCGCTCGGTGTAGTCCTTCCACCACTCGATCAGGCCGATGAGTTTTTGCCCCACTTCCGGCGAGACCGCGCGGCGGGTCAGCAAATGTTCGGCGCCGTAAATCTCGGGCGTTTCGGCCAGCACACCGGTGCCGCCCTGGGCCGCGAGCAGGTCGCAAGCGTAGCCCAAAGCCGGGTTCGCCGTGACGCCGGACCACGCATCCGAGCCGCCGCATTGCAGGGCGACTTTCAGCTCGGAGACGGGACACTCGCTGCGCGTCGCCTGATTGGCAATGGGCAGCATCGCCTCGACCTTCTTGATGCCCAGTTCAATGGTCTTTTGCAGGCCCGCGACGCCTTGAATGTTCATCACCTGAAACGTCTCCGATTGCTTCAGCCCGTAGGCGTCCAGCAGCCAGTCGATCTGGTTCATCTCGCAGCCCAGCCCGACCATCAGCACGCCCGCGTGGTTCGGATGGCGGGCATAGCCCCACATGACCCGCTGCAAAGCCTCGAACCCGTCGCCGTCGCCCGCCATGCCGCAACCGGTGCCGTGCACGAAGGCGCAGACGCCGTCGACATTAGGGTAGTCTTTCAAGCGCTCGGGCGTGAAGTAATCAGAGATGCGCCGCGCGGCGGTGGCGGAGCAATTTACCGAGGTGACGATGGCGATGTAGTTGCGCGTGCCCACGGAGCCATTGTCGCGGCGGTAGCCCATGAAGGTGTCGCCCGTCGCGGGCGTGACGGGGCGCATGTCGGTGCCGAACTCGTAGTTTTGCGCGGTCGGCACGAAGTCGCAATTGTGGGTGTGAACATGATCGCCCGCCGCGATGTCTTGCGACGCCACGCCGATCATCTGCGCGTATTTGCGGATCTGCTCGCCCTTGGCGATGGCGCGGGTGGCGATCTTGTGGCCCGACGGGATCAGGCCGGTGGTGGTGACGTCCTCGACGGACGCCCCCGCTTCCAAGGCACGGGTGGCGGTGACGACATTGTCGTCTGCATCTAGGCGGATGGTGTCTTTCATGGGGTCTACTTTCAGGCGCAATAGGGCGCGTCGGAGGTCCAGCGGTGAATGTCGATATGAGGCTCGGCGGCAAGGCGTGCGCGGGCGTCTTCCCACATGCTGCGCCATGCTTTCCAGTCATGCAACTCGGTCTCGGGCCGCGCGCGGGAGCGGGCTATGAAATCGGGGAAATGGCTGCGGCCGGTGGGCTGGCCCGTTTTGTTGAAGCGCAGATCGAAAGACCAGCGGATTCCTTGCGAGGTATTTGGCAAGGATGCGTGCGGGACCAGCGGGTGGAACAGAACTGCGCCGCCGGATGGCACGGGCAAAGGCACCGCGCCATCCTCGTTGATGAACGCGTCGGCGATGGCGGTCTGCTTTTTCGGGCAATGGGGCAGAATGTCTTGCGGGCCGTTGAAAGGCTGCACTTTCAGGCAGCCGTTCTCGATGGTGGCGTCGGTGACGGCGAGCCAGACGGTGACCATGTCGGTCTCATCCGCCTCCTCCAGTGCCACCGCGCGGTCCTGATGCCAGTCGGTGGAGGTGATATGCGCGCGCACCTCATCGTCGTTCAACTCGGTCGCGGGGGGCTTGATGCGCACGTGCTGGATCGGGTTGGAGGTGATCTCCGGCCCGATCAGGTCCTCGACCATGTCCAGCAGACGGGGATGCGTCGCCATCTCGAACACGGCGGGGCCGAAATGCATGGGCGTGTCGGCTTCGATGCGGTCGCCGGGCAGCGATATATCCATCGGCTGGAACCAGTCGCGGCCCGCGCGGTAGGCGGTGACGAGCTTGTCCTCGAAACTGGCCGCCGCAGGCAAACCCCATGCTGCATAGAGGTCATCCAGAAGCGCTGCGTATTCCGCCCGCACGCGGTCCAGCACATCTTGCGGCACCACGTCGGGGACGACCAGATAGCCATCCCGAGTGAACGCGGCGATCTGGTCGGGGCTGAGCATAAACCTCTCCTATGGCAACAGGATTGAGACGATGGGCGGGTAGATCAACAGCACCGACAGCGCCACAAGCTGGATGCAGATAAAGGGCAGGAAGCCTTTGAAGATATCCGTCAGCGAGATATGCGCGGGCGCAACCGACTTGAGATAGAAGGCGGCGGGACCGAAGGGGGGCGACAGGAAGCTGACCTGCATGTTCATACAGAACACCACCCCGAACCAGATCGCCACATGGCGCGGGTTCAACTCGCCCAGCAGGCCAATCTCCTCCAGCGGCAGGCGCTGCACGATGGGCAGGAACACGGGGATGATGAGCAGCACGATGCCGACCCAATCCATGAACGCGCCCATGAACAACAGGATCAGCATCATCATGAGGATGATGCCCATGCTGGGCAGGTCGGAGCCGACCACGAGGTCCGCCACGAAGACCGGCCCGCCCGCGATGGTGTAGGCGCCTGCGAGGGCCGCAGCGCCGATGGTCACCCAGATGATCGTGCCGGTGGATTTGAGCGTGCGCATCAGCGAGTCCCAGACCAGATCGAACGACGCCTCGCCGCGCAGGGCAGACATGACCAACACGGCGACCGCGCCCATGCCTGCGGCTTCGGTGATGCCGGTGATGCCCATATAGATCGAGCCCAGAACCACGCCGATGATGATGATCGGCGGCACGAGGCCCTTGCCCATTTTCCAGCCCAGACGCGACCGCTCGCGGCCGAAGACGAAGTAGCTCAGCAGCAGCGTTATCACGACCGCACCGCCGAACCACGGGGCGTAGTCCATGGTGCCGAAGCGTATGTCGGCGCCGGTGTTGGAGGCGTTCTGGCCGGAGAACTCGAAGAACAACACACGCAGGAAAAAGAAGATGGCGAAGCCGCTGACCAACCGCGACAGGAAGGCGAGGAACAGCATCAGCTTCTCGCGGCCCTGCGGCTCGCCCTCGACCGGCTCGGGAAGCGGCGCGTGAGAGGGATTCAGCTGCGTGCGGATAATAATGTAGATGATGATGAACGACGCCAGCATGAAGCCCGGCAGGAAAGACGCGGTGAACAGCGCCTTGATCGACGTCTCCGTGATCAACCCGTAGATAATCAGTACGATGGAGGGCGGGATCATGGTGCCAAGGCACCCCGACGCGCAAATCGTGCCGATGGCAAGGTTCTGGTTGTAGCCCAAGCGCAGCATTTGCGGCAGCGCGATCAGGCCCAGCAGAACCACCTCGCCGCCGATGATGCCGGACATTGCGGCCATGATCACGGCCATAATCGAGGTGACGATGGCAATGCCGCCGCGGGTGCGGTTCAGCCAGACGTTGAGCGAGGAATACATATCCTTGGCGATGCCGGAACGTTCCAGCAGCGCGGCCATGAAGATAAACAGCGGGATGGATATGAGGACGTAATCCGTTAAAAGCCCGTATATTTTCTGCGCCAGAATGTTCAGCGGGCCGGAGCCGGGTCGTCCTGTCAGGACGCCCTCGCCGAAGGTGAACGGGTTGGACAGCAGCGTCGGCTCGAACTTCATCACCAACACCAGCACGGCGAGGATGGCCGACGCGAAGCCCAGCGGCATGCCGATGGCCAGCAGGACCATCAGGCCCAGCAGCAGCACCATTGAGATCGTTCCAATATCCATCAGCCCTGCCCTGCCTTGCCGTGTTGTATAGCGCTGCGGGTGACGTCCATGTCACCCACGCCCTCGGAGCCGACGGCCTTTTTCAGCCGCTCGATCTCGTCGGGGTCAATATCGTCGGCGGCAGTGTGGAGCACCGGCTCTTGGTTCCAGTCGGTGATCAGGTTGATTACCGCCTGAATTGCCACGAGCCAGACCAGCAGCAGCACCGCGGGCTTCAATGTGGCCGGAATGGGCGGATCGAAGGCCGTGCCGAAGGTTTCCCACCGCATGAACTTGGCTGTTGCCTCGCCGTAGCCGCCGTAGAACAGGAAGAACGCGAAGGCTATGATCAGCAGGGTAGAGACGATGTCACACACCCTTTGCACGGTTCGGGGCATCATGTCGTAGAGCAGAAAAATCCGGATATGGCTGCGCTGCTGCATGGCGTAAAGCCCGGCGCACAGGAACACAAAGCCTGCCAACCAGAGCGATAGCTCGTTTGCCCAGATGGTCGGTTTTTCGAAAACGTAGCGCAGCACGACCTCGTAGATCATCACCGAAGTGAGCAGGACCACCAGCATCATGGTGACCCGCCCGATAAACACGGAGCCGCGGTCGATCACGTGCCCGCTTTGGTATTCCATTGGCGCCCGGCGCACGGTCATGACGCCAAAGATAAACAGGACAGGGGACAGAATGAGCGCCACGTAGTCGATGATATCGCCGAACTCGAACAGCGGGGGTATGTTGGGTGTGATGTCGGTGCGCGCGAATTGCGCTGCAAGCTGGCCGTTTTCGGGGCCGAAATCGAGGATGTAGGCTGGCCCGTGCCAGACCACCCATCCGAAGACGAAACTAAAGGCCAGCGGGATGAGCCACTCAATCGGCGTAACCGGCTTGTGTTCGTTGATGCTCATCTGTTTCCCACCTGCCAGACCCTAAAAAATGGCGGGCCGGAAACAACCGGCCCGCCAGAACGGGTGTTCTTATTCGGAGATCACACCGATTTCCTTCAGGAAGGCGAGATGGCTTTCCACCAACGCCTGGGCTTCCGGAGTGGTGGCGAACTCGGGCCAGGTTTCCTGCGCTGCGGCCTTGAACTTCGCACGGTCCTCAGGCGACCAGTCGTAGATCGACACGCCTTCGGCACGCAGCTCGTTTGCCGCCTGCGCGTTGGCTACGTCACCCGCGATACCCTGACGCAAGGCCAGCTTTTCCATCGCGACTTCCATGATCCGGCGGTGATGGTCGGGCATGGCGTCCCACACGGCCTTGTTGCAAGCCAGATGATCCGACGGCATTGAGTGGAAGCCGGGGAAAGTGGCGTGCTTGGCGATGTCGTAAAGCCCCATGGACTTGTTGTTGGCCAGGATCGAGGCATCGGCCCCGTCGATGATACCGGTTTCCAGCGCGGTGAAGATTTCGGTGAAATCCATCACGATCGGCGAGGCACCGAGCTTGTCGAAAATCTTGGTTTCCATGCCGGGGGGCGAGCGGAATTTCCAGTCCTTGAAGTCCTCGGCATTGCGGATCGGTTTGGTCGAGGACATGGCCTCCTGACCCACGACCCACCAGCCGACAAGCTGCATGTCATACTGGTTGTAGAGCTTTTGGGCATCTTCCATGCCGCCGCCGAGCAGGAGCCATGACAGCTGTTGGTAAGGCGTGTCATAGCCGCCCATGATGTCGCCCACGAACTGGAACGCGGGGTTTTTGCCGGTCTGGTAGGCGCCACCGGTCATGTCGCAATCAAGAATACCCGTGGCCGCCGCGTCGAAGGTTTCCACCGACTTGACCACCGAGGAGGAGTAGAACATCTCCACCTCGATCTCGCCGTTCGACATGGTCTGGATGTCGTCGATGAACGCGGCAGCGTTCTTGCCGGAGAGCGATTCTGGCGCGTAGTGGGTTTGGATGCGCAGCTTGGTGACTGCGTCCTGTGCCAGCACGCCGGTGGTGAGCAGAGCTACAGCCGCGACAGAGCTTGCAGCGGTTTTCATAAACTTCATGATGTCCTCCCAGACGATTAATCTCGTTTTCGCTTGGCGGGTCAGACGGGGATTCCCCCGCAGTGACCCTGCGTCCGGAAAGCGTAGCAATCGAAACCGGACCTGCCAACATAAATTCTTTTTTTCTTATAATTTTGAGATTATCTTGTAATTTCAAAATTTATTATGCTACCAGATTTTGGTTAGCCGCTTTGCTGACGCGCGACCGGGCCCTGCAGGCAGGAGATGCGAATGCCAGACACATCCGTGAAAATGGACACGCCGGACATCTATGACGACCTGCACCGCAAGCTGGTCACCGCCCAGTTCGACCATGGGGAAAAGCTGAAGTCCGAGGAGTTGCGCCAGATCTACGGCTGCTCTGCCAACACCATCCGCGAAGTGCTGTTCAGGTTGTCCACGGTCGGTCTGGTGGCGTTCGAAGAGCAGCGCGGGTTTCGCGCCCGCCGCACCTCGCCGGAGCGTCAGCACGACCTGACCCAGTTCCGCATCCTGCTGGAACAGGAAGGGGCCAGCCTGTCTATGCGCCATGGCGACATCGAATGGGAGGCCCGGCTGTCCGCCGCCCATCACAAGCTGAGCCATATCGAAAGCGAGGTCCGGCGCAGCGGAACGGTGGAACCTGTATTGCCGCTATGGTCCAACGCGGAATGGGAATTCCACGACACGCTGATATCGGCCTGCAACTCGCCCCTGCTGCGCGAAACTTACAAGACGATCTACGACCAATTCCGCCAGCAACTCGTGTCACGCGCCAGCAATTACGGCTACTACGGCGACAACGTGAAAGAGCATCGCGCCATTCTGGACGCGGCTTTGGCGCGGGACGAAGCGTTGTGCCGCCAGCATATCCACGACCATCTGGCGCGGAACCTGATCGGCGTGACCTGAAGGTGCCTTCGGCACGAGATTATTGGTTGGGGCTCTGCCGTCGCCATTGTCTCTCGGACCAATGGCGCAACAATAACGACCCCCGAGGTATTTTTTGGAAAAAAGAAGTCGTTTAGTGCTTTGGAAAATCGTCGTCGAGGTAGACTTGGATGATTTGCTTGAAGCTGGATTCGGCTTTGAAGCCGAGTGCTGTGGCGCGGTCTGATGCGAAGTTGCGCGGCCAGCCTTCGACGATTTTTTCGATGACGGGATCGGGTTGCGGCTTGATGAGCTTGACCACGTCATTACCTGCAAGGTCGCGCAGGGCCTCGATTTGCTCAGCCACGGTGCAGCTGACGCCGGGAAGGTTTAGGGCTCGACGACCTTGCAGCTTTTCGGTGTCGAGTGTAGCGGCATGGGTCAGGAAGCCGGTCGCGGAGCGCGGGCTGGCATGCCAGTGGCGGGTGGTATCGGCCACCGGTAGAATGGCCTCCTGCCCGTTCAGCGGCTCGCGGATGATGCCGGAAAAGAACGAAGACGCGGCGGCGTTGGGCTTGCCGGGGCGCACACAGATCGTGGGCAGGCGGATGGAGATACCGTCGACGTAACCTTTGCGCGAGAAGTCGGAGATCAGCGTTTCGCAGATCGACTTTTGCGCCCCGTAGCTGGTTTGCGGCGCGGACAGGAAGTCGTCGCTGATTTTGTCGGGATATGGCCCGCCGAACACGGCGATGGAGGACGTGAAGACGATGCGCGGGCGGTAGCCCGGGTCCGCCTCATGCTCGGCCCTGAGCGCTTCGAGCAGTGCCCATGTGGGGTGCATGTTGATGGCCCAGCCTTTGGCGAAATCGGCCTCGGCCTCGCCCGAGACGATGGAGGCGAGGTGGAAGATCACGTCCGGCTTGGTTTTGGCGAGCGCTTCCGGCGTGCCTGCATCGGCGATGGAACCTTTGATCTGCGTGGCACCGGCGATGGCGTCCGGCGGGAAGGCGATGTCGTGCAGGGTGATGTCGACCTGTTGGCCGTTCAATCCGTTTGCCGCGAGATGGCGGGCCAGCTTCTGGCCGACCATGCCGCCACCGCCGAGGATAAGGGCCCTCATGCGCTGAGCCCGTTGCGCTTCAGGAGTTCGAGATAGAGGCCGGAATGGTCCTTGTCGGCGCCGTCCATGTTCTCGACGAAATCAGCGAAGCGGTCGCGGGTCATCTCGGAGACGGGGAGTTTCAGGCCAAGCTGGCCGCTCTCGTTGAGCAGGTTGTCGAGGTCCTTGAGTTGGAATTTGGACAGACCGCCGGGCGTGAAATTGCCTTCGGTCATCCGCGCGCCGTGCTGTTGCAGGATGGTGCTGTCGGCAAAGCCGCCTTTGAGCGCGGCGCGGACGGCGGCGGGATCAGCGCCGCCTTTTTCGACGAGCAACATGGCCTCCGCGACGGCCGCGATGGTGACTGCGACGATGGCTTGATTGGCGAGCTTGGACAGTTGGCCGGAGCCGGTGGGGCCCACATGCACGGGGCGGCCCATGGCTCTCAGGACAGGCTCGGCGCGGCTGAACGCATCCGCGTCGCCACCCGCCATGATGGCGAGCGTGCCGGCCTCCGCGCCTTTGGTGCCGCCGGAGACCGGGGCATCGAGGTGCTGGAAACCGAGCTTCGCCAGATGCGCGGCTTGCGCACGGGCCTCTTCCGGTTTGGCGGAGGACATGTCGATCCAGAGCGCGCCCGGCTTCATCGCGCCGGTCACGGCGGGATTGTTGACGAGGCTGCCGACGACGATACCGTCGGCCAGCATGGAGATCACGATGTCGGCGCCCGCGACCGCATCTGCGACCATGTCATGCACGGTGGCACCGACCCCGGCCAGAGGCTCTGCCTTGTTGCGGGAGCGGTTCCAGACCGCGAGGGTGAACCCGGCCTTGGCGATGTTTCGCGCCATCGGAGCGCCCATGAGGCCGGTGCCGAGAAGGGTGATTTTCTGGTTTTGCATGAATGTCCCCGTGGAAGCCGTAATTTGTTGTTTGCGATAACAGTAGGCCAAGGCCTTAGCCGTGAAAAGCATTGAAGCCCGCTAAATTTGGTTCTAGGCATTGACGTATGACGCAAGGTTATCTGCCTGAACCGGCGTCGGAGAAGCATTCGATTTTGGGGGATTTAACTTGGAACGTCAAAGACTTGCAGGGAAGCGTGTTATTGTGACTGCCGCGGCGCAGGGGATCGGACGCGCCTCGGCGCTGGCGATGGCCGACGAGGGGGCAAAGGTTTTTGCCACCGATGTGAACGCGGATGCGCTGGCGGATTTGATACATGACAACGTGGAAACTTTCGTGCTGGATGTGCGTGATGCCGCATCGGTGAAAGACGGCGTGGCGCGGGCTAATCCGGACGTGTTGTTCAACTGCGCGGGGTTCGTGCATCACGGGACCGTTCTGGACGCGACGGACGCGGAATGGGACTTTGCGTTCGACCTGAACGTGCGGGCCATGTGGCGGATGATCCAAGCGGCGCTGCCGGGGATGCTGGAGCGGGGCGGCGGCTCGATCGTGAATATGTCAAGCGCGTGCTCGTCGATCATCGGGGCGCCGAACCGGTTCATTTATGGCACCACAAAAGCGGCGGTGATCGGGATGACCAAGTCGGTGGCGGTGGACTACATCACGAAGGGCATCCGGTGCAATTGCATCTGCCCGGGCACGGTAGAAAGCCCGTCGCTTGAGGACCGGCTGCACGCCTTGGGCAAGCAAGTGGGTGGCTATGAGGAAGCGAAAAAGCAGTTCGTGGCGCGCCAGCCGATGGGACGGATCGCGACGGCGGACGAGATCGCGGCGCTGGTTGTTTATCTGGCCAGCGACGAGAGCGGGTTCACGACGGGTCAGCCGCATATCATCGACGGCGGGTGGTCCGGCTAGGGTCGGGAATTTGAGTATTTTTGACCAAATGGAAACAAGGGTGTTGCCACGGGCGGCGCGCGTTAACCTTAACGGGATGTGAAGATGGCGGATAAGTCGAAGCTGAGATCGCAGAAGTGGTTCAACAACCCTGACAATCAGGAAATGACCGCGCTTTATCTGGAGCGGTATCTGAACTACGGGCTGACCCGTGAAGAGTTGCAATCGGGCAAGCCGATTATCGGGATTGCGCAGACGGGGTCCGATTTGTCGCCGTGTAACCGCCACCATATCGAGCTGACCAAGCGGGTGCGCGACGGGGTGATTGCGGCGGGCGGGACGGTGATCGAGATACCGGTGCATCCCATTCAGGAGACCGGCAAGCGGCCTACCGCTATGCTGGACCGGAACCTTGCATATCTGTCTTTGGTGGAGACGCTGTTCGGCTATCCGATCGATGGCGTCGTGCTGAATATCGGATGCGACAAGACCACCCCTGCCCTGCTGATGGCGGCGGCGACAGTGAACATACCTGCGATTGCCCTGAGTGTGGGCCCGATGCTGAACGGCTGGTTCAATGGCGAGCGCACGGGTTCCGGCACCATCGTTTGGAAGGCCCGCGAGATGCAGGCGGCGGGGAAAATCGACGATGACGGGTTTATGGATCTGGTGGCGTCCTCAACGCCCTCTGTCGGGTACTGCAACACCATGGGGACGGCCACGACGATGAACTCCTTGGCGGAGGCTTTGGGAATGCAATTGCCGGGCTCTGCGGCGATCCCTGCGCCTTACCGCGAGCGGGGGCAGATCAGCTACCACACCGGTCAACGCATCGTCGAGATGGTGCATGAAGACCTAAGGCCGTCTGACATCATGACCCGCGAAGCCTTTGAAAACGCTATTGTTATCAACTCGGCCATTGGCGGATCAACCAACGCACCGATCCATCTGAACGGGGTGGCAAAACACTTAGGTATAGAGCTAACAAACGACGACTGGCAGGGCATCGGACATAAGGTGCCGTTGCTGGTAAACTTGCAACCCGCGGGCAAATATCTGGGCGAGGATTATCACCGCGCGGGCGGCGTGCCTGCGGTGATTGGCGAGTTGTTGAGGGCGGGGCTGTTGCCTCATCCGGACGCGGTGACCGCCAATGGCAAGACCATGGCGGAGAATTGCGGCGGGATGCTATCCGGCAATGACGACGTGATCTATTCGATTGACGCGCCGATGTTGAAGGATGCGGGCTTCATCAATCTGAAGGGCAACCTTTTCGACAGCGCGATCATGAAGACCAGCGTGATTTCCGAAGAGTTCCGCACACGGTATCTGTCCGACCCTGATGATCCTGACGCCTTCGAGGGCCGCGCCATTGTGTTCGACGGGCCGGAGGATTTCCACCACAAGATCGACGACGTGAGCCTTGGCGTTGACGAGCATTGCATCCTGATCATGCGCGGTGCGGGACCGAAGGGCTATCCGGGCGGCGCGGAGGTGGTGAATATGCGGCCACCATCCTACCTTTTGAAAAAGGGGATACATGCCCTGCCCTGTGTCGGTGACGGGCGGCAATCGGGAACGTCGGGGTCGCCGTCGATCCTGAACGCATCGCCCGAGGCGGCGGATGGTGGCGGATTGGCCTTGGTGCAGACCGGCGACCGTGTGCGGATTGATCTGCGTAAATGCACGGCTGATATGCTGGTGGATGATGCCGAGTTAAAGCGCCGCGCGGAGAAACTGGTGAACGGCTCCATCGAGGTGCCGGACAGCCAGACCCCTTGGCAGGAGATTTTCCGTGCCATGGTCCGTCCGTTCTCGGAGGGAATGACGCTGGAAGGTGCCACGAAATACCAAGACATCGCGCGCAAATACATGCCGCGCGACAACCATTAAGGGAGATGCGAGATGAAACTGGTTCGATACGGAAAAAAAGGCGACGAAAAACCCGGTATGATTGATGCCGATGGTGTGCTGCGTGATCTGAGCGGCCATGTGAAGGATATCGACGGCGCACATCTGGGGGACGCGGTGCTACATGCGCTGAGCAAGGTGAAGCCTGACCACCTGCCCGAGGTCAAAGGCAACCCGCGCCTTGGGGCCTGCGTCGGCAATATCGGCAAGTTTTTGTGCATCGGGCTGAATTACTCGGACCACGCGGCAGAAACCGGCGCTGCGATCCCCGAGCATCCGATCCTGTTCTTCAAGGCGAACTCTGCCATCGTCGGGCCGAATGACGACGTGATCATGCCTCGCGGCTCCACCCATACGGATTGGGAGGTCGAGCTGGGTGTGGTCATTGGCAAGCAGTGCAAATACGTCTCTGAGGCCAATGCGCTGGACTATGTGGCGGGCTACTGCGTGGTCAACGACGTATCCGAGCGGCACTTTCAAACGCAGCTGACCGGCCAGTGGACCAAGGGCAAATCCTGCGACACCTTCGGGCCGACAGGGCCGTGGCTGGTGACCAGAGACGAGGTAGACGACGTGCAGAACCTTGCCATGTCGCTGGACGTGAACGGGAAGCGGATGCAGACCGGAAATACCAACACGATGATCTTCACAGTGGCGCAGATCATCGAGCATCTGTCCGGCCTGATGACGCTCTATCCGGGTGACGTGATCACCACAGGCACGCCGCCGGGTGTGGGCATGGGGATCAAGCCGGAGCCGGTATATCTGAAAAAGGGCGACGTGATGGAGCTAACCATTGAAGGCCTGGGCACGCAGCGCCAGACCGTGGGCGAAGACGCGTGAGCCAGCCGGAACTGTTGCAGATCGGCGGGGCCACCGCCGAGATGCGCGCGCGGCTGGATGCGGAATTCACCGTGCATGTGCTGTCGGAGATCGACGATTTCGACGCGTGGGCCGCCACGCATGGCGCGGGCGTCGAGGCGGTCATGACCAACGGGCATGACGGGGTTCCAGCGCATGTGATGGAGGCTCTGCCCAACCTGAAGGTCGTTTCGGGTTATGGCGTCGGCTATGACGCGGTCGACACGGATACCTGCGTGGCGCGGGGCATCAAGGTGTCGCACACGCCGAATGTGCTGAACGGCGAGGTGGCGAATACCACGCTGCTGCTGCTGCTGGCAGGTCTGCGCAACTTCCGGCATGACGAAGCGTGGGCGCGGTCGGGGGATTGGGAGGCAAAGGGCAACGCGCCGCTGTCGACCTCGCCCGATGGCAAGACGATCGGCATTCTTGGCTTGGGCCGTATCGGGCAGGAGATCGCGGACCGGCTATTCGTGTTCAACCCGGAAATCGTGTATCACACCCGCACCAGGAAAGACGTGCCCTATACCTACTACGCTGATCTGGTGGAGATGGCGCGGGCCTGCGACGTGCTGGTCTGCATCACACCGGGCGGGGCGTCGACGAACAAGATCGTGAACAAGGATGTGCTGGAGGCGTTGGGGCCGGAGGGCATGTTGATCAACGTCTCACGCGGCTCGGTCGTGGATGAGGATGCGTTGATCGCGGCCTTGGACAGCGGCAAGTTGGGGATGGCCGGATTGGACGTGTTCGAGCGGGAGCCGCATATACCGGACGCGCTGAAGGCGTCGGACCGGACGGTGTTGCTGCCGCATGTCGGCTCTGCCACGCATGAGACGCGGGCGGCGATGGGGGCGCTGACTGTGGACAACCTGTTGCAGTGGAAAGCGGACGGGACGGTGAAGACGCCTGTGCCGGAATGTGCGCATCTGTGAGGTCAATGAGCCTTCGGCCCGACATTTTTTGATGGGGGCTCTGCCCCCAAACCCCCGAGGTATCTGAGGAAAAAAGAAGCATGAAGATTGCGGCGGTCGAAGTGCGGTTGTTCCACATACCTCTGGACGAGGTTCTGGTGGATGCCAAGCATGGCGATCACCACTTCTTCCAGCTTGTAACGGCAACCGTGCGGTTGGAGAATGGCTCGGAAGGGACCGGATACACCTATACCGGCGGCAAAGGTGGCACGGCGATTGCGGCGATGATCCGTGACGACCTGGCGCCGTATTTGATGGGGCAAGATGCGAGCGAGGTCGAGGCACTATATGACGCGATGCAGTGGCATGTTCATTACGTGGCGCGGGGCGGGATTGCGTCCTTCGCCATTTCCGCCGTGGATATTGCATTGTGGGATTTGCGCGGCAAGGCGCGTGGCGCGCCGCTTTGGCAAATGGCGGGTGGCGCGTCGGACCGGTGCCGCGCCTATGGCGGCGGGATTGACCTGGGGTTCCCGCTGCCCAAGCTGTTGGACAGCGTTCAGGCCTTTCTGGATCGCGGATTGAATGCGGTGAAGATCAAGATCGGGCAACCGACGCTGACCGAAGATTTGGAGCGCATCAGCGCGGTTCGGGAGATGATCGGACCGGATATAGGGTTTGCGGTCGATGCCAACTACTCGATGACGTTGGAGCAGGCGATTGAGGCGGCGCTTGCCTTCAAGCCCTTTGACCTGATGTGGTTCGAGGAGCCGACGATCCCCGACGACTACAAGGGCTTTGGCCGCATTGCCGAGGCGACAGGGATACCGCTGGCGATGGGGGAGAACCTGCACACGATCCATGAGTTCGAGTATGCCGTGGCGGATGCCAGGTTGAGTTATCTGCAGCCAGACGCCTCCAACTGCGGCGGGATTACCGGTTGGCGTCAGGTGGCGGCGCTGTGTCGCGAGCATGGAATACCGCCCTGCTCGCACGGGATGCAGGAGTTGCATGTGAGCCTTGTGGCCGCCCAACCCAATGCGGGCTGGATCGAGATGCACTCGTTTCCTATTGAGCAATATACGAAACGGCCCGTGGTGATCGAGGATCATCTGGCGGTCGCACCGGACACACCTGGTATTGGTGTGGAGTTCGACTGGGGCCGACTGACACCTTACGAGCAGGCGTAAGCCGCTTGCCTTTGTCTTGGAATTGGCAACGAGCTGTTTCCAAACAACGGGACTAGTGCCCAAGAATCGCCCAATTCATTTGTCATTAACTGACCCCAGATATTTGGCGAGAGGTCGCCGACAGGTAACCCGTGAGGAATTGAACCATGCGTAAATTTGTAGTGAGCTGTGCAGCATGTGCTGTAGCCTTGTCAGCCGGAATGGCCGGTGCAACCGGCGATGTCGGCGAAGGTGATGTCGGAGTCATCGATCCGATGGACGAGCGGCGCGTTGACATCAAAGGTGGCGTTTTCTTCCCTCCGATGGTTTTGGCCGCGGCTGGTGAGACAGTTTTCATCCGCAACGAAGAAGATACCGTCCATGACGCGACAGCGATCGACGGCACCTGGACGACCGGGCCCATTCAGCCAGGGCAAGTGGTCTCGGTGCTTGTCGGCGCAGAGATGGCTTTGTGCTTCGAGTCGAGCTACAATGCGGAATATAAAGGCGCTTTCGGATCGCCCGAAACGGGCGAAGCGCCAGAGTGCTTCGAGCTGTCCGGCGCCGGTGATGGCGACAATCCTGTTCAGGAATGATCTTCTCATAAGTCATGCAAAAAAAGCCCCGCCAGACACGGCGGGGCTTTTTTCGTTTGCACAGTGATGGTCCCTGTCGCCATTAGCAAGTCACGCTCAAGACTTTGACTGGCGTGCCGCATTGGTTTGGGGCAAATGCGGCGGACAGTATCCGCCGCGCCTGCTATCATTTCTTGACGATACGACCGTCAGTGTAGGGCTTAACCGGCCCCGTTTCGGCCATGTACTCAGCCAGTACGTCCGCGACGTCAGGCCCGAAATCATAGGCGTTTTGCGCTGTCGTGAACATGCTGAAGCCGTCACCGCCGCCGCGCACGAAGTTGTTAGAGACCAGCTTATAGGTGGCCTCCGGGTCGATTGGCACCCATGCGTCACCCTCCTTCACCGAGACATCCTGAATGCGGCCCTCGTTCGGTGCGACGGATGGGTCCCAGCTGAATTGCAGCCCTGCCACCTGCGGGAAGCGGCCCTTTACCTCTTCGACCTGGCTTACGCCATTCTCCAGAGCGTCGATCACCGTCTGGCCCGATACCTCGAACGTGGATAGCGTGTTCTGGAACGGCAACACGGTCAGCACCTCGCCCATGGTCACCTCGCCCGCGTCGATGGATGCGCGGATGCCGCCGGAGTTGGCGAATGCGATCGTCACGCCCTGATCCTTGACGCGATCGAGCATGGCATCGGCGATCAGGTTGCCCATCGAGCATTCCTCGACGCGGCAGACGTCGCGGTCGCCGACAATGGCGTCAGCCGCCTCGGCCACGACCTCGTTGCGGATTTCATCCAGTGGTTGTGCAAGCTCGGACACACGCGCAACGATGGCATCGTCCTCGACAACCTTGCCGTCGATCAGCAGCGGCTCGCCCTGTGCTTCCATCACTTTCCCCTCATCATCGAAGGTCACGTTCAACTCGCCCAGAAACTTGCCGTAAGCATAGGCCTGTACGATAGCCGTATCGCCGACCGTGACTGGATAAATGTCAACGGCGTTTTCCTGCGTGTTGGACAACAGCGTGTTCGAGTGGCCACCTACAATGACATCAACGCCGGTTGTGTTGGCGGCAATCACTTTGTCGACCTCGAAGCCGGAATGGCTGAGCACGATGATCTTGTTCACACCCTGCTCGGTCAGTTTGTCGACCTCACCCTGCACTGCCTCGGACGGATCGGTGAAGATGATGTTCTTGCCGGGCGACGCGAGATCAGGCGTGTCTTGCGGCGTCAGGCCGATCAGGCCCAGCTTTTCGCCGCCGCGCTCGATCACTGTGGACTTCATCAGCTTGTCGGCCAGCGCAGGCTCGCCGGACACATCGGCGTTGGACATGAGGACCGGGAATTCGACCGAATCCATGAAGCCGGCCAGAACTTCCGGGCCGTCGTCGAATTCATGGTTGCCGACGGTCATGGCATCATATTGCAGGCCGTTCATCATCTCGGCCGCGACCTTGCCTTTGTAGTAGGTGTAGAACAGCGTGCCCTGGAACTGGTCACCGCCATCCACAAGAATGGCGTTATTGGAGCGTGACCGCGCGTCTTTGACGACATTCACCAGACGCGCCCAGCCGCCGAAACACTCGCCCGCGGTGTTGTCCTCGGCAGAGCAGCCGGAGTCGTACTTGCTGATAGGCTCGAACCGGGCGTGGAAGTCGTTTGTGTGCAGGATAGTCAGCGAATAGTCGGCTGCGGCGATCCCTGATGTCAGGGTCAGCGCGGCAGCGCTTGCGAGAAGGGTCTTGAGCATTTGGTTGGTCCCCCAATTGAATAACTGAAACCAGAGTGGCGCTATTGCCGCGCGGAGTCAAAGGCCAGTCGCAGGATTGCGCAACGTCATCTTCGGGACGCTCTATGACTTGACCAGCCGACAGGCAGCGGGCATGTGGGCGGCATGCTGATTTACAAGATATTCCGAGAGCACGAGTTTGCCGATCTGCTCAAAAACGGCGAAACGCAAGGGGCACCGATTGATGTCGCCGACGGCTATGTTCATTTGTCGACTGGCGATCAGGTTGCCAGCACTCTTGCCAAGCATTTCGCGGGTGAAAGCGGCCTGACGCTATTGGCAGTTGAAGCCGACTCACTGGGGGGCGATCTAAAATGGGAAGTGTCACGCGGCAACTCGCTGTTTCCGCATCTTTATCGCGCTCTGACGACTGACGATGTGGTTTGGTACAAGCCGCTGAAGGATTCGGACCACCCGTCCGGCTTCACCCCGATCTGGATATGAGAATGTTGGAACGTCTGGTGCTTGCGGGCATGCACCGCGTTGACCCGGAGCGTGCTCACGGGCTGGCAATCGGCGCCTTGAAGTTAGGCTTGGGCACCGGAAACGGCCCCGTGCGTACGCCCCGTTTGAAGACGTCGCTTGCCGGAATGGAGCTAGCCAACCCCGTCGGCCTCGCGGCAGGCTTCGACAAGAACGCCGAAGTGGTCGGCCCGCTGGCACAGGCGGGGTTCGGCTTCATCGAAGTCGGAGCCGCTACCCCGCGTCCGCAGCCCGGCAACCCGAAGCCACGTCTTTTCCGGCTGACCGAGGACCAAGCGGCAATCAACCGTTTCGGCTTCAATAATGAGGGCATGGACGTGATCGCCAAGCGCCTTCGGTCGCGCGTGGTCGGCGTGCCGGTCGGTCTCAACCTAGGGGCGAACAAGGACAGCAAGGACCGCGCGAAGGATTTTGCGACCGTCCTGCGCCACTGCGGGCCACATGTGGATTTTGCGACCGTCAATGTGTCCTCGCCCAACACGGAGAAGCTACGCGATCTTCAGGGGCGCGCGGCCCTGTCGGCGCTTCTGGCGGGCGTGATGGAGGCGCGGTCCGAGTTACGGACAGCGATCCCGGTGTTCCTGAAAATCGCCCCTGATCTGGACGACGACGCGCTGGCCGAAATCGCTGAAGTCGCGCTTGAGGCGGGCCTTGCGGGAATTATCGCGACCAATACCACACTGTCGCGCGACGGACTGAAATCTCCCCATAAGAACGAAGCGGGCGGATTGTCCGGCCAGCCCTTGTTCGAGAAAAGCACGCGTGTTCTGGCACGCCTGTCGGAACTGCTGGACGGGAAAGTGCCGCTGGTTGGCGTCGGCGGCGTCGGGTCTGCGGAGCAGGCCTATGCCAAGATCCGTGCCGGAGCCTCGGCAGTGCAGATATATACAGCGATGGTTTATGGCGGGTTGTCATTGGCAGGCGAGATCGCCACGGGACTGGACGCATTGCTGGAACGCGACGGGTTTGCAACGGTCGCAGACGCAGTTGGCACCGGACGCGGCGACTGGCTCTAGGCGGCTTCCGCCTCCAGTGCGGGGTATTTCAGACCCAAAGTTACCCCACGGGCCACGAACATAATCAGCAGGCTCAGCCACAACCCGTGATTGCCCAGAAACGGCATCAGAACCGCCAGCGACACGGCATAGACGGCGAAGGACACTGCCATCATGTTGCGCATGTCGCGGGTGCGGGTCGCACCGATGAAGACTCCGTCCAGCATCCATGCCGCCACGCCGACCACCGGGGCGAATATCATGTAGATAAGATAGGTTCGCGCCTCGGTCTGGACCTCGGGCGCTGTGGTCATGATGTCGATGATCGTGCCGCCGAACACCGCAAATGACAACGCCAGTCCGATGGTGACAATCAGCCCCCAGAAAGACGCCAGATAGGCGCCACGCCGCAACCGCAGCCGGTTGCGTGCGCCGAAGGCCTGACCGACCAGCGCCTCTGCCGCGAAGGCGAAGCCGTCAAGCGCATAGGCGGTGATGTGCAGAAATTGCAGCAGGATCTGGTTGGCGGCCAGTGTCACGTCGCCGAAATCCGCACCGAAGAACAAAAAAGAGATGAAGGCGGCTTGCAGGAGGACAGAACGCACCATGATGTCTGTGTTGACCGCCGCCATGCGCTTGAGCCTTGTCCGATCAAACACGCGCGGCCAGTCTTTCCAAGCGGGCGAGGCAAACGCATCGCGACACAGCCACAAACCCAACGCCAGGCCGGACCATTCTGCAAGAAAGGTTGCGAAGGCCACGCCCTCGACGCCCCAGCCGAGTTGCAGGACAAACACCAAGTCGAGCACGATATTCAGCCCGTTCATCCACACCTGCATGACGAGCACCGCACGGGTTCGTTCCAACGCAATCAGCCAGCCGGTGATGCCGTATATCGCAATCGCCGCTGGTGCGGAGAAGACGCGGATGCTCATGTAGTCCCGGGCGAGGCTTTCGACCTCGGGGCTGGCGGGTGAAAGCTTGAACGCGCCCCAGAAAAGCGGGATTTGCAAAGACATGATGACCAGCCCCGCCGCGACGCCGATCATCAGCGAGCGCGACAGCATGGCCGAAACTTCGCCCGTCTGCCCTGCCCCGTGCGCCTGCGCGGTCAGCCCGGCTGTCCCCATGCGCAGAAAGCCGAACAGCCAGTAGAGCCCGGACAAAATGATCGCCCCGATCCCGACTGCGCCGATGGGAGCAGCCAGCCCCATCTGGCCAACCACGCCGGTATCGACCGCCCCCAGAATGGGGACGGTGGCGTTGGAGATAACGATGGGAATGGCGATCTTCAGGACGCGCCGATGCGTCAGGTTGTCAGCCATCTTCGCGGGGTGGCATCAGGAAATGGCCTGTGGCTTGCGCGAAAATGCGGTCGTGGTTGTCCTGCCATGCCTCGACATGCACCGAGGCGTAGCGCCGACCGGAGCGGTTCACCCGTGCGCGTGCATAGGCGTCGCGCGGCAGGCCGGTGCGCAGGTAGTCTACGGTGAAGTCGATGGTCTTGGGCATCGGTGGCAGGGTGTCGCCGTTTAGCTTGCCCTCCTCCATGTCGGACCATTGGGAGGACCATGTCAGCTCGATGATCGAGGTGATCTCCAGAAACGCGGCGGTAACGCCGCCATGGATGGCTGGCAGCAGCGGATTGCCGATCAGGTCTTCGCGGTAGGGCAAAACGGCGGTCAGCTCGTCGCCGCGTCGGTCGAACTGCACGCCCAGATACTGGATATAGGGCACGCTTTGCACCAGACGGCGCAAGGCGGCGTCGCGGCGGGTCTTGATAACCTGAACGGGTTCGGGTTTGCGCATGGTTCAGGCCTCCTTGGCACGCTGGAACGTGAACGCCCCTGTCGCGGCGGCGACGGGGTTGTCATCGTCGTCGTCCAAGGCTGTCGCCCTCACAAAGGCCACGGCGCGGGTAACGTGATAGCATTCCGCGCGTGCGCGGATGCGCTGGCCGGGTGTCGCGGCGCGCATGTAGTCGATGCGCAGGTCAATCGTGGCCGTGCCGACCGGCGCATCAGGATGCGACATCACCGCCGCCCCGCCGCAGGTATCCATCAACGCCGACACCGCGCCGCCGTGAATAACACCCGTTGAGGGGTTGCCGACGAAACGTTCGTCATAAGGCATGGAGATGATGGCGATGCCCTCGCCGATCTCCTCCAGCTCCATCCCCAAGGCGCGGGAATGGGGAATGGCTTCGATGAACTGGCGGGCGAGCTTGGTGCGGTCTGTCTTGCTGGTCATGGCCACATCTGTGGCAGCTTTCATCAGCCGATCCAAGAGACGGCGTACCGGCAAGGTGGAAAATTTGGTAGCAAAGGCGGCTGGATTGGCGCGGACAGCTATGCGATGGTAACCCCATCGCCACTTGTTTCAAGGGAATGGGTCATAGTCATGGCATCTGACAATCGCCTCACTTTCAAGGAAATGTGCGCTGAGTTCGATGTGACGCCCCGCACGCTTCGCTATTACGAGTATATTGAGTTGCTCAGCCCCGAGCGCGATGGCCGCGCCCGGTATTACCACCCGCGCGAGGTGGCACGGATGAAGCTGATCATGCGTGGCCGAAAGTTCGGGTTCTCACTGGAAGACATCCGGCAATGGCTGGACCTCTATGATGCCGACCCGGAAAACCGCGTGCAAATGGAGGCGTGGATCAAACTGGCAGACCAGCAACTTGGCGAACTCGACAACAGACGAAAGCAGATTGACGAGTCAATCGCGGAACTTCGGGCCTTGCGCGATCAGGTCGCCAAGGGGCTCTGACCCAGCCACACGAAATCATGCGCACCCCTTATTTTAAGAAGGTTGCGGGGAAATTTGCGCCACTTTCGTCAAAATTCAAAGCGCTTTGGCTTTTCGAAAATTGCGCGAAACCGACCCTTACCTTTCCTTACATTACGTCACCCTGCCTCTGACGCCACGTTACATTTACGTTAACGTCAACAATGCTTGTAAGGTGAGGGGACGACCAACCATGTCCATCACATCGAAACCGCGAAGTGGAGGACACCACAATGACTGAGGAAACCATGACCATTCGAGAAATGTGCGATGCTTTCGGGGTCACCCCGCGCACCTTGCGTTTCTACGAAGCCAAGGAGCTGCTGTTCCCGATCAGGGAAGGCCAGCGCCGACTATTCACCAAACGTGACCGCGCCCGGCTGAAGCTGATCCTGCGCGGCAAGCGCTTCGGGTTCTCGCTGGAGGAAATCCGCCAGCTTCTGGACCTGTACAACATTGGCGACCAGCAGGCGACGCAGTTGGCGCTGACCTATGAAGTCGGCCAGAAGCGTCTGTCTGACATGATCAAGCAGCGCGACGAGCTAAATGAAGCCATTGAAGAGCTGACGGCTCAACTGAACTGGGGCGAGAAGATGATCGCATCGCTCCACATGCCAAAGGCAGCAAACAGCTAACCCCGAATTCCAACTTTCGCAGAGAGACACACATGCCCAGCTACACCGCTCCAGTAAAAGACATGCAATTCGTTCTCCATGACGTCCTGAAAGTGACCGAACAGGACATCCCCGGCTATGACGAATTGGAGGCCGATTTCACCTCCGCCATTCTGGAAGAGGCGGGCAAAATCTCGTCCGAAGTGTTGCAGCCGCTGAACGTGGTGGGCGACAAAGAGGGCTGCGTGTTGGAAAACGGGGTCGTCCGCACGCCTACAGGTTTCAAGGAAGCCTTCGAGCAGATGAAAGAAGGCGGCTGGACCGCGCTGGATTGCGACCCTGAATATGGCGGCCAAGGCATGCCGTATATCATGGGCACCGCGGTGGGCGAGATGATGGTCTCGGCCAACATGGCGTTCAACATGTATCAGGGCCTGACCCACGGCGCCTATTCCGCCATCCACGCCCATGGCACGGACGAGCAGAAAGCCACGTATCTGCCCAAAATGGTCAGCTGCGAATGGACCGGCACCATGAACCTGACCGAGCCGCATTGCGGCACCGATCTGGGCCTGATGCGCACCAAAGCCGCGCCGCAGGACGACGGAAGCTACAAAATCACCGGCCAGAAGATCTTCATCTCGGCGGGCGAGCATGATCTGGCCGACAACATCATCCATCTGGTGCTGGGCAAAATCGAAGGTGGGCCGGAAGGCATCAAGGGCGTGTCGCTGTTCATCGTTCCGAAGTTCCTTGTGAATGAAGACGGCTCGCTTGGCGCGCGCAACGGCGTGTCCGTCGGCTCCATCGAGGAAAAGATGGGCATCCACGGCAACTCCACCTGCGTGATGAACTATGACGAGGCCACCGGCTACCTGCTGGGAACCGAGCACAAAGGCATGCGTGCCATGTTCACGATGATGAACGAAGCGCGTCTGGGTGTGGGGTTGCAAGGCTACGCGCAAGCCGCCGTCGCCTACGAGAACGCGGTGATCTACGCAAATGACCGCCTGCAAGGACGTGCCGTGACCGGTGCAGAAAACCCTGACGGACCGGCCGACCCACTGATCGTGCACCCCGACATTCGCCGCAACCTGATGGACCAGAAATCCTTTGTGGAAGGAGCCCGCGCGTTCACCTTCTGGGGCGCGCATCTGATCGACCGCCATGTGCGTGGTGGCGACGAGGCGGCTGACGGCCTGATCTCGCTGCTGACACCCGTTATCAAGGGCTTCCAGACCGACAAGGGTTTTGAGTATGCAGTTGCGGCGCAGCAAGTCTATGGCGGCCACGGCTATATCGAAGAATGGGGCATGTCCCAATTCGCCCGCGATGCCCGGATTGCGATGATCTATGAGGGTGCCAATGGCGTGCAAGCGCTCGATCTGGTTGGCCGCAAGCTGGCGCAGGACGGCGGCAAGCATGTGATGGCGTTCTTTGATCTGGTGAAGAGCTTCATCAAGGAAAATGCTGGCAACGAGGACTACGACAAAGCTTTCCTTGAGCCATTGAAAGCCGCATCGAAAGACCTGCAAGCCGCGGGCATGTACTTCATGCAGAACGGCATGAAGAACCCGAACCATGCCTTGGCTGGCTCATACGACTTCATGCATATGTTCGGCCATGTCTGCCTTGGCCTGATGTGGGCGAAGATGGGCAAAGCTGCGATGGATGCCCTGGAGGGCGGCGCATCGGACAAGGCGTTCTACGAGACCAAGATCGCGACCGGCAAATACTACATGGCCCGCCAACTGCCAGCGACCGGCATGCATCTGGCCCGCATCGAGAGCGGGGCCGATACGGTTATGGCGCTCGACGCGGCGAATTTCTAAGGTGGCGGCGGGGTAAACCCCGCCCTACCCATTTTTCGGAGACGCCAATGCCCAAACGCCTGAAACTGACCCGCCGTGTAAATATCGCTATGACCGAAGACGCATGGCGCAAGTTGAAGAAGTTCAGCGCGGAGGCGGGATTGGACGAAGGCGAGGCACTGTCGTTTCTGTTCGAGAATTTCAGCAGCGTGACGGATGAAAGCAACCTCACCCACCGCCTTCGGATCTTCAATTCCGAGCTGGAGGCGCGGAAAAAGTAACGGCGCGCGGTTTGCGAGGTTGGATGCCTCCGGCGGGAATATTTCTGCCAAGATGAAATCACAGGGTTAAGGGAGATCCGGCGATGACAGCGAAACTTTACTGCTTTGGCGAAAGCGGCAATGCCTACAAGGCGGCGCTGACTATGGATCTGGCCGGGTTCGACTACGAGCAGGTCTTTGTGGATTTCTTCAAAGGGGAGGCCCGCACTGACGCGTTCAAGGCAATCAACCCCATGGGCGAAGTGCCGGTGCTGGTTGATGGCGATATGACGCTGACCCAATCCGGTGTGATCCAGCAATTTGTTGTGGACCAAACGGGCAAGCTGGGTGGCACTGCGGCGGACAAATACGAAGTGCTGCGGTGGGTTCTTTGGGACAACCACAAGCTGTCCTCGCAGGCGGGCATGACACGGTTTTTGATGCACTTCCTGCCCGAAGATAAACGTCCGCATGAGGTGATCGCGTTCATGCAAGGGCGCCTGAAGGCGGCCTACAGCGTGCTGGACGCCCACCTAGCGGGGAGGGACTGGGTGGCAGGCGACAGCCTGACCGTCGCGGATCTGTCCTGCTGCGGCTACCTGTTCTACGAGGAGCCGTTCGGGTTTGACCGCGCCGAGTGGCCGAATATTGACGCATGGTTGACGCGTATCAGTGAAACGCCGGGCTGGAAGCACCCCTATGATTTGATGCAACGGGCGTTGCCTGCATGATCGCACGCACCAACATTTTGCTGGATATCCGCTGTCTTGACCGCAATTATGCGCGTCAAGAAACGGAGAAGTCATGTTCAGCAAAATGGCCCTTGGTGGCATCTGGGCCTACCAGCAATACCTGTCGCCAAACAAAGGTTTCCGCTGCGCATACGCGGTGCGTCATGGCGGCACGGGCTGTTCCGGCTACACCAAACATGCGATCCGCGCTCTTGGGCTGTGGCGGGCACTGCCAGCCATCCGCCAGCGTTTTCGGGACTGTCGCGCAGCACACATGGCCATCAAGGCGGACTGCGTCTGCAATCAGGCACCGCTCGACGAAGACGAGCGCGCCGAGTTGGACCGCCGCCGCCGCGACGACAGATGGTACAACAAATGCGACTGCTGTAGCGCTGGCGCCTGCGAATGCGGCTCCGCTCCGCTTGGCTGTTTTGGCCGCACGGGCGCAAGCAAAGCCGCGGCCAGCAAAGGTTGCGATGTCAATCCGTGTGACGGGGATATCGGCTTTGGTGGCTGTGACTGCGCGTCCTGCGACTGTGGGGGCTGCTCCTGCGGCTAGTGCCTTGGAGGGTCAGATATGATCCTCGCAGCATTCATCATCGGCATGGCCCTGTGTGGCGTCACCCTTGCGCTGATCCGCGCGGAGGACACGTTCGACAAGTTCGGCTCTGCCGCTGCGATGTTTTCCGCGTGGTGCGCCTTCGGCATGTTGCTGATGGCGGGTGTTTACGGCTTGGGGCTGGTTTTGCCCGCAATTGCAGGCGGCATCGTGCTGGCGCTGCGAACTCAGAAATTCGGCCAACGGCTTGGTGCCTTGGCCTCGTACAAACTCCCGTTCGGGGTTGGGGCGCTGGTTTGCAGCGTTGTGGCCTGGATCGGGGTCCTGAATCTAATGGAGGATATTCCCTATGGCTGAAGCCTATATCTATGACGCCGTGCGCAGCCCGCGCGGCAAGGGCCGCAAAGACGGCAGCTTGCACGAGGTGACCGCGGCGCGTCTGTCTGCAAACATCCTGAACGCAATCAAAGACCGCAACGGCCTTGAGGGCCACGCGGTCGAGGACGTGATCTGGGGCAACGCAACGCAAGTGATGGAGCAAGGCGGCTGCCTTGCGCGGACTGCCGTTTTGGCGTCCGAGCTCGATCAGCGCATTCCTGGTCTGTCGATTAACCGTTTCTGCGCATCTGGCATGGAAGCTGTGAACCTTGCGGCCAACCAGATCAAGGGCGGCGCGGGCGATGGCTACATCGCGGGCGGCGTGGAGATGATGGGCCGCGTTGCCATGGGCTCTGACGGGGCGGCGATTGCGGTGGACCCTTCGATTGCCATGGAGACCTATTTTGTGCCACAGGGCATTTCGGCTGACATCATCGCAACCGAGTATGGCTTCACCCGCGAGCAGGCCGACGCTTTGGGTGTCGAAAGCCAGCGCCGTGCCAAAGCGGCGTGGGACGACAATCGTTTTGCCAAGTCGATCATCACGATCCGCGACCAGAACGGTTTGGAAATCCTGAGCCATGACGAATACATGCGGCCCCAGACCGACATGCAGAGCCTCGGCGGTCTGAACCCTGCGTTCCAAGCCATGGGCGAGGTGATGCCGGGCTTCGATAAAGTCGCGCTGATGAAGTACCCGCATCTGGAGAAGATCAACCACATCCATCACGCGGGGAACTCGTCGGGCATCGTGGACGGCTCTGCTGCTGTGCTGATCGGCTCCAAGGAGTTCGGTGAAGCACACGGGCTGAAGCCCCGCGCGCGCATCCGTGCGACGGCCAAGATCGGCACGGACCCGACCATCATGCTGACAGGTCCGGTTCCGGTAACCGAGCATATCATGAAGCAATCGGGCATGAGCATTTCCGACATTGACCTGTTCGAGGTCAATGAGGCGTTCGCCTCCGTTGTGCTGCGTTTCATGCAGGCCTTTGATGTGGATGACAGCAAGGTCAATGTGAACGGTGGTTCAATTGCGATGGGTCACCCGCTGGGAGCCACCGGCGCGATCATAATCGGCACGCTGCTGGACGAGCTGGAGCGTGCGGACAAAGAGGTGGGCCTCGCCACGCTCTGCGTCGCCTCCGGCATGGGTGCCGCCACCATCATCGAACGCGTTTGAGGATTAGGGATATGACTGACTTCACTATGAAAACAGACGCTGACGGCGTCGCGACAATCACTTGGGACACCGTTGGAAAGTCCATGAACGTGATGAACCAGCAAGGGTTTTACGACCTTGATGCGCTGGTTGATCAGGCGCTGGCGGATGATGCCGTCAAGGGCATCATCATCACATCCGGCAAGCCGGACAGCTTTGCGGGCGGGATGGACCTCAACATCATCGCGAAGATGAAGGAAAGCGCGGGCGACAACCCGGCGCAGGGCCTAATGGACGGGCTGATGGCGACCCATGCTGTCCTGCGCAAGATCGAGCGCGGAGGCATGGACGACAAGAACAAGGGCGGCAAGCCGATTGCCTGCGCCATGCAAGGCACCGGCCTTGGCATTGGCTTCGAGATCCCGCTGGCGTGTCACCGCATCTTCGTGGCCGACAATCCGAAGGCCAAGATCGGCCTTCCCGAAATCATGGTCGGCATTTTCCCCGGCATGGGCGGCACCACCCGCGTGACCCGTATGCTGGGCGCGATGGGCGCCTCGCCGTTCCTGCTGGAAGGCAAGCTGTCCAATCCGCAGAAGGCCAAGGCCGCTGGTTTGGTCCACGAGGTTGTGCCTGCCGACGAGCTGTTGTCTGCCGCGAAAGAATGGGTTCTGTCCGAGCCGAAGATTGTGAAACCATGGGACGAGAAGGGCTACAAAATGCCAGGCGGCGCGCCGTATCACCCCGCAGGCTTCATGACCTTTGTTGGCGCATCCGCTATGGTCAACGGCAATACCAAAGGGGTCTACCCTGCCGCCAAAGCGTTGCTGTCTGCGGTCTATGAAGGTGCAATGGTACCGTTCGACACCGCCCTGAAGATCGAGGCGCGCTGGTTCACCCACGTGTTGTTGAACCCAAGCTCCGCCAACATGATCCGAACGCTTTTCATCAACAAGGAAGCGCTGGAAAAAGGTGCTGTGCGCCCCGACGTGCCGGACGAGAAGGTCAAGAAGGTCGGCATCATCGGCGCGGGCATGATGGGGGCTGGCATCGCGCTGGTATCTGCCATGGCAGGCATCGAAGTGATATTGATCGACGCGAAGCAGGAGTCGGCAGACAAGGGCAAAGCCTACACCGCTGACTACATGGACAAGGGCATCGCGCGCAAGAAAGCGACGCCGGAGAAGAAAGAGGCCGCGCTGGCCCTGATCACCGCGACAACCGATTACGCCGCGCTGAAAGGCTGCGATTTGATCGTGGAAGCCGTTTTTGAGGACGTCGGCGTCAAAGCCGAGGTGACCAAGAAGGTGCAAGCCGTGGTCGGCCCAGACTGCATCTTTGCCACCAACACCTCGACCCTGCCGATCACCGAGCTGGCGAAAGCCTCCGAGAGCGCCGAGAATTTCATCGGCATCCACTTCTTCTCGCCCGTCGAGAAGATGATGCTGGTCGAGATCATCAAGGGCAAAAGCACGGGCGACCGCGCGGTGGCCAAGGCGTTGGACTTCACGCGCCAGATTCGCAAAACGCCGATTGTGGTCAACGACGCGCGGTTCTTCTACGCCAACCGCTGCATCATCCCCTACATCAACGAGGGCATCCGCATGGTCAAAGAAGGCGTGAAGCCTGCTTTGATCGAGAACGCGGCGAAACTGGTTGGTATGCCTTTGGGGCCGCTGCAACTGGTGGACGAGACCTCTATCGACTTGGGTGTAAAGATCGCCAAGGCCACCAAGGCCGCCATGGGCGACGCGTATGACGACGCGGTGGACGAGCTGTTGTTCTGGATGGCCGACGAGGGTCGCTTGGGCCGTAAGACCAACGCGGGCTTCTACGAGTATGACGACAAGGGCAAACGCCAGTTGCTGTGGGATGGCCTCGCCGCCAAATACCCCGTGGCCGACGACCAACCCGACCTAATCGAGGTGCAAAACCGCCTGTTGTTCGCGCAGGTGCTGGAGGCTGTGCGTGCCATTGAGGAAGATGTGCTGATGGACATCCGCGAAGGTGACGTCGGCGCCATTCTGGGCTGGGGCTTTGCGCCTTGGTCCGGCGGGCCGCTGTCATGGCTCGACATGGTCGGCACGCCTTGGGCGGCGGAAACCACGAATGCGTTGGCCGACAAATACGGCGAACGGTTCAAGGCACCCGACCTGTTGGAGGATATGGCAAAGAAGAACCAAAGCTTCTACGGCCGGTTCGATCCCGCAAAAGCAGCCTGATAGGAACACGAGAAAGCCCGGCACACCGCCGGGCTTTTTTTGTTGAATGGGCCCAATTTCTCGCTGAGAAGTTCAATCCCAAGTTTCTAAGAAACTTGGTGCCGCCTTAAATCCAACCCGCCGCCACTGGACGAGCGCGGCTCTTCCGATCGGCCTCACCCATGTTGCGCACAAGCAGACGCGACTGGCGGTCATTCAAGGGCGTGAAACGTTGCAACCCGTTTGGCGCAGGAATGTCGATGAAAACGCCGCCTTCGACGACCAGCGTTTGCGCGTCCTCAAAACGGATTGTCACGTGGGTCAGCTCACCTTTTACGCGAGCGCGGGCGATGCCGCGATAGCCGATCAGCGTTTCGGCCCGCACGGTCACACAAGCCTCGCCGAACAAGACGCCGGCGGCGTCGTGCTCAATCACCAGACGCGTATCGGGGGACACCAGCATCGCATGTTCGTTTCCGATGGCACCTTCAGGCACCAACAGAGGCCACTGACCTGCATTCGCCCGGGCCGAGGTCAGAGACAGCGTCGACACCTCAAGCTGCGTAATGACTTGTTCACCATTTTCAGCGGTCAGGACTTTGTCGCCAACCGACAATTGCTCTACCGGCGTCCAACGGTGACGCGTGGCAATTTTTGTGCCTGCGAAAATACCCGCGCTCGGAGCGATCGAGAGAACCAGTGGTTCGATGTTGGTGGTTTTGCGGCTGGATTTGAAAAACATGTCCATCACCTGTCGGTTTGTTTCTAATTCAGGTGACGTTGCGATCAGCCCGCGTCAGGGATTGGACCGCAAAAAGGTCATTTTTTGGCGAATTGTGTTCGAATTGAGAACAATCAAAACCGATAGTTGAAACGCGCAATATCAGATGCACAAATCTCGGTGACAAGATCGCGGTCGGCGGAGCTGTATTCGCCGCGGTAATCGCCGCGCTCAGAGCGGTTGCTATGGGGGAACGCACCCAGCTTGCAGCCGATCAGCGTCTCCAGTTTGGGCAGATCTTCGTCCAGATGCTCCAGTCTTACGAACAATGCGCAGTGTTCATGACCGCTCGCAGGGGTGACGTAGGAGCCGTAAGGCGACGCCCGAAGGGACGCCACCGTCTGAGGATGGTTCAGGAAATCACTGAAATCGAGTTGTTGCGCCAGTTCCACCGCCGGATGCTCGAACGACTGGACGCGCAACCAATGATAGTAGCTCACCACGCGATCCCATGGGTTGCGGACCATGGTGAAGACGTTCGCAGCCTCGATCTGGGTCTCCGACACCAGCCCGACAATGTCGCGCAACGTGGAGTGTTTCCACAACCGTCCCGCCGCCCGCACATCACGCACCCGTCTCCGGCGCTTCAGCGCCTTTGGCGTGTCACCCAGCATGATGTCGTCGGCCTTCGCCTTCCCCTCAAGCGCCAGCGCCATGGAGGTGCCGCCGGTCTTCGGGATATGCACAAAGATGTAATTCCGGCCCGGCGAGATAATCATGCAGCCCCGCTGCGCTTGATGATGACCACTCCGGCAGCAATAATGAACGCCATGCCCAAAAGCGCAAAGGCGTCCGGCACCTGCCCCCAAAGCATGTAGCCCCAGAATGCTGCCGCGACGATAAACGCGTATTCAAACACCGCAACGTGGCTCGCCTCGGCCAAAAGGTAGGCGCGAAATAATGACCCGATCCCAATCACCGAGACCACTGCCTGCCAGAAGGTCCAGAACAGCGCGTCGCTTGTCCATGTTTGCAAGCCGGTGCCGAAAAAGCCGTCAATCGCAGGGTCTGTGACCGTGCCCGCCAGCACGAGCAGACCGACTACGCCGAACAATCCGGACGTTCCGAAAAACCCCGCGACCAGCACGGCCTCATTTTCGTCGGCACAGTAGCGCCGCGTGGCGACTGCCCCCAAGGCGTAAAGTAGCCCCGCAAAGAGCGGGACGACATTCAACACGCTGAGCGTGTCGCCAGACGGACGAAGCACAAGCAGCACCCCGGCAAAGCCGAGTGTGACCGCCAGCCACCTCCACTTCCCGATTTCGGCACCGTAAAAGCCCCAAGAGATGAGCACTACGAAAATGGGTGAGCTCAACAACCCCGCCGCCACCTGCGACACGGGCATCGTTGCTGTCGCGCCGAAATAGAGCATCATCGCAGACGCGATGCAAAAGGACCGCCACGCCACCGCACGCCAGCTACGCGGCCGCAGGCGCCAGCCCATCAGCACTGCCAGTGGCAGCAACCCCGCAAGAATCATCGCCGAACGGGCTGCATGGAACTGCCACAGCCCTATGTCACGCGCGATCACCGGCACGAAGTTGTCGATGAAGGCAAGGCAGCTCATTCCGAACACGGCCAGCATGGCGGCTTGGCGGGGATCGTAGCGTGTTGGCAAAGGGTGCCCCGTGTCGGTTGTCATGCCATTTCCCCTCGTCACGGATTTTTTCTTCCCAAGCGCATCTTGCTTCGGCAAGGTTCGGTGGCAGAGTTGCCTGCAACGGAGGAAAAGACAATGGGCTGGATGTCGGATGAAACAGGGCTGGACAAGCGCACTGCGAACTACGTTCCGCTCACGCCATTGTCGCACCTGCAACGCGCCCGCACAGCGTTCCCGACGCGGGAGGCGTTGGTATATGGCACCCGCCGATTGACCTATACGGAATACCACGCCCGCGTGTCCCGCCTCGCCTCCGCCCTTGCCAAACGTGGCATCGCTCCCGGCGACGTAGTCGCAACCCTCATCCCCAACCTGCCCGCGCAGGCGGAGGCGCATTTCGGCGTGCCTGCCTGCGGGGCTGTGCTGAATACCATCAACACACGTCTGGACACCGGAACCGTCGCCTACATCTTCGAGCATGGCGAAGCGAAAATCGTCCTGTGCGACACCCAGTTTCTGCCACTTGCCGAAGCCGCCAAGGCGGCTTGCGAGGGCGAAGGCCCCGAGATTATCGAAATACCCGACGACCAAGCGGGCTATCCCGCCACTGGCCGCCATGTAACCTATGAGGATTTGCTGTCCGAAGGCGACCCGGATGCGCCTTGGCACATGCCCGAAGACGAGTGGGAAAGCCTCGCCCTCAACTACACCTCCGGCACCACGGGACGGCCAAAAGGCGTCGTCTACCACCATCGCGGGGCCTATCTGATGACCATGGGGACGGTGGTGTCATGGCGGATGCAACTCTACCCGAAGTTCCTTGCGATCGTGCCGCTGTTCCACTGCAACGGCTGGAACCATACTTGGATGATGCCGGTTCTGGGCGGGGCGGTGCATTGCTGCCGCGATATCACCGCCGAGGCGATCTACACCGCCATTGCGGACGAAGGCGTGACCCATTTCGGCGGCGCACCCATTGTGCTGAACATGCTGGTGAACGCGCAGCCCGAGGCGCGCAAGACCTTCGACCACACCGTCGAGGTCTTTACCGCAGGCGCCCCCCCTGCCCCTGCGACACTGGCGGCGATAGAGGCACTCGGGTTCAACGTCACGCATGTCTATGGCCTGACCGAGACCTATGGCCATGTCACCGAATGCCTGTGGAACCCCGATTGGGACGCGCATGATGATCCCGACAAGGCCGCCATGAAAGCGCGTCAGGGCATCGCGATGCCGATGATGGAATATGTTACGGTCGTCGATGAGCACAACCGCCAAGTCCCTATGGACAAGACCACCCAAGGCGAAATCGTCATGCGTGGAAATTCCGTGATGAAGGGATATTTCAAGAACCCGCAAGCCACCGAGGAAGCCTTCGCAGGCGGCCATTTCCATTCAGGCGACATTGCGGTGCAACACCCTGACACACATATCCAGATCGCCGATCGCGCCAAGGACATTATCATCTCCGGCGGCGAAAACGTATCCAGCGTGGAGGTCGAGGGCGTGCTGATGTCCCACCCTGCCGTCTCGCTCTGTGCAGTGGTGGCCAAGCCCGACGCCAAATGGGGCGAGGTGCCGTGCGCATTCGTCGAACTGAAATCGGGGGCACAAGCGACCGAGGCCGACCTTATCGACCACGCCCGCGCACAATTGGCTGGATTCAAAACGCCCAAACTGGTGGTCTTCCAAGAGCTTCCCAAGACGTCCACCGGCAAGATCCAGAAGTTCGAGCTGCGGGAACTGGCGAAAATGCTCTAAGGGTTGTCCGGTATTGATCCGCCGCAACGCGAGATCTCTCAAAAGTTGCTAACCTTCTCCGGTATTCAGAAGGATGTAAAATGGCACGTCGCGCCCTTGCGCCCTATAGAGTTCCGACCTCCGCGCTACTGCCGTTCTTTGCTATAGCGTTCGGACTGGCGTGGAGCTCACTCGCGGTCCTGATCTATTTTAGCGATACGGTTGCCCGACTATTCGGCGAGGTTAGTGCAAGCAATCCGTTATTCATTCTTGCGGTGTACTCCCCAGCAATCGCGGCCGTCAGCCTCGTGTTGCGATATGCGGGACGGGCAGGTTTGACGGGCTTCCTGTCACGGCTACTGCTGTGGCGCTGCTCTTGGGGATGGGCCGCGTTCGTCGTATTTACGATTCCTGCAATCTACTATGCGGGAGCTTTTGTGAAAGGGGCAACAATCGAGGCTCCCTTTCCGTCTCCGGGCGCCGCGATTGCCGCTATGGGATTCATGTTGGTTCTAGGGCCAATGGAGGAATTCGGCTGGCGCGGTCTGGCACTGCCGTTGTTGCAGCGCAAAATGGCTCCGATTTGGGCCGGCCTGCTGCTCGGAATCATATGGGGCGCTTGGCACCTGCCTGCATTTTTTCTCAGCGGCACGCCACAAAGCGCGTGGGGCATATCGCCGTTTATCATCGGCTCAATCGCGGTCAGCGTCATTCTTACACCGCTGTTCAATGCATCAGGCGGCAGCATCCTTCTGGCTGCCCTTTTCCACTTCCAACTCAACAACCCGCTTTGGCCGGACGCCCAGCCCTATGACACGATCTTTTTCGTGTTGGCCGCCGCAATTGTCGTATGGGTCAACCGCGATGCAATGTTCGACCGGAATTCGGGCCATACCGCAGTCATCGCGACACGGGCGGAAACCTGAGCTTCGTGACATTGATCAAATAAAAAGGAAAATACTCATCAGTGCCAAACTGGTTGCCCGCCTCCACATGCATGGGTAACCGAAAGCCTTGAACCTCACGGAAATCTGACAGATATCCGCCAAACGGCTGGATGCGGTAGGTCTTTTCAGGGTTCGCGTCGCTCCAGCGAGGAAATACCACCTGCGTCGGGCGGCCATCCTCATCGACATGGATATCGACCGCTTGCTCAAGTCCCTTATGCCGCACCACGACGCGCGCTGTCGTCTCATCAACGTGCTGCCACTCAATGCCTTCACGCGGCAAAAGGGCCGCAGGTGTCCAGAACACCGCTTCTGCCACATACCGGCCAAAGGCGGCCTTGCGATGGTCGGGATTGCCACCTAGCCGCGCAACGGGAACAAATCCTCCGAGCCAAAAGCGCGTCCAGTACCCACTGTCCGATCCGGACAGTCGCATCAGCCCCAAACCGCCCGACATCTTCCAAACGAAGCCTTCCGGTGCGGCGAGAACCTGCTTTGAACTTATGTCTGTGTAATTGGGTGCCTCCTTCGAGCCGAGACTGAACTTCCCTGACATCTCGATTTCCGCCACCGTGTACAATGGCGTCCCTTCTGAGATCGCGAACGCAAAAAAGCGGCGCGCGGGCTCTGGCAGGTCTGCCACAACGTCCATCGAGAATATCGGTGGATTGGTCGGTTGCTGCTGCAAGAGGCGCTTCATCTCCAGCCTGTCAGCCCTATGATCAACATGCCGCCAGATCAGCAAGCAAAGCAAACCGATGGCGAGCAGAATAATGCCAATATCGAAAAATATCCTCATATAGTCCATGTTGCCCTCACTTAGCGGCCGCTGGCGCTATTATACTCCCAAAATGCCATGCCTCGTACTTCTTGCGCGAAAAGCCCGACTACCCTGAGCAAACACATTGAGCCAGAATCACTTTCAAGCTATCCTCCTTTGACACAACAAAAAGAGCAGGCAGCCGCAGGCAATGACGGCGTTGAAAGAGTATGATCGTCTGGAGTCTACAGGCATCTGGCGCGAAAGCCCCGATGCCCAGAGGCGTGACGTGATCGTGTCATTCGGGAACGCCACTCTGATCATCCGGGACAAGGCCGACACCGCGCTGGCACACTGGTCCCTACCGGCAATCGAGCGCTTGAACCCGGGTGCCCGCCCCGCGTTATTTCGCCCCGGACCCGAAGCGGGCGAGGAGTTGGAGCTGGATGATGCTACCCTTATAGACGCGATTGAGAAGGTGCGCCGGACCGTTGCTCGCCGACGCCCTCAACGTGGGCGCTTACGACTCTACATCTTCGCCAGTCTGATCGCTGCAATTGCAGCACTAGGCTATTTCTGGCTTCCAGGCGCGTTGGTGCGCCACACGATAACCGTCGTTCCCGACAGCAAGCGGCTGGCTATTGGAACTGCGCTTTTGGGGCATCTGACCCGGCTGACAGGTGATACCTGCCGATCAAACCTTGGCGCGGCAGCGCTTGCGCGACTGAAGGCCCGCGTTTTGGGCGACAGGGTTCGAAAGGCCTATGTGGTGCCGTCCGGGCCAGAAGCGCTTTACCTTCCCGGCGGGCTGCTTTTGCTCAACCGCACGGTGGTAGAGGATCACGATTCCGCTGATGTAGCCGCAGGCTATATGCTCGCCGCGTCCGAGAGGAACCGCGATGTCGACCCGTTGGCGCGTCTACTATCTGATGCCGGAGGTGCCGCAACATTGCGCCTGCTGACCTCGGGCCAAGTCAGCGACGACGTGCTGCGCGACTACGCAGAGACGTTGTTGGCCACACCCCAGGCAGCCCCCGCCGCCGACTTGCTGCTCGACCGGTTTGCGACCGCAAAAGTCGCGGCCAGCCCGTACGCTTATGCCGTGGATGTAACCGGAGAAAGCACGCTGGAATTGATTGAGGCGGACCCCTACCGAGGCGTCGAAGCACCCCGCCTGTTATCCGATGGGGACTGGATCAGCCTTCAGGAAATTTGTGCCGAGTAGCAGTTTTTGAAACTGCTCAGAACGCGCTTCTACTTGGCAGTTGCGCGTTTACCGGTCGCCGGATCAATCAGATATCTCGGAACCGTGTTGGACCAGACCAACTGCATTTGCGCTTTACCTGATGTCGTTCCGACCCCGCGAAGCGGATTTAGACGCCCGTCTTCCCAGACACGCTTGTACCCTTTGGCAACGGGCAGACGTGCCTCTGCAATCCGGCGGTTGGCACCTTTTGGACCAAGCAGCTGATTGTTGCTTTGCGGGGAAACCTCCTCACGGATGATGCTTCGCGGGGTTCCCTGCTGAGGTCCGCAACGTGCGCCCTCATTGATAAACCGGGAGCTGAACTCGCTGGCACCGCAGCGGTAGAGAACGCGCGGTTGCGCCGTGCCACGCTTGGGGTCGACCTGTGCGCGCGCCGGTGCGACGGGTTGGGCCTGCGGTTTCTGGCGCACAACCTTGCGCACGACGCGGGTTTGCGCCTTTGGCTCGGCTGGGGCGACATTGGCTTTACGCTTCACCACCTTCGCGCTTGCGGCAGTGCGCGTCGCAGTAGCGGACTTGGACGCGGTCTGCGGCGCGAGGCTTGGACGCTGGCCACACAGGACTTTCCGCGAGCGGCTTACACGCGGCACCCAGTTGACCTGTCCTGCATAGCCAGCCCGGATATAAACGCAGCCTTGACTGTCTACGTATTGATTGCCCTTAAAGGACGCAGGCGGAGTTTCCGCCGGTCCGTTATCGCGGCGCAGGCTTTGTGCATCGGCACCAATCAGCCCCATGCTCAGCGCCAATATTGACACAGACAGCAATCGCAGAAGTCGCATATCAGTCCCCACTAAATATAGTGGTTACTCTGCAACAGAGACACTACCAAGTAAAGCCGGAAACTACCTTATTTTGTGCCGTACATGCGGTCTCCCGCATCCCCTAGCCCTGGGACAATATATCCATTGTCATTCAAGTGGCTATCTACCGAAGCTGTCACGATCGGTACATCAGGGTGGGCTTCTTTCATCCGCGCGATCCCCTCTGGGGATGCCAAAAGACACAAGAATCGGATGTTTGTGGCCCCGGCTTTCTTCAACAAATCAATTGCCGCGACAGACGAATTCCCCGTTGCCAGCATCGGGTCCACGGCGATCACCATCCGCTCATCCATGAACTCTGGTACCTTGAAGTAGTATTGCACGGGTTGCAGGGTTTTCTCGTCGCGATAGAGCCCGACAAAACCCACCCGGGCGCTCGGGATCAGTTCCAGCATTCCGTCCAGCAGCCCGTTGCCCGCCCGCAGGATCGAGATCAGCGCCAGCTTGCGCCCGGCCAACGTCGGCGCATCCATCGCTTCCATCGGGGTCTCGATGCGCTTGGTTTCCAACTCCAGATCGCGGGTGACCTCATAGGCCAGAAACTGGCTGATCTCGCGCAGAAGCTGCCGGAACACCGCTGTGGGCGTCTCCTTCTCGCGCATCAACGTTAGCTTGTGCTGCACCAAAGGGTGGTCCACGATGGTCAGGTGGGGGATATCGCTCATGAGGCAGGCTCCAGTTTCTTCAGTAAGGTTTCACGCGTGGCGTCGTCGCAGAACGCGGCGTTCGCGGCGGTGATATTCACCTCGCGGATGATCTCGTCTTCCCAGCCGAAATGATGCCCCAACAGGTCATATTCCGCGCCAAGAGTGGTGTGAAAGAACGGTGGGTCGTCGGTGGACACAGTGACTTTCACCCCCCGCTCCCGCAGTTTTTCAATCGGGTGCGAGCGCCAGTCGGGATACACCCCGAGCGCCACGTTGGAGCCGGGGCAGACCTCCAGCACGATCCCGCGCTCCGCCAGATGATCGACCAGCGCGGGGTCGTCGATTGCTTGCACGCCATGTCCCACGCGCTCCACGCCCAGGTCGCGCACGGCCTGCCAGACGCTTTCGGCGCCGCCCCATTCGCCCGCATGAGTGGTCAGCCGCAGCCCCGCCTCGCGGGCCATGTCAAAGCTGTAGGCGAAGTCGCCTTGCGTGCCTTGCGTCTCGTCGCCTCCCATCCCGAAACCGGTGATGAAATCGCCGGCCGTTTCGGCCGCGCAAAGCGCAGCGGTCTTTGCCTGTTCCGGCCCGAAATGGCGGATGCAGGTGACGATGCCCCGCATCTCGATATCAGGCTGTCGCGACGCAGCCTCCCGCATGGCGTGCATGTATTCGCGCCACGCGCCCACGTCGCCGCCGCCGCAAAAGTCGGGTGACAGGAAGGCTTCGGTGTAGATGACGCCCTGCTCCATCGACCGTTCCAGCACTGCTGTCGTCAGGCGGGCGAACTCTTCGGGGCCGGTCAGAACCGTGCAAGCGGCTTCGTAGACGCGCAGGAACTGGGTGAACCCCTCGAAACGGTAAGAGCCGTCTTCGCTGAACACGCCGTCCAGATTGACGCCTTTCTCCTGCGCCAGACCGCGAATGAAGGCGGGCGGCGCCGCGCCTTCGATGTGCAGATGCAATTCAACCTTGGGGATCATAGAAAGCTCCGTCCCGGGCCGCGCTCGCTCAGCCCCAAATGATCCGCGACCGAGGCCGCGACGTCCACAAACATGACCTGCCCGATGTCCTTGCGACCCACGCCAGCGGCCACGACAGGCACCTGCTCGCGGGTGTGTTCGGTGCCGTGCCATGTGGGGTCGTTGCCATGGTCGGCGGTGAACAGCATCAGGTCACCTTTGCGCAGCTTCTCCAGCACAGGGCCGATGGCTTCGTCGAACCATTCCAGATGTGTCGCATATCCTTCCGGTTCGCGGCGGTGGCCATAAAGGCTGTCGAATTCGACGAAATTGGCGAAGACCAGAGCGCCGTCCGGTGCCTCGTCCACCAGATCCGACAGATGCCCCATCAACGCGTCGTCAAAGCCCTTGCGGTTTTCATCGACGCCGCGCCCCGAGAATATATCGCCGATCTTGCCGACCCCGTAAGTCGCCCGCCCGTCCGCCTTCGCCCAGTCCAGCAATGTGGGCGAGGGTATCTCCATCGCGTAGTCATGCCGGTTGCTGGTGCGTTTGAAATCCGCTGCGTTTTGCCCCAGGAAAGGCCGCGAAATCACGCGGCCCACTTTCATCGCGTGCAGCATCGGGGCCATATGGCGGCAGATATCTTGCAGCCGCTCAAGCCCGAAGCTTTCCTCATGCGCGGCGATCTGGAACACGCTATCGGCGGAGGTGTAGCAGATCGGCTTGCCGGTCCGCATATGCTCCTCGCCTAACCGCTCGATGATCTGCGTGCCGGATGCGTGGCAGTCCCCCAGGACGCCATCTGTGCCGCAGAACTTTGCCACCTCTGCTGTGATCTCCGGCGGGAACGCGGGATGCGTGTCGGGGAAATAATGCCAGTCCCAAGGGACCGGCACGCCTGCCAGTTCCCAATGACCCGAAGGCGTGTCCTTGCCCATCGACACTTCCCGCGCGACGCCGAACAGGCCCTCGCCCGCGATGTCCGACAGTCCAGCCGCTTGTGCCAGCCCCAGCCGCATCAGATTGGGCATACGAAGACCGACAGTCTGGTGGATATGGCCCAGCGTGTTGGCCCCGTCATCGCCAAACCGCGCGGCATCGGGCGCACCGCCGCAGCCTACTGAGTCGAGCACTACCAGAAACGCGCGGCTCATACTGCCACCCGATCGACGAACAGCTCCGGCGCGTTGACCTTGGCCGAGCCGATCTGGAACGCCTTGCGCACGGCGCGTTCCGCCTTGGCCGCGGCCTCTTCCGTCGCCGCGTGAACCATCGCCAGTGGGGTAGTTTTGTCGACCTTCTCACCGATGCGCTTGAAGCCGGACAAACCCACTGACGGGTCTATCTTGTCCGTCTCCCGCCTGCGTCCGCCGCCAAGCTCGACTACCGCCAGCCCCAAGGCCCGCGTGTCGATGGCCCGCACATAGCCCGTCGCCAGCGGCAACACCTCGCGCACGATGTTGGCCTCGGGGAGGCAGAACCGCCAAGTTTCGTCAAAGTCGGTCGGCCCGCCCAGATAGGCCACCATGCGGCAGAACCGCTCCATCGCCGCACCAGAGGTGATCGCGTCGTTGAGTGCGCCCCACGCGGCTTCCGTATCGAGGTTCATCTGCTTGTTGTTCCCCAGCAACTCCGCCCCAAGAGCCAGCGCGACCTCACGCAACCGCTTCTGGCCGCTGCCGCTCAGCGCCTCCATCACCGCGCGGATTTCCACAGCGTTGCCTGCCGCCGTGGCAAGTGGCTGCGACATATCGGTTATCAGCGCGGTTGTGGGGCAGCCCGCGCCTTTCGCGACCTCGACGAGGGAATAAGCCAGGCGTTTGGCTTGTGCTGCGTCCCGCAAAATCGCGCCGTTGCCGGTTTTCACGTCCAACACCAAGCCTTCCAGCCCCGCCGCCAGCTTCTTGGCAAGGATTGACGCGGTAATCAGGTCGATGCTGTCCACCGTCGCCGTCACATCGCGGATCGCATAGAGGCGCTTGTCCGCCGGGGCTACCTCGCCAGACGCGCCGACAATGGCGCATCCCGCTTCGCGCACGACATGTTGCAGCTTCGAGGTCGTCACGTTGCACACATAGCCCGGAATGGCCTCCAGCTTGTCGAGCGTGCCGCCGGTGTGTCCCAACCCGCGCCCGGAGACCATCGGCACATACGCCCCGCACACAGCCAAAGCGGGGGCCAGCACCAGCGACACCGGATCGCCCACCCCGCCGGTCGAGTGCTTGTCCAGCACCGGCCCCGGCAGTTTCCAACGCAGCACATCGCCGCTGTCGCGCATGCCTTCGGTGAGCCCCACGCGCCCGTCTGCGCCCAAGCCTTCTATGGCAACCGCCATGGCGAACGCGCCCGCTTGCGCGTCGCTTATTCCGTGTTCTTCGGCCAAGGCCTTTCCGAACCAGCGGCATTCAGCGGCGGTGACGGTTTCGCGGGTACGGATTTTCCCTATGATCTGCGCGGCGTCCATGCCTAAGCCATATGCCCCGCGTCGAAAGCACCGGGCAATAAAGCGGCGACGGTGGTGCGTTCCAAGGTTCCCTCGACCGTCGCCAGCGTCACCGGCACGTCACCCGCCGCGAATTCCGCCAGTTTCTGGCGGCACCCGCCACAGGGCGGCACGGGAGTCGGTGATCCGGCCACGACGCAGACTTCCGCAATCTCGCGCTCGCCCGCCGCGACCATGGCGGCAATGGCCCCCGCCTCCGCGCAGGTGCCTTCGGGATAGGCCACGTTCTCGACGTTACAGCCGACAAAGACCGAGCCCGACTTGGTCCGAACGGCGGCCCCCACCTGAAACTTGGAATACGGCGCGTGAGCGTTCTCGCGAACGGACAGCGCATGTGGCAGCAGATCAGACATCAATGTCCCCCAAGACGTTTGCCGCGATAGTGAAGCGCACGGCGCGGAGTTTCAATGCCAAGCTTCGGCGAAACATGCCAAGCTGATCAAACTTTCGCAGATAGGTATCGACGTGGGAAAATCTCAGCCCTGAGGGTAGCCCAACCCCGCCACAGCCTCCTTGATTTCATCAAGGATCGCAGGATCGTCAATCGTTGCGGGCATTTTGAAGTCCTTGCCATCCGCAATCGACACCATCGTGGCGCGCAAAATCTTGCCGGACCGCGTTTTCGGCAACCGGTCCACCACACAGGCCAGCTTGAACGCGGCAACCGGGCCGATCTGGTCGCGCACCTTCTGGACGACTTCTTTGACGATCTCGTCATGGGGACGGGTCACGCCGTTGCTCAGGCACAGAAAGCCCATCGGCAGCTGACCTTTCAACTCGTCGCTGACCCCGATGACAGCACACTCGGCCACGTCGGGGTGGCTCGCCAGCACCTCTTCCATGCCGCCCGTGGACAACCGGTGGCCTGCCACGTTGATTACATCGTCGGTGCGGGCCATGACGTAGAGGTATCCGTCCTCGTCGATCATGCCCGCATCGCCGGTCTCATAGTAGCCGGGGAAGTGGGTGAGGTAGCTCTTGATGAAACGCTCCTCAGCGTTCCACAGGTTTGGCAATGTGCCAGGCGGTAGGGGCAGTTTGATCGCGATGGCGCCCAGCTCGCCCGCTTTCACGGGATGCCCGCCCTCGTCGAGGATCTGCACGTCATAGCCGGGCATCGCCACGGTGGGGGAGCCGATCTTGACCCGCATAGGCTCGATCCCCATCGGGTTCCCCGCGATGGTGTAGCCGGTCTCGGTCTGCCACCAGTGGTCGATGATCGGCTTTTGCAGATGCTCCTGCATCCATTCGATCGTGTCGGGGTCTGCGCGCTCGCCCGCCAGATAAACTGTTTTTAAGCAGGACAGGTCGTATTTCTTGATGAATTCGCCATCCGGGTCCACGCGCTTCACCGCTCGGAAGGCCGTGGGGGCGGTGAAGAAGCTCTTGACCTTGTGCTCGGAAATCACCCGCCAGAAGGTGCCTGCGTCGGGCGTGCCGACCGGCTTGCCTTCGAATACCACGGTGGTATTGCCGTGGATCAGCGGCGCGTAGCAAATGTAGCTGTGGCCCACCACCCAGCCAACGTCAGAGGCCGCCCAGAACACGTCGCCCGGCTCCACGTCGTAGATGTTCTTCATCGTCCAGTTCAACGCCACCAGATGCCCGCCCGTCGCGCGGATCACGCCCTTGGGCTGGCCCGTGGTGCCCGAGGTGTAGAGGATATAGGCCGGATGGTCGCCCGATACCGGCACACATTCGGCTGGCTCGACGCCGTACTGAAACGCGTGCCAGTCGTAGTCGCGCCCTTCGATCAGCTTGGCGACTTCCTGCTCGCGCTGGAAGATCACGCAGAAGTCAGGCTTGTGCTTAGCTAATTCGATGGCACCGTCCAGCAGCGGCTTGTAGTGGACCACCCGCCCCGGCTCTATCCCGCAGGAGCCCGCAATGATCGCCTTGGGCGTCGCGTCGTCGATGCGCACGGCAAGCTCGTTGGCAGCAAATCCGCCGAAAACGACCGAATGAATGGCTCCGATGCGGGCGCAGGCCAGCATCGCCTCCAAAGCTTCCGGCACCATCGGCATGTAGATAATCACGCGGTCGCCCGCTTCGATACCCTTGGCACGCAACGCACCCGCAAGCGAGGCTACGCGGGTCTGCAACTCGGCATAGGTGATCTCGTGCTTGGTGTGGGTGACGGGGCTGTCATAGATGATCGCCACGCGGTCGCCATTGCCAGCCTCGACGTGACGGTCCACGGCGTTGTAGCAGGTGTTGACTAGGCCGTCCTTGAACCACTCGTAAAGCGGCGCCCTGTCGGAGAACAGCGCCTTGGAGGGCTTGCGGTCCCAGTCTATCGCCTCCGCCTGCTCCATCCAGAAACCTTCGGGGTCGTCCAGCGAGCGTTTGTAGATATCGGCGTATGTCATATGGGTCCCTCCTCGTCCTTGGCGCGACTTAAACCGCCAGATCAAGGAGGACGCAAGACACACTATGCCACAGTTTGCGCTATCAGCTGTAAAGTCGCTGCACGCCGAAGCTGTCGTGGATCTCGTTGGCAGTGGCCTGACCGATGCCCAGCGCGGTGGCCAATTCGTGCAGGTATTTTGCTTCGGCAGGGTGGTCCGGCTCGATTGCCATCACGGACATCGAGTAAACTTGCGTTTCCATTCCATCCGGAGTGTCACGGGCCAAAGCGGCGGCATCCACCGGTTCCTGCATGGCTTCGCGCACGAAAGCCATGTCGGCCTCGGTCGCATCCTCGCCGATAGTGGCCATCAGGGCCTCTTTCTCCGTAGGGTCAATCTGGCCATCGCAACGCGCGGCCATGATCATCGCACGGATCATCAAACCGGCGCTGTCCTCGGTCGCGGGTGGCTCTGCGGGACTATCCTGGCTCAACAGCTCTTCGAGCGATTGACCAGAGCCGCCGCGCGCACCAGCCAGCCCGCCGAGCAATCCGCCGATGCCACCATCGCGCGCGGCAGAGCGCCCATGGGGCAGCCCGTCAATTCCGCCGCCCTGCCCGCCGGAACCACCGGCACCACCAGCCATTCCGCTCAGCATATCGCCCAAGCCGCCGGAACTGCCTGCCTTGCTTTTCAGACCGTCCATGACCTTACCGATCCCGCCCGCCTGCTGGACCTTCTGAAACCCTTTGGCCACGGCAAAACCGACGGCAACCTTCGTGAGCATGTTCATCAGCGACATATGTGTATTCTCCCTGTCAGACAGCAGACCACCGCGACGGGGGCCTTTCCCTATAGAGAATGGGGACGCCGACCCGATACGTCTAGGGGGAAAGTCAGACCAGTTCCGGCTCGCGCCCCAGACGGGTCGCCAGTGGCGCCACAGTCAGGCCCTGAACAATGATCGAAAAAATCACTACCATATAGGTCGCGGACAGGATCACCGGCTTCCATTCGCCTTCGGGCAAGGACAGTGCCAAAGCGACCGAGATGCCGCCTTTCAATCCACCCCAGGTCATGATCGGAATGACCCCTTTCTCGAAGCCGCGAAACGGGCGCAGCAACAAGACGGGGATGGAGACGGCGATCAGCCGCGCGAACAACGACAGCACGATAGCACACAGACCGACGATCAACCCGTCCATCGAGAAGGCTACTGCAAAAACCTCGACCCCGATCAGCAGGAACAGCACGGCATTCAGGATCTCGTCGATCAGTTTCCAGAACCCGTCTACATAGCGGCGGGTTGTCTCCGACATGCCGTATTTCGCGCCCACATCGCCAATAAGCAGGCCTGCACAAACCGCCATCACCGGGCCGGACAGATGCAAATGCACCGCCAGCGCATAGCCACCGACAGCGAGCGCAAGGGTGATAAGCACCTCTAGCGAATAGTCGTCGATCAAACGCATGACGCGAAACGTCAGCCAGCCAAGAACGACCCCAAGCACCGCGCCACCCAACGCTTCCTGCAAGAACAGCTGTGCAGCGGCGGCCAGACCTCCGCCACCATGCGCCTCGCCATGGGCGTCAAGCGCCGGAAACGCCAACCCCGCCAGAACCAGAAACACCACATAGCCCACGCCATCGTTGAAAAGGCTTTCACCGGCAATCTGCGTCTCCATGCTTTTCTTCAGATTCGCCTCGCGCAGCACGCCCAGAACGGCCACAGGATCAGTGGGCGAAATCAAGGCGCCGAATACCAGCGCAATCATGATCGGCATCCCCGTCAACCACGAGAAGCCGAACCCCGCAATCACCGTGGACAGCCCGACGCCCAGCGTCGCCATCAACGCCACCACGCGCCATTCGCCGCGCAGGTCGGCAATCTTCACATGCAGCGCACCGGCGAACAGAAGCAGGCCCAGCATACCCTCCAGCAGCGTCTCGGAGAAATCTATGGATTGCACCGTGGAGCGCACCTGATCGGCCATCCCCAGCTGCGGAACCAACAGGTCCAACCCCATAACGCCGAGCGACGCGAACAAGGCCACAATAAGAATACCAATTGCGGAGGGCAGCTTGAGCACCAGATAATTCACGGTCCCGAACACCGCCGCCAGCACCAGCAAAAGCGACGCGATTTGCAATAGGTCCATGGGAGGCTCCGTCACTGTCCGGTCTCGCACCCTCTAGGCGGAGCACGTTTGCGGCAACCTATCCTATTCCAACGCTCAGGCCAGCGGCAATTGACATGGGCGAAGCAACAGGCCAAGCCCAAACGACCGCAGCAAACCCGAGGCCACTATGCCGACCAAGGATCACATCGACGCGTTCGGAGCGGTATCGCTCGTAGGACTGGCCCTGCTGTTGGCATTCAATCAAGTGGTCATCAAGGTCACCAACGAGGCGTTCCAGCCGGTGTTCTTCGCAGGCGCACGGTCCGCCGGTGCGGTGGTGTGCATCTTGCTGTGGATGAAGTGGCGCCGCTTGCGGCTAATCTTGCCGCGCAACGTCATCCCCTCGGCGTTGATCATCGGTCTGGTCTTCTCAGCCGAGTTTATCATGCTGTTCATCGCGCTCGACCTGACCACGGTGTCGCGCGCATCCGTGATCTTCTATTCCATGCCACTGTGGATGGCGCTTGGCGCACATATTTTTATTCCCGGAGACCGACTAACGCCGCGCAAATCGCTCGGTCTCTCGCTCGCCTTCATTGGCGTGGCATGGGCCATCATCGACCGCGGCGACGGCGGCGAGGCCTCGCTGCTGGGTGATCTTTGCGCTCTGGGTGCCGCAATAGGATGGGCGGCCACAGGGCTGCTGGTCAAGGCGACTCCGCTCAAGACGGTGCGTCCCGAGGTGCAACTGTTCTATCAGGTGCTGATCTCCGGTGTCGTTCTACTTGCAGTAGCGCCGCTGTTTGGCCCGCTGATCCGCGATCCGCAGCCCATTCACTACGTGGGACTTGCGTTCCAGATCGTCGTGGTGGTGACTTTCGGTTTCATCTTCTGGCTGTGGCTGATGTCGCTTTACCCCGCCTCGGGCGTGGCCAGCTTCTCGTTCCTCTCGCCGGTATTGTCCGTGCTGCTGGGGTGGCTCTTGCTCGATGAGCATGTCGGCGCCTCGATCCTCGGTGCGCTGACGCTGGTGGCCGTCGGTATCGTTTTGATCAACCGGTCTCCGCGGGCTCAGGTGCCGCAAAACGTCTGACGCACCAATTGCTGCTCGGTCGGCGCGGCTTCGAGGTCTGCAAACTCCTCGCGGTCATCATAGGGCCGCACCAAAGCCTCATTCAGCCGGTGAAACGGCGCGTAGTCGCCCTGCATTCCGGCTTGAATGGCCTCCTCCACGCGGTGGTTGCGGGGGATCACCGCAGGGTTCGCCGCCCGCATGATGCTCTCGTCCCCGCCGCCCCATTCGGCCTCCCAAGCGTCAAAACTTGTCGGATCGACAAACTCGTCCCGCGCACCTTCACCACGCGCCATCGCGCGGAAGGTGCGGGTGAAATCAGCCTGATTATCCGCCATCCGCGTCAGCAAATCCTGCACCAGGACCACCTGATCGTCGCCACCCATGGCACGACCGATCTTGGCAAAGAACACCCGTTTCCAGGATTTCGTGTAGTGATCCCCGAACGCTCCCAAGGCCTCCCGCGCCGCCGTCACGGCCTTGTCGTGATCCGCGTCGATGAATGGCAACAAACATGAGGCCAGTTGCGCCAGGTTCCACACCAGCACCTCAGGCTGGCCCTGATAGACATAGCGCCCGCCTTGGTCGATGGAGGAAAACACCGTCGCCGGATGATACGCGTCCATGAACGCGCAAGGGCCGTAGTCAATCGTCAACCCGCCCACATGGGTGTTGTCGGTGTTCATCACGCCGTGGATGAAACCAAGCCCCATCCACTCCGCCACCAAGCTGGCTTGCGCCCCGGTCACGGCTTGCAAGAAACCCAACCCGTCGCCCTGCTCCAAATGCGGGTAGTGCCGCCCTATCGCGTGATCCAGCAGCAACGCCAGCGCCTCGCGGTCCTGTCGCGCTGCAAAGTACTGAAACGTGCCGACCCTGATATGCGACCCCGCCACCCGCGTCAGGATCGCCCCGGGCTGCATTACCTCCCGCGCGACTTTCTCGCCGGTCAATACCGCCGCGAGCGCCCGCGTCGTCGGGACACTGAGCGCATGCATCGCCTCGCTAAAAATGTATTCGCGCATCACCGGCCCCAAGCCCGCGCGCCCATCGCCCATCCGCGAATACGGCGTCGGGCCGGAGCCTTTCAACTGGATGTCCCACCGCGCTCCGTCCGGTCCCACGACCTCGCCCAGCACATTGGCCCGCCCGTCACCAAGCTGAGGCGACCAGCCGCCGAACTGATGGCCCGCATAGGCCTGCGCCAACGGCTCGGCCCCGTCTGGCATCCTGTTGCCCGCCAGCATCGCCAGCCCGTCTGAGCTACGCAGCCACGCGGCATCCAAGCCCATGTCCCCCGCCAATGCGTCGTTCAATGCGATCAACGCGGGCGCCGCCACCGGAGTGGGGTTCATCTTCGTATAAAACCGCTCCGGCAGCCGCGCATAGGAGTTGTCGAACTCTGGCGATCCCATCTCTTTACCTTCCATTAAGGTTAACCCGCCGCGCCACTCTCAAACGCCCCGACTTCTTTTTTCCGAAAATACCTCCCCCGGAGGGTCGGGTTCAAAGCCGTCCAATCCTCTGGGTCAGCAGCGCAAAGAACCCGTCCGCATCCACATCATCCATAAACGTCGCGTTGGGCGCACGGTCCGTCACGCCCCACCAGTCCGCGACAGTCATACCAAGGGTCAGCTCCGAGCCGGTCTCGACCTCGACATTCACATGTCGCCCCGAAAACAACTCCGGCTTCAGAAGGTAGGCAATCACGCAAGGGTCATGCAAAGGTGCCCCTTCGGAGCCGTATTTTTCCTTGTCGAACCGCTCGAAAAAGTCGGTCCACTCCGCCACCATGCGCCCGGCCTCGCTGCCAAGATCGCGAAACGCTTCGACCCGCACGCGATTGGTCAGCGCCTTGTGCGTCACATCCAGCGGCATAACCACAATCGGCACGCCGGAGGCAAAGACGATCTTCGCCGCTTCGGGGTCCACGTAGATGTTGAACTCCGCCGCGGGGGTGATATTGCCGACCTCGAAATAGGCCCCGCCCATCAGCACGATTTCCTGCACCCGCTCGACGATATCGGGTGCGCGCTCGAACGCGGTCGCGATGTTGGTCAGCGGCCCCAGCGGGCAGAGCGTCACCGTCCCCGCAGGCTCTGCCCGCAGGGTTTCGATAATGAAATCGACCGCGTGGCCCTGTTGCAAGGGCATCGTCGGCTCCGGCATCACCGGCCCGTCTAGGCCGGTCTTGCCATGCACATGCTCTGCCGTCACCAGCTTGCGGTTCATAGGCGCATCGCAGCCTGCAAAGACCTTCACATCTGGCCGCCCGGCCAATTCGCACACGATCCGCGCGTTTTTTTCCGTCAGCGCCAGCGGCACGTTGCCTGCTACCGCCGTCACGCCCAACACCTCCAGTTCCTCCGGCGAGGCCAGCGCCAGCAGGATCGCCACCGCGTCGTCCTGCCCCGGATCGGTGTCGATGATGATATTACGCGGGCTCATAGCGGTCTCACTTTCAGTTTGGTCAGGCGGTTCTGATGGCGCTCCACCACCTCGAAACGGAAACCATGGAACGAGAACACCTGCCCCACGGTCGGAATAGACTGGGCCTCATGGATCACCAGACCGGCGACAGTGTTGGCCTCATCATCAGGCAGCGACCAGTCGGCCATGCGATTAAGGTCCCGGATGGTCATCGCCCCGTCCACGGCGTAGCTGCCGTCGCTTTCGGGCTTCAACGCGTGGATTTCGGCGACGTCAAACTCGTCGGTGATCTCACCCACGATCTCTTCCAGAATGTCTTCCAGCGTGATCAACCCCTGCAACGCGCCGTATTCATCCACCACCAAGGCGAAGTGGGTATGCAGCCGCAAGAACTGCCGCATCTGGTCATCGAGCGCCGTGGTTTCCGGCACGAAATAGGGGCGACGCACCACATCCATGATGTCAAAGCCACTCAAGTCGCGCGACGCACGGTCCTTGCCACGCAGGGTCTTGTCAACGGCCCGCAGCAGGTCCTTGGCGTGCATTACGCCTACGATATTTTCCGGTTCGTCGCGATACACGGGCAAGCGGGTATGCGGGCTACGCAGGCACTGGCTGATGATGGCCTCCGGTGCGTCGTCGGCGTTGATCATCTCGATCTCCGAGCGGTGGAGCATGATCTCCTCCACGTCCCGCTCGCTCAGATCCAGCGCGCCCAGCAGGCGGTCACGCTGCTCTTTGTGCACGACCCCTTCCTCATGCCCCAGAGCCAAGGCTCCGGCGATTTCCTCGTTGACCGACAGGATGTGACTGTCAGGATCGGTCTCCACGCCGAACAGCTTCAGCATACCCCGCACCAGCGCGCGCACGGCGGTGACCACCGGCGCAAAGACCAGCACCACGATGGCAATCGGCCCGGACACCATCGCCGCCGCGGTTTCTGAGTTGGTGATGGCGTAGGTTTTCGGCAGAACCTCAGCGAAAATAAGCACCAGCAGCGTCATGACCAAAGTGGCCCACGCCACACCGCTTTCGCCGAAAATCTTGGTGAATAGAGCGGTGGCCAGCGATGCGGCCAAGATGTTCACAAGGTTATTTCCCAGCAGAACAGAGCCGATGAGCCGCTCGTTATCCTCGGTGATTTTCAGCGCCCGCACCGCGCCGGGGGAGCCTTTGTCGGCCTGACTGCGCAGCTTGCCGCGCGAGGCGGCGGTCAGCGCGGTCTCGGAGCCGGAGAAGAACGCTGACAGCAACAGCAGCACCACAATGCCGCCTGACGTCATCCAGAAAGCAGTGTCAAAAATCGTTGATGCGTCGTCCATTCGGGGGGTTGGTCCTGTCAAATAAAACTGAGTGAGAGTTATGGGGCCACGCGCACGTACCTTCAAGGGAAACCGCTATGTGACCGATCGCTGCAACCTGTCCATGGCCCCGCGAGGTAACATCTCAGCCCTTCGTCAGCGGATGATGCTCCAGCACCAGTTCCTTCAAGCGTTCGTCAAGAACGTGGGTGTAAATTTCGGTGGTCGAAATGTCGGCATGGCCCAGCAACGTCTGGATCGCCCGCAAGTCAGCGCCGTTGGCCAGAAGATGCGTCGCAAAGGCATGGCGAAGCGTGTGGGGCGTCACTTTGGACGGGTCCACGCCGCCTGCAACCGCAAGCTCCTTGATCAACACGTAGAATCGGTGCCGCGTCAGATGCCCGGTTCTGCCATGCGACGGGAACAGGTATTTCGACGCGGGCTTGCCCTTGGCCTGAGCCTTCGCGTCCATCTCGTCGCGGGTCTCGATCCAAACCGCAACCGCATCCCGCGCCGACGCCGCCAGCGGCACCATGCGTTCCTTCCCCCCCTTGCCGCGCACCAGCAGCATGCGCGGATCACCTCGCGCGGCGGCAACCGGCAGGGTCACCAGTTCGGTGACACGCATGCCGGTGGCGTAGAGCAGTTCCATCAGGCAGGTGTTGCGCAGGCGATCTTCCTGACTGCGGGCCGATGTCTGCGCAGCTCCCAGCAGGCGGTCGACTTCCTCGACGCTTAGGGTTTGCGGCAGCGACTTCTTGCGCCCCGGCCCCTTGATCTGGATGGCCGGGTTATCCTCGCGCCATCCTTCCTCATAGGCGAACCGATACAGTTGCTTGATGGCCGACAAACGGCGCGCGCGGGTCGATGCCGCCAGCCCCTGCTCGTCGCAATGGATCAGATAGTCCTCCACATCAGACCGCGCAGCGGAGTCAAAGCTGCGCCCGCGATCAGTCAGCCAGCCAGCGAAGTCGATCAGATCGCGCCCATAAGCCAGCAACGTGTTTTCCGAGGCGTCGAGTTCAGCAGCCTGCGCGTCCAGAAACGTCTCGACCCAGCGGGCCATATCGGCGGGCAGGCTCAACTCCGGGGCCGCGTGATCAGCGTGTATAACGCCATGCGCCGCGCAATGTCCGCAAAACCGAGGTAGCGCAAGCTGCGCAGGCCGTTCTCCAGTGCCAAGGGGTCGGCGCCCGCGCCGTCCTCCATCAGCTTCACTGCTTTGAGCGTTGCCAGGCCCAGACTGCCGCTTTCGATCAGCGGGGCAAGGTCTTCTGCCGGGCCGGGCGTCGTGAAGGCAGCGGCAACAGCGCTTTCCAGCGCATCAAGGTTGCCCGTCGCCGCCACCTCCGAAATCGCCGCCACGTCCCCCCGCGCCACCGAGCGCCACAGCACGGGTGTATCCGCGGCGATCACATCGGAATTTGCGGCGGCCTCGTAGGCGGGCGACAAAAGCGCCAGCCGCGAGGCGTCTTCACGCACGGACTCCGGCAGTGCCAAATCCAACAACGCCTCGCCAAACATATTGGCAAGCGCCGGCTCCAGCCCTGCGCGGCGCATCGCGCGGACGGCCTCGGGTAAAGTAGACGACACCTTGTCAATGTTGCCTGCTTTCAGAGCCGTCTCGAAGTCCTGAACGGCGCGGGCGCGGTCCCAGACACCGCCGGACGCGGCGGGCTGACGCTCGGTATAGATCGCCAGCAACCGCGACGATGCGATGGCACCTGTGCGGGCCAAACGCTCCGCAGCGGTGATGCGCGGCTTCCAGCCGCCGTTCTCGGACAGGGCCGCGAAGGCAAACGCATTGGGCAGGGTGGAGATCGACAGCGGCTCGCCAATCGCCTCGTGCATACGGAAGCCCAGCGGCGTGACACGGGTGGGCACCGGCAACGGAGCCTCCCCCTCGAACAATTCGGGATCGAGGAAGCGCGCCATCAAGGCGTCCTCGGCAGGCGTCATGACGTTCAGTGCCTCGGCGCTGTTCAGCGTCAAAGCCGCGCCATCCCAGTCCCCGGCCCTTGCCATGCAAAAGATACGCGCGGGATAAGTCGGCGACAGGTCGGGCTGGCGGAGCATACGCGCGCAGGCCAAGTCTTCTTCACCGGTCAAAAGGCTGACGTCGAACCAGCGCTGAAACAAAGGGGCGGTGCCCGGGTCGGCACGATCGAGCAAGGCTTTGGCCTGCTCCAGCGCCCCCAAAGCCAACAACTCGTCCACCCGCGCGCGGAACAAAACGTCTTCCTCGTTGCTGTCGATAGGCGGGGCCAGTTCGGCCAGCAGCAAACGCCGCATCAACTCCGCGAGTGGCGGCGGCAGGTCGGGGCGCAAATCGCCCATCGCCGAAGCGAGTGTCAGCGAACTCGTCGTTCCCCAGAACTGCGCCGGAATACCATTTACCGAACTGGGAACCAGTCCCACAGCGTCGCGGCTCGGCGAACCTAACGTGCTGGTGACCACGGATGCCGGGGTGGCGGACCGCGCGACGTCATCCACCGACTTCGCCTGTGGCAAAGTCGGGGGTGCTACAATTTTCGGGGTTTCCACGACATCCGAAAGCCAGCCGATGGCGGAAAGCGGCTCGTCCGCGTAGGCCGGAGACAACGCAACAGAACTCAGGATGGCAATGGTTAAGGCTAAGTCTCTAGTTCGCATCCAAAGTAACCGGTTGATTCACCTCGACCCGGTTTGGTGTCAGGTCGCCAAGATAGGCATAGCCGATGATGGCCACGATTCCCACAACGATGAGGAAAACCAAAGCTTTTAAAAGCCGTATCACTCTGCATCTGCCTTTATGTCCGGAGCGATCATGATGTCGCCCTTTGCGCCTGTAGGTGATTCATATATGGCTTTCCCGGCAAGTTCACGCCATTCAAGCGAGAAATTAGTAAATTGAGCGAGAGAATGCCACCCAAAGCAATGACCCTGACCCGCCCCTTGGTCCTTGTCGGCATGATGGGGGCCGGAAAAACCGCGATTGGCGGGGCGGTGGCGCGCAAACTTGGGGTGGGGTTTCTCGACAGCGACGAAGAGCTGGTGCGAGCGGCCGATCGCTCCATCGCCGAAATTTTCGAACGCGACGGAGAGGAATTTTTTCGCGCTCGAGAAACTGAAGTGATCGCCCGTTTGCTGGACGGAGAACCCGCCGTCCTGTCGACCGGCGGCGGCGCGTTCCTGAGTGAGACCAACCGCGCGATGATCCATGACAAGGCGGTATCGCTTTTGCTGAAAGCCGACCTGCCGCTGCTGTGGTCGCGAGTGCGCCACAAGACCACGCGTCCCCTTTTGCGTACTGACAACCCCCGTGCAACCCTGACCGAAATTTATAACGCCCGAACCCCGATCTACGCCAAAGCGCAACTCAGCGTCGAGGCGCGACCGGAGTATTCCATCGACGATATGGCCGATAAGGTCATCGCCACCCTGCACGACGCCCAGCTACTTAAAGAGAAGACACCATGACCTACCCGCATGAAACCGTCCAAGTTGCCTTGGGCGACCGCAGCTACGATATCGAAATCGGGCACGGGCTTCTTGGCGCGGCAGGCGCACGCATCTCCCCGCTGCTCAGCCGACCGCGCGTGGCCGTCGTGACCGACGAAACCGTTGCCGAACTCCACCTCGACACCTTGCGTGACGGCTTGGCGGCTGCGGGAGTAGAAATGGACCACCTGACCCTGCCCGCAGGCGAGGCCACAAAATGCTGGCGTTACCTCAGCGAAACGGTCGAATGGCTGCTGGCCAAGAAGATCGAGCGAGGCGATATCGTCGTGGCTTTCGGAGGTGGCGTAATTGGAGATTTGGTGGGCTTTGCCGCCGCGATCCTGCGGCGCGGTGTTCGATTTGTGCAAATCCCGACCTCGCTTCTGGCGCAGGTTGACAGCTCTGTCGGCGGCAAGACGGCGATTAATTCGCCCCATGGCAAGAACTTGATCGGCGCGTTCCATCAACCCTCGCTGGTGCTGGCGGATGTGGCCGTGCTGGGCACCCTGACCAAGCGCGACTTCCTTGCCGGCTACGGCGAGGTCGTCAAATACGGCCTGCTGGGCGACGCCTCCTTCTTCGACTGGCTGGAGGTCAACGCCCCTGATCTGGACGAAGGCGACGTCGCCAAACGGATCGAGGCTGTGCGCTGGTCTTGCCAGATGAAGGCCGACATCGTCGCCCGCGACGAGACCGAGCAAGGCGACCGTGCGTTGCTCAACCTCGGACATACTTTCGGTCATGCTTTGGAGGCAGCGACGGGATATTCCGACCGGCTTCTCCACGGTGAAGGCGTCGCTATCGGCTGCGCACTGGCGTTCGAAGTGTCGTCCCGCCTCGGGCTGTGCTCGCAAGAGGACCCCAGCCGCGTTCGTGCGCACCTGAAAGCCATGGGCATGAAAACCGACCTGCGCGACATCGACGGCGATCTGCCCGATGCGGACGGCCTCATGGCGTTGATGGGGCAGGACAAGAAGGTCCAGCAAGGGACATTGAACTACATCATGGCCCGCGGCATAGGCGAAGCCTTCGTGACCTCCGAGGTCGATCCAGACACGGTGCGCAACGTCTTACAGGACGCGCTTGCCTGATCTGTCTCAGCTTCCCAGAATTACGCGGACATAGTTGCGGGTCTCGCGATAAGGCGGCACGCCACCATGCTTCTCGACCGCGCCGGGGCCTGCATTATACGCCGCCAGCGCCAGCCGCCACGAGCCGAACTTGCGGTACATCTGCTTGAGATACCTTGCGCCGCCTTCAAGGTTCTGTCGCGGATCGCGCGGGTTCACCCGCAACTTGCTGGCGGTGCCAGGCATCAACTGCGCCAGTCCGATCGCCCCCTTGTGAGAGACCGCGTGAGGTTTCCAGCCGCTTTCCTGTTGCACAAGGCGCAGGAACAGATCGGTCGGGATGCCATGCTTGCGGGCTGCTGATTTCGCATCCTCAAGATAGACGCCCTTATACGAGCCGGAGTAACGCGGAATCGCTGTTGAAACACCAAAAGACGCGCGTTTGCTGCCCGGCTGGAGCTTGGTGGAGGCTTTGTATTGCGACGACAAGCGTCCGTCGAGTAGTCGGGCTTGCGAGCTGAAAATCTTGGCACGGTTGCTGGTCGATCCGGAAGAGACCAACCCTTCTGCGGCGACCGGTTGCGAAAATGATGGCTGGATAAACGCAAATGCCATCAATGCTACCAATAGCTTACGCATGAACACTGTCCCACTCTTTGTCTCGAACTGCGGGCAATATAGCCAGTTTGAAAGGTTTCGCTACCCCCTGCGCCGATTTGCGCCCGCGCCACTGCAAGGTTGTAAGTCTGCCATTAACCAAATACCGAACATAAAAGAGCACCAAAGCAAGATTCGGGAGACCACGCACATGGCCGGTTCAGTCAACAAAGTCATTCTCATCGGCAATCTCGGGCGTGACCCCGAAGTGCGCACGTTCCAGAACGGGGGCAAGGTGTGCAACCTGCGCATCGCCACGTCCGAGACCTGGAAGGACAAAAACACCGGCGAGCGCCGCGAGAAGACCGAATGGCACTCGGTCGCGATTTTTCAGGAAGGGCTGGTCCGTGTTGCCGAGCAATACTTGAAAAAAGGCTCCAAGGTGTACATCGAAGGCCAGTTGCAGACCCGCAAATGGCAAGACCAGTCCGGCGCCGACCGCTATTCCACGGAAGTGGTGTTGCAGGGCTATGGCGGCAACCTGACTATGCTTGACGGCCCAAGCGGCAGCGGTGGTGGCGGTGGCAACTACGGCAATGACCCAATGGGCGGTGGCTATGACGGCGGCCAGTCTGGTGGTGGATATGGCGGTGGCTCCAGCGGTGGCGGGCAGTCCCGCCCGTCAAGCGACATTGACGACGAAATCCCATTCTAAAGCAAAAGGCCCCTCAACCGAGGGACCTTTTTTGACGCTAATCGTGTCCTTAAGCTGCGGCAGATGCCGGGCCTTGACCCCGACGACGCCGGTTGCGCTTGCGCTTCGGTGCACCACCCGATGGGGCCTCGCCCCCTGCCGCTTTCGGTTTGCCTTGACCACGACGGCCACCGCCGTTCGGACGGCCACCACCACGATTGCCGCCGCCACCGCGTGCCGGCTTCTTTTCTTCTTCGGACGGTGACCAACGCCGCCCCCCCGCTACCGGAATGGTGATCTTCAACATCTTCTCGATGTCCTTCAACTCGCCCATCTCGTCGGGCGCGCAGAAAGCTATCGCCTCCCCTTCGCGACCCGCACGGGCTGTCCGGCCGATACGGTGGACATAGCTTTCAGGCACGTTGGGCAGATCGTAGTTATAGACGAACCCCACGCCCGGAATATCGATGCCCCGAGCCGCCACGTCGGTGGCCACCAAGACGCGCAGCTGACCGGACTTGAACTGCGCAAGCGAGCGATCACGATGGTTTTGCGACTTGTTGCCGTGAATGGAGCCTGCGGCGAAGCCCTTGCTATCAAGCAGCTTCATCAGCTTTTCGGCGCCATGCTTGGTGCGGCAGAAGACCAATGCGAGGTCGTCACGGTGCTTATCCATCAACTCGATCAGCAGGTCGTTCTTCGCGGCTTTGGCGATGTAGTGAACCGACTGGGTTATCTTGTCAGCAGTCTTGCCCGGCGCGGCGACTTGCACGCGGCGCGGGTGGTCGAGATAGGTCGCGGCCAGTTCTTCCATCAGCTTCGGCATGGTGGCCGAGAAACACAGCGTCTGGCGCTCTTTGGGAAGCAGCGGTGCAATCTGGCGCAGGGCATGGATGAAGCCCATGTCGAGCATTTGGTCAGCCTCGTCGAGCACGAGATACTTCGCATCCCCCAGCACCACGGCCTTTTGCTGCAGCAGATCAATCAGGCGACCTGGCGTCGCGACCAGAATATCTGTGCCGCGCTCAAGCGCCTTCTTTTGCGGGTTAATCGACACACCGCCGACCACCATGTTGATCTTCAGGTGGCCTCCACCCTGAAACATTTTCAGGTTGTCGCAAATCTGTTTTGCCAACTCGCGGGTCGGCGCAAGGATCAGACCGCGCACGGTGCGCGGTGCAGGCTTGGTGCCAATTTTGATCAGGTTGTGGATCATCGGCAGCCCGAACGCTGCGGTTTTTCCGGTGCCGGTCTGCGCCAGACCCATGACGTCGCGGCCGGTCAGGATGATCGGGATCGCTTCTTCTTGGATGGGGGTCGGGTCTGTAATGCCGTTTTCTGTAAGTTTCTCGGCAATTTTCGGGGAGATCCCCAAAGATTCAAATTTGTTCAAGTCATGTCCTCTCGTGACATGTGGGCCCCACACCTGAAACGGCGTTGAGGTCGCGTTAAAATGGTCGTGGAGGCGTTTCCTCCACCGGACCCATTCGCGTGAATATCGGGAACGTGTGTGCTGCGGCGGTGCAGTGCCTTGCGTCGAACGCAAAGCTCACGCGGCACCATAAGTGCGCAGGCTTGAAGGGCAGATGCGCCTTGCGGCGGCATAAGTCAAGGCTTGGTCGCTATTTGGGGTGGAGGCTTTGCCGAGGCGTGCCTAAAATACCTTGGAACGACGAGGAGAATGCGCCGCATGGGAAAATCTATCATCAGCCGCTCTGCGGAGCGAGGGCTGCGCATGACGGGGCAACGCCGCGTGATCGCCAAGGTGTTGGAGGACGCCGACGACCACCCCGACGTGGAAGAACTGCACGCTAGGGCGTCTGCGCTGGATGCGGGGATTTCAATTGCAACGGTCTACCGCACTGTGAAGCTGTTCGAGGAAGCCGGATTGCTGGAACGGCTGGAGTTTGGCGACGGGCGCGCGCGGTATGAGGATGCGGAGCGGGACCATCACGACCACCTGATCGACATGCAAACCGGCGAAGTGATCGAGTTTGTGGACCCTGAAATCGAAGAGCTACAGAAGCGGATCGCGAAGCGGCTCGGGTACAAGCTGAAAGGTCATCGGCTGGAGCTATACGGGGTCAAGGAAGGCTGACATTCGCCGCCGATAACGTACGTCAAGCACGCGATATACGCAGTTTTGTAAGATTTGTACGCTTTTGACACGGGAATAGCGCAGCGCTCACTTCTTGCCCCAAGGCGGCCGCAGGCCTATACCCTGTCCCAACGGCAACCTGACCTTAAGGACTCCCCTGCTATGAGCACAATCATCGACATTCACGCCCGCGAAATCCTCGACAGCCGGGGCAACCCGACGGTGGAGGTGGACGTCATGCTGGAAGACGGCACCATGGGCCGGGCGGCGGTGCCTTCGGGGGCGTCGACCGGTGCCTACGAGGCCGTGGAGAAACGTGACGGTGACAAGGCGCGCTACATGGGCAAGGGCGTGCTGGACGCGGTGGCGGCGGTGAATGGCGAACTGGCGGAAAACCTGCTGGGCGAAGACGCGCTGGATCAGGTCGGCGTCGACGAAATGATGATCGAGCTGGACGGCACCGACAACAAGGGCCGTCTTGGGGCGAATGCGATTTTGGGTGTCTCCATGGCTGTGGCGAAGGCCGCGGCGGATTTCACCTCGCAGCCGCTGTTTCGCTATATCGGCGGGACGTCGGCCCGCGTGCTGCCTGTGCCGATGATGAACATCATCAATGGCGGCGAACATGCGGACAACCCGATCGACATTCAGGAGTTCATGATCATGCCGGTCTCGGCGGAGAACATCCGCGAAGCGGTGCGCATGGGATCCGAGGTGTTCCACACGCTGAAGAAAGAACTGTCGGCGGGCGGATACTCGACGGGCATCGGTGACGAAGGCGGCTTCGCGCCTGCGATTTCGTCATCGCGCGAGGCGTTGGATTTCATCCTGAAGGCCGTCGAAAAGGCGGGCTACAAGCCGGGCGAGGATATCTATCTGGCGCTGGACTGCGCCGCGACGGAATACTACCGCGATGGCAAATACGACATGAAGGGCGAAGGCAAGGTCCTGACCTCCGACGAGAACGTGTCCTATCTGGCGGCACTGGTGGATGACTACCCGATCATCTCGATCGAGGACGGCATGAGCGAGGATGACTGGGACGGCTGGGCCTCCCTGACCACCGTTCTGGGCGACAAGGTGCAACTGGTCGGCGACGATCTGTTCGTGACCAACCCCGCGCGTCTGGCCGAAGGGATCGAAAAGGGGTCCGCCAACTCGATGCTGGTGAAGGTGAACCAGATCGGCACGCTGACCGAGACGCTCAAAGCTGTGGAAATGGCGCATCGTGCCGGGTTCACGAATGTGATGTCGCACCGCTCCGGCGAGACCGAGGACGCGACGATTGCGGATCTGGCGGTGGCAACCAACTGCGGGCAGATCAAGACAGGCTCTCTGTCGCGGTCGGACCGTCTGGCGAAATACAACCAGTTGATCCGCATCGACGAAATGCTGGGCGAGACGGCGCAATATGCCGGTCGCTCGATCCTGAAAGGCTAGGATTGGTGGTGCGCGCGGCACTGTCCGCGCGCAGACCGCCCCGAGGGCCGACATGAAAACATTTGCCATCATCCTAGGCGTCATCGTGACGGTCGCGGTGATCGTTCTGGCTTATGGCTCCTGGCTGATGTCGGGTGCGCCGAGCTTTGGGCCTGCCCCGCGCAAAACGCCTGCGCCGGAGGGGTTCGACGCCGCACAGTTCCCCGATATCTCGCAGCTTGCCAGCACAGGGTCGATCAAGGTCGTCGACCTGAGCGATTACGGCGACTATTTCGAGCACTACTACCTGCCCGATCTGCAAGTGACCTATTTCATTCTCTTTGCCGGTGGCGGTATGACGAATACCGTGCTCGTCGACAGGACGGGCAGCGTATTCGGGACCATCAAACAAAACGCACGTGCCTTCCCGATGAACGGCTATTTCGTCGATCTGGACGCGTATTACGAGGTGAGCGCAACCGATGTCAGCGGCCCCGTGCCCCATGAGCTCATCGAAGGGCCGATTCCGCCTGCCGAGTTGAAAGCCTATATCGACGCCAGCACCCACTACCGCAGTTTTCGGTGGCGCGATGCCGGTCAGGACCGCGCCGAATATGCCGCCGAATTGGACACCCATGTGTTCAGGCATGAAGGCGTTTGGAAGAAAGTGGTGACGAATACCGCATATCACGAGTGGAAAGGCGCGGATTTTGCGCGGCTGGATACGCAGTATTACGTCACCGCGACGCCCACGGCGGAAGATCAGAGGCGCTTTGCAGATGGCAAATACAGCGTGAGCCTGACCCATTTCGATCAGCAAGAGTACATCCGGCGTCGCGGTGCGATTATGGGCAGCCCCACGGGGCAAGGTACGCCGGAGCAGTGGCGCGGGACCGGCTATTACACGTTAAAGGCGGGCGATGACGATTTGCGATTTTCGATCCTGAACGACGCCCAGATCCTGTCAGGGGGCGGGCGCGTTTACCTGACGCTTGAAGGGCGGGGCGATCTGGATTTTGTTGTTCTCAAGCATAACGGGCGCGGGCAGGACAAAGACGTGTTCGTCATTTCAGCGCCCTAGGAATGCCAGCAGCCGCGCCTCGGCGGCGCGAAGCTCGCGGATATCGGGGGCGTCGGGCAGGTTCGGATCGGTTCCCGCCAAGGCGATCACATCGGGATGGATATAGCTGCTTCGCGCGATAGCGGGCGTATTCTTCAACCGCTCGGCGGCGGCCTCGGACATGGACTTGATCGTGGCGCCGCCCTGCTCCGCCACCTCGAAGGCCGACACCGTGCCGGCCCATGTGCGGAACGTCTTGGCGGTGGATCCGTCATGGCCCGAGGCCTCGCGCAGGTAGTCGTTGAGCGCGCCGGAGCCGAGGGTAAAGGTCTCGCCATCCTCGATCCAAGTCAGCAGCGTCGCTCCCGGCAAATCGGCGGCGGCATGCAGCACGCGGGCCAGCGTGCGGTCCGACAGTGACCGGCGCACCCGCTTGCCGCCCTTGGCACGGTAGTCGAGGCTGATCTTCCCGTCCTTCAATTTCAGGTGCTTGCGGCGCAGGGTCAGCACCCCGTAGCTGCCATTGTCGCGGGCGTATTCGGGATTGCCGACTCGGATCGCCATTCGGTCGATCATCGCGGCAGCGGCGGCGAGGGCGAAGCGACGGGTGCCTTCCTCTTCCTTCAGATCGCGGCGGATACGGCGACGCAGGCGGGGCAGGCTCTCCCCAAACTCCGGCAATGCGTCGAACTTGGCGCGGGCCTGCTGCTCTGCCCAAAGGTCGTGGTAGCGGTACTGCTTGCGGTCGCGGGCATCGAGTCCCGTCGCTTGCAAATGGCCGTTGGTGTGAGGCGACATCCAGACGTTTTCATAGGCGGGCGGGATGGCCATGGCTTCCAACCGCGTGCGCTCGGTCGGGTCGTCGATCGTGGTGCCGTCGGGTGCGCGGTAGCTGAACCCCGTGCCCCAACGGATGCGGGAAATGCCGGGGTTGTCGTCGCCGTAATAGAGCAGATTTGCGCCCATCCGCGTCAGGCCTTCCTGATCTCGGACGCGAGCTTGAGCACGCCGGTGCCGTCGTCTTGTTCAATGTAGACCGCCGGGTCGTCGTCGGAGCCGTCGCGCGTCACCTCGGTGCCTTGCAGCGTGCGGGTGATTTTGCGGGTGTAGGTTTTCTGCACCGTGCCTTGCGCAGCGCCGTCGCCCCAATCCCATTCAACGCTGTCGCCTTCGGTATAGTTTGCCATGTTGTGTGTCCTTGGATTGTTCACATAGCAAACTCCAAAGGCGTCTTGCGGGTTCCGCGAGCGGCGCAGTAGGGTGTGGTCATGGACCCCGATGACCTGATCGACCGGCTGAAACTGAAGCCACACCCCGAAGGCGGCTGGTATCGCCAGACATGGGTGGCCGAGGGGGACGGGCGGCCGTCCGGAACCTGCATCTATTTCCTGCTGAAACACGGCGAGCGGTCACACTGGCACCGCGTCGACGCGGCGGAGATATGGCATTTCTACATAGGCTCCCCGCTTGTCGTGTCACTGGCTGATGACGCGGCAGGACCGGCGACGGATCACCTGCTTGGCCCCAATTTCAGCGCCGGACAATCCCCGCAGATCATCGTGGCAAAGGACCAGTGGCAAGCCACCTCTGCCCCGAATGGCTGGGCATTGGTGGGCTGCACGGTCTCGCCCGGGTTCACCTTTGACGGGTTCGAGCTGGCCCCGCCGGAGTTCGACATCCCTAGGGGTGGCTGACCGTCCCGCCGCCGACATTCGCCGCGACGCCGGTGGTGCCGGGGCAACTGGTCGGCAAACCCCGAGCAACCCGCACGGCGAGGTAGGCGAAGGCCTGCGCCTCCAGCATGTCGCCGTCGAGGCCGTGATCGTCGATATCGTCAACCTCAAGCCCAGTCAGCGCGCGAAGCCGCGCCATGATATGGCGGTTACGTCGCCCGCCCCCGCACACGAGGATACGCGCAGGTGGTTTGGGCATATGTTCCATCGCGCGGGCGACGGAGGCGGCGCAGCACTCGCTCAACGTGGCGGCTGCATCCGCGTCGGAGAGGTTCGCGACCGCGTCCGACAGCTGCGCAAACGTGTCCCGATCCAGCGATTTAGGCGGCATTTTATGGAAGTAGGTTTGGGTTAGGAATTTCTCCACGATTTGCACGTCTGCTTTGCCTTTCGCGGCAAGCGCCCCGTCGCGGTCGTAAGGTTTGCTCCGGCGGGTCTGCATCAGGTCATTGATCGGGGCATTGGCCGGCCCCGTATCGAAGGCAAGAACAGCCCCTTTTGCAGCGGGCTTGTCATGGCTAGGGTCTACATAGGTGACGTTGCCCACGCCGCCGAGGTTCAGGAAAACCACGGGCTGCGAAAAAGAGAGGTATTTCGCACAGGCAAAATGAAAAAACGGCGCCAGCGGTGCGCCCTGCCCGCCCAACTGCATATCCGCGCTGCGAAAATCGCAGACCACAGGGCATTGCAGAAACTCGGCCAGCAGCGCCCCGTCGCCGGTCTGATGCGTGCGATGGTTGGCGGGGTCATGCGCCAGGGTCTGGCCGTGAAAGCCAACAAGTGTGGGTGTCTGGTCCGGATCGGCGGTCATCATGCGGCTGAGAAGCGTCGCGTGAACGGTCTCGACCGTTTCGGCGGCGGCGGCGACCTGTGGCCCGTCCGGCCACTGCCCGAGTGCGGCTGCGATGCTGGCCCGCTCCTGCGCCGTGTAGGCGCGATAAGCGCTTTCACCGAACGCGGTGATGGTATGGCCATCGGTGCGCAGCAGGGCTGCGTCCACCCCGTCAAGCGAGGTTCCCGACATCGCGCCAAGCGCCCAAACAGGTCCTGTGATCTTCAATGGGTTCCCCTCCGCGGCCCTCGCGCCTATAAGGCGCGAAACACAGTTTCGCAGGGACGATACCCCAATGACCTACCATGCCAAATCCGAATTTCTGACCGTGATGATCGAGCGTGGCTTTCTAGCCGATTGCACCGACTATCAAGGGCTGGACGATGCATTGGTCGCAGGCGTGGTGCCCGCCTATATCGGCTATGATGCGACGGCGAAGTCGCTGCATGTGGGTCACCTGATGAACATCATGGTGCTGCGCTGGTTCCAGAAAACCGGCGGCAAGCCGATTACCCTGATGGGCGGCGGCACCACAAAGGTCGGCGATCCCAGCTTCCGCGCCGACGAGCGGCCGCTTCTGGACGAGGCGGCCATCGCCGCCAATATCGACGGAATGCAGCAGGTTTTCGCCAAATACCTGACCTATGGCGAAGGCGAAACCGATGCGCTTATGCTCAACAATGCCGAATGGCTGGACGGGCTGAACTACCTCGAATTCCTTCGCGATATCGGGCGGCATTTCTCGGTCAACCGGATGCTGAGTTTCGAGAGCGTCAAGTCGCGGCTGGACCGCGAGCAGAGCCTCAGCTTCCTCGAATTCAACTACATGATCCTGCAAGCCTATGATTTTCTTGAGTTGAACCGCCGCTACGGCTGCCTGTTGCAGATGGGCGGCTCCGACCAATGGGGCAATATCGTCAACGGCATCGACCTGACGCGGCGGGTACTGGATCACGAGATCTACGGCCTGACCACGCCGCTTCTGACCACATCCGACGGGCGCAAGATGGGAAAGTCGCAAGGCGGCGCCATCTGGCTGAACGGCGACATGCTGTCACCCTACGAGTTCTGGCAATTCTGGCGTAACACGACGGATGCCGACACGGCCAAGTTCCTGAAGATCTTCACCGAGCTGCCCGTGGACGAATGCGATCGTCTGGGCGCGCTGGAAGGTCAGGAGATCAACGAGGCCAAGATCATCCTCGCCAATGAGGTCACAGCGCTGCTGCATGGCGAAGATGCGGCGCGAACGGCACAAGCCACGGCGCATGAAGTTTTCGAGAAAGGCGGCACCGGCGAAGACCTGCCTACACTGGCACTCAGCGCGGAGGAGCTCGGCGACGGCATCTCCATCGTGCAACTGATCGTGCGCTCGGGCCTTGCGGGCTCCGGCAAGGAGGCGAAACGCCTGATCGCGGAAAACGGCGCGAAGCTGAACGACGAGCCGCTGACCGATGCGGGCCTGTTCCTCACCGCCGATCAACTGGCCCAGCCGATCAAACTCTCCGCTGGCAAAAAGCGCCACGCGCTGGTCACGCTTTCCTAGACTTCTTTTTTCCGAAAATACCTCGGGGGCTTGGGGGCGGAGCCCCCAAACAAAACAATCGTGGGCCGAAGGCACATTTAGATCATCCTACCCGTAATGCGCCACGGGTGTGCCTGCGATAGCCGACATGTTCAGCAGCCCGCGCGCCGTGATGGACGGCGTCACGATATGGGCTTTATTACCCATCCCCATCAGGATCGGCCCGACCTCAAGCCCGCCGGCCTTCATCTTCAGGATGTTACGCACCCCGGATGCCGCATCGGTATTAGCGAAAACCAGCACGTTGGCGGCCCCGTCAAACCGGCTGTTGGGCAATAGCCGCGCGCGCAATTCGGGGTCGAGCGCGGCATCCGCGTGCATTTCGCCCTCATAGGCAAAGTCGCGCGGCTGCGCATCCAGAATGTCCAAGGCCCCCCGCACCCGCCGGCCCGTGATGCTGTCCAGATTGCCGAATTGCGAATTGGAACACAGCGCTATTTTCGGCGCCAACCCAAAACGGCGCACATGGCGGGCGGCGGCGATAACGGTCTCTGCTATCTGCTCCGCCGTGGGTTCTGAATGCACGTGGGTATCGGCCACGAAAAGCGGGCCATCTTCCATGATCATCAACGACAGGGCGCCCACGGGATGCAGCTCTTCGCTTCCCAATACCTGCGACACGTAGTTCAGATGCCACAGGAATTGACCGAACGTGCCGCAGATCAGGCTGTCGGCCTCGCCGCGATGAACCATGACCGCACCGATGGCGGTAGTGTTGGTGCGCATGATCGCGCGGGCCAGATCAGGGGTCACACCACGGCGCTGCATGATGTGGTGATAGGTTTGCCAGTAATCACGGTAGCGGGGGTCGTCATTGGGGTCGACCAGCTCGAAATCGCGGCCCGGCTTGATCGACAGACCTGCCCGCTCGGCGCGGCGTTCGATTACGTCGGGGCGACCAATCAAAATCGGCTTGTCCGTGGTGTCCTCCAGCATCGCGTTGGCGGCGCGCAGGACGCGCTCGCTTTCGCCCTCGGTGAAGACGATTTTGCGGGTCGCGGTGCGGGCTGCCTCGAAGACCGGGCGCATGATCATCGCGGATTTGAACACGGAGCCGTCCAGATGCGCCTTGTAGCTTTCCAGATCCTCCAGCGGCCGCTTGGCGACACCGCTTTCCATCGCCGCCTTGGCGACCGCGGTGGCGACCACGCCCATCAGGCGCGGATCGAAAGGTTTGGGGATCAGGTAGTCCGGCCCGAAGGTAAGTTGCTCACCCTGATAGGCGGCGGCCGCCTCGGCGGAGGTGGTGGCCCGGGCCAATGCGGCGATGCCTTCGACGCAGCCGATTTTCATCTCGTCATTGATCGTGGTGGCCCCCACATCCAGCGCTCCGCGGAAGATGAACGGGAAGCACAGAACGTTGTTCACTTGATTGGGGTAGTCGCTGCGGCCCGTGGCGATGATCGCATCGGGGGCAACTTCGCGGGCCGCGTCGGGCATGATTTCGGGCGTCGGGTTGGCCAGCGCGAAGATAATCGGGCGCGAGGCCATTTTACCGACCATGTCAGGCGTCAGGACGCCGGGCCCTGACAGCCCAAGGAACAGGTCCGCACCTTCGATCACGTCATCAAGGCTGCGCAGGTCGGACTTCTGCGCGAACGCGGCTTTCTGCGGGGTCATTTCTTCGGTGCGGCCCTCGTAGACCAGACCCGCGATGTCGCAAAGCCAGACATTTTCGCGCTTCACGCCCAATTTCAGCAGCATGTTAAGACATGCAATGCCCGCCGCGCCGCCACCGGTGGAGACGATCTTGATGTCCTCGAACGTCTTTTCGGCAACGCGCAACGCGTTCGTGGCAGCGGCCCCGACAACGATGGCGGTGCCGTGCTGGTCGTCGTGGAATACAGGAATGTCCATCCGTTCGCGGCAAATCTCCTCCACGATAAAACAATCGGGGGCCTTGATGTCTTCAAGGTTGATCGCGCCGAAAGTCGGGCCAAGGGCACAGACAATTTCGGCCAGTTTTTCCGGGTCATTCTCGTTCAGTTCAATGTCGAAACAGTCAATATTGGCGAATTTCTTGAACAGGACCGCCTTGCCCTCCATCACCGGCTTGGAGGCCAGCGCGCCGATATTGCCAAGGCCCAGAACAGCGGTGCCGTTGGTCACCACGCCCACAAGATTGCCGCGGGAGGTGTAGTCGCGGGCGGTGTCCGGCTCGGCTTTGATCTCCAGACAGGCTTCCGCTACGCCGGGGGAATAGGCACGGGACAGATCGCGTCCGTTGGCCAGCGGCTTGGTCGCGCGGATCTCCAGCTTGCCGGGTTTCGGGAAACGGTGATAATCCAAAGCCGCCTGACGGGTGCTCTTCTGGCGGTCTTCTTCCGTGCGATCCTCGGCCATCCTGTTCCTCCCAGAACAAACTAGTTTAATGCTAAACTATATTTCAATCGTATTTCGATGTCGCTTGGAAAAACGACTGAAAGCAAGCATCGCATATCGCGTTGCTTGCCGCCAGCGGATGTTGGGAGGATGGTGCCGGTCCGCTTAACGGATCGGCGTATTGTCCGTGTCCTGGGTGGGAAGGTCGCGTTTGCGCAGCTCCTTCAGACGCGCTTCGGCCTCAGCCATGGTCAGGTCGTCGCTGAAAGGCATCTCGTGCAAGATCGCAAGTTCACGCAACTCGTAGCGCTGCGCATCGTTCATAAGGGCGGGGTCGGATGTCTTGTTCTGTGTCACGTGGAAACCTCCTGTTCGGGTTGCTGTCAGGAAGTTAACGGTCTGGAAGGCGCGAGGTTCCGTAGATCAGGCGAATTGCTCGCGGATCAGGCGTTCCTCCAGCCCGTGACCGGGATCGAACAGGATGCGGTGGGTGACGTTCGGCTCGGACGTGATTTCGACCGACACGACACTTCCGGCGGTGCGGCCGTCGGCGTCCGCCATCACAGGACGCTTGCGTGGTTGCAGCACCTCGAATCGGACCTTGGCGGCCTTTGGTAACAGTGCGCCGCGCCAGCGGCGGGGGCGGAAAGCAGACATGGCGGTGAGGGCCAAAACCTCCGACCCGATGGGCAGGATCGGCCCGTGGGCGGAGTAGTTATACGCGGTGGAACCCGCAGGTGTGGACACCAACGCCCCGTCACAAACAAGCTCTTCCAACCGCTCGCGACCATCGACAAAGATGCGCAGCTTGGCGGCCTGCGACCCCGCCCGCAGGAGTGCGACCTCGTTTATGGCGAGCGCTTCGTGGACGGTGCCATCCTCGCGAATGGCCTTCATGCGCAGGGGGTTTATGTCTTCCTCCACCGCATCGCGCAGCCGATCGCGCAAATGCGGCTCGTGATACTCGTTCATCAGGAAACCGACCGTGCCGCAATTCATGCCGTATACCGGCGTGTCCAGATGCTGCGTGCCATGCAGGGTTTGCAGCATGAAGCCGTCCCCGCCCAACGCCACGATCACCTGCGCCTCGTCCAGCGGGGCGTCGCCGTAGCTGTCGACCAGCGCCGCACGGGCCTCGCGGGCGACGTCAGTCTCCGAGGCGAGAAAAGCGATTTTGTCGACGTCGTGCATAAGGGCTCAGGTTTCCAAGTCTTTCCAAGACCTTCGCGTGGGTGGGGCGGAAACACAAGTCCATCATCGGCAACAAGGCGGCGCAACTGAATGGTGCCGTGTCGCTTTGACCGCTTCCGGTTGCGCGGAATTGGCCTTAAAAGGCGCAAGAATCTTGCGCTGCCTCTTAGGGAAGGACCCCCCATGAACGCCACACACCGCGACGACGGATTTTTCACCGAACGCCTTGAGACCCGCGACGCCGAATTGTTTGGCGCCATCACAAAGGAGCTGGGCCGCCAGCGCGACGAGATCGAACTGATCGCGTCCGAAAACATCGTGAGCCGCGCCGTGATGGAGGCGCAAGGCTCCGTGCTGACCAACAAATACGCCGAAGGCTATCCGGGGCGGCGCTATTATGGCGGGTGCCAATATGTTGATATCGCGGAAAATCTGGCGATCGACCGCGCGAAGGAGCTGTTTGGCTGCGACTTCGCCAATGTGCAACCGAACTCCGGCTCGCAAGCAAACCAAGGCGTGTTTCAGGCGCTGCTCAAACCGGGCGACACCATTCTGGGCATGTCGCTGGACGCAGGCGGCCACCTGACCCACGGGGCCGCACCGAACCAGTCCGGTAAGTGGTTCAACGCGGTACAATACGGCGTGAAGCCGGACACGCTGCTGCTGGACTACGAACAGGTCGAGACGCTGGCGCTGGAGCACAAGCCACAGATGATTATCGCCGGCGGCTCCGCCATTCCGCGCCAGATCGACTTTGTCAGGATGCGTGAGATTGCCGATAAAGTGGGCGCGTTCCTGCTGGTGGACATGGCGCATTTCGCGGGTCTCGTGGCAGGCGGGCAGCACCCGTCGCCCTTCCCGCATGCGCATGTGGCGACGACCACGACGCACAAGACCCTGCGCGGGCCGCGTGGCGGCATGATCCTGACCAATGACGAGGCGCTGGCGAAGAAGTTCAACTCCGCCATTTTCCCCGGCATCCAGGGCGGGCCGCTGATGCATGTGATCGCAGGCAAGGCCGTGGCCTTCGGCGAGGCGCTGCGCCCAGAGTTCAAAGAATACCAGAAGCAGGTGATCGCCAACGCGCAGGCGATGGCCGACCAGCTGATCAAGGGGGGCTTGGACATCGTCACCGGCGGCACGGATACCCATGTGCTGCTGGTCGACCTGCGCCCCAAAGGGGTCAAGGGCAACACCACCGAGAAAGCCCTGGGCCGCGCCTACATCACCTGCAACAAGAACGGCATTCCGTTCGATGACGAGAAACCGACGATCACCTCGGGCATCCGGCTTGGCTCACCCGCAGGCACCACGCGCGGGTTCATGGAGGCCGAGTTCCGCCAAATCGCGGATATGATCGTGGAAGTCGTGGACGGTCTGGCCGCCAATGGCGAAGACGGCAACGCAGCGGTGGAAGATGCGGTGAAGGCCAAGGCGCTGGAATTATGCGGCAAGTTCCCGATTTATCCGGAGCTTTGAGGGCCATCAAAAAAACGAAAGCCCCCGAATTCACGGGGGCTTTTTTGACTGCATAGCCGCTTCGGTCAGACTGGCTCCGTCAACGGACAGTCAGAACAGGACACGCCGCGTGCGACGTCAGTTTCTGCGAAACACTCCCCTGTAACAGGCCGCGCAGACCACCAAGACCGCGACTTCCTGATACAACCAGATCAATGCCTTTGTCGCTGACGTATTTGAGGATCGCCTGCGAGGTGTCGCCGATCAGTATCTCGACCGCATCCGGCTTGTGCCCGGCCTCCTCAGCCCAGGCCTTTGCCTTGTCTACGACCGCCTTGCCCTGAGCGTTAACCGCGTCAGGGGTGGGCAGTGCGCCAACCATGCTGCTGCCGAACGAAAGGCTTTCGACCTCGATCTGAGGGGCATGAACGACATGCAGGGCGGCGTCATATTTCGTCGCCAGATCGCTGGCGTAGCGTACCGCGTTTTTGGAATGATCGGACCCGTCGACGGCAACCAGAATTTTAGTGAACATGACTTGCTCTCCTTTCAGGCAGAAATCCGTATGTGGATTGCTTTTCTTCATGGTAGGTCCCATGGACATCTCCTCCAAGCGGTATTGCTGCTGTTGCGAGGGCTACTTTGTCGCGCTTGCCGCATCAGGGCCTGTTCGCCGGCGCAACTGCCTTGCGCAGCTTGCCTTTCAGCCGCAATCCATCCCGCATATTGAGGCCCAGCAGTGATATATTCACGGCACCCGCGATCAACTCCAGACCCTGCACGATGTAGAACCATTGATCGAACGCGCCCGCCTGCGCCTTGAACGACAGGAACAGCGCCGAGGGGATCAGGATCAGGATGCCGTTCGCCGCGATGAACGGCATACGCTTTTTCTTGGTCTCCACCAGCGGGCCGCGGTACTTTTTGCCCAACTTGAACCCCGACCCGCCAACGGTGGCAAGCGCCGGGATCAGGATGACAAAGCCCCATGGTATCAAGGTCTTGACGGTCACTACCGTGTCTATGTCGGCGAAAACTTCCGCCACCGCTGTCGACAGCCAGAACGTGACGATCATGAGCAGAGCGACACCGCCAGCGATCGGGTGAATGGTCCTGGTCATTGAATTGCTCCTGCTGTTCAATTAAATATAGCATAGTATGTATATTAACATAGCAGGCTATTCAAGTGGTGCGCAGGATATGAAATTCGCCAAGCAAGAATCCGCAGGTTATCTGGTCAATCATCTGGCCCGACTGTTCGCCCGTGGGCTGTCGACACGGATCAAGCCCATCGGCCTGACAACCGGCACCTTTCCCGCCCTTCTGGAGTTGTGGGAGACGGACGGGCTGACCCAAAAAGAACTGGTCGACCGGCTGGATATCGAACAGGCGACGATGGCCAACACCTTGGCGCGGATGGAACGGGACGGGTTGGTCGTGCGCAAGAAACATCCGTCCGACGGTCGGGCGCAGCGGGTGTTTCTGACCGACCGCGCCCGCAGCTTGCGCGACCCCGCCCTGAGTGAGGCCATGAAGGAGAACGACGACATGCTCGCCGGACTGACGACGCCCGAGCGCGAGGCATTCATTGGCCTGGTGCAGAAAATTATACTGTCAAAGCAAAAGGATGCCGACCGCGACGCGCCAAGCGGCAATGCCTGACGCCTACTCCGCCGCCTGCTGCGCCTCCGCCTTGCGCTGGCGTGCCTTCCAGCGGGGCATGCGGACGGCCTTGCCGGCCATGTCGGAATAAATCGCCTCGACCCGCGCCAGCGACAGGCGACCGTCGGGCTTGTACCAGCTTGTCACCCCGTTAAGCATCGCGATCAGGGCCAGTGTCGTCAATTTCGTGTCGTCGACATCGAACACGCCCTCGTCCTGACCCTGTTTCAGAATGCCTTCCAGCGAGTTCTCGTACTGGCGGCGCATGTTTTCCAGCGCCTTGAAGTTGTCCGGCTCCAGATTGCGCAATTCCATGTAGGAGATGAACACCTGCTCGGGCCGCTCCAGATGAAAACGGATGTGGAAACGAGAGAAGGTTTCAAGCTGTTTGACGGGGCCTTCAGGTTTCTCCTCGGCCTCCCACGCGTCCAGAACTTCCTGCATATGGTCGCGCAACAGATCGAACAAAAGCGACTGTTTATCAGGTGTGTAGAGGTAGAGCGCGCCCGCCTGAACACCGACCTCCGCCGCGATCTGGCGCATTGAGACGGCGGCAAAGCCGTGGGCTGCGAACAGCTTCAGCGCCGCCGCACGAACGCGGGGACCGGTGATGTCCGAATGTGAACCTGTTTTGCGTGCCATACAGGTGATGCTAACTAAACGGGCGTTCAAATCAACCCTATATGTCGCGCTGGACGCCCCTGCCGCCGCCGCCTATTGTGCGCCCCAGACCTCACACCGGACCGGAGCCTATGCGCTGCACCTCAGTCTTTCTACTTCTTGCGTTGCTGTCCGCCTGCACCGACAACCTGCCGTCAGTTGATGCAACCATCAGCCCGGAAGCCCGCGCGGCGGACTACCCCGCGCTGGTGCCTTTGCCGGACCTGATCGCACGCTCGCAAACAGACAGCACAATTGAGGTAGAAACCAAACGTCTCGCCGCCCGTGTGGCGCGGCTGAAAGCCCGCGCACGGGCATTGCAAGGCCGCAGCATCATCGACGGCGCGACCCGGCTGAGGCTGATCAACGCGGTGAAGGATCGCCCGGCCTGAGCCCTGCTTGCATTGCACCCCCACACGATACGCGCTAACGAGCGGCCAACACCTTATTTTGACGGAGATTCCCCATGTCTGACCCCCTTCGCCTTGGCATCGCAGGACTGGGCACCGTGGGCGTGGGCGTCGTGCGCATTATCCGCCAGAAGGCAGCCCTGCTGGAGGCGCGGACAGGCCGCAAGATCGTGATCTCCGCCGTGTCCGCCCGCTCGCAAAAGGATCGCGGCGTGCCGCTGGACGACTACGCATGGGAAGACGATCCGGTAAAACTGGCGACGCGCGACGACGTGGACGTGTTCGTGGAACTCATGGGCGGCGCCGACGGCCCAGCCAAGGACGCGACCGAGGCCGCGTTGAAGGCGGGCAAGGATGTGGTGACCGCCAACAAGGCCATGCTGGCGGAGCACGGCCAGGAACTGGCGCTGCTGGCCGAAGGCAAGGGCCGCGTTCTGCGCTTTGAGGCGGCGGTCGCAGGCGGCATCCCCGTCATCAAGGCGCTGACCGAGGGGCTGGCCGGCAACGACATCACCCGCGTCATGGGCGTAATGAACGGCTCGTGCAACTACATCCTGACCCGCATGGAAAACGCCAATCTCACCTATCAGGAGGCCTTCGACGAGGCCGACGGGCTGGGCTATTTGGAAGCCGACCCGGAACTGGACGTGGGAGGCATTGACGCCGCGCACAAGCTGGCATTGCTGGCGTCGATCTCGTTCGGCACGCAGGTCAAGTTCGACGGCGTGCAGCTCGAAGGCATCGGCTGCGTCAGCATCGAGGACATCCACCAAGCCGCCGATATGGGCTACAAGATCAAGCTGCTGGGCACAGCCCAGATGACAGGACGCGGGCTTGTGCAATCCATGACGCCCTGTCTTGTGCCGTCTACCTCGCCCCTTGGGCAACTTGAAGGCGGTACCAACATGGTCGTGCTCGAAGGCGACCATGTGGGCCAGATCGTGCTGCGCGGCGCGGGGGCTGGCGAAGGCCCCACCGCAAGCGCCGTGCTGTCCGACATCATAGACATTGCACGCGGATTGCGGCTGCCAACCTTCGGCCAGCCCGCCGACACGCTGAAAACCGCGCCATCCGCCAATTCCGGCACGCCTGCGCCGTACTACCTGCGCATGACGCTGCATGACAAACCGGGTGCACTGGCGAAGATCGCGACTTGCCTCGGTGACGCTGGCGTGTCGATCCACCGGATGCGCCAGTACGACCATCTCGACGACAAAGCGCCGGTGCTCATCGTGACCCACACCACCTCGCGCGACGCGCTGGATGCGGCGCTGGCGAAGCTGCCGAAAACCGGCGTGCTGGCCTCCGACCCCGTCGCCCTGCGCATCGAAGAGGTCTGAGGCACCGCCTGCCATCCTTGATCCCCGAACCCGCCCCCGCTAAACGGGATGCAACTGCCATTTAAGGATTTCCCCATGACCGTCTCCACCGACCAGTTTCAGGACCGCATGTTGTCCCTCGGGCTCGCCCGCGTCTCCGAGGCCGCCGCATTGGCCTCCGCCAAGCTGATCGGGCGCGGCGACGAGAAGGCCGCCGACCAGGCCGCCGTGAACGCCATGCGCCAGCAGCTCAACCTGCTCGACATCGCGGGCGTCGTGGTCATTGGTGAGGGCGAGCGGGACGAGGCCCCGATGCTCTTCATCGGCGAGGAGGTCGGCACCGGCAACGGCCCCGGCGTGGATATCGCACTGGACCCGCTGGAAGGCACCACGCTGACCGCCAAGGACATGCCCAACGCGCTGACCGTGATCGCCATGGGGCCGCGCGGCTCCATGCTGCACGCGCCGGACGTCTATATGGACAAGCTGGCGATCGGCCCGGGCTATGCGCCCGACACCGTGACCATGGAAATGTCGGTGAAAGAGCGTGTGGCTGCACTGGCCAAGGCCAAGGGCTGCAAGGCGGACGACATCACCGTCTGCGTGCTGGAGCGCCCGCGTCATGAGCAGATCATCGCGGATATCCGCTCCACGGGTGCTGCAATCCGCCTGATCACCGACGGCGACGTCGCAGGCGTCATGCACTGCGCCGAGGCCGCGACGACTGGCATCGACATGTATATGGGCGAAGGCGGCGCGCCCGAAGGGGTGCTGGCGGCGGCGGCGCTGAAATGCATGGGCGGGCAGATGTATGGCCGCCTCGTGTTCCGCAACGACGACGAGCGCGGACGCGCCGCCAAGGCAGGCATCACCGATCTGGACAAGGTCTACACCCGCGACGAGATGGTGACGAAAGACGTGATCTTCGCCGCCACAGGCGTCACCGATGGCTCGATCCTGAAGGGCATCCGCCGTGAAGTCGGCTACCTGACGACCGAGACGATCCTGATGCGGTCCAAAACCGGCTCGGTCCGCCGCATGATTTACCGCAATCCGGTCAGCTAATGACCGATGCCTTTCTTGGCGTAGAGCGCTCGTTGACAGGCCGCCGCTGGGTCGGCCTGTCGGTTGAGCAGGACCGTCAGGCAGAGGCGATGGCCCAGCAAACGGATCTGCCACGCCCGCTTTGTGCCACGCTGGCGCGCCTTGGCGTGCCGTTGGACAAGGCCGAGCAATACCTGACCCCTGCCCTGCGTGATCTGCTCCCCAACCCGTCCGTTCTGAAAGACATGGACGCGGCGGCTGCCCGCGTGGCGGATGCGGTGCGCAAGCGGGAACAGATCGCCATTTTCGCAGATTATGACGTGGACGGCGGCTCTTCTGCCGCGCTGCTGATCTGCTGGCTGCGCGATATGGGGCTGCCCGCGACGCTCTACATCCCCGACCGGATCGACGAGGGCTACGGCCCGAACGCCCCCGCCATGGCGGGGCTGGCGGCGGATCACGACCTGATCCTTTGCGTCGATTGCGGGACGCTGTCCCATGACGCGCTGGCGGCAGCAACTGCGGCGGACGTCATCGTGCTGGACCATCACTTGGGCGGCGAAACCCTGCCCCCCGCGTTGGCCGTGGTGAACCCCAACCGGCAGGACGAGGACGGCACGCTCGCGCATCTCTGCGCCGCTGGCGTGGTGTTCCTGCTGCTCGTCGCCGTGAACCGCGCGATGCGCAGCGAGCGGGAGGTGCCAGACCTGATGGCAATGCTCGATCTGGTCGCACTGGCCACGGTGGCCGACGTCGCGCCGCTGGTCGGCGTGAACCGCGCCTTGGTGCGTCAGGGTCTCAAGGTCATGGCCGCGCGAGGCCGGGTCGGGCTGCGGGTGCTGTCCGACGTGGCGCGAATGGACACGGCACCCACCTCCTACCACCTTGGATTTCTGCTCGGACCACGGATCAACGCGGGCGGACGCATCGGCGCGGCGGATTTGGGCGCGCGTCTGCTGTCCACGGATCAGGAGCACGAAGCGCAGGCATTGGCGGAACGGCTCGACACGCTCAACACCGAGCGCCGCGAGATCGAAACCGCCGTACGCGAAGCCGCACTGGCGCAAGCCGAAGACCGAGGGCTGGACGCGCCGCTGGTCTGGGCCGCAGGCGAAGGCTGGCATCCGGGCGTGGTCGGTATCGTCGCGGCGCGCTTGAAAGAGGCCAGCAACCGCCCCGCCGTGGTGATCGGGCTGGAGGGCGACGAAGGCAAAGGCTCCGCCCGCTCCGTCTCCGGCATCGACCTCGGGGCGCAAATCCAGAAACTGGCCGCCGAGGGGCTGTTAATCAAAGGCGGCGGACACAAGATGGCCGCCGGTCTGACCGTCGCCCGCGACCAGTTGGAACCCGCCATGGCGCGACTGACCGAGATGATGGAAAAGCAGGGCGCGGGCCTGCTGGGGCCGTCCGATCTCCGCCTTGACGCGGTGATGATGCCCGCCGCCGCGACGGTGGAACTGATCGAGCTGATCGAGCAGGCCGGGCCCTTCGGCGCGGGAGCCGCAGGGCCGCGATTCGTCTTCCCCGACCAACGCATCTTGTTCACCAAGCCCGTGGGCGACGGCCATCTGAAAATCAGCTTTGGCGATGGCGGCCCTGTCAAACTGGACGCCATCGCCTTCGGCGCGTTCAATTCCGACTTGGGGCCGACGCTGGAGGCCCATGCCGGACGCCACTTTCACCTTGCCGGACGGGTGGAAATAAACAGCTGGCAGGGGCGTCGGTCGGCTCAACTGCGGCTTGAAGATGCGGCCTTGGCGTAAGCCTCGGGGTAACACCGGCAGGTTTGCCGAATTGCTTGGCTTTTTCCGGCCCCTCCTGCAACTTTCTGCTTGCCAGCGCGGCGCACCTTGCCTAAATAGCCCCTCACGATCCCGGTGCTCCCTTCGTCTATCGGTTAGGACGCCAGGTTTTCAACCTGGAAAGAGGGGTTCGATTCCCCTAGGGAGTACCACTTTCGTTTCCCCCCGAAATTGGACAACATCCTTCGCGCATCAGCTTGTGCGTCATCTGTCAGCCGATCCGGCTCGCCTGCTGCGGTTTGAATACCGTGTGGCAGGCCCGCCCTTGGTTTTTGGACGCATATAGTGCCTCGTCGGCGTCGTTGAGCATACGGTCGGCGACCGGTTTCGTATAAAAGCTGGAAAGGGTCGTGCCAATACTGGCAGAGATACGGCATAGGTGGCCGTCATAGGCGACAGGTTCTTCCAGCCGCGCGATAATGCGCCAGGCGATGCCCTCCAGCACCGGTAGATCGACACAGCCTTGGAAGATCAGCACAAACTCGTCCCCGCCGACACGGGCGACCATATCGCTTGCGCGGGTCTCGTCCTGCAAGATGCCCGCCACATGCCTGAGAACATGATCGCCCGCGCCATGGCCGAACGTATCGTTGACCTGCTTGAAATGGTCCAGATCCAGATGCATCAGCCCGAACGCCTGGCCAGAGCTTGCCAATTGCTGCAACACCAGGTCCATGCCCCGACGGTTTTGCAGGCCCGTCAGCGTGTCGGTCAGCGCCTGCACTTCGGCGGCGGAACGCGCCCCTTCCAGCCGTGCGTTCAGTCGCTTCGATTCCTCCAAAGCGACAGACTTGGCCTCGATCAGGTAGAGCATGTCCACGGTCGGGTCGGCGGGGGCGAAATCGGCGCTGTTCAGGTTATAGCGCTGCACCGCCTCGACCACGTTGACGCCCAGCGACAGGTTCAACAGCCCCCCACAGGCGGCATCGCCGGGCGGTGTCGGCAGCGGGCGCAGCACCGGAGGGGCGTCATCCGCCTCCCGCCTGTCAGGCTGCAACGGGTCCTGCGCGGCGGGCAAAGGGACAAACAGACCCTTTAGCCCCAGCTGGTCGCCGTGGCGAAATCTGGCCCGCACAAGGCAGCTGCCATGAGATACCAAATCCGCATAGCTGCGGATATTCTGGGGGCGCTTGATCTCGAACAGTTCCAACAGACGCCTGCCAGACAGCTGTTCATCAGGGCGCAATTTCGCCAGTGTCGGTCCCACAGACAGGATATGACCGGTTGCGGACACATGCAGATGCATCGGCATCAACGCCCCAAGCGCCGCCGCCTCCATCGGCAGGTAGCATCGCGGTGTCGCCGGTGTCGGGGGCGCGTTCACCGCACGATATCCGTCGTAACCAGTCCGAAGCCGCGCCCGGAGGTAAAGTCTGCCTCGAACACCTCCGCCGTAATTTTCTCACGCATAAGGCCATCTTTCGCAGCTCGCCCATGCTCCAGCACCGCCAGCGCCCCGTAATCATCGGCCAAAGCCCGCAATATCCCCAGCAGGACCGCGCCGAATCCCTCCCGCTCGCTATTCACCAGTATGCTGAAAGCGCTTTGCGAATGCACATCGACCTCAAGTCGCGGCAGGTGAAGATCAGGCAGCGCCAGCTTCACCCGATCATGCAGGTCATCAAGAGACAGCACGAAATCTTCGAACGTCGCGCCACCAAAGCGCAGCAGCCTGCGCACCGGCTCCATCCTTGCGTGGGTCACCAGATACGCGCCCAAATCCTCGCAAAGCTGCGCCGGTGTTTTGTCGAGCCGCGCGGCCAAGGCATTCAGCACATCGTCAAGTTGTTGGTCCGGATATGTCAGCATCGCTTCGAATTCAGGCGACGGCACCCCTGCATCCGCTACAGCCTTTTGCCAAAGCCCGTCGCCATACGTGTCCTGCGAAAAACACTGCAATGCGCGATGAATCATACCGTACATGATAGTGCCTCTTCTCAAACCTGAGACCACACCTGCCGCAAAACGATTAAGAAACTGCCAAGGAAGGGTTGCGGGGTCTTTAAAGTTGAAACTGGCTGTAGCTACCGGAAGGTCGGGTTCGAGGCCATTCCGCTCAATGCTGTTGCCTCAACCGAAGGTAGCCTCAACCGTCCAGATCATTTGTCCGACGTTCCAGCAATGTGTCCTGCTTCCGAGCGCTGCATACTGCATCTGGTTCGGTGCGCGGATCCAGCCCCATGGCGACCGGCGAGATGTCCGGAAGCTGCACAAACTTTTCCCGGGCTTCGGCAGGCAATGCCGGCACCGTCCTAATGCTGAACAGCACGAAGATCGCATAGGCGATTGCGATCGCGGATTCGAAAAGGAAAAACGATTTGGGACCGTAGATCGACATAAGCGTCGACGCGATCAGGGGGCCGATTGTTGCGCCGATAGAGTAGACCATGAGCAGACGGCCGGATGCCGCAACGTAGTATTTCCGGTCCAACCGGTCGAAAGTCTGCGCGACACACAGCGGATAGACGCTGTTGTTGGCCCCGCCGAATGTCAGCGCCATGGCCATCAAGACGCCCAGTGGCACCCCTCTGGCAATCGAGTTTGACAGCAATATCCACGACATTCCAACCGTCAGCAGGATGCAGGACATGACAATGCGACGGTCAAACTTGTCCGCCAACATGCCGATGGGCACCTGAAAGGTGAGGCCACCGATCACGATGGTGCTCATGAAAAGGGCGGCTTCCGTCACGCTCAGACCGATCTGGCGGGCAAAGACGACGCCCATCGCGAGGAAAGAGCCGACAAGCATTCCCGCAACGCCCGCGCCGATCACACCGACTTTTGACGCCGCGTATAGCTCTCTCAGACCCAAAACACGTAATTCCCGAAGATTCGGCTCGCCCAGATTTGTCAGGGCAACGGGAACCAGAGACAGACCGATCAGTGCGGCAGCAATCATCAAAAGGTCACTGCCTCCCACAGGGGCCACGTTTACCAATGTCTGGCCGGTTGCAATCGCGAGGTATAAAATCAGCATGTAAACGCCCAGAACACGTCCGCGGGTCTCATTGCTGCTGCGACCGTTCAGCCAGCTTTCAATAGACGTTGTCATCCCCGCAATACAGAACCCGTTGATAATACGAAGGGCCACCCACGCTACCGGATTGAAGAAAAACTCATAGGCAAGACAGGTTGCGGCGGTCAGCGCAGCGAAAGCCGCGAAGGCGCGGATATGTCCAATTCGAAGGATGACATGCTTGGCCTTGTAGCCTCCAAAGGCAAGACCCATGAAGTAGGCCGCCATGATCGCGCCGATAAGCGCGACAGGGTAGTCCGCCGCTTCCATGCGTAGCGGCAACACGACGCCAAGCAGGCTGTTGCCAGCTATGAAAGCCGCCGTGGCCCCAAACAGGGTTCTTATCGGCGCCAATACCCCGCGCAGACTTTGCGCATCAACTTGACCCGAAATGGCTTCTCTCCAATCAATGGTTAAGCCTGAAGCTAACGTTTTACGTAGTTAAGGCGGCAGTTATAAGAAAGGCGATTGTATCCTTGACAAACCCGCGACTTAGGCGCTCTGTTGGCCCTTGTGCCACTCGGCAACTTCACTGCAAAACGGGCCGATGTTATAACCTGAAACAACCGGTTCATCTGCACCATTTGGCGTGAACTCACAGTAATCATTGTCATCACAGGTGTAAGCGCCGATGACTTCGCCGTCTGTGCTGATCACGTCGCCGCTGTCCGCAGGGAAGCCCTCAAGTGTAACATAAAAATGGTCCGTCATTTGCCAGCTTCGTCCTTCTTGTCGTTCGGCTTCCGTTTCGCCGGCTTCCTCAGCTTTTCATAGAACCGCTCCTCGTCGTCGTCCGTCTCTGGCTGGAGGACGGCTTCTTTAAAGCGGTCTAGTTTACTCTTTTTGTTTTCATCCATCACATTCTACGTATGCATCTCTCCAACCAATGATCCAGCCTGAAGCTAACGTCTTATATAGTTAAGGTCGCGCCTATAAGAAACCCGGCCAAGCGAGCGTCGCTTGATTGCGAAATGCGCATAAGCAGCAATAGGTGCGACCGCAGCGAGAGCCCGCTTCATGTCGTATCACAGCCGCTAACAGCTAAAAATCCGTCGGCACCCCGCCCTCGGCCTTCCGCCGCGCCACGAAATCCGCCAACTCGCCGCGGATGGCGCTGTCTATCGGCGGGGCCTCGAACTCCTCGATGATGCCCTTGTACATCTCGTGCGCCCGCTCGGCGGTCCAGACGCCGCCTTTCAGATCCCACGCCTCGTAGTTGGACCAGTCGGAAATCAACGGCGAATAGAACGCGTCCTCGTAGCGGTCCTGCGTGTGCTGGCAGCCGAAGTAATGCCCGTTCGGGCCAACCTCCCGGATCGCGTCCACGGCGATATCCTCCGGCGTGGTCGCATAGGTCGCAGGTTCCATATAGCGCTGGATTTGCTGGAGCACGTCGCAATCCATGATGAACTTCTCAGGGGACGCGATCAGCCCGCCCTCCAGCCAGCCCGCCGCGTGGTAGACCACGTTGGTGCCCGACTGCACGGCGGCCCACAGGGAATTCGACGTCTCCCACATCGCCTGCCCGTCCGGCACGTTCGCGGCACACACACCGGACGAGCGGATCGGCAGCCCGTAGAACCGCCCCATCTGCCCCGTCATCTGCGTCGCGCGCATATATTCCGGCGTTCCAAACGCAGGCGCGCCGGTTTTCATGTCCACATTGGAGGTGAACGTCCCGATCGCACAAGGCGCGCCGGGGTTGATGACTTGCAGCAAAACAATCGCCGCCAGCCCCTCGGCCAGCGACAGCGTGACCGCCCCCGACATGGTCACGGGTGCCATGGCCCCCGCCAAGGTAAACGGTGTGACGATCACCGGCTGGTTGCGCCGTGCATGGATCATCGCGCCTTCCAGCATCGGGAAGTCATGCTTCAAGGGCGAGACCGAGTTGATGTTGGTATACATATGCGGCTTGGCGTCGAACTCCTCGCGCGTCATGCCGCCCGCGATGCGCACCATCTCCATCACGTCCTCCACCCGCTCCTTACCCAGTGAATAGGCGTGGACGACCTTGTCGGTCAGGGTCAGCTTCTCGAACAGGCAATCCAGGTGGCGTTCGCGGGGGTGAATGTCGATGGGCTCCACCGGGTAGCCGCCCGCGAAATGGATGCAGTTGAAGAACTGGGTGAGCTTGATGAACTCCTTGTAGCCCTCAAAATCGCCGGTGCGTTTGCCGCGCTTCAGATCCCACATATTCGGCGGCGAGGAGACGTTGCCGAACACGAGATGCCTGCCCCCAATCGGAATGGCGCGGTCGGGGTTGCGCGGCGTAATGGTGAACTCGGCGGGCGCGTGGCCAAGCATCTCCATCACGAAATCCTCGTCCATCCTGACATTGGTGCCGTCGACCTTGCAGCCCGCCTTCTTGAGAATGTCGCACGCTTCGGGGTTCAGAAACTCGATCCCGATCTCCGACAGGATACGCATACACCCCTTGTGAATGGCCTGAACGCCGTCCTCGTCCAGCGGCTCGGTCGGCTTGTCCACATTAACCGGAATGCGCCACGGCATCTGCTCCGGCAGCTTCGAGGTCGTGCGCCGCGCGTTGCCCGCCCGCCCGCCGCCCCGCTTGCGTTTCAAGGTCTCGATCACCATCTGCGCCTCCCCGTGCCACCTGCCCAACCAGACTGCACTGCACCACGGTGTCAGGTTTGGCGTTTACCGACGCCCGACGTCGCTTTTGTGGCAAACTTGGAAGGGGGCAGAGGCATTGGAGTTTGATAGATTGACTGACGTGCGGCCTGTTCTGCCGTTTGCAGATCTCACGAGCAACTGAATTCCAGCAGCCGGTTCAGAACTTCCTCAACATAAGAATGAACTTCTTCGAAGTGCTCGAACAGGTGGTTCGTGGATGCGTCATTGTAAGAGTGAACTCGTATCGTAAATTCAGGATCAAACCATGCTTCACTCATGTGCTCATCCAAAAAACGCGAACATGTCGTAATATGGTACCGTGTTCGACAGTTCAAACCTTCCCGATCACCCGCACGCGCCGTTGCCCGATAGCAATCAAAATACTTCACTGGATGCCAGTCCAACGCGCCGGTGACAAAGGGCCGTGCATTTTCCGACATGTCACGCGCCCAAATGAAACTCGTCCCAGTATCGCGATTTCCGTGGTCATCAAATATGTCCACGCTCCATATGTCTTTGGAAAAAGGTCGGATTTCAAAGGAAGCACGTCCGTCCGTTTGCAAGCTGCGGTATCCTGGAGTTCTTACGCCGAACAACTGCACTAAGCGGTGGCTCTTTTCTGGCGAGGGCGTAAGCTGAACAACTATATTCCATGAAAAATTTGCTTGAGGGCAAAGACTAAATCCGGAAATAGCCCTTGCTTCTAATGCGAGTGTCTCAAAACTTTTTTCGAGATCATCTCTACAATGATCGAAATTAAGTGGGGTCTGTGCATGTGCCGTCGACACAAACGTGACCGACAGCATTACACAAATCAACAAACGGAATCGCAAAGAATCTAGCAAAATCTTTCACTCCAATTGGGGGCTCCGCTAGACTTTAGCTAGATTTCAGAGTGGTAGCTATAGGCTCCAAGCCGACCTTCCCCGCCCGGCTTGCACCCTCAGCCCATCGACCCCAACCAGTCCGGCAAATCCGCCACACTGCCCAGCACCACATCCGCATGTGGCTCCAGATCGCGCCGCGTGGCAGGCCCCGTCAGCACACCGACGCAGACCATCCCCGCCGCGCGGCCCGCATGCAGGTCGTGGGTGCTGTCGCCGATCATGGCCACCTGCGCAGGCTCCAGCCCGCAATGGTCAGTGAACGCCCACAGCATCTCCGGCGCGGGCTTGCCGCCATAGCCGGAATCGAACCCCAGAATGCGCGCGAACCTACCCTCCAGCCCCAACGCACTCACATGCGCGATGGCAGAGCTTTCGGCGTCATTGGTCGCCACCCCCAAGGCCAGCCCCATCGCATCAAAGCGGTCGAACAGTTCCGGCAGCGGGCACGGCGCCACCAGCGGCGCGCGGGCGGCGGCAGCGTTGCCATGGGCCAGCAGCGCGTCGCGCTCCCACTTGGGCAGGAACGGCAACAGCAGGTCGATGGCCACGTCCGATGTCCCTGCAATGACGGGGCTTGTCGGGTGGAACACCCCGCCCGCCATATCGTAGCCGATCGCGTCCCCCATGCAGGTGCCCAGCGCCGCGTCGCCTTCCGCCAGTTCCGTCAGAAAGCCCGAGGCCCACTGTCCCCATGTCGCGTCAAAATCCAGCAAGGTGCCGTCCTTGTCGAACAGCAGCCCTTTGATCTGCCCAGTCATGTCCTGCCTCATGTTGCCTTGACCGTCCGGCCCTGCTCCGTGACAGTGGCAAGGATCAACGGCAAGGACAAGCACTGCGCCGCGCCAAGTTCTGACAGGCCCCATGACCAAGCTCTTTTCCTACCGCAACCGCCCCGTGCATCTGGGCCCCTACCCGTTGGAAAAGTTGTCGCGGGCCGATGCCGTGCCACTGGACCGCGTGCCGGATATGCAACCGGTCAGCTTCCGCCGCGCGGGCGACCCGCTCAGCATCGTGAACGCGATGCAGGAGTATCAGGCGATGCTCGACGCCACGCGCGAGGGGCTGGTGAAAAAGGAAGTGGCCGATATACCGGACGACCTGACGGAGCGGGCCAATCACCTCAAGGCCTTCGGCTACTATTGCGACGCCTCCATGGTCGGCACCTGTAAGATACCGCCCGAGGCTTCGTTGGACGCGCCACTGGTCAACCCCGATGTGGATCGTCTTGCGGACAAGCTGCGCACGTTGCAGCCCAAAACGCTGGCGGCAGGGATCGACGTCATCATGGCAGGCCTGCGCGAAAGCATGCGCGCCCCGCCGCAGGCCTGCGACCACCATACCCACGCGCTGGTGTTCCTCTACGACATGCCCCGCGACCCCGACGCGGCCGAGTCTGGCTGCGACTGGATCACCGACGCCCAAGACCACCGCACCTGCCTGCGCGGGATGGAGACGGCGGTGACCCTCGCCTCCTACATCCGCAGTTTGGGTTTCGAGGCGCGGGCGCATTCGATGGCCGCGAGCGAGGTGCATCTGGGCAAGCTGGCGGTGGCGGCGGGGCTGAATCATGCGGACGGGACAAACCCGTTTCTGGGCGACCGCTACGGATTGGCCGTGGTTACGACGACGCTGGCGATGGCGGCGGACGGCCCCTTGGCCCCAAATGCCAAGCCCGGCCTGTCTTGGGCCATCGGGCTTTCCGGCCATACAAAAAGCCGACGCAAAGCCGACGCTTTTCAGACACGCAAATTCCGCGACGGCCCGCACCCGTTCGAGACCCTCAAACGGGTCGAAAATCCGACCACCTATATCGACAAACCCAACGTCGCCCGCGTCCCCAAACGCGCCAACCTGTTCGCCCGCGGCCTGTTCGGCGACATGGGAAAGACGGTGCAGGAGGCCACGAAAAACGGCAACTATGTCCGCAAATCGGCGGCAGCTTTCGCCTTCCGGCCGTCCCTAGGCGCGTTCGTTCTGCTGCAAGACGGAGAGGCGGCGCAGGTCCACGAGTCCACCCACGACCCCGACCGCAACGCCTCCAACATCAAGGCCGCGCTCTACTGGCTTGGTGTCGATGCGGTGGGCCTAAGCGCTTGTCCTAACTGGGTTTATTACAGCCACGACGCGGCGGGCCAGCCGATCACGCCCTACCATTCCAACGCGATCTCCATGATCATCGACCAAGGCCACGAGACCATGGAAGGCGCCTCCGGCGACGACTGGATCGCCTGTGCGCAAAGCATGCGCGCCTACCTGCGGTTCTCGCTCTTGGGCGGCGTGCTGGCCGAGCACCTCCGCCGCCTCGGCTACACCGCCCGCGTCCATTCCGTAATGGATGACGAGGTGCTGCACCCGCCGCTGCTGCTGCTATCCGGTCTGGGCGAGGTCTCCCGCATCGGCGAGGTCATCCTAAACCCCTTCCTCGGCCCCCGTCTGAAGTCCGGCGTGGTGACCACCAACATGCCGCTAACCCACGATAAACCAATAGATTTTGGCCTTCAAAAGTTCTGCGAAGCCTGCAATAAATGCGCCCGCGAATGCCCATCAGGTGCGATCACCGCAGGCCCGAAACTGATGTTCAACGGCTACGAGATTTGGAAGTCCGACAGCCAGAAATGCACCACCTACCGCGTCGCCCAGAAGAACGGCGCGATGTGCGGGCGCTGCATGAAAACCTGCCCGTGGAACCTCGAAGGTCTGTTCGCCGAAGCCCCCTTTCGCAAGCTGGCCATGACCCTGCCGCAAGCCGCCAAGGCCTTGGCAAAGCTGGATGATCTGGCGGGACAGGGCGAAATCAACCCCGTCAAGAAGTGGTGGTGGGATCTGGAAATGGTCGATGACGGGGCCTACCGCCCCTCCGCCCATCCGGTGAACGCACGCGGGCTGCAAAAGGGGTTGGACCTGCGCTACGAGGACCAGACACTTGCCGTCTACCCCGCCCCTTTGGCCCCGCCGCCCTATGCCTACCCCTACCCGATGGACCGCGAGGCAGGGATCGCGGCCTACAAGGCGATGATCCCCGCCTCCGAGCATAAAGCCCGTCGCGCCAAGGGGTTAACGCCGGAGCATATCTACACCGCCGACCAGCAAGACAGCCCCGTCATGGGCGCGGTGATCTCGAAGGTCGAGCATATGACCGACACAGTGACGAAGTACGAGTTCGCCATGCCCGACGGCTCTGACATGCCCCCCGTGGAGGCAGGCGCGCATATCGACGTGGTAGTTGCTCCTGAATTCCTGCGCCAATATTCCCTGTCCGGTGACCCCGCCGACCGCTCCCGCTACCAGATCGCGGTGCTGCGCGAGGATCACGGGCGGGGCGGTTCGCGCCTGATGCACCGCATTTTCGAGGAAGGGCGAAGGGTGCATATCTCCAAGCCCATCAACCATTTCCCGCTGCACGAGGACGCCAGTTTCACCTACCTCATGGGCGGCGGCATCGGTGTCACTCCGATGATCGCCATGGCGCATAGACTACACGTTATCGGCGCGGAATTCGCGCTGCACTACTCCTGCTCGACGCGCGGCGGGGCGGGGTTCTTGGACGATCTCGCAAAGGTGCCATGGGCGGACAAGGTACACCTGCATTTCTCCGACGAAGGCTCGCGCTGTGACCTTGCCAACACGCTGAACCACCGCGACGGCGCCCATGTCTACACCTGCGGACCGGAGGTCTACATGGCCGCCGTCATGGACGCGGCGCAAGCGAACGGCTTCCCCGAGGACACGCGACATCTGGAGTTCTTCTCGGTCCCCGAGCAACCCGATTACGTCAATCACAACTTCACCTTGCGCCTGTCCCGCACAGGGAAGGACATCGCGGTAAAGGCTGACGAAGCCGCGACCGACGCTCTGCTGCGGGCGGGGGTACATGTGGATGTGAAATGCTCTGACGGGCTGTGCGGGGTGTGCAAATGTGGCGTGGTCACGGGCGATGTGGAGCATCGGGACTTCGTGCTGTCCAACGCGGATCGCGCGGGGGCGATGATCCTGTGCCAGTCCCGCGCAGCACACAAGGATGGTATCTTGGAGATTGATCTATGACAGTGATGAGTGGCGAGGTTTACATCGCGCGACCTCTGGCGGAGGTCTACGACCTCTATACCGATGCACGCCTGACTGCGGAGCATAGTTCGGGTCGCACCGAAGTGTCCTTTACAAATGTGGTCGAGGATGGCCCCGGCACGCAGGCGGTCTGGATGTTTATCTACCCCGAGCTGAAGACAGAGATGATCGAAACCGTAGTCGAGGTCGACCGCCCCCACCGCATCGCCAGCCATCTGCAAATCACCCGTGTTCTGCCACTGGCCTCGCATGAAGTGACGCCGGGCGTAATGCCCGCGCTGGCCTATGACATGCGCGACGATTACAGCCCGCTCTTCGGCAAGCTGCCAGCCGAGGGTGTGCAGGAAACGAGCTTCACGCCCGATGGCGACGGCACCCTGTTGCGGGTCACGACACAGATGAGCCTTGGCGGCTGGTCGCGCATATCGGGGTGGTTCATGTCGCGGGCGAAACGCTCGCCCTTGCAGGAGCAGCTTGAAGCGTTTCGTGACCGCTTGGAGGCTACACGCGGGACAGACTGACCAAGCTGCTCAACCCGAACAATCCGGCGGCAACGCAGACCATCGTAGGGCCGGCGGGTGTGTCAAACCGGTAGGCCAGTTGCAAGCCGCCCAAAGCCGACACCGCGCCGATGGCGGCGGCGATGGCGGCCATGCGCTCAGGCGTGTGCGCCAAGGGTCGGGCGGCGGCGGCGGGGATGATAAGAAGTGCTGCGATCAGCAGGACACCGACCACCTTGATTGCCACGGCGACCACCACGGCAAGCGCGATGGTCAGGATCAGTTGCTCCCGCTTCGGGTCAATGCCGCTGGCCTGCGCCAGATCAGGGCTGACAGTGGACAGCAACAGCTGTTGCCAGCGCCATCCGACAAGCGCCAGAACCAGCAACGCTCCGCCCCAGATCACCGCCAGATCGACACGGCCCACGGCCAGAATGTCACCGAACAGGTAGGCCATCAGGTCAATCCGTACACCGTCCAGGAAGGACACCGCGACAAGCCCGAAGGCAATGGCGGAATGGGCCATGACGCCCAGTAACGTGTCCATTGCATAGCCTCTACCTGACAGGGTGGATACCGTAGTCGCCATCACCAAGGCGACTACAAGGACGCCCGCGAAAACGGACATGTTGAAGCTGAGCGCCAGCGCGACGCCAAGAATGGACGCGTGCGCCGTGGCGTCGCCGAAATACGCCATGCGCCGCCAGACGACGAAGCAGCCCAAGGGGGCGGCGGCCACGGCGACACCAAGCCCGGCAAGGGCGGCGCGAACAAGGAAACTGTCGAGCATTATTCTGCGGCCTCATGGGGGTGGTCGTGATTGCACCCGTCGCCATGCACATGGTCATGATCGTGGCGATAGAGCGCCAAAGCCCCGCCCGTGCCGGTGCCAAACAAGGCACGGTATTCTGGGGCGGAGGCGACGACGTCGGGCTTGCCCTCGCAACACACATGACCGTTCAGGCAGATCACACGGTCGGACGCACTCATCACCACGTGCAACTCGTGGCTTATCATCAGGACCGCGCAGCCAAGCTTCTCGCGGACCTGCTCTATATGGCGGTAAAACGCGGCGGAGCCCAGTTGGTCGAGACCTTGCGTCGCCTCGTCCAGCAACAAGAGTTGCGGCTTGTGCAGCAACGCGCGGGCCAGCAACACGCGCTGGAACTGGCCGCCGGACAGGTTGGACATCTGGCGCGGACCAAGCTCGGGAACGCCTGCTTGCGCCAGCGCCTCGGCGGCCGCGTGGGTTGCGACCTTGACCGGCAAGCTCAGGAAACGGGTGACCGTCATCGGCAGGGTCGGCTCGATATGCAGCTTTTGCGGCACATAGCCGATACGCAGGTCCGGCGCTCGGGTGATCTGGCCTGACGACGGCGTGAGCGCCCCGATCAGCGCCCGCAGCAGGGAGGATTTGCCGGACCCGTTCGGCCCGACTATTGTCACGATCTCGCCCGGCTGGATGCTGAGATTGACCGCATCCAGCACTCTTTGCGCGCCGTAACGAACGCTGACGTTTTCAAAAGTGACGAGCGGGCTCATCCAGCGGCGCCTTGGCAGTTCGGGCAGACACCTTCAGCCTCAAGCACCGTGCGCTCGATCGTGAAACCGGTCGCTTCCGCCGCTTTCCCCAACCGCCCGCCTTCCTGCGCAGTCACTGTTTCCGCCACTGCGTCGCAGCTTCGGCAGATCAGGAACGCGGGCGCATGGGCATCGCCGGGATGGGCGCAGGCGATGAAGGCGTTGAGACGCTCGATCTTGTGAGCAAAGCCGTGCTTGACCAGAAAATCCAGCGCGCGGTAGGCGACCGGTGGCTGCGAGCCGAGTCCCTCCTGCCGCAAGGTGTCGAGGATTTCATAGGCCCCGATGGCGCGGTGACCTTCCAGCAGAATTTCCAGCACACGCTTGCGCACGGGGGTGAATTGCAGCCCTTCCTCGGCGCAGGTCTGCGCCACAGCGGCCACGCCCTCGGTGATGCAGCTAGAATGATCGTGGCGTTTGAATCCGAGCGGGTCCATGGAAGGCTCCTGAAACTTTGGGGTTGATACGTTATGATATAACAACTAACAGAGGGCAATATGTTATACAATCACATAGGTAAACCATGCTGCGCACTGTCCTTCTGTCCTCCATACTCTTCGCCTCCCCTGCTTTCGCGGATGTCCCGCGTGTTGTGACCGACATCGCCCCCGTCCATTCTCTGGTTGCGCAGGTGATGGGCGAGTTGGGGGAGCCGGAGGTTTTGGTCACCGCCAGCGCTTCGCCCCACAGCTTTGCGCTGCGACCTTCGCAAGCCGGTGCGTTGGAGCAGGCGCAGGCGGTGTTCTGGGTAGGCGAAAGCCTGACGCCTTGGCTAGAGCCGACGCTGGACCGCTTGTCGGCCGACGCGGTGCAGGTGGAGTTGCTGCACCTGCCAGAGACGCAGACGCTGGAGTTTCGGGACGCGGACGGGTTCGAGGCGCATGACCATGACGACGATCATGGCCACGACGCGCATGGCGATATCGACCCACATGCGTGGTTGAACCCGGACAACGCGATGGTGTGGCTTGATGCGGTTGCAACCGAGTTATCGACGCTCGACCCTGAGAACGCCGCGACTTACGACGCCAACGCACAGGCGGCGAAGGAAGCTCTGGCGGAAACCGTAGCTCAGATCGAAACCACTCTAGCGCCTGCAAAAGACACCGCGTTCATCGTCTTCCACGACGCCTACCACTATTTCGAGGCCCGTTTCGGAATTGAGGCCATAGCGGCGATTTCGCTGGGCGACGCCGCAACCCCCGGCCCCGCGCGGGTGGAGCGCATTCAAGAGACCGTGCGCCAGAACGGCGTGTCCTGCGCATTTTCGGAGCCTCAGTTCTCGGATGGGTTGTTGGCGACCGTGCTGGACGGCACCGACGCACGGGTCGCCGTGCTGGACCCGCTGGGCGCGGCGTTGCCCTTGGGGCCACAGCACTATGAAGCGACGTTGCGCGCTATGGCGGATGCCATCGCGGGCTGCTGAGCCTGCCTGCGAAAACCGTCTTCTGCAAGCGAATAAATCGTTGGATTGTTGGCGCTGATCTCCGCTACCTTCGGCCCAAATCTAAGGGGCTAATCGCATGAATCCTTCTTCTGTTCGGCTGGGTGTGGATATCGGCGGCACGTTTACCGACGTGGTGCTGGAGGTGGACGGCGCGTCGTTCTCCACCAAGGTTCTGACCACCTACATCGCGCCGGAGAACGCCATCATCGACGGAATGCAGCAGGTCTGCGCCAAGGCGGGTATCACGCCTGCCGATATCGGGCAGATCATCCACGGGACGACCCTCGCCACCAACGCGCTGATCGAGCGGCGCGGGGCGAAGACCGCGCTGATCACCACCGAAGGCTTCCGCGACGTGATCGAGATGCGCACGGAATCGCGGTTCGAACAGTATGACCTGAACCTCAACATCCCCAAGCCGCTTCTGCCCCGCCAGTGCCGCTACACCGTGCCGGGGCGGATTGATGCGACGGGGGCCGAACTGATGCCGCTGACAGAGGCGGATATCGAGCCGGTCGTCGAGGCCATCGCGGAGGCCGGATATGACAGTGTCGCCATCGGGCTGATCCACTCCTATCTCAACGACACGCATGAGAAGCTGGTCCGCGACGTTCTGGCGAAGCGCTTGCCGAACGTGATGATCTCGCTGTCTTCCGAAGTTAGCCCGCAGATGCGCGAATACGAGCGCTTCAATACTGTCGTGGCGAACGCCTATATCAAGCCGTTGATGAAGTCCTATCTGGGCCGCCTTGAGGGGCGTTTGCGAGACGAAGGCGTCGATTGCAACATCTTCCTGATGCATTCGGGAGGCGGGATTATCTCGCTGGAAAACGCAGCGGAGTTCCCCGTGCGTCTGGTCGAATCCGGCCCTGCCGGTGGCGCGGTGTTCGCCGCCAACATCGCCGCGCGCTATGGCTTGGACAAGGTGCTGTCCTTCGACATGGGCGGGACCACTGCCAAGATTTGTCTGATCAAGGATCAGACGCCGAAGACCTCCCGCGTGTTCGAAGTGGCGCGGACCTATCGCTTCAAGAAAGGCTCCGGTATGCCCATCTCGATCCCCGTGATCGACATGGTGGAAATCGGCGCGGGCGGCGGGTCGCTGGCCCATGTGGACGCGATGCGCCAGATCCGCGTCGGGCCGGAAAGCGCAGGCTCAGAGCCGGGACCTGCCTGCTACGGGCGCGGGGGCGACAAGCCTGCGGTGACAGACGCTGATCTTGTGCTGGGCAAACTGGACCCCGACAACTTCGCGGGCGGCTCGATCAAGCTGCAAACTGCCGCGTCGGAAATCGCGTTGCGCGCTGTTCTGGGTGACGTGCTGGACATGGACGCCGCGACATCGGCCTTCGGGTTGGCCGAAGTTGTGGACGAAAACATGGCGAACGCGGCGCGGGTTCATGCGGTGGAAAACGGCGAGGACCTGAGCGAATACACCATGATCGCCTTCGGCGGCGCGGCACCGCTGCACGCGGGACGCTTGTGCGAAAAACTGGGGGTAGAGCGCCTTCTGGTGCCGCCCGGCGCAGGTGTCGGCTCCGCCATCGGCTTCCTGCGTGCGCCGTTCAGCTTCGAGGCCAACCGCTCGGTCTACATGAAGCTGTCAGACTTCGACGCGGACAAGATCAACGCGCTGTTGAGCGACCTGAAGGCCGAGGCCACTGGCTTCGTGCGCAACTGCGATGCGGAAAGCGACATTCTGTCGGAGTTCAAGGTCTACATGCGCTACACAGGGCAAGGCTGGGAAATCCCGATCACCCTGACCGAAGCGCAGGCAATGAACCCGGACGCCGCGACCTTCGAGGCGCGGTTTGTCGAGGATTACACCAAGCTGTTTGGCCGCGCAGTTACAGGCATGGATATCGAAATCACCGTCTGGTCGGTCAATGCCACGACACCGCCCGAAAAAGTAGCGCTGATCGCGCCCACCAAGCCCAGTGGTGCCGCCCCGATTCACGGCTCGCGCTCGCTATTCGATCCGGCCACTGCGGATTTCGCGCAAGCCTCCGTCGTGTTGCGCGAGGACATGATCGAGGGCGCTGAGGTCACCGGCCCGGCCGCAATCACCGAGGATGAGACGACGATCATCGTCCCGTCGTCCCGCAAAGCCATCCGCCAGCCGGACGGCTGCATCGACATCACCACCAAGAAGGGGGCCTGAGTCACATGGCACAGTCGCAGTCCAACGTCGCCTATCAGGTCATGTGGAACCGTCTGATCTCGGTCGTCGAAGAGCAGGCGCAAGCCCTAGTGCGCACCGCGTTCTCGACCTCCGTGCGCGAAGCGGGCGATTTGTCCGCGGGGGTCTATGACACCCATGGCCGGATGCTGGCGCAGGCAATCACCGGCACGCCGGGGCATGTGAACGCCATGGCCGACGCGGTGGCGCATTTCATCCGGCGCATCGGTCGGCAGAACATCTTTGAAGGCGACGTCTACCTGACCAATGACCCGTGGGAGGGCACCGGCCACCTGCACGACATCACGATGGTGACACCCTCTTTCCATAACGGCGTTCTGGTCGGCTTCTTCGCCTGCACCGCGCATATAGTGGATATCGGCGGGCGCGGCTTCGGGGCAGACGCGGCCAGCGTTTATGAGGAAGGGCTCTACATCCCGATCATGAAGTTTGCCGAGCGCGGCGACGTGGACGACACCTTGGTGCGCATCGTGCGCGGCAACGTGCGCGAGCCGGATCAGTTGATTGGCGACATGTATGCGCTGGCGACCTGTAACGAGATCGGCCACCGCCGCCTGATCGAGATGATGGAGGAGTTCGGGCTGGACGATCTGGACGGCATCGCCGCGTTTATCTTGGACAATTCCCGCCGCGCCACGTTGGAGCGTATCGCCGCCCTGCCCCGCTCCAGCGCAGAGGGCGAGATGACGGTCGACGGCTTCGCCACCCCAATCACGCTGAAGGTCAAACTGACGATCGAGGAGGACCGGATCATATCGGACTTCACCGGCACCTCGGGCGTCGACAAGAAGGGCATCAACTGCCCGTTGGTCTACGCCAAGGCCTATGCCTGCTACGCGCTGAAATGCGCGATTGCGCCGGAGATCCCGAATAACGCGGCCTCACTGGCCCCGTTCGAGATCGAAGCGCCGGAGAACACTATCGTCAACGCGGTGCATCCCGCGCCGGTGGCCTTGCGCCATATCGTGGGACATTTCGTGCCGGATACGGTCTACGACGCGTTGGACAAAATCCTGCCGGGCGTCGTGCCCGCCGAAGGTGCGGGCTGCCTGTGCAACTTCCAAGTGTCCTTGCGGCCCCGCACCGACGCGCCAGCACCAGCGGGTGCCGTGCGCTCCGAGGTGTTGACGTTCAACTCCGGCGGCTCCGGCGCGCGTCCCGAGCATGATGGGCTGAATGCCACCGCGTTCCCGTCCGGCGTCATGACCATGCCGATCGAGGCCACGGAACACGCGGGACCGGTCATAATCTGGCGCAAGGAATTGCGTCCCGATTCAGGTGGCGCGGGCAAACAGCGCGGCGGGTTGGGGCAATACATGGAGGTCGGCGCACGCGAGGGGCACGAGTTCGACTTCCAAGCCATGTTCGACCGCGTAGATCATCCCGCCCGCGGACGTCGTGGCGGCAAGGCGGGCGCCTGCACGACCATCGCGCAGGACGACGGGTCCAAGATGTATGGCAAGGGCAAGCAGTTCGTGCCGCATGGGCACAAGGTCATGCTCGCCCTGCCCGGCGGCGCGGGCTATGGCGACCCTGTCGAGCGTTCGGTGGACCTAATCAAACGCGACCTGCTGCGCGGCTATATCACCGCCGCGGCCGCCAAGCGGGACTATGGCCTCAGCGATGCGGACATCGCGGATGTGGATGCCAAAGCCCGCAAGGGCGACGCCGGGTGAGGATAGCCTACTCCGCCGGTTGAACCTGCCCGCCACTCCGCGACGCGGTGTCCGGCAGGACGAAGGCAACCAGCACGAACACCGCCCCGATAGCCAGTCCCAGCAGGTCGCCCGAGATGGCGGTCAGCCCCTCGTAAGACGCGCCCGGAACGGTGCCCAGCGTCACCTTGCCGCCTGCAATGTCGTCCAGCATGCCACTGGCTTTCCAAGCGGGATAGGTGCCCATATAGGCCGCAGCGCCAAACAGGCCGCCCGCGATGAAGAACAGCGCGTCCTTGCGGCCTGATGCTGCTGCGCAGACACCTGTACCGGGACAATAGCCGGACATCGCCCAGCCGCCACCCAACAACAGCCCGCCAATGAAGACGCCGATATAGGCGGCTTTTACCGACATGTGGCCGACATCAACCAAGCCGATCATCTGACCGCCAAACATCAGGATGGAGCCGACGCCGATGGCCAGCAGAATTGTTTTCATCAAATGCAGGTTGGTCAGGTTCAGCATGCGCCCGATCAGGGAGGGGTTGGTCGCGCCGACCCGGTCAAGCGTGGCACCGAAAGCCGCGCCAATTACGATTGCGAGGATGATAGAAGTCATGGCTCAAACCTCCTTATACATGAACATGGCGACAGGAACGGCGGCGGCAAAAGCTCCGGCGCTGAAAATGTAGCCGGACAGGGCCGTCTGCATCATGCCCGACATCATATGGCCCGACGTGCATCCGCCCGCCAGACGTGCGCCATAAAGCACGATGAAACCACCAACAAACGCGACCGCATATCGCTTCAGACTGCTACCGCCGATTGTGCTGCGCCATAGCTCCGGCATTGCGCGTTCCTCGCGGGACAACCCGCCCCGCGCAAGAACCGAGAGTGCCGCGCCGACCATCATCGCCAGCACGAAGATAAAGCTGTAATTTATCGGGTTGGCGACCGCTTCAGCATATTTCCCGCCCGATTTCGCCAGATAGGCATTGGGCGAGGTAAAGCCGTCAGCCGTCGTGGTCACGACGTCAGGATTTATGGCGTTCCAAAGTATCCCGTCGAAGATCACAAACTGCGTGGAGACGCCAATCGGCTTCACCAGCGCGACTGCGAGGAAGAATACTACGCCGAGCAGCACCCCGCCAGATTTCCAGTTGAGGGTCATGAGTCTCTCCTTTCCGCATCATATTCTAATTTATGAATATCACAAAACGGGAGGAGTGATGTTGACCTGGATCAAATCGAGGCGCGTCGGTCAGGCGCGCTTAACGCGCCGCCATGCGGATGGCACCATCGAGGCGGATCACCTCGCCGTTCATCATGGCGTTCTCACAGATCGAGCAGACCAGCGCCGCGAACTCCGCCGGATCACCAAGGCGCGGCGGAAACGGTGTCTGCCCCCCAAGCGAATCCTGTACTTCCTGCGGCAGGCCTTTCATCATGGGCGTCATAAACAAGCCCGGCGCAATCGCCATCACGCGCACGCCGGACCGGCTGAGGTCACGCGCCATGGGCAAGGTCATCCCGACGATGCCAGCCTTGGACGCGGCGTAGGCGATCTGACCCATCTGCCCGTCAAACGCCGCGATGGACGCGGTGTTGATGATCACGCCCCGCTCGCCATCGTCGTTCAGGGGATCGGCCTCGGACATGCCAGCCGCCGAAAGTGAAGAAGCCAAAAAGACCCCGAACAGGTTCACGTCCAGCGCGGTGCGAAACAGCTGCGCGTCATGGGGTTGGCCTTTGGACACCGTCTTGGCCCCCGGCGCGATACCCGCGCATGACACCAGCACGCGTTCCTGACCGTGTGCGGCGCGGGCCTTGTCGAAGGCCGCAACCATGCTGTCGTTGTCGGTGACGTCAGTCTCGCAAAACACGCCCCCGATCTCAGCCGCGACGGCCTCTCCAGTCTTGGCGTTGCGGTCGAAAATGGCGACTTTCACGCCCTTGCCCGCCAACGCGCGGGCAGTCGCCTCACCCAAGCCGGAGCCGCCGCCTGTCACGACAGCGGCCATACCTTGCTTCAGTTCCATGATAATCCTCCTCCAAGCTTCCGCCCAGAGGTAGCGCCGTGAACGTCGGTCTGCAAATTACTTGTGATGGTTACGGCACAGCCCCGGCTAGCGGATGCGTGCTTCCGTCTCACGGTCAAACAGCAGCGCACGGTCCATCGGGAATTTCACCCCGACCCGCGCACCTTCTTTCGAGCGCTCGTCTCCGCGTTCTTCCACGATGATCTTGTCGCCCGCGTCCGAGACCAAATAGGCGTAGGAGACGCCGCCCAAAGCCTCGGTCAAATCGACCGTATGAGTATCCCCGCTCGGGTCCAGTTCAAGGTGCTCAGGGCGAATTCCCACAGATACCAAAGTCCCTTTCGGCGGAATTAAAAGGGGAAGTTTGAAGCTGCTCTGCAGATCAGGCACCTCAATAGTGTCACCAGTGCTGATGCCATCAACGAAGTTCATCGCGGGAGAGCCGATAAACCCCGCGACGAATTTGCTGTCAGGATTGCGATACAATTCCAGTGGCGCGCCGACTTGCTCGATCACGCCTGCACGCAACACGACGATCTTGTCAGCCAGTGTCATGGCCTCGACCTGATCGTGGGTCACGTAGATCATGGTCGCGCCGATTTCCTTGTGGAGGCGTGCGATTTCGACACGCATCTCGACGCGCAACTCGGCATCCAGATTGGACAGTGGCTCGTCGAACAGGAAGACCTCAGGCCCGCGCACGATGGCGCGCCCGATGGAAACCCGCTGGCGCTGGCCACCGGACAAGGCGGACGGTTTGCGGTCAAGGTAATCCTCGAGCTTCAATATCCGCGTCGCCTCGGCCACCTTTTCAGCAATCTCGGCTTTCGGGTGGCCGTTCATTTTCAGGCCAAAGCCCATATTGTCGCGCACCGTCATATGCGGGTAGAGCGCGTAGGTCTGGAACACCATCGCCACACCGCGCTCGGCCGGGTCCATGCGGGTCACGTCGCGCGCGCCTATGGAAATTGCGCCCTCAGTGGTTTCCTCAAGACCTGCCACCATCCGAAGCAAGGTCGACTTGCCGCAACCTGACGGGCCGACGAATACGCAAAACTCGCCGTCCTCAATCTCGAGGTCGATACCGTGGATAACCTGAACATCGCCATAGCGCTTGATGACGTTTTGTAGCGTTACACCTGACATGACTTCAGCTCTCCAATGTCTCTTTGGTTTTCTGTTGAACAGGGAAGCTCCAATGCTCCGCTGCGTCGGCGATCGCGTCTGCCGCCTGCCGCATCTCGGGGGCCAGCCCCTCTAGCTGGTCAAGTGAGGTGCGCGAGGTCGTGCTGGTTACGGAAATGGCACCGATCACACGCTCGGTTCGGGTAAGGATCGGTATCGCGACGCAAATGATGCCCGGCTCGTGCTCTTCGCGGTCGAACGCATAGCCGCGCTTTCGGATATTCACCAACTCGTCGCGCAGCACGTCAGTCGAGGCCAGTGTTTGTGGCGTAAAACGGTGGAAAGACTGCTGCGCAAGCGCTTGCTGCAACTCCTTTTCAGGCAGAAACGCCAGCATGGCCTTACCCACGCCTGTGCAATAGGCTGGCCCGACCTTTCCGGCCTGCGAGAACATCTCCACGGGACGCTCCGCGTTGCGCTTGTCGACATAGAGGACCTGTGCGTTGTCAAGCTGCGCGAGGTGGATCGTCTCGCCTATAGACTTGCTGAGCGTATCCAGAAACGGCCGCGCGACAGGTGCCAGTGATGATTGAGTCCATGCCGTATGCGCCAGCCGCACGAGGCGGATGCCCAGCGAGTAGGTCTGCGAGGTCTCGTCGTATGACAGCATCCCCTCAGACCTCAGCGTTTGCAGCATCCGGTAAAGCGTGCCCTTCGGGTATGGCGAGTTTTCCAGAAGCTCGTTGAACCGCACCGGTCGCCCGAAAGAGGCCGCCTGATCCAGCACGCATAGCGCTTTCTTCACGGTTCCGCTGGCCGTTTGCGTGCCTTGCATTCTGGTTCCTCCTCCATCCTGACCGGGCATGAGCCGGCGAGGTCCCTATTGACAAAGCTAGCCGACTCGTGGTTCGGTTTCAATATATAAATCATGATTTCACTATTTGAAACACAAAGGGAGGACACCATGCGTTTCACTTACAAGGCGCCGATGCTGGCGCTATCGACGGCCGCCATGCTGACGACCGGCGTATCCGCGCAAGAGCTGACGGGAGATCTCAAGATCTTCCTCGACACATCAAACCCCGCACCCCGCGCTACGATGGAAAGTGCCATCGCCAAGTTTGGCGAGATGAACCCGGACCTCAACATCGAGACTACGATCATCGACCGCGAGGCCTACAAAACCCAGATCCGCAACTTCCTGACCGCCAATTCACCGGACGTCGCCAACTGGTATGCCGCGAACCGGATGAAGCCGTATGTGGAGGCAGGTCTGTTTGAAGATGTGTCCGACCTGTGGGCAGAGCCGGAAATCGCAGAAAACCTTGCCTCGACCAAGGGTGCGATGACCATCGACGGCAAGCAGTGGGGCGTTCCATATACCTACTACCAATGGGGCATTTACTACCGCAAAGACATCTTTGACGAGTTGGGCTTGTCCGAGCCTGCCAACTGGGAAGAAGAAAAAGCCAACTGCGCCAAGATCGTTGAGTCGGGCCGCGCCTGCTACGCGATTGGCTCCAAGTTCCTTTGGACGGCTGGCGGCTGGTTCGACTACCTGAACCTGCGCACCAACGGCTTCGATTTCCACATGCAACTCGCCAATGGCGAGATCAGCTGGGAAGACGAGCGCGTGCGCGAGACCTTCGCCAAATGGCGTGAGCTGATCGACATGGGCGGCTTCCTCGAGAACCACCAATCCTACAGTTGGCAGGAAGCGCTGCCCTTCATGGTGCAGGGTGATGCTGCCTCCTATCTGATCGGTAACTTCGCCGTCGCGCCGCTGCGCGAGGCTGGCCTGACCGATGACCAGTTGGATTTCTACCAATTCCCGGTGATCAACCCTGACGTTGAACTGGCCGAAGATGCACCGACCGACACGTTCCACATCCCGTCCGGTGCCAGCAACAAGGACAACGCCCGTGCGTTCCTGCGCTACATGGTCTCGCCCGAGGTTCAGACCACGATCAACGCAGGCGATGCCTTGGGTCAGTTGCCGGTCAACGCGAAATCTTCCGTCGATGACGACAAGTTCCTGAACGAGGGCTTCGAGATGCTGTCGTCCAACTCGCCCGGTGGCGTGGCACAATTCTTCGACCGTGATTTTCCCGCTGAAATGGCAAAAGTTGCCATGGAAGGCTTGCAGGAATTCATGGTGCGTCCGGACAACCTGGACGCCATCCTTGCACGCTTGGAAAAGGCCCGCGGCCGTATCTACAAATAGCGTTTATCGGGGGCGGGCCGCCGGTCTGCCCCCGACACCACCGTCTGAATTGCCCAACCGATCTGCGCCTGCTGCTATTTGGCGTGCCATTTGAGCGAGGTTCCTATGACGACCACCGCAGTCCCTCCGACATCGCCGGATCAGCCAAGACGATCATGGTACAAGCGCAACGAGATCGGCGTGACGCCATGGCTGTTCCTGATCCCGGCGATCCTGTTTTTCCTCGTCTACGTGATCTTCCCGATCATCCAGAGTTTCAACATCTCTGCCTATCAATGGGACGGGCTGGGCGAGAAGGAATATGTCGGTCTGAGCAATTATCAGGAATTGTGGGACGACCCCGCCTTCTACACCTCTCTCAAGAACAACCTGATCTGGCTGGTTCTATATCTGCTGGCAATCCCCGCGGGTCTGTTCATCGCGCTGTTTCTCAACCAGACCGTGACCGGCATCCGCATCTACAAGTCGCTGTTCTTCTTCCCGTTCGTGATTAGTCAGGTGGTCGTAGGCCTTGTGTTCACGTGGTTCTATGACCCGACCTTCGGCCTGCTTAACTCTATCCTCGGCGTCGTCGGCCTTGGGCCGGTCAACGTGCTGGGTGACCCGACCTACGTGACCTACGGCATCATCGCCGCAGGGCTGTGGCCGCAGACTGCTTATTGCATGATCCTATACCTGACGGGTTTGAACGCGGTTGACCCCGAGCAAGTCGAGGCCGCGCGACTTGACGGCGCGAAGGGCTGGAAAATGCTCTGGTATGTGATCGTGCCGCAGTTGAAGCCCGCCACTTTCATTGCCTTCGTCGTGACCATTGTGGGTGCGCTGCGCTCGTTCGACCTGATCTCGATCATGACCAATGGCGGGCCGTTCGGAGAAAGCCGCGTGCTCAGCTTCTACATGTTCGAGGTCGCGCTGTCCGAATACGGGTTCCGCATGGGCTATGGCGCCGCTATTGCCGTCGTGCTGTTCCTGATCATGCTCTGCTTTATCGCGTATTTCCTCTACTCGATGTACAAAGAAGAGAGGGGGCACTGAGATGTTTCCGAAACCTATTGAGAAATCATCCCGCTCAGTCCAGATCGGCTACCAGTCGATGTTACCAGTAGCGCTGATCCTGTGGCTACTACCGCTGATCGCCGTAGCTCTGTTCTCGGTCAAGCCCGCTGCGGACTTTTCCACCGGTGACTACTGGAACCTGCCGTCTCAGTTCGGCGGCTGGGAAAACTACGGCAAGGTGTTCTTCGAGTCCGACATGCCGCGCTATCTGTTGAACTCGATCCTGATCACGGTTCCTACGGCCATCGGCGCGGTGGCGTTGTCCTGCATGGCGGGTTTCGCGCTTGGCATCTACAAGTTCAAGGCGAACCTGTGGCTGTTCTTCATGTTCGTGGCGGGCAACTTCGTGCCCTTCCAGATTCTGATGGTGCCGGTGCGCGACCTGACGCTGGACCTCGGCCTCTACAACACGAAGACCGGCCTCGTGCTGTTCCACATCGCCTTCCAGACGGGGTTCTGCACGCTGTTCATGCGCAACTTCATCAAGGGCCTGCCCTTCGCGCTGATCGAGGCCGCACGGGTCGAGGGCGTGGCCGAATGGCGGATTTTCGTCTACGTGGTCCTGCCATTGATGAAGCCCGCAATCGCGGCGCTGATGGTGTTGATCTTCACCTTCATCTGGAACGACTATTTCTGGGCAGTGGTGCTGACCCAAGGCGCGGAATCGCAGCCGGTCACAGCGGGGATAACCTCGTTCAACGCGCAGTATCGCGCGGCATATCACCTGATGAGTGCGGGCGCGATCGTCGCGGCCCTGCCGCCGGTGGCGATGTTCTTCCTGATGCAAAAGCACTTCATCGCAGGCCTGACCCTCGGAGCCGTCAAATGATCCAAAGCTGGCGGCTCGACGACGGACGTCAATCACTGGTCCTCGCGTCCCAGAAAGACCGCCTCGCAGAGGTGGTCTATTGGGGTCCGAGGTTGCCCGACGACGAAGACCTCACGACACTCTACCGCGCCTACGCCATCGACGTGACTGGCGGCATGCTGGATGCCAACCCGGAACTGTCGCTATGTCCCGAAGCGACGCGCACCTTCCCCGGCCAGCCGGGCCTGATCCTACGCGCCAAGGACGGAACGCCGCTGCTGCCGAAGTTCTGCCTTTCGGAGGCCCAGACCGACACGGACAGCCTGATCCTGACCTATGAGGACGCGGCCAACGGGCTGATCTACATGGCCAGCTTCTCGATCAACGGGCAAACCCACATGATCGAGGCGCAGGCGACGCTGGAGGCGTCCGAGCCCGTTCACCTGCACTGGCTCAGCGCGCCGGTTTTCCCTGCGCCGCAAATGTCGGACGAGATGATCGACGTGGCCGGACGCTGGTGTGGCGAATTCCAGTTGAACCGCACGCCGTGGTCCGCCGGAATCCGTTACCGCGAGAACCGCACGGGTCGCACGGGGCACGAGCATTTTCCCGGCCTTATCGTCCCCTGTCGGGGGGCGACCAACGGGCAAGGCCACGCCTATGCGTTCCATTACGGCTGGTCCGGCGGGCACCGCATGGTCGCCGAAGAGCTGCCCGACGGCCGCCGCCAGATCCAGTTCGGTCACGCCGCACGGGTCGAAGGCGCGCCGCAAACGCGCTTCCAGACCGCACCGCTTTACGCGATGTTCTCGGACGATGGCATCAACGGCTGTGCGGTTGCCTTCCAACGGCACCTGCGGGATCAAATCGTGCAATTCCCCGACCCCGACCGACCGCGCCCAGTGCATTTCAACTGTTGGGAAGCGGTCTATTTTGACCACAAACTACCGCAGCTCAAAGACATAGCCACACGCGTCGCCGCCTTGGGGGCGGAGCGCTTCGTGCTTGATGACGGCTGGTTCGGCGGTCGCGACGATGACACGCGCGCGCTCAGCGATTGGGAGGTGGACCCGCGCAAATATCCCAACGGCTTGAAGCCGCTGATCGACCATGTCCACGATCTGGGCATGACCTTCGGCATCTGGTTCGAGCCAGAGATGATCAACCCCGACAGTGATATCTACCGAGCCCACCCTGACTGGGCATTTGGCGGCGAGGATCAGATTCTGGGCCGCAACCAGAAGGCTCTAAACATGGCCTTGCCCGAGGTCCGTGCGTTTCTGCTGGACCGCATGAGCAAGGTGCTGCGAGACAATCCGATCGACTACATCAAATGGGACCACAACCGCGTTCTGCCCATGCCCGACGCCGCGCAAACACGCGGCTCATACATGCTGATAGACCAATTGCGGCAGGACTTCCCGCATGTCGAAATTGAAAGCTGCGCCTCTGGCGGCGGGCGGATCGACTTCGGCATCCTCAAGCGCACGCATCGCGTTTGGCTCTCAGACAGCAACGACGCGTTGGAGCGGCTACGCATGCAGCACAACGCGGCGATTTTCCTGCCTTTGGCGGTCACCGGCAGCCATGTCGGCCCGCGCAAATGCCACACATCGGGGCGGGTGCTGGATATCCGTTTCCGAGCGTGGATCGCGGCCCAGCGGCATATGGGCTTCGAGATGGACCCGCGCGAGCTGACGGACGAAGAGGCCGGGGTGCTGACCGAGGTCACGACGTGGTGGAAAGCCAACCGCGACTGGATGTACCGCGCCGATATCCTGCGCCTCGACAGCGCCGATCCGGCGGTCATCGCAGAGCAGCAACTGGCGGAAGGAGGCGACAGGTTCGTGGTGTTCGCGGGCAAGGCCGATACCAGCGCCCAAATCGCCCCCCGCCCGCTGCGCCTGACGCGGCTGACGCCGGACGCCAAGTATCGCGTGGAGCTTATAAACCGCGGCGATGCGGTCGGTCTGTCACGCGGTGATCCCGCCCTCAAATCCGGCCCGCTGGTGCTAAGTGGCGCTTATCTGATGAGCCATGGCCTGACCCTGCCATGGTCCTTCCCTGAAACGATGTGGGTCATCGAAGGAACGCTCCTATGACAAAGACCGCTACTTTCCACGATCTCGACGGGGCGTCTGTGTTTGTCACAGGCGGCGGCTCCGGCATCGGCGCGTCCCTGACCGACGGCCTGATGGCGCAGGGTGCGAAGGTCGCGTTCGTGCAACGCTCCGACGCCACGGATTTTGCCGACGAGATGGAGCAGAAGCACGGCACCCGCCCGCTGTTTTTGCAATGCGACATCACCGACATCCCGCGCCTGCAAAGCTGCATCAAAGAGGCGAGTGATGCCCATGGCCCCGTGACGGTGCTGGTCAACAACGCCGCAAACGACAAGCGCCACAGTACCGAGGAGGTGGACGAGGCGTTCTGGGACTGGTCGATGGCGATCAACCTGAAAGCGTATTTCTTTGCGTGTCAGGCGGTTATCGACGGTATGCGCAAGGCAGGTGGTGGCTCCATCATCAACTTCTCGTCCATCAGCTACATGATGGGCAACGCAGGCTATCCCGCCTACACCACCGCGAATTCCGGCATCAACGGAATGACCCGCAGCTTGGCCCGTGAGTTTGGCCCTGACAAAATAAGGGTCAACGCGCTCGCCCCCGGCTGGGTGCTGACCGATAAGCAAAAGGAGCTATGGGTAACCCCCGAGGCGCTGGAGGCCCATGTCGCCCGTCAATGCCTCAAGGACACGCTCGCCCCTCAAGACATGGTCGACGCGGTGCTGTTCTTGGCATCAAACACCAGCCGCATGATGACGGGGCAGGCTCTGGTCGTCGATGGCGGCGTCGTGGTGACAGGCTGATGGCGGCTGCGGCCTGGATAGCGGTCGACTGGGGCACATCCAACTTGCGGGTTTGGGCGATGGATGCGGACGACCGCGTCATTGCCAGCCATACCTCCGATCAAGGCATGGGCGTGCTGGAGCGTGACGGTTTCGAGGCGGCGCTGCTGGCCTTGATCGCGCCCTACCTGACATCTGAAACTGCATTGCCGGTCATATGCTGCGGCATGGTCGGCTCCCGGCAAGGTTGGGCGGAGGCCGCCTATGCCACCGCCCCTTGCCTGCCCCCCGACGGCAAAGTGGCCACCCGCGTGGCAGCTCAAGATCCGCGCGTCTCTGTGTTCATTCTTCCGGGGGTGAAACAATTAAGCCCGCCAGACGTCATGCGCGGCGAGGAAACGCAGATAGCAGGCTTCCTGCACCGCAATCCAGACTTCGACGGCGTAATCTGTCTGCCCGGCACGCACACCAAATGGGCGCGTATCAGCGCGGGCGAAATCGTCAACTTCCAGACCTTCATGACGGGGGAGGCCTTCGCGCTATTCTCGGAGCAGTCCGTGCTGCGCCACAGCGTGACCACCGACGCCTTCGACGCGGATACGTTCGCGGCTTCGCTTGCCGACGCCATGGCGCATCCGCAAGCGCTTGCTTCGCAACTGTTCGGCTTGCGCGCCGCGTCCTTGGTGGCTGATCTCGGTGCTGCGGCGGCGCGGTCCCGCCTGTCGGGCCTGCTGATCGGTGCGGAACTCGCCGCCGCGCGACCCTATTGGCTGGGCCAGAATGTCGCTATCATAGGGGCCAGCACGCTGGCGGGACTGTATCGGACAGGTCTGGAAGCCCAAGGGCTGAGCATCACCCTCGCCGAAGTCGAGGACATGACGCTGAGCGGCCTGATCGCCGCCCATCATTCTCTGAAGGAAGTCACGACATGAGCCGAAATATCATCGCCATCCTCCGCGGTATCCGCCCTGATGAGGCCAAGGCAGTTTGTGCCGCGCTGATCGAGGCCGGCATTAACCGGATCGAAGTGCCACTGAACTCGCCAGAGCCGTTGAAGAGTATCGCGACCATGGCCGAAGCGTTCAGCAAAGACGCGATGATCGGCGCGGGAACCGTCCTGACCACTGACGATGTGGCAGATGTCGCGTCAGCAGGCGGCACGATGATTGTGTCGCCCAACGCCAACACCGACGTGATCGCGGCAACCAAGACTGCTGGTCTGTTCTCATATCCCGGCATTATGACGCCCACCGAGTGCTTCGCCGCTCTGGGGGCGGGTGCGGACGGGTTGAAATTGTTCCCTTCCTCGCTGATCGGCACTGACGGGCTGAGGGCGTTCAGGGCGGTTCTTCCTACTGGGACTGAAACCTATGCGGTTGGCGGCGTCGGGCCCGAGAATTTCGCCGACTGGTTCGCAGCCGGTGTCACAGGGTTTGGCATCGGCACGGGTCTTTACAAGCCGGGCTTCTCGGTCGACGAGGTTGCCACCCGCGCCACCCGGATCGTCGCGGCCTATGATGTGGCCCGACCATGAGCGCAGTAGATACCTTTGATGGGCGCAAATGCACCCTCGGCGAAGGCCCACTTTGGCACCCATTGCGCAATCAACTGTTCTGGTTTGACATCCTAGGAAAGCGCCTGCTCACCCGTGATGGCGATAACGCGCAGGACTGGCAATTTGACGAACATGTCTCGGCGGCTGGCTGGGTCGATCACGACACGCTGCTGATAGCCTCCGAGACAGCGCTGTTCCGTTTCGATATAGCCACTGGCGACCGCTCCGATGTGGTCAAACTTGAGGCGGACGATCCGCGCACGCGCTCCAATGATGGGCGCGCCGATCCTTGGGGCGGATTCTGGATCGGCACTATGGGCAAGCAGCAGGAGCCGGAACTGGGGGTGATCTACCGCTTCTACCGTGGGCAGCTGCGCAAACTCTACGCGCCCGTCTCGATCTCCAATGCGATCTGTTTTTCACCCGACAAGCGCTACGCCTATTTCACCGACACCCCGACCCGAAAGGTCATGCGCCAGCGGCTCGACGACGACGGCTGGCCAGATGGCGCACCCGACCTGTTCCTCGATCTGAACCCGGATGCGTTGAACCCGGACGGCGCGGTAATCGACAGCGACGGCTGTATGTGGCTCGCCCAATGGGGCGCATCGCGTGTGGCGCGGCACGGTCCCGACGGCTCTCTGATGTCGACCATCGACTTGCCCGCCAGCCAAATCACCTGCCCGTCATTCGGCGGTGCGGACTTGTCGACCTTGTTCATCACCTCCGCAGCCGATGGCGTCGGCGAGACCGACGCGGGGCGCACTTTCTGCATCGATCTTCCCGTAAAGGGGCAAGAGGAGCATCAGATCCTCCTATGAGCACACTCAAGCGCACTCTTGGCACCTGCTACTATCCCGAGCACTGGCCCCGCGATATCTGGGAGCAAGACGCCCGCCGCATGGCGGAGGCGGGGCTAACCTGGGTGCGGATCGGGGAATTCGCGTGGAGCCGTCTGGAGCCAGCCCCCGGCCAGTATTCCTTCGACTGGCTCGACGATGCCATAGACGTGCTGGGAAATGCTGGTCTAAAGGTCGTGCTCGGCACGCCTACAGCCACCCCGCCCCGCTGGCTCGTGGATCGCCACCCCGACATGCTGGCGGTCGATGCCGAAGGTCGATCCCGTAAGTTCGGCGCGCGTCGGCACTACTGTTTCAGCCACGAAGGCTACAAGGTCGAATGCGCGCGCATCGTCACCGAACTCGCTCGACGCTACGGTGCGACCCGCCATGTTGCGGCATGGCAAACTGACAACGAGTACGGATGCCACGATACGACCATTTCGTATAGCGACGCAGCGCGGCGGGCATTTCAGGGCTGGCTGCGCAAGCGCTACCCCGGCTATGGCAATGACGGCGACATCACCGCACTCAACAAGGCGTGGGGCAATGTGTTCTGGTCCATGGAATATGACAACTTCGACCAGATCGACCTGCCAAACCTGACCGTGACAGAGCCGAACCCGTCCCACAGCCTCGCCTTCCGGCGGTTCAGCTCGGATCAGGTGGTCGCGTTCAACCGGCTTCAGGTAGACATTCTACGCGCGCATACCGAGGCTCCGATCTCGCATAATTACATGGGGCGCATCACGGATTTCGACCATTTCGACGTCGGCGCAGATCTTGATATCGCCACATGGGACAGCTACCCGCTGGGCTTTCTGGAGGACCGCGTGGGCGCGGATGCGGAGCGGCAGCGCAAATATGCCCGACAGGGCGACCCCGACTTTCAGGCGTTTCATCACGACCTTTACCGCGCGGTAGGACGCGGGCGCTGGTGGGTGATGGAACAACAGCCCGGCCCTGTGAACTGGGCGCCATACAACCCTGCCCCGCTGCCCGGCATGGTCCGCTTGTGGACGTGGGAGGCTTTTGCCCACGGGGCGGAGGCTGTGTGCTATTTCCGATGGCGGCAAGCGCCCTTCGCGCAAGAGCAAATGCACGCGGGGTTGCTGCGCCCCGACAGCGAGGATGCGCCAGCAATGGCGGAGGCACGGCGCGTGGCAGAAGAGCTTACTGAGGCGCCGCACGTGATGCATGCCGCCGCTCCCGTTGCCCTGATCTTCGACTACGCCGCCGACTTCGCGTGGACCACCCAGCCCCATGGCAACGGGCTGAGTTACTTCGGGTTGGTTTTCGATACCTATCGGGCCATGCGCAGCCTCGGACTGTCGGTCGATATAACGCCTGCCAGCACACGCGACTTCACTGGCTACAGCGTCATCGCCGCGCCGGGTCTCATGCATATGTCCGACGACCTGAAAGCCGCGTTGACCCAATCCGGCACGCAGGTGTTGCTTGGCCCGCGCAGCGGCGCGCGGGATGCGGATATGGCGATCCCCGTTCCCTTGCCCCCGAACATGCCGGGGCTGGACGTAACCGTAAGCTATGTCGAAAGCCTGCGCCCGGACATGTCTATCGCCTTGGCGTCGGGCGGTCATATCCAGCTTTACCGCGATGTGTTGGAGGGATCTGCCACAACCGTCGAGCAAACGGACACGGGAGAGCCGGTGGTGATGACAAACGGCGCGATTTCCTATGTCGGAGGATGGCTCGACCAAGAAGCGTTGCGGCGAGTTATCGGTAGCGCCTGCGAACAGGCGGGCGTCCCGACACTGGACCTGCCTGACGGTGTCCGTCTCCGCGACTGCGGGGCGGAGCGGTTCTGGTTCAACTATACCGACCAAACAGTAACGGTGGAAGGTCTGACCATTGAGGCTGCGGGCGTGGTGCGGCAGGCTGCGAAAACCGACTGATCACGCCTTGCTGTTTGCGCTCTCGTGGCGGTTACGCTCGGCCAACATCAGCATGGCCGGGGTTACCACCAGCGTCAGGATCGTCGCCACGACCAACCCACCGGCGATAGCTGACGATAGCTCGGTCCACCATTGCGTCGAGGGTGCGCCGTATACGATATCCCGGGTGAAGAAATTCAGGTTAACTCCGATCACCATCGGCATAAGCCCTAGCGCTGTCGTCACCGAAGTCAGAACAACAGGTCGCAAGCGCTGCGCACCGGTGCGCAATGCAGCTTCCAAAGGTGACTGACCGGCATTCTTGAGGTCGTTATATGTGTCGATCAACACGATGTTGTTGTTCACCACGATGCCAGCAAGCGCGATGACACCGATCCCGCCCATGACGACGCCAAACGGTCGACCTGTAACGATCAGCCCCAGCAGCACACCCGCGATGGAGAATATGATCGCGCTCATCACCACAAACGCCTGATAGAAGCTGTTGAACTGCAAAACGAGGATTACGAACATCAGAAAGACCGCCGTGATGAAGGCACCGATCAGAAAGTTCATGCTTTCCTGTTGGTCCTCTGCCTCTCCGGCGAAATTATACTCGACGCCCTCCGGCAGGTCCGCGCGCTCCAATGCGGCGGTCAGGGCAACGACCTGATCGTTGACAAGCAAGCCCGGTGCAACGTTGGCCTCAATAGTGGTCACGCGCTTTTCGTCTATGCGGCGGATGACACCCGTGCGTTCGGTCGGCTCGAAGGTGACGAAGTTGGATATCGGCACCAATCCGGCCGCGGTCGGGACCCGCAGGCTGCCCAACTCTGCCAGCGACCGGTCCTCCTTGGGGAACCTCACCTTGATGTCGAGAGAGCCGTCGACGTCCTCCGGACGGTAATCCGCCACCGTGATCCCCTGCGTCAGCAGTTGCACGGCTTGCCCCAGCAGGCTCACATCCGCCCCGAAACGGGCAGCTTCCGCGCGGTTCACGAGAATCGAGACCTCAACGCCGGGAACCGGGCGGGTGTCGGTGACGTCCGTAAAGCCGCCAAGACGATCCATAATGTCCCTGATCTGCTGAACGGCTTTCGCCTGCTTTTCAGGGTCTTTCGCGGTGATCTGCAAATTGACCGGCTTGCCCTGGGTCGGGCCACCGCTTTCCGTCTGCACCTGAACGTCGATACCCGCGATGTCTGATACGCTTTGTCGGATGTCGACGCCGATTTCCTCAGCGGTCCGGCGCGTGTCCCACGGCGTAAGTTCCAGCTGCAATGTGCCGATGGTTTCCTCGTCACCCTGCCCCGCGCTCATGGTGGAGCGCGCGTAGACGCTGGCGATCTCGTCAAAGTTTAGCAGTCGCTCCTCGGCCGCCCGCACCAAAGCGTCCCGCTCGAAGATCGAGAAATTGTCACGAGCGCGGATCTGCACCTGCATAAAATCAGGCTCCACCGAGGGGAAAAAGCTGATCCCCTTGCCGAACTGGCCGTAGAGCCCGAAAGCACCCAGCAGCAATGCAATGGCGAACAGCAAGGTCGTCACCGGTCGCAACACGGCCCATTCAAGCAGCCGAACATAACCGCCGGTGAACCCGCCCATCGTGCGCGGATCGCCAGCCTCTGCCGCGTGCAGGGCCGCTTTGGCGCGCGCTGTCTGGGGCTGCCTCTTGCCAATCAGCCCGCCGACGACGGGGATGAACACCAGCGCCATGAATAATGACGCGGTCAGCGTCAAGATCACGGTGGTGGGCAAGTATTTCATAAACTCCCCCACCATGCCGGACCAGAACAGCAGCGGGAAGAACACGCTCAGCGTGGTGGCGGTGGAGGCGATGATCGGCCACGACATGCGCTTGGCGGCGAAAGCATAGGCCTCTTTCGGAGGCGCCCCTTCCTGTAACTTGCGGTCGGCCAGCTCGGTCGTCACGATCGCCCCGTCCACCAGCATGCCCACCACAAGGATCAGCGAGAACAGCACCACGATGTTCATCGTGTAGCCCATCACCCAAAGCGCGATCACACCCGACAGGAATGCGCCCGGGATCGACAGGCCCACAAGCACCGCCGACCGCGTCCCAAGCGCCAGAACGATCACGATCATCACCAGAATGACCGCCGCCATGACGTTGGCTTCCAGGTCGCTGAGCAGGTCTTTGACCTGCTTGCTCTGGTCTTGCAGGTAGGTGATCTCGATGCTCTCCGGCCACTCGGACTGCACCTCGTTGATCAGCGCTTTGACCTCCGCCACCGTCTCGATGATGTTGGAGCCCGACCGCTTCGTCACCTCAAGCGCAAGTGCAGGCTGGCCGTTGATCCGCGCGAAGGAGTCTGGATCCTCGAAGGCGCGCCGGATCGTGGCGATGTCCCCGAACGTCACGACCGCATTGCCGCGCACCTTCACGGGCATCGCCATCACGTCTTCCAGATTCTCGATCAGGCCCGGCACCTTCAGCACGACGCGACCGGACCCGGTCTCGATGGCACCTGCTGCAATCAGGCGGTTGTTGCGCTGGATCTGGCCGATAAGTTCGTCAAACGACAGGTTGTAGGTCTCGAATACCGTCGGGTCGATCAGGACTTCCAGAAACTCGAAGCGCTGCCCGCCAATGTCGACCTCTAGCACGCCTGGCAGGCCTTCGACCTCTTCCTGCAAACGCTCTGCCAGATCGTTCAATGTGCGCTCCGGCACAGGCCCCGACAGGATTGCGGTAATGATCGGGAAAAGCGCGGTGTTGATCTCGATGACGGTTACGTCATAGGCGTCATCGGGCAAATCGCTCTCGGCGCGGTCAACGGCCTCGCGCACCTTGTCGAGCGCTTCATCGCTGTCAAATCCGGGGCTGAACTCCAACTGTAGGCTGGCAAACCCTTCGGCAGCATCAGACTTGAGGCTTTCAAGCCCCGCGATAGACGCGAACTCGGTCTCCAGAGGTTCAAGTAACAGGCGTTCGGCATCGGCCGGGCTGATCCCGTCAAGCCCCGTCGACACGTAGAAGAACGGTAGCGGGATTTCCGGCGTGGATTCCTTGGGGATGGAGATATACGCGAAAGCACCGACCGACAGCACCATGAAAAGCGCCATAACGACGACACGGGACCGCGAAAACGCAGCGGAGATAAGCTTGTCCATCAGTTGGTCTCGCCCGCACTCGGCGCAACGGTCTCGCCCTCATCCACAAACCCCTGCCCGACCGTGATAACGTCAGCCTTTTCCGGCAGGCCGGTCACCCAGATGCCGTCAATTTGCGCCTTCACCACCTCGATGGGAAAAAACTCAACCACATCGTCTTCGTTCACCGTTTTGACACCGAGGGCGCCCGCCGTGTTCAGCGACACGATGGAGGGCGACAGGAAATGCGCCGTCGTCTCACCCGTCGGGATCACGACCTGTGCCGAAATCCCCGCAGGGATTGCGCGATCTTCGTTGGAAACCTCGACCTCGGCCAGAAAGGTGCGCGTCTCGGCGGCGGCGGAGGTGCCGACGAAGACGACCGTGCCTTCGCGTTCCTCACCTGTGATGAAACGCACAGTCGCAGGTTGGCCTTTCTTGATCCGTGTGAGAGATTGCTGCGGCACCTGAATGGCCACGGTCAGCGGAGTGATGTCGACCAGACGCCCGACGTTCGCCCCTGCCGATACGAACTCGCCTTCGTCCAGATCAAGTGTCTCGATCCGTCCGGCAAACGGTGCAGTGATCGTGAGCGCCTCTGCCGCTTGCTCCGCTGCGGTAACTTGTGCCTGTGCGGACGCCAGTGCCGCACGAGCCTGCGCGACACGGTCGGCGGTGGCGACGCCGCGATCAAGCAGTTGCTCGGCATTGTCAAACTCGCGCTGCGCGCGCGCCAGTTCTTCCTGCGCGCGGTTCAGGTCGGCTTTGTTATTGGTCGGGTCGAGCCGGGCGATAATCGCCCCTGCTTCTACATCCTGCCCTTTCCTAACCAGCACCTCCATGACGTCGCCCGACGTCTCGGCCCGCATCATGGTATCGCGGTCTGGCAGCGCCTGCCCCTCGGCGCGGTAGAACTGCGTGACCGTTTCGGCGGTGGAGCTGCTAACGGCAACGGAAACCGGCTTGACGTCCTCCCGTGCAGGGGCTTGCTCGTCTTCGGCGGACGGAAAAATGAAACCACTGCCCATCCATGCAACGATTGCTATGACAAGCGCACCTGCGATCCACGTCGAACGTGACGCGCCCTTGTCGTCTTCAAACTCCAGCGTGTTTGGTGCGCCGTCGGTCGGCGTTGCGCCGGTGTCTTTGCTCATCAGTCTGATCCTTTGGGAGTCGTTTTCCCGCATTCACATGGCGTGAAGCTAGTGAACGCATATAGGGCCTAACATGTTCCGCGCAACCTCGGGTAGGACTCAGATCCCTGTGGCTCAGGACACTATCTCGGCGGGTAAGTGGCACCAACTAAGGCGTTCTCTCAGGTTCGCGCTTTCTCGAACGCCTCCCAAGCCCGCTCGAACGCGGCGAAGTTGAAACCCTTCTCGCGGGCCGGACCCAACACCAGACGTTCCGTGTCCTGCATCTGGGCGATGGCGGCCTCGAGTTGGTCAATCACCTCGGGCGGCACAAGAACCGCCCCGTGGCGGTCGGCATGGACCAGATCGCCGGGGCGCACCGTCAGCCCGAACACCGTCACAGGCACATCCAGCGCCGTCACATGCACGAAGCCGTGGCTTGGCCCGATGCTGCCAGCGACCACCGGATAGTCCGGTGCCATATCACCCAAATCGCGCATGACGCCGTTGGTCAGGGTGCCGGACATGCCAAAGCCTTTGTGTATCTCGGTGTTCACCTCGCCCCAGTAGGCGCCGATGGCGTTCGGATAGTCCTCATCCTCGATCACGCAGACGGAGGGCTGTGGCGCCTCCGCCATCTGTTTGTAATATGCCATGCGGCGTGCGCGGATCACGTCCGGCGGCTCGGTCGGCGGTTTCACCGCGGCAATTTTCGCCGTGCTTGCATAGCCCACAACCACGCCTGTCGGCTCGTTGATCAGCATGGTGCCACGGGTGAAGTCGTTAAACCCGCGCTTGCCTTGAGCCACTTCGATTGCGTTGCAAACGGTCGGCGTGTCCACGCTGCGAAGAAGGGTGAGTAGACTGTCTTTCATGATGCCTCCAGCCAGCGGGCCAAGGCCGCGTTGGTTGCTTGGGGTTGTTCCAGCGTGGGTAGGTGGCCTGCGCCGTCAATCACCTCCAGCGTGGCACCAGCGACAAGCGAGCAGATCAACTCGTGGCGATGTATCGGACACAGCATGTCCTCCCGCCCGCACAACGCCAGCGTCGGCACTTTGATCTGGCGCAGCGTGTCTTGCTGGTCGGGCCGCGTTTGAAGCGCGCGGGATTGTCGCACGAAGACGTCCGGCCCAAGGGCTTCCGCCATGTCCATGCACAGGTCGAGTATGGCACCACGGCTCGGCCCATCTGCCAGATAGCGCGGCTTCATCTCGTCACGCATGATGGCCCGCAACTCCCCCGCTTCAGCCCGCGCGATCTGCGGCTCGCGGCCTTTGGCGATGGCATCAGCCTCCGCCTTGGGGTTGGTGTCCAGAAAGGCAATGCGGTCGATCCGGTCGGGTGCTTGGCGAAACACCTCCATCGCCACGATCCCGCCCATGGACAACCCCGCCAGCGCAAAGCGTGGCGGCGCATGGACCAGCACCTCCGCCGCCAAGTCCGCGACGTTATCCGCCCCGCCAATCGGTGCGACCTGCACCGCGCGGGTGGCGGAAAACGCAGCGATCTGCGGCGCGAACAACCGCGCGTCACACATCATGCCGGGCAAAAGGACAAGCGGTGTCATCGCACCTGCGCCGCCCCTTCGGCCAATGCGCCCAGCTTGGCATAGGCGATCTCCGGGTCCACTGCGCCAAAGCCCGCAAAGGTACCAAACCCGCAATCGGACCCTGCAACGACCCTATCCGCCCCGACGATATCCACGAAGCGCCGGATGCGTTCCGCCACCAGATCGGGGTGCTCGACGAAGTTCGTCGTCGTGTCCACCACGCCCGGCACCAGCACCTTGTTGTCCGGAATATCCGCCTTGCGGTCGCGGAACACGGCCCATTCATGGCCGTGGCGCGGGTTAGACGTCTCGAACAATACATAGCGCGATTTGGTCGCCATCAACGTATCGAACATCTTCGACATGGGGATGTCACACACATGCGGGCCTTCGTAGTTGCCCCAGCAAATATGCACGCGCACCTTCTCGGCAGGCACATCTTGAAGCGCGTGGTTCAACGCCTCCACATGGCTGGCCGCGACCTTCAGAAACTCGTCATCGGAAAGATCATTGAACAGCATGTGCCGCGACAGCGCCAGATCGGGGCAGTCCAGTTGCAGATCAAGGCCAGAGGCGACGATGGTCTCGTATTCCGCCTTCATGGCGTCGGCCAACGCGGCGAGATAAGCCTCCCGCGTCTTGTAGTGGTCGTTTTGTAGAAACAGCGAAATCACCCCCGGCGACGCCGCGTTCATGAAGCCCCGCTCAACGCCATGCTCCGCCATCGCAGCCTTGAGATTGCTGATGTCCTTTTCCAGCTCCCCCTGCCCCTTGGACTTCACCTCGCCCACACACATGGGCCGCGCATATTGCGGCGTGCCGCCGTCATCGGCCAGACGCTTCAGGAAACTGGGGAATTTCTTCAAATCAGCAGGCGCGTTGCGCGGGCTGTCGCCGTCAAAGCCGGTGTAGCGGTCCTTGACATAGGTGGCGTAGCTGATCTTTGAGGTTTCCCCGTCCGAGACGATATCCACCCCAGCGGCCTTCTGCTTGGCCACGGTGTCGCTGACCGCTTGGGTCATCGCTTTATCGAACGCATCCGCATCATACTTCTCGCCGTTTTCACGGGCGAAAATGAAATCCACAACTTTCTGCGTGCGTGGCAGCGAGCCGACATGGGTTGTCATAACTTTGGTCATTGGTGCCCTTTCAACGGTCGTTTGGTGAAGCGCCGGTTCCCCGCGGGGGACCGGCAGATTGCGTTAGCCCTTCCAGGTCGCTCCGGCGGCGTCGTCGGTGGCAACCACGTGATAGAGTGACGCCTCTCCAGTCATCGACGGCACTGCGGAGTGCATCAGGTTTTCAGGCACCGACATCGTGTCGCCGGGGGCCAGAGTGACCGAGCCGCCCTCGTAATCCACACGCCAGTGGCCATGCATGGGCATCAGCACCGAAGGGCGGTCATGTTTGTGTTTCTTGTCGGAAGCACTTTCACGGGTGATCAGGTCGACCTCGAAACCCGGCTTGTCGCGGATCAGGCCGTTCTCGCCGATCACCTTGACCGGCTTGCCGCTGCGCCCCAGCGCCTCCATATCGAGATACCGCCGCACATAGCCGCCAATCACGTCCATCGGGGTAGGTTTGTCGACCTTGTCCAACTCGTCCTTCGTCAGCAGCGGCATTGGCTTCACGCCGTCGGGCAGGCTCTGGCCTTTCTTGCTGTCGTAGAGCTTGCCGTTGTCACCCAGCACCAAGCCATGTGCCTTGGCGTCCTTGATCACATGCGGCGCCCAGATCACGCCACCGCCCGCGTCGTCACCGCCCAGAATGGCCATGATCATCCCGTAATCCGTGCCGATATTCTCGAAACCGCGGAAGATGTTGGTGGGGATGTTGAAGATATCGCCCTCCTCCATCACCACTTCGCCCAGATCGCCATGCTCGCCCCAGAAGAAGCGCCAGCGGCCTTTGAGGATGAAGAACACCTCCGCCGTGCGGTGATTGTGAAGCGAGTTGCGGCAATGGGGCGGCTGGCCCGCAGCGCCGATGTTGAACCCGTGCGGTATCGAGATGTGGACGTGCTGGTCGGGGGACTCAGAGACCCCGCCGCCGATAATGGTGAAGTTCTCCTTCTGATCGCTGCCAGGCGTGTGGGCGTCGATGAAGGCGGTTTTGCAGGGTTGCAGATCGCCGTAGCGAACGATGCGGGCTTCCATGTCTTGAGGTGTCATGATGTCTTCCTGACTGAAGTTATGTAGGGTTGCGATTGTCTTGTGCCTATCCTGACGGCGGGCGCAAATTCAGCCTGCGCGCGCGGCGGCTCTCCAAGAACCCGTGCACGGGCAAAAGCGAGCGGGCGCGTTGCAACATCACTGCGCGCCTTGATGCAGCAGGATTTGTTTCCAGATTGCCACTTCGTCGATCAGCGTGAACTCGCGGCGCAGGCCCCAGTCACCCCATTCGGCGTGGGTTATGCCCATGACATGCACCTCGGCCCCGGTGGGTGCGCCGAAGAAGCCCGGCCCGCTATGCTTGCCGGTCAGCGACCAGCGCACGGCGGCGCGGTTGGGTGTTCCAGCGTCAGAGCGGCCGATCTGGTGGTGGATTTCAAACTTGGCCGTCGGGAAGGACGAGAGCAGGCGCATCCAGTCGGTCTCCGGGAAGTCCCACGACCAGCCGTTGCGCGCGCCCCAATGCTCGGTGCAGACCGCGCGGTCATATTCGCTGCGAATGACGGTGAAGTCCTTGTCCATGATCCTTTGCAGGATGCTGGCCAGCTTGGCGCCCCATTCGTTGTCATTGCCGCGCCCCATGTAGGGGCCGTCAACGTCATGCGACGGATGGAACGGCCGTGTGCATTTCTCTGGTCCGCCTTCCTGCTCGATCTGCCACGCGGCGTAGTCTTTCGGGTCCCAGCCGAGTTGCCGCGCAATGCCGCCGACGTCGCGGATCAGCCATTCGTCGTCGATCACGTCATCCTTGGCGGCACAATCGGCGATGGTGCGGACCTGAAACTTGCGCCCCGTCGGAGGCCCGAACGCCCCGTGACCCGTATGCGTACCGCCCGTCACGATCCGGTGCGAAGATAGGTAGCGGTCGCCGTCTTGCGACCAGATCACGTCCTCGCCTAGCAGGTAGCGGTCGGGGAATTCGGCCAGCGTCGCCAGCGTCCCGTCGATTACGCTCTCATTGCCCTTTACCAGCCCGGAGGGAAAGCGCATCGGGATGTCCTTGCCGTAATAGTGGTGCAAGGTGGCAAGACCGCGATCCTCCCAAATCTCTTTGGTGATCTTGATAATGTAGTCCGGCAAGTCCTTGAACTGGTTCGAAAAGCCCTTCATTCGTGCTGTCCTGTCTGGAGCAATATCTGTTTCCAGATCGCCGTTTCATCAATCAATGTGTATTCGCGGCGGATGGTCGGCTCGCCTGTTCCGAACGGGCCGAACTCGGCGTGGCTGATGCCCATGATGTAGACCTCGGCCCCTGTCGGCGTGCCGAAGCGGCCCCAGCCGGAATGCTTGCCGTGCAGCGACCAGCGCACGGCGGCACGCGGCGGCATCAGCGGATCGTCGCGGCCGATGACGTGGTCGATGGTGAACTCAGCATCAGGGAATGCCGCGCGCAGGCCCATCCAGAACTGGTCCGCCTCGGCCCACCCCATCGCGTCATTCGCGGCCGGATAATGCAGCGCGCAGGCGCGGTCGTAACGTTTGGGGATCACGTGCATATCAGCGGCCATGATTGCCCGCAGCGTATCGGCGTAGCGTTCGCCCCATTCACTGTCATTGCCCGTGCGGGTATACGGCCCCGCCACATCATTGGCGGGGGGCATGGGTTTCACGCAACGCTCCGCCCCGCCTTCGCGGGCGATCAGGTCGCGGGTCCAGTCGACGATATCCGCCCCCATTTGCTGCACAATGGCCGACTGGTCGCGTACCAGCCATTCGTCATAAACAGCGTCGTCGCGGATCGCGCAGTCGGCAAGGATGCGGTAGGCAAAGCGCCGTCCGGTGGGCGCGCCATACATGCCCGGATGTGTATGCGTCGCGGTGCAATAGAGGCGGTGCGAGGACAGGAAGGCGTCGGAGGTTTCGGTGGCACCTTCGGGGTCGTCGCACCAGATCACATCCTCGCCCAGCAATTCGCGGTCGGGGAACTCGGCCAGCGTCGCCATAGTGGCGGCGATCACGCGGGAATTGTCGACCACCACCGACGCAGGAGAGCGCACGATCAGACCGTCCGCATAACGCTTGCGCAGGGAGCCGATTTCGCGGTCCTCCCAGATTTCCTTGGTGATGCCGATAATGAAATCGGGAACGTCACGCCATTTGCTGTCAAAGCCGCGCATATCCTATCCTTTTGCCGGAGCGGTCGATCCGCGCTGGATCAATGCCCCTTCCAGTTTCGCCCTATGTGCAGGACGTGTCGGGTCTTCTATCCTCTGCATCAGCGCCTCGACCGTTTGCGCCACCATCCGGTTGATGGGTTGGCGGTAGCTGGTCAGGTCATAGGCGGGCCACGCCGCAATCGGCACGTCGTCGAAGCCTGCGACACTGATATCTTCCGGCACCCGCAACCCCAATTTGAAGCGCAACGCGTCCATGACGGCGAACGCCATGTGGTCGTTGCACACGAAAATGGCCTCGGGACGGTCAGTGCCTGCGCACATCTCCAGCGCCGCCGCGCGGGCGTCGGCATAAATGAAGTTGCCGACCTCACGCGCCGACAAATCCAATCCCGCTGAGGCAAGCCCGTCGCGGAATCCTTGTTCGCGATCCCGCTGCGTGGATGCGCCTTCGAATCCGGCGATGTAGCCGATACGGCTGTGACCAAGCTCCGCAAAATGGGTACCGATTGCGAAGCCGCCACCGTAGTTGTTGGTGGTGACCGCAGACATGCGCGGGTCGTCCTGCTCACGGTTGAACAGCACGACGGGGATGCCGTGTTCCGCGCAGCGGGTGCTGAGGCTGGAGGACATGGAGACCGAGGCCAGCACGATCCCCTCAACCTGATGGTCCAGAATTTCCTCCATGACCGACTGCACATCATCGCCCGCTGTAGGGGACGCCATGAACATCAGCACATGGTAGCCGCGTTCTTGCAGCGCGTTTGACAGCCGCTCCACCGCTTCAGGGTAGAACTGGTTTTCCAGATAGGCGACCACCAGCCCGATCATCCGGCTTTTGCCGGTGATCATGGCGCGGGCCATGGCGTTGGGGCGGTAGCCCAGTTCTGCAGCGGCCTTCTTCACCTTCGCCACGGTCGCAGGCGACGCGGATGCGCCACGGGTGAAGACGCGGCTGACAGCCGACTGGCTCACCCCTGCGCGTTCCGCGACCTGAAGAGAGGTGACCTTGCGTGCCATCAATCCGCCGTCCAACCTCCGTCGATCAGCAGATGCGTGCCTGTCATCAGCGCCGAGGCATCGGAGGCCAGATAAACCACCGGCCCCATAATGTCGGTGACCTCGCCCACGCGGCCCAGCTTGATCTTTTCCTCGATCCATTTGACCCGCTCGGGGTTGTCGAAGGTGCTTTCGGTCAGGGGCGTGCGGACGAAGGTCGGGCAGATCGTGTTGACGCGGATGCTGTGCGGCCCCCACTCGATTGCCATGGCTTTGGTAAAGCCTTCGACGGCGTGCTTGGTGCCGCAATAGACCGCGCGGTCGATACCGCCGACATGGGCCATCTGGCTGGTGATGTTGATGAGCGAGCCGGGCTTTCCCGCCGCTATCAGGCCTTTGGCCACGGCGGTGGTCAGGAAATATGCGCCCTTGAAGTTCAGGTCGGACACGCGGTCGAAGTCTTCTTCCTGCGTCTCAAGCGCGGGGCTATGAATGGCGAGACCGGCGGAGTTCACCAGTATGTCGAACGGGCCAGCCTTGTCCACCGTTGCTTGCATTGCGGGAATGTCCGCGACGTCCAACGGCATCGTTTCCGCCTTGAACCCCGAACCGCGCAGTTCCTGAGCAGTCGCTTCCAACTTGTCGGCAGACCGCGCGGCGAGTGTGACCTCTGCCCCCGCCTCGGCTAGCGCCACGGCGCAGGCCAGCCCAATGCCGGAAGACGCGCCTGTCACCAGCGCGCGTTTGCCGGAGAGGTTGAAGGAGGGTGTCTTGGGAAGGCTCATTCTGCGGCGTCCGTATAGGGGGCTGGCCCGCCATAAGGCACATTGATGCCACCATAGCGACGCACGCGGACGTTGCATTGCTCGGCATGGCCGACGAAGCCTTCCAGCAGGCACAGGCGCGAGCCGTAAGCGCCGATCTTGGCCGCGGCCGCATCGGTTGTGATCTTCTGATAGCTATGTGTTTTCAGATACTTGCCAACCCAGAGACCGCCCGTATAGCGCCCCGCCTTCTTGGTCGGCAGCGTGTGGTTGGTGCCGATCACCTTGTCGCCGTTGGAGACATTGGTGCGCGGCCCGAGGAACAGCGCGCCGTAGCAGGTCATGTTCTCAAGGAACCAGTCGTCGCGGTCGGTCATCACTTGCACATGCTCGGATGCAATGTCGTCGGCCACGGCCAGCATTTCGTCATATGTGTCGCAGACGATCACCTCGCCGTAATCTTCCCAGCTTTTCCCAGCGGTGTCGGCGGTGGGGATGATTTTCAGCAGGCGGTCGATCTCGGCCAGAGTGTCTTTGGCGAGTTTCTCGGAGTTGGTCAGCAGCACGGCGGGCGAGTTATACCCGTGCTCCGCCTGCCCCAGCAGGTCTGTGGCGCAAAGCTCGCCATCTGCGGCGGTTTCGTCGGCGATCACCATGGTCTCGGTAGGGCCTGCGAACAGGTCGATGCCGACGCGCCCGAACAGCTGGCGTTTGGCTTCCGCCACAAATGCGTTGCCGGGGCCGACGAGCATATGCACCGGCTCAATCGTCTCGGTGCCGATGGCCATGGCTCCGACGGCTTGGATACCACCCAGCACGTAGATCTCATGCGCGCCGCCCATGTGCATCGCGGCGATCACCGCCGGATTCGGCTCGCCCTTGAAGGGCGGTGTGCAAGCGACGATGCGCGGCACCTTGGCGACGCTGGCGGTGGCGACGGACATGTGGGCGGAGGCGACCATGGGGAACTTGCCGCCCGGCACGTAGCAACCCGCGGATTGCACGGGAATGTTCTTGTGACCGAGGATCACTCCGGGCATCGGCTCCACCTCGATGTCGAGCATCGAGTCCCGCTGCGCCTGCGCGAAGTTGCGCACCTGTTCCTGCGCGAAGCGAATATCGGCCATGTCGCGGTCGGACACCTTGGCGATGATGGACTGGATGTCGTCGTCGGACAGACGGTAGCTGGCGGGGCTGTAATTGTCGAACTTCTCGGCCATTTCCCGCACGGCTGCATCGCCACGGGCCTCAATATCTTTCAGGCCATTCTCGACGATGGCACGAACCTTTGCGTCATCCTCGGCGCGGTCGGCTTCGGAACGGGCGGTTTTCAGGTGGCGAATGGTCATTGTCTTGCGTCCTTATTTCGGGTGTTGCGGCGTGGCGGTGCCGTCGTCGTAATGCTCCCAACCATGGCCATCGAATACGTCGCGGCCCAGCTGGGCTAAAACTGAGGGAAAATCGACGGAGACCCAGTTGTCCTTAATCCGACCGTCCTCGACCTTCCAGAAATCCATATACGGGATTTTGACCCGCTTGCCGGTTGCCTCAATGCCCATGAACGTGCCCGAATGCGTCGCCTCGATATGGCCGAAGCAGGACGCCCATTCACCTTCGCAGATGAAGCGGTCTGTTTTGTAATCGCGTTCCGTGAACGCAGCGCGGATGGGCAGCTGCCAATTGTTTCGGAACGCCTGCAAGTCCGGCTTGGTGCCGCAGCCTTGATTGCCCATCCAGCGGAAATCCTCGTGGAAATGGGCCGCCATGTCGTTGGAATTCGCGGCAAGTGCCGCCTCCATTCGCAAGATGACCTGACGGGTGGCTTCCGCCTCTTCGGTAGGGGTCATTTCAGATGAATCCTTTCGCCAGAAGCGGTGTCGAAGAGGTGGCAAATGGCGGCAGGAATGCTTGCCTGCACGATCTCGCCGATCTCGGCGCGATAGTCCTTGTTGGTCTTGACCGACACCAACGCACCGCCAAGACGCCAACTGATCATCGAGGCCTCGCCCAGCAACTCAATCGAGTACATCGGCGCGGAGATCTGACCGCCCGCATCGACGATTTCGGCGTCCTCGGCGCGAAAACCCAGCGTGACCTTGCCGGAAGGACCTGCGGGCAGGCCTTCGACCCTGATACCGTCTGCCGTGAAGGTGCCGCTCTCCAGCGTCCCCTCGACGAGGTTCATGGCCGGGGAGCCGATGAAGCTGGCGACAAATGTGTTGGCGGGCATGTCGTAGATATCCGTGGGCGTGCCGACCTGCTGGATCTTGCCTGCGTTCATCACAACCACACGATCGGCCAGCGTCATGGCCTCGATCTGGTCGTGGGTCACGTAGACAGTGGTGGTCTTCAGCTTCGATTGCAGGTTCTTTATCTGCGCGCGCGTGCTGACGCGCAGCTTGGCGTCAAGGTTGGACAACGGCTCGTCCATCAGGAACACAGTCGGCTTGCGCACGATGGCGCGGCCCAAGGCGACGCGCTGTCGCTGGCCGCCCGAAAGTTCAGCCGGACGGCGATGCATGAAGTCCTCCAACTCGGTCATCTGGATCGCCTTCATCACCATCTCGTCGTGCTTTTCCTTCGGCACCTTGCGCACGCGCAGCGGGAAACGGATGTTTTCGTAGACGGTCAGGTTCGGGTAGAGACCATAGGACTGAAACACCATGGAGATGTCGCGGTCCTTCGGCTCCAGATCGTTGACGACACGGTCGCCCAAAATGATCTCGCCATCGGTGACATCCTCAAGGCCCGCAATCATCCGCATGGTCGTCGATTTGCCACAGCCCGAGGGACCCAGCAGCACGAGGAATTCCTCATCGGCAATGTCGAGGTTGAAGTTGTCGACACCGACGAAGGAGCCCCAACGCTTGTTCACGTTTTTCAATTGAAGTCTGGCCATAACTAAAGCCCCTTATCCTTTGACGGCGCCAGCGGTCAGCCCGCTCACGATTTGACGTTGGAAGAACATAACCATCACGAACAGCGGCGCGGTGACCGAGACAACGGCCGACACGGCGAACATGACGTTACCCTTGGTTTGAGTAGTCCCGAGGAAACTTGCGATCTTCGGCACCATTGTCTGGTTTTCCTTGCTCAGAAGCATCGTGGTCACGGCAAAGTCATTGTAGGCCAGCAGGAAACTGAACAGCCCTGTCGTGATAACCCCCGGCCACATGACCGGAATGATGACATGGCGGAACGCCTGAAAGCGGGTGCAGCCGTCAACCATGGCGCTTTCGTCCAGATCCTTGGGGATGTTCTTGAAGAACGAATGCAGCATCCAGAGCGTGAACGGCTGGTTCAGCGCCACGAGCACGATGACCGTCGTGTAGAGGTGGCCCCAGAGGTTCCACTCGAAGAATGGCAACAGGTAGCCTGACACCAGCGTAATCGGCGGCATGGCGCGGAACATGAGGGCGAAGAGAAGGAACCAGAACGCATAGCGGTGGGTCGATCGCGCCAGTGCGTAGCCGCCCAGCGTGCCGCAGGTGAGAGATACGGTTACGACGAATATGCACACGAGCGTGGTGTTGAGCGCGGCGCGCCAGAATTCTTCCTGCACCCACGCGCCGTAATAGCCCGCACCGGTAAAGCTGCTTCCGGTTTCCTCTTGGGTGAGGGTGCCGAAAATGGCGTTGGCCCAGTTGGCCTTGGAGAAAAAATCCCCCTCGACCTTGAACGATCCCCAGAGTGTCCAGAGGAAGGGGAAGGCCGCGACGATCAACCAGATCACCAGAAATGAGGTGGCCATGATCCGCACGGAGGGCGGTTGACGAGTAGCTTTTGACATGTCCTTGCGTCCTCTTACTTGCGGTCAAAGTCGCGCCATGTCCGAACAAGGACGGGCGACAGAAGGATGGCGATGCCGATGATGGTCAACACCGACGTGGCAGCGGCGGAAGACAGCAAGCGCGTCTCGCCCCCCAGATCGTTGTAGATCGCGTAGGACAGCGAGGTGGCGTGGGCCGACGCCTGAAAACTGACGATGGGTTCAAAGACCCTGAAATTGTCCATCAGCTGAATGAGCGCCACAAAGGTGACCAGCGGGAACAGATGCGGCAGCACGACGAAGCGGATGCGCTCCCAGCGGGTGGCACCATCGACCATGGCGCTTTCAAGCGTGTCAGTATTGACCGTCTGTAGACCTGCGTAGAAAACGACGAAGGCGAACGGAGCCGCGTGCCAGACGCCGTAGACCATCAACATGATCCACATCAGCCCGGTCGACGCCTTGACCGACAGGTTCGGGTCATCCGTCAGCCACTGCAATCCGGCACCCAGAATACCGCGCGCGTCGACCATCCAGAACAGGATCAGCGAGCCAACCAGCGGCGTCACAATCATCGGCAGCAGCGAGAAGAAAATGGTCGGCCCCTTCATCGCCCGCGCTACGGAGTTGACCGCGATGGCGATGAAAAAGCCCAAGATGATCGTCAGCGGAGTGACGACGGCGGTGTAGGTCAGCGTGAACGCGAGCGCCTTGTAGAACGGCAGGTTCATCAAGCTGCGCCCGAAGTCCGGAAGGCCGTCGGCGTTGACCCAAGCCGCTGCGACTTCGCCGAAGGCCAGATGGTTGCGGTCCGTGTAGATTTCAAAGCCGGCAAACTCGCCCATCGGCTCGGCCTCGCGGAGGGCTGCCGTGGCTTCCTGATCGACGGAGGTTTCTTGTGTGCAGCCGAAGGGGCCACAGTTTTCCACCTGCACGACGACTTGCTCGTGGGCGGTATAGAAGGATTGAGTCACGACCGACACGATGGGAAAGGCGATGAACGCCAGCATCAACAACGTGGATGGAAGGACGAACCAGAAAAAGGAACTGTGTTTCATGGCGCGGCTGCCTTTGTGTGAGATTGGGCAGTAGAAAGGGCGCGACGGTTTCCCGAAGCAGGTTCGGCGCGCCCTTTCAAGAGGTCTGGCTTACTGGATGTAGCCCTGCTCTTTTGCAGCAGCATTGTACGCCGCTTCGATATCGGCCAACGTCTGCTCGGCGCTTTCCTTGCCGGTCAGGAAGTCTGCGATGTTGTCACCGGATGCGGTGTGCAGCAGGCCCATGTAAGGCAACATCGGATAAGGCTTGGTGCCGGAGGCAACCGCAGCCAACACACCTTCCGAGACCGGGGCAGGCTCGTAGCCGTCGATCAGCCACACCGCCTGATTCATCGTCGTGTCGTTCAACGTTTGCGGCGAAACCGCATAGGCCAGCGCCTGGAACGTGGCGGCAGCGTCTTCGTCGCTTATATTCTTGGCGACTGTCCAGCCATCCCACCACAGGGTCGATGCGGGCACGCCACTGTCACCGACCATCAACGGCGCTGCCACCTTGGTGTTCTCATACACCTGCGGCTCGGAGCCTTCGTCGTCCATCAGGACCTGCGCACGGCTGCCCCACATGTGCATCAGGGCAACATTGCCCGCCTCCCACTCTGCGGACGTTCCGTTGGAATCGTGGGTCAGGTAGTCGGGGTTCATGTACTCGGTCAGGGCCTTCATCATTTCGAGCGTGGCAACGCCCTTTTCGTTGTTGATGGAGATCTTGGCTGTGCCCGGCTCGAAGAACTCTCCGCCGTGCCCCAAATACATATTGTTAAATTCCTGAGCGAGATTCCAGCCAGCCGCGTAAGGGCCGCCAACAGGGTTTTCCATGATGCCTGCTGCACGAATAGCCTCGGCAGCCACCAGCACCTCTTCATAGGTCGTCGGCACGTCGAGCCCGACCTCCTCCAGCACGTCAGCGCGGTAAGTCAGCGTCTGGGCGTTTGCCATAAAGGCAACAGCCATGACCTTGCCTCCAACGGTGATCAGCTGGCGCTGCGGGATGTCCTTGCCGTATTCTGCGACCAGTTCATCCAGCGGCCGGATCACGTCCTCGTTGATCAGCGCGACGATGGAGGAGTTGGCGACGATTGCGCTGGTATACTCGGCGGGATTGCCGGACATGCCAGCGACATTCAGCGTCTGGTGATCGGCGGTCAGGTTCGCCTCGACGGTTACGCCAGTGCATTCGGCAGCGGCAGCGGCGACGGTCTGGATGGCAGGAAACTCATTGCCGATGATGTTGACGCGACCGCCGTCAATACTGCACTCGGCGGTCGCCGCGCTGGCGGCGGCGATGAGGGCGCAGGCCGCAGCCGTCGTTTTCAAGATGATGTTCATTCAGGGATCTCCCGTTGTTGGCAGTTGTCCTGTGCCGTCCGAGAGGGACCACCAAGACATTTGATTGTTGATCAGGCCGTTTGCGAGCCTCGACATCTCCAACGGTAGCGGCTGTTGAATACGCTTGCAATAATTTTCATTCCAAGCATGAATGACCCCAGAAACAGGGAGCTTTGAAAAATCGTGCCGGACCGGAATTTGAAAAACAAAACCGTAGTTTACGAAGGGTTAAGCCGTCTTGCCGACGCTGGAGCAAACGGCCTGCAAAGCAACATTAACGCGCTCTATCGCACTGATATTCACCTTCGCGCCTCGCACCCGATGAACGAATCGCACGGCCACGAGGGGCTTGTCGCGACACTCTGGATGCCGCTGATGACTGCCCTGCCGGACCTTGAGCGCCGCGACCTGATCGTAATGGGCGGCAGCTTCGAGGGGCGTGAATACGTAGCCATGATGGGCCATTACTGCGGCACATTCCGCCACGACTGGCTGACAATCCCAGCTACGGGTCGTCCGCTATATATACGCTATGGCGAAGTCCATGAGATGCGTGACGGCAAGATCGTGCAGTCCAACTGCCTGTGGGATGTGCTGGACGTCATCCGGCAAGCCGGGTTCTGGCCGCTGGCCCCGAGCCTCGGTACCGAGGGCATGTGGCCCGGTCCACTTACCGCTGACGGATTGTTGTTCAGTGAGCAAAATCCCCAGCAGTCACAGGCGAGTATCGCCCAGACGCTTTCTATGCATGGCACTCTTGGCGCTTATGACGACCTGAACAACAAGGGCCGCGAGGGGCTGCTTAACATGCCTCAAAAGGACCACTGGCATCCGAAAATGATGTGGTATGGGCCCTCCGGCATCGGCACGACCCGCGGGCTGCAAGGCTTCGTCGATTACCACCAGCTGCCGTTCCGCAAGGCCTTCCCCAAGCGCAAGGGTGGCGGCCAGTGGGACGAGATCACCGAGATGAAAGCCAAGCACGGGGGCGGGCATTATATCCGCGTGGGTGACGGCCCCTATTCTGTTACTGGCGGCTGGCCCAGCGTTTTCGCCAACCACGTCGGCAACGACTTCCTCGGTGTCGGCCCGACGGGCCGCGCGGTGACAATGCGGGTGATGGACTTTTACCTGCACCACGAAGGACTGATCCGGGAAAACTGGGTGCCGCTCGACGTGCTGGACCTGCTCTTGCAAATGGGCGTCGACGTTTTGGACCGGATGCAAATCCACTTCCGGCGCGGCGGCTGATCTGCATGCGTTTGCAAGACTCGGAGAGTGCGCGTTGGGGCGAGTGCTCTCCCGCCTCGAAACTGCCTGCTATCAGCAACCCGAGACGCGTAACGAAAAACGGGTGGCGCTACATCACAACCCGCTCAGACCGTACCGCCGAGCGACCCTTCGAGTTGAGCGAGCTCCTGACCACCAGCCATCAAATCCTGAAGCTCCTCGGGTGAGATTTCTCCGCGCGCGGCCGTCCCAAGGGTCTGGCCACGGTTCAATACGGTGAACCTGTCGCCAACGGCCAAAGCATGGCGCACATTGTGGCTGATAAAGACGACGCCGATACCCTGCTTGCGGACCCTGTCAATCGTCGCCAAAACGTTTGAAGTCTGACGCACACCAAGCGCCGATGTCGGCTCGTCGAGGATCAGGATCTTCGCGCCGAAATGGACCGCTCTGGCAATCGCCACAGTCTGTCGCTCGCCACCCGACAATGTGCCAACGGCCTGATCAGGGCCGCGCAAATTGATGCCCATTTTGCGCATCTCTTCCATGGTCACCTCGTCCGCCCGCTTCTTGTCGAAGAAGCTGATTCCGGCAACCTTACGTGTCGGCTCGTTCCCCATGAAGAAGTTCCGGCTTACGCTCATCAAGGGGATCATGGCCAAGTGTTGGTGAACCGTGGCGATCCCGGCCGAGATGGCATCGCGCGGGTCGTCGAAATGCATCGGCTTACCTTCGAAGAAGATCTCGCCAGCCGTCGGCTGATGAACGCCTGACATGGTCTTGATGAAGGTCGACTTACCGGCACCGTTATCGCCCAGAAGGCAGTGACATTCGCCCGGCTTCACATCGAAACTGACACCAGCCAGAGCGATGACGCGCCCGAAATGCTTTTCGATGTTCTTCATCTCAATGATCGGCTGGACCGCGCCCTTGGGGTCGCCGTGATGGAATTTGCTATTACCGGTCATATCAACGCTCCCCCGTGATGATGCGACGGATGTAAGTGTTCAGGATAACCGCGCCGAGCAGGATCACGCCCAGGAACACTCGGAACAGCGAGCTTTCCACCCCTGCGAAAAACAGCCCCTGCTGCACCACGCCAAAGATCAGCGCGCCAAGGGCCGCCCCAAGCACGGAGCCATAGCCGCCGGTCAAAAGCGCGCCGCCGATGACCACGGCGATGATTGCCTCGAATTCCTTGAGCAACCCCCGATCCGCACCAGCCGACCCGAACTCCATCACCTGACAGACCGCGAAGACAGTGGCGCAGAAAGCAGTGAACATGAACATAAGAATTTTGACCCGGTTAACCGGAACGCCGGAGTTGCGGGCGGCTTCGGCGTCGCCGCCAGCCGCGAATATCCAGTTGCCGAACTTGGTCTTGGTCAGAAGCACGTGGCCGAAAATGATGAGAGCAATAGCCCAGATGATCAGCATCGGGATGCCATCGACAACCGGCTGCCCTTGTTTGGTGCCGCGCTCGAAAGTGGCGATTAGACCGGCTTCACCGAGCCAGACAAACAGCCCCTTGAAGATCGTGCCGCCGAAGACCGGCGCGAGCCAATCTCCCTCGGCCACGTCGAGAATGCCGCCGATAATGGTCTTGCGCTCGATCACCTGTGGCAGGAAGATTGTGAAGCCCCGCAAGATGAACAGGAATGCCAGCGTCACGATGAAGCTGGGAAGGCCAGTGCGAATGACGATCCAGCCATTCAGGGCACCGATTGCCGTGCAAAGGACGAAAGTCACTATGATGGCCGCCCAGACGGGCCATCCATAGGTGACCGAGAAAATCGCGATCATCATCCCCGCGAAGCCGATCATTGAGCCGACCGACAGGTCAAATTCCCCTGCGATCATCAGCAGGCATGCACCAACTGCGATGATCATGAACTGCGCCGACACAACGGACCAGTTCATGATGCCCTGACTGTTGAACATACCGCTGTCAAAAGCGAACAGTAGAAAGAAAGTGAACACGGCAACAGTACCAACGATGCCGCCCAATTCCGGACGTATCAACGCATTTCGAAACGCAGAAATCTCTTTTACGCGTTCGTCTGGCTTTGCCGTGGGTTGGGTCGCGTTTGACATGCGGCATCTCCCCGATAACTAGGTTTTTGAAGAAGCGAGAAGCAGCGGAAGAGTGCCAGATTTCCGGCACCCTTCCGCAAGTAAGACTTAGCGGTATTCGCCCGCGAACTCTTCGATTTTGCCGAGCCCGTCGGCTGTAACGAAGCCAGGACCGGAGTTAATGTTATTGCCCGGCAAAACGCCGTAGCGGTGATAGTTGGTCATCACCACGACCGGCAGATAGGCTTGAAGGAATGGTTGCTGGTCGATGCCCCACTGAATGACGCCGGACTTGATGCCTTCGACAATTGCGCCGCCCAGATCGAACGTGCCGAAGTAGATGTCGCCAGCCATGCCATTTTCTTCCAGCGCAAGCAGCGTAGGATCGGCTGAAGTCGGGCCGAGGGTCAGCACTGCGTCAGTATCGGGGTTCGACGACAAGTAGGCCATCACGCGGTTCTTGATCTCGCCCGGATCCTGCCCGGCGTCGATCATCTGGTTGCCGAGTTCGACACCCAGACCATCCGCGAAGCCCTGACAGCGTTCCTGCGAGGACGGTTGCACGATATAGTGGTTCACACAGAGAAAGGACTCGATGCCGTCTTTCTTGGCGCGCTGACCAGCAGCGAGGCCCGCGTCATATTCAGGCTGACCAACGTACATTAGGGCACCGATTTCGCGCGCCTTTTCGGGGCTGCCGGTGTTCATGATGATGACGTCGATGCCGCTGTCGATTGCATTGCGGATCGGACCCTCCAGGATATCGGGGTCGGCCAGCGTCGTGATTATGCCGTTCGGGCCGGAGGCTGCAGCCTGATCAATGATCCGCGCCATGTCGGCAAGGTCACCTGTGGGTGGATTGCGGTATTCAACCTCGACGCCCATTTGCTCGCCCGCAAGAGCGATGCCGTTCTTGATGGTATTCCACCAGCTGTCGCTATCGGGTGCGTGGCTGACCAGAATGTACTTCTCACCTTCAGCCGATGCGGCAGTCGCCGCGACGAGCGGCGCCGCTGCTACCGCCGTGACCAGCGCGAGCTTCCTGATAATCCTATTCATATTTTCCTCCCTAAAATCTTGTTCGTCGAGACAGGTCCGGCCCGCCTCTTGACGCTTAACGTAGAGGCAAAAGAGATTCGTTGCAACCGGTTGCATTGCGCATGTTCTTTTTAAGCTGTCTTGATCTGTAAATCAGGGTAGGTTGACCGAAATACAGTGTAATTCGGGTTTGAAAGCATGGCAGTGACATTGAAAGAGGTTGCGGAACGGGCCGGCGTTTCGCGATCGGCGGTGTCACGCACTTTCACCGACGGCGCATCTGTTTCTGACGTCATGCGGCGTAAGGTCGAGAAAGCCGCTAGCGAGTTGGGCTACAGCCCGAATGCACTGGCGTCGTCTTTGACCACAGGGCGGACCAAGCTGATCGGATTGGTCTCAAACAACTTTCACAACCCGATCTTCCTGGAGGTCTTCGATCTTTTCACGCGCGGATTGCAGGATAGAGGGCTTCGCCCGCTGCTCGTAAACCTGTCTGACGAGGTTGAGCCGGAAAACTCTGTGCGAATGCTTCGACAATATTCCGTCGATGGCGTTGTCGTCGCGTCGTCGACCTTGCCTTCGGGTTTCGCCAAAGCGTTTCGCGATGCTGGAGTGCCGGTTGTGCATTCCTTCGGGCGGTATTCCTCGGCTCCTGAAGTCCATGTCGTCGGGATCGACAACCGCGAAGCTGGAAGGCTCGCGGCGCGCACACTAGTGGAGCGGGGCTATACTCAGGTAGGCTTCATGGGCGGTCCGGAAACGGCAACCTCCACCCAAGATCGCTATACAGGCTTCATGTCGGAAATATCCGCACACCCCAATATTGACGTCAGCTATTCCTTCGCTAAGGAGTACTCTTTCGATGCCGGACGGGAGGAGATGCTACGTCTACTGAAGAATAGACCCGCTCAGGCATATTTCGGCGGTGATGATGTCCTGTCGATAGGGGCGCTTTCGGCTATCAAAGACAGCGGCCTCAGATGCCCCGACGACGTGGGCATTCTCGGACTGAACGACATGGAAATGGCCCGTTGGAACAACATTAACCTGACGACGATCCACCAGCCGATCCCCCAGATCGTAAGTTCGTCGATAGAGCTAATGGTCGCAACGTTGGCCGAGGGTGACCGCTATCCTGAAGCGCGTATTTTCTCTTGTTCGGTCGTAGAGCGGGGCACATTGCGCCCCGCTCCGAAAGCTTAGCGGAACATCGGCGGACGCGCGTCCATCCATGCGCCGTTGTCCTTGGCCGACGCGACAGCGCAATGCACCGCCGCCATCGACCGCACGCCAGCCTCAGCACCGGGCAGACCATCGCGGATTTCACCAGCAATCGCGTCGGCCAGATCGCAGTAGATATTGGCCACTGCAAGCGGAAAGCCCTCTGGGTGAGCGATAGACACCCGACTGAGGCGTTGAGCATCTTCGTGCAAGCCGCCCTCCCCTTTCTCGATAATCTGCGTGCGTCCACCAACTGGAGTGTAGATCAACTGGTTCGGTTGCTCCGAGGCCCAGCGAAGACCGCCGGTTTCGCCGAATATCTGGATATCAAACCCGTGCTGACGCCCGATAGCGACAGACGAGGTCCACAGCCGCCCGACTGTACCGCCCGCCATGCGGAAATTGACCATGGCATCATCCTCCAACTCGCGCGACGGAATAGTCGAAGCGAAGTCGGCGGACAGTTTCGTGACCTCATCATCGCAAATGAAGCTCGCCATATGCAGGGCATGGATGCCGCAATCGGCGAACTGGCCTGAGACACCCGCCATCTTGGGATCATAGCGCCAGCGCACGCGCGGGTTGTCAGCATCAGTGGCGTCACCGTGGTGGCCGTGGCTGAAGTTGGTTACAACGAGACGAACCTTGCCAATCTCGCCCGCCCGCACCATGGCGCGGGCTTGGCGCACCATTGGATAGGCGGAATAACAGTAGTTCACCGCGCAGATTTTGCCGGATTTCTGCGCCACCCTGACAATTTCCTCGCCCTCCTCCACCGTCATGGTCATAGGCTTCTCGCAAAGCACGTTGAACCCATTTTCAAGGAAGGCCTTGGCAATCTCGAAATGCGTGGCGTTCGGTGTGGCAACAGTGACCAGATCGACCCGGTCGTCGCGGCCCTTCTCGCCTGTAAGCATTTCGGTCCAATCGCCATAGGCGCGGTCTGCCGCGATCCCTAGTCGCGCCGCATAAGCGCGGCCCTCCTCAGGCCGGTGATCCAATGCCCCAGCCACAAAGCTGAAACGCCCGTCGGCCTGCGCGCCCAACCGGTGCGCCGGTCCGATCTGACTGCCTTCGCCGCCCCCGATCATGCCCCAGTTCAGTTTGCTCATGTTTTGCCTCCTCAGACGAAACCGATAGTTTCGAGATACTCGCGGTTTTTGCGCGCATCCCCCAACGTGTCAGGGTCTAGCGTCGGATCGCAATCCTGCTCGACCGTGCACCACCCCTCAAAACCGGCATCTAGAAGCACCTGACGCACGGCTGGGAAGTCCACGTCGCCCTCACCCAGATTGCAGAAGATGCCTTGACCGCAGGCGTCGTAAAATCCGGTGCGGTTCTCGATCACGCGGGCTTTGACCTCTGGGTCGATATCCTTGAAATGCATGTAGGAAATGCGTCCGATGTGCTTTTTCATGAAGGCCACCGGATCGAAACCCGCATAGGAATGGTGGCCGGTGTCGAAACAAACCTTGAGGATTTTATCGTCAACCTCGTCCAGCAGGCGCTCCAGCTCAGTCTCGAAATCCATGAAGCCCGCGGCATGGGCGTGGATGCCCACGGTCAGCCCATACTCTTCAGCTCCGATGCGGGCGCTTTCAGCGATGCGGTCGCGGTAGGCGGTCCATTCGGCTTTGTCCATCTGCTCAGCCTCGTTCGCACGACCGGCAGTAGGCGCACGACGCGGAGAGATGGAGTCGATCAAGACCAAGTGCTGTGCGCCATGCGCTTTGAGCGCGCGGGCCGTCCGGTGAGTGGCGTCCAGCACATCGTCCCATGCCTCCGGATCATGATAGGGGCGGAAGACGACCCCGCCGATCAGCTCAAGCCCGTTTTCGTCGAGCCCTTCACGGAGCAGAGCGGGATCTTCGGGCATGAAGCCCACGGGGCCAAGTTCAATACCTTTGTAGCCCGCCTCGGCACACTGCTTAAGGACATGCTGCCAAGTCGGGTTGCGTGGGTCGCCTGCGAATTCGACACCCCAAGAGCAAGGCGCGTTGCCAATTCTGATCGTCATTAGTCGATGTCTCCCGTCATCAGAAATCGTTGATATTTTTCCATGTTTCGCTGTCTGCCGAAGCCAGTGTGGCAGCGATCACCCGGTTGACCTCATGCCCGTCGCGGAATGTCGGCCAGAGCGACTTGCCCGCGTCGATGGCGGTCAGAAAATCCTTGGCTTCGATAATGATCTGGTCCTGATATCCGGTGCCGTGGCCCGGGCCTTGGCAGAAGGGCTCGTAGTCGGGATGCGCCGGACCGGTCAGGATCTTGGTGAAACCCCGCGTCGCCTCCGGGCCCTTCATACGGTAAAGCCAAAGCGCGTTCTGATCCTCTTGGTCGAAGCGGATCGCACCTTTTGTACCAGTGATCTCATAAGCATAGCCCATCTTGCGCCCCGTCGCCACGCGCGAGAAATACATCTGGCCCATCGCGCCATTCTCGAACCGGCACATCATCTGGGCGTGGTCGTCATTTGTGACGGTGCCGCCGGGGCGGGTCTCATGGACGGTTTCGTAAACCCCCATGGTTCGCGCGATTGGCCCGACAAGCGCGAGCGCGGCGTTGATCATATGAGGTGCAAGATCACCCATCGTCCCGTTGGCCATTCCGCTGGTGCGCCATGTGGCGGGAGCTTCCGGATCAGCATAGAAATCCTCAGTGTGCTCGCCACGAAACCAAGTGATATCCCCGATTTCGCCGTCGGCAATCAGCTTGCGGGCGAACTGGCTGGCGGGCGTCCGTATGTAGTTGAAGCCCACCATGTTGACCACGCCCGCAGCCTCTGCGGCAGCGACCATAGAAGCACTGTCTTCAAGCGACGCACCAAGCGGCTTTTCGCAGAACACTGGCTTGTCGAGCTTGAAGGCCAACTCAGCGATCTCGCGATGCGTTTCCTGCGGCGTCGCGATGACGATGGCCTCGACCTCGGGCGATTCCACGAGCGTGCGCCAGTCGTCCGTGGCGCGGGCGAACCCATATGCCTTGCGGTAGCGTTCTGCGGTCTCCGGGCTGGACGCACAGACCATTTCGAGACGGGGTCGAAGCGCTGTATCAAAGAGCGCTCCTACAGATGACATCGCGACTGCGTGCGCCTTGCCCATGTAGCCGCCGCCAAGAATGCCGATGCCGATCTCTGTCATCACTCCCCTCCCATTTCGCGAATACAGTTGCAACCGGTTGCAAAAGTTGTATCGTGAGTCTAGACTTCTCGCAAGCTGCAATCGACCAGCTCGCATGATTTCTCAGGGAGGGTTCGCGCATGGCGACGACAGAGGGCACCATTCGGCTGACTACAGCCCAAGCGATCATTCGCTGGCTGTCCAACCAGTATATTGTAATCGACGGACAGGAGATGCGGATCTGCGGTGGCGGCTTTGGCATCTTCGGACATGGCAACGTGACCTGCCTGGGCGAAGCCTTGAATGGCGTGCGTGAGGAACTGCCGCTTTATCGAGGCCAGAACGAGCAAAGCATGGGCTTTGCTGCGGCTGGCTACGCAAAGCAGTGGCTGCGCCAGCGCTTCATGTTTTGCACGGCGTCGGCCGGGCCGGGCACCGCCAACCTCTTGACGGCTGCCGGACTGGCTCATGCCAACCGCCTGCCGATGCTGATGCTCTGCGGCGATACGTTCATCACGAGGCTGCCCGATCCGGTGCTGCAACAGATGGAGAACTTCAACGACCCGACCTTCGGCGTGAACGACGCCTTCAAGCCGGTAACCCGCTACTGGGACAGAATTTGTCATCCCGCGCAGGTGATCCAGTCCCTGCCATCCGCACTTGCTACCATGCTTGACCCCGCGGATTGCGGCCCGGCTTTCATCGGATTGCCGCAGGATGTGCAAGGATGGACCTATGATTACCCTGAAGCATTCTTTGCCAAGAAGGTCCACCGCATTCGCCGCCAGTCACCCGACACCGCCGAGATCGCCGACGCGGTGGCCGCCCTGAAAGCAGCCGAGCGTCCGATGATCATTGCTGGTGGTGGGGTGCAATATTCGCGGGCTGTAGATGAACTGACAGCATTTGCGGAAACGCACCAGATTCCTGTGGTCGAAACCATAGCGGGCCGCGCAAATATGCTGGCGACGCATGATCTCAATATCGGCCCTATTGGTGTGACCGGATCGGACAGCGCAAATGCAGTAGCGGAAAAGGCTGACGTCATCCTCGCGGTCGGCACCCGGTTGCAGGATTTCACAACCGGCTCCTGGACCGCCTTCGCCAAGGACGCGCAGTTCATCTCGATCAACGCGGCGCGTCACGACGCGGGCAAGCACATGTCGCTACCTGTGGTGGGCGATGCGAAACTGTCGCTGAGTGCTTTGTGCGACGCCTTGAGCTACACAGCACCGGACGCTTGGGTGCAGTTCGCGAAAGACGGTCGGGCCAAATGGGATGACTACGTCGCCGAAAACGTAAGGCCCGGCAACCGGCCCAACTCCTATGCGCAGGCGATTGGCGGGGTGAATGACCTTTGCGAGCCGCGTGATCGCGTGGTCGCTGCGGCGGGTGGCCTGCCTGCGGAAGTCACGGCCAACTGGCGCACGCTCGGTATCGGGACTGTCGATGTGGAGTTCGGCTTTTCCTGCATGGGCTACGAGATTGCAGGTGCGTGGGGCGCGCGGATCGCCCAGATGGAACAGGAGCCGGAGCAGGACACGATCACCTTTTGCGGTGACGGCTCTTACCTCATGCTAAACTCCGACATCTATTCCTCGGTGCTCAGCCGCAAGAAACTGATCATATTGCTGCTCGACAATGGCGGGTTTGCCGTCATCAACAAGCTCCAGAACAACACCGGCAACGAAAGCTTCAACAACCTTCTCGCGGATTGCCCGACGATCCCCGAACCCTTCGGCGTGGATTTCGTGGCGCACGCGGCGTCGATGGGTGCCGCATCGGAGAAGGTCGCCAACCCCGCTGAATTGGCCGAGGCGTTCAAGCGCGCCAAGGCATCGGACAAGACCTATGTGATCGTTATGGACGTGGACGCCTACGAGGGCTGGACCACCGAAGGCCACGCTTGGTGGGAGGTCGGAACGCCGCACATCTCAGAGAGCGGCCGCGTGAACGAGGCTCATAAGGACTGGGAAGCCGACCGCGAACGTCAGCGAAGGGGCGTCTGATGAGCGCATTGATCGACGGTATCCGCACAGGCAATTTCGCAGTCTTCGGACGGGCGGGCATGGACATGTTCGCCGATCCGCCGGGGACCAAAGCCGAGGAGGCCGAAAGTTTTCGTGCCGATCTGGGCGGGTCTTCTGCCAATATCTGCGCGGGGCTGTGCAAGCTGGGAATGAAATCGGCGCTGGTAACTTCCGTCTCGGATGACGCAGTCGGGCGCTTCTGCTCCAACCGGCTGCGCCACTACGGCGTGGACACGCAATATCTGAAGGTGCTGGGTGGAGAAGCCCGGATTTCTCTGGCGGTTTACGAAAGCTGCATCGAAGATTTCCAGCTGGTGATCTATCGCAACAACGCCGTCGACTTCCAAGTGACCGAGGAAGACGTCGACCGCGTAAATTACGCCGACTTCGGCGCGCTTATCACGGCGGGCACTGTCTTCGCTGCCGAACCCTCGCGCAGCTCCACCTTCCGAGCCTTCGAGAACGCCCGGAAGGCCGGACTACCCGTGATCTTCGACATCGACTACCGCCCCTATAGCTGGCCTTCGGCACAGGTCGCCTCGGAGGTGCTGACCCGCGCAGGCGAGCAAAGCGACTTGATTGTCGGCAATGACGAAGAGTTCGGCTTCATGGCGGGCGGCATGGACAAAGGGCTGGACAAGGCCCGCGAACTCGCAGCATCCGGCAAGATGGTGATCTACAAGATGGGCCACGAAGGTGCGCTGACCTTGGCTGACGGCGAAGAAATCCGCACCGGCATCTATCCCGTCACTGCGGTCAAGCCCAACGGCGCGGGCGACAGCTTCATGGCCGGTTTGCTGGCTGCGATTGCCGAAGGAAGGCCGCTGAAAGAGGCGGTCCTGCGCGGCTCTGCCTGCGCCTCCATCGTGGTCAGTCAGCCCGGCTGCGCCCCCGCCATGCCAACAACCGCCGAGCTCGACGCCTTTCTCGCGTCACGCCCTGGCCCCACAGACGTCTAGAAAGGAAACCCGATGCACATCGCGCCCCATGACAACGCCAACAAACCGATTGTCGACGCAGATCACGATCTGGTGCCGCTCAACTACTTCAACATCATCAAGCTGAAAAAGGGTGAAACCTTCGAATACGCCGTGCCGGGATACGAGACCTGCGTGGTTCCCGCCACCGGCACTGTCGACGTGGATGTCGACGGCGCGGCTTTTGATCGGCTCGGCAAGCGGGGCGTCGATGTCTGGGACGGGGAGCCCGAGGGCGTCTACGTCCCTGTCGGCGCAAAGGTGCGCCTGACCTGCGTGAGCGACGAGACAGAGACGTTCATCGCCGGGGCGAAATACGACAAGGTGCTGGAGCCCTTCGACGTGCGGGAGCCTGAGCTTGACCTCGTGCAATACGGCTCTGACGACACCAAGACCCATCGTAAGATCAAGCATATCCTTGGCGCTAACCAGCACGGTAAAGTCGGGCGTTTGCTGGTGAGCGAGCTATACACCGTCGGAGCTGGTGGCTGGTCAGGCTTTCCGTCGCACAAGCACGACACCGACCGGGCGGAAAATGGTGAAACAGTCGAAACCCGCCATGACGAGACCTATAACTTCCGGTTCAAGCCCAACAAAGGCTCGGGCGTGCAAATGCTGCAACGCGAGGACAACGAGCCGGGGGATGCGTATCATATCATGGATGGCTCAACGATCCTGATCGACAAGGGCTACCATCCGTGCTGCGTCTTACCCGGCTACGAGATGTACTACTTCACCATCTTGGGCGGGCTGTCGCAGCGGTCACTGAAGCAATATTTCCAGCCCACCCATGCGGAGCAATTGCATACGATTCCGGGCATCATGGATATGGTCGCAAAGTTCAAATGAGCCTTGTGACACTTGCAGACGTCCTACAGCCAGCGCTGCGTGACGGGTATGCGGTTGCCGGTCTGGTGACTTTGGGCTGGGAAGACATGCGCGCCTACGTCGCCGCCGCAGAGGCCGAGGGTGTTCCCGTAATCCTTCAGGCTGGACCATCCTGCCGCGAGCACACTCCGCTGCCGGTTCTGGGTGCAATGTTTCGATACCTTGCCGAGAACGCCTCGGTCCCCGTCGTCGCCCATCTCGACCACGGCTACACTGCCGAGGATTGCCGTATTGCGATCGACAGCGGCTTCACCTCCGTGATGTATGACGGCTCCCGGAAACCACTGGCCCAGAACATCGACGAGACCGCCGCCATAGCCGAGATGGCCCATGCCGCAAACGTCTCCTGCGAAGGCGAAATCGGCTTCGTCGGCTACTCGGGCGGCGAAGGCTCCGCGGGAACGGCTCCCGAAGAGGCTGCCCAGTTCGCCGGTGAAACCGGCGTCGACGCTATGGCGATATCCGTGGGTAACGTGCACCTGCAACAGGACAAGCAAGGCGGGCTGGACGAGGACCGAATTCGCGCAATCGAGGCTGTCACCCAGGTCCCTCTGGTCATTCACGGCGGCTCAGGCGTGCCTGTGGCGCAGCGCCGGTCATTGGCGAGAGGGTCTGCAATCTGCAAATTCAACATCGGAACGGAACTGCGCATGGCATTCGGTCACGCGCTCCGGCAGGCCGTTACGCGCGACCCCGAGCGCTTTGATCGCGTACAGATCCTAAAAGAAACCCACGACCCGCTGGTGGCTGCCACCCGCACGGTCCTGCAATCCTTCAAGGGAGCATGACATGCTGAATATCGGACTTCTGGGCTGCGGCAGGATCGGGCAGGTCCATGCTCGCTCCATCGGCCAGATCGAGGGCGCGAGGGTGGCCGCGGTCGCCGATGCTTTCGAAGCCTCAGCCAAAGCGCTGGCAGAAAAAACCGGCGCCGCAGTAATGGCGGTTGACGATTTGATTGCCAGTGCAGACGTTGACGCTGTTGTCATCGGCACACCTACGGACACCCATTACGATCTGATCCACGCCGCCGCCGCAGAGGGCAACGCCATTTTCTGCGAAAAGCCGGTAGACATGTCCGCCGACCGAATTCGCGACTGCGTCAAGGCGGTGGAGGCCGCCGGAGTGCCCTTCATGACCGCCTTCAACCGCCGATTTGACCCAAACTTCGCCAACGTGCAATCCCGTATAACGGCAGGCGAAATCGGCGAGGTCGAAATCGTGACAATCCAGTCCCGCGACCCCTCGCCACCCCCTATCAGCTATATCAAAAGTTCCGGCGGGCTGTTTCGGGACATGATGATCCACGATCTGGACATGGCTCGATTCCTGCTCGGCGAAGAGCCGGTGACCGTCTACGCGGTGGGGGCTTCACTGGTCGACCCCGAAATCGGTCGGGCTGGCGACGTGGACACTGCGGCGGTGACCCTGACCACGAAAACCGGTCGGATATGCCAGATCACCAATTCCCGCCGCGCCACTTACGGCTACGACCAGCGGATTGAAGTCCACGGCGCAAAGGGGATGCTGCGCGCCGAAAACATGCTTGAGAACACAGTCGAGATCGCGACTTCAACGGGTTTCAGCAAAGCCCCTGCCCAACATTTCTTTCTGGAGCGCTACGAGGCAGCCTATCGCGCGGAAATGGCGCATTTTGTGGACGGGGTGGTCAATCAGAAACGCATCTCACCCGGGATTACGGACGGATTGCGCGCGCAAGTTCTGGCAGATGCCGCTACGCAGTCTTATAAAGAAAGGACACCCATCAGCGTGGCCTGATAGCAGTCAAAAGGCAGCTAAATAAACTCATCCGGAACTGAAAATACAAAGTCATCGGCACTCACCGTGCTATGGTCAACATCCCGTAGGACAAGCCTGTCACCGGAATCCAAGCGGATTTCGGCATCTGTCGCTTTGTAAGCGGTAATCGTCAGGCTTTCGAAATTCTGCCCGTCAACGAGTATTCTGTCCTGCCCCTGAACAAAATCGTAGACGATATTCAGGCCGGAGCCTGTGTCAAAGACGAATACATCACTGCCGCCTTCGCCATAAAGCCTGTCCGTTCCACCATATCCGTTGATCAAATCATTGGCTGCGGACCCCCGCAATACATCATTGTTGTCTGTTCCCGAAACGATTGCGATCTCTGGTCTCGCGTCGATGATGTTGACCAGGTCGAGATCTGCCAGAGCAATGCCTGACAGTATCAAAAGATCCCCGTCAGGCGATCTCAGCTCTAGATCACCCCCTTCGGACTGGGCCACCGTCAGAGATGTCACAAAGAAGTCGGTCAGCAATATAGTGTCGTTCTCAACGTCGAAGTCATGAACGATATTTGTGTCGAAGCCCGTGCCGAATGATACCGTATCCGAGCCGGTCCCGACGGTTATCTGATCGTAGCCCGCGCCGCTGTTAATCCAGTCATCTCCACCGTAAGCATATATTTGATCGTCTTTTGCCGAGCCAACTAACTCATTGGATGCGTCAGTGCCCAACATGTTGAACCGTATGTCGTCGGCAGACTCATAGCTGACATTTCTGAGCACGATGCGTTGTCCGTCGAGGGTTCGGATATCCAGATCTCTGTCCCCATAGGGGCGAAACGTGATCTCGGCTTGTGAATAGCCTTGTAATCCAATGGCATCCTCGGTGATGTCGAAATCATATACGATGTCGGTGCAGCTATCGGCGCTGAGAACAAAGGTGTCTGATCCTGCGCCACCATATAGCCGATCTCGACCCCAGCCGCCGATCAGAATATCATCTCCAGCATTACCATAGAGGTAGTCATCGCCAGACAGACCAATGACCAGATCATTGAAAACGCCGCCCTGGACATAAAGGCGACCGTCTATTTCTGCGGTGTCAAGGCTGGGTGGAGCGACTTCCAGCTCGAACGGAAGGATCGGGACGATACCATTTGGTCCAGTTACGTAGATGAAATCATCAGTCTGCATTGTGACGCTTTTATTAACTGCTCCATATGAAATGACCGGGTTGGAAAGCTCTGTAAATGTCTCGACTCGGAGCAAGCCAGAAGGGGTTATAGTTGCCGATGCGATTTGGATTTCCTCGCCATTCTCGATAAGTGAGAAGCCACCAAGATCGAAAGCCCCGGAAAACCGCTGGTCCTGCATCAGTCGCAGTTGAATGAGAATAGTATTTGGGTCCGAGAGGATGGCGTGATCGACTGCAGGCGAAACCTCCCCCGTAGAAATTGCAACCGCCATCCTGGTTGCCGCAGCCTCATAAGCCTCGGCAGTCAAATGGACGCTGTCACGCAATTCCAGATCAAAAGTCGTCGTCGCCAGCATTATTGTGTCAGAGGACTCCGCTACGAATTGCTGGGCGTCCCGTATCGCGTTCGTACCGCCATGAAGGCGCTCTGAATAGAAAGCCCGATCCCCCAAAGCCTGAATGTAGATGTTCGGCGTATTACTCGCGTCGGCGAGTTTCTCAAGAACGAACGCAAGAGCTTCTGTATACTCATCACCACCATTCTCGCCCACATAAGTGGTATCCGCTTCGCCCTGAGCCCAAATAACACCTAGAAACTCAACACCCGTCGCGGTGGCCGCTTCGATCCTGCTCTGAAAAAGCGACAGGTTCGGACCGGCCTCGCCATTTGTTTCATCGTACCAGTAGTTCTGACTGATACGCTCGAACAGGTCGACGTCGCCGGGCGCTCTGACACCCGCATATTGCGATGCTGACCCGCTCAGAAGGGCAGATCCACCGCGGGCGGCGTCGAAAAGCTGAACATCCGTGTATCGGGGATTAAGCGCTAGAAAGGCTTCTTTGAATGCCTTGAGTGCAGATCCGTCATCTACGTGAAACCATTGGTCAATGTTAGACTGCCCGGCGAGCACAAAATGAGCAATCATCGTCTTTAGTCCTATGAAATTTCAGGAAGTTATGGATCAGAAGAATGAAGTGGTCCCAGCTTTTCGAACAGTTTTGCAACGTTTCAAAGGTGTATCGGATTGAAATCTTATGCTACTTTCGGTTGCTCGCTCCGGGTTGAGTATGCGTCGTCTGGCATCATTCGATCAAGCGCAGAATGTGGATGTTGTGAGTTGCCGAATGCCGTCCATTTTTTGATGATATTACACGCTGTTGATCCAACCGACAAATGACCATTGAAGGCTCAGAAAGCCCATAAAATGGAGGGTTTATGGGCAGTTCAGCGCCATATTTGACCATTTCACAGTCAAAACATGGCTATCGTCACCTGGCGGAAATAGATCGGTTTGCAAGCAAAAAGGACCATCCTTTCGGATGGCCCTGAGTTGAATCGAGGGGAAAATCACGTAAGCCCCATTATGTTAAATCGGGTGGAGCGCCGGGATGTCGCTGGTTCGATACAGATTTATCCCGAAATCAGCATGTCGAAAAACTGGCTTCACCCCTGCCCGCTTGAACCGGCCGAGAATAACCTTAAGCTCGACGCCGCGGCTGTTCGCAACTCGGATCGCTGTTGTGAACTTTTCTCGAAACCCCTCGACATTCCCCTCCAAAAATCGGCCAAATTCATGTGTCCCCGCCTGCGGCTTCACGATCTGCGAGGGCAGCAAGTCCGGGTATTTGTTCGCAAGTTTCAAGAGACTCTGGCGCGGTATTTTCAGACGCCCCGCTGTGCTTGAAAAGGAAGAGCCAACCAGGAGATTATTTGCAGCAGATTTTACCTCGTCAGAGTCCACAAAGATGGACGCAATCCCTGTACTGTCAAATTTTCGAACGACGGCTTCCAGATGCCGCCCGAGGATCAGATGCACGATTTCAGCGCTACTGATCTTCGCGCGTTCGGCAGCCTTAGAGATCGGCACAAGATCATCAGAAATCAAATCGACGCTTTGTGTGGCGCCATCCAGATCTTTCAGGAAGTTGGTAATCCGAGCCGCATCAAAGGCTTTACGCACACGGCCATAGCCCTCCAGAAACTCGTCAACTATGGGGGTCAGCAAGCCTTCGTCGACGAACTGTTCCGCCTGCGGACGCGTGCAGCCGAGAGCTTTGGGCAAGCCTGCGCCCGCGACCAATCGCGTGATTGAGTTTGCTACTTTCCGCCCAGCCTCTGCATCAAAAACAACTTGGACATTTTCATCATCAGTAGGCACCAGACGTTTGGCAATCAGGACACTTCGGAGGGTGCGCACATCGAGGCCTGCCTCGCTTGCCAAGGATGCCGCAGTGTGCAGGCGACGTTCAGGCAGAGCCACACCAAACACCTTATGCCCTGATGAAAGGGCAAAATGATCCACGATGAAATCGCGCATGATCCGCTTGATATCGCCAGGATCTTTCTTGCCCTTCGCGAACGCAAGCCACTGATAGAGGCGGCCGAACACTTTCTGCGGGCCTGCGTTCGTCGCCGAACGCGGACGAGCTTGAAATATCTGCTCAAGCCCCTCCTTGATTCCAGCCTCACCTCGCGACGTAGACGCGAAGCCCGCACGGCCAGCGGCATCCCACTCGTCACGCGTGGCTGTCTGAAGATTCTTGTCAGGCCCGAACACGGCGACCATTCCCAGCATCTCGGTCGCGCGCCACGCTTGGTCCAGCGTTTGAGCCTCAAGCCATTCCGGCCCGCGTTCACCCGACAACCGCGCGACGATGTAAGATTGAAGGGGTGACACCGGGCGCATCTGTTGATCTCTCGTCAGACGTTGCAACTCTTGCTTACATTCGGGAACACGATCGGACATGACGTGCAGCTCGTCGGACCAGTTTTCCTTGGCCCGTTCGATCAGTTGCAATCCGTGCTCAGGACAGGTTCGAACGACGGATAGGGTCCAGATCCAGCGGCCACGACGCAGTCCTGGATTGCCAGACACAGCGTCATCTTTGGCAAGACAGGCCGGACAGAACACCGTCGCAGGACGCGACATAAACTCTGCTGAAACCCGTGATCCACGCAGGTCGTAACTGCGCTTGGCCACACGCACAGCCGCATTTCTGGCAAGGGTTGCCACATCCTCGCCCGAGATTTCTGCCAGTGCCGCGATGGCGTTGGGCTCACTGCTCATCAGTTCGGCAGGTTGGATACCCATGTCGTGCAGGAAAGGCAGCAGCGAGCCACCCGTATGCAGCCAGGCAAGACGCGCAGCATAGGATTGGGGTGTTTCGATCGCATCGAAAGGGAAGTGTGGGAACAATTGTGTCATCTGAATTCTCCTGTTCAGTTTGTGGTTCAAGCGGCGTGATTGCGGACAGTAAGATTGATCTGGGACCATTTCGGCGCAAGAAATACGTTATTGCCTGGCGCACAGCCTTCCTGCATGACCCATGCCTCGGCAAAGTGGTCCCGCGTGAGAACTTCGTGGCCGCGCGACAGCGCAACCTCGATGGCATGAACCGTGAATTCGATACAGCGCCCGAAACGCCCACGACTTGCGTAAATGAGCCGCGGTAGCAGATCTTCGGTCTCTTGAAGCCGCAACCCTACGCGATCGCAGTAACCCTCAACGATCGAGGTCAGATCGTCACCATGAGACGCCAAGGTGACCTTAGGCAGCTCAAGTTTGGCATATCGCCGCCGCACCTGATCATCGAAAGACGCGATGTCCCATAGCGCCTCGATGCCGCTTAGCACAACAATAACCGCGCCCTCCCCTTGCATGAGCGCCTTCAACATCCTGAGCGTCTTATTGACCTCATGCCGCGCGTCGCTGTGGAACAGGTCGTGTGCCTCGTCGATCCAGAGCACAACGGTTCCCAAGACCTTTAGACGGTTCCTGACCAGGGCCCAGATATCCCAAACCGGCTTGCGGTCGGAGACCGCCGCGTAGCCGGTTTGGCTCAAGATCGCGCGGCCAAGGCTTTTAAGCGTTGCAGGGCTTGGGACACTTACTCCGATCCACGGACGTAGAGCGCTTGAACTGGTTTCGAGCGCAGGATGATTCCGTAGCGCCTTGTCGATGAGTGACGTTTTGCCCCCACCGGCACCATCGACAAGGATAATGCCGCGGGTTTCCCCCGTGCGCGTAAAAATGACTGGCTTGCCTGCTTCCCCGGGCACCTGACTGAATTCAATCAATCGGTCCAGTTGTTCGCGAAAAACAGTATCGCGATCGCCCTCCACATATATGTCGCGCAGGGCCCTTACCGCATCCTGTACAGCAAATTTCTGATTTTCATAGGTCATTTTACTTCTCCGAGAACTTGATGTTTGGGTTGCGCTGAGGTTTGGAGGTCAATCCTTGACCTTGCGCATCTTGAGCAGGAATTTCAGCTGACGGCCCCTCGCAGGAAGAAAACGAGCTGGATTCATTTTTATTTTCGCAGTGTCCACCAGAGTCCAATGTTTCAGAAATGACAGTACCGAAGCCGCCGTCGCGGTTGCCGAGCTCAGTTGACGGATCTTCAAGGTCAAAGTCGTCTTGAAAGAACCCCAAGAGCTCGGTTTCTTCGCGCGCAATACGTTCGTCCGACCAGTCTTCTTGCAAGATTCCAAGTTTCGCCATCGCATTCGAGTTCAGCTCTTCGATCGCTGAAATCGCCTTGTGGATCACTTTTTCATTCAATTTCTGGGACCGTTTGGATGACATGCGCAGGCTGTTCAGCGTTGCTTGCCAAATTGTTGCAGTAACACCTTGGAACCTTGCAAACTTCGCAGGTACCTCAATCCACTCACCGTCGACCTCGACCGCACATCCCCCGATATCTTCAGGATACCAGCGAACGTTGGCCTCACGATCTTCATTGTGAAGAAGCCATTCTGCTATCGAAGGGTGGTGATAATCGATGTTGAGCACGCGAATGCCATGTTTGCCGACCTTACGTGTGAGCTTGGTCCCAAATACCAACCGGCGTGTCCTCAGATCTGGCGGAGGCGTGACGCCATACTTGTCCGTGAGTTCATCCCACGCATCTTGCGGGGTCTTGCCCCCCAAGCCTCGCTGAGGTGTTTTGTGATAAATCTCGACAACCCATCTGATCAATGCTTCGCATACATCTTCGGCATTCAGCGCAGCTTTGCCTTCGGAGTCGTAATCTCCTTTCTCAACAGCATTGGAAAATGTCCGCCCTGTCAGCCGAGGCAACAAACCACGCGCCAATGTGCCGAACATGCGCTCAATGGTGCCGCGTAGCTCAGAAGGCCCTTTCGGTGGGTTGATATAGGCAATTCCCAAGTCCTTCAGCGCAGCTTTCGTGACTGCCGCAGTGAAAGCAGTGCCATTATCTGCTACCAACAGACCAATAGTACCGAACTGGTTCCAAGGCGTAAGCACACCGACCGCATCAGCCCAAACCCCTTTGTCGCGTGTTGTCATCTCGATCGTTTTAAGGGCGCTTTGCGATGACGGGTTGCGTGTCATGCACATGCCGACGATGCACTTCGTGGTGCAGCAAATTGCAGCAGAAACCCACCAGCGGTCCTTGCCGCCAGTCAGACCAAGGGAGCCCAAGGCTTCTTTCGAAAAGTGCTCAAGGATGCCCGATGTGGCCATGAAGGTGCTCAGATCCAACCTATAGTCATCGATCTCGACGCGCTCGAGCGGCCTCGTCACTTCGATGCCTTTGCGCAAGGGCGCAAATTTTGCCTTGGCCCTTGCAAGCCCTTCCCGACCGCACATGGCCGCAAAAGGGTCAATCTTGGCGATTTCCTTGCGAACGGTTTCTCTCGAAGGAACTTGCAAGAGCGACAAGTTCTCTTCAGCGCGCCGCTCATTTTCAGCGCAGAAAGCCCGCTGCACGTTTTGGAAAATGTTCTCTTTGGTGAGCTTCTGGGGATCGACGAACTTCGCCACCTCCCGAGACAGAATAAGCAATTCGTCTGGTGAGAGGCGCCGTTTTCGGTTGCCCCGCAGGTGCCTCTTATCGACAAGCGCGTATATGCCGCCCTGGTCATGTTTCTTAAGCCATTTGCGCAGCGTCGATGCTCCGACACGACCAGCCGTCACTTCGCTACGAGAAAGCCGCCCATCGCCATTGTTAGCGTTGAGTTCCAACATCTCGGTTGCACGTTCGCGTATCAAAAGCATGTTGTTACTGATTGACTGGTCGTCTCTCTTGAGCAGACCCTCGGCGTACAGTTCATTGGCCGCATCAACCATCGAGAGACGGTACCGCACTTCTTGCTGTGCCTCATCCGAGAGCGTCGCCAGAAGATCCGTCGTGCTGTGGGCGTCTTGAACAGCATGCTCGGGACGGAATTTGTTCCGATTATGCGTCAACAGTCCTGCATTGGCGCGGCGGGACAGTGTGGCATGTTCGAAAGTTTCAGCAACGCCCTTCCCATCGACGCGGATCATCACGAAGCCTTTGTCCGTTTCGTCGATGACACGAAAGGCAACACCGTCCAAGACAACTTCATCCCAAGAACTGATGGCAAGACGAGACTGCTTTTCACTGGGGCGATAGATCAGCATCAGACAGCCCTCCGCACGAATGAACCATATGAGACGACTTCGTGATTTTGTAGAACGAGGGTCTGTTGGCGAATAAGCCTTGCCAATGCGCGAAACCCGCGACTGCCCATCTTCATCATTGCAGTAAGGTCGGCCAAGGTCGCGGCACCAATCAAATCGCTTGTGACAGCCTCTGCCACTTGATCTGCCTCCGGATCAGCATGCCGCACCTCATGCAGCAACTTTGCATTGTGAAGATCGACAGGATTGATATCGCGCTGAGTGACGACAATTACACGGTCGACAAAACCAGTAACCGCCTGTTCGGAAATCATCCCGATTTTACGCTGCAAGCGTTCACTCTTCAAAGCCGAAGCTTCCTTGACAATAACGCCAGTCCTTTCCCCGGACTTGGAGATGTTTATAAAGTCAAAGAAATGGCTGCATGACTTGCCCGTATGGTCGATCCATCTGAAACGAACCTGATCATGCAGGTCGGCAAAATCAGGTTTGGCTAACAAGACCAACGCAACCTTGTATTCCAGTTCACTGTCCAACTGGACCAGACGCCCTGGATTGCTTCCAATCACGACTTGTCCGTTGGCCTTGCGACCAGATGACTTTTGAGTAGTTCTGGCACCGGTTGATTCAGAAGGGAGTCGGATCGCATTTGCAAAAATATCGTTTTCGGTTTCTTCGTGGCCACTGACTGGGTCCGTAACTGGTGGCTGGGTCGCAAGGATTTCCAGATCAGGCCGGATGGACATCTCGATCGTGATTTCTTTGCTGGATATGGCGGTAGTTTTTAGGTTGTTCATAACAGTCTCTTTTTCTTTGGTTTCTGCCGAACTCAGAGGGGCTTCCGAGCTCGACTGATTAGAAAATTGTTCTGTTCGTGGAGATGGGCGGTATTCTCCGGATAGGTTCACCTCGCCAGAATTGAGTGAACATCTGCCATCCGAGCACCCTGCCAGCGCACTGCCGCATCGAAGTCGGGGCGCGTTGCAGCGGGCACCTCAAAAGCACCGGACAGGGCGTTAAGTACCAACCCGACATCTCGCGCCTGACACTTCGAACAGCACAAGTCGCCACTGAGTAGTTTGGACAGTGCTGTCATGGCTTTCTGGTCATTGATCGCAGAGATTAGCTCCGACAAAGTCGCACCGTTCTTCGCCAGGTGTTCTTGCAGACCTGCGTCCACGGCAAATTGCCCATGTTTAGGATTAAGGGTCATCGCTGACTCTCCTTTTCAGTTTGGATTGGGGATGCGTGGGATCGGAAGACCGCGCGCAGTTTGCGAAGTCGTGCTGCGTTTATGAAAGTCCGGAGCTAAGGTCGGCCTGCGCGGATGCCTCTCGCAAGCCATCCGCCAGAAGACAAAGCTCATCGACAATAGGATCAGACGGATCGACTGCATTCAGCAATGTGTCTTCGCTGACGATATCTTCGTCGAGTTCGAGACGGCGCATCATCCGTTCGAGGCGCCGCCGGGCATGTATGCCAATCGTCGCGTGGGCCGTCAGATCATCGAAAAGACGATCAGCTTCTTGGGCCGCGCGCCGTCCGCCGAGAAGGGCGGCGGCATTGCGCAACGCAGGCCAGTTCTGAGCCACAAAATCATGCACGGGACTGGGCTGTGCCAATACGGCGTGGCGCAAGTCAAAAGGGGTTATCGAGTTCATAGGTCACCTCCAAAATTGTTGTTATCGTCAAGATTTTGGTTCGGAGGGTCGTGCCGTAGCTTCGACGGCTTTCTTAGGTTTTCTCGATTTCCTTTGCTTGTTTGCTTCTGTCGTAATCAATGTTGGCCAGATGTGAAAAACGCGAAGCAGAAAGATCTCGAGTTCAAGAAATTATCTCATTTTTCGTTGATATAATGGTGTTTTGAGTGTTCTTTTCGCTCACAGTATTGGAAATCGAACGCCTATTTCGGCGAGGACTATTCAGATTCATCGGCAGGCAGATCAGTGTCGTTGGGCGAAATTACCGCCTCGATGTCGCCACCGCAGACATCAACGTAGCGTCCGAGGTCTTCGATATCTGGGATCGGGCCGACCAATGACTCCATATCCGCAATGCTTTGCCTGGTCATGCCAGTTGCCTTCGCGATGTCAGCTTGTGTCATGCCTTCCGCATCGCGCAACATCCGAAGCTGTAGTGCGATACCACTTTTGCGGCTGTGCTGCTTTTGACGCTCTACGACGTCCGGACGCGCAAGCTTCATCTGTTTCCGAAACGGAATAGGCTTTTTGCTCATTTCTCGGCCTTTCATGCAGTTGCTCCGAAGCCCGGGGTTCTCACCTCAAGCGAGTCGCTTCAGATGCACTGGATGTTGGCCAGACCGGGAATCGACGAAGCAAAATTTTTCGACCTTTGGTTTTTAGGCTGGCAAAGCATGAACGCGAGTGAATTGTTCCCACCTACTTCGCATTGCGCCGCTTTGGCCAATGTTCTCCTGATATTAACAGGAGATAAAATTGCATGAACCAAAATGAGCTTAACCCCGGTGAGCGCATCGATCTGCTGCGCGACGATCTGACAGACGTTGCGATATGGCTGAAATACAGGCATTCGGACGAGAATTTTGTTTTCGTCGTCGATTATTTCCACCATCAGAAATACAGCAAAGAAATCGCCTACGTTGTTATCCTCGGACCTGAAAAGGAAAGAAGGCGCGCGATCAGGGCCGCTGCGACATTGGCGATTGAGGCGCTCGGCTGGCGGATCGTCCCGGGGGGCGGTGGTGATGTCATTGATGCCCAGCCGGATTCGACGAGGGACCTTTCAGCTCACGAACGTTTGCAGGCGATAGGCCGCGTGCAAAACGCGCTGGACCAAACAAAACGACCCAACTAACGGAACAGAACCGATTGCTGCCCCTCCCCCTTCCGACTACTCTTTGGCAAAAAGAGGGGCAGTAATGTTCGAAAATGCTTTCAACAACATCGACCGTGTTCTGCGCAATGACGAAGGTTTGGCGTCCGAGCTCGACTATGCCGAACAGACATCCTGGCTGCTGTTCCTCAAATATCTCGACGATCTGGAGTCCGAGCGGCAGGACAATGCCGAGCTTGAAGGCAAGGATTATACCCCCATCCTCGACCCGAAGTATCGCTGGCAAAAGTGGGCCGCGCCCAAGATTGACGGCAAACTGGATCACAACACCGCCATGACCGGCGAAGATCTCATCACCTTCGTCAACGGCAACCTGTTCCCCTACCTCAAGAAATTCCGCGAAACCGCTGAAGATCCCGATACGATCGACTACAAAATCGGGCAGATCTTCTCGGAATGTCCGTCTTCAGAGATAATGGTCTTCAGAGCGGCCTGA
>NZ_KE557311.1 GCF_000442275.2 Litoreibacter arenae DSM 19593 | reverse complement strand
TTTACAGGAAGTGTCCCGAGAGTCCGTACATATCTACAGCTCGTGATAATAGCCGAGCCACATGCACCCCTGATGCTCGAACTCCTCGCCGACACGGGCCGCTTCTTCCAGCGGCATATGGAACGGGTTTTGCGGCCAGGTTGATTCCTCAACCGACAGTGACCCCAGCGGCGCATCAGACAGATCGCACCCGATCAATGGTGCGAAGTTTCCGCGTTCGCTTTCAAGCCATGCCGCCACACGGTCCGCGCCATCGACCACAGGCAGGCCACACGCCGCCCGCAGCCTGGCCGTCAACAAGCCCCCGTGAATGTCGCACCCTTCCAGAAACCGCCACGCAGGGGCCTGCGAGATGGTTACATAGGGATCATCTGGGTTTTCGGCGGCCATCAACGTGGAGTTCACCACACTCACCGCCAACCGCATCCGCAAGAGCGGCCAGATCATATCAACCTCGGTGGTCGTGAGTGGGTAGGCGTGGTGATACCCTTCGACCAGGGCGGCGAGGGCCGCCTCAGGCTGTGGATGATCCAGCACGATGTAGGCCGCAGCAATCGCCAGATCACATGTGCGCGGGGCGGCACACATGTCGCCCAGATCAATCAGACCAGAAACGCGGCGTGCTGTGTTCAACTCGCCCTTGACCATGATGTTGTAGTCATTGGCGTCGTTGTGGATCGCCTGATGTGGCAGGTCTTCTAATGCAGGTTTCAGCGCTGTGAATTGCGCATAGACGGCTTCGACAATCTGACGCCGAGCGGGGTTGGTTATGCAAGCGATCTGATCCTCAATCCAATCGGCGCGCATCAAATCCCATTTGAAATCACGCACCAACCCGTCATGCTCAAAATCAGCCAAGGCAAGAGCCGAACCGCCCAACACCTGCCCGACCTCGCGGATCAACGCCTCCTTTTTCGGTGCCAGATGGGCATAACACCGCCCCGGCAGCTGCCGCAGCACCCAAACAAGACGGTCTGCACCAGTCTCGTCTCTCAACGTAACAAGCGACGCACCCTCTGCTGCACGAATGACCTCTGGGCAAGGCAGATGTGGCTGTTTCGCCGTGATGTGCTGGAATGCCTTGACCTGCATGTCGACGAGCCAAGGCTCGCATCCTGCGCGCATGACCTTCAGAATGTATCCCTTGCCATCCTCTGCTTTCGCCAGAAAGTTCAGATCATACTCACCATCGAGCGGGCTCAGCTCTGCTGAGATACCCCAATGGTGCTGAAAGGCTGCCTGCCAATGCTGGATGTCCCGCATAGAAATGTCCTTGGTTCTAAAAACGCCGAAACGCGGATCGCCTATAGTTGTGTGCGTAGTTTGTAACCCGGCGCAAACAGCAGTCTGACTTTTGTGACAGACGCATCATTGTCCCAAGTCACCCTGTCAATGGCGAACAAGGCACTTAATAGCGGGACGCCCAGCACCTCTGCGTCCTGTTGGTCTGCCTGCACCGCCGAAAACGCGATATCCCCATGGGTGTAGGGCGCGTGCTGCATCAACCATTCATTGGCGCTCAGTCTATCAAATGGCTCGGCCACTGCGGCCGGGACAACAGCCGTGTTGATCCATCTGTCTTCAACGGCATAGGCCGCATCATCAGCCAGGTGCAAAGCCCGCACATGCAGCAGCTTGTCTTGGGCCTTCGTTTTCATCGTACCGCTGACAGGGGCGGGTGGTACAGCGACGCTGCGCGTGATCAATTGATAGCCGTAGGTCGCACCGTGTTCCTCGACCTCGTGGCGGATCACGGCGATATCAAGGGTGGCTTTGGCAACGGGTTGCGCGGCAACGCGCGTTCCGGCCTTACGTTTGCGGTCCAGCAAACCACTTTCGGCCAAGGACCGCAAAGCACGGTTCACTGTGGAACGGGCGCAGCCAAACTCGATTGCGAGGTCGGCCTCATTGGGGATCAGCTCACCGGGCGGCCATTCACGGGCATGGATACGGCGCAAGACTTCGTCCTGCACGCTTTGCCAGTTCCGGAAAGTGGGCGTGTTCACAAGGCGTCTCTCAATGCGTCAATTGTGCGTTTGTAGGCGGCGACAATACCTGCCCGTTCCACATGTTGGCCGTGCTGTACCATATGGCGGCCCGCTGACCAAACATCCGTCACCAGCCGGTCGTCGCCTGCGAAGATCCACGCGTCGAGTGCGGTGTCGCCGTCCAAGCCCCACATATGTTCAGAGCGAGTCTCCAATGCCAGAAAATCGGCCCAGCACCCCGCTGCGATGCGCCCTGTCTCGCGGCCGGAGGCTTGCGCGCCGCCTTGCAGCATCCCGTCGAACATCCGGCGGCCCGTCGACTTGTCCGATGACGCCAGTGCCGCGCGCGTGCCGTCGCGCAGGCGTTGGGAATAGTCCAGCGTGCGCAATTCCTCAGTGAGCGAGATGCGGATGTTGCTGTCCGAGCCGATGGCAAAAACACCGTCGTTGTCAACCCAGCGTACCGCATCGAAAATCCCGTCCCCCAGACTGCTTTCCGTGATCGGGCACAGACCTGCGACAGCCCCGGAACGAGCCAGCGCGATGGTCTCTTCCGGCGTCATCTGGGTGCAGTGGATAAGACACCAGCGCCCATCCAGCCGCATGTTGTCGAGCGCCCATGTCACTGGCCGCGCGCCCCAATGTGCCTCCACCTCCGCGACCTCTGCGCGCTGTTCGGCTAGGTGCATGTGGATCGGTCCCTCAGGAAATACGGTGCCGCATCGCTTCAGATCTTCGATCCCTACCGCGCGCAGCGAATGTGGCGCGACACCGATAGAGCTGTCGGCAGATGCCTGCCCGACGTGGCCCGCCGCCGCGTCATGAAGCGTCTGAAACTGTTCAAACGTGTTGCCAAACCGGATTTGCCCAGAGGTCAGCGCGCGCTGATCGCATCCGCCGAATTGATAGTGCACAGGCAGCAGGCACAGCCCGATGCCGCTCTGGTTCGATGCCGCAACAACACGCGCGGATGTTTCCGCAATATCGTCATAAGCGGCCCCACCGGGTTGATGATGCAGATAATGGAATTCGACCGATGCCCCATACCCAGCCTCAAGCATTTCCATCTGCACAAACGCCGTGATCGCCTCGATATGCTCGGGCGTCAGTCGGTCCAGAAAGCGGAACATCAACTGCCGCCAAGTCCAGAAGCTGTCGCTCGGATCCGGGCCGCGCCGCTCTGTCAGGCCCGCCATGGCCCGCTGAAAGGCATGGCTGTGGACGTTCACGGGGGCGGGCAACAGCAATGGCACCCGTATGGCTTCATCCGGCGCGGATGCATCCCATTGCACGTCGCCGATCCGGCCCTGTCCATCAATACCGATACTGACGTTGCTCGCCCAGCCGGTCGGCAGCAAGGCAGTCTCGGTCCAGATCATCTGCATGGCACACTCCGCTTGACAGATTATTATGTGCGCACATAAAGACATTAAGCACACCTAATTGCAAGTGAGTCGGCCATGCTCCTGACCAATGCCACGATCGCAACGCTGAAAGACGATGAGCGCTACGGGCTGATCGAAGATGGCGCGATTGTCCTTGAAGGAGACCGCATTGCCTGGGTCGGGCCGGCAAAAGAACTTCCCGAGGCGTATGATACCACCCAAACGCATGATCTGGGCGGACGGCTTGTCATGCCTGCGCTGATCGACTGTCACACGCATATCGTTTTCGGCGGCAACCGGGCATCGGAATTCGAACTGCGCCTGAACGGTGCCAGTTATGAAGAGGTGGCGCGCGCGGGCGGTGGGATCGTGTCCACCGTGACGGCAACCCGCGCTGCATCGCAGGACGCGCTTCTGGCCGATGCCCTGACCCGCGTGGATGCACTTGTTGCGGAAGGCGTCACGCTGATCGAGGTCAAATCAGGCTACGGGTTGGACCAAGACACCGAGTTGAAGATTCTGCGCGTTGCCCGCCAGATCGCGCAGGCACGTCCTGTTGAGGTGCGCACCAGCTTCCTTGGAGCCCATGCAGTGCCGCCCGAATACAAGGGCAGGCCCGACGCCTATATCGACGAGGTCTGCATCCCCACCCTGCGGGCCGCCCATGCCGAAGGGCTGGTCGATGCGGTCGACGGGTTCTGCGAAGGCATCGCCTTTGACACCGGACAGATCGCCCGCGTTTTTGACGTCGCCGTTGAGTTGGGGCTGCCGGTCAAACTGCACGCCGAGCAGCTGTCGAACATCGGTGGCACGCAGTTGGCTGCAATATACGGCGCGCTCAGCGCAGACCATGTGGAATACGCCACCGATGCAGATGCGCAGGCCCTGGCGGCGTCCGGTACTGTGGCTGTCGTACTGCCCGGCGCATTCTACACCTTGCGCGAAACACAGGCACCACCGATCCAGTCTTTCCGCACCCATGGCGTGCCGATGGCGCTGGCCACCGATTGCAACCCCGGCTCGTCGCCGCTGACGTCGCCCTTGCTGGCGATGAACATGGCATGCACGCTGTTTCAAATGACACCACTTGAAGCGCTGCTGGGCATGACTGCCCACGCAGCGGCGGCTTTGGGCATGCCTGATCGCGGGCGGATCACCGCAGACGCACAGGCTGATCTGTGCGTTTGGGATGTGCAACATCCATCCGAACTGGCCTATCGTATCGGGTTCAACCCGCTTCACAAACGCATCTTCAAGGGGTCGCTATGACAATCACTCTTACGCCGGGTGCAACACCGCTGACCCAATTGCACGACATCTGGGCAAATGGCCATGCCGCCGTTCTTGACCCCTCCTCGCACGCGGGCATCACGGCCGCACAGGAACTGGTGACAAAGGCCGCCAATGGCGACGCGGCGGTCTATGGCGTCAACACAGGCTTTGGCAAACTCGCCAGCGTCAAGATCGCGGCCAAGGACGTGACCACATTGCAGCGCAACCTGATCCTGTCTCATTGCTGTGGTGTGGGTGACGCCTTGGACGAAGCGACCACGCGTCTGATGATGGTCATTAAACTGCTGTCCCTGGGGCGCGGTGCTTCTGGGGTCGCGATGACAACTGTCGAGATCCTTCAGGACATGCTGGCAAAAGGCGTCACACCCGTGATCCCCAGCCAGGGCTCGGTCGGCGCATCCGGTGATCTGGCCCCGCTCGCTCACATGGCTGCCGCGATGATCGGAGAGGGCGAAGCCAACTATGACGGCGCACGCATGCCCGCAGGCGAGGCGCTCGCCAAAGCGGGGATCACACCCATCGTGCTGGGCGCCAAGGAAGGTCTGGCGCTGATCAACGGCACACAATTCTCCACAGCCTGTGCGCTGGTCGGCCTCTGGGGCGCATGGCGCAATGCCGCGACCAGCGTGCTGACCTGTGCGCTGTCCACCGACGCCATCATGGGCTCCACCGCGCCTTTGCAAGACGCGATCCACACCCTGCGGGGTCATGCCGGTCAGATCACCGTGGCGCGCGCCCAACGCGCGCTCATGAATGGCTCCGAAATCCGCGAAAGCCACAAGGAAGGCGACACCCGCGTCCAGGACCCCTATTGCATCCGCTGCCAGCCACAGGTCACGGGGGCCGCGATGGACCTGCTGCATTTCGCGGCCCGCACGCTGGAGATCGAAGCGAATGCCGTGACCGACAACCCGCTGGTGCTGGTGGAGGATGATCTGATCGTCTCGGGCGGCAACTTCCACGCGGAACCCGTGGGCTTTGCCGCTGACCAGATCGCTGTCGCCATTTCCGAAATTGGCGCGATCGCACAGCGCCGCGTGGCGCTGATGGTGGACCCGACGCTCAGCTTTGATCTGCCGCCTTTCCTGACCCCCGATCCCGGCCTGAATTCCGGCCTGATGATCGCGGAGGTCACAACCGCCGCCCTGATGAGCGAGAACAAACACCTCGCCAACCCCTGCACCACTGACAGCACGCCCACTTCCGCCAATCAGGAGGATCACGTCAGCATGGCCGCCCATGCCGCGCGGCGTCTCTTGCAGATGAACGCGAACCTAAATGTGATCCTCGGCGTCGAGGCGATGTGCGGAGCGCAAGGCATCGAGTTCCGCGCACCCTTGCAGACCAGCGCGCCGCTTCAGGCGGCGATGGCGGTGCTTCGTGCGGAGGTTCCCGCGATTGCCGAAGACCGCTACATGGCCCCTTCGATTGAGGCGGCGGCGGGTCTGGTCCAAAGCGGCAGGCTTGCGGGCAGCGTGGACCTGTCCGCCTATGTCAAAGGGCATGTGGAATGACGCCTGTTGAGGTCACTCATGGCGACGGCCCCATCGTTCTGGGCCTGCCCCATACCGGCACGTACGTGCCGCGCGCCATAATGGCGGACCTCAATGACAATGGGCGGGCGCTGGCCGATACGGACTGGCATATCGACCGTCTGTATGACGGCCTGTTGCCAGGGGCGACCACCGTGCGCGCAACCTTCCACCGCTACGTCATTGACGCCAATCGCGACCCGGCGGGCGAAAGCCTCTATCCCGGGCAAAACACGACAACGCTGGTGCCGATGACGGATTTTGACGGGGCGGGCATCTGGGACAGAGCCCCGAACGCAGAAGATATCCGCGCCCGCAAACGCTATTTCCATGCGCCCTACCATGCGGCGCTGGAGGCAGAGCTGCGCCGCGTGCGCGACCTGCACGGGGTGGCGATCCTCTATGATTGCCATTCCATCCGCTCGGCCATCCCGTTCCTGTTCGACGGCACCCTCCCGGACTTCAATACCGGCACCAATATGGGCACCACCTGTGCCCCCGAACTCGAGGCGGCCACCGTCGCGATCTGCGCTGCCGCCCCCTATTCCGACACGCTCAACGGCCGCTTCAAGGGCGGCTGGACCACGCGCCACTATGGGCAGCCCAAAGACAACATTCACGCCATCCAGATGGAACTGGCGCAATCCACCTACCTGTCTGCCGAGGCGGCACCGTGGACCTATAACGACGCCAAGGCCGCCGCCCTGCGCCCCTATCTCGCTGAAATTCTGACCGCATTGGCCGATCTGGCCCCGACCCTAGGAGGTTCCCGATGAACAATCCCCGCCACAACCTGCGCGACATCTATCCCCCGACAGGCCCCGAGATCACCGCCAAAAGCTGGCTTACCGAGGCGCCTATGCGGATGCTTATGAACAACCTGCACCCCGACGTGGCCGAGAACCCGCATGAGCTGGTCGTCTATGGCGGCATTGGCCGCGCCGCGCGCACATGGGAAGACTTTGACGCCATTGTCGCGGCGCTCAAGGATCTGGAGAACACGCAAACCCTGCTGGTGCAATCGGGCAAGCCCGTGGGGGTGTTCAACACCCACAAGGACGCGCCGCGCGTTTTGATTGCGAACTCCAATCTTGTGCCGCATTGGGCCAATTGGGACCACTTCAACGAGTTGGATAAACGGGGGCTGGCGATGTACGGCCAGATGACCGCCGGGTCGTGGATCTACATCGGCACGCAGGGCATCGTGCAAGGCACTTACGAGACCTTTATGGAGGCGGGCCGTCAGCACTATGACGGCAACCTGAAAGGCCGCTGGATTCTGACCGGCGGCCTAGGCGGCATGGGCGGCGCGCAGCCTTTGGCGGCGGTGATGGCGGGCGCGTGCTGTCTGGCCGTCGAATGCGACGAGACCCGCGCCGATTTCCGCCTGCGCACGCGGTATGTGGACGAGAAAACCCACGATCTGGACGAAGCGCTGGCCATGATTGACCGCTGGACCGCGGCGGGCGAGGCGAAATCCGTGGCTTTGATCGGCAACGCGGCGGACGTCTTCCCCGAACTGGTCAAACGCGGCGTGAAGCCCGACATGGTCACCGACCAGACCTCCGCCCACGATCCGGTCCACGGGTATCTGCCCCAAGGCTGGAGCGTCGCAGAATGGCGCGCCAAGCAGGAAAGCGATCCAAAGGCCGTTGAGGCCGCCGCCCGCGCCAGCATGAAGGTGCAGGTCAAGGCAATGGTGGACTTCTGGAACGCAGGCGTGCCAACGCTGGATTATGGCAACAACATCCGGCAGGTCGCGCAGGAGGAAGGGCTGGAGAATGCCTTTGCCTTCCCCGGCTTCGTGCCCGCCTATATCCGCCCGCTGTTTTGTCGCGGTGTTGGCCCCTTCCGCTGGTGCGCGCTGTCCGGCGACCCCGAGGACATCTACAAAACCGACGCCAAGGTCAAAGAGCTGATCGACGACCCGCATTTGCATAACTGGCTGGATATGGCGAAAGAACGGATCGAATTTCAGGGTCTGCCCGCGCGCATCTGCTGGGTCGGTCTGGGCCTGCGCGACAAGCTGGGTCTGGCTTTCAACGAAATGGTGCGCAATGGCGAGCTGAGCGCGCCGGTTGTGATCGGCCGCGACCATCTGGACAGCGGGTCGGTCGCCTCACCCAACCGCGAGACCGAAGCCATGAAAGACGGCTCTGACGCAGTGTCGGACTGGCCGCTTTTGAACGCCATGCTGAATGTCGCGGGTGGTGCCACTTGGGTATCCCTGCACCATGGCGGCGGTGTCGGCATGGGCTTTTCGCAGCATTCCGGCATGGTCATCTGCTGTGACGGCACCGAGGACGCCGATCGCCGGATCGCCAATGTGCTGTGGAATGACCCTGCGACGGGCGTCATGCGCCACGCCGATGCGGGCTATGACATCGCACTGGACTGCGCCCGCGAAAAAGGGCTCAATCTGCCGGGTATCTTGGGGAGGTAACCTGATGTTTCTGAAAAACGCCTGGTATGTCGCTGCATGGGATCACGAGATTACACGCGATTTGCAACAGATCACCGTGTTGGGTGAAAACATCTGCGTGTTTCGCACGGAAGCGGGCGATCTGGTCGGGCTTGAGGATGCCTGCCCGCACCGCAAGCTGCCGCTGTCCAAGGGCCGCATCAAAGGCGATACCGTCGAATGTGGTTATCACGGCCTGACGTTCAACTGTGTGGGCCAATGCGTCTGGGCACCGGGGGCCGGTGGCATTCCGTCCAACGCCAAGGTGCACGCCTATCCGTGCCACGAAAAATACGGGCTGGTCTGGATTTGGATGGGCAATCCGGCGCTCGCCGATCCGAGCGACATCTTCGAGATCGAGAACTACGATAACCCAGCATGGGGTATCAATCGCGGAGCCGCGATGGAGCTTGACTGCAACTACTTGCTGATGTGCGACAACCTGCTGGACCCGACCCACGTCGCCTGGGTCCACCAAAGCAGCTTTGCCGCAGATGCCACCAAGGACACGCCGCTACGGATCAGGAAAACCGATGATGGCGTGATCGTACACCGCTGGATGATGGATCACGAACCCGCGCCGTTCTACAAGAAAGTGGTCGAGTTCGAGGGCAACTGCGACCGCCTCCAGCACTACGAAGTGCGCTATCCGTCCCATGCGCTGATCAAGGCGGTGTTTACGCCCGCTGGCACCGGAGGGCCCGATGGCCCCCTGCATGAAAACACCTTCATCATGGACAGCTACAACTTCATGACCCCCACGGATGAGGGGCGCACGCGCTACTACTGGTTTCAGTTGCGCAACATCAGACCCGATGACGAAGAGCTTTCCAAAATGATGTCGGAGGACGTTCAACATGCATTCGAGGAGGACAGGGATGTCCTTAACGAAGTGCAAAAAGGCATGAGCAAAAAAACCTCGCCACATATCGACCTGCCCATTGACGGAGGGCAATTGCGGTTCCGCCGCCAGTTGCAGGCAATGATCAATGAGGAACAGCAAGTTGATCGGCAAATGGCAGAATAGCGGCATTTGCCGCTGGTTGCAGTCCAGGTCTCCAACGTCGGCTCGGACTGCGCCGCTCTTGCCGGTAGCCTTGCCATCGTCATGAGCAACAGTGACCCTGATCCCGGCCTCGGACCCGAAGTGGTCCCGGAAGGCGCGTTTTTCTTCCCGGTGGAAGGTTTCAAAGCGCCGTTGGATCTGGGGTTCCTGCTCTTGCCCCGTTTCACGTTGCTCGCCTTCGGCGCCGCCCTTGATCCACTGTGCATCGCCAATCAACTGGCGCAGAAGCCGCTCTGTCGTTGGACGGTGTTTTCCGAGGATGGTCATGCCGTCAGATACTCCTCGGGGATGGACGTCAGCGTTCATGCCAGCTTGAACGCCTTGCCAAAAAGATCTGCGTTTGCTGGTCTGCTCGGGAAATCAGGGGGGATGTTGCGGCTGACATGACGGTTGCGCAGATTCGCAAACATGTTCGCTTTGGCGGGAAAGTCGAGGGGATTTGTACGGGCGCTGCGACCTTGGCGCGCGTAGGCCTGCTGCAAGACCGCATCTTCACCCTGCATCAGGAAAACCAGCCCGTGTTTGTGGAAAATACGCTGACCGGTACTGCCAATTTGCTACCGCACCTTGGCACGGCTCGCGATTTGTCATGAGGATACCAGCTGAGATGCCGCGCCTGAAGCGCTATCGTTTCCCCCGTAAAGTCGTGGCTTATGCCGTATGGGCCTATCATCGCTTCGCGCTCAGTACGGCGGACAGTAGAGGATCTGCTCGCTGAACGCGGTGTAACCGTTAGTCGGGAAACCGTGCGCAAATGGTGAACCTATGTGGCTGGCATTTCGCCAATCGCATCAAGCGTGACCGTCCCACTGCTGCAGACAAATGGCATCTAGACGAAGTCGTCGTTCCGATCAACGGCGTGAAATATGGTCGCGGCGAGCAGTGGATGCGAACGGGGACGTGCTGGATGTCCTTGTGCAGCCGCGCCGAAACGCCAAAGCTGCCAAGCGTTTCCTTACGCGACCGATCGCCCGCTTTGGCAAACCGCGTGTCGTCGTGACGGACGAATTGCGCAGTTACATCAAACCGATCCGGACCGTTGCACCAGAAGCTGATCATCGGCCACACAAAGGGCTCAAAAACCGCATCAAGGGGTCGCATCGGCCGACCCGCAAACGAGAGAAAGACATGGGCCGGCTCAAATCAATCCGACAGACGCAGAGGTTCCTCGCGGCTCACGATCAAATCAACGCTATGTTCAGACCCCGCCGCTATCGCCTCTCCACCGTCTCATACCGCCACGCAAGGTCCAATGCCTTCGACTTGTAGCACGGTTATGCGCTCGAAATGACCGCCTGAGAAAATCACCCCTGGGGACCATTACAGGTCATTGCCGTTAAGTGGGCAATGCCCTTTGTGTTCATCTGCCTTCGGAATTGACAACATTGCGCACGCGGTCCCAAGTATTCGTCAGATGCCGTGCCATCGTCTCGGCGAGTCGTTTGCCGTCTCTCTCACGCAGCGCATTGGCCATCTCCGTATGCTCTCGCACTGCGGCTTCCCAGAAGTCCGGCTGACGGTTCCCGATGAAGCGGATACGCTTCAGTCGCGCCTGCAAACTGCGTTGTGTTTCAGTGAGCGCGCTGTTTCCTGCCGCTTCGGCAAGTTGCGTATGGAAAGCTTGGTTCAGCTTGTAATAGCGAAGCCGGTCCCTCGCCTCGTAGAGAACGATCATCCGGTCGTGGATATCGAGGAGCTCCGCGATCTGTGCATCCGTTGCGCGCTCGCAAGCGAGGCGACCGGCCAGGCTCTCCAGATGAGCCTGTAGTTCGAGCATGCTTTTGACTTCTTCGGCCGAAAGCTTCCGTACAACGCTTCCCCGAGAGGGCCGGATCTCAATGAGCCCTTCCGCCGCGAGCGTTCTCAACGCTTCGCGGAACGGGGTGCGCGATATACCGAGATCGGCAATCAAGGCAGCCTCGTCGATACGTTGCCCCGGTTCGAGATATCCTTCGATTATCAGATCACGAATTTGCTCCACAGCCTGATCATGCAGACTGCGTTTCGAAATGGTATGGATCGGGGATTGAGGGGCTTCGCGCAAGGTCATCTCCTGAATTTATCCTGCTTTTATCAGCGGTCTTCTTGTCTTTCGAGATCATTTATGTATTTTGTATACAACTGAGGGTTTGATGGTGGATGTAAGACGAATAGCATTGGCACTTGGAGATGCAGGCGGCATCGGCTTGGAGCTTGCCGCCCGTATCCTTTCAGACATCCAAACCGGGGCCGATATGATCGTGTTCGGTGATCGGCGCGCGCTGGATTTGGGCGCCCAGCAGGCGGGTGTGGTGCTGGACTTTGCCACGGCGGACCTGAATGCCCTGTCCCGACTGACCGAAGGCAGTGTGCTGATCGATCTGGGCAATTGCGACCCCGACGATGCGACCGTCGGCGTGGCGACGTCCCGGGCTGGGGCGGCTGCGCTGGAGAACTTCCGGGCGGCGCTTTTGACAGCGAAGGTAGGTCTGGTCGATGCCGTGGCATTTACACCGTTCAACAAGGCCGCAATGCGGATGGCCAAGACGGATTACATCGACGAGATCGGCTTCATCGACGCCGTGTTGGATGCGCCCCGATCGGGGCGAGAGTTCAACGTGCTCGACGAGGTGTGGAACGCGCGTGTCACGTCCCATGTCCCACTGCGTGATGTGGCCGGACTGCTGAGTCCTGATCGCATCTTTGATAGCCTGAAATTAACTGTCGAGGTGATGCAGGACGCAGGGATCGAACGCCCGCGTATTGGCGTCGCGGCTCTCAACCCACATGCGGGTGATGGTCGTAATTTCGGTTCGGAAGACGAGGATATCATCCTTCCGGCCGTGGAACGCGCAAAGGCGGAGCAGATGGCCGTGAAGGGGCCCGTGCCCTCGGACACGGTGTTTGTGCGCGCTCTCAAGGGTGAGTTCGACGCAGTACTGACCATGTTTCATGATCAGGGGCAGATCGCCATGAAGCTAATCGGATTCGACCGGGGCGTGACGCTGATTGCCGGCTATGGCTTTCCCATCGTCACGCCGGCGCATGGCACGGCCTATGACATCGCGGGCCAAGGTGTCGCCGACATGGGGGCTACGATGGCTGCCTTGAAGCTTGGCCGCCGTCTGGCGGCGCGCGCGCCGCAAAGAAATGCCGATTATGCGGCCCGCAAGGATTTAATCGCGGCGTTGCAAAGTTGCCCTCGATATGGCGCGCAGCCCATCAATGTCATCGAGGGTGCAAACAGAAGCTAAGACAGTCGGCGCGTGCCGACACAATGGATCATTCAGGGAGGATGACATGAAAACCAAGAAGCTGAGCGCGCTGATCGCGCTGACAATCGCGTGGAGTGGCATGGCCACGGCCCAAGAGGAGATCATCTTCGGGATCTCGGCGACGCCAAACTCGTTGCAGGGGCAATCAGCCTACGAGTTCCAGCGTCGTGCCAACGAGAAGCTGGGCGATCTGGGGGAGGTCAAAGTCTTTGACAGCTCGCAACTGGGCAAGGACAAGGACATGCTTCAGAAGATCCGGCTGGGAACGATGCACATCACCCTGCCCTCGTCTATCATGCCGGAGATCGCACCTGAATACGCCATCTTCGATCTGCCCTTCCTCGTCGCCAATCGTGATCATCTGGCCCGAATGGACGAGACCTTATTCAGCAACACGCTGGTTCCTGCCGCCGAGGCGCAGGGATACCGACCACTCGCTGTATGGGAAAACGGTTTTCGTCAGATCACGAACAACGACCGCCCTATCAACGTTCCCGCCGATCTGGAAGGGCTGAAGATTCGGACGCCGAATTCCTCATGGCGTGTTTCCATGTTCGAGGAATGGGGTGCGAACCCGACGCCGATGGCCTTCTCCGAAGTCTTCGTGGCGCTGCAAACCGGCGTCATCGACGGGCAGGAGAACCCGCTGACCAATATTGCCGGGGCCAAATTCGAGGAAGTACAGGAGTATCTGTCGATGACCGGCCACGTCTATTCGCCGGCCTACCCGACCGTGGGTATCGATACCTTTGCCAAGCTGGATTCGAAGATACAGACCATTCTGTCTGAAACCGCGCAGGAAGTTGCGGTCTGGGCGCGCGAGCAGGGGGCAAGTCAGGACGACGATCTTCTTACGACGCTTACCGAGGCTGGGATGCAGGTGAACCAAGCCGATCGTGCGGCTTTTGTCGAGGCCTCCAAGCCCATCTACCAGAAGTTCGCGGACGAGGTCGAGAACGGTCAGGCGATGATCGACGAAGCCCTCGCGCTAGCAGGTGACGGATCCTGATCCGGTCCGGATAAACACCGGGCGTGCGCGTCAGATTGGCGTGCCGCCCCTTCCTTTGATTCCGCCATTTACAGGAGCGTCCGATATGCGCGATCTGGCCATCCGAACGCTTGATATCGGCCTGCAGGCAGCGACGCTGGCGATGATCGTCGCGCTCGCTTGCATCGTTCTGATGGGTGTTGGCTTCCGCTATTCTGGATCATCTCTGATATGGTACGACGAGGTTTCGTCCGTCCTACTGGCTTGGATCACCTTCACCGGGGCCGCGCTGGCTGTCCTTCGCAATGCCCACCTTGGCTTCAACGGATTGCTGTTCGGCCTTCCGGGCCCCATTCGCATACCTCTGTTCTGGCTGGTCGAGGCAGTCTTCATAGCCACCTTTGGGATCGTCGTCTGGGCTGGTTGGGCCATTCTGGACTTCTTCGGCTCCGAGACGATGACAACCCTTCGGTTTGTGCCGCGCACATTCGTTCAGGGTATCCTGCCGGTAGCTGCGGCTTTCATGGTGCTGGCGCGCGTGCTGACCCTCCCCGAACGTCTTGCATCCGTTCGAGCAGGCGCCGACCCCGAAAGCGAGGAGATCGCGCAGGAGATCGCGCGCGCCGAAGCGGAACTGTCCCGCGCAGGTCGCAAAACGTGACCGAAGCGCTCGTTCTCCTGTCGATGTTCCTCCTGATCGCCGCGGGCCTGCCGATTGCGGTGTCGATTCTGGCCAGCGCCCTGATCGGCGTCTGGTTGCTGAACGGACACCTCGGCTTTCTAAACGCGGCCCTGTCGCTCTTCGACGGTGCCACAAGCTTTCCGTTGATCGCGATCCCGCTGTTCATTCTGGCGGGCGCATTGATGAACACCGGTGGCATCTCGACCCGGCTGATTGCCTTCGTCTCGGCTTTGATCGGCTTCGTGCGCGGCGGGCTGGCCATGGTGAACGTAGGCGTCTCGCTTTTCTTCGCGGAAATCTCGGGCTCCGCCGTGGCGGACGTGGCGGCAACGGGGTCAGTTCTGATTCCCGCAATGAAGCGCAAGGGCTATTCACCTCGTTTTGCTGCGGCGCTCACCTCGTCCACCGCGTCGCTGGCCATCATCATTCCGCCGTCCATACCGATGATCTTGTATGGTGCGCTTTCAAACACGTCGATTGTGCAGCTATTCGTGGCAGGAATTGTGCCTGGCCTGCTCGGTGCCTCGCTCCTGATGGGCATGTGCTACTATTTCGCTATCCGCTATGATCTCCCGCGCGAAGAAAGCTTCTCTCTGTGCCGTCTCTGGCACGCCACCCGCGAGGCGGCCTGGGCGCTGATGCTGCCCGTCATCATCCTCGGCGGCATTTTCGGCGGCATAGTTACCGCAACCGAGGGCGCGGGTATCGCTGTTCTCGCGGCGCTGTCCATCGGTCTTCTAGTCTACCGCGAACTAAATCTGCGCAAACTCTACGCCGCGCTCATAGATGGTGTTCTGCAAACGTCGGTCGTGATGCTGCTCGTCGCGTCTTCTGCCGTTCTGGGGCTCTACCTAACCGAGACGCAGATGCCGCAGAAACTGGCCGCAGGCATTACGACGTTGACTGAAAATCCCTTCCTTGTCCTGATGATCATAAACGTGTTCCTGCTATTTATTGGAATGGTGTTGCACGGTGCGGCGGCGATCATTTTGACCGTGCCGATCTTTATGCCCCTCGTGAACCAGTTGGGCATCGACCCCGTCCATTTTGGCATCCTGCTCACCCTTAACATTGCGCTCGGCCAGCAGACGCCGCCGGTGGCAAGCGTTCTCGTTACCGCTTGCTCAATCGCCAAGACCGACGTTTGGGAGACGACGAAGACAAACCTTCCGTTTATCGCGGTCCTGGTTTTCGTCCTGTTGATCGTCACTTACGTGCCCGCCGTTCCTCTCTGGCTTGTGGGCGTGTTTTACGGACCCTAACTGTTCACCTCGTCCTCCAAAATGGTTGGTCATTGGCCCTTGTGTGCCGATGAGCCGATGCACTTCGGGACAATGCAGGTAATTCGCCCATGCGCTTGTCCTCCACTGCGACGCGAACGTGCGCGTCATGACAGAAATAGCATCCGCCATGCCCTAGACCGATCGAGGCGAGACAACGGAGTGTTTCGTGACCAGGTGGGCGGACTCGGCACTACAGTTATGGTCGCATGTCTGTTCTTACATGCTGGGACTTGCACTGGAGTGTGAGCTTTAGAAAGTGAAGGATGAACCGTTTTTTGTCACAACTGGGTCAACTTCAGGCTTTCGAATCACTCCAAGCTATCGGTCCAGTCCCTGCTAAACCCTTTGATCTGACCTGAAGCAGCCATTCGACAATCCTGCAGCATCGGTTGATCAGGACTCTCCTAACATCTTCACTGTGTTATCAACGTGTGACTGGTTCAGTAGACTCTGCTGTTCGCTGCACCACGTTCCAACACGCAAAACGCGGGACGAACCAGCCTTTTGCTCTTGCTCACGCAGCATTTCTTCGCGTGTACAGCAACGCGTGTTTTGCAATGCAGCGGAATTCACCATAGCAGCCGTGCAACCCCACCGGTTGAGGTGAAATTCAAGTTGCCGTATCGCCGGAACCTCGTCCGAACAGGCAAGACACGAACAACGGCATGTTGTCGCCCGTTGACTATGAAATGAAACAGAAGAAAATGAACGAAGCAGGCGTATAGGAAACTAGGGGCACATCCGCACAAGCTGACGAACTGCAAAGCCTATTCAATGCCGCTGTTGTCCAAGTGTGAACAAGTGCTTACACGGTTAGAATAGTGATGAAACCGTAGGCCGTCCGTGGATATCCTGCAGGCCCACCGGCTAGGATGACCGAGTTCAGAGCAACGATAGGTGGTCAGCAGCTCTATTATTACGAGCTTCGCGACATTGGCAAATTTGTCAGCGCCGGCTTGGCACGGGGGCGTTAAGATGGATGCAAATGCTTTGTTTTACTTTGCCTCCCAAAGGCCGGTTTCCGAGATATTGAAGTTCGTTGAAGATAATGGGTTGATACCTAATACAAATCTCTACGAGTTTCCTTGGATGGGCGAAGTCGAGCGGTCATTCTCCGGGCTGAATGAATTGGTCAAGTTCTTGGAAACTCAGTTTGGTCAAGAATATCCTATATACTTCAAGGATAGTCAGGGAGAGCACTATTTTGTCGGCATAACAGCGGATGGCCGGATTATCTTCGGACTTCCCTATTCCGGACGGGCACCGGAATCTCTGGCTGCAAAAGCGCGGACGTATGGTGGTTTTTACGGGTATATCGGCGCTGGAATGCCGGAGATTGGCAGCATCGAGAAATTTAAACTGGACCCAGAATATCACCTCCCCAAGTTATTGGATGATGGACATATAGCGATTACGGCGACGCCGATGATTTTGAATGATTGAGCCGCGTGGCGCTTGCGCCTGGAGTTTACGTAATGAAGCGCCGTTTCGGTTTTGACTGACAGTATAGATACGCAAGCGACCAGAGGCCTGATCTACCTGCCTCTCCAGCCTCGGGCGAAGATGGTAGGGCTGTCGGCAATCAGTGCTGCGCTTACCGTGGCATTGTTTGGCAGTGTCGGGTTCGGGACACATGGGTGGGGGCAATTTACGTGGCTGCCCTTGGCCATAATCGCGGCGTGTTACAGCCTATTTCTCTGCAATCTGTTCATACTTCGCAGCCCACGTCTTCAAGTCCTTCTGACGCTGGTCCTTGGCGGCCTCGCATCACCTGCTGTGGCCGTGATCTTTGCCGTCTATGTACTCGTGGCTTTCGGCGAGGCGATCCTTACCGCATTGAGCGTTGGTGTGTTGGCTCTCGCCCCGATCATCCTGCTTGGTGCGTTGGAGGGCCGCAATTGCGATCTTGGCAAAATCCAGAGACTTTTGCGCCGCAACGGACAGTTGCGACTGTTGCCGGATGGAAGAGAGGCCTTCGATACCTACCGGGAATGGGGGCTTGGGGCGGAGGCTATCGTCGGGGGGGGTTCAGTGGCGCAAATGGCTGGATCGCGCGGTGATCGCGTTTGCGATTCTGGCGATGCCAATCGGGGCGACGGCCGCCTTCACCAGCGCGAGTGCGATACCGGATATTCCCGCCCAATGGGGTATCGCGACCGCTTTTCTGGTGGTCGCCTGGCTGCTGCGTCCAATGGTGACGGCAGTATTCGGCCAGCTTGCATTTTTGCGGCTTTATAGCGGTCAAACCGGTAACCGATAGTCCGGTTGGCTGCCCGCCCTGCCCTACAGCCCCGCCAGAATCTCCGCCAGTTAACAGCTGTTAACACGCATGCTCTGGTGGATGGATTTGTGTCTACGGGTTTGTTAGACACTACCTGTGGATATTTTCCTTGACTTGGCAGGGTGAATCGCGGCCTAACGGGTTGAAGTTGCGCAAATAAGCAATATTGAGCGGGAAAACAACAACCATGCTACAGACGGGACCCATCTCGGCCGCCTCCCAGACCGACGTGACGCAGGAAATGGCGGCGCGGTTGAAGACCGCACTCACCACACATCTAGAGCAGGTCTATGCGCCGGATCAACGCAAGAAATTGCGGCTTTTCAGTGCAACAGAGTCTGCCGAGCTGCTGGGCGTCTCCGGCCAGTTCCTGCGCAAGGGGCATTCCGACGGCACCCTGCCGGAGCCGGAAGTCATCTCCAACGGGCGGCGTTTCTATTCCGGTGCAGAGCTGTGGAAAATGCGGCACCTGCTCGAAGCGGGCTCTCGCACGGTCGGCAAATATGTTCCCGGCCGCCGCGAGGGCGACAAGTTGCAAGTCATCCAGCTGATGAACTTCAAGGGCGGCTCCGCCAAGTCCACGGCGACGATCCATCTGTGCCACTACCTTGCGCTGGCAGGCTACCGCGTGCTGGCGGTCGATCTTGACCCGCAGGGAAGCCTCACCGGCTTTTGCGGATTGCAGACCGAGTTGGAGTTCGACGGCGCCACCATTTACGACGCCTTGCGCTACGACGACCCCCTGCCCTTGCGCGATGTGATCGTCGACACCTATTTCCCCGGCCTTGATCTGGCCCCTGCCCGCCTGATCCTGAGCGAGTTCGAGACCGAAACCGCCGTCAATGCCGGCCGTGGCGAGGCGTTTTTCGAGCGGCTGTCCCGCGCGCTGGACTCTGTGGAGGATGACTATGACGTGGTCATCATCGACAGCCCCCCTGCCCTCGGCTTTCTAACGCTGACCGGGCTTTTCGCGGCGACCTCGGTTCTGGTGCCGATGACCCCCAGCATGCTGGACCTCGCGTCGACACAACAATTCGTCGAGATGACCTCGGCCTATCTGGGCGTGATCGAGAATACCGGCGTACGGTTGGATCACGATTTCTTTTCCTTTTTAATCACAAGAGATGATCCCAGCGACATACCGAGCCAACAGATCGTTTCTCTGATGCGCGCGCTGTTTCAGGATCGGGTTATTCCCTCCACGGCCGTTCGAAGCACGGCGGTTGCAGATGCCTCGATGCTGAAGATGTCGATCTATGAGGTGACGCGGGCCGAAATGACCCGCAGCACCTATGATCGCGCGCGGCACAGCATGGACGCTGTCGGCTCGGATGTTGCGCATCTGATTCAAAAAGCATGGGGGCGCTAGACATGGCACTCGACAAGAACAAATCCGGCATCATGGCCGCAATATCCGCCGCAACCGAGGGCAAGGCCCCGATCTATGACCGGGCGCATCGCAGCTTGCCCAAGGGGACCGTCGGCTCTGTGCGCGCGGGCATCGGCGGGATTCAGGAGATCGACACGGCCCTGATCCAGAGCTGGGGGCCGCAGGACCGTCTGGAGTTAACAGCTGTTAACCCGGACGCGCAGTCCGGCGAATTGCAGGACATCGCGCAAAGCATCGCGGCCTCCGGTCAGCAGGTTCCGGTGCTTTTGCGCCCGTCCCGCAACCGCGACGGGCATTTCGATGTGGTCTATGGGCGGCGGCGTATCCTAGCCTGCCGTCAGCTTGGCATTCCAGTCAAGGCGCTGATCCGTACCCTGGACGACACCGAGGCGCTGATGGCCAAAGGTCTGGAGAACGCCGGTCGCGCCGACCTGAGCTATTACGAGCGCGCCCGCTTCGCCAAGGCCATTCTGGAGCAAGGCCACACCCGCGAACAGGTCATGCAGGCGCTGGCGATCAGCAAGAACACCCTGTCGCAACTGGAACGGATCACGCGGCTGATCCCTGATGCGGTGGGCGAGTTTATCGGCGCGGCCCCCAAGGCGGGACGCCCGAAATGGATGGCGCTGGCTTCCGCCTTCGAGACGGGCGGCACGTCCGAAGAACAGGTACTGTCGGCTTTGACGAAGCTGGGGGCGGAGGCAGACTCCGATACGCGACTTGAGGCGGCGCTTGCGGCATTCAACGCCCGCGGCCCGAAAGAGCGGACGCTGTCCGAGCGGACGCCGGTGCCCGGTGTCACGGTGAAATCAGGCAAATCCTCCGTCGCGCTGTCCGTGAAGCGGGCAGGGGAGAACAAGGCCTTCGCAGACTGGCTGGATCAGAACATCGACCAGCTTATTCAGGAATCTTACCGGTCCTTTCAAGAACGACTGGAAGATAGCGCCAGTTAACAGCTGTTAACTGGCACATTGGCAACGAGCAGAGCAGGAGGACGACGCAGAACGAAAAAACCCTCGAAACCGGAGTTTCAAGGGCTGTAGCGCCAAGGCGCCGATTGTTTTCGCACTTCAATCCTAGCAGCCAGCGAATCGCCACACAACAAAAAACGCCCTTGGGCGAACGGGTTTTTACGGCGTTAAGCATTATTATGAGGAAATTCAGAGAAACCCCGATCGGGGACACCCGCGCAGGCAGCGACGGGACCGGTTATTTGCGGCCTGATGGATGGCGAAATGCATCTCAGGCGCTGTTGGCATCCGCCGAGCTGGCAAAGAAAGGCGCGTCGCGAGCCATCCCGAAGACGCGCGCCGTGGTCGCAGTGAAGCGGGTCGGCGCTCATATCGGTCTGAAAGCGGCGGACCTGCTGCTGCTCGACACCTTGGCCGCGTTCACCCAACCTCAGGATTGGGAGGAGGGCAGGCGGCCTATCGTCTGGGCCTCCAACGCTTTCCTGATGGAGCAGACGGGCTTTTCGCTCTCGACCCTGAAGCGCCACGGCAGGCGCTTGGTCGAAGTGGGGATCATTACCTTCAACGACAGCCCCAATGGCAAGCGTTGGGGGCGCAGGGACGCGGCTGGCGTAATCGTCGAGGCCTATGGGTTTGATCTGTCACCGCTGAGCGCGCGGGCGGAGGAGTTCGAGGAATTGGCGACCGAGTTGTCGGCAGAGCGGAGCCTGTGCCAGCGCCTGAAGCGACAGATCACGATTGCCCGCCGCAGCATTCGCGCACGGCTTGAGGCAGCGTGGCAAGACGATCCGCAGAGCCGGGGGCTCACGCGGATTCAACAGGCCTATGATGCGCTTCTGGAGAAGCTACCGCGATCCCGTATGCCCTCTGATCTACTTGAGGCTGTGCTGGAGCGGTTCCGGAGATTGTTGGCGCGGATCGAAGGTGCCCTTTTGACGCCCGACACCGAAGAAGCGACACAGCTGTGTGAGAGCCACGAAACACCAAATCTGACCCCCAAAGAGGCCAAATCTGACCCCCACATACAAACTACAAATCAACTTTATCTTGTAACCTGTAACAGCGCTGAAGAAGAGGATGAGGCAACCGCGCCACCCGGAACAGCCACGGCAACGCGAGATCTTGATTTACCGATGATCCTGCAAGCTTGTCCGGAATTCACCTCTTGGGGTCATGATCTGGGGAAAGGGATCGGGGGGTGGCCTGATTTCATGCGCTGCGCTGAGGCTTTGCGCCCGATGATCGGCATCTCTGACCAAAGCTGGGCGCAGGCACAGGTGAGGATGGGCAGGCCGGTTGCAGCGGCGGCTTTGGCGCTTGTGTTCGAGAAGGTACAAGCCGGAGAAGTGGCGTCAGCGGGTGGGTATTTGCTGGGCATGGCCCGTAAGTTCGAAATCGGGGAACTGCATCTGGACCGGAGCTTCTTTGGGCGACTGAAAGGGCTGGCAGCATGAGATTGGCTCTGTGTTTCCGCGATATACCTTGTAAAACTCCCATGCCATGGCATAAATGCAAGGTATGATACGTAGAAACCACCTTCCCAAGCTTGAACGGGCATTAGACACCCAGCCCGGTGTTGTCCTGCTCGGCCCTCGTCAGGTGGGCAAGACCACCTTGGCGCAGGATATCGCCGAGGCGCGGGAGGCGGTCTATCTTGACATGGAGCGCATTGCGGATCGCCAGATCCTTGAAGAACCGGACCTGTATCTTGACGAGCAGATCGGCAAGCTGGTGGTGATAGACGAGGTTCAACTGATGCCCGGCCTGTTCGGCGCGTTGCGTGGGCAGATCGACCGTCGCAGGCGGGCGGGGCATCGGACGGGCCAGTTTCTGCTTCTGGGCTCCGCGTCCAACACGCTATTGCAGCAAAGCGCGGAATCCCTGGCGGGGCGGGTCAGCTACCACGAATTGACGCCGTTTACCCTCGACGAGGTAGGGCAGGGGGCCTTGCCGAAGCTATGGCTGCGTGGGGGCTTTCCCGACAGCTATCTTGCGGGCTCCGACCGCGACAGCCTGACATGGCGGGAGGATTTCATCCGCACCTATCTTGAACGCGATATTCCGTCCTTCGGGCTGCGTATCCCTGCCGAGACCTTGCGGCGGTTCTGGACAATGCTGGCCCATGAACAAGGCGGCTTGCTCAACGCGGCCAAACTGGCGGCGGGGCTTGGGGTTTCGGGGCAAAGCGTGGCCCGCTATCTTGACCTGCTGGTCGATCTGATGCTCGTGCGTCGGCTGCCACCCTGGCACGCCAATGCTGGCAAGCGGCTGGTCAAATCGCCCAAGGTCTATATCCGCGATGCAGGTCTCACCCACGCCCTGCTTGGGCTGGAGACGATGGAGGCGCTGCTGGGCCATCCGGTCGTCGGCGGCTCGTGGGAGGGCCTGTGCATCGAAAACCTGATTGCCGCGGCACCACGGGGGACGGAGGCCAGTTTCTATCGCTCGTCAGCGGGGGCCGAAATAGACCTGATCCTGAAGCTGCCGGATCAGACGCTCTGGGCGGTCGAGATCAAGCGAACCACGTCGCCGAAGGTCACGCGCGGATTCCATATCGCGTCCGAGGAGCTAGAGGTCGCGGAGCGGATACTGGTCTATGCCAGCGACCGCGACGTGCCGGGGCAGGGGGGGGTGCGTGCGATGCCACTCGCCCGCGCGACGGAGAGGCTTTCAGCTGTTGGCTAGCAGCGCCGGTAATGGGGTTTCGTCCGGGTCCAGCTGCGGTATTTAGATGCGCCCGATAATGCAAGTTATTGGACATCGGAGAGAGCGACAGGGCGGGGCGGTTTAGATGAAATGGCTTCTTAAAAGCGCCGCGCTTCAATTGCCGCTGGAGTTCAGAGGCAATTGAAGCGGTCGCCTTTCTTAGCTCCTTTTTGGTGCCGTAACTGGCAGCAGCATCAAGGAATTCCCGATCAAGATCACGGACTCTTCGACAGCGCACGTTCGCGGATTCTTTGGTAGTATGTAGTCAGCGGCGGCGGTTTGCAGCTTGGTTCCAGACGGTCAGCCTCTTCTGCCATACACCGGACCAGATCAATCGCATCCAGTCGCTTCTGCTGAATTTCAGGCGAGCTTAGAATACTCTCCAGCCGCAGCCGTCCCTGCCTCGTCTTGTGCACCTCAGAAGCTATCGCGCGCCACGTCCGGGCGGAAAAATGACGCGCGCGCGCGGCGGTCAGTACCTTCGCCAGCTTCGTCTCCGTCATGGTACGGCGACGCCTCAAAGCCGCGATTGTCGCCTGTACATCGACCATGCTGATCGACGTCGCCACAAAGTCGAGTTCGTCCGGACCGTGAGTGACTGCGACATCGGCATCCTCGCCGATCTCGCCGCTCACGTAGGCCTCGAATATCGTTCCGACGCCACGCATCCCGAACCTATGTAGTTCAGCCGCGCGCAGGGCGCCCATTGAGGCCCCGCCCCAGACCAGTATCCCATCCGCCATCGCCTCCAGTATCTCCTTTTGATGCACGGCCAGATGGTCACCGAAATAGCCGTCGATGATCCCGATTGCCGTCGGCTTGTCTGCCATCGCCCGCAGAACATCGCCTTGCTTCGCGGGTGCCCGAAACCGGATATCGGGAAATCGCGCCTTGTCTTGTGGCGTCAGGCTTGGTCCTACGAAAATGATGGGGGAAGTCATATCTTCACCCGTGAATTTGTCGGCCGCCGTGTGGCGAGACCGGGAGCAAGTATCTTTGCACCGGTATTCCCAGTTCCGGGTGAGACAGGTCAAGGCAGATCACGGGGCCAGCGTTCTGCGCCTCGATCCGTTCGATCATCACGCTGACATCGCATCTTGGAAAAGCGGTGCTTTGGTCGGTGAGGTCCAAAGAGGCGCGTGTCGTGGCGAAGTCCATCTGCCGTTCGAGAGCGCGGATCGTGTTCGACAGGTTCCAAGCGGCGTAGTGGATCGGGTCCAGATCATCGCGATTGCCGGAGATGTAGGTGATGCGCGTCTGCGCTGCCTCGGTGATGGCGCGCGAGATGGCCGTCACTGGATCAAGATGCGCCCCGTGCCCCCGCGAGGGGCGGTGGCTTGGGCGGGTCTTGTCGGTTTCGTAAATCACCGCCCTGATGGTCGTGACCGCAAGTGCGTTCGTCAAATTGTGCAGGTCGAGTACCAGATCGGCATCGTGTATCATTTCAATCAGATCGCCCAGCACACTGCTATCCTTTGCCACCAGATCAGGGTCCAGCCGACACGCCGAGCGCGCCTGTTCATCAAGACGCTCGAACTCGGCGCGGCACGCGCGTTCGATGACTTCGGCCAATGCGGAAGACCGCGCCTCGCCCATCGTGTTGCCCCCGGCAAGCCCATTGGTATTGCGCAACAGCCATGGCGGATCGGCGGGACGGGTGAAATCAAGGTTGGCGCTGTCACGCGGCACCATAACCGAGGCCCCGGACACGAGATCCTTAGCCGGCGCCCAGTCGAGAGGTGCGTCGTCAGGATCAGCTTTGTGTTCAATATTACGCAAAAACTGCGGGTCGAGATAGGCTTCGGATTCAATTTCTGCCGATGTCGCGCGCGGACCCTCGAGCATCAGATTTTCGGCGTGCCAGATCTCCGTCGCCTCCATCATAGCCGACGCCTTGGCGGCCGCCAACGTGAGACCCTTGCCTTGACTGACCGTCAGGAGTTTTCCCATGGGCCGAACGGCTTGCGCTACGGGGATACCGATCCTGTCCAGTTCGGTCAGATCCGCAACGCGGGTGATGCCGGTGATATCCCTGATACGCTCCAGACGCTGTATCGTCTCTTCGGGCTCGACCGTCCGGTGCTGCCAGCGTTTTGATGCGCTGGCAGTTGTGTCCGGTTGTAAGGCTTTACCCAAAACCGTCGCCTCCTCCATCGGCGTTACCATCGGAATTGTCGCCAACTTCGTCTTTGGTTAACGTTACCGAAGAATAGACGGGTGTGAGGTCCGCGTCTCTGATCGTGCTATGGGGTATCATTGCTGCTTCCATCACACTTTTGGTAATCTCACCGGCGAGCCTTTTGCGGTATGCGTCAATCGCGTTTCGGTACTGGTCAAGCAGTTCGTGTCTGACTTCAGCGCTTATGGGCCAGTTTAGGGCTATTTGATAAGGGAGGGTTTCTGGCTCATCGTAACCACCAAGGAGTGGAGATGAGACAGACATCCGGACGAAAGAGCCACGGCGAGAAGATCGTTAAAGACATCCGCCGCGCTACCCGCAAACAGTATTCTGCCGAAGAGAAGATCAGGATCGTGCTGGACGGCTTGAAAGGCGAGGACAGTATTGCTGAACTGTGCCGTCGCGAAGGTATCGCCCAAAGCCTGTATTACAGTTGGTCCAAGGAGTTCCTTGAAGCTGGGAAGAAACGACTGGCCGGTGATACGGCCCGTGCCGCTTCGACGACTGAAGTGAAAGACCTTCGCCGTGAAGCCCAAGAGCTGAAGGAGGTCGTTGCCGAGCAAACCCTTGAAGTTCGCTTGCTCAAAAAAAGCATGCTCGGGGATGGGGGCGACCAAGAATGAGATATCCTGCATCTGAGAAGATCGAGATTATCCGGCTCGTTGAGCGGTCGCACCTGCCGGCCAAACGGACGCTGGACAAGCTGGGCATCCCCAAGACCACGTTCTATCGCTGGTGTGATCGGTATGAGTCCGGTGGCCCCGAGGCATTGGAAGACCGCAGCCCCAGGCCGTCGCGAGTTTGGAACCGCATTCCAGACAAAGTGCGCCAGCGGATCGTCGATCTGGCGCTGAACGAGAGCGAACTATCCCCGCGAGAACTGGCCGTGCGCTTTACGGACACGGAAAGGTATTTTGTGTCAGAGTCATCGGTGTATCGCCTTCTCAAGGAACACGATCTGATCACCAGCCCAGCGTATGTGGTTTTGAAAGCTGCCGACGAGTTCAAGGACAAGACGACAAAGCCCAACCAACTTTGGCAAACTGACTTCACCTATCTGAAGGTCATCGGCTGGGGTTGGTTCTATCTCAGCACGATATTGGATGATTACAGCCGCTACATCATCGCCTGGAAGCTCTGCACGACGATGAAAACGACCGACGTCACCGACACGCTGGACCTAGCCCTCGAAGCCTCAGGCTGCGATCAGGCAACCGTTCTGCACAAGCCACGCCTGCTCAGTGATAACGGTTCATCCTACATCTCCGGCGAGCTGGCTGATTGGCTGGAAGACCGTCAGATGGACCATGTGCGCGGTGCGCCGTATCACCCGCAGACCCAAGGCAAGATAGAGCGTTGGCATCAGACCTTAAAGAACCGCATCTTGCTGGAAAACTACTACCTGCCAGGTGACCTCACGCAGCAGATCGACGCCTTCGTCGACCACTACAACCATCAGCGCTATCACGAGAGCCTGCAGAACCTGACGCCTGCTGACGTCTACTTCGGACGCGGCCAAGCCATTCTGAAACAACGAGAAAGGATCAAACAAAAGACCATCGCAACGCGCCGCTTGCTTCACAATAAAACGGCCGCATAATCAAACAATCCAGATGAGCCAGATACTCTCTTAGATCAGGCCGCTCTGAAGACCATTATCTCTGAAGACGGACACGCAAAAGGTAGCTGTCGATAACGTTCTTCAGATAGACCACTGCGCCGAACCGTGCCCGTTGCAGGGGCGCCTTGCCATCAAGGCCAAGAGCCGAGCCAACCAGATCCGGCGTGCCGGGGTCCATGGTTGTGATCAACACCGCAAAACGATAGGGGTTTTCCGTCCATTGGTATGGTGCCAGTAACTCAAGTTCTGTCTCATCGGGGGCGTCCAGGTACTTTTCTGAGTATCCGTGGTCCCGATGTTCCCAGATAATTTTGACCCCGGTGCGCCAAAGCGCGCGACGCAAATGGCGACCTCAATGGCCCAACGCTCTACGGAGAATTGTCTCATATATATCTGCATTATCACCAACGATATGTATGAGGCTAAACAGAGACATTCGACGCAGCGACTCGTACTGCCGGTCGGCGGCATCAGATCGTGACCAATCGTCAAGTTTGACTGCGTTAGCGGCGTATTTGATAATTCGCAGTGCTGCTATCTGCGTGCCATCACTGCTCAGTCTGATCGCAAGGGCCATCTTGTTTTCGGGACCGTGGTCGCTGTAGAGATGCTGCGGCTTAAACACGTCGGCAATGGTGAGCAGGTCCCACCCCTCCCTTCGCCACTGGTTTTTGCTGAAACCGGGCGGATCCTTGCTAGTGAATATCGCTTCGCTAGCCCACGAAAAGGTCCAGTCTCGCCGCCGGATGTCTGCAAACATGTCGCCGGAAATCACTAAATTTTTTGGGTCAATTCTCAGACTTGCATAGATTCTGTTTTCGTGTGCCGTTTCGGCTTCAGGGTCGAAACCGGGGATCAATTCGGATGTCGGGTGCAGCCAGAATTCGTGACGACCTCCGACATCTTCGAACTTCTTAGAAATTTTTTTCTGCCTGAGGAGATGCTCGGTTGACCATTCGCGAGGCCCGAAAATCGCCCTGTCAGATATCAGCGCATGTTCCATGGGCGAGATCCTCAGATTTGAAAAACTCGATCAGGATGGGTGAAACCGGCTTCAAAGAACAAGCTGGACTTACGGAAAACTGCGCTCTGAACCGATGAAATTTGGCTTTTTCACGCAGCTTTCACGGAAAATTCTGTGCGGTGATCTTAACGCCGGCTTTATTGAACCCATCAACCAGAAGATCACGATGCGCTGTTCGGCGGTAGGGTTTCATATCGCACATCCATTGAATTCCGGCTTCCGCTTCGAAAGGTTTTGAGCCTTGCCAACGCTTACGCAAATCTTCGATCATGGTTTCGACATCCTGGCGGGCCTCCACCAGATAGCCCAATTGTGCAAGCGTCGGGGCACGCCAGAAGAGCGTGCGATAGGGTGTGCGGACTTCGGGCGTTTCAAGCCAGGATAACGCGCGTTCGAAGTCGTGTCTGAGATAGAACAGCTCGCCATAATCGGTTCTGACGAAATCCATATCGTGCAGCAGGCGTTCCTCGGCCATGCCGTAGTATTTCTCTGCTGCGTCCAGATCGCCCAAATAGACCAAGGCCGTGCCGAGTACGTTCAGGACGTAAGGGTCATATGACTTTAGCTCCATCGCCCGCTGTGCGGATCGCTCCGCAGAATGGAAGTTTCGTCTCCACAGCAGGCACGACGCCATCCGCACATGCGCGGTGGCGTATTGCGAATTCAGGAACAGCAGGCGTTGCGCAAGTTCATAGGCTTTCTCTCTTGGCTTGCGATGATCGGTGCCGGGACGGGACATGAAGCTGCCGGTGTTGTAGAATTTTACGAGCCGCTCGAGTGCGGGCAGAAAATCCGGGTCAAGTTCTATGGCGGTTTCAAGATGACCTAAAACTTTCTCCATGTATTCATCACCGGTGGGCGCGGTGAACAGGCGTTGTGCTACGACATAGTTTTCATAGGCGGTCTTTTCAGGTGACGGTAAATGTTCTCCTCTATGGCCGATATGATCTGTATGACGGATTTGTCGACTTGCGCTTCGATGTGTTCATCGGCAGGGTGGAGTGTGACCGGCGCGTGCGAGGCCCAGAAGGCCTCTCCATCGCCGGAGCTCAATCGCAAGACTATCCGAGTTTCGTCGTTTTTAACGCTCGGCAGCAGGCGCAAACTAAAGGCAGAATGTGAGAACGTGTCCGATGTGCCAAGCGCACGTACCCGCAGTTCAGGCATTTGAATCATACGCGAGACGAGCCTGTCGAAAAACTCCTCGGACAGGTCGAAGGTAGAGCTCTTGTTGTCATCGCCGACAGGCATCCCCACCTCGACCAGCGGCAGATCGGTCACTGTCTCCGGTTTGGGCTTCTTAGCCCGGAGCTCCGAGTGCGGTTTTACGTCGGTGGGGGCGGAAATAACGTTGTTATACAAGCTTTGCGTTTTCTCGGAGATATCAAGCCCGTCATCCTGAAGACGCTTTTGCAAGGCTTGAATAATTCTGTGCCCATGTCCAATCTCATCGCGCTTGGCATGGATTGAAATCGCCATCCGCGCCGCTGGCTCGTTGGTCGGGTCGAGTTTCAGAATGATCTTCGCGATATCAAGTGCTTCTTCTGGTGCCACATCCGGGTCACCGCCTGCTAAAAGTCTTTCTGCCCGGGATATTTGCCGGTTTCGCACGTCGCGTCGGGCATGCAGCAGCCAGTCGTCAAACACCGGTGAAATGAAGTCGAGATCTTCCAGCAATTCATCATGGACACTCTCGTGAATGCTACCATCCTCGCGCCATAGATCGTAGCTGATCTGATCGCGATCAAGCGCGATGTAGTTCCTGTCCGATATCAGGATTGTTGCGGATTGGTGGTGCAAAGCGTGGCGGATCACATAAATCGCCTGACGCAGACTGTCCTGTCCCTGCTTCTGGCCTCTATCAGACCAGAAGAGATCAACGAGCCGGTCTCGTGTGGTCTTCTTGCCCCGCCTATATGCAAGATAGGCTAGAAGGGCTGCGGGCTTTTTCCCCGGTGGGCGCAGGGATTTTCCCTCTGGTCCCTTGACCGCGAAAAAACCGCACATTCGTACCGTCAGCCTCGTCACGTCCGTCGTCCCTCCAACCCTGTGATTTAAATAATTACTAAAAAGTCCGAACGAGATTTTTGTCCCGAAAGTTCTCTAGCGTTTAATATCTTCTACCATTTCCTCTTAAGAAGCTTTGCGACAGCACCACGCGCCAAAACCAGTATGAGGCGGCTCGCAATTGTAACTATACGGTAAATTGCGTTTTCATGCGAGACTAGCGGGTCTTTGACGGAACTCTCACGGAGAAATAATGGCGACATGTTTTTGTCTCTCTACCGGCTGCACGCTCAAGTGCTCGGCGTATTTGAAAGGAAAGACACATGACACATGCTCTGATAAAGACCGCAAAAATTTGTGCGCTACTGACGTTGATCGGCACGGGCCAGACCATGGGCCAAGAGTCCGGCAAAAATGATTTGTATAATGACGGTGCAGCTGCCGCTCACGGAAGAGCTCTTCTTGAGCTTTGGCTCCGCAACCCTGCGACGCCCGGAAAGATCGCACGGGTTACACCGGGTAAGGAATATATGGCGAAGCGTCTCAAACTTGAACCGGGTGCGCATCCCCTTGCTGAGATGGCCCTTATAGCTGCGGCGGGGTCGGACAAATACGCTCGCAACGTAGTCATGATGCATCTTCGGGGTGAACGACCGATGCCACGTGAACACGCATCCCAAGGGGAGCGGAGCCTCGCCGCGGGTTTAGGGGTAGATGCCCGGGAATATTCCCTGAGCGAGCTTGCGAAAATGAAGTTCGATAAGGATTTCTGACACAAAAAGTCACGCAGTTTAACGAGTGATGGGCCGTTCTGTTCTGACCGCCCATGGTTAAAGAATACGCCAAGCTCCCACGGTGCTTGGCGTATTCTTTAACCATGGGGAGAGTTACTTTAAATGCCGGCGCTGGAAAACACTGTTGGGCCGCGGACCTTTCCATGGTTCTGTCGCAAACTTTGCTGGTTGACGCCCCAGGCCTGAAGGGCCGACGGTAGTTGTTTGGATCAACTTTGTTGGATTGAAGGCTACGATTTCGTTCAAGGGCGCTCAGTTTCCGAAGGAAGTAATCCTCTTCGCCGTCTTCTTCTATGTCCGCTACACCGTTTCGTATCGGGACTTGGAAGAGATCCTGGCCGAAAGGGACGTACGGGTAGATCATGCAACCTTGAACTGTTGGGTAGCCAAGTACTCGCCACTGATTGCCAGCAACGCTCGGCGGCGCAAGGCCTTGGTCAACCGTTCTTGGCGGATGGATGAGACCTACATCAACGTGAATGGACCCACCTCTAACGTGCCGTCGACAGGTTCGGGAAAACCCTTGATTTTATGCTCTCTAAGCGGCGCGATAAGGCAGCTGCGACGAAGTTCTTCGCCCGCGCATTAGAGGTAAACGGTCTGCCGCGCAGAATCGTGATCGACAAAAGCGGGGCCAACACGGCAGGCATCACCGCGATCAACCGCATGCTGAAGCGCCTCGGCTGCCCGATCGCGATAGAGATGGTGCGGATCAAGTATCCGAACAACATGGTCGAACAAGATCACCGTATCATCAAGAAGCGGATTCGAACGATGCTAGGGTTCAAGTCCTTCTTCTCCGCTTCGGCAACGCTCGAAGGGATTGAGGTCGCGAACATGATCCGTAAAGGCCAGATGACGCCTGGACTCTGCCCGTTTGCTCAGTTTGCCTCTCTCACGGCCTAACAGAAGAAGATCAGAGGCCTTTGCCAATCAATGCCGAAGTTTGCGACAGAACCGTCCCTGCTGTGCTCTTCCGAGCATGCCAGCTTCACGAGGCTGCAGATACCGGCCATATCTCGTTGAATGAAAGTCGAATGCAAAGCAGTCGTTGAGGGGGGCGACAGAAGGTTAGGCGCATCAATTTCATCAATGGTTTGAATTGGGATCAGCCGGGCGCGTGATACAGCAGCCCATCCGTGATGACGGCGGCCACATCGAAGCCTTGTGTAAGACAGGTGAATGACGCGCGGTATCCCGGGCGCACTGATCCGACCTCACCTTCCAGCCCAAGCGCGCGGGCGGGGTTTGCCGTTGCCAACCTCAGGGCATCGGGCAGGCCGAGGTATGCATAGTCCAGCATGTTCCGCACGCTTTCGATCATACTCACGTGAGCACCGGCCAGACGGCCGGTCTTGTTCGTCAACCGACTGCCGCGAAGCTCGATGGTTTCGCTGTGCAACTCAAACTCGGTCAGTTGGCCTGCGAGGGTCAGCATGGCATCGGTCACCAAGCACAAGCGATCCGGCAGTAGGCGCGCCGCCGTCGCCACGTTGCGCCAGTCGACATGGTGCCCGTCCGCGATGATCCCTGCAAAGAGGCCTTTTGAGGCCAGTGTTGCCCCGACCACCCCTGGTTCGCGCCCTGTCATCTGCGACATGGCATTGAAAAGATGAGTGACGCCGACAAGGCCATCAGCTTCCGCCTGTGCCATCTGGTCGGCAGTTGCCTCAGTATGGCCAGCGAAGACGCGGATACCCGCCGCTGTCAGGCGCTGTAATGCGCCCACAGGCAGGTTTTCAGGTGCCACGGTCAGCAGCAGCACACCGCCCCGCGCCGCCGTTAACCGGTCGAGATCCTCTGCATCCATGCTTCGGATCGCATCAGTATCGTGGATGCCGGGCCGCATGTGGGACAGAAACGGGCCTTCGAGATGCACCCCGAGAATGCCGGGCGCGCCTTGCGTGATCGCCGTTTGAACAGCCTCGAGTGCGCGGACATAGTCGCGCTGCGGCGCCGTAATGAATGTGGGCAGTATGTAGGCGGTGCCGCCTTCTCGCGCACCCGCAGCGATCCGACGGAGTGCCTCAGGAGTGGGGTCGAAGTTGAACTGAGTATCGGCCGCCCCGTTGATCTGGAGGTCAATGAATCCCGGCGTCACCAGATCAAACTCGGGCATAGCGTGGTCGCGGGCGTCATCCGCCGTCGCGGGACGGATGTCAGCAATCCGTCCGTCAGCAATGTCGATCACCTGATCGGCGCGCATGTGGGGGCTCATGCCATCGTAGAGTTGCCGTGCGAAGATGCGGTTCGGCTTCGCCGGTTCAGTCGAAGGCACTGTCACGTCCTCCCGGATGGACGGTCTCATAGTATTCCTTAAGGTGCAGCTCCCCGGCGGCAGCTTCGTCGAGTATGACCGTAACTCGCGCGTGAAGCTGCAATGCCGAGGCGGGGCAGGCCGCACTCACAGGCCCCTCAATCATGTCGACCACCGCGCGGGCTTTCGCCGTGCCGGTCGCAATCAGCAGACATTTGTGGGATGCCAGAATGGTGGCGACGCCGGTGGTTATGGCATAGCGCGGCGTCTCATCGAAGGAGTCGAAGTATTTCTGGTTGGCGCGTCGCGTGCTTTCGGTCAGCGTCTTGATGCGCGTGCGCGATCCAAGGCTGGCAGTTGGCTCGTTAAAGCCGATATGCCCGTTCTGCCCAATCCCAAGGAGTTGCAGGTCAATACCACCTGCCTTTTCGATCAGCGCCTCGTAGTCGTCCGAGGCGGCCTGCGGATCAGCGGCGTCGCCTTTGGGCAGATGGGTGCGTGCGGGGTCGATATCGACATGCCTGAAAAACGCCTCCTGCATATAGTGGTGGTAGGAGCAGGGGTGATCCGGCGTGAGGCCGATATATTCGTCCAAGTTGAAGCTTGTGACCTTGGCAAAGGACAACCCTTCATCCCGGTGACGCTGCGCAAGCGCATCATAGAGTGGCAGCATGGTGCCGCCTGTGGCGAGCCCGAGCACGCTGTCCGGGGTCGCGCTTACGGTGCGCGAAACGATGTCGGCGGCGCGGCGCGTGGCGGCCTGCGCGTCGGGAAGGATCAGAACCTTCATGGGGATTCCTTTCTCAGATGTGCGGCCAGCGCACCGACCAACGGCGCGTCATGGCCAAGTTCTGCGTGGATCAGGCGCGGGCGGAACAATTCCGGCTCCTCCTCAAGTGCGGTGCGGGTGCGTTCGATATAGCCGGGGGCAAGGCCGATGCTGCCCCCCATCGCCACCGTGTCGAGGCCCAGAATGGCCGTGAGGTCACCAATCAGTGCCGCCACTGCGGTGGCGGAGGTGGCGATGATCCTGTCGGCCCAGTCCTGACCATCTGCGGCGGCGGCAAACACCGCACGCGCGTCGGTGCCCTCGTGTTCGCCGGCGGTTGCGGCGGCGGCGATACCGCGCCCGCCAGCGATGCTTTCCACCGTTCCCATCCGTCCGCTGCCACAGGGGCCGTTGGCATGGCGGCTGGAAACAAAGCCGACATGACCAGCCAACCCGTTGGCGCTGGACAACAGACGGTTGCCGATCACCAGCCCGCCGCCCACGCCGGTGGACACGGTGAGATAGGCAAAGCTGTCGCTTTGGCTTCCCGCCCCAAACAGGCCTTCGGCAAAAGCGGCGGCGGCGGCATCGTTGAGGCAGGTCGCAGCGCCGAGGTCGCGCACCAGCGCGTGTTGCAGCGAAAACCCAAGGATTGCGGGCAGCGTGCCATGATTGACCGCGTGCCACGCACCCGCACTGTCAACCCGACCCGCGACGGCAACGCCAAGTGGAGCGCCGTTGCTGTGCCCAAGCCTGCCCAGCAGGGAACGAATGGCGGCGATTTGCGCCTCTGGATCGGCGGCGCAATCGGTCGGCGCCAGTAGCCGTTCGACGACCACGCCGCGCTCGATGCGGGCGACGGCGGTTTTGGTCCCGCCCAGATCGGCGGCAAACCCCGTCAGGGCGGTGCGTGGCAGTTTCTGCATTACCGGGCCTCGAACGCCCGTGCGACGGCGTCGTGAAACCAGCCGGTGACGTGTTCGAGCCGCGTCAGCGCCGTGCCAACTGTGACCGCATCCGCACCCGCAGCCATCGCAAGACCCGCAAGCTCGGGCGTGTTGACCCGACCCTCGGCCATGACGAAGCCACCCAAGTCGCGGAATGCGCCGATCAGAGCGGTATCGACGTCGTCGTTTTGACCTGCTGTTTCATCCGTGTAACCCGACAGGGTCGTGCCAAGGATCGCAGCCCCTTCGGCCAAAGCGCGCTGCCCGTCCGCAAGCTTCGAGCAGTCGGCCATCGCCAAGGCACCCCTCGCGTGGATCGCAGCAAGGATCGCCACCGTCGTTTCGGGCCGTGGCCTTTCGGTGGCGTCATAGGCGATGATGTCGGCACCCGCGTCGGCCAACGCCTGCACGTCGGCCAGATAGGGCGTGATACGCACGGGGCTGTCGGCAAGATCGCGTTTCAGGATGCCGATGATCGGAACGGACACCCGCGCCCTCACGGCGGCAAGGTTCGCGGCCCCTTCGATGCGCAGACCGGCGGCCCCGCCCGCCACGGCGGCGGCGGCCATGGCCGCGACGATTGCGGGGTCGTCCATAGGGCCATCATCGACCGGTTGGCAGGACACGACGAGACCGCCGCGCAGGGTATCGAGTAGGGTCATGGTGTCAGTCCATCAATCCATAAGGCTCGGGAGGCCGGTTGCAAGGATCGGAAAGGCGCAGACCAGAAACAGCACCACGAAGGGCGGGATCAACCAAGGCAGGATTGCCTTTGCAAGGTTCTGGTAAGGGATGCCACCGACCTGTGCCACGACGAACAGCGCCATGCCCATCGGCGGTGTCAGGATCGAGATCATCAGGTTCAGAACCGTGATGATGCCGAAATGCACCGGATCAATTCCGAAACCCATGGCGACGGGCACAAGAATGGGCACGACGACCAGCAAAATGACCAGCGCCTCGATGAAGCAGCCTAGAAAGAAGATCATCACGTTGACGGCGATCAGGAAGGTGATCGGGCTGTCGGCGATAGACAGGAAGAACGTCGCGATTTGCTGTGGTGCCTGCTCGCGCGCCATGATGAAGCTGAGCAAACCCACGCCCGCGACAATCGTGGCGATTGACGCCGACGTCGCAGTGGTTTCGTAGATTGCATCCCAGAGCCGCCGGAAGGTCAGCTCGCGGTAGAAGATCAGGTCGATCATGATCGCATAAAGCACGGTCACCGCTGCGGCCTCGGTGGGCGAGAAGAGGCCCGAGAAGATACCGCCGACGATGACCACGGGGGTCATGAGCGCTGGCAGGGACTTGACGAACAGCGTGCCTACCTCGCCCGCGCTGCGGCGCGGGTCGCGGGGATAGTTACGTTTGCGGGCGGTGAACCAGACCATGACCATCAGAGCGGCCGCGCAAAGGAACCCCGGGATAATGCCACCAAGGAACAGCTTGCCGATGGAGACGTTGGCGATAACGCCATAGAGCACCATGGTGATCGACGGAGGCACCAGCGGGCCGATCATCGAGGAGGCGGCGGTTACGGCACCTGCGAACTCGTCGTCATAGCCCGCCTTGCGCATTGCCTCGATTTCCATCTTGCCCAAGCCACCGGCGTCGGCCAGAGCCGACCCGGACATCCCGGAAAAGAACAGCGAGGCCAGCACATTGACGTGGCCCAGCCCGCCCGTGACGTGCCCGACCAGTGATCGCGCGAAACCGAAAAGGTGATTGGTGATCCCGGCAGAGTTCAGCACGCCCGCGGCGAGGATGAACAGCGGCACCGCCAGCAGCGGAAAGCTGTTGAGCCCGTCCGTCATACGCTGCATGGCGAAGCTGATGCCCATTCCTGTGTAATAGAAATAGCCCATCGACACGAAGATCATGGCGACCCCGATGGGGACGCCGATCAGCACGAAGATCAACCAGACGACACCGACAGTAGCGAGGATCATAGCGTGGGCTCCCGAGTGACGGTGACGTCGCGGCGGCCAATCAGGCGGCGGACGATCCGGTGAAGGATGAGAATCGCGGCAACAAAACCGGACGCATAAAGCACGGCATCAGTCGTTGGCAGGGTGACGGATACGTTGTCCCACGTGCGCAGGACGGTCTTGTATCCAATCCAGATAAGGTGGCACACGATGCCCAGATAGACGAGGTCGATGCCGGTGTAGAGGATGCGTCGGGCACCGTCAGGCAGAAGTTCGGCAATAAAGGCCATCTTGAGCTGGCCGTCCTGACGCTCGACCTCGGCGATACCGATGAAGGCCATCCAGACCCAGAGCCAGCGCGCGGCTTCCTCGGTCCAGACCGGACCGCGAAACAACGGCGTGCGGCCAAAGACCTGAATTAGCACGACTCCAATCAGAACGATGAAGATCACCGACGCGACGATGCCTTCGATGCTGTACTTGCGTGGATTGTCCATCGGCTTATCCCCTCGTTGCAGATGATCTCTGCGGGCACCCTGGCGCCCGCAGAGGGGTAGTTTACTCGCCGCGCACGCGGGCGATGGCACCTTCACCGAACTGCTCTTCGAGCGTGTCGTAGTAAGGTTTCATCGCTTCGCGGAAAGGTGCCAGATCGGGGCGGGTGATGGTCAGGCCGCGCTCTTCGAAAGTGGCAACCAGATCTTGTTCGGCTTGCTCGGTCAGGCTGTTGTTCAGCTCGCCACCTGCTTCGACGGCTTCGGCGATCCAGCCCTTTTCCTCGTCGCTGAAGCTGTCCCACAAGTCATTGGAGATTTGGACCGCAGCAGACGCGACGAAGTGGTTGGTCATCGCAACATGGCTTTGCACTTCGTAGAACTTCATTGCCTCGATGGTCGGCAGCGGGTTCTCTTCGGCGTCAACCTGATTGGTTTGAAGCGCCAGATAGACCTCTGCGAACGCAACCGGTGCGGGGGTGGCGCCGACGTTTTCGGCATAGGCAATCAGGAACGGCACGTTTGGCGTGCGCAGACGTAGACCGGCCATGTCGTCGATGGACTCAATCGCGCGGTTCGATGTGGTCTGACGGGTGCCATAATACCAAACATCAAGCAGATTGACGCCCTTTTCCTTGAATTTGGCTGACATCTCCTGACCCCATGGGCCAGCGATGATTTCCTTGAGGTGGGCGAAATCGTCCGCCACGTAAGGCGCTCCGATCAGGTTCAACTCGGGAATGATATAGCTCATGTCGGGATAGCCGGTGATGACCATGTCCAACTCGCCCGCCTGAAGCTGCGCGACCATCGCCTTGAAGTCGCCAAGGGTCGAGGACGGGAACAGGTTCACGGTCAGCTCACCACCCGAAAGCTCTTCCAGTTTGCTGGCGAACTCTTGTGCGCCCTTGTAGACGTTAGAGCTTTCGTTGTCTTGCAGACCGAAGGTCAGTTCGCGCTCGGCCAGGGCCGGGGCGGCCAGAGCAAGGGTCGCCGCACAGGCGAGTAGAGTGGTCTTAAGTTTCATCGTATCCTCCTTGATTTTCGATGAATGGCGGACAAGCCCGCCGGTTGTCAGTGTGTAATGCGTCCGCCATCTTTCGGCGTTTTTCGCGGTGCCTTGAGGCGCGCGCGGTAGGATCGGGTCAGGTGGCGGTCCATCACATCGGTCGCCGCTACGACATCGCCATCCAGCACCGCCTGATAGATCTCGCAATGTTCTTCATAGGCCATCATATCATAACGCAGCGCGTCGTCTGTTGGGGGGCGATGGGCGATCATCGTGCTGACGAACATGTCGTGCAGCGTCAGGATGACCGGGTTGCCGACCACCGAGACCAAAGCGCGGTGAAAGGCGATGTCGGTTTGCGCGAAATCGACGGTGCCGACAGTTTCAAAATTTTGCTCAAGCGCGGCGTGCAGCTTGGCCAGCTGCATATTATCGGCACGTTTCGCGGCTTCGCGTGCGGCACCTGTTTCGATGAACTGACGCATCTGTTCAAGATGTGCGCCGCTTTCGGCGTCTCCCAGAACCTCGCGGATCAGGTCACCGGTATCTTTGAGAACGCTTGTAATTGAGGGCATTGTCGCACGGGGGCGTTTGCCCGCGCCCGCGGTCACATAACCGCGCATCTGCATTTGGGCCAACGCCTCTCGCACCGTAGGTCGGGACGCGGAGAACCTCTCACAAAGGTCGCGCTCGGTCGGCAGCGGCGATTCAGGCTGGAAGGTGCCATCCCTGATCTCGGCGATCAGCGTGTCGGCGATCAGGTCCGGCGTGCGCCGTTGTTCGTGGATTTTATCAGTATGAGTGGTCACTGGCATCTCCTCTTGTCTCTTTTGGTATTACCAGAAAATTATCTTGTCAAACTAAAATCCGTTCGTATATTGCGAAAATGAATATTGAGCCGTGGTTTTGTTGGGCTGCCGGTTATCCGGTTTGTCGCGATTGCACGGCAGGGCAAAAAGGTAGAAACCACCGATGACCGAACGATTGACTGGAATGTACGCCGCGCTAATGACCGGCCTCGACGACGGTGGCGAGTTCGATGAAGCCCGCCAGCGCAACCTGACCGACTATGTGTTGAAGCAGGGACTGACAGGGCTTTATGTCGGCGGTAGCAGCGGTGAATCCGGTCTTTTGGGTGTCGGTGAACTGGCAGAGCAACAAGGCATCGTCGCCGATTGCGCCAAGGATAGCGGCGCGAAGCTGATCGCCCATGTCGGCATGCCGAACCTGCGCGACTCGATCCGCCTCGCGCAGCGCGCGTCGGATCTGGGCTATCACGGGCTGTCGGCCCTGCCGCCGCATTCCTACCCGTTCAGCGATGCTGAGATCGAAGGCTATTACCGCGATCTGGCAGCCGCCACCGACCTTCCGCTGATCGTCTACGAGGTGCCGATCCGTACCGGCCGCCCGATTCCACTGGAGTCGCTGGAGCGCATTCTGGACTTGCCGAACGTGACGGGGATCAAGTTCACGTCGACCGACCTGTTCAAGTTTTCGATGCTGCGTCGACGTCGCCCTGACAGCAGCTATTTCTTCGGCTTCGACGAAATCTATCTGACTGGTGGCGTATTGGGCGCGGATGGCGGCATCGGCACGACCTACAACATCCTTGGCAAGCTTTATGTCGCGCTTGATGCCGCGCTCCGCGCTGGTGATCTGGCCCGCGCACAGGAATTGCAGGATGTCTCACAAATCTTCGTCGAGGCGCTTCTGGATACCGGCGTGTTGCCCGGCATGAAGGCAGCGTTCCGCGTGCTTGGCATTGATTGCGGCCGGACGCGCCCCCCGATGATCCTGCGCATGTCCGACGACAAGGCCGAAGCGCATATGCGCGCCGTCCTTGAACGGCCCGAGGTCAAGACCTGGCTCGTCTGAGCCGCGCCTTGCCCGATCAAACTCCGGCTCCGGGCGTCGGAAACATCACTTCAGGAGGAGAATACGTAATGTCACTACGCACCCATATACTCGGTGGGGTGGGCGCACTTGCCCTCATCGCCGCGGCGACGACCGCCATGGCGGACGAATGGCCCGACCTGCCCGTCGGGGTGAAGAACGGTGTAGCCGAGCGCATTGGCGACAAGCTAATCGTCGGTCTGGGCAGTGCTGGCGCACAAGTCTTTGCACTGGATCTGAACGACACGGCTGCAGGTTGGCAGGCGTTGGCAGACTTCAACGGACCGGCCCCGTCACAGCCCGCGACCGCAGTCTCTGACGGCGCGCTTTATGTGTTCAGCGGCTCCGGCAAGGCAACGGAAGACGCGGCCTCGCCGATTATCTTCGACACTGTCAGCCGTTACGACCTTGAGGCAAACGCTTGGGAAACATTGGACACCACAACACCGGTCGGCCTGCTGGGGGCCAGCGCTGTAACTCTCGCCGATGGCCGCATTGCCATTCTGGGAGGATATAACAAAGAGCTTTTCGACACGTATCTTTCAGAGGTTCTGGCGATCGACAAAGACACCGATCCCGACGGCTGGAACGCTGTCGTGGACGCCTATATGGGCATGGAGCCAAAAGACTATCGCTGGAACGATCAGGTGCTGGTCTATGACGCCGCAGGAAATGCGTGGGGCGACCTTGGTTCGGTCCCGACACTTCCGAATACCGGCTCCGCCGTTGTCCAGACCGAACCCGGAACATTTCTGGTGATCAACGGCGAAATCAAACCCGGCCTGCGCACCGATGAAGTCAAGTCCGTCACCATTGGCGCGGAATCCGCTGAATGGTCCGAAGCCGCTCCGGTGCCAGCGCCTGAAGGCAGCGACGTGCAGGAGGGGCTCGCAGGGGCCTATGCCGGAATGTCAAATGGTGACGTCATAGTTGCGGGCGGTGCGAATTTCCAAGGCGCGCGCGCAGCGGCAGACGCTGGCAACTGGTACGCTCATAACGGTCTTTCCAAGCATTGGGCCTTGGAGATCTTTGCGATGCAGGACGGTCAGTGGGCACAAATAGGGCAACTGCCTGACGGGCTGGCCTATGGCGGTTCGTTCACGGTCGATGACGGGCTTCTCGTCGTAGGCGGTGAGGACAAGGAAAAAGCTGCACGCACCGACGTCTTTTTGGTGAAGTGGGACGGCGAGACAGTTTCCATCGTTGACTAACCCTAAACGGCAATCGGCGCATCACCGCGCCGATTGCCCTTGAATTCCATCCACATATTCAGACCCAGACTTGCTTCGGACTATTGGCGGCACCGCGGGATGATTTCAGTTGCAGTCAAAGAAAGAGCGAGCGAATTTCTAGGCTTGGGGCAGCTAACCGTATCTGACATCAGCACTTATGAGCCCAAATAGGGCGGTTTGATAAGTAAAGTGTTGTTGGCTCAGCATAACCACTGAGGAGTGGGAGGTGAGGCAGACTACTGGAACACGCAAAGCCTCGGCGACAAGATCGTTAAGGACATAAACGGGCCATCCGCAAACATTGTTCATCAGACGAGAAGAACTTCATCGTCCTGCTGGCCTTCGCGATTAAGGCAGCATGGTACTGCCAATTTGCTACCGCACCTTGGCACGGCTCGCGATTTGTCATGAGGATACCAGCTGAGATGCCGCGCCTGAAGCGCTATCGTTTCCCCCGTAAAGTCGTGGCTTATGCCGTATGGGCCTATCATCGCTTCGCGCTCAGTACGGCGGACAGTAGAGGATCTGCTCGCTGAACGCGGTGTAACCGTTAGTCGGGAAACCGTGCGCAAATGGTGAACCTATGTGGCTGGCATTTCGCCAATCGCATCAAGCGTGACCGTCCCACTGCTGCAGACAAATGGCATCTAGACGAAGTCGTCGTTCCGATCAACGGCGTGAAATATGGTCGCGGCGAGCAGTGGATGCGAACGGGGACGTGCTGGATGTCCTTGTGCAGCCGCGCCGAAACGCCAAAGCTGCCAAGCGTTTCCTTACGCGACCGATCGCCCGCTTTGGCAAACCGCGTGTCGTCGTGACGGACGAATTGCGCAGTTACATCAAACCGATCCGGACCGTTGCACCAGAAGCTGATCATCGGCCACACAAAGGGCTCAAAAACCGCATCAAGGGGTCGCATCGGCCGACCCGCAAACGAGAGAAAGACATGGGCCGGCTCAAATCAATCCGACAGACGCAGAGGTTCCTCGCGGCTCACGATCAAATCAACGCTATGTTCAGACCCCGCCGCTATCGCCTCTCCACCGTCTCATACCGCCACGCAAGGTCCGATGCCTTCGACTTGTGGCACGGTTATGCGCTCGAAATGACCGCCTGAGAAAATCACCCCTGGGGACCATTACAGGTCATTGCCGTTAAGTGGGCAATGCCGTCGTGCTGTACGTGTTTCGCAAAATGGTCGTCTCCAACATCCCGATNGCGGCTCACGATCAAATCAACGCTATGTTCAGACCCCGCCGCTATCGCCTCTCCACCGTCTCATACCGCCACGCAAGGTCCGATGCCTTCGACTTGTGGCACGGTTATGCGCTCGAAATGACCGCCTGAGAAAATCACCCCTGGGGACCATTACAGGTCATTGCCGTTAAGTGGGCAATGCCGTCGTGCTGTACGTGTTTCGCAAAATGGTCGTCTCCAACATCCCGATGAATGAAGGGTGTCTTAAGTCGTTGAACCTGATTGTCCCCCAAAAATCCATGATAAACCCGGCCCATCCCGCAGCCGTGATTTCGGGCAATACCGAAGTATCTCAGGCCATCGCCGACCCGCTCTACAGCGCACTTGGTGTAATCGCGGGCAGTCAGGGCACGATGAACGATTTCGTCTACGGCAGTGACACTTTCCAGAATTACGAGACCATCTGCAGTGGCACCGGCGCGGGCGATCAATTCGACGGCACCGGTGCCGTGCACAGCCACATGACCAACACGCGCATGACTGATCCGGAAGCCCTGGAGACGCGGATCCCGGTGCGGGTTGACGAGTTTTCTATTCGGCAGGGGTCCGGCGGTCAGGGCAGGTTCAAGGGCGGCAACGGCATCGTCCGAAAGCTACGCTTCCTTGAGCCGATGACTGTTACCGTTCTGACGTCGCATCGAAAAACTCCGCCGCATGGGGCAGCAGGTGGTGAGCGGGGCAAAACAGGCGAAAATTCCGTCATTCGCAGCACTGGTGAGACCGAAGCCCTCGAAGGCAACGATATAGCCGAAATGAACCTCGGTGACGTCTTTGTCATGAAGATACCGGGCGGCGGCGGATACGGAAGCAGACAAAGCTGAACCGTCTAACAGGAAAGCTAATCTATTCCAGGCCCCAAGGGAGGTCTTTTCGAGGCTGCATCAAATTCCAGGTTAAGCCCCATTAATCACCGGAGGAACTAATGAAGACCGATATTCCACAAGGCGCGCCCGCTCCGCGTTTCTGGGAGGCGATAATATCGTTCTTTTTCAATCATCGCAGGTATCGGCCTGTTGATTGTCGTCTATGGACTGGACGCTCACGTACCATGCTATTGGGCGTCATGGCGGCTACCATTGTCGCGCTGCGCTTCTTCTTGGTAGAACGTTTAGGGCGGCATGGTTCGGGGCATCACCAATGCAGCAATGCCCGCCACGATCATTCTGATAGTTATCGACATTTTGATCGGCGTCTGGGTTTTGGCGGGTGCAGTCGCGACATTGGTTTACTATGGACTTTCGATTCTTTCGCCGTCGATCTTCTTGCCTGCGACCGTGATCATTCGCGCGGTAACTTTCTTGGCAACGGGAAGCAGTTGGGTGCGATGGGCACAGTTGCTGTGGCGTTGATGGGTGTCGAGGCCGGGCTTGAATTCCCCTATCGCTTGTCGCTGGCGCGCGTCTCTGAGGGGTCTATTTCGGGGGCAAGATGTCACTGTTGTCTGATGCGACCAATATCGGACTGTTGGATTAACTGGGCCGTTTGGCCACGATCATGCTCTTGACGTCGAGCATGCCGTGGATATCCCTGTTCATGCGCCACCGCTTTCCACGTGACATCATCAATTGTGCGGTGCGGTGGTATCTGCGCCACCCGCTGTCCTATCAGGACGTGGTGGATCTGCCTGCAGAGCACGGGATCAAGGGCAGCAAAAGCCTTTATGAACAAGGCCATCGAACGCGTGAGGGTGCATCGCCCGGTCACCATCGTCACAGACAAAGCCTCCTGCTATCGGCGTGTCATCCACGAAATTAATCACTGCTGTGACACTCATTTCGACAGCATTCGGCACATCGGCAAGAAGTGACGCGAAAACCTCATCAAGGGCGATCACGCTGCCTTGAAACGCCTCTTTGACTCCCGTAAGAGCTTTCGCCCGCTACGATCAGCTAAAGCAACCCTAAGCGGAAGAGAGACAATTCGAACGATCAAGCGAGGCCATATCCATTACAAACAACCAAACGTCAGAGGCGAAATCCAGGTCATCGGTCAGCTTTTGCAGCCGCATGATCTAGCGTAGTAGAACCGCACAAACGCGGCATCAGCCGATTAGTGCAACAGTCCCATGCGAAAACGTGGACCAATTCGGTGAGGCCTTCCAGTGGCACCATGACAACAGGCGCTTGTGCGCAGATTCGAATTGTATGAAGTTGATGAGGTTGCCGCTGCAGGGTGAGGCCGCATCTTTCCATCCTCAATTCCTATCACCAAACAGGAGAAGCAATGAGACATCTAACGATCACCACGGTGGCCCTTCTTGTTGCTGCCACTACGGCGTTTGCCGATGCCCGTCTGTCGGTTACGCTCGACATCGACGAGGACAGCTCGCTTTCGTCAATCGGCTATACGTGTGAGGGCCGGGATGACATCACAGTTCAATACGTGAACTCGGGCGTCAATGCGCTGGCCATGATGGAAATCGACGACGACGACCGTATTTTTGTGAACGTGGTTTCGGCTTCGGGCGCCCGGTATGTGTCCGGCGAGTATGTCTGGTGGTCAAAGGGAGACATGGCGACCCTGGAGAACTCCCTGGAAAACGGGGCGATCATTCAGTGCAGCGAAAGGTGATTGCCGCAGGCAGCGTCGGGGCGGGAGGCTCTGCTCCGCACATTTCCTGAAGGCACACGCTTGAGAACCGGAAAGCCACCGGCTTCGGGCAGGTCCTCGGCCTGCCCACCCTGGGTGATTACCGCGCGTATCTGGCGGCCGTCAGCCCATCCATAGAAATCTCCGGCGTCTTGCCAAGCACCACATCGGCAACCGCACGCCCAGACCCGCAGGCCATGGTCCAGCCCAGAGTGCCGTGGCCCGTGTTGAGGAACAGATTGTCGTATTGGGTCGGCCCCAGAACCGGTGTTCCATCCGGGGTCATGGGCCGCAGTCCCGTCCAGCCCTCGGCGCGCGCAATATCCCCGCCCTTGGGGAACAGATCGCCGATCACATGCTTGACGGTATCGGTTGCGTGGGGGCCAAGGCGGTTGGAATAGCCCGCGATCTCCGCCTGCCCGGCCACACGGATGCGGTCGCCAAGCCGGGTGATTGCAACCTTGTGGGTCTCGTCCATGATGGTCGATTGCGGTGCCATCGCGTCGTCCGTGACCGGCAGCGTGACGGAATAGCCTTTGACCGGATAGACCGGCAGCCTGATCCCGATTGGGTTCAACACGCCGGTCGCGTAGCTGCCCATGGCGCAGACATAGGCGTCCCCGGTGATCCGCCCTGCGATTTCGGTGTCGACGCCCGCGATCCTGCCATTCTCCATGGCGATGGATTTGATCGACTGGCCGTATTGAAACTCGACCCCCATCTCGACGCATTTCTCGGTCAGCGCGATGGTGAACAACCGGCAGTCGCCGGTGCGGTCTGCCGTCAGGCGCAGCCCACCGACGAATTTGTCCCGTACGGCACCGAGCGCCGGTTCGACAGCGATACATCCGTCGCGGTCCAGCACCTCGTACGGAGAGTCGTATTCGGCCAGAATATCCTGATCCGCCTTGGAGGCCTTCACCTGCTTGTCCGTGCGGAACAGCTGCAAGGTGCCCTGCTGGCGACCATCGTATTTAATGCCCGTCTCCGCGATCAGTTCCGGCATGACGTCGCGCGAATAGCTCGATACGCGCACCATGCGCCCCTTGTTGATGCGATAGCTGTCCTCGTTGCAGTTGCGCAGCATCTGGGCGCACCATTTCCACATCGTCGGGCTGATCAGGGGCCAGATGAACAGCGGACGGCGCTTCATGAACATCCACTTGACCGCCTTGAGCGGAATGCCGGGAGCCGCCCAAGGCGACGTCATGCCATAGCTCAGCTGGCCCGCGTTGGCATAGCTGGTCTCCAGCCCGGGACCGATCTGACGGTCGATCACCACGACCTCGGCCCCCTGTTTGGCAAGGTAATAGGCTGTCGTGACCCCGATGACCCCTGCACCCATGACGATGATTTTCATAATGAATATCCTTTGATTGCGCGGCGGAACTTTATCCGCATCACGCCTGAACAGTAGCCGTTGTCAACATCTTCGGGCCAGGCCGGACACCTGCAAGATTGTGCTACCTTACGCTTTCCCCGTGCGATTGACATATCGTTCATGGCTCTATCGCGAACCTTCGTTTTGCTGGGGCGAAACGACGCGTCTGACTTCAGGATAACGGGGATGCGGGCGGTTCAGCAGGGGAATTCGAAACTGATCTACGTATTCCATCATACCGGCGTATTTGTGCACCCAGACCAGGTTCGCCAATCACCGCACCAAACCGGTCAATGACGCGTTTTCGTGGCTTAAATGGCCCATAAACGCCCTTTTCTGATAAAAAACATCAGACAAAACCGTGCCCTGTTGAAAGACGCGGCGCGATATCCCAGATGAGGGCCATGATGATGTTTAGTCTCCATAAGAGAACCTTGCTTTTTGCGGGTCAGACCCTGAACCGGCGGTAGCCCCGGGCGGGGCTGGCACTTGTGCCGCTCACGCCACGGGGTTTCGAATGGTCACCCGACCAGACCAAAGGGACGTCGACATCTTCGCCTGAAAATCTGATTTGCGTTCAGTAAAAACCATCAGCGCGAAAAGGCGGCGTCAGGACTTTTTCTCTTAACGATGGAGGATGACATGCATCCGATCTTGTTTCACTGTGAACTTCTGGCACTTCGCCCCATGGCCATCGCGGCAAATAGCAGTTCAACACCCAGACGTGGTGGGCCTGCAAAACGCTGGATGCGTTCCGCTTTCGAAAGCTGGCAACGGCGCAAAACCATCGCAGCACTACGTGCGCTGAACGATCATACCCTCCGGGACATTGGTGTTCATCGCAGCAATATTGAACGCTTCGTTGACGGGCTATGCGGGCGAGACTCCCGCATTGAAACCATGCCGGGAGAGATCGTTGAGCGGCACCACGGCCAAAGCAGATTGTTGCTTGCCGCATAGACCAAAATGACAACAATTCGGTTGCGCCATTGGAAGCAATTGGCGCAACCTTTAGACATTAGTCAGCCGGGAACCGATCTGGCGATTAGAATCTAGCGTTTTTTTTGCGTATGCTTTTCAAGAAACAATCCGGCTACCAAAATGTATCAGCTTCGGGCGCGTAAGGGAATTTCATGAGTATGTTGCAGCATCTGCGCCGACTTGTTTTACCGTTTGTCGCGTTAGCTGTTACGATTGGCTTCGTTCTGCACCAGTCGAAATTTCCCGAACCGTTAGCGGACGACGAAACCTTGACCTTTGTTGCCACCGCTGCGGCCTACTTTGCGGTAGCTTGGACTGCCAGCCGCATCATTGCAGTGCTACTTGACAAGATCGGTGGCCGACGTCCGCATCCTCGGCTACTCAAAGACCTGATATCAGCCTTCCTGTTCATGATGGCCTTCATCGCGACCACCGCGCTTTATCTGGGTCAGGGGGCGGTTGGTGCCCTTGCCGGATCCGGCATCATTCTTGCCCTGCTCGGGTTCGCAATCCGCAACGTCGTTGCCGATACCCTGTCAGGCGTCGCACTTGCTATCGAGGCGCCATTCCGCATCGGGGACTGGATTGATATCGAAAGCCTTGCGCGAGGTAAGGTAATCGAGATCGGATGGCGGACCACGCGCCTGCAAACGCTGGACGCCACCTATGTCATTCTGCCCAACAGCCAGATTTCGCGTCAACGCATCACCAACTACTCCGCCCCGAAACGCGAATTCAGAGCGCAGATCCAGATCACGCTCGATCATGTGCTGCCCATAGAAAAAGCGCGCGAAATCATCCTGCAAGCTCTGAGCGAGGCCAAGATGATCCAGCAGGAGCCCGCCGCCGATGTTCGGGTGCGATCTTATGAAGAGAGCGGCATCTGCTATACCGTGCGTTACTGGGTGCCAAGGTTCGAGCGCGCCATAGACTGCCGGGACGAGATTTTCAGCCTGATCGACGATGGGCTTCGCCGCGCTGGCAGCATCGCGCCCTACAGGCGGATACAACTGGTCAGTCCAATTGGAGATGGCAGTGTCCCGGAAGAGATAGCGACGAATTCGGCAGAGGAGCGCTGATGCGGCTGACGCCTGTCTGATACTGCTACTGCGCTCGTCAAACACACTTAACGGAGGTCTTTCCATGCCCAAATCAGTAATCCTCGCGGCAGTCGGTCGCCTTCCGCAAGACATGGCGGTCCTGAGACGCGCGATCGAGCTTGTGAAAAACCACGACGCCGATTTTTGGGTCGCGCATGTTCTCGATCTTCCGGGCGATCCGTCGGAGCTTGACGACGCCTCGACCTTTCTTGGCCAGGCGGCATTTGCTGCGCGCGACCGGATCGAGGCGGCGCTGCTCGAGTTGGGGGTGGAGAAATCCCAAGTGAGCATCCGCATCGAAGCAGGGGCACATGCCCTTACCTTGATCGACCTCTGCCGACAGGTGGATCCAGCCCTTGTCGTTATGCGCGCGCACCAGAAAAGAAAGATATCCGAAAGGCTTCTTGGATCAACGACAGAACGTGTGATTGCGGCTGCGTCGACCCCCGTCCTTGTTGTGAAAACGAAGGCCGAGGCCCCCTACGCGCGCGCAGTCGTGGCAACCAACGGGACGGATGAAGCGCTGGACCTGATGCGGTTTGTCTCGCAGCAACTGCCCGGCGTTAAATTGCGCTTGTTACAGGTCGTCCATATCCCCCGGCAACTGAAGGAAGCCATGCTGCGTACCGGCGCTGGCAAGGTGGCGTTTGCGGACCATCGGGAACAACTGATCCTTAAGGCGGAAGAACACCTCAGGCTTTTGGTGAGCAAAAGTGACGTGAGCATTCAGCCCGCCGTGGCCAAAGGCGACCCTGCCAAGACGCTGGTGGCGTATTGTCAGGATCAGAACATGGATTTGATCGCCATGGGTCAGGCACGCAAAAATCTGGTCAGCCGCGCGTTCATCGGCAGCGTCTCCCGCCGTGTCTTGCGGGATGCAGATTGTGACGTGCTGATATCGTGATCTGGATGGCGTTCAGGCGGTTTTCTGAACGTCGCCCAGCAAAATCTCCGGATCAATCCCGCGCTTCTCGCCACTTTCCCGCACGGCGTTCTGCAACCCCACACTTTTCTCCAGCAGCGCTCGAAAGCGCACAATATCCAGAACAAGCAGGGTCGTCGGCGTAATCGCACGCACTTCGGCACGACGCGCGTTTTTCGTCAGGATCGCGACCTGCCCAAACATCTCCCCGCGCCCTAAACGCCATGTCTGGCCTGCGCTCTCCAGCTCGACCGCACCCGACGCGATGAAATACACATTCCGGACCGGGGCTTCCTTGCGCACGATGATATCGTCAGGGCTGACATAGCGGAACTTCAGCGCGCGGTTGAGCCGACGGATTGCCGCTTCATCAAGCCCTTCGAACAGCGGAAACTGCTTGACCAACTCCAGCCGCTTGAGGCTGATGTCCAACGACGGCCGGTCTTCCAGCGCGCCCCTGCGCCGGGCGAGGTCCTGCATCAACGTTGTAAAGACTTCGGCACCGATCAAGCCGTCCTCCCGCATGGCGGCATATTCCCGTTCTTCCAGACGCAAGGCCGTGCGGCGGATAAAGCGGCGTTCCAGTTCTTCGGCATAGCCCGGATACTGCAGGCGCAGGCCATCGAGGCCGGTCTCCACCATCTCGATGCGGCGCGACAGCAATTCCTGCAACAGCTCGGCAACCCGCCTCCCGTGAATGCGGCGGATTCGCCCGTCGATGAAGGTGCCCAGATCGCGCAGGATGAGGCGCTGCGCCAGCAAGCGTTCAAACCGGTCCGCCGTCATCCGCACCAGCGGACCCGACAGCCCGAAGCGCGAATGAATTGCCACGGCCAGACGCAGTGTGCGGTGATAGGCGGCGGAGCGACGTGCTGCCCGCTGATAGCCACTGCGCCCGCCAACGCGCGCGCCTTCAATCAGCCGATCCGCATCCAGCAAGGTCTGCTCCGCCATCCGCGCGGAAATCGTGCGCTCGCGCACTTTTTGAAGGATCGTATCCCGCTCGAACCCGGCCAGCGCAATAAGTCCAAGGGTAATGCGATCCCTGTCGAGGATGTCCTCGCTTTCCTCTGCGGCTTTCACCGCGTCATCCAGCCTCTCACCGAATCTCAACGCCTCCGAGCGCACGACATCATGGGTCAGGGCGTAATCCTCATTTGTGCGGGCCACATCCTCGCGAACGGTTTGCAGGGCCACGGCAACGACCTGCCGCGACATAGCCTCGTCAATCGGGGATAACCGGTCGAGCTTGAGCCAGCCGATGACGGCGCGCAGCGTCGACCCCTGCACAAGCAGGGTGAAAAGCGTGAACCCGGTGGCCAGAATGCCGACGAGACGCTTCACCTCCAACGGGACGCGCGTGCTTTCCGTCACGGCCATCGCCAGTGCCAGCGTCACGGCACCGCGCAACCCGCCCCATAGAATTGCCGTGCGGTAGGGGCGCTCGATCAAGGGCGACAGTTTCAGCATCGTCAAAAGCGGCAAGAGCCCGAACAGCATAACCGCCCGCGCCGCAACCGCCGCGATGATGACGACACCGATCAAGATGAAATCACTTGCCCGCACGTCCTCCAGCAGCCGCGGGATCAGCAGGGCTGCGAGGATGAAGATCAGCGCACCCGCCCAATGCGCCAGCAGGTCCCAGATCTCGCGCAGGTTGACCCAGGACTCGGGTGGCAACCGCCCGGGTCCGGCAAGGTTCAGCGTCAGGCCCGCCGCAACGACGGCGATGACGCCGGACGCCCCCACCATCTGCTCCGCCCCGATATAGGCAAGGTAGGGTAGGGCGACAGAAACCGAAATCATCGCCAGTTCATGGGCGCTGAACAGGGCCATGATCCACAGACCGACACGCGCCGCCAACCATCCGGTCAGCGCCCCACCCCCGATTAGAACCGGGAATTGCGCCAACGCGCTGCCCAATTCGGGGTCGGGAACCCCGATCATCACATACCCCATGAAAAGCCCGAACAGCGCGATGGCCGCCGCGTCGTTCAGAAGGCTCTCCCCTTCGATGATCCGTGACAGGCGACGGGGTGCGGAAATCGAGCGGAAGATCGACACGACCGCCGACGGGTCCGTGGTCGAGATGATGGACCCGATCAGCAAACAGGCTGCAAGAGGCAGCGCACTGGCCCAGGACAGAGCATAACCGACACTGAGGGTGGCAACGATCACGGCGACGACGGCCAGAACGATGATCGGCACCCAGTCATCGAGCATCCGGCGCAGGTTCATGCCCAATGTAGCCTGAAACAGCAGTGTCGGCAGAAAGACATATAGAAACACGTTCGAGCGGATCGGCAGCGCCAGGATGGCTTCTGCGACCGGGTTGAGCGCATCGGTGATGTTGGTCCGCAGGAAGAATATCGCCGCTGACCCGATCAGCATTCCAAGTGCCGCGAGGATCACGGTAAACGGCAGCCGCAACCTGGCAGACAAGGGCTCAGCCGCGCCGATCACGAGGAACAGCGATGCAATAATCGTGGTTATGAGAATTATGTCCATTTGAAACGATTACCCTAGTTCTGGCGAAGCGTGAACGGCTGTGTGAGAGTGACAGGCTCGGGTGGCCCATCTGCGGGCATTGTATTATCCAAGATGGAACCCTTTTGAACTGGATAGGTCTCATGCGCATTCTGGCTCGAACAGGTCTCTACTTCCTTCCGCTCTGTCTGGGGCTGGTGTTTCTGGCCACCTCGCTCACACCGTCGCTGATCCCGCGGAGCTGGATCGTTCAGGGCGTTCTGGGCGGCACGGTGATGTCGCTGGGATACCTGATCGGGCGGGCCTGCATTGCAATCTGGCGGCTTCTGGACCTGCCTGAACCGCAGGGCCGGACCGGTCAGGTTGCGCGGGTCGTCGCGACTGTCCCGACGGCAATCATCCTTGTGCTGTGTCTGATGAACGCGCGGCAGTGGCAGAACGGCATCCGTGAACTTATGGGGATGGAGTTGTTGGAATCTGCCAACACAGTCCGCACGACGGCGCTGGCCCTTTTCGTGTTCGCGGTGGCGGTGCTGATCGGATACGTCTTGCAATGGCTGTTCGACCGGGTGCGGTTTCGCCTCTATCGCATCATGCCCGCGCGCACGGCGAACGTAGCCGGGTTCCTGATCGTCGCATTCGCTTTGATCCTCCTTGCCAGAGACGGCGTGCTGAACCGCGTCATCATCGGTCTCGACAACTCCGTGACGGTCGCGCAACGGCTCTTTGCCGATGCCCCGCCGCCACCGGCAGCACAGGGTCTGACCGGTGGACGGGACTCCCTGATCAACTGGGGTGCCTTGGGGCAGCCGGGCCGCGACTATGTCCTGACAGGGCCAACCGCCCGCGATATCGCCGCGTTCACCGGACGCGTCGCCCTGAACCCGATCCGCGTCTATGTCGGGCGCGCGCAGGCGGATACGCCACAGGAGCGGGCTGACGTGGCCTTGGCAGAACTGATCCGGCAGGGCGGCTTTGACCGCGAAATCCTGATTGTTGCGATGCCAACAGGCACCGGCTGGATGGATCCGGGCGCATTCGATACCGTCGAATACATGCATGGCGGCGACATCGCGACGGTGGCGGTGCAGTATTCCTACCTGCAATCGCCACTGGCCCTGATTCTGGAGACCCGCACCGGGCTGGATCAGGCGGAAGCCTTGATCAGCACCATTCACACTTATTGGCGTGACCTGCCCGAGGATGCACGCCCGCGCCTTTATGTCCACGGCCTCAGCCTTGGTGCCTGGTCGTTGATGCACGGCACGGACATGTTTACGCTGCTGGACAATCCGATCAACGGGGCGCTGTGGGTCGGCCCGCCCTTCCCGTCACTGCGCTGGCAGAACATCGTCGCGTCGCGCAACAAGGAGAGCCCCTACATTCTGCCGGAACTGGGCGAGAACCGGCTTGTCCGCTTTGCCTCGCACTATACCGACCCGGGCGGGCCGGACGGCTGGGGCAATATGCGGATCGTCTTTTTGCAATACTCCAGTGACCCCATCGTGTTCTTCACCTCCAGTTCGCTGTTTCGCAAACCGGAATGGATGCGCGAACCGCCCGGGCCTGACGTTTCACCTGCGATGCGATTCCTGCCGGTCGTCACACAGTTTCAACTCGCTGTGGACATGGCACTGGCCTCCACCGCGCCGGATGGCCACGGACATGCCTATTACGCCGCCGATTACATCCGTCCTTGGGTCGCGGTGACCAATCCGCGTGACTGGTCGGATGAGGACACCACGCGGCTGATTGCCCATTGCAGTGCCGGTTTCAAGAACGGCTGCGATCATGTAACGTGAACATCGCGCGACGGATCGGATTGTAAGCGGCATTGATCCCTTGTTCCTGTTCAACAAAAAGGCAAGGTGCCGGATGGAGCTCACACAAACGATCTCTTCACTCGTCGTCGCGAATGCCATTGTGATCTTCGGCTCTCTTGTTCAGACGTCTACCGGGATGGGGTTCGGCATGATTGCGGCGCCGCTTCTGGCGCTGATCAGTCTGGAGTATGTCCCCGGTCCGATGCTGTTCGTGAACCTGTTTTTGTCCTTGCTCATGCTGGGAGACAGCAGGACATATGTTGTTCACAAGGAAGTCGCACTGTTAATGCCCGCGATTGTAATCGGGACGGCTATCGCTGCTGTGGTTGTCACGATGATGCCCGCAAGAATGCTTGGAATCGTGTTTCCGTCGCTGATCCTGTGCGCTGTTGCGGTGACGATATTTGCCAGAGCATTGGTCCTGACCACCCGTAACCTGGTGATCTGCGGCGTAGCCGTGGGGCTGATGGGAACCGCAACCGGCATTCCCGGCGGGCCATTGGTGGTTCTTTATCAGAATGAGCCGCTGGAAAAGACCAGACCGACGATGGCGCTGGTGTTTACGTTCTCCTACATCACCTCGCTGGTCGCGCTCGCCCTTGCGGGTGTGTTTGATATGGGTCAGGCGCTGCTGGGGCTATTGATGCTGCCCGGTTTGATCCTGGGTTATGTCATCGGAAAGCGGGTGCGCGGCCATATGAGCAGGGCATTGGGCCGGTTTCTGATGCTCTCCATCGCGGCAAGCGGCGCTTTGTTATTGCTGATCAAATCCCTATGAAGGGGGTCACTACGCAAGATATCCACCACAGGAAGCCGGGGTAGAGCAATGAACAACTGGGTCGCAGAAGCAATTGGCAAGATCAACGCGGATGCGCACCGGTCGGCGGACACCCATCTGTTCAAATTGCCCCTGCCGCGGCTCGAAGGCGTCGACATCTATCTCAAGGATGAAAGCACCCACCCGACAGGCAGCCTCAAACACCGGTTAGCGCGATCATTGTTCCTCTATGCCCTGTGCAACGGTCAAATTGATGAGCATACCACCATTGTCGAAGCATCTTCTGGCAGCACCGCCGTCTCCGAGGCCTATTTCGCCCGCATGATCGGTGTGCCCTTCATCGCGGTGATGCCCAAAAGCACCGCGCGCAGCAAGATACGGCTCATCGAATTCTATTGCGGGCAGATCCACTTCGTCGACAGCGCGCCACAGATGCACGACGCCTCGGTCAAGCTTGCCCGCGACATCGGTGGCTATTTCATGGATCAATTCACCTATGCCGAGCGGGCAACGGACTGGCGCGGCAACAACAATATCGCCGAGAGTCTCTTCACTCAGATGGCGCATGAACCGCACCCGATCCCGGCGCATCTGGTGATGAGCGCAGGCACAGGCGGCACCTCCGCCACGCTGGGCCGCTATATCCGGTACAAGGGCTATGACACCGCGCTCACCGTGGTCGATCCGGAAAACTCGGTTTTCTATGACAGCTACATGTCGGGCGATCGCAGCCTGACGTCGGACGCCTCCAGCCGTATTGAGGGCATTGGTCGCCCCAAGGTCGAGAAGTCATTTCAGCCCGGCGTCATCGACCATATGATCCAGGTGCCGGACGCCGCCAGCATCGCCACGATGCTGTGGCTGGAAAAGCTGATCGGGCGCAAGACAGGCCCTTCAACGGGGACAAACCTTTGGGGAGCCTTGCAGATCGCGAAATCCATGAACGAGGCCGGGCGTAGGGGACCGCTCGTCACCCTGCTGTGCGATAGCGGGGACCGGTATCTGGATACCTATCACAACCCCGATTGGGTTAGGGAATGTATCGGTAATCACCAGACTTTTGGTGATGAGTTAGAGACAGATTTCAGCTGAATTGCGACATAGCCCGCTGACCATATGCTGAGACCAACGCCAGTGTCTATCGCCAGCCGATGACCAAGGGCCGGTGCAGTCCAGGACTGCGACGTTGAGAGAGCCCGAATTGACCTATGTATATCCGGCTTGGACACACGGTCAGTTGATTGACAACTTGCCCCTTCCGCAGTCAGCCGGAGCAAAGTTGCATCGCGGCCTTCGCGGCCAGATCATAGCGCCTTTCAAGATGCATGGACTCCCATGGCTCGTCATTGAACTTGGGGCGTACGGGTTCTATGAGAGGGCTGCTCCAGCTGTCATCCCCGACAGACGATTTTGCGAACACCGATCGCGGGAACAGGTATGTCTTGGGGACCGAGATGTCGATTTCCAGCATTGGCCGCGTGCGTTCGGCCGGCGCGTAATAGGCGGCTGACAGGCTCACTAAATGCCCGTCCCGGCCGCTCCCACCGCGACAGGATGATACGTGCTACAGTGCCGCCTTTTTCATCCGGAAGGGCCTCGAAGGCATCGGCCACAGTGCGGCCCCATGGGTCGGTCGGGATGGAGATTGTCTTGGGTGAAGTCCTTAACGTGCGCAAAGCCCGCGTCCAGCAGTCGCGCCTCGACGTCGGCATGGTTGGTCTGGTCCGTTGGGCAGAACAAATCCGCACGCACCAGAAGGCCATCCGAGAGGGCTATCCTGTACGCGCCGTCAGGGCAGGTGAGCAGCAGATTATCGTTGTTAAATGTAATATCAACACCGACCGCTGCGCCGCCGAAGCCGGGATGGACCTCGTCCGGAAGGAAGCCCAGATCAAGGCTGCTGCCTTGCTGCACCGCATGCATGTTGGCGTAGGGTGTAAGCTCCAGCGTCGGCTGTAGGGTCTGCGCCCCTGCCAGCCCGCCAAAAGCCAGCGCCACAGTGCCCGCTACAAATCTAAAACCCACGTGCATCCGCTGCCATCCTGCTGTGCTCTGCGCCCAAATAGCGCCTGTCGCCGCCTTCGAAATACAACTCGTCAAACCGCGAGACGACCTGCACCGTGTAGGGGTAGCCATCACCCGCCTCCGTCAGCCAGCCGGAGCTGACATAGGTCAGAATAATGCGGCCGGCAAGCTGCACGGAAACTCTGGCGACAGAGATCGGAGCCAACCATTTTGAGCGCATGCGACGGATCGACATAAGGTTGTACGGCTTGAGAATGCTTGGCTCAGCCTGGCTCGCGTCGCTCACATCGCGGGGCCAGTTTGAGACTTTCGCGCCTGCGGCAATTGATACCTCCACCAACTGTCGATTGTTGGGAACTCCCATTTTGTTGTGCGAAATTGACCGGGCTCTTCGAGAGCTTCCCAGTGACGTTCCCCAACATAGAAAGGTGATGGAGAGGACCCGTGAGATGTCGTAGGTCCTCGGTAGGAGACTTCTGAAAAAACGTTGCACCAGTACTGCCATTGTCGATGGATCCGACAGGGCAACGCCGCCCACAAGGGTGGCAGTGACGGTCGCGCGCTGGTAAGCGCGGCGCTAGTGGCTGTAGCGCACGCATTTGGCATAGGCACCGTGGCTTCCGCCATTGAAATTCTCGCCGTTCAGGACAAAGAAGCCTTCCTTGAGCAGAATCTCCACGGAGTCGCTGGGATCGTTGAATTCACCGAAAATACCCGCGAGAAAACAGAAACCTTCTGTCTCGTTGACCTTCAACTCCAGCGGCGCCTCCCCTGTCTCCCACCAGAGGTCCTCAACATCAATGTCTCCTGTGCCGAAAAGATCAATAAGGCGGTACTGGGAGTAGCAGGGTTTGGGGCTTGGCGTCAGATTGAACGTCGCCGCAAAGCTTGCCACTGGAAGAATGCCGTAATAGCTCACCGCGCCGTCGGCTGCGAATTGGGCGCCGCTGACGATACCGACAAGACCATTGAGGTTTTCCGAGAACACCGGCCCGCCGCTCATGCCGCCGACACTTTGACCATCCGTCTCGATGACGCCGGTGGAATTTAGCTCGGTCGTGGACAAAATACCCTCGCGATAGGATGGCGCGCCGGTTTCCGTCTTGCCGGGGAAGCCCGCGACAAAGATTTTTTTGCGTGCTGCTAGTTGCTCCATGGGGCAGAACTGCGCGAACTCATACTCATCCGAGCGCGCAAATTTCAATAGCTTGGCATCAAACCCGACCGCGTCCTGCGGCTGGATGTTGAGCCGTTGCAGATCGAACTCGTCCGCCACGCCGATTGAGCCCGCACAAATGCTGCCATCGGGCACGACATGACGCGCTGTCAAAACATGGCCTTGTGCGCTGACGACGACACCGCTGCCGTGGGAGGTCTTCCCATCTTTGGTGCACTGAATGTAGACGACCTTGTCCGTAAAGACGTCGGCATTTGCGGGCTGTCCGAGATGAGTGAAGCCAAGGGCAAAAGCCAATGCCGCTGCCCTTGAAAAGAGGTTTGAGGCATGTGGCATCTCTACCTCCCAGCCCAATTGATAATTTCGCTCATCCTGGTGGGCGTGATCCGCGTAAAGGCGTTGTTGCTGGCCCAGGGTTCTTCGCCATGCAAGCCATTGGTGTGGACGCCGACGATGTAATCCCCTGCGTCGCTCATCATCACAGGCGAGCCGCTGGTGCCGCCGAAAGTATCGTTTTGGTAGAACCCTTTCAGATCCCATAAAATTCTGAGCTTGTCGGTGCTGACCCATTGCCGTCCGGGGGGCGCTTTGTCTGCCGCATAGCCGTGGACGATGGTCGGTTTCTCGATCTGGTCGTCGTTCATAGTGGTCACACCCATCCATCCCGTTGTCAGCCCGATGTCGCAATCAAGTTTGATGGCACCGAGGTCGTAATACCGCGCCTCCAGTGAGGTCACGGAATTCACCCATCCGCTGAGCGTGTAGGCCGCAATCGCGCCGCAGCGGCCGAATGGGGCCGCACCCACGTTGCGACCGGGCACCAGCCTGTAGTTTGAATAGGGCCGCCCCGCCTGTGTGCCGCTGTGTATGCAATGACCTGCCGTGAGGACCGTGTCTTTCGAGATCATAGTCCCGGTACACAAGCTATCGGAGCGTCCGTTGTTGAAGAGGGTCTGCACTATCGCGCGCTCGGGGAATCCTCTTGTGTCGGTGATTGCGACCCGATCATCCTCGCCAATCACCGAGAAAGGCACGAAGGTTTCGGGTTCCACCGATGCAGCCCCCATTTCGTATTCGGCGTAGATACTGCGTGCGTCGATCAACGCTGCGCTCTCGTCGGCGGTGAGCTGGACGTTTTCTTCAACCTCGCCAGTGCCCATATCTGGCTCGATCGACATGAGTGCGCCGGATTCTGTAGCTGTCTCGGGGCGAAGGTTGAACTCCACGCCCTCTTCGGGATTGCGAGTTTCCGTCGGCGTCACGACCACCTCGGCGTCGCGGTATCTCCACTCAATCGGGTCAAGGAGCGCTTCTTGAGTTGCTTCGTCCAACTCGCCCGTTTCCGTCAAACCGCGCTCTGCCTGAAACTCGCGAAGTGCTTCGGCACGTTCGTCCTCAGAGCCGCTTTCGGTGGACGAAAAATCGTCGGGCACGAGACCGCTTTCGCGCATGATGTCGTCGAACAGCGCGACCTCATCTTCAACGATCCCCCCGGCCATTTCAAACGCGCCGGTTTCAAACCCTGCGCCTTCCTTGGCCTGAAAAACATTGGACCAAGCCTTGTTGAACCAGACCTTGGCCTGAGCGTAGCCATGGGCGGCTGGCCCGTTGACCAAAACCCGCACGCGATGCCGATCGTGGTCGTCGGCGGCGGCATTGATGTTGCGCGCGCTCCAATAAGCTAGTGCTGCGCGTAGGCCTGCGTCCGGTTGGCGTGCAAGTTCGGGATCATCAGCAATAGGCAGGTTGATTTCTACGCCGCGTTTACGGAAGTTGGACAGCCCCGTGAGCTGGATGTAGCCGGACCCGCGATAGTTCCAACCATCGTCTGTGTCACGCCCCCGATTGCCAAGCCGCGCGCCATACACCCAATTCGCAACCTCTCGTGGCTTTCGTGCGACCTCTGCGGCCTTTGCGCGGGAAATAGTCCTGCGACTGAACACCCGAATGAGGGTCGCCTCAGAGTAGTTCATATTCTCGTCAAGGCGCTTCAATCCGCCCGTTTCCGTCATCACCTGCGATAGAAAATGCGCCATTCTAAGCCGGGTCGTGATGCCATGCTCGGCGAACTGATCTTCGGCATCGGCAATAGCACGGGCGAGGGCGTCATCAGCTCTGGGTGAAATTTTTTTGATGTCGTCAAACGTCACCAGTTGTTCTGCCCGTGCGATACCCGGCGAAATTGCGACGCCGATTACAACCACGAACGATCCGAGCTTGGAAGCAAAATTCCTAGTCCAACATTTTTGCATCTTATTCTTCCTAGATAAAACCAGAGAAGACACTGTGCCAGTTGCGCACAAGGAGCTTAAATAGACGCCATGATTGACCTTAGGTCAAGTTCCTTGAAGTTGAGGCGTTGGCGTCCTCACAAAGCGCCTAGCGAAATTTTGTTACGACCCTTTGATTTCTTACAATTTTTTGATGTGTTCGATTATTTCGGGATCGACTGGATATCAAAAAGTGTTTCCAGAATTTCGTCCTGACTGCGGCTTGGGATATGTTCTTTCACTAAAGCGAGGGCGGTGCCGTTTCGAAAAAGTTCGGCGAGGGCACGGTCAACGTCAAACCTGAATTGGTCGTCACCCTTGCGGGCCATGGCCAAGGCATAGGGCTCGTACGATAATCCCACGCGGCTGATCCGATGGGTGTCATTCATCGCGGGGTTGTTGGCCATCATAGTCGTGAGAATGTCGCGATCTGCGACATAGCCTGCAAGCTCGCCGCCTAAAATGGCTTTGGCAGCCACTTGGTGGCTTTCAACAGATTTGAACTCGAAGGCCATCGTTTCCCCGCCTGTGACGCGACCTGTGTCGATATTGTCTTTGGTGGTTGTGTTGTCGAGATATCCGATCTGTAGCGTTTCCGCGTCTGAGGTGGTCTTGGGGAACATGAGTGCGGTGTCGGTGACAAAAGAGATCAAACTGAAGTTAAAGTCCTCGCGCCGCTTGATCGTCACTGTTGTGGCGCCGCACAAGAGGCTGCACTGCCCCTCTTTCAACGCCTCAAAGCGGTTCTCGACAGTTACTGGCACCAGTTCAGGTGGTGGATAGTTCAGAATGCGCGCCACATGGCGACATAAATCGACGGAGTACCCTGCCGGTTCGTTCGTTTCGTTAAGATATGAAAACGGCGGCGCATCCACGCGAAAGCAGATTGCCAATTCCTCCGCGTGCGCTTGTGACATTGCGAATAGCGCGGTGGTGAGAGCAGCGAACTTGCCTAGCACGTTGTGCATCCCGGGATCGCCTTGCAGCTTACGGCCCAGCCACAGCACGCGCCGCAACAACACCATTTCTCCTGCGCCTCATTTGCGGCAATCGTCAAAGCGCGTCGGTTCGCATCGCAAAGGAGTGTATCTCCGCCAACTGATGACACCCCCAGCAGGCCAAATATCAACATCATTGCCGCTGGTAAGCGCGTAAACATGCTTATCATCTCGGGCATCCTCCGTGATTATCCTCCGTTTGCATCTCAACCTCGGTGAAAAATAACGTCGCCAAAATAAGATGTGCGAAATGATTGGCGACGATTTCCTTATCCAGGCCCAAGCGCGTCATGCTAAACGAAAGGGCGGTCTCTTTCTTGAGCGCCGCTTTCAGGGTGTCGAGCCAGCCTTGGTATTCAAGATAATTGCAAATGCGTTCGATATAGCCATCTTTGACATAAATCCGCCCCTCGTGATCTATGCTGTTAAAGTTCTCGATAAACGCGTTTTCGACGGCCTTCATGTCAAGTCGGAGCGGGCTGTCGAAAACAGGGCTGAAATAGATATTGACCGCTTGGGCACGGAGAGGTTCCCGGTCATCGCCACAGAAAATCTCGAGGTCGATGTCTTGGAATAGCGGCACTTTTGACAAGGTTTGACTGCGCGACTCGCCGGCCGATGGCTGATACAAGCGGAAGCGATACCCAAGGTTCTGGTCGGGCTGGATGCGATCTGATGCAAGCTCTGCCGTTACGAGATCGCCAATGGCCACCGGGTCCTGTTGGTTCGCCGTATCAAAAGGCGACCGGGCAGGGCGAAGGTTCTGCCCACATCTTATGATATCGGTATAAAGGGGGTTAACGTCAGGCAGAAGACCCGAGAGTTTCTTGACGAGTTCTGTGGGGCTGGTGCGCACCTGAACCGTCCACAGCTTGTCAAACATCTGCTCGGCAATGCTTTCGGTAATGACCTTGATCTGTCGATAGCCCGCAGTTCGGACAGACGCCTCGGGCGGCGGCAGATAACAAAAACTGTAATCTACGGGGGCGCCATAAGCGGAGTTCTGGTGCAGGGCGTCTTGATCAAAGCGTTTATGGAATTCATATAGATAGGCCTTTTGAATGGCGCAGGCCGGATCGTCGTTCAAGGCTTGAGGCGCGCGATGTTTGAAGCGTCGGTGATAAATGCGAGGATCGTCGGCGAGCACCAAATCCTGATTTTCACGGAATGCGAGATACTCGGTGTAAGCCGCACTCAAAGCATCCGGGTCGGTGGTACGCAAATAGGAATCCCAGCCGGAAATGTAGGGCCATTTTCCGAAATTGCCTTTCGCTTTCAAATTCTCGCCGGGATCACAGCTCTTGTCGTCCCCCGGGCCACACACCTTGTACACCCCGTTGCCAAGAGCGAAGACATAGCCAATATCCGCTGTGATCGGGGCGACAGCCTGCCGGTCGATCAATACCATCAGGCCATATTCTGTTTTGAACATCGTCCACTCCACCTGATTGCCTGCATCATCGGCGATCGCGATGTCTTTGACGGGACGCAAAACCAGACCGACCGGAAAATAGAGAGAGTTGCGCAGGTTGCCTTCCTTGCAATCAAACCACTGCGCGGGGCCAGTCGTGATGGTGACCCAGAATTCCGCCTCTTGTGACAGAATGCTCATGCTTGGCTTGTTCTTGTCGCTGACAAGGCTCGGGATGAAATTCGGATACCGCGACGACAAGGCGCCGCGTAGCAACTCGTTGCATGTCCCTTCGCCAAGAAGATCAATCTCGATCTCGGCAAGGTCATCCTCGCGCCGATTGGCCCTGACGTCGTCCCGGACCCGGCGTACCTCGGTTTTGAAGGCTTCTGCGGCCAATAACGCATAGTTGGAAACCTGGCCGATTGCGTTGAACTGGGCACCGGCAACCAGACCCACCAAATGTCCGTTGGACAGGACCGGGCCACCACTCATGCCGGCGCTTGTGATTGTCAGTGATTGCATCATGCCATCACCGTCGCGCTCGGAATTTAGTACGGTGCCGGTCTGTACGGATGGTGACGCAGCTCCGCCCTCGGGATAGCCCCAAATATTGATGGCACGACCCTTCATATTGGTGGTGTTTGCAACTAACGGGACCGGTTCGAAAGTCTCCTCCCCAAGCCGTGAAAACTTCACGATTGCGAAGTCGTGCCCATTCGACGCGACCCCGACAGGGGTGAGGTCGCGAACCGGTGCAGGGTTCTGGCTGGCCCGTGCTCCTTTGCAGGTCAAATTTTCCTTGGCAACATGTGCGGCGGTCAAAACATGGCCTTCGGAACTGACAATAACACCGGTTCCGGCAGTTACCTTCTCCGCGCCGTCAAAACACTCCAGATACACAATTGACGTCGGCTCTATCTGCGCTGCAAATAGTTTTCCGACGCACAGAACAATCGCCATCCAGAAATAAAAAATAGAGCGCGTCATAAAGATGCCCCCAAACACAGTATAAACCATTTAGTTAATTGACCTGATTTTAGCGCAAATTCACGATTGAGTCCATCACTGCGAAATCGCGCTCTGGAGGGAACAGAAATTTCGCTCCTGATCTTTTGTTCGATGCAAATATTTTCAGCCCAGCTTTACGTTGTTTAACGCAGATCAAGTTGTCGAAAGGGTTATCTTGATATTATCGCGCAAGAGACTCGAGCAGCCCGCCAACGACTGCGCGGGGATTTGAGTTGGACGATCCGCCATGATGTTTAGCGGGCGGGCGATAGGATGAGAGATGAAGAAGTCAGCAACGGTCACCAAGATTACCAAACCCGACACACGCCGGACGACGACACCCGCCAATAAAACCGACCAGATTTCACATCAAATGGATCCGGTGCCGCCCGAGCTTGGCCCGCTCTGCGCGACCAATGCGCCCGACCGGTTTGCGGTCGAAAGCATGGACCGCGCGGTAAAAGCGCAGCTCGCGCGGCTGACACAGGGGATATCGCCTTTCGGGCTGGCCTCGACATTCTTCAACTGGGGGCTGCATCTGGCCTCCTCGCCCGGAAAACAGGTGCAACTGGCGGAGAAGGCCATGCGCAAGACGGCGCATCTGGGCATGACCGCGGGGCGGCTGATGTCGGGGCAGGGGACCGCGCCCTGTATCGACCCGCTGGGCCATGACGACCGGTTCGACGCGGCGGAATGGCAGCGCTGGCCTTACAACATGGTCTACCAGAATTTTTTGATGACCCAGCAATGGTGGTATAATGCCACCAACGACATTGACGGCATGTCGCGGCGCGATGAACAGGTGGCGTCTTTCGTGGTGCGGCAGATTCTGGACATGATGTCGCCCTCCAACAGTTTGTGGACCAACCCCGAAGTGATCGCCGAGACGACGCGAACCTTTGGCGCCAATCTGGTGCAGGGAACGCAGAACCTCATTGAGGATATCGACCGCACGATGGCCGGAAAGCCGCCTGTCGGTGCGGAGGACTACCTGCCGGGCCGCGAAGTGGCGGTGACGCCGGGCAAGGTGGTTTACCGCACGCACCTGTTCGAGCTGATCCAGTACGCGCCGCAGACCAAGACCGTCGCGCAGGAGCCGCTGCTGATCGTTCCGGCGTGGATTATGAAGTATTATATCCTCGATCTGTCACCACATAACTCTTTGGTGAAATATCTGGTGGAGCAGGGCTTCACCGTCTTCATGGTGTCGTGGCGCAACCCTGATGCCCAAGATCGTGATATCGGGATGGATAACTATCTGGACGCGGTGGGCGAGGCCTTGGACGAGATTGGCCAAATCATCCCCGACGCGCAGGTACATGGCGTCGGCTACTGCCTTGGCGGCACGTTGATGTCGGCGAAAGCCTCGCAGATGGCGCGTGACGGGGACAAGCGGTTGAAAACGCTGAGCCTGTTCGCCACTCAGGTCGATTTTGAGGACCCCGGCGAATTGCAGCTGTTCATCAGCGAAAGCCAGGTGTCTTTCCTTGAGCATATGATGTGGGACCAAGGTTATCTGGACACCAAGCAGATGGCGGGCGCGTTCCAGTTGCTGCGTTCGACCGACCTTATCTGGTCGCGCTATGTGCATGAATACCTGATGGGGCGGCGTCAGCCGATGTTCGACCTGATGGCGTGGAACTCGGACGCGACGCGGATGCCATACCGGATGCACAGTGAATATCTACGTCATATGTTTCTCAACAACGAGTTGGCTCAGGGGCAATACCGCATTGACGGCAAGCCGGTCGCGATCAGCGATATCACTGCGCCTATGTTCTGCGTCTCGACCACCGGCGACCATGTGGCGCCGTGGAAGTCAGTCTACAAGCTGCATCTGCTGACGGATACCGACGTCACCTTTGTGCTGACTTCTGGCGGACATAACGCGGGGATCGTCAGCAGACCCGGACACAAGGGGCGGACCTACCAGATAGATACCGCCACGGCGTCGGCGAAATACATAGCCCCCGACGACTGGCGCGCGGCGGTTCCGGTTCAAGACGGGTCATGGTGGCCGGAATTTACAAGCTGGCTGGACAAGCAGTCCTCGGCCAAGGGGCCGCCGCCGCCGATGGGAGCCGCCCTTGGCGACGCGCCCGGCACGTTTGTCTTGCAGCGCTAGGAAAGAAACAGGTTTGGCGGTGAAGGCTGGCTTGTCCAGCCGTGACCCCGCGCTTGTTCCAAGCGTAGGTGGCGCGAGGAAAGCGGCACCCTGACGGCACCGCTTCTCGTCATGTTCAAACTGTCAGGAAAACCGTTTACGTGCGCGTTTCATGGCTTCGCCCAGCTCGTCCCATGCGGATTCGACGCCAGCGGTCATATCTTTCCACGCCTCGCCTTGCGCGTCACGGAGCTTGTGCATCTGCGCCTCGGCCTGCTTTTGCTTGGCCTTAAGCTCCTCGACCTCTTCCATGTATTTCAACTGTGCGTCGGCTTGCGCCTTCTCTGCCTTGGCGCGCAGCTGGCTGATCTGGGCTTTCCATTCGTCCATCTGCGCGTAAAACTTGTCTTGATAAGCTTGTTTCTTATCCATCTTTAGGTCTCCTGAAGTTTCAACTCAGACCGGCGTGCCGGTATGGGATGTTGCCTTTTTGACTGCTTTGCGGGTCTCTTCCACCGCGTCCGTCTCGTTGCTTACCATACATTCCGCACAGGCGCTCAGCATTTCGGTGCAGTCTTTGGCGTCATCCGCGATACGTTCCATGGACTTGCGCTGCCAGTCGGACAGAGCCTCTATTGCAACGGCGGGATCGAATATGCCCCCGGTAAAGACGTGCTTGCTTAGCTCGATCGCCGAGCGGGTGGCATCATGGCGGCGCTTGAACCACGCGGCTGAGAATTTTTCGACCTCCTCCAGCATCCGGTCCTGCGCTTGCCAGAAATGAGTGGACTGAGGGCCGAAAGCAGGATTGGCAGTGAACAGAACCTGCGCCCTGTTGATGGCGTCCTCGGCAGCGTCTTCAAGAGGGAATCTGTGTAGTTTGGCCATTTGATCGTCCTTTCCGTGGGATAGGGCGGTTTGCCCACGTCACAGTCGTTCGAAAGACCGGGGCACACATTAATCTAGGTCAAGTTCTGATCAATAAACGCAGTGCGGTCCCTGATTGCCGCAGTTGACGGGGGTTAATGCGTGCTGCCGCAATCGGACGCATTCCATTGGTCCTGACGCTACCATTGGAAGGAGACGATCCATGACCGATGAGACGCAAGCCGCGCGTGACCCCGAGGACGACCTCGCCTCACGCTTCCCTACGGCCTACACCATTCTATTCCTGCTGATCATCCTCGTCGCGGTGCTGACCTGGATCATTCCGGCAGGTCAATACGACCGCATCATGAGCGAGGAGGTCGGGCGCGAAATCGCCGTGGCCGGCACCTACAAGCAGGTCGACGCCAACCCGCAGGGCTTCGTTGCGGTGATGCTGGCCCCGATTGCGGGGTTCTATGACCCGGACAGCTACGCGGCCAACGCCATCGACGTGGCGCTGTTCGTGCTGTTTCTGGGCGGGTTTCTGGGCGTGGTGAACGCCACCGGCTCGATCGACACCGGCATCCGCACCGCGATGACCCGCATGAAGGGACGCGAGATCTGGATGATCCCGATCATGATGTCGCTGTTTGCTTTGGGCGGCACGACCTACGGCATGGCCGAGGAAACGCTGGCCTTCTATGCCATCCTGATCCCCGTGATGATTGCCGCAGGCTATGACGCGGTGACGGGGGTGGCGATCATTCTGATCGGGGCGGGCATCGGCACGCTGGGCTCGACCATCAACCCGTTTGCGACTGTTATCGCCTCCGACGCGGCGGGTATTCCGTTCACCGACGGCATCATGTTGCGGGTGCTGATCCTGCTGGGCGGGCTGGCGATCTGTGCCGCGTACGTCATGCGCTACGCGCAGAAGGTGAAGAATGATCCCGCCCGCTCGGTCGTCTCCAAACAGGCCGACGCGCACCGCAAGCTGTTCCTTGCAGACGCAGATGACGACGAGGCGACCCTGACCCGCACGCAGCAGATTATTCTGGTGCTGTTCGCCGCGACCTTCGCCGTGATGATCTGGGGCGTGTCCACGCAGGACTGGTGGATGGCCCGCATGAGCGCGCTGTTCCTCGGGGCGGCAATCGTGGTCGGCGTGGTCGCCCGCATGGGCGAGAAGAAGCTGACCGGCGCCTTCGTGGACGGCGCACGCGACCTGCTGGGCGTGGCCCTTGTGGTCGGGCTGGCGCGGGGCATCGTGGTCATCATGGAGCAGGGGTTGATTGCCGATACGATCCTGTTCAGCGCCGAGCAGACGCTGGGCGGCCTGGGCGATCTGGCCTTCATCAACCTGATGTTCTGGATCGAGATCGGGATGAGCTTTTTCGTGCCGTCCTCCTCCGGTCTGGCGGTTCTGTCGATGCCAATTCTGGCCCCGCTGGCAGACTTCGCCGGCGTCGGGCGCGATCTTGTCGTGACGGCGTATCAATCCGCAAACGGGCTGGTGAACCTGATTAACCCGACCTTTGCCGTGGTGATCGGCGGGCTGGCCATCGGGCGCGTGTCCTATGACCGCTGGATCGTATTCATCTGGCCGCTGATGCTGATCTTGCTGGTGTTTATCTCCGCTGCACTCAGCGTTGGCGCGCTGCTCTGACCTGAAAGGAAACGACATGACTGACCACAACCTCGGGGTGTATTCCGAAACCGGCAAACTGCGGCAGGTGATCATCTGCCGCCCCGGTCTGGCCCATCGCCGCCTGACACCCGACAATTGCGAAGACCTGCTGTTCGACGATGTGTTCTGGGTCAAGCAGGCGCAGAAAGACCATGATGAATTTGGTGCTGCCATGACCAAAGAGGGCGTCGAGGTGCTGGAAACCGGCGCGCTGCTGGCCGAGACGCTGGACATCACAGAGGCCCGCAAATGGGTGCTGGACCACCGCATTGCGGCAATCCATGTCGGTGTCGGCATGGAGCGCGAGTTGCGCGCATGGATGAACGAGCTGCCCGGTGCGGACCTGTCCAGATTCCTGATCGGGGGGCTGACCGTCTCGGATGTGCCGTTTGACACGGAAAGCATGCTGGGCGCCTATCTCGGCCATCACGGCTTCATCCTGCCGCCCCTGCCGAACTTCCTGTTCACTCGCGACAACTCTGCGTGGGTTTACGGCGGCGTCACGCTGAACCCGATGTATTGGCAGGCCCGCCGCCCCGAGACGCTGCTGACGGCGGCGATCTACAAGTTCCACCCGAAATTCGCGGGCAAGGTCGAGGTGATCTGGGGCGACCCGCTGAAGGATTACGGCCTGGCCACGCTGGAGGGCGGCGACATGATGCCTGTGGGCAATGGCGTCGTGCTGGTCGGCATGGGGGAGCGGACCTCGCCGCAGGCCGTGGGACTTCTGGCCGAGGCACTGTTCGACGACGGACGCGCGACCCGTGTGGTCGCCTGCCAGATGCCAAAATCCCGCGCCGCGATGCACCTTGATACGGTGTTCACCTTCTGCGGCGGCGACGTGGTTACCAGCTTCAAGGAGGTCGCGGACGAGATGACCTGCTACGACCTGCATCCCGGCGAGGGCAGCAAGCCGCTGGACATGCGCCATGACCCCCGCCCGATGTTCGACGTCGTGGCTGATGTGATGGGGTTCAAAAAACTCAACGTCGTGCCCACCGGCGGCACTGACCCGTTCGAGCAGGCCCGCGAGCAGTGGAACGACGGCAACAACGTGCTGGCCCTGCGCCCCGGTCTGGTCATGGGCTACGACCGCAACGACGACACCAACGCGGCCCTGCGTGCGATGGGCATCGAGGTGATCGAGATGCCCGGTGCCGAGCTTGGACGCGGACGCGGTGGCAGCCGCTGCATGTCCTGCCCCACCATCCGCGACGCGGTGTAGAAGGAGACAATACCATGGCTTTCAACCTGAAAAACCGCCATTTCCTGACCTTGCGCGACTTCAGCCCGCAAGAAATCGGCTTCCTGCTGAAGCTGTCCGCCGACCTCAAGGCCGCGAAATACGCTGGCACCGAGGTGCCTTTGTTGAAGGGCCGCGAAATTGCGCTGATCTTCGAGAAGGACAGCACCCGCACCCGCGTGGGCTTCGAGGTGGCGGCCCATGATCAGGGCGCGACCGTCACCTATCTTGGGCCGTCGGGCAACCACATGGGGCACAAGGAAACCGTCAAGGACACCGCCCGCGTGCTGGGCCGCGTCTATGACGCGATCGAGTATCGCGGTTTCGGACAGGAGATTGTGCAGACGCTCGCCGACTGGTCCGGCGTGCCGGTCTATAACGGGCTGACGGACGAGTTCCACCCGACCCAGATCCTCGCTGATTTCCTGACGATGCAGGAGCACGCCGAGAAGCCGCTACGCGAGCTTTCCTTTTGTTTCATGGGCGACGCGGCAAACAACATGGGCTGTAGCCTGTTGCTGGGCGGTGCCAAGATGGGCATGGATGTGCGCTTGTGCGCGCCAAAAAGCCTGTGGCCCGACCAAGCCATCCGCGACGAGGCGCGGGCGATCGCGAGGGAAACCGGCGCACGGATCACCGTGACCGATGACGTGGACAGCGCGGTGGTGGACGTTGATTTCATCTATACCGACGTCTGGGTCTCTATGGGCGAAAGCAAGGACAAATGGGCCGAGCGGATCGAGCTGTTGAAACCCTACCAGGTCAACTCCGGCATGATGATCAGAAGCGGCAACCCGCGGGTGAAGTTCATGCATTGCCTGCCTGCTTTCCACAACACCGACACCACGGTGGGTCAGGAGATGAAGGACGAGTTCGGCCTCGACGCGATGGAGGTAACGGAAGAGGTGTTCGAGTCCCCCGCGTCCATCGTGTTCGATCAGGCAGAAAACCGGATGCACACGATCAAGGCGGTTCTGGTCGCCACGTTGGGGGCGTAGGCCATGCTTGTCGTTGCAGCCCTTGGGGGCAACGCGCTGTTGAAGCGCGGGGAGCCCCTGACCGCCGAAAACCAGCGGGCCAATGTCCGCACCGCGGCTGCCGCTTTGGCGCGGATCGTGCGGGCGGGGCACCGTCTGGTGGTCACCCATGGCAACGGCCCGCAGGTGGGTCTGCTGGCGCTGCAAGGCGCGGCCTACCGACCGGACGAGGCCTACCCGCTGGATGTGCTGGGGGCGGAGACCGGCGGCATGATCGGCTATATGATCGAGCAGGAGCTGGAGAACGCGCTGGACCATGAATACGCCGTGGCGACCTTGCTGACGCAGGTTCTGGTCGACGGCAGAGACCCCACCTTCCAGAAGCCCACCAAGTTCATCGGCCCCGTCTACGAGCGCGAGGAGGCCGAGGCCCGCGCCAAGGCCGCAGGCTGGACCATCGCGCAGGACGGCGAGAAATGGCGCCGCGTGGTGGCCTCTCCGGTGCCGCAGGAAATACCTGACATGCGGGTGCTGCAACTGCTGCTGGATCGGGGCGTGATCGTGATCTGCACCGGCGGCGGCGGCATTCCCGTATTGCGCCAGCGCGATGGCAGCCTGAGCGGTATCGAGGCGGTGATCGACAAGGACGCGGCCAGCGCCCTGCTGGCGCGGGAGTTGAAGGCAGATGCGCTGCTTTTGTTGACCGACGTTAATGCGGTCTACCGCAACTTCGGTAGTGATGATCAAGAGCGGATCGACACGCTGACGCCGGACGAGGCGCGCGCGCTCGAGCTGCCCGCAGGCTCCATGGGCCCGAAGATGGAAGCCGCCGCAGCCTTTGCTTCGCAAGGCGGGCTGGCGGGCATCGGGCGGTTGGATCAGGCGGTCGAGATACTGGAAAGACGGGCGGGCACCTGCGTGGTCCCGAATATACCCGATTGAGAAGGATGAAAGACATGAACGAGATGATTGATTATTTGCAACGCAGCTGGTGGATTTTCCTGCTGCGCGGCGTCGCCGCCATCGTACTGGGGATCATGGCCTTTGCGTGGCCCGCGCTGACGCTGGCCGTGCTGGTCACCCTGTTCGGTGCCTATGTGTTCGCCGACGGCATTTTCGGGCTGATCGACGCTATCCGCTACCGCGACAGGCTGAAACGGATCTGGCCGCTGGTGCTTGAATCGACCCTCGGGATCGTCGTCGGTGTGCTGACGCTGTTCTGGCCCGGCGTCACGGCGCTGGTTCTTCTGATGTTCATTGCGGCATGGGCCGTCGTGGGTGGGCTTCTGCGGATCGTGCTGGCCTTCCAGATCCGCAAGGAGATCACCGGCGAGTGGATTCTGATCCTGGGCGGCGTCATGTCGATCCTGTTCGGCGGCTTGCTTGTTGCAGTGCCGCAGGTCGGGCTGATCACGCTGGTCTGGATCATCGGCATCTACGCCATTCTGTTCGGCGTCCTGTTCATGGTGTTGGGCTTCCGCCTGCGCACGCTGGACGCGCAAGCCGGCACTTTTGCTTGAACTAACGAGAGGAAAATCGCCATGAAACGTTTGCAAGACAAAATCGCCCTGATCACCGGCGGCGCGGCGGGGATCGGTCTGGAGACCGCCCGCCTGTTCCTGAACGAAGGGGCCAAGGTCGCTTTGGTGGACCTGAAAGAGGACGATCTGGCTCAGGCCGCCAAGACGCTGGGGGGCCTTGGCGAGGTGTTGACCATCGCCGCCGATGTGTCCTCGGCCGACGATACGGCACGTTACGTGCGTGAGACCGTCGACAAGTTCGGCCGTATCGACGTGTTTTTCAACAACGCAGGCATCGAGGGCAAGGTCGCGCCGCTCGTGGACCAGAAGATCGAGGATTTCGATCGCGTGATCGCCGTCAACGTGCGCGGCGCGTTTCTGGGGCTTCAGCATGTCTTGCCCGTCATGACCAAGCAGAAATCCGGCAGCGTCATCAATATGTCGTCTATTGCGGGGCTGAAAGGCAGTCCCAACGTCGCGCCCTACATCACCTCCAAGCACGCGGTTGTCGGGCTGACCCGTGCGGCTGCGATCGAGGTCGGCTCAACCGGCGTGCGCGTCAACTCGGTCCACCCCTCGCCGGTGAACACGCGCATGATGCGCTCGCTGGAAGAGGGGTTCAATCCCGGCCACGGCGACGCGGTGAAGGATCAGCTGACAGCCGACATCCCGCTGGGCCGTTACGGCGAGTCCGCCGACATTGCGGCGCTGGTTCTGTTCCTCGCCTCGGATGAAGCGGCGTTCATTACGGGCGCCCAGTATCCGGTCGACGGCGGCATGGCGGCGGGATAGGCGCGAGGGGACCGGACCGATGACCGAAACCACCACCCAAGAGGGCACCGTCACCGCCATTCGTGGCGGCGTCGTAGACGTGGCGTTTGAGGGCAAAAGCCCGCGTATCCAGTCAAGCCTGGACGTGGGCGGCATCGCCATGGAAGTGGCATCTTTGGTGGGCGGCGGCGTGGTGCGGTGCATCGCGCTCGGCTCGGTGCGTGGTTTGGGGCTTGGGGCCAAAGTGACCGCCACCGGTGCGGGCATCGAGGTGCCGGTGGGCGAAAGCGTGCTGGGCCGGATGCTCAACGTCTTTGGCGAGCCGCTTGACGGATTGCCCGCCCCCGCCGCGTCAGAGCGGCGCGCGATCCACCAACCGCCGCCACCGCTGGCCGACCGCGTGCTGCGCGCCGAAGTACTGGAGACCGGCATCAAGGCCATCGACCTTCTGTCCCCCATCGAGCGCGGCGGCAAAACCGGCCTGTTCGGCGGCGCGGGCGTTGGCAAGACGGTGCTTTTGAGCGAACTGATCCACAACACGGTCGAACACCACCACGGCGTCAGCCTGTTTTGCGGCATCGGAGAGCGGTCCCGCGAGGCCGAGGAGTTGTGGCGCGAAATGGGCGAGGCGGGCGTGCGCGACCAGATGGTGATGCTGTTCGGCCAGATGAACGAAGCCCCCGGCGTGCGCTTTCTGGTCGGCGCATCGGCGCTGACCATGGCGGAGTATTTCCGCGACGACCGCGAGCAGGACGTGCTGCTGCTGATCGACAACATTTTCCGCTTCGTGCAGGCGGGCTCCGAGGTGTCCGGCCTTCTGGGCCGGATGCCGTCAAGGGTGGGCTACCAGCCGACCCTGGCCACGGAACTGGCCAGCCTTGAGGAGCGTATCGCGTCGACCCGCAAAGGCTCGATCACGTCCATTCAGGCGGTCTATGTGCCTGCCGACGACTTCACCGACCCCGCCGCCGCGCATATCTTTTCGCACCTGTCGGCCTCGGTCGTCCTGTCGCGCAAACGCGCCAGCGAAGGGTTGTATCCGGCTGTCGATCCGCTGGCGTCGACCTCTGTGATGCTGACGCCCGCGGTGGTCGGGCAGCGCCATTACGACATCGCCCGCGCGGTGCGTCGCACTTTGGCGGAATACGAAGACCTGCGCGACATCATCGCCATGCTGGGCATTGAAGAGCTGTCCGCCCATGACCGCGCCGTGGTCGCCCGCGCGCGCAGGCTGGAGCGGTTCCTGACCCAGCCGTTCTTTACGGTCGGCGCGGCGGCGGGGACTACTGGCAAGCTGGTGCCAATCGCCGAGACGCTCGACGGCTGCGAAGCGATCCTGTCGCAAACCACATTCGATCTGCCCGAAAGCGCCTATTACATGATCGGCAGCCTGCCCGATCTGAAGCAGGAGGACGCAGCATGAGCACCGCGTCCGAGATGCAGGTCTCGCTGCGATTGCCGTCCGAGGTGTTGTTCGACGGTCCCGCGACCCGCCTGACGGGCGAGGCGGCGGATGGTGGCTTCGGCATCCTGCCCAACCACGTTGATTTTGTCACCGCGCTGGTGCCCTCCGTCCTGCTGGTCACGCAACCCGACGGGCGGGAGAGAATTTTTGGCATCGACGAGGGGCTGCTCGTCAAGAAGGGCCACAGGGTCGAGTTGGCCGTGCGGCGCGGCGTCGAGGGTGATGACCTGGACAGCCTCAGCGACACTGTCGGCGACAGCTTCGCCGGTCTCGAAGACGAAGAGAAAAGCGCCCGCGCCGCCCTGTCCCGCCTTGAGGCGGACATGGTGCGCCGCTTCGCCAGCCTGAGAAAGCCGCATATATGACCCGCGACGACGACAAAACCACCAAGGAGATCGGCCAACGCGCCCGCCGCAAGAAGGACGCGCGTGACGATCCCGGCCCAAGCCCGCTGCGCGGTATCGGCACCTTCGGGATGATCGGCTGGTCAATCGCCGTGCCGACTTTGATCGGCATCTTTCTGGGACTTTGGCTGGACGGGCTGGCCCCGCAGAACTTCTCCTGGACCATCGCGCTGCTTCTGGGTGGCGTGGTTCTGGGGGCGTTCATCGCGTGGGGTTGGATCGGGAAGGAAGGGGAATGAGCATGATTGCGATTGACTGGACCCTGTTCGGGTTTGGCGCTTTGGCGGGCACATTTGCCGCCGCGCTGTTCTTTGCGGGCCTTGCGTTCGGGATGCGGCTGGCGCTGCGCACCGCCCGCCCCACATCCGTGTTGCTACTGAGCGCGGCGCTGCGGATCGCGGCACTTCTGGGGCTTGTGTGGTGGATGACCACGCAGGGTCTGGCGGCGCTTGCAGGCTTCGCGCTGGCCTTTCTGGTTACCCGTTTCGTCGTGCTGGCCTTCGCCCGCCCCCCGAAGGAGGCCGCGCCGTGGAGCTGACCCCCGACACCACGACCGTTTTCTCGTTGGGCGGCATCGCCATCAACGCCACCATCTTCAACACATGGCTGATCATGCTGGTGCTGACCGGCGTGTCCGCGCTGATCACCTGGAACCTGCGCCCTGACGTCCCGCCCAACAGGTGGCGCACGACGCTGGAGGTCATCGTGGGCCTGATCGTCGGCCAGATCGCCGAGATCACCGGACGCCGCGACCGCCGCCTGCTGTATTTCACCGGCACGCTGTTCCTGTTCATCGTCACCGCCAACCTGCTGACCGTGGTGCCCGGGTTCGACACGCCCACCGCGTCGCTTTCGACGACAGCCGCGCTGGCGCTGTCGGTGCTGATCGCGGTGCCGATGTTCGGCGTCAGCAGTCGCGGGATCGGCGGCTACCTCAAGACCTATATCGAGCCGTCGGTCATCATGCTGCCCTTCAACATCATCAGCGAAATCTCCCGTAGCCTGTCGCTGGCGATCCGCCTGTATGGCAACATCATGAGCGGGGCGGTCATTGCCGCCATCCTGCTTGGCGTCGCGCCGTTCTTCTTTCCGGTGCTGATGGACATGCTGGGTCTGCTGACCGGCGTGATCCAGGCCTATATCTTCGCCATTCTGGCCACCGTTTATATCTCGTCGGCGACCGCAGACGCGCCATCGCCCGACACGACCGAAGCTGCAAAGGACATCCCATGACCGACCTCTCCATCATCGCCGCCATCTCTATCTTTACGGCGGGCCTGACCGTGTCGTTCGGCGCACTTGGCCCTGCACTGGGCGAGGGACGCGCGGCGTCGACTGCCCTTAGCGCCATTGCGCAACAACCCGATGCGGCCTCGACCCTGTCGCGGACCCTGTTCGTCAGCCTCGCCATGATCGAATCCACCGCCATCTATTGCTTCGTGGTCGCCATGATCCTGCTGTTCGCCAACCCGTTCTGGAACGTCGCCCTTGAGGCTGCGCAGCAAGGTGCGGGGGGCTGAACCCATGTCGATTGACTGGATTACGGTCGGGGCCCAGATCGTCAACTTTCTGGTTCTGATCTGGCTGCTGAAACGGTTTCTCTACCGGCCTATTCTGGACGGCATCGACGCGCGGGAGGAAGAGATCTCCACCCGCATGGGCGAAGCGCAGGCAATCCGCACCGAGGCGCAGCAGACCGAGGCGAAATACAAGGCCGAGATTGCCGACCTGCGGGCCAGCAAGTCCGAGATGCTGGAAAAAGTGCGCCACACCGCCGAGGCGGAACGCGACGCGCTGCTGGCCGAGGCCCGCGCGCGTCTGGCTGACGAGCAGGCGGAGCGCGAAAAGCACCGCGCGGAGGAGGCGCGCGCCTACTCCGCCCAGCTGCATCAAACTGGCGCATCCGCGCTTGTGGCGTTGACGGGCAAGGCGTTGTCCGATCTGGCCGACACGACGCTGGAGCAGCAAATCGTGGCCCATGCCGCAGCCCGCCTGAAGGATCAGGCCGGAAGTCTGCGCGATGCGGCGGGCGATGCGCGCGAGGCCGTGGCGCTGACCCGCGATCCGTTGCCTGATGCGGAGCAAGCCCGCCTGCGCGACGCGCTTGCGGCGATCCTGCCGGAGGTCACCTTGCGGTTTGACACCGACGACACCCTGTCGCCCGGCCTGAGCCTGCGACTGGGTGGCGCGCAGGTGGCGTGGACCATCGACAGCTATCTCGACGGGTTGGACGAGATGCTGGAAGACCGCGGTGGGCAGGCGATGAAAGGTCTCAGCGATGCCGCATGACGTCATGGCCGCCCCTACGACAGCTGATCTGGTTCAGGCTTTGCTCGACAGCCCGCCGCCCGCGCCTCAGGTCAGTGAAATTGGCCGCGTGACCGAGGTGGGTGACGGCATTGCCATCGTCTCGGGCCTTGCCCGTGCCTTGGCGGACGAGCTGTTGGAATTCGCCTCCGGCGTGCGCGGCATCGTGTTCGATCTGGAGCCGGGGCGGCTTGGCGTGGTGCTGCTTGGCCCGTCCGAGCAGGTCTCGCCGGGCGAGGATGTGCGCCGCACGGGGCGGGTGGTCAGTGTGCCTGTGGGCCCTGCGCTTCTGGGCCGCGTGGTCGACGCAATGGGCCACCCGCTTGACGAACAGGGGCCCGTGGACACTGCGACCCTTGCCCCGATCGAGGCCGAGGCCCCCGACATCCTGCACCGCACCGCCGTGGCGCGACCCCTTGCGACGGGGCTGAAGGCGGTGGACGCGGCTGTGCCTGTGGGGTTGGGCCAGCGGGAGCTGATCATCGGCGACCGCCAGACCGGCAAGACCTCCATTGCGGTCGACACGATCCTGAACCAGAAAGACACTGGCGTGATCTGCATATACTGCGCCATAGGCCAGCGCGGGGACGCGGTCGCCAAGGTCATCGGCGCGCTCCGCGACGGGGATATGATGGGGCAATCAGTGATCATTTCCGCAGGCGACGAGGACGCGCCGGGGCTGGCCTACATTGCCCCTTACGCCGCCATGTCCGTGGCGGAGAGTTTCGCCGCCAGAGGCCGCGATGTGCTGGTGATCATGGACGATCTGACCCACCACGCCCATGCCTACCGCGAATTGTCGCTGCTGTTGCGCCGCCCGCCGGGCCGCGAGGCGTTCCCCGGTGACATTTTCTACGTCCACGCCCGCCTGCTGGAGCGGGCGGGGCAGTTCACCGAAGGCCACGGCTCGATCACCGCGCTGCCGGTGGTGGAGACGCAGGCCGAGAACCTGTCGGCCTACATTCCCACCAACCTGATTTCGATCACCGACGGGCAGATTTACCTGTCGCCGCGCTTGGTGCGCACGAACCAGTTTCCCGCCGTCGATCTGGGCGTCTCGGTTAGCCGTGTGGGTGGCAAGGCGCAAAGCCGGGCCTTCCGCGAGGTCGCGGGCAACCTGCGCGTGACCCTGTCGCAATTCGAGGAGCTGGAGGAGTTCGCCCGTTTTGGTACGCGGCTGGATGACGACACACGTGCAAGGCTCGCCCGTGGCGCGGCAGTGCGCACCGCCCTGCGCCAGCCGGAGCGTGACCCGATGCCTGCCAATGAACAACTGGCGGTGCTGGTGGCGGCAATGGAAGGGTTGCTCGACGGTATGAATGAGGGGCAAGCGGTGGCCGCCATGACCGCAATCCGCGCAGGAGTGCGTGCGGATGATCGCGGCATTGCGGCGCTGATTGCCGAGGATGAAAAGCTGACGGATGAGGGCCGCGCGGACATCGTGACCGCCGCGCGTGAGGCCATTTCGCAGATGGAAAAAGCCGATGGCCCAGACGCTTGAGCTGCTGACACACCGCACGGACACGATGAAAAGCATTCGCGGCATCGTGCGGACGATGAAGACTATGTCGGCCATCAACTCGCTGCCCTATGAGCAGGCGGCCCAAGCCATGGAGGCCTACCGCGACACGGTGCTGGACGGCTTCCACGCATTTGTCCAAAGTCATGGCCCGCTGCCGATTGAGACGGATACTGACGCGGTGCGGATCGTGATCGTCTTCGGGTCCGACCACGGGTTATGCGGCAACTATAACGAGATCGTGGCGGAGGAAGCGCTGCGCCTTCACGGTGCCGATGCGCGGGTAATTTGTGTGGGTGCGCAGATGGAAGACGCGCTGGCGGGGCAGGGGCTGACGCCCGAAACCACCCTTTTGCCACCCGCAACCGCCGACGGGCTGGCGCGGCTGGCGGGGCGTCTGATCACCCTGTTGGACGGGGTGCGCCAAAGCGGGGCGGACGACATTGCCGTCTCGCTCGTCTTCATGCAACGCGCCGAGCATGGCCAGCAACGCCCCGTGTCGCAGCGCCTGTTGCCGCTGGACCCCGACATGACGCGCGGTTTTGCGGATCGGCCTTGGGCCTCCCGCAGCCTGCCGCAGTTCCGGCTTGCCCCCGACCGCCTGCTGGCCGCCCTGATTCGCAGCTACCTGTTCGCCGAGATGTTCCGCGCCGCCGCCGAGGCGCTGGTCACCGAGAACGCCGCCCGTTTGGCGCGGATGCAGCAGGCAGAGCATTCGGTAGATGAACAACTGGAGGCGTTGACCGGAGAGATGCGCGCGGTCCGCCAAAGCGACATCACCACGGAGCTTCTGGACGTCATTATCGGCTTCGAGGCGCTGAAGGATCGCGACAAAAGAAAAGCCCGCGAAGCCACGGAGCAGAAACTTGCCCAAAGTTAATTCGGGCACTCCTGATACGGGGTAGCTTCGGGGAAGAGAGTGTCTTGATGCGATCCGGAGGTCCCGAAATGTTGGTAAGCCGTATCATGCGCCAGCCTGTGATGACTGTCTCTATGGACACATCCATCCGGGCAGCTGCGGCCTTGATGAAGGGGTTTGATATCGGTGTGTTGCCCGTGTGCGATGATGAGAACCTTGTCGGCATCATAACGGATCGTGATATCGTGCTGCGTTGGGTGCCTCATTTGACCGACGACAATCCGGTCAAGACGATCATGACGCGCCATGTCGTAACCTGCCGCACCGCCCATACGATTGAACAGGCTGCGCGCTTCATGGCGGATATGCAAATTCGCCAACTCGTGGTTAAGGATGAAGCGGGCCGTATCGCGGGAATCGTGACGTTGGGCGACATCGCAAACGACGCGAGCGAGGAAATCGCGGGTCAGATTTTGGGCGAAATCGTCGAAAAACGATGACTCTATTTACGCCGCCTGATAATGATTTCTTCCCGGAAGCTCTCCAGATCAATCTCGGCTATGTCGCAAAGCGCGTCCATATCCGTCAACTCGATCCTCGTCGGGGTCGGGTGCGAGATGATCCCGTCGCGCTCTAGGCGTCGCAGGGTCCGGCATACGTGAACATTGCTCAAGCCGGTAAACTCCCCGAATTTTTGTTGCGTTATCGGAAAGACGTAAGATCTGTCCTGCGTGCGCCCGACATCCTCAAGGCGGACGAAGAATTCCAGCAGCGCATATGCGATGCGGTTGGCGGCGTTACCCTTGCCTATCCGTAGCATTAGCTCGGCCGTTCGGGCTTGTGTGGTGACGATCTCTGCGGCCATCATCTCGCGCACATGCTGCATCACCTTGCTTGGTCCATTGGCGTGGTGCGGTCGAATATTGATGAAGCGCACATCGCTCAGAGCTTCGATCGAGCAGGCGGCCTTGTTCGCATAATGCGCGCCGACCAGCGCGAAATCCCCGGGGAGAAGTATGTCGATAATTTGCGTCTCGCCGTCCGGCAGCATCTTGGATAGGCCGATCCAGCCTTCCAGCAACAACATGGAATGGTCGACAAAGTCCCCCTCCTGAACGATCATCTTGCCTTTGGACTCGGCAATGATTGCGGCGGGCGGTTGGAGGTTCAAGTATTCCTCAACAAGCGCATGGTCAATAAAGCCAAAGCTCATGGGTACGACGGCGCTGGATGTTGACATGCTGTACCCCTTGAATGGAATTCTATAATGAACCTTTAATCGGTTAGGAGTGGAAGTGGAAATTAATACACACTCCGGGTAGGCGGTTCATTGCATCTACGGCAGTCGCTGGAAGGGGACCGTTGTATGAAACGAGCTATTGGCCGAGCGTGGGGCAGGGTTGATCGACGACTGCGTGTCGCCGGGTTCAGAAGTCCGGCCCGGAATTGACCAAGACAGAACCAGCGCAAAACTGAAATTTTCGGGGGTGAGTCCGCATAGCAGCATTGACCCAATTTCGCAAGTACTCGTCGGCTTAATAGACGCGACAGGGACATTATTAAATGATCGGGAAAGGGGAAGAATCCTAACAGATTTTGCGTGCCGTTCGTGCCGGGAATTGGCAGCAGCGAAACCACACAGCCGTTCTTGACCACGGGTGTGAGACCGGGAGCCTCTGAAATGCCAGATTCAAATCAAAACAGCGATCAATGGTGGGTGAACGACCAAACGCCGGATAACCCCTATGGAAAAAGCGAAGATTATGAAGCCTATCTCGACTATCTCGGCGCGCTGAATCGCAGCCTGACGCCCGAGATCGCGGCGGAGCCGCTGCGGATCAACGTCGAAGAACTCAGCAACCACCCCGAATATCAGGCGGCGGCAGTCGGTGCCTTGCAGATGTGGGCCTCTGTCACGCCGCTTGAGTTTGAAATCGTCGACGACACGCCCTGGGACAGCACGACCGACTGGATGCGGGTTGTCAGCCCCGAGCTGGGCGAGCCAAATGATGGCAGCGCCTTCTCCGCCAACCGCTATGTCAGCGTGGGTCAACGGTTCCATGACACCGAGCCCAACCTGACGGATATCGGCGGCTATGTGTTCGATTCCTTCATTCATGAATTCGGGCATGAGTTCGGCCTGAACCACCCCGGCCTTTACAACTACAGTGGCCCCGGTGGCATACAGATCAACTACCTCAACAATGCGACATGGACCTATGACCGCCAGCAATACAGCGTCATGTCCTATTTCGACGGGATAGATGTCGGCGAGGACACCCGTTGGTCGGCGTCAACGCCGCTTATGGCTGACATCGAAGCTGTGATCCGCCGCTTTTTCTCGACAGTCGACGAGGACGGCGTGCGGACCTACGAGACCATTGACCTGATGACGGGCGACAACGTCTACGGCTTTGGCAGCACCGAATATGGCTACGAGCTGACCTCGTCAGGCATGACGCGCGATATCGGCTTCGTCATCCATGACACCGGCGGCACGGACACGATCAACTTCTCCGGCTCGACCGCAGGCACCATCCTAGACCTGCGCGCAGGGCAGTTTTCCAGCGTCAACGGACACAACAACAACGTGTCGATTTTTGCGGGGCACAATGCTGACGGGACCGAGTATTACATCGAGAACGGCATCGGCAGCGCCCATGACGACATCCTGATCGGCAATGACGGCAATAACGTTCTGGACGGTCGTGGCGGCGCGGACCGCATGGCGGGCTATGATGGCGACGATACCTACTTTGTCGACTCCCTCGACGACATCGTGCGCGAAGAGGAAGACGGCGGCAACGACACCGTTATCGTGCTGTCGACCGATCTGGATATCGGAAGCATCGATAACGTCGAAACCATCATCTACGTCGACCAATCGACCGCGCCGCCAGTTGTCGGTGGCAGCGGAACCCCGCCCAGCGTTGGCGACAACACGCTGACCAGCATCATATTCGGCGACGCCGGAAATAATGTGCTCGATGGTGGTGCGGGAAGCGACACGATCTTTGGGCTGGGGGGCGATGATCTCATCATCGGCGGTCGTGATACGCTTGCCAGCCGCGATATCAACAACACGATCCCCGTCGCGCAGCTTGACGACCAGACGGAGAGCGACGACGGCGACGACTCGCTCTATGGCGGCGATGGCAACGACACGATCCTTGGGGGTGCCGGCAACGATATCCTCGATGGCGGTGACGGCGACGACATACTGAGCGGTCAGGCCGGGATTGATATCTTCAGGGGCGGCGCGGGTGTCGACACGGTCGACTACAGCAGGGAGAGCCCCTTCCAACTGCTCGTCAATCTGGAACAGAACATTGCCAGCGGTGGCACCGCGTCGGGCGACACGTTCTACGACATCGAGAACCTGATCGGCTCCGATGACCGCATCGACCGGTTTATCGGCACCTCGGATGCCAACCACTTCTGGGGCCGCGGCGGCGGCGACGTCTTCAATGGCCGTGATGGCGATGACATTTTGGACGGCGGTGCTGACGGCGATATCCTTTACGGCGAAGGAGGCAACGACACGATTATCGGCGGCGGCGGTCAGGACTACATGAACGGCGGCGAGGGCATTGACACGGTGGTCTACGCGGGCAGCTCCGACGGGGTGACGGTTGATCTCGCGGCTGGCACGGCCCGTGGTGGCGACGCGGATGGCCCGGTGCAGATCGTGGGACGTGGCACGGTTATCCGGCATGATTTCGTGGTGGATTTCGAAAACGCTGTCGGCTCGTTCCATGATGACCACCTGATAGGCACCGACGGGGCGAACGAACTCTCCGGCGGGTCAGGCGACGATATTCTGACAGGTGGTGACGGCGCGGACATTCTGAATGGCGGCGCAGGTAGCGACACGGCGGACTACGCCGACGCGACAGGCAGGGTCAGGCTTGACCTGCGCAGGGACGGATCGGAGGGGGACACCTATAATTCGATCGAAAACCTCTCCGGCTCCGGCTTCAACGACCGGATCAGGGGCGACAACGGTGCCAATGTGCTGACCGGCCAAGGCGGTGACGACAACATTCGCGGCGGCGCGGGCGACGACATCCTGCTCGGCGACTACGCCTATCAGGGCGAGCCGTTACCCGAACCGGGCTTGGGCACGGGCTATGCCACGCTCGGGCCGGATGCGACGAACAACTCCATCGCGACCGCCTTCGATATCTCGGACAACTTCTCTTTGGAGGAAGACCCGAACATCTTCGACTCGACGACCGTCCTTCATACGACCGTCAACGCGACCGGAAACGGGCTGGCGGGATACTACAGCATCGAGCTGGCCGCTGGCACGTCCATCTCCATCGACATCGACGGGATTGCCGACCCCAACGTCCATGACAGTTGGGTCCGGCTGCTGGACAGCAATGGCAATATCGTCGCCGAGAATGACGATGGCGGCGGCGATCCCGGCTCCACAAGCAACCGCGATTCCAGCGTTGCCTTCGTGGTCGAGGAAACCGGCACCTACTACATTGTCGAAGGAAGCTGGACCCCGACCAGCACGCAAGGCGGCTGGACGGAGGCGGTGCCGGACGGCTCGACATATACGCTGAACGTGTCGGTCGATTTCCCGCCCGAGCCGGTTCAACCGGGCGTTGCAGGGTCCGATACGCTTCGCGGCAACCGTGGCAGCGACCTGCTGGATGGCGGACTTGCCGCGGATATCCTGATCGGCGGCGCGGGGGAGGATTCCTTCCGCTTCTCCACCGCGCTTGGGGACGGCAATGTCGACTGGATCAGGGATTTCGATGCAGACGACGACCTGATCCTGCTGGACAACCTGATCTTCGAGACCGTGGGCGGCGATGGCGCATTGTCCTTCGATGCCTTCTATCAAAGCTCGTCAGGTGTGGCTTTCGACGCCAGCGACCGCATCATCTACGACACCGATGACGGGGTGCTGTCCTACGACGCGGATGGTTCCGGAGACATTGAGTCCATTCAGTTTGCCCGGATCAGCACAAACCTGAACCTTTCGGCAGATGACTTCGTTATCATCTAGATCGACATCGGGAGGGGCGCCTTCGGGTGCCCCTCCCGGCAAAAGCCCTGTGTGTTGGCACGGGCATCTCACCAATAAGGGAAAATTGGCAATGAAAGGTTTCACCACCCGTCGCGCGGTTTTGATGGCGGCAGCGGCGATTGCTACGTCCTTCAGGAGTGCCGCGGCGCAGTCGCACGATATCCGCGGCGAAGTCGGGTTCGAGGGCGGCGCAGTTATTCCGGAAGGTGAAATCGAGATATCTGTTGAAGATTCTGCGAAGAACACTGCGCGACACAACGCCGAGAAAACCCGCGTCAAAAGTGATGGAAAGTCAAAGATGATTGCCTTCTCCATGCCCTCAAATTCGCAAGCCTCCTCAACATTGGAAATCGTGGCGCGTCTAGAAAAAGCGGATGGCTGGTTGCTCGCCCGGGGCAGCGCACCGCTCAAAACAGGCTCACGCGTTCACATAATGCTTAATAAGGCTGTGTATTGAGGGAATAGGGCTTTGTCGCAAACTGTAGATATGTACGGACTCTCGGGACACTTCCTGTAAATACCCTGATTTGGGATGGAGGAAGTATTCATGACAAACGAAGAACGCGACATTCAACGCAAACTTAGAGTGCTTCAGCACGCCGAGACGATCGGCAATACTCGCAAGGCCTGCCGGTATTTTGGGGTCGGAAGGTCCAGTTTTTATAGATGGCGCGATGCCATCAAACCGTGACAGGTCCACAGCTACTGCTCCGTTTGTTTGGTCAATTCCGGGCCAAACTTCTGAACCCAGCGAAGAACGTTCGACCGTTCAACGGTGTCTCCACGCTATTACAGAAGATCGACCGCGTCTTGATAGGATAGGGGACAGCGCAAATATTAACCCGCGGCGCAGGGAGCGGTGTCTTGCGGAAAACGGTGGTGCTTGAATGGGGACTTGCGCGGTCTGACCAACCTCAAAAGTACGAAAACTCGCCAATCTACCCGCTAATGCAAAAGCTCCTGTCATCTACTTCTTGCCGAGCGTTCCATGTAGCAAAGGGCGAACATAAATGTGGAAATTGCCCTTCTGCTCCAGCCGGACTTCAAGGGCGGACTTGGGCAGTTGCTCGAGTTTGCCTGCATAGTCTGCCGCTGCCCACTCATCTTTCAGATGCATGGCGATCAAAAGCGGATCGACTAAAAACGCATGGGATAGTTCCGCACCAAACGGAATGACGCGCGCTGATATTCAGTACTCCATTAATCAGACAGTCTTCTGGTTAAACTGCTTTCGCTTCCAAAAGCTCTGATGATCACACATAGTCCCGAATGAAATTTTTTTATTGAAACTCCCCGGCAGCACGCTTTTGATTGGTCGTATGCAAACCCATCGAGCACTTTTCGAAAAACGAAAAACCCCCGTCATTCATCGAAGGCTTAGGTTTTTTCTCGAACCTCAATTAAATGCAGATTTCACGGCACTGAGCGATAACTTGCCACTGTGTGAAATAAATCACTTGGACCGCGCGATAACGATGTGATTGGCGCTGTTTGAGATGTTCGAAAACATCAAGAAAAGCAAAAGTTTACAGTGGCAGGGCCTACTTACCGGATCGCAAAAAGTTCCATAACAATCGAAAAAATATAAACCAGTTATTTGGCGTTTGTATTACGCAATTTTCCCCCCACATCTTGGCCTAGCATCTTTGCTTTTCGAGCTCCGGCGTTCGTGTCGGAAAGCCGTCACATTAATTGGGAAAGGATCAACCCATGAGACTTGTTTCTAAACTTGCGACCGCATCCGCGGTCGCGTTGCTAGTTGCGTCGCCTGTTATGGCGCAAGAACGCGTTTTGGGCACCAAAGCTTTGGACGACCGCATTGACGATATCCGCGACGATGTGACGGACGATCTGGAGCGTGGCGATGACGACGAACGCTTCGGTCCCAATGGCGTGCGGCAGGGCTTTAGCGGCTCTCTGGCGGTGACGGCATCCGGCACCTCGGGCAACACCGACAATGGCGAGTTGTCCGGCGCTGGACGTCTGTCCTACGGCATCGGCGCGTGGAACCACTCTGCCGGTTTCGCGATCGAGTATGGCGAAGCGAACAACCAGAAGAACGAAGAGAAGTTCTTCGCGACCTATGAAGCACAGCGTTACTTCAACGAGAAGTTCTACCTGTTCGGCATCGGTCGCTACGAATGGGACGGCTTCTCGGTCGATACCGCTGGCAACGTCGTTGAAGGCAACTCCACAGACGCGTTTCTGGGCTTCGGTCCCGGCTATCGTGTGATCAACACGCCAACGCAAGCCTGGCGTCTGCAGGCCGGTATCGGTGTGCGGTATACAAAAGACTTCGCCGGCGTGTCTGAAACGGAAGAAGCCGTCATCGGTTCTTCGCGCTACTACCTCAGGCTGACGGACACGATGTCGCTTACCAATGATACCGACATACTGTCGTCGTCCGCGAACACCGTCGTGTCGAACGATCTGGGCGTAAACTTCAAGATGTCCGACAATCTGGCGACCCGCGTGTCGTACAAAACCGACTACAACAGCGACCCGACCGCAGGCCGCAAGTCGACTGACAACACCGTAGGGGTGTCCTTGGTTCTGGGCTTCTAAAAATCTGCCGGTGTGGCCGGACAGAACGATTTCCCTCGAGAGGTCAGGTCACATTGAACGGGAGAGGGGCGGAGTAATCCGCCCCTTTTTTTCGTGCTTTGGCCAGCCAAGTTGCGGGCAGCGAGCCTGTTTCGGGTGCCAGGCCGTCGATGATTTGCACGATAATCGGCACTTCGGTCAGCAAAAGCACCTCGCTTGGCCCAAAATAATGCAAAACCTCTTGATCTATAGAACCCACCCGGGCGGATCAGTCGGCGCATTCCCAGTCACGGCGGCTTTGGCGCAATCGGAAAGGCTACCGAACCGGACCTCTCTTCCGCTCAAGCCGGGTGCATAGTGGGCGTATTTGCCGGAGTTCGTCATCAGGGTTTTGGCCTTCGTCGGGAACATCGGTTCAACAATCGAGCACCAACACAGATCAGAGTAAAACTGAACGCCTGCCGATTGTAGCTGATCGACCAATCCTTCGGACTGCGCCCGCGCCATGACATCACGGCCCAGAGTTATGATGACGGAAATGTCCGGATGCTTCTGCTTGCCCGCCATCAAATTGGCGAAGCTGCGTGTTTCTTCAAACGAAAAGTGCGGGCTTCCCAGAGCAATCAGATCAACGCTGCTGGAGCCGGAATTGAGTTCTCGCCATGCGGCTGCCAAGTCAGTTCGGGTTATTCTTGCGGTGGCTGCATCGCTGACCGGATCTAGATCGCCTTCCGGTGTCACCCCTGCCACATGCAGCAGGGCAGCAGCCGAGGTCGTTCCGAAAGCAGCACAGAGGGCGCGCAGGTCATCACGGCTTGGTGCGGCCTTTTCCAACCCCCTCAACACAGGAACCCGATCAGGGGCCAGATGACCGGATATCCAACCAAGCAGCGGCCAGAGGGCATCGTCATATCCCGCGGGCGGATCAACGTCGATCACCATCCGCGGGCGCCGGTTCCCGGACAGATAGACCCCGGTTTCCGGTGCGCGGCCAGTCAGAGCAATGAACAGATCAACGTAGTCGGGATGTTTGGCCGTCCGCGCCCCCAGCACGCTGTTGGCGAAAATAACGGCATTCGATTCCGACCAGCCGATGCTTTCGCCCAGTTGCGGCACGTCGTCGGCCAGATAAGGCGCACACGTAAATGTCGGTCGTGCCCCCATCCGGACATAGGCGTCCGCCAATCGGCTGGCGGCCTGCCCGAACTTGGGCGATACGCCGTGGTCGGTCCAGTTTTCGCGATCGACGGAGATTGCATTGATCGTTGTCGGTATGGCGACCTTTGCCTCCATCCTGGCCATGGTCTCGGCGAAAATGAGGTTTGCATCATGGGCGTAAATGCATCCGTCAATATGGCCTCGCGTAACGTCAATCAGCCGCTCTGCGCCTTGCGAAGCTGCCATGGCGCAGATGACCTCCATCGCCAGGGCGACGGACCGCCCCTGGTCCCCTGCCAGCATGGCCTTGTCAGCTGGCGTCAGTTCCAAATCGGTTTGCGTTACACGGTGCAGGTCGATCGAAAACTGTTCTGCCGCCAGCATGTTGCCCTGAAGCCGTGCGGATTTTCTGGAGCGCAGATTGTCATAGTTGGAGGCCGCCAACCGCGCCACACCGACGGTTCTGTCGAACATATGTGAGGCAATCACGGCACCCAGCGTCAGGACCTCCTCATCCTCGCGAAAGATCAACGCCGCCGGTGCGCGACCGTTCAGGGCCAGTTGCAGCAGAACGCCGCTGCCCGAACAGGAACCCCGGCTGGTCGGCATGAGGACGATTTTGCCTGCGAGGGATTGGCCGTGAAGGTCATGATGCGCGTCGATCACGGTGCCGGTGTCCGGGTCTACGCCGCCCCAGAAACTCAGACCTTCTTCGCAGGCGATAACTTCAGCGTTAACCTCCGCCGGAACGATCAGAAGGGATTTTTGTTGCTGCATCTGGCTGTCATCTGGAAAGCTGCCTCAAACGGCGCATTGCTTCACCGCCGAAATCAAATCGTCGCGATGTTGCTCAATGGCCGCGAGGCAGTGGTCCACGGTCTGCGGCGAGAAGTAGTGTTCTTTGTCCAGAATGTTGACCGTCCCTATGACCTCTTTCAAGCTAATCGGCACGTTTAGTGCAGCGCCACATCCAAGGCTTTCAATCAAGGCATGATCCGGAAAATAGATCGCGAATTCGGCAACGGTGTTGGCGACGAAAACCTCGCCGCGTTCGACCACCTGTTCGGTCCATTCCCCTTGGGACATCGATTTGGTCCCTGACACCGGATAAGCGTCAGGGTGAGACGTATAGACCCGCCGCGCAAGACCAGCGGCGCGGTCCAGCACCGTCACGGTGAACAACCGCCCCCCGGTTTGCGTGTGCAAGGCACGATAGATCGCCTCGGGGGACGGTTGATGGGTCATTCCTTTTCGACCAGACGGTAGAAGACGTAGTCAGAGGTGGCGCCGTTGACGTACCCTTTGATGTTGTCCCGCATCGCAACCTGCTTGATCGCCTGGAACATGATGACGTACGGCGCTTCGGCCTGGGTTTCTTTCTGAAGCTCCAGATACATGCCAAGCCGCTTGTCTGCATCCTGCTCGCCCAGGGCTGCCATGGTTTTGGCGTTCATCTCGGCCGGTGGCATCCATGCGTTGCGCCACGTCGTGGTCGAGGCGTATTTGTCATCAGAGTTATCCTTGTTGTACGCAAATGCCTTGGCGTTGGAATGCGGGTCCATGAAGTCAGGCCCCCAGTACAGCAACATCGCCTCATGGGTGCGCGCGCGGTATTTGGTGATGACCTGCGCGCCTGTGCCTGCGATGATCTCGAGGTTGATCCCGCCCTCGGCAAAAGAGGCCTGCAACGCCTGTGCCATTTCCACGAAAGTGGGAGCAGATATGACATCCATCGTGACGTTGATCGGTGTCTCCACCCCGGCGTCCTTCAGGATTTGTTTGGCCTTTTCGGGGTCGTAGCTAAACGGTGTGTCGGTCAACGCGCCGGGAAAACCATCCGGCCAAAATGCCTGATGCACCTTCATCTGACCCTTGAGCATGCCATTGGCCATGCCTTGATAATCCACCAGATACCGTGCGGCTTCCCATACCGCGGGATCGGTCAGACTGTCCGTTTTCTGGTTGAACGACACCCAATGCACCGCGGCTTGCGGATAGGTCTCTATACGCACGCCATCAACGCCCTCAAGACCGGCGATCTGATCGGGTTCGAGGTCCTTGGCCATGTCGATATCGCCCGCTTCGAGCTGCAGTCGTTGGGTTGCGCCTTCGGGGTTGTGCTGAATGATGACGCGGTCCATTGACGGGCGGCCCTGATAGTAATCGGGGTTGGCATCAAGCGAGAGGATATCGGCAGGGCGATAGGTCGCCAAGCTGAATGGCCCGGTCCCCGCAGAGTTCTTGTTCATCCACGCATGGCCCATATCGCCGTCGACCTCGTTGGCCATGACGGTTTGCATGTCCACGACGGATGCCGGCCGCGCCGCCAATACGTTCAAAACGAAAGAGGGCGCGAAGTCGCCCTCGTAACGCACGGTGACGGTGTTGCCTTCAGCGGTGACCATCTCGGCGATGTTGTCAGCGGTCCAACCCAACTGGGTCAGAATGAAGGATGGGGCCTTATCAAGGGCGACGACGCGGGTCCATGATCCGACCACATCCTCGGCGCGCAATGGGTTTCCGGAATGGAATTTAACCCCCTCGCGCAAGGTGAATGTGACGGTTTTGGTGTCGGCATCGATTGTCCACTCGGTGGCTAACGCGGGGGCCAGCACGGTTGTGTCGGTCGCGTCGTAACGCACCAACGTGTCATAAGTGTTGGCAACATACTCGCCCGAGCTGAATTCGTAAGCCGAGGCTGGATCAATCGTCACGATGTCGTCGATGTTTTGCGCCACCACAAGTATGTTGTCTGGCGTTGCAGCTGTCACCGGCGAGAGCGCCAAGGCGCTTGCCAGAAGCCCGGCGATGAGCGTTGTCTTAACGTTTAGCATGTCGTCCCCCTTAGTGGTTGGTGACCTCGAACAGAGGTTTGCAGCGGCTGCTGCGAACAAGGTTGTTTGGCCTGAAGACCACGCTAGGCCTCAACATCTTTGATTTCAACAAGATCGCCGCCCTTCATGACAGTAAGCCTGTCGAATATCTGACCCACGCGGACATTCGCGGTGGATGTCACGCCCAAATCAGTCTGGTGATTTGAAGCTCGCAGCATAAAGCCCCAGCCATTCCTGCCAGCGGTCCAGACCGATCATAACGTCCTTCATGGCCTGCGCACCGTCACCGTGGCGATCAAAATCGTAGTGTTCTACGGTCACGCGGGTGCCGGTTGCCATTGGCGCAAAGGTCACGTCGATCAGGCTGGCCCGGTCGGGATCGACCTCTGCAATCCACGGTTTGTGCAACGGGTCCATCTGCCATGCCAGCGACAGCTTGCGCTCTGGCTTGACTTCTATGGCGAAGCCCCAGGAAACAACTTCGCCGGTTTTTGTTATTTCGCCCCATTGTCCTTGGGCAGGATCAATGAAAACCCGTTCGAGGTTTTCTTCGCTGCAATGGCAGTGCTCTGTATCCCACCACAGATGCAGTCCGTCGACAAAGCGCTCCCACGCTTGCGCGGGGGATGCGGGAACGGTGATGGAGCGGGTAATCGAGTTCATGGCATTTCCTCAGGCCCGGGCAGTGGGGCAGAGCGACAGATCGCGTAATGCGATTTGGCGGCGGGCAAAGGCCTCCAGCAGCCGCAATTTTTGCGCTGCGGAGTCGGGGTCGTCCCACAGGTTGCGGGTCTCATTCGGGTCGGCGCGAAGATCGTATAGCTCGCCCCAATCGGGCGCTGCCTCAAGCAACGACATCCGCCAGCCCTGATCGACGAGCGACACGATAGAGCTGCGCGCATCGGGGTCTGCGCCGTGTCGCGCCGCAGGAAAGGAGCGCGGATCACGCTTTGGTAATGCAGCCCCATCTTCAATAGGCGCGGCCTCACTACCACGGTGATGGCGCCGCCAAGATACTGGATCACTCTGGCTTTGCCGATCGGCATGTTTCTGATGGCGGTTCAATTTCTGTTTCAGGCAGTCGGCGCGATCAGGCGGGACGGATTCTGATGCTTGAGTGGTATAATGTGATCGCCCTCGTGGTTGGCCCGCTGCTATTGTTAATGGTGGCTGGACTGCCGGTGGCGATTTCGTTCCTCGCAGTGAACATTGTCGGTGCATACATCCTTCTGGGGGGTGTGCCCGGGGTGCGGCAGGTGGTGATGAATACCATCGATTCCCTGTCGAGCTTCACCCTCGTTCCGGTAGCGTTGTTCATGATTATGGGCGAGGGGATGTTCCAGTCCCGCATCGCAATTGACCTGATGGGCACGCTGGATAAATGGTTCGGGAACTTGCGCGGTCGGCTGACCTGGAATGTGTTCTCCAAGTCCATCCTTGGCAGTGCCAATATTTCGGTCATGGTTCTGTTGATCGTATCAGGCGCGGTAACTTTCACGCAACTTCTGGCCTTTACCGGGGCGACCTATGGCATGGTCGACGCGATCGTCTCGCTCGATGTCAGCCCGAACGCCATTGTGCTGACAATGATTGGCGCAGTGATCTTTCTGGGCATGTTTATGGGGCCGCTGCCCATTATGCTGATCACGCTGCCAATCTTCATTCCCGTCATCCTGCAGTTTGGCTTCGATCCGATCTGGTTCGCCGCGATGTATCTGGTGGCGATTGAAACCGGATCCACGTCACCACCGCTTGGTGGCGCGCTCTTCGTGATGAAGGCCGTGGCTCCTTTGGGGACCACGATGAATGAAATCTACCGGGCCGCGACGCCGTTTATCATTTGCGATCTGGCGGCGATCCTGATCCTGTTCTATGTGCCGCAACTAGTGACCTGGCCCGTGGAATATATGTTCCGCTGATCAGCCGCCAGCTCGAGGAGTTTGGAGACAGGGTGTTTACCGAATGGGTCGTCCAGTTAATTGCCTGATGGTCCACGATTACGGCAGCGCTTCTATTGCGGCTAAAAGTAGTGTCGCACCGCTGATCCATCGTGCATTCTGTCCTGCAACAACTCGCGGATTGTACACCTTACGCCTGAGTTTTAGGCTATCAGGGATGAAGCCGCGCCAGGAGTGAATCCCACATGACCGGAAAAATGCACGTCTACCAAGCGATTGCCCGGAGCACCCGCGACCACGGGGTTGATACGATGTTCGGCCTGATGGGCGACGCCAACCTGTTCATGGTGGACAGCTTCGTGCGGGATTGTGAGGGGCGGTTCGTCCCGTCGGCGCATGAGGGCAGTTCGGTGCTGATGGCGCTGGCTTATGCGCATGTTACGGGGAAGACTGGCGTCGCGACGGTGACCCATGGCCCGGCGCTGACCAACTGTATGACCGCGCTGACAGAAGGCGTGCGGGGGCATATCCCCATTGTCCTTCTTGCAGGCGATACGCCGGTGGCCAATCCGCGCCATCTGCAAGGCATCGACCAGCGTGAAGTGGTCAAGGCAACCGGCGCGGGGTTCGAGCAGTTGCGCGCGCCCGACACCGTTGGCATGGACGTCGCGCGCGCCTTCTATCGCGCACAGGTCGAGCGCCGCCCCATCGTGCTGAACATGCCTGCCGACTTCATGTGGCAGGAGATGGAACACACCGCGCATGTGCTTGACGTTTTCACCGCACCTGGTGGCGTGGCCGAGGGCGACATTCTGGACGAGGCCATCGGCATGATCGCTTCGGCGCGGCGACCGCTGATTTTGGCGGGTGGTGGCGCGATCACGGCGCGTGATCAGCTGATCCGGCTGGCCGACCGGCTGGAAGCGCCGTTGGCTACGACGTTGAAGGCAAAAGGGTTGTTCAACGACCACCCCTATAACATCGACATTTTCGGAACGCTGTCCACGCCGGCCGCTTATGACCTGATTGCCCAGTCGGATTGTATCGTGTGTTTCGGAACCGGATTGCACGATTTCACGACTGATCGCGGCAAGCTGATGAAGGACAAGCGCGTCGTGCAGGTGGACGTGAACCCGACCGCCATCGGCGGCGGGCTGCATCCCGACGCGGCACTTGTGGCCGATGCGGGCCTGACGGCCGAGACCATTCTTTATTGGCTGGATCAGGCAGAAATCCCCGCAAGCGGCTTTACCCGCGAATTGGACATCGAGGTGCTGACGGCGCATCCTGCGGGGGCGAACAAGACAGCCGACGGCTTTGTGAACTTTGTCCACGCGCTGGAACGGCTTGAAAAGGCGCTGCCCGATGACCGTGTTCTGGTCACCGATGGCGGGCGGTTCATGACCGAAGTGTGGTGCCGCATTTCCGCCCCCGATCCGCATAGCTTCGTGGTCACGGCAAACTTCGGCTCCATCGGGCTTGGATTGGCGGAAGCCATCGGCGCGGGCGTCGGTGCGCCCGACAGGCCCGTGGTGGTGTTTAGCGGCGATGGTGGCTTCATGATGGGCGGGATCAACGAGTTCAACACCGCCGTGCGTCTTGGGCTTGATCTGGTGGTGATCGTCGCAAACGACTCTGCCTATGGCGCAGAGCATATCCAGTTTCTTGACCGGAAAATGGACCCGAGCCTGACGGAATTCCACTGGCCGTCCTTCGCGGAGATCGCCAGCTCGTTGGGCGGAGAAGGGGTCGAGGTGCATTCGAACGCTGACCTCGAAGCCGCGCTGACGGCGCTTGAGGGCCGCAAAGGTCCATTTCTGATCGAACTCCGGCTGGACCCGCATGACGTGCCGCGTATGCGGATTTGAAAAGCCGTGGATGATCGCCGCAGGAATGAACCCTGCGGCGATCTTTTCGTTTAATCCAGAGCGGGCGCTGGCCGCAACGTGCCTGCGCAGTCTCCGAACCCGATCCGGTATCCGTCGCCTTTGGCCACTCCGCGCAGGGTCAAGGTGTCGCCGTCTTCCAGGAATGTGCGCGTCTCGCCGGTGTCCAGCGTCAGGGGTTCCTTGCCGCCCCAGCTGAGTTCCAGCAAACTGCCGCGATTTTCCTTTTCCGGCCCCGAAATTGTGCCGGACCCCAACAAATCGCCCACCCGCATCGGGCAGCCGCTGGTGGTGTGGTGGGTCAACTGCTGCGCGGCAGAGTAATACATCACGTTGTAGTTCGTGCGCGACAGGATCGTCTCGGCCTTGCCTTCGGGGGCGAGACCCACTTCCAGATCGATGTCATAGAGCATCGGGCCGGGTTCTTTGAGATAGGGCAGCAGCTCTTTTTCGCGCGGCGGGGTCGAGGCGCGGAAAGGCTCTAGCGCCGGTTTCGTCACGATCCACGGGCTGATTGTGGTGGCGGTCGCCTTGGCCTGAAACGGGCCGAGCGGCACGTATTCCCACGCCTGAATATCGCGCGCGGACCAGTCGTTCAGCAACACATAGCCGAAGATCATGTCGTCGGCTTCTTGCACGCTGACGCGGCCTTTTGACGGCTTGCCGACGATGGCGCCCATCTCAAGCTCCAGATCGAAGCGTTTGGAGGCCTCGAAGACCGGCATGTCCATATCGGGGGATTTCAGCTGGCCGTTGGGACGGGTGACATCCGTGCCACTGACCACGACGGAGGACGCGCGACCGTTATAACCAATCGGGATATGCAGCCAGTTTGGCGGCAGGGCATTGGCTGGATCGCGGAAGAGCGAGCCCACGTTGAAGGCGTGATGGCGACCTGCGTAGAAGTCGGTGAATTCGGTGACGGTGAACGGCATTTCCAGCGTCGCCTTGCCCATCGCCACCAGATGGCCTTCAAGGTCGGACTTCTGTGCAGCACCTTCGCTCAGGGCTTCTGTCAGAAATTTGCGGAAGCTGGCCCAGACATCTGGTCCCAAGGCCATGAAGTCATTCCATGTGCCACGGGCAAACACGCCGCTTTCGGGCAGGTCCAACAGACCGGCCTTTTCCAGAGCTGTTACGTCAAGGATTTGATCGCCGATGGCCACGCCTGCGTGCAGATCCCCGCCGCCGACGCGAAAAGCCCCGTAAGGCAGGTTGTTGAGCGGGAAGTCGGTATCTGCCGAATTGGCGGTCTCGACCCAAGAGCGGAGTAGCTGTGTCATATGAATTCCTTCAGGTAGCGTCTGGCTGATTTTCGGGGCGTGCAGCCTCGAAAGCCGGCAGTTTCATGGCGTGTTCTTCGATTTCGAGCAGTCGGGCGAAGGGCGTCATGTCGACCCCCCAACGGTGTGCGTTGTAAAGCTGGGCGACTAGGCAGATGTCGCACAGCAGCGGGGTGTCCGAAAAGCTGAACCCGCTGCGATCAGGCAATAGCGCCTGATAGGCATGGAAACCTTCGGTCATCCAGTGGCGCATCCACTCGGTGCCTTGATCCGCCGTCAGCCCGTATTCGGACTTCAGGTGGCCAACGACCTTGAGGTTGTTCACTGGATGAATTTCCATTGCAATGGTGTGCGCTGCTGCCTGAACCCTGGCCCGTAACAACGGGTCATTTGGCAACAGGGCAGGGTCCGGGGCGAGGTGGTCCAGATAGTCCAGTATCGCCAGCGATTGGGTCAATACCGTGCCGTCCTCAAGGACCAGCGTCGGAACCCCTTTTACGGGGTTCTTCGCCACATAGTCTAGCTCGCGCTGTTCGCCTGCCACAAGGTTCACAGGGACCGTGTCATAGGCCAGACCCTTGAGGTTCAGCGCCACCCGCACCCGGTAGGATGTGGTGGAGCGCCAGTAAGAATAGAGCGTCAACATCGCCACTACTTCTTGCCCGGCGTGCCGTCGAACTTCTTCTCAAGATCCGCCCAGCAGTCGATATAGTTATCCTGCAAGGGGGCCTCTTTTCCGGCAAATTCGGTCAGGTGCTGCGGGAAGCGGGTCTCGAACATGAAGGACATGGTGTTGTCCAGCTTCTCCGGCTTCAGATCTGCGTTGGACGCCCCTTCAAACGCATTGCGGTCCGGCCCGTGCGGCAGCATCATGTTGTGCAGGCTTATGCTGCCCGGCGCAAAGCCGTCGGGCTTGGCATCGTATTGGCCATAAATGTTGCCCATCATCTCCGACATGACGTTCTTGTGGTACCATGGCGGGCGGAACGTGTCCTCCATGGTCATCCAGCGTTCGCGGAACAGGACGAAGTCGATATTTGCGGTGCCGGGAACGCCGGAAGGGGCGGTCAACACGGTGAAGATCGACGGATCGGGGTGGTCGAACAGGATCGCGCCGATAGGGCAGTAGTCGCTGAGGTCATATTTGACCGGGGCGTAGTTGCCGTGCCATGCGACCACGTCCAGCGGTGAGTGGCCGATCTTGGTCTCGTGGAACTGACCGCACCATTTGATCGTCAGGGTCGACGGCACCTCGCGGTCCTCGAACGCTGCAACCGGCGCTTTGAAGTCGCGGCGGTTGGCCATGCAGTTGGCCCCGATGGGGCCACGGCCGGGCAGTTCGTATTTCTGGCCGTAGTTTTCGCAGACAAAGCCGCGGGCTGGACCTTCAAGAACCTCGACGCGGTAGACAAGGCCCCGGGGCAGGATTGCGATTTCCTTGGGCTCAATGTCGATCACACCCAACTCGGTGCAGAACCGCAAACGGCCTTCCTGCGGCACGACCAGCAATTCGCTGTCGGCGGAATAGAAATAGCTGTCGACCATGCTCTCGGTCACCAGATAGATGTGGCTGGCCATGCCGACTTGGGTATTCACATCCCCCGCCGTGGTCATGGTGCGCATGCCCGTCAGCCATGTCAGCGGCTCGTCGGTATGGGGGACCGGATCCCAGCGGTATTGGCCAAGGCTGGTCACGTCCTCCACAACATTGGGTGCGGTTTTCCAGTAGGGTACGTCGATCTTTTCATAGCGGTGCGAATGCTTGACCGATGGCCGGATGCGGTAGCACCATGTGCGTTCGTTCTGGTGGCTGGGCGCGGTAAAGGCGGTGCCGGACAACTGCTCGCCATACAACCCGTAGTTGCATTTCTGCGGGCTGTTCATACCCTGAGGCAACGCGCCGGGCAGGGCTTCGGTCTCGTAGTCATTGCCGAAACCGGGCATATAACCGGGCGTGGTCGTTTTGCCGTCCGCCTGTACCAGCGGGCTGATATCCATGTCTTTCATCGCGCGTCTCCGTCTGTCTGAGGTAGCCCGCGCAAGGCGATCCTTGGCGCGGGCGGGTTTGGTTCAGGTGTTTTTCTCAAGCTCTTTGGCGTGCAGCCAGTCGGCGTGCTTGGGGGCTTTCTTGGTTTGCGACCATTCTTCGAGCATATCCCATTTCACTTCGTCCATACGCGCCAGCATGGCCTCCTCTTCGGGATCGGGGCAGGCCAGTTCGATGCGGTGACCGCTGGGATCGAAGAAGTAGATCGAGTGGAACAGCGAGTGGTCGGTGATGCCCAGAACCTCGACGCCATTGGCCTCAAGATGCTCTTTGAATTCGATCAGGGTATCGCGGTCTTTCACCTTGAAAGCGATGTGCTGTACCCATACCGGCGTGTTGGGATCGCGGCCCATTTTCGGCTTTGTCGGCAACTCAAAAAAGGCCAGCACGTTGCCGTTTCCTGCATCCAGAAACAGGTGCATATAGGGGTCCGGCTCATGGGTGGATGGCACCTTGTCCTCGGCAATCGCCAGAATAAAGTCCATGTTCAGCATCTTGCCGTACCATTCGACGGTTTCTTTGGCATCGTTACAACGGTAGGCAACGTGATGAATTTGTTCGATTTTCATTTGCTTTTCCTTTCCGAGCAGACAGATAGGTTGAGATTTAGGGCGCGACCACTTGGCCGCGCAGATCTACATCGCCCCGACCAACCACAAAGACAGAGAGGGGACGAGGATCAACAGGGTCAAACGCAAAATGTCAGCGACCCAAAACGGAAACACACCTTTAAAGATTGTGCCAAGCGAGACGTCTTTCAGAACCCCCTTCAGCACAAAAACATTCATGCCGACAGGTGGCGTGATCAAACTGATCTCGGTGGCGACAACCACGACAATGGCAAACCAGATCAGCGCGTTTTCAGGGTCCAGCAGCAGCTCGTTGGCGAATTGCAGCTCAAACATCAGCGGATAGAACACCGGCACCGTTAGCAGGATCATCGACAGGCTTTCCAGCACGCAGCCAAGGAGCATGTAGACCACGATGATAAAGGCGATAACCGCCCAGACGGGAAGTTCGTTGTCGACGACGAACCCGGCCAACGCATCGGGCAGCCCTGCAAAGTTGATGAAGTTCGTAAACAGCTCGGCCCCGATGATGATGGCAAAGATCATTGCCGTGGCCCTGACGCTGTCCATCGTGGCGTCGAAAAATTCGCGCCACGACATGGTGCGCAAAACGGCCGCGATCACGACGGATGCACCGGCACCCATGCCCGCTGCCTCGGTCGGGGTGAAGAACCCGCCGTAGATGCCGACCATGATAAACAGGAACAGGCCCAGAACGCTGAACAGGCCGATCATGTCGCTCCGGCTCAGAGGCTCGGGGTCGGCTTGCTTGGGGGCCAGCGCGGGGTTCAGCCGCACGGCGACCATCACCGCACCCAGATAGAGCGCAACCCCGATGATGCCGGGGATGATGCCCGCAATGAACAGTTTGGCGATGTTGGTTTCGGTCAGCAGGCCGTAGATGATGAGGATGACGCTGGGCGGGATCAGGATGCCCAGCGTGCCGCCAGCCGCAATCGACCCGGTGGCAAGTTTGTCGTCATACCCGAACCGCCGCATGGAGGGCATGGCGACCTTGGACATGGTTGCAGCAGTGGCGAGCGACGATCCGCAGACCGCAGAAAAGCCGCCGCAGGAAAATACCGACGCCATTGCCAGCCCGCCGCGCATCCGGCCAAACAGGCGGTTAGCCCCTGCAAAAAGGCCCTGTGCCACACCTGATCCGGCTAGAATGTTGCCCATGAAGATGAACAACGGAATAACCGACAGGCTGTAGGACAGCGCGGTATCAAAGGCCACTTGGCCCGTCATTGCCCAGGCGGGCTCCCAGCCGCGCATCAAGGCAAATCCGATGCCGCCAACTGCCGACATGGCGAAGGCAATCGGCACGCGCAGCAAGATGAGCGCAAGCAGAATGGCAAAACCGATCAGTGATTCAGTCATGGTGCGCCCTCTAAATGATCCTCGTCACCGGGATGTTCGAAAGGCGGCTGGACCCCGCGCAGGAAGGCGATAAACGCCGATAGCAGGCAGGCTGCGCCGGCCAAGTAGCCAAAGGGCGCAAGGGGAATTTGCAGTGCGTTGGTCACCGCGCCATCTACCGCAGACTGGTAGGCGTGGGTGAATAGCCGCCATGAGAATGTCGCCAGCAAAGCCGCCGAGAACAGTCCGGCAAAGGCCGACAACCACCGCTGGGACCGCGGGCGGAGCGCCATGTTGAGCAGATCAACCTCGACATGCTCGTTGCGTTCCGTGGTCAGGGGCAGCGCCATGAAGACGAGGGCCGCAAGCAGCAGCTCCGTCATCTCGAAAGCGCCTGACAGCGGTGCGTCAAGGAAGTAACGCCCGATCACGTCGATGCAGGTGATAAGGGCGAGCACAAGCAGAATAACCGCGGCACCGACCCCAAGGGTCCGGTCCAGCAAGAGGCCGATATCCAGCCCCCCGTCCCGAGGGGGCTGGTTTGGAAACCGGTGTCGCAGCTTTTCCATTGCTTAGTAGTCCACGCCGGATTGCTTGCGCAATTCTTCGAGAGCCGCGACGCCGTCATATCCGTCACCGCTGATCGCTTCGGCCCATGCCGCTTCATGCTTGGCAGCCAGCGTCTTGATGTCGGCCAAGACGCCATCGGGCGCGTCATAGATTTCGATGCCTGCTGCATCGATCGCTTCCAGTGCTTTCGTATCGGCATCATTCCACGCGGTGCCCACAAGTTCGGCAAACGCTTCGCCGGAGATGGCGTCAATCGCGGCGCGGTCCTCTTCGGAAATCTCGTTCCACTTGCCTTCGTTCATCACCATGAACCATGTGGTGTTATAGATCCCGCCGGGAACCCGCATGGAGTATTTGATGTCGTCGGTCAGTTTGAACGCGGTCAACGCCTCGTAGGTAAAGGTGACGCCGTCAATCACGCCGCGCGACAGCTTCTCGTAGACCTCGGTAGAGGACATGAACAGCGTCGTGGCACCCAGATCGGTCAGCAGTTCCGACACATAGCCGCCGGGCACACGAACTTTCAGTCCGGCAAAGTCTTCGGTTTTTTCGATCTTGCGCGCGTTATTGTGAAAAATGCCCGGCCCATGCACGAACAGGCCCAACAGCTTGACGCCTTCGTGCTCTTTCTGGGCTTCAAGTGGTCCCGAGTAGACGTTCCAGAACGCCTTGGAGCCCGACACCGCATCATCCCCGATGAACGAAAACTGGCCGATGCGGGAGCGGCTGAACCGGTCGTCGGTAGTGAAAGAGTGCAGGCCATAGGTTATGTCTGCAATCCCGTCGGCGGCCATATCGTAATGGGCGGGCGGTGGCCCCATTGGCTTGGCCAGAACCCGCACGGTGACGCGGCCTTCGGTGACTTCCTCGACCTGTTTGGCCCAAGGCTTGATCGCGCCGACGACAATTGGATGCCGCGGAGGCAGCCAGCTCGAAAGGGCCAGTTGGGTTTCGGCAGAGGCGAGTGTTGCAAAGCTGGTGGCCGTGAAAGCTGCCCCGGCAAGCAGCGCGAGCATTTTGGTCTTGATTTTCATTGGTGTAGTTCTCCCTTGAAGTGTTTTTATTCTGCGGCTTTTGCGAGGGCTTCGTTGAGCACCTCGCGGTCGCCGATATGATTGGCCAGTATCAATATGAGCCGCGCATTGAAGGCATCACTTTGGGCTTTGGACATCCCGTCATGCGCGTTCAGTAGCGCCTCATAAAAATCATCTGGCCGGTCGATATTCGCTTTGAGGTTCAGAGTGCCCATATCAGTTGTCCTTTCCGATCGCGCGGCGCAGGGCCTGCCGGACTGATGTCTCGTCGAAGCTGGGCCAGCGCGCGGCGACATGCTGATCGGGACGGATCAGATAAACGGCAGAGCCCGCGTCACCCAGATAGCGTGTCGCCAGTTGACCGGACGCATCGTCTTTGGCGGATACCGCAACGCGGCGGATGGTGATGCCGTCTTCTTCCAGAGTGTCAGGCGCGTCTGCGTCAATCGTCAACAGGGTGAAATCATTGCCCAAATGGCGCAACAGGAACCCGTCACCCAGCGGGGCATCGGGGCAGGGGGATCCGGGGCGTGTGCGGGCGGGTCCATCCAGTGCATCGGGCGAATTCAGCGCCGAGCCATCGTAGGTGCAAGGCACGCTCAGTCGGCCGGAGTTGACCAGGGGCCGGGCGAATTCATGATGTTCGCTGAGGGTCAGAACAGCGTCACGGAAGATGTGGCTGATCTCGGATTTCGGCGTGATGAAATCGGTGGAGCGCGTGGAGTTCAGGATGTTCTCGTCCGCGCCGTAGACCCGCTCTGTGTCATAGCTGTCCAGCAGCGTTTCAGGTGCCTTGCCCTTGATGACCAATCCCAGTTTCCAACCCAGATTGTCGGCATCCTGCATGCCCGAATTTGCGCCGCGTGCCCCGAAAGGTGACACCTGATGCGCCGCGTCTCCGGCGAACAGGACGGGGCCGGACCGGAAATGCTCCATCCGCTTGCACTGGAAGGTGTAGATCGACGACCAGACCATTTCATATTCGACATCCGGCCCCAGCATCGCATCCAGACGCGCGCGGATGTTTTCTTCTTTCATCTCCTCGGCACGATCGACGTCCCAGCCGATCTGGAAATCAATGCGCCAGACGTCATCGGGCTGCTTGTGCAGCAAGGTAGAGGCGCCCGACTTGAAGGGCGGGTCGAACCAGAACCAACGCTCGGTCGGGAACTTGGTGTTGCCCTTCATCTTGATGTCGGCAATCAGGAAGCTGTCCTGAAACACCCGTCCGGTGAAATCCAGACCCATCATGCGGCGTAGCGGAGAGGCGGCACCGTCGCAGCCGATCAGCCAGTCGGCCTCAAGCGTGTAGGGGCCGTCGGGCGTCATGACAGTCAGGACGACGTGATCGTCCTTGACCTGCACCGTATCAACCCGGTTCTTGCCGCGGATCTGGATCGGCGCGCCCTCGGCCTGCAAGGCGCGGGCCCGTTCGATCATGAACTGCTCGAAATAGGGCTGCTGCATGTTGATGAAGGCGGGGAACTTGTGGCCTTCTTCCGGCAGCAGGTTGAACTCGAACACCTGTCGGTCCTGATGAAACACCTTGCCGACATTCCACACGACGCCCTTTTCCAGCATCGCGTCCCCGCATCCATAGCGGTCGGCAATTTCGAGGCTGCGCTTGGCAAAACAAATCGCACGGCTGCCCATGCCGACGCCTTCGTGGTCGTCCAGAACCAGCACGGGAATGCCCTGCCGCCCCAGATCAAGGGCTGTGGCGATGCCCACCGGACCGCCCCCCATAATCACGACGGGGTGACGTACTGGGGCCTCCTGATCCTGATCGGACGAGCGCTCATAAGGGTAGGCCTTGAAGGCCAGAGTATACCTGTCGTCGAACATAATTGTGCATCCTCCCTTGGGGCGTTTTAGCCCTGCAATGCATCCCACATCTCCAGATCGCGCTGCGCCGTCCAGATGCGTGGCGTGTCGATGCCGCGCGCTTCGTCATAGGCGCGGGCCACGTTGAAGGGCAGGCAATGCTCGTAGATCGCATAGTCCTTGAATTTCGGATCGCAGACTTCGCGCACCGCGTCCCATGCGTCTTTCAGGCTGCCGCCTTTGGCGGCGACACGCGCGGCCGGAAAATAGGTGCTTTCGACGAAATCCCGTGTGTTTTCCAGCGCCGCGTTGACCATGTCTTTGCCGACCAGCGCGTCACCGCGCCCCGGCGCAATCGCGTCCACATCGAAGGATGCGATGTTGTCGAGCGTATGGCCCCAGTCGCCGAAATGGCCATCGCCGCAATAGCAGGCGGAATGGTATTCCACGATATCGCCGGTAAACATGACGTTCTCGTCGGGGACGTGAATGACAATGTCACCTGCGGTATGTGCGCGGCCCAGATGCATCAGATCGACGCGGCGGTTGCCCAGATAGACGGTCATGCTGTCGCTGAATGTGGTGGTCGGCCATGTCAGGCCGGGGATGCTTTCGTGGCCTTCGAACAGGCGCGGGAAGCGTTGAAACTCGCTGTCCCAGTCTTCCTGACCACGCTCCACGACCATGGCGCGGGCGGTGTCGCCCATGATGATCTGGTCCGCATCGAAAGCCGACGCGCCCAGCACACGCACGGCGTGGTAGTGGGTCAAAACCACGTGGCTGATCGGCTTGTCGGTGATCTCGCGCACCTTTTCGATCACCTTGTTTGCAAGCCGTGGGGTGGCCTGCGCTTCTACGATCATCACGGAATCGTCGCCAATGATTACACCGCTGTTGGGATCACCTTCGGCGGTAAAGGCCCAAAGTCCTTCGCCGACCTCTGTAAAGCTGATGTTCTTCTCACCCATGTCTCCTTGAGATGCGAATGCTTTGGCCATGGATGATTCTCCTGCTTTGGATCGACCCGGACCATATGTTGCGGGCCAATTGCTGTGTGCTGTCGCCTGCCGTAAGGTAAGCGAAATCGTTTCATTGGGAACGTTTCTCCTTGCACGAAGCGATAATGTCAATATCATTTCTTGTGAAACGAAAAATTCGGAGCTTGTGCCGCCATGAAATCCGACGATTTCAACTTATCATATTTTCTGCCTTATCAGCTTGCCATTCTGTCGTCCCGTATCAGTAAGCTGCTTTCGAAAGTTTACGGTGACCGCTACGGTCTTTCGATCCCCGAATGGAGGGTGCTTGTGCATGTGGCGCGACGCGAAAAGATGTCGGTACGCGAAATCCACAAATGCGTGAATTTTGAAAAGCCTACGGTCAGTCGGGCCGTGTCCAAGCTGGAGGACACCGGACTGGTCGCCAAAACAGCAAGCGTGCAAGATCAGCGCTTGGTTGAAATCGAATTGACCGAGGCGGGGTTTGACGTGCTGAAGGGCATCACCCGAGAGGCCCGCTCGTTTGAGGAAAACATCTTGGGCGGGTTTTCAGAGGTCGACAGGCACCAGCTATACGTCTTGATGGAGCGTCTGCACGATGAATTGGACAAGCACCCTGAAGCTGCGAATCGTCCGCCCATGGATATCGAGGCCCGTGATGATCTGCTTGGGTGAAGCGACATCAACACGACCCCGCGCGCAGCAGCACGTGGAATGTTCACAACTTGAGGAAACGGATTCATGACTGACCCGACTGGTAAAACGGCAGTGATCACCGGTTCGACCTCTGGCATTGGGCTGGGGCAGTCGCGCGGGTTTGCGCAAGCAGGCGCAAACGTAGTCCTGAACATCAGCGGGACCGCAGCATGAGGGCTGGCAAGGTCGTTTCCGCCGCCGAAGCTGCCGCCTTGGTCAAGGATGGCGATACGGTTACGACGTCCGGTTTTGTCGGGATCGGTGTGCCGGATGAGCTGTTGGCCGCCATTGAGACCCGATTTCTGGAAACGGATCATCCGCGCGACCTGTCACTGGTGTTTGCCGCAGGGCAAGGCGACGGCAAAGATCGAGGCTTGAACCGGCTGGGGCATGAGGGGTTGCTGAAGCGCGTGGTTGGCGGCCATTGGGGTCTGATCCCTAAAGTCGCGAAGCTGGCCACCGAGGGTAAGATCGAGGGCTGGAACCTGCCCCAAGGTGTGATCAGCCAACTGTACCGCGATATCGCAGCGGGCAAGCCGGGGATGCTGTCGAAGGTGGGTCTGGAGACCTTTGTTGACCCGCGACAGGGCGGGGGGGCGGTCAACTCCATCTCTACGGACCCTCAGGTCGAGCTGATGGAGATCGGCGGCGAAGAAATCCTGTTCTATCCCTCGCATAACCTGACCGTGGCGCTGCTGCGCGGCACCACCGCAGACGAGACGGGCAATGTCACGATGGAGCGGGAGGCCCTGACCATCGACAACCTTGCGCAGGCCATGGCCGTCCATAATGCGGGCGGCGTGGTCATCGTTCAGGTCGAACGCGTGGCGCGGGCGGGGTCCTTGCCCGCGCGGGACGTCCATATTCCGGGTATCCTTGTGGATGCCATCGTCGTCTCGAAACCTGAAAACCACCTGCAAACCTACAGCACGGCCTTTAGCCAAGCCTTCACCAACCGCATCCGCCCGCCGTCGGGCGAAATCCCTGCCTTGCCGCTGGATGCCCGCAAGGTGATCGCCCGTCGCTGTGCGTTCGAGTTGCCGGTCAACGGCGTGGTCAATCTGGGCATCGGGATGCCCGAAGGGGTCGCCTCGGTCGCGGCTGAAGAAGGCCTGTTGGAGCACCTGACCCTGACGGCGGAGCCGGGTGTGATTGGCGGGCAACCTGCCTCTGGGCTGGATTTTGGCGCGGCGGTCAATACAGACGCGGTGATCCCGCAGAACAACCAGTTTGATTTCTATGATGGCGGTGGCCTTGATATGGCCTGCCTTGGCCTCGCGCAGGCGGATGCGGTGGGCAACGTGAACGTGTCGCGGTTCGGGACCCGGCTTGCGGGGGCGGGCGGATTTATCAACATCAGCCAGAACGCCCGCGCGGTGGTGTTCGCAGGCACCTTCACGGCGCAGGGTCTGGATGTGCATATTGGCGACGACGGGGTCGAGATCCGCCAAGAGGGGCGGGCGCGCAAGTTCCTTGACCATGTGGAGCAGATCTCGTTCTCGGGGGCGCGCGCCGCACGGCTGGGGCAACCGGTTCTTTATGTGACCGAGCGGTGCGTGTTCGAGCTCACAACGAACGGCTTGGAGTTGAAAGAAATCGCCCCCGGGATCGACCTTGATCGTGATATTCTGGGCCTCATGGATGTGCGCCCGATTGTGAATGAGGTCACCCTCATGGACGCCCGCATCTTCCGCAATGGAGAGATGGACTTGCGCATTGATCTTTTGCATCTTGATCTGCCGGACCGCATCGCGATTGACCCCAATCTGGGCCAGTTGTTCCTCAACTTCGAAAAGATGCGCATCCGCACGCTCGACGAGGTCAAACTTGTTGAACGTCTGGTGGCAGAAGCCTGTGTCGCATATGGCAAACCGGTCAATGTCGTCGTCAATTACGATGGTTTTCGCATTGACGAGGCGCTTGTCAGCGACTGGGCCAAGATGGTGGACGGCCTGACAGAACGCTTTTACCGAAACGTCTCGCGCTACTCCGGCTCGGCTTTCATGCGGATGAAATTGGGCGAGGTATTCCCCGACGCACGCACCCACATCTACGAGAGCAGGGAAAAGGCGAGGTCCTTCCCTGGGTCTAACGGGGCATAGTTGCTGAACAGCCCGTCGGTGCGCGGCTGTTCATTACGTTGGTGAGGTAAGGCCTTCGCCGCCCGCCGCCAGGTTGTCCCCGATTGTCTTGGCGGCAAGGCTGAGCCGTTCAAGATGCGCGTCAGCTACGGCTTCCACGCTAGACCGTTCGGCAAGCCACACCAGATTTATGGCACCGACGACCCGACTATCTGCCCGAATAGCAACGCCGATCGCGCGGGGAATCCCGCCATAGTCGACCGCACGCCCCCAATACCCCGCCTCCCGTGCGGCATAGCCATTTATTCGCATATCCCTAAGTTTCTGCGGGAAGCTCAATGCCGCCTCCCGATCCTTCCCGCTGGTATGCCGGGATAAATCGGCTGAAAATCTGGCGATGTCTTTCGCCTCCAGCGCACCGAGAAAGGCGCTTCCCAAGGCGGATCGAAACGGGGAGGGGCGATACCCGATACAGTCGGGAAAAATACCGTGTTGGGAGAATTGCCGCGTTGTGTCGACGATTTCCACGCGCCCGTTGCCGATTGAGGCTGCCAGATCCACTCCAAGGCCGGTGCGTTCCGACAGGTCCACGATCTCTAGCTTGGCGGCTTCAATCAGGGCACCGACCGAATCTGGCTCGCCGCCTAGGCGCGGGAAGCCGGGGCCGATCCGGTATCTGCCATCGCTACGGCTCTGGGACAGCCATCTTTGGCTGACCAGCGTTGCACAAATCCGCGAGATGGTGGCTTTGGGCAGGCCTGTGCGCTCTGCCAAAAAGGCTAATGAACCCAGACCATTACCCGAAATGGCCTCCAAAATTTTTATGCTGCGCTCGACTGAGCGATTTAACTTGGCCATCTTTGTTCCACCTGGTGAAATAAAAAATCGACCAGAAACCGATCAATGTCTAGCATAAAAAAAAAGATGCGATGTGGCGGAATGTACCGATTCTAGAGCCACTAAAAAGCGTTGAAATGGGAGAACACCATGCCGAATAGGCTTTCCTCATCCGTTAGCGGGTTGATCCTAGCGTTGGCTAGTTTGATCATCGTCGTGGTTTTTTACGTCTCTGTTTTTGGTGTGTTCAGTGAATCCTACCTTCGTGTCGGGATGCTGTTGGTCAGTGGTTTGCTGATCCTGCTGACGCAAATAGAACGAGACGAAGGCCTGATAGGACGGCTTCTTGCTTTGGTCACCGCGGCCTGCCTGAGCGTCGCGGTTTACCAGTATTTCCGGGCGGCGTCCGAGATCGAGACAGGGCTCTATTTCCTGACTTCCGCGGATATCTGGCTGGGTCTGCTCGGGTTGATCGCGGTGATCGAGTTGACGCGCCGGTCGGTCGGGATGGTCATGGCAGTGGTCGCGGCCGTCGTTCTGATTTATGGCGCATTCGGGCATCTTGCGCCCGGGTTTATGCGTCATGCCGGAATGACCTCGGAAGAATTGGTTCAAGTCCTGTGGTTTTCCTTCGATGGTGTGTTCGGTCGACCCATGGCAACGGTTGTGTCGACCATTCTCATCTTCATCATCTTCGGCGCTGTTCTGGAGCTTCTGACAATTGACCTGGTGCTGGTCAAACTCGCGCTGGCTGCCACCGGTCGCGTGCGGTCCGGCCCTGCCGCCGCGGCCACGGTCGCAAGCGGATTGTTCGGCACGATCTCAGGAAGCGCGGTTGCCAACGTGGTCGGAACGGGTGTTATCACGATCCCGCTGATCAAGAAGCGGGGGTTCAAGTCGCATTTCGCAGGAGCGGTAGAAGCCGCCGCGTCTAGCGGGGGACAGATCACGCCGCCGATCATGGGGGCGGTGGCCTTCATCATGGCAGACGTCACGGGCCAGCCCTATCTGACGATCTGCGCTGCCGCGACAATTCCCGCAATTCTTTATTATGCCGGGTTGTTCATGTCGATTTCCAGCGCCGCACGGGACATGGACCTTGACACATCCGAGCAGCCAAAGCTGAGTTTCGCGTGGCGCGAGGTCGCGCAGATTATCGTGTTCATGCTTTCGTTGACGGCAATCGTCGTCGCAATGGTTGGGGGGTCCTCACCTGCTTATTCCGGCTTCATCGGCGTCGCCTTTGCCGCGGTTCTAGGCTTTGCGTTGAGGCCAGATTTGTTGAGCAGCATACCCTCGTGGTTAAAATTCGTCCGCTCAGCCGGAATGATTTCGGCTCAACTGGTGGTGATTGTTGGCTCTGTGGGCATCATCATCGGCATCCTGAACCTGACCGGCGTTGGATTGCGGTTCGCGTCGCTTGTTGCCAGCTATGCCGAGGGGCAGTTGGTGGTGTCGTTGCTGCTTATGGCCCTTGCCTGCCTGTTGTTGGGCATGGGTATGCCGACGGTGCCAGCCTATCTTATCATCGTTCTCGTGATGGGACCGGCGTTGCAGAAACTGGGCGTGCCGATCATTCACACCCATATGTTCGTTCTGTATTTCGGCGTTCTGTCAGCGGTCACGCCGCCGGTCGCGCTCGCGGCTTTTGCGGCGGCGCCTATCGCGGGGGCTGGCGCGATGCGAACCGCGGTCGAGGCCTCCCGTCTGGCCTTGCCGGGTTTTGTGATCCCGTTCGCGTTCATCTACCAACCCGCAATGCTTTTGGGCACGGGCTATGACCTGTTGGATTCGGCGCAGTCCATCGTGTTTGTAACCCTTGCAGTGCTGCTGATCTCGCGGGCCTGCTACCCCGCTAAAGGAAAAGCGCGCTATGCCCCGATTGGGCTTGCCCTTGCGATGGCCCTTTTGTTCTTCGGACCGTGGGTTTCGTGGATCGCTGTCGCCGGCACCATCGCGCTTTTCTCAATGGTCAGGTTTGGAAATTTCCTGATCCCAGAAAATTCATGATCCAGAGGAGGATTTTTTTCATGACTGACACGAACCTAACACGCCGTGGGCTTCTCGCGACCACGGTCGGGGCTGCTGCCCTTACCGCGCTGCCGAGAATGGCATTCGCCAAAGAGCTGCTGCGTATGTCGACGCTTGGCCCGGGCACCAGCCCGAATCTTGTAATGACGACCTTCGCAAATATCATCAACCGGACGTTGCCGGACTACGAGATCCAGCTGAACGCGACGGGTGCTGCAACGCGCCACGTTCTTGAGGTGGCGATGGGGAAAAGCGATTTCTGCATGTCGTCACCTGCCATTCACGCGTTGATGCGCGATCAGGCGGCCATGTACGAAAAGATCAAGCAGGCACCAGAGCTGGTTACGAAACTTCGGACCGTGCTGAACTTCCCGATGGGCGTCTACCACATCGCAGTCTACGGATCGTCCGGCATCACATCAATGGATGAGATCAAGGGCAAACGCGTCTTCCTCGGCCCCCCCGGCGGCGCGGCTTATGCGACGATGCAGCGGCTGTTCAAAGCTGTGGCCGGTCTTGAGGAGGGCACCGACTACGAAGCTGTCGGTCTGGGTTGGGACGCCGCAGCGGCGGCTTTCCAGGACGGCAATCTGGACGTTTATTGCAATCCCACGAACGCCCCAAGCCCGGCACTGACGCAAATTGCGGTGACGAACCAGATCCGTTTCTTGGGAATTCCGGCAGACAAGCTTGAAACAGAAGCTGTGCAAAAACTGGTGGGACGTCCGGGCTTCAGTGCTGCCACCTTGCCCGCGGGCGTTTACGGCGACAATCAGCTCAACGAGAGCGACGTTACCACATTGGGCGTTACCGTCGGCATCGTGTGCAACGAGGCTGCCGACGAAGACATGATCTACCAGATGACAAAGGCGTTCTATGCGGGCGTTGAAGAGGCTGGCGAAAGCTCGCCTTGGTTGCGGGCGATCTCTCCTGAAACGGCGGTCAAGGATATCGACATGCCGCTGCACCCGGGTTCCCTGCGCGCCCTGACCGAGCTTGGTGTCGACATACCCGACGTTGCCAAAGGCTAAAGGGTTTGGTCGGGGCTCATCAGGCCCCGACCGCCGGTCACGAACATAATATCAGGGACCACGATGTCGAAGAATGTGCTTTTCATAATGTGCGATCAACTCCGTTGGGACTATCTGTCCTGCGCGGGTCATCCTGATTTGCACACCCCCAACATAGATGCACTTGCAAAACGCGGCGTTCGTTTTGACCGCGCATATGTTCAGTCAACGATCTGCGGCCCGTCGCGGATGTCGTTTTATACCGGGCGCTATGTCAGTTCGCACGGCTCGACCTGGAACAATGTTCCCCTGAAAGTTGGCGAAATGACGCTGGGCGATCACTTGCGCCCGCTGGGGGTTCGCACGGCACTTTGCGGCAAAACCCATATGGCGGCTGACGTGGAGGGCATGAAACGCCTCGGGCTGGCGCCAGACAGCCAGATCGGCGCGCTGGTGTCGGAATGCGGCTTTGAGCCCTATGAGCGTGATGACGGGCTGCATCCGAATTCCAACTACGGCAAGCGCAACAAGAATTACGACGACTATATGAAGGAGCGCGGCTGGGAGGATGAAAACCCTTGGGACAGTGTGGCCAATAGCGGCGAGGACGACGACGGAAACATCCTCAGCGGGTGGTTTCTGGACAACTCCGACATCGCCGCGCGCGCACCGGACGAGGACAGCGAAACGCCCTATATCACGCGCCGGGCGATGGATTTTATCCGGGAATCCGGTGACAGCCCTTGGTGTCTTCATCTGAGTTATATCAAGCCGCACTGGCCCTACATTGTGCCCGCGCCCTACCACGATATGTACCCCCCTGAGACGCATCTGCCTGTCGTGCGCAGTGAAGCGGAGCGCGAAGATCCCCATCCGGTATTCGGCGCGTTCATGGAGGAACGTGTGTCGAAGGCCTTCACGAACGAAACGACCCGCACGAAAGTTATCGGCGCCTATATGGGTCTGATCAAGCAGATCGACGACCAGATGGGCGAGTTGATGAAATTCCTTGATGCCCAAGGTCTGACCGACAGCACAATGATCGTGTTCACCTCGGACCACGGCGACTATCTGGGGGATCACTGGCTGGGAGAAAAGGAGCTTTTCCATGACCCGTCGTCCCGTATTCCGCTGATCGTCGTCGACCCGAGCAAAGAGGCCGACCCCACGCGCGGAACAGTATCGACATCTCTGGTCGAGGCGATTGATGTGGTGCCGACAATTCTGGATTACTTCGACGGCGCCCAAGTCGGTCACATCATTGAGGGACGCTCACTTTTGCCGCTACTGCATGGCGAGCGCGAGACCATTAAGGATTTCGTCATCTCGGAATATGACTACTCATTCCGGCAGGCGCGTCGCCGTTTGGGTGTCGACGTTGCAGATGCAAAGCTGACAATGCTGTTTGATGGGCGCTGGAAATATATCTTTTCCGAAGGGTTCCGCCCGATGCTGTTCGACCTTGACGCCGACCCCGATGAACTCAACGATCTGGGGGGCAATCCCGACTACGCAAGCGAGTGTCGTCGGCTGGAAGACCTGCTGTTCCAATGGAGCCGCCGCACCAGCCAGCGCACGACAATGTCAGATGCCCAGATTGAAGCCCGCGGGGTTGATCTAAGTGAGGCGAAAGCCGGTGTGGTGATCGGATTCGCCACCGAGGAGGAGTTTCGGACAGCGCTTGCAGCGTCCGGGTCAGAGCAAAAAGAGTAACCCTGTCAGGGATACGCCGCCAGACACCTAAACCAACCGCGAGCGCTCAGGATTTTCGAATGCACCATCGACTGATCGCACTGCTGTCCTCGCTAAACCCGGTCCGCCCGTGGTTTCGACAGGTCACCACAGGCACCCTGAAGGCTGACGCAATCGCGGGCTTGACCAACGCGGCTATCGTTTTGCCGCAAGGGGTGGCGTTTGCCATCATCGCCGGGCTGCCACCGGAATTCGGGCTGTTTACCGCCGTGTTCGTGGCGTTGATCGCGGGGATCTGGGGCTCGTCCATGATAATGGTGTCCGGCCCCACCACTGCGATTTCGGCGGTCATTTTTGCCTCCATGTCGCAATTCGCAGCCCCCGGCAGCCAGACATACATTGCCATGGTGTTGACCCTGACATTCATGGTCGGGACGATCCAGATCATTGCCGGTATTTTCAAAATGGGCGGCCTGATCTCGTTCATTTCCCATTCCGTGCTGATCGGCTTTACGGCGGCCGCGGCCCTTTTGATTGCGGCCAGCCAGATCGGGGGCGCATTGGGGATTGAACGCGGGGACGGCGGTGGTGTTTTCGAGCGGTTGATCCATGTCGCGGAGAAATTCGGTCAGGTCAACATAACGGCGCTGATCATTTCAGGCGTCACGATCCTCTCTCTTGTGGCGCTGTCACAGGTCAGCAAGAAGGTTCCATCTTATATCATCGCTCTCGTGATTGGGTCCGGCGTGGCCTATCTTTTGGGTGCATCTGATAAAGGCGTGGCGATGTTTGCCCCGCTTCAGTCGATTGTCCCGACCATTGGCGCACCCAACCTGTCTTTCGGCCTGATCGCAGAGCTTCTGCCCGCCGCCGCAACAGTGGCCTTTGTCGGCCTGCTTGAGGCAATCTCTATCGGTCGATCTTTTGCGCTGCGCCGAGATGAACCCTACGACTCCAGCCAGGAGATGGTCGGGCAGGGCTTGTCCAATGCCGTTGGCTCCTTTTTCCAATGCTATGCAGGCTCCGGCTCGTTCACGCGCTCCGGCTTGAACGCGGATGCGGGCGCGCAGACGCCGATCTCGACAATCTTTGCGGCAGGGTTTCTGGTGATCCTGCTTTGGGTCTTGGCACCATACCTCGAGTTCGTTCCGGTCCCTGCCATGGCCGGGGTTATCCTGTTCGTATCCTACCGCCTGATCAATTTCGCAGAGATCCGCCACGTCCTGACATCCAACAAAAGCGAAACCGCGATCCTGGCGGCGACCTTTCTAACCGGCATCTTTACCGAGTTGGATTTGGCAATCGTTGTTGGTGTGATCACGTCGCTTTGCGTGTTTCTGTATGACAGCGCGCATCCGATCGTCGCGGTTGGGGCACCGACGGACGTGAATGGCAGGCGGGTGTTCAAAAATGCGGCAAGGTATAACCTGCCCGAATGCCCGCAAATCTCCGTCATACGGGTGGACGGCCCCTTGTTCTTCGCATCAGTCGAAAATGTGGAGCAACAGTTCCGCAGGGTCGAGGGTGGAAACCGGGTCCCCAAGACCAAGCTCATGGGGCTGAAGGGTCTGTGGAAAATCGACCTGTCCGGAGCAGGGCTTTTGCTGAAAGAAATCAGGCGGGCCCGAAAGGCGGGGGCTGATTTTCATATCTTCACAACGAATGCCCCCAGTTTAACCATCCTGAGGCGATTGCATGTCTTCGACGAGCTTGGAGCCAGTAATCTTCACAACAACAAAGCCGAGGCTATTGCGGCCGCCGTCGCAGCCGCTGACGATGACATTTGCAAAGATTGCAAGCTGAGAATTTTCCTTGAATGCGCCCTAAAGCCCGGCAGCGAATCACTGGCGCCAAACCAAGAGCCGTAAGCGCAGATATGAGGATTTTAACTTGCCGACTGATCTGCTCGTGTGAACGCCACAATCCATAATCTACCGGAATATTCAGAGCCTAGAAGCGAGGCCTGAAAGTCGTGAAATTTGCTAAGAGCGTAAATAGAAGATCAGCCGTGGAATGCGACGTATGCGGGCAGAAATATCGGTTTCATTAGGGGGATACGCCCCATCGCATATGGAGTTGAGAGTTCCGTCCCGGCCAAACGGCCGGGACTCTTGCATCAGATCAGACCAGACGTAGTTACGTCCATTCCTTGGGTTTCGTTCTATTCATAGCAGGGTCGATCTCGATGAATTCGGCATCATCGCCGGGGGGCAGTTTGAACGGCCCATTTGCCCAGTCGGCCGCGTTCCAGTCTTCTTTTGCCTGCTCGATCCGGTCCTTGGACGACGACACGAAGTTCCACCAGATATAGCGTTTTTCGTTCAGCGTCGCCCCGCCTAGCGCCATCAGACGTGCGCCCTGTGGCCCTGCCTTGAGGGTCATCTTGTCGCCGGGGCGGAAGACCATCATGCGGCCTGCCTCAAAGACGTCGCCAGCAACTTCGATGCTGCCTTCGGTCACGTAGACGCCGCGATCCTCGTGGTTGTCGGGCAGGGGGAAGGACGCGCCGGCCTCCAGCACGACATCCAGATAGAACGTCTCGGATTGCATGGTGACGGGGCTGGTCTCGCCATAAGCATTGCCGAGGATCAGCCGGGCCGTCATGCCAGTGTCTGTAATGACGGGCAGGGCGGCTTCCTTGTGGTGCTCGAACTCGGGCTCCATCTCTTCGCGGTCTTCGGGCAGGGCAATCCATGTCTGAATGCCGAACAGCTTGCTGCGCCCCGCGCGGGTCTCCTCGCTGGTCCGCTCCGAATGGGTGACGCCGCGACCGGCCGTCATCCAGTTCACCTCGCCGGGATAGATCATCTGATGTGTGCCAAGGCTGTCGCGGTGCTCGAACTCGCCGTCATACAAATAGGTGACGGTGCCGAGGCCAATATGGGGGTGTGGCCGCACGTCGATCCCGCCCTCGTTGATGAATTCGGCGGGGCCCATCTGGTCGAAGAAAATGAACGGCCCGACCATCTGCCGCTTGGGCGAAGGCAGGGCGCGGCGCACCTCGAACCCGCCCAGATCGCGGGCGCGGGGGATAATCAGCGTTTCAATGCTGTTGGTGTCCGATTCAGGGCATTCGGGGTTTTGGGTCGGGTTCCAGCTCAATTGATATCTCCTAGAGGTAAGTATGGGCCGCAGGTAAGAGCAATGCGGTTACTCGGGCTTGAGGTAGTGTCGCACCACGGGTCCTTCACCATGACGGTCGAGTTCTTTGATCTTCTGTTGCAGGTCGATGTCGGATTTCGTCGCACGCTCATGCTGCTCCAGATGCTCCGCCCAGCTTGGCAGGTGGAACACTTCGATCCAAGTATCAGGTGCCTCGACACTTTGCGTGATATCCCACCGCGTGGCACCATCGCGCATCCGTTCCTTTGAAAATTCTCTCACAAGACCTGTGAAAGTGTCGGCATCGGCTGGGTCGATATTGTATTCGACAGTCACCATCGCCGCGTGGTCGTCGCTTTGCCCGTCATTGAGGGAGGGGGCCACGGGCCAGGCAGAGGCAGGGTCCAGATCCATCTTTTCGCCTTGGCCCACCGCAAATTTGCGGGTGACCAGCATGCCGAACAACAATCCAGCGGCGGCGATTACCAATGCGGCCCTGATCGACAAGATCGTGGCAATTTGCCCCCAGACGACAGAGCCAAGCGACATGGACCCGAAAAACACCATCAAGAACACCGCAAGGCCTCGGGCGCGTACCCAGTTTGGCAATGCGGTCTGGGCCGAGACGTTGAACGAGGTCAAAACAGCTATCCATGACAGACCACCGACAAAGGCGGCGGCCATCAGGGCGACGGGTGCGCTCGACAAGGCCATCGCCAGCAGCGCAGCCATTGTCCCAGCGGTGCCAATGCGCACGGTCATATCCGCGTCAAACCGTTTGGACAGACGCGGCAGCAGCAAGGCCCCGACGACGGCTCCGGTGCCGATGAGGGCCATCAAGATGCCGTATAGCTCCGACCCGCCGCCTTCGGCGTTGCGCGCAATCAATGGCAGAAGGGACCAATAGGCGGAGGCAAACAAAAAGAACGCCAAGGCGCGAACGGCGGTGGCCAACATCGCAGGGTTATGGCGCACATGGCGCAGGCCCGTGCCCATTTCCGACAGAAGGCTGCCGTGGCTCTTCTTTGCGGGTAGGTCCGTTGGTCGCCACAGGAACAGCGCCGCAAGAATGACAAGGTGGCTCGCTGCATTCAGCGCGAAAGGGGCCGCGAGCCCGATGCTGGCGATCAGCACACCTGCTACGGCGGGGCCGATGGCGCGGCTGATATTGATACCCATCGAGTTCAGGGCAATCGCGGGTTTGAGTTTCTCGCGCGGCACAAGGCTGGGCACAATCGCTTGCCAGGCCGGCGCCATGAAGGCCGCTCCCGTGCCGATCGCCAGCGTGAACAGGATCAGCAGAACGGGCGTCATAAGCTCTTGCCACACAAGAAGGGCCAGCACGAAAACCACGACCGTGAGACAGAGGTTGATGACAATCAACATGCGCCGCTTGTCGAACCTGTCCGCAAGCGTGCCAGCCAGCAGTGCGAACAGAAAGACCGGCAATGTGGTCGAGGCTTGAACCAGCGTCACCACGGCGGGGGTCGGATCAAGCGTGGTCATCAGCCAGCCCGCGCCGACATCATGCATCCACGTCCCGATGTTCGAGATCAGCGTCGCGGTCCACAAAAGCGCGAAAGCGGTGTGCGCGAACGGAGAGAACGCGCCGACCGCCTCGGTTTTACCACTGGATGACATCGGCCACATCCTCCGGATGTTTCTTCGCGAACGCGCGGACATAGGGGCAGAATGGCACGATGCGCTGACCCTTTTCGCGGGCATCCGCAATCAAACGATCGACAAGCGCGCGGGCCACGCCGCGTCCGCCCATAGTTTCAGGAACTTCGGTGTGATCGGCGATGATCAGCGTCGGCGATACTTTCTTGATGATCAGCTCTCCGGCCCCATCAATTCCGTCCAAAGTGGCGCGGTAGCGGCCCTTCAGTTCGGTTTCGGCAAATGTGATTTTCAGGTCAGACATTAAATTTTCCTCCTTGGTTAAACGGCAAAACACGAACAGCCCAGGGCACCCCAGAACGCACTCTTGTCGCGCACGGGAATCGGGTTCGCCCAAGCGATGCCATGGTCGTGGCCGTGCATCCCGCAGCCAGACGCGCAGCCGTCATGGCAGGCGCGCATGTCTGTCGATGCTGGCGACAGCGGTGCGGCGCGCATGCCGGGGCTGGCGAAGGTCGCGTTGACCGACCAGTCGGGGCTGGCTGGGGGCAAGGACGGGCTGTGATCGGCAAACTCCGCTTCCGCGTAGACCACGCGCCCGTCAACCACCGTCATCACCGAGGTGATGGAGCGGATGCGGTTGTCAGGCACAGACATCAAATCGTCTGACAGAACGGCCAGATCGGCGTACATGCCGGGCTTGAGCATGCCTTTCACATCCTGCTCGCCCGAAAACCACGCGGACCCGGTCGTCCAGATCGCCAGTGCTTCTTCGCGGGTCAGGTGGTTATCTTCGCCGTAAAGGGTCAGGCCACCCACGGTTTTGCCCGTCGTCAGCCAGTGCAGCGCAACCCAAGGGTCATAGCTCGCCACACGGGTGGCGTCGGTGCCGCCACCAACAGGCAGGCCGTTCTTCAACATCTCCCGCATAGGCGGGGTGGCCTCGGCGGCTTGCGCGCCGTAGCGGTCGACGAAATACTCGCCTTGAAACGCCATCCGGTGCTGGGTCGCGATGCCGCCACCAAGGGCTTTGATCCGCTCGATGTTGCGCGGGCTGATCGTTTCGGCATGGTCGATTATGAACCGTGTCTTGAACGGCGTCTTGCCGTTCACCCGCTCGAACACAGTCAGGAAGCGGTCGATGGTCTCGTCATAGGTCGCGTGGATGCGGAAAGGCCATTCATTCGTGGCCAGCAATTCGACGATCTTCTCAAGCTCCTCTTCCATCACAGGCGCGGGCTCGGGCCGCGGCTCAAGGAAATTCTCGAAATCCGCCGCAGACCAGGCGAGGTTCTCGCCTGCGCCGTTCATGCGCAGCATTGCGTCACCGGCACCCGGTTCGGTCATGCCGATCCAACGTTCGTAGTCTGACAGTTCCGATCCGGCATTTTGCGCAAACAGGTTATAGGCAATGCGCAGCGTCAGCTTGCCCTCGTCGTTGAGTTTTTGCACGACATCGTAGTCTTCGGGGTAATTCTGCCCGCCGCCGCCCGCATCAATGACGGAGGTGACGCCAAGGCGGTTCAATTCGCGCATGAAGTGACGGGTGGAATTGATCTGGTCCTCGATGGGCAGCTTCGGCCCCTGCGCCAATGTGGAATACAGGATCAGCGCAGACGGTTTCGCGATCAACATACCAGTCGGGTTGCCCTTCGCGTCGCGCTCGATCTCGCCGCCGGGGGGATTGGGGGTGTCCCTGTCGATGCCCAGCACTTTTAGCGCAGCACGGTTCAGCATGGCACGCGCGTAAAGGTGCAGGATGAAAACAGGCGTGTCGGGGGCGGCGTCGTTGATTTCGTCCAGCGTCGGCATGCGGCGCTCGGCAAACTGGAACTCGGACCAGCCGCCCACCACACGGACCCATTGCGGCGAAGGGGTGTTGGCCGCTTGCCTGCGCAGCATGGCCAGCGCATCGGCCACGGAGGGCACGTTTTCCCACCGCAACTCCATGTTGTAGCTCAGGCCGCCACGGATCACATGGGTGTGGCTGTCGTTGAGGCCGGGGATCACCCGGCGCCTGTTAAGGTCGATGACCTTTTTCGCGTCGCCGTATCTGCGCATGATGTCGGCGTCTGACCCGGTGGCAAGGATTTTGCCGTCCGCCATCGCGATAGCTGTGGCTTCAGGGTGATCAGGATCAAGCGTGGTGATCCTGGCGTTGGTCAAAACGAGGTCGGCGACGGTCATGGAGGTATCTCCCGGTAGTGGTGACTGGCAAAGCAAAAGGGCCTGCCGGGCAATGGGCCCGGCAGGTATCGTGTTTAAAGTGCGGGAATAGGTGCCTGCACCAGACCCTTGTGCTTGCCACGGCGGGCTGCCTTGTGAACCATCGTATAGGCGTAATCGACGCCCATACCGTAGGCACCGGAGTGTTCGCGGACGAGGTCCATCACCGCGTCATAGGTGTCCCGCTTGGCCCAGTCGCGCTGCCATTCCAGCAAGACCTGCTGCCACGTGACGGGGACGACGCCCGCCTGCACCATGCGGTCCATCGCGTATTTATGCGCTTCGACAGAGGTGCCGCCGGAGGCATCGGCAACCATGTAAATCTCGTAGTCGGTGTCACGCATGCATGACAGCGCGAAGGTCAGGTTGCACACCTCGGTCCACAGGCCGGAGACCACGATCTTCTTGCGCCCGTCCTTGGCCCCCTCGGCCAGCGCATCGCGCACTTTCTGGTCGTCCCAGGAATTCATCGAGGTCCGCTCCAGCAGGGGCGCGTCGTCGAAGACGTCCAGCAGTTCGGGGAAGGTATGACCCGAGAAACTTTCCGTCTCGACCGTGGTAATCACCGTCGGGATGTTGAAAATCCTGCCTGCTTTGGCCAGACCCACGGTGTTATTTTTTAGCACCTGACGGTCTATGGATTGCACGCCAAAGGCCATCTGCGGCTGCTGGTCGATAAAGATCAGTTGGCTGTTTTCGGGCGTCAGGACGTCAAGTTTAGACATAGGATTTTCCTTTCTAGCGGTTTCGTTTTTGGGTTGGCATCGTGAACAGCAGCGCCTCGCCATCGGTTGCCCAGTCCAGCGCGGTCGTCTCGCCTGCCGGAATTTGAAGCCCGTCTCCGGCGCTCAGGCGTTCACCTTCGGCAAAGGCCAGACCGTCGACCAAATGGACAAAGCGCAAGGTATTCGGATCATCGAGAGGCGTTGAACTGCCTTCGCCTGCGCGTATCAGCTGGACGGTCGTGTCAGACTTGAGCTGCAAGAGTGCGTCCGTGCCCGCTGGACCAGCCAGAAGAACATCACCGTCTTGAGGGACAGCCTTTTGTGCATAGGTAGGTGTCCCGCCGGCTTCATCGGGGATCAACCAGATTTGCAATAACTGCGCGGTGTCCTTATCCGACGCATTGCGCTCGGAATGGGTGACGCCTTCACCTGCCGACATCAACTGTGCCTGACCCGCCGAGATAAGCGAGACATTGCCCTGATCGTCTTCGTGGCGCAGCTGGCCTTTGGTGACATAAGTCAGAATGTCCATGCTTTCATGGCCATGCGCCGCAAAGCCTGATCCGGGGATGATCGTGTCGTCGTTCAACACGCGCAGGTTTCCGAATCCCATCCGGTTGGGGTCCTGAAACGTGCCGAACGAAAACGTATGATAGCTGTTAAGCCAGCCCGCTTGGGTATGCCCTCGGACGGCTTTTTGATGGATCGTAATCATTGTTCGCCTCCTTCGGCTAGAGTTCGGCTAAGTGGCTGTCAGAAAACTATGCAGTGCAGACACTTCTTGCTGCTGCAGCTCGTGGCCACCCTCGTGGACCTCGGTTGCGACGTCGGCACCTTGCGCCCCAAACCAATCAATGAGCCGCTGGCTTTCGGGCCACGGGCAGATCGGGTCGCGCCGACCAGCGGTGATCAGCACGCGCTTGCCCGTCAGGGCAGGGGCCGCCTTCGGCTCCCAAGGGATCAACGGGTGCAGCAGGCCGACGCGGTCGAACAGGTCCGGGTGTTTCATCACGACAGACGCGAGAATGTTCGCGCCGTTTGAATAGCCGAAGCCGTAGACCGGCGACGAAGGGGCCGATGCGGCATGGGCCTTGATGAAGTCCGCCATCGCTTCGGTCCGCTTGGCAAGGTCGTCCATGTCATAGACGCCCTCGCCGGTGCGGCGGAAAAACCGTGCGGCCCCGTGCTCGGACACGTCACCGCGCGGCGAGACCACGCCCGCGTCCGGCAACATTTGCTGCGCAAGGTCGAAGAACTGGTGCTCGTTGCCGCCCGTGCCGTGAAAGGCAAAGATGACCGGCGCGCCCTTGACGGGCGCTTTGATCAATGCGTGATAGGTATCCGTCGACATCTGACGTCTCCTTTACGAATTCAGCGGGGGCAGCAGCCCCTCGATTTGGGCGCGGTGGGGCTCGTAGCGGTCAGGCAGTTTCAAGGCCTCGCCAAGGTGTTTGGTATCTTCGTCGCGGTCAAAGCCCGGCTCGTTGGTGGCCACCTCGAACAGGATGCCGCCGGGGGTGCGGAAATAGATCGCCCAGAAGTAGTCACGGTCGATCACCGGCGTGACCTGATAGCCAGTATCCATCAGCGCCTTGCGGACTTCCAACTGCTTGGCACGGTTCTCTACCGCGAATGCGATGTGGTGAACCGAACCAGCGCCCTGACCAGCGGTTTTTGCACCGGACAGTTCTTCGAGGTCGATTGTGTCGGCGGCGTTGCCACCTTCAATGCGGTAGCGGGTGACGTCACCAGCGGTTTCGTCTTTTTGGTAGCCCATGAAGCTCAGCAATTCGCCGGTGGCCGCTGCATCACGCAAGGTGAAACGTGCGCCGTGGAAACCCAGAATGCCCGCATCTTGTGGTACATCTGTTCCGGTCCAAGGGCTGCGGTCGCGGGCTTCGCTTTCAACAAGCGCAAAGCCGTCGCCATCGGGGCCGTCAAATTGCAGGCGGTTCTCGCCCAGAAAGCTGTTCTCTTTCAGGCCGGTCACGCCGTAATTGCCAAGCCGCTCTTTCCAGAACGGCAGCGCGCCTTTGGGAACGGCAAACTCGGTGGTGCCAACCTCGCCCGTGCCACGACGCCCCTTGGGCATGTTGCCAAACGGGAAATAAGTCATGACGGAGCCGGGCGTGCCGATTTCGTCGCCGTAATAGAGGTGGTAGACTTCGGGAGCGTCGAAATTCACGGTTTTCTTGACCCGGCGCAGGCCGAGTGTGTCGGTGAAGAATGCGTTGTTTTCTGCGGCATCGCCCGCCATGGAGGTGACGTGGTGCAGACCTTTGATGTCTTTGATCATGGTATTGCCTTTCAGATCTTCAATCTTTCGTTGAATTGAAGATAGGGCAACACCTCATTGCGCAGAATAGAAAGGTGATTGCATTTACTATTGCTAATAAAGCAATAATGGCAAATGCACGATATCAAACCCGTTCGCGTCTTTCTGAAGGTTGCGGAGCTTAGCAGCTTTGCGGCGGCGGCGCGCAGCCTTCACATGACCCCCGCTTCTGTGACGCGGATTGTTGCAAAACTCGAAGAAGAACTGGGTCAGCAGCTTTTGGTACGCACAACGCGGCAGGTGGCGCTGACCAGCGCTGGTGCCATCGTTGCGGCGCGGTTTAGGCCGGTCGTTGAAGAGTTTGAACGCGTCACGGACGAAATCACGCGCGCTGCACGCCCGGACCGTGGGCGGCTTTCCATCAACGCGCCGATGTCATTGGGCCTGCGTTTGTTGCCCGCGCTGATTGACCGGTTTCATCTTGCCTATCCGAATATCTCGCTTGATGTTACATTGACGGATGCGTTTGTGGATATCGTCGAGGAGAATTGCGATCTGGCCATCCGGGTATCGGGTCCGCCGTCAGACAAATCGACGATCTGGCGAAAAGTATGCGAGGTTCCGCGCCAGATCGTTGCGGCCCCCAGTCTATTCGAGCGCACGCCGGCACCTGAAGGTCCCGACGACCTCGACCCGGCCTTTTGCATGTCATATTCTGCGACGGGACAGCCAGAGGTTTGGGCGCTTCGCAAGGACGGTGCAAAACGTCAAATCACGGCAGGGTCTGCCATCCTGTCGAACAACGGTGATTTTCTGTATTCTCTGGCCAAATCAGGCAATGGCATGACTTTGCTGCCGGATTTCATCATCAAGGATGGCATCGCGGCAGGGGAGGTCAAGACCGTTCTAAATGACTNACCCGGCCTTTTGCATGTCATATTCTGCGACGGGACAGCCAGAGGTTTGGGCGCTTCGCAAGGACGGTGCAAAACGTCAAATCACGGCAGGGTCTGCCATCCTGTCGAACAACGGTGATTTTCTGTATTCTCTGGCCAAATCAGGCAATGGCATGACTTTGCTGCCGGATTTCATCATCAAGGATGGCATCGCGGCAGGGGAGGTCAAGACCGTTCTAAATGACTGGTCCGTCGCTCCGCTGTGGCTCACACTTTTTTATCCGCCATATGAGGTTTTGCCACCTTTGGTGGCGACGTTCACAGATTTCTTCGAGGCGCATTTGCGCGAAGTGCCTGAACTGAGTTTCGACGATTGAGACTCATTCAGCCATGAATGGTCGAGCGTGAACACTCCACTGCTCCTTGGTTGGAAAGCTACGACCAGGCTCCCTGTCACTTGCGGTAAAACTATTGCAAAATGCACAATAGTGAATGCAAGATTATATCCGTTTTTCTTAATGGTCGCATAGTCTATAACTAAAGCGAACCGAGATCATTCAGGAAGGAGTACGGTATGCTTACAGAAAATCGGAAAGTATGCGCCCTGTCGCTTCCATGGCGCCAAACGCGCAAGAAAGTAGCGATCTCTATGTCAAGTCAATCGGTCCAAGTCTGAGCGAGCCGACCATCACGTCGATGCGTCCGAAGCCTACAAGACCCTGATGAAGGAAAGAAATTCAAAATGAATACCCGCGAACTCGAAACTGTCTGGACCCCACGCATGCTCAGCGTATTGCGGATTGTGGCCGCCCTGATCCTGTTCTCGCACGGAACCGACAAGATCCTTGGTTTTCCGGACAACCGTTCGCCCGACCCGTTCACTTTGTCGTGGACTGCTGGCGTTTTGGAACTGGTCGGTGGTGCCTTTTTGGTCGCCGGTCTGTTCACCCGGCCTGTGGCCTTTGTACTGTCGGGACTAATGGCAGCGGCCTATTTCATCGGGCATGCACCGGATAGCTTCTTCCCCTCGGTCAATGGGGGCGATGCGGCGATACTCTATTGCTTCATATGTTTGTACCTTGTCTTTGCGGGCCCCGGACCGTGGAGTATCGACGCCATAAGAAATCAATGGCTGAAGCAAAGGACGCAAGTATCTTAAACCGAAACAAGCTGACCGCCGCACGGGCGGGGGTCCGGACAACGCCTCTGCACACAACACTTACTCACCAACCTAACTGACAGGAGAAAAATCATGACCGTCAAACTCGCTATCGTTTATTATTCCAGCTACGGGACCAATCACCAGATGGCCACTATCGCAGCAGAAGCCGCAAAGGCAGCAGGCGCTGAAGTCCGCTTGCTTAAGGCGCGCGAAACTGCGCCCGACGCTGCGGTCAACAGCCAGGATGCATGGAAAGCCCACGCAGAAGCCACCGCCGATGTTCCCGAGGCAACCGCCGAAGATATGGAATGGGCCAACGCCTATCTCATCTCCGCGGGCACCCGTTTCGGCGTGATGGCCAGCCAGATGCGTGCGTTCATCGACACGCTCGGTGGTGTCTGGGCCAAGGGTGGCCTTGCCAACAAGCCGATCTCGGCAATGACCTCTGCCCAAAACGCCCATGGCGGGCAGGAGACAACGCTGAGCTCGTTCTACGCTACGGCCATGCACTGGGGCGGTATCGTAGTCGCACCTGGCTACACCGATCAGGTTATCTTCAAAACTGGCGGCAACCCCTACGGCTACAGCCACACCCAAGGCGAAGAATTCACTGACGAGGTGAAATCCGCCATCGGTCATCAGGCGCGCCGCCTCGTTGAGGTCGCAGCCAAGCTGGCCTGACGGGATCAGGATCAGGAATTTGGCTTTTCCTGAATAGAAACCAAAAGATTGGCACGGCTGAATTCTCGGTCGTGCCAACATCTTCACGACAGGTTAATGCAGCCGTGCCCTCGAAACGGCGCGCGCCTTGGTGCAGCTTGGCGGTGACGCCTGCGTTTTCGTGCGCTTCGCGGCTGGCCGCGCTGATCCGGAATGCGCCGCAAAAGGAGCATGCCGGTCTCTATGCTTGGGGCTTGCGTGGCGAGGTCCATATGGCACTGATGTGTCCGCTCTTCTCACATCTACCTAATTTGGCGCAAATTTGAGCCATAATTGAAATGTAGTTTCGATCCAAGGACGTGCTGGAAGGGGCCTGGATTGTGAACGTGATGCTTAATACTGCGCTGAATGTAAAAAGAACTGAAAGGGTTAAGACCCCGATTCGGTTCGTATTGGACAACGTTAAGGAAAAGGCGACTTTTGAGAATGTCGCGGTTGTCGGACTTGGCTACGTGGGGTTGCCCCTTGCTGTCTGCCTTGCTGAACAGTTTCGAAACGTTGCAGGTTTCGACATTTCCAAACAACGCGTCGCTGAGATCAACAACGGCTATGACGCAACCAATGAGCTGAGCAAGGATGTCGTACAAGGCTCCGGCCTCGTCGCGAGCACCGACGCATCTAGCCTTGCCGCCGCATCTTTCTACATTGTGACAGTTCCAACGCCGATCAATGACGCGCACCAGCCTGATTTGTCGCCGCTACAATCGGCATGTGACATGATCGGACCCAATCTGACAGCGGGTGATGTGGTCGTTTTCGAATCCACGGTTTATCCCGGCGTTACGGAAGACTTCTGCGCGCCAATTCTGGAAAAGCTGTCGGGCCTGAAGGCTGGCGAGGACTTTGGTCTGGGCTATAGCCCGGAGCGGATCAACCCCGGCGACAAGATCAACACCGTCGAAAACACAATCAAGGTTGTGTCAGGCGACAGCCCGGCAACTCTTGAGCGTGTCAAAGCGGTCTACGGCACCGTCATCAAGGCTGGCTTGCATGTCGCGCCAACGATCAAGGTGGCCGAGGCGTCCAAAGTTCTGGAGAACACGCAGCGCGACATCAACATCGCGTTGATGAACGAAATGTCCCAGATTTGCGACAAGGTCGGCATCAGCACCAATGAGGTTATCGAGGCCGCCGGCACCAAGTGGAACTTCCTGAAGTTCACACCCGGTCTGGTTGGCGGACACTGCATCGGTGTTGATCCGTATTATCTTGCCACACTGGCCGAGAAGGTTGGCCATCACCCGCAGGTCATTCTGGCCGGACGTCGCACCAATGACGGGATGGTCCGCCACGTGGCAGATACCACGTTGCGGATGCTGATCAAAAAGGGCGGTGACATTCGCCAAATGCGCGTCGGCGTTTGCGGCATCACTTTCAAAGAGAACGTGCCGGACATCCGGAACTCCAAGTCTTTGGAAGTTGTCGATGCGTTGCGCGGGTTCGGCATCACGCCGATGGTGCATGATCCGCATTGCACGCCGGATGCTGCGGTTGCCGCCGGTTTCGAGCTTTGTACTGCCGACGAGATGTCGGATCTGGACGCGATGGTGCTGGCGACACCGCATGCCGATTATCTGATCGACCCGGCGTTCCTGCAAAAGATCAAGACGGACGGAATTCTGGTCGACGTTAAAGGTGTCTACCGCAACTCTAACGAGGCAAAGGCGCTGCGTTACTGGTCGCTGTAACACTTAACAAACTCGCGAAAGGGGCTCGCGCAAATGTTTACAATTACACCAATAGGATCGTGCCGTATCACGACGCCATTGCGTAACGGTCAATCCGTCCACGGGTTCAACCTGAATATGAACCGGTGCTACGGCTATTGCCATTCGCCAGCCGAAGCGGTGCAGATGGCACGCTTCATGCAGGGCGAGGTAACTATTCCGCAAGAGGTATGGCCGCTCGTTTCGCGTGCGCACGACCTGAACGCCATGACCGCGAATACCCATGCCGTATCCGATCTCTATGTCGTCGAGCTTGCTTCTGCCAAGGAAGTGACCATCGACGGTGTGTCCATCCAGCTGAACTACTTGAATGCAACTTTCACCGAGTTCTTTGCGGACACGGCTCGGGCGCAGTCCTTCTGGGCGCTTGCCGAAGCAGGTGACACAGCCCAGCAACTCGCGTTTTTGGATCAACACTGGGCGGCGACGTCACAGCAACAGGCGGAGGCCCGGATGCTGGGCAAGATGCGCCTGCAATTCGTGACGCGTGAGAGCCTGCAACGCGATGTCAGGGCCTTGACTGAACTGCTGCCTGACGTGCTGTTCGTGTCGCATGTCGACGCATGCAAAGAAGACGGGCGCACCATCGGGTCGCGGTCGCGCTTTATCGAAATGGTCTCGGAAGAGGTCTCTGAGGCCGGGTGCAGGTTCTACAATCCGACCGACCTGATGGCCGAATTCGGACAGTCCGCCGCCATCGAAGACGAAAGCGCCGGCCTTGCGCATTTCACCGACGCGTTCGCACGCGGGATCATGGACCAGTGGATGGGCAACGTCATCGCCCCCAAAACGGATAGGTCCGTTCGGGACGGTGCAGCCAGAGCACTGGATTTGCATCTGCCCGCCCAGATTGCCGCCGCATGTGACAATGGCCGATATGCTCAAGCGATCACGCGCCTGCGGGATTTGCAGAGCAATGGCGCAAATGTCGACGCGTTACTGGGTGACGTATTGCAAGCACAAGAGCAGGCTGCCGAGGATTTCAGGGCCAGGATTGTAGGCATTGCCAGCGACGCTTTGAATGACGAAGACCGCGACGCTCTGGTTTTGGAGGCGTGCGAGATCGGGCTGTTCAAGGAGGCTCTGAAGCTGGCAGCGCCCCTGAAGATGCCTGTCCGCCTGCTTATGCGGGTGGGCGAAATGGCGGCGGCGTCCGGTGACACGGAGACGGGCTTTGCCTTCTATCTTGCTGCGACGCGCTTAGGTCATAGCCGCGCCTGCGCGGCTCTCGCGGAGCTGGCTGTCTCTGAGAAAATGGACGTTTTGGCGGAGTTGGAGCCGCATCAACGTTTGCCGTTCTTGTCGGGCCTCGCGCCTGTCATTCGTGTTCAGCTTCTTGAACTGAACAATTCTGTCTTCACTGACGCCGTTTCCCCCGAAACGACGCCTGAAGAGGCCGAGGAGATTGTAAGCTACCTTACCGACACACGTGGCATCGGATACGCAGCCGAGGTTCTTGCCGCTTGGCGCGAGCATCAGGGCACGGACCGCATCACCGATCCGGCTTTGGTGTCTGTCCTCGATCGCTGGGCCACAACTGTGCTGGAGTTTGAGGAGCGTCTGGACCGCATCCACGGACTGCATGCCGTTTTGTATGCCGCCCCGCGTCACCAACGTTCGCGTGTAGCGATGCAGGATATTCGCAAGGCGCTAGTGCTTCTCATTCGTGCTGCGGGCAAGGATGGCGACATCGACCAATTGGACGCGCTTGCCATTGAAGCATCCGCACTTTCCCAAGAACTGCCGGAGCTTGATCTGTGGCGCGCACGGCTGCGGTTTGCGCGCGGTGAATATGGCGCGGCGTTGCAACTTGGAAAGTCGGCCGCTGCCTATCTGCCAGAGAAGATCAACGTCTGGGTCCTGTTGATGCGCGCGGCCGCCAAAGCGCAACACCAGTCGGAAGCTGCTGAGTTTGCGCGAACCGTCATCGGCCTCGCCTGTCCGAAAACGGAAGCCTTGAAATCCGAGGCTCAGGCCGTTCTGCAATCGAACTTGGCCGGGGCGTAAGCGATGCAACCCCTGTCAGAGGTCCTGAATTTTGCCGCCGATGCGCCAGCCCTTCCGAAAGAGTTCTCGGGAGAGGTCTTCGAGGTGAGTCGTGCCATTACCTGTCCGGAAAAGGCGAAGCAGGTCTATGAAAAGCTGGAACCGATCCTGAAAGGGTACCGCGCCGACCACGACATCGCGATTGCTTGCGGGCTGCTGCTTGAAAAGCAGCGCAGCGAAAAAGGCATGCGCGGCATCTGGAGCGACCTGTGCAACCTGTACCCCGACGACCTGACCTCGTTGCGGATGCTGATGCGGTGGTATCGCCGCGAACAGAATGTCGCGGCTGGCATTGAATTGATTGCCCAGATGTTCCCGGAATGCTGGCACAGCCTGACGCAGGCGAACAAGGCAATTCCCGCACTGGCCGAGTTGAAGGCGTGGGACGAAATCGACGAAATCATGTCGTGCCTTCTGGTGCTTCACTCCGATGATCGCCCGATCCGGATGATGTATATCAAGCTGCTCAAAGAGCAGTCCCGCTTCATCGAGGCCGCAAAACTCGCCGCAAATGTCCATGGCCAAGACAGCATGGGCAAGGCCTCGCAGGAACTGCTGGGGTCGGTCAGCCGTCACGCAAGGACCCTGAGCAAGAACAACCTTGCCAATTCCAACGACGGAATTGCCAAGATCATCGCGAAGGCCGACGCGCCTCGTGCACTCACCAAATGCGAGAACGTCGTCTTCTTTACCGGACAGCTTGGCACCGGCGGGGCAGAGCGGCAAATGACCCGCATGGCGTGCGCCTTTCAGACCCGCCACGACGCAGGCCAGCCGCTTGGCCTGGCGCCTAAAGTATGGGTGAAGCACGCGACCGCATCCAGCGGCGCAGACTTTTACCGCCCGCTGTTGAACGAGACCGGCGTAGAAACCCGCGTTCTGTCTGAAATGCCCGAGGTGCCGGTCGCGGCATTGGAGGGACTTTCCGACGACGTGAAAGAGCTTCTCGAACTGCTGGCCCCCGATGTGTTGCGCCACACCTGTCAGCTCTATTCCATGTTCCGCGAGGACCAAACCGACGTCGCCTATCTGTGGCAGGACGGCGGCATCGTTCAATCCGCAATTGCCGCCGTTCTGGCTGGCGTCCCGCGGATCGTCACATCCTTCCGTGGACTTCCACCGAACCTGAGGCCAAACCTGTTCCGCGACGAGTTGCCCGTGCTTTACGCAGCCCTTGCGCAGCTGCCTCATGTCACCTTCACTGCCAACAGCCAAAAGGCCGCGACGGCATATGAAGAGTGGCTGTCACTGGACGCGGGCGCAGTGATCGTCGTTCCAAATGCTACACCGGCGGTGCTGCCAGATGGCGACGACACGGATCACGCATATTGGTCGGAAGTTCTGGACGCATCAGAGGGGTGCACAAAGACGGTGTTGGGCGTGTTCCGGTTTGACCAAAACAAGCGACCGATTGACTGGATCAAGGCCGCTGCCCGTTCGATTGCGCAGCGTGACGACACGCGCTTTGTGATGCTCGGGGGTGGTGCCCTTCATGGGGAATGTGCCGCACTGATCGAAGAGTTGGGGCTTTCGAACCGGATCTTCCTTGCGGGCATTCGTAGCAATGTCGGCTTCTATATGCATCGCGCCGACCTGCTGGTTCATCTGGCCGAGATGGAGGGTCTTCCTAACGTCCTGATCGAGGCTCAACTGGCCGGAACACCCGTGTTGGCGACCCCGGCTGGTGGTACCCACGAAGTGGTTTTCGATGGCGTTACAGGTCATATTCTGTCAACAGCAACAACTCTGCCGGAAGCCGAACTTGATGAAACGCTTGAACGGCTGCTGGCCGATGAAGACGAGCTTGCGAAACTTGGTGCTGCGGCGATGACGCAATCCGGCGACCGCTTTTCTGTCGAAACAATTCTCGGGCGCACGATCGAGCTTTTCAATACACCAAGACTGGACACCGAATGAGAACCGTTTTCGTAACCGGCACCGCCGGCTTTATTGGCTTTCACCTTGCCCGACACCTGTTGGACGAGGGCTTTGCCGTGGTCGGCTTTGACGGATTGACCGACTATTACGACGTGGAGCTGAAGAAATCGCGCCACAAGATGCTGGAGAAAAACCCGAACTTCCGCGCCCATATCGGCATGTTGGAGGACCACGCGTTTTTGTCGAAGGTGGTGGCAGAGGCCAAGCCGGACGTCATCGTGCATCTCGCGGCGCAAGCAGGCGTTCGGTATAGCCTTGAGAACCCCCGCGCCTATATCGACACCAACCTGACGGGCACGTTCAACCTGATGGAAGCCGCACGCGAGACCGGCGTGGACCATTTGCTGATGGCCTCGACGTCCTCGGTTTACGGCGGCAACACGCAGATGCCGTTTGAGGAAACCCAGAAGACGGAGTTGCCGCTCACGCTTTATGCCGCGACCAAGAAAGCGAATGAGGGCATGGCGCATTCGTATTCTCACCTGTGGCACATCCCCACGACCATGTTCCGGTTTTTCACCGTCTATGGACCCTATGGTCGCCCCGATCTGGCGCTGTTCAAGTTCGTCCGTGCGGCGCTCGCTGACGAAGCGATTGACGTCTACAACCACGGCGAAATGGCACGGGATTTCACCTTTGTGGACGATCTGGTGCACTCCATCCGGTTGCTGATTAATGCGGTGCCCCCGATGCCGAACTCTGGTGCCGAAGCTGTAGCAGGCGACAGCCTGAGCCCGGTCGCGCCGTTCCGAACCATGAATATCGGCAACGGCACCTGTGTGCCGCTGATGGAGTTTATCTCCGAGATCGAAGACGCGCTTGGCCAGCCTATCAAGAAGAACATGATGGAAATGCAGAAAGGCGATGTCCCGGGCACTTGGGCCAACACCGACCTTCTGGAGCGCCTGACGGGCTACCGCCCCAACACCACGACGAAGGACGGCATTCGCCAGTTCGTTGCGTGGTACCGCGACTATTATCAAGTGTAGGTCATGATCGCAGCCCAACATATCCCCCCTCCAAACGCGCTCACCCGGATCGCGGTTTTGGTGGAACGTGAGCGCAAAACGCGCTTTTCCGGCGGCAAGCTGGGGTACCTGTGGGCCTATATCACGCCGGTGGTATGGATTGGGCTGATCGTGGCGCTTTTCTGGTTTCTGCAACGCACGCCGCCAATTCACGTTCGGGCCGAGATATTCATCGCGACGGGCATTCTGCCCTATCTGATCTTCCGGCAAACCGTGACCGCGCTAAGCCGGACGCTGACGGCAAACCGCTACATGCGGTATCTGCGCCCTGTATCGAACAGTGACATCATGTCGGCAACTATGCTGCTGGAAGCGTTCAACATGCTCACCACGGCGGTGCTGATTTTCGGCGCTATAACTGTGCTGTTTGGCAGTGCTCTGCCAACGTCAATGCCCGGCGTCCTTTTCGGCCTGACCTTGGCATGGGGCATCGGGTGCGGTGTCGGTCGGTTCGTTGCCGCCGCCGGTCTGTTGAGCGACGCGTTTGCACGGGCGGTGCCTTTGATCCTGCGGCCGCTTTTCTGGTTGTCCGGCATTTTCTACACGGCAACCGACCTTTCGCAAGAACTGCAAAACCTGCTTTGGTATAGCCCGTTTCTTCACATCACCGAACTGGTGCGCCAGTCCTACTTCCTTGGCTACACCTCGCCGATTGCGTCGGTATGGTACCCGATTGCAGTTGGCGCGTTCTTTTTCTTGGCGTCGGTTCCGCTGGAGATCTTTGCAACACGGAGGCGCATCATGCGTGGCCGGCTATGATCAAACTGGAAAATGTCAGCCTGCTGAAACCGGGATTTCGCAACCGTGAACCTATTGTTCAGGATGTGAATGCGGTCTTTGGCTCTGGTGAGCGGGTTGGCATTCTTGCGGCCCCCGGCTCGGGGAAGTCGTCCTTGGCACGGTTGCTTGCGGGCATTGACCAGCCTGATCGCGGAAAGGTCATGCATGCAGGTCGCGTAAGCTGGCCCATCGGGTTTGCAGGCTTTCTGCACCCGAACCTTACCGTGTTGGAAAACATCAACAATTTCGCGCGTCTGGTTGGCACTTCGCCTGCCGCTGTCACGGCATTTTGTCGCGACGTCTTCGGGATCGACCATGGCCCCCGCAAGGTGATGCAGGACCTGTCCCCGACCCAACGCAGCCTGCTGGCTTACGCGTGCTCCCTGTCCATCGAAGGCCCGGCAACATGGATCGCGGACGAGACCATAACCGTTGGCGAACCTGCGGATCGCATCGCATGCGATACGATTTTGGCCGAACGGCTTGAGACTGGCGGGTTGGTGTTTTTGTCACGCAACGCACGCCAACTGAACGCCTATTGCGACAGATTCCTTGTTTTGATCAACAAGCGACTGGTAGATTGCGACAATCTTGGCGTGGCGCAAGAGGCGCTTGAATTGTCAAAACTGACGTCCCTCGAGTTGGAAGAAAGGTGTCAGCATGTCTAATTCCAAACCGACCGACGCCTCCGAGGACGAGCGGATCAAAGCATGGCGCGCGGAGCGTGCCCGCATTGCCGAGGCCGACAAAGCCAAGCGCATCCAGCAAAAGCAGGCCGATATGAAGCAGGCAGCAAAAACTGTGAAACAGGATCAGACCTCGGCTGCTGTTACTCTGCTTTCGTCGGTCACGCCTCAGCCTCAACCTGAGGCGGTGGTGGAGCCTGTCAGGACATCGAAACCGCCAATTAACTTAGGGAACTGGCCGTTGTTTTGCGCAATCGTAATCGCGCCGATTATGGTCACCCTGTTCTATCTTCTGGTCGTGGCGACCCCGCTTTACGAAGCGCGTTCTGTTATTGCGATCACCAAATCCACGGAATCGGGAAATGCATCGCGGTCCGGACTGCTTGGCGGGGTTCAAGGTCCCTCCAATCTGTCGGAAGTTTTTCGCGCTCATTCCTACGTTCAAAGTCAGGCCTTGATGGACGCTTTGGAAGCCGAATTGGGTGTGATCACTGAATTCAGCGGGCCTGCCATCGACCCTGTGAAACGCTTGAGAACGGTTCCTGTCCTGTCGCTCAGCAAAAGCTCGCAGTTCAGCCGCTATGTTGAATCGTCGGTCGATATCCAAAGCGGATTGCTGACCTTGTATGTCCGCGCACCGGATGATGCGCAGGCTATCGTCATTTCCGACGCGGTTTTGCGCAATACTGAACAGCAGGTTATTGCCTTGGGACAGCAGGTTTTCGACCAGCGGCTGGAGCATGCCACCAACATGCGCATCGCCGCTGAGAAGCAGGTGGCGGATGCGCAGGCGGCTCTGATTGCCTTGCAGATCGAGTATCAGGAAGTCGACCCCAGAAACCGCGTCGAGAGCATCTACACGACGATCAAAGATCTCGAAGCCGAAGCGATGAAGCTGAACAGCGAAGTGCAGAAAGCCCAGATCGCCGGTATCGGGGACAGCCAGCAAACCCGGCAAACCGCAGCGCTTGAAGCGCGTGTCCGGCAACAGATTGCGGACCAGCGGGCGCGCCTTGTTGCGCCTGACGGAACGTCGGCCGGATCACTGAATTCACTGCTGATGGAATATGAACTGGCCACTCTGGAGCTTGGACTGGCGCGCGAGGCCGCACAGACCGCTTTGAAATCGCAAGCGGCCGCCGTGCAGGAAGCGGCGTTGAACCGCAGCCTGTTTCAGGTTGTCGTACCCCCAAGAACCGCTCAAGTCGCGGTTTACCCAAGGATACCCGGCACGCTTGCCTTGGTCCTTGTAATTTGTCTGGCAATCTTCTCGGGGTTGACCATGTTCCGGGCCGCGCGAACATAGCGTGGGACTCTCCTTTCCATTGAAATAAATTATTATTTTCAATGAGTTATACATATTTCTGATCATCTGGAGATGATCATGTCAGTCCCAATATCTTCGGCCATAGTTCGATCACATTTCGGTCGCTTTGATACCCAGATCAAGCCCTCGATTGACCGCATTAATGGTTAAAAAGACTCTTAATAATTGAATCACTCAAAGGCTGCTGCTGGCCCACGAGTGTGCATGACAAAGACTGGGGGGTCTTCTGGCATTCGCACTCACTAGGATTGGCGACGTCTCTACAACTTGATCCAGGTGGAACACCATGAAGAAATCTAAATCGAGCAACGCGAGACTCTCGGTGCAAAATGCTCCAACCCACGTAACCGTTGATGATGAGTTGGGGGCGTTTGTTGATTTCTCCGCGATGAAGCTGAAATTCAAAGGCTCGAAAAAAGAAATCATCACCATTACTTTGGCGACTGACTCTGGAACTTTTGCCGCCAAGGCTGGCCAGAATGTAGACGTTGACGGGTTCGGCACGAACACGATCACGTTCACGGGCACGGTTAAGGATCTTGGCAAGTTTTTGAAGAGTAGCGCTGCGATCAGTTTCGACCCGGATCTGGATACGCCGAACGCAGGCACAGCCGCATTCAGCATGACCGCACAGTATGGAAATGAAACTGTGACTCTTGCCACGATTGAGGCTGACATCCCAGACGTTGCAGAGCCAGATGCTGGCAGTGAAGTGGTCGGGACAGAAGGCGACGACACGCTGGAAGGTGGTGCCGGAGACGACACAATTTCGGGCCTTGCCGGTGACGATAACCTTGACGGCCTTGCTGGCGACGACACCGTCGAGGGTGGAGCGGGCAATGATGTTGTGCGTGGTGGCGAAGGGGCCGACACTTTGACCGGTGGCGAAGGCGAGGACACGCTTCAATATGTCGGGTCCACAGCGGGTGTGACTGTTGACCTGAACGCGGCTGGCGCAGGTATGCAAGCGGCTTCCGGCGGGCACGCAGATGGCGACACGGTGTCAGGGTTTGAGAACGTCTACGGCTCCGACTTTGCTGATGTTCTGATCGGCAATGCCGAAGACAACGTCCTGTTCGGTTATGGCGGCGACGACGTCATTGATGGCGGCGCAGGCGACGATGTGATCCGCGGCGGCGAGGGTGCCGACACCGTGACAGGCGGGGTCGGAGAAGACTGGCTGCGCTATCTGGGCTCCACGTCCGGCGTCACCGTTGATCTGACCTTGGACGCGGCGGGCTTCCACCAAACCTCTGGCGGCGACGCAGAGGGGGACATCGCTTCAGGGTTCGAGAACATCTATGGCTCAGACTTCGGCGACACGCTGACGGGCGATGACAATGCGAATTACCTCATCGGCTTTGCTGGCGATGACGTCATCAACGGCGGTGCTGGAAACGACGTCGTGCGTGGTGGCGCCGGGGCAGACATACTGATCGGCGGTGCCGGGGTCGATGATTTGCAATATGAAGGCTCTGAGACGGGCGTAACCGTGGACCTGTCCCTTGACGGCATCGCGCAGGTATCTTCTGGCGACGCGTCCGGCGACATTATCACTGGCTTCGAGAACGTCACGGGCACCGAGTTCAACGACACGCTGACCGGTAACGACGAGCGTAACTTCTTGTATGGCCTTGACGGTGACGACACCATCAGCGGCGGCGGCGGAAACGACGTTATCCGTGGCGGCACGGGTGCGGACACTCTTGCCGGCGGTGCGGGCGCGGACCTGCTGCAGTATGCGGGGTCAAATGCGGGCGTGTCGATCAACCTGAACGCAGACGCAGCAGGTTTTCAGCAGGCCTCAGGCGGTGACGCCGAAGGGGACATCATCTCCGAGTTCGAGAATGTCTACGCCACTAACTTTGACGATGTGCTTATTGGCAACGACGCGCGCAACATCCTGTATAGCTACGATGGCAACGACATATTGGACGGCGGTGCCGGTAATGACGTGCTGCGTGGCGGTGCTGGCGAAGACACATTCGTTTTCAGCACGACACTTGGCGCTGGCAACGTGGACCGTATTACCGATTTTGTCGCGGCCGACGACACGATCCAGCTTGATAGCAGCGTATTCGCCGGCCTGGTGGCCGGAGATCTGGATGCAATCGAATTCCTGTCAAACGAAACCGGCCTCGCAGAAACTGCCGATCAACGTGTCATCTACGACAGCGCGACCGGCAATCTGCACTTCGACAGCGATGGAACCGGTACCGCCGAGGGTGTTGTCTTTGCGACGCTGTCGACAGGTCTCAGCCTCAACGAGAACGATTTCATTATCGCCTAGTTGTCAACGAAGTACGCCTTCGTCCATTGCCAACCGGGCAGTGCGACCAACTCGGCATCCGGGCCGTGTATCGGGTGCCGCAGATCCATTTGAGAGGCCTCAATGCATGGCTTAAGGAGCCGTAAGTCGCCTTTCGCAGGAGGATGGGCGTGGCGTGGGTCCCGCTCGTATTGCGTATCCGCCAAACGGTTGCACTCCGCCGCCACCTCAGCCGAATACACCGCAGAAAAACCTGCGCTGTCGCCTTCAGATCGCAGCTTGTCTGCCCGTCACGGGTGTGCTGCACTTGCGTATTCTCGACCCGATTGTAGCAACAGAGCCCTCCGCCCCAAATCGAAAGCAAGTTGGATGCCCACCGGAATACCTTCCACTGGCGGGCCGACAGGCATAGCGAGCGCGGTGGTGGCGCTTATCCAGCCGGCATAAATTGCGTGGCCCCGCGGGCAAACGCTTTGTACAACAATACGGTCGGGAAACGGGAGCGACGTGAACCACGGGAGCACTACGGCACAGGGCATCGTGATGACATCAAATGTTGCGAACGGCTCACCAAGCTTGGCACGCCGCTACCGGACGATGTCCAGAACCTCCAGCCTTTGAGGCGCGGTGATTTTCTGCCCTTACAAGCCCTGTCGCGATAGGCGGCTGACGCCTTCTCCTACAGATGTGGTTCTGCATCAAACATGCGGGCCAGTCCGACGCATCCGGTCCACGGCCGGACATGATCGCGCGCAGTGAAGTCCAATGGAATCTCCGATGGTCTGGCTTCATGGCGCCCGTCGGACATTATCAATATCAATGCCGCCTGTTCTCTTGCGGCGCGGATATGGCCTTGGCGTACTCAGGACAGTCCTGTCGGGAATTACCAGCTTGGCCAGCTTTGCTTGCGCTCTGGCGGTTTTACTTGAGCGGTTGGGTCCAACCAACGCCTTCGCTGCGGCGAGTTTGTCTTGTAAGATGGCAAATTGGATACAATTGGTCAGTAGGGTCACCTTTTCGTGAGTCCGGGTGTAGACAGCCAGGCTGGAAATGACGTACCGACATGTTCAAAAGTTAAAGAAGTCTTAAACTTCGGTTAGTTCAAAGTTCATTTTCAAGAGTGCCTCTGAGGCAAGCAGACTTCCCAATAAAAATACTTGCGATCAAACTGGCTGAGCGGGCCGAGTGCGTCGTGGATAATACGGGAGAATATGATGTCGGGCAAAATGCATGACGCAGTGCAGTCGATTATCTGGCTAATTGTCCTTTTCGGGTTTTTGGCAACGCATTGCGGCATATCTCTTGTCCAAACTCTGGGAAAATTTCTTCGCCGATCCTGTTCAGAGGTCTTGCGCACATTGCTCCGGGACCTAAAAAATCTATGGCGTGTCGTGGCCGTAGTCGTTGCTCTGCTCACACCACTTATGGCTTCTGCGGGTCAGGAAACTTTCACAGTTCAGTCGGTTCCCAATTCTTACACGATGATCCTCGGCGATGGGAACGGAAACACAATTACAGTCTCCGGCGAACCGACGAACTCCAACTGCTTCTCTATAACCTCTGCTGGCCGGGTCACGATGTTCGCATCCATCCGTCAAGCTGCGGTGAACTTTACGACGGCCTGCGACCGCTCAATCGTCATGACGTTCACAACGAACGGGTTTGAAATGGGCGATGTCCTGTTCGCGGATATTGATGACATGGACGGATTCACGTCGCGTGACAGTTTTGCGGCGAATGTTCCGGGGACATGGAGTTCAACCACGGGTCTGAGCCAATACAGCCTCACATCACCACCCGGCTTCGCCGATGAAGTCGGCCGCCTTATTGCCTCCGGTGGCGTTGGCAACTTTCTGGCGAGAGATTCGGTAAATAATCCGTCCGACGATCAGGCGAGGTTTGTTCTCGATACTCCCGCGACGACGTTTCAAATTATTCAAGACGATGTCCAAGGGACGCGATCCGCGCGTATGTTTTTCACATTGTCGCCGCTTCCGGTTTTCATCATCGACCTGATAGCTGCAATAGACGATACATCCCCCCCGATAATCGGTTCTGTCGGCGGGACGACAAGCTCGGTGCTCGATAATGATACACTCGCCGGTAGCCCGGCAACACAGACCAATGTAACCCTGACCCCGGGCACCGCTCCCGCACCGACTGCGGGTTCGCTTACCATGAACCCGGATGGCACCATCACGGTTGCACCGGGTACGACCGCTGGCACCTACACCTATAACTACGAAATTTGCGAGACGGCATTTTCGACAAATTGCGCAACCGCAACCGCCACCGTGGTAGTCGCGACCGCAGAAATCCTCGCCACCGACGATTCCTTCGGTCCGACCAACGGGCTGACCGGCGATCCGGATGTGGGCAACGCCTTCGACAATGACACGCTGAACGGGGTCGCGGTCGATTCCGCCGAGATCACCGCCGCGGTGCTCACCCCCGCCACGCCGCTGACGCCGGGCGCGCCGGTGCCTGCGCTGGATCCGGTGACCGGGACGGTCTCGGTGCCAGCGAACACGCCCGCAGGCAGCTACACGATCAGCTACGAGATCTGCGAAGACCTGAACCCGGCCAACTGCAGCGACGCCGAGATCACCGTCGAGGTCGCGACCGCAGAGATCCTCGCCACCGACGATTCCTTCGGCCCGGCCAACGGTC